>NZ_JAGSPD010000019.1 GCF_019203985.1 Winogradskyella luteola | reverse complement strand
TATATGTTCCTAAAGATTTGGAAGTGAGATATTCGACCTGGAAAAAAGACATTAAAGACAATGTAGCAGAGAAAAAATCTTGATGTATTGTGCATTAGTACCAATAGAAAATAAGCCATTTTGGAAAATATTGTTAAAAAGCCATAACAAATAAGCAATAGCACCTACCCAATACAAGCAGGGTTTAAGTACCCGAAAGAGGAAACGAAATTACTGATTTTAACAATAAAGAATTCAACAACTGGGTTGAAAAACAAATAGAAAAATATTCATAACTAAGGCAAATAATACTAAACAAATTGAGCTAATGCAGAAAACAGAAACACCCCAAGAGATTATTGAAAGACTAAACATTGACAGTAGTCAATCATCAGAAAAATTTCAACATTTATCAAATGAGATACTTGTTTTCTTAATCAAGAATCTTCGAGCACTAGACAGTTTGGAAAAGGAAATATACGAACGAAGTCTGGACTTGAAAAATCCAAAAGAGCCAAATCAAGTTCAGCCTGGTGAAAAGGAATTATGGAAAGAGTACACTATGCGATATAGGGAAATTACATCTCTAATTTGCATAAAACCAAATGATTGGCGTGGTCGCTCTTTTGGAAATCGACCAAAGTATGATTATTTAAATTATCCAGACACAAGGTTATTGTTTATAATGAAGTCAGCGAAACGAGCTGTTGTAGAAACATATTTCAATTATGCTGTAAAGGAGAAAGAGCAATTTATATTAAAAAAGGATGGAGACCATTGGAAGATTGATGTGAAAAAACATGGTTTTCAAAGCGAAGAAAAATGGTATACGGTTAAATTTTTATAAACCAAAAATGGCAGCCACTAACAAGAGATGTACGTAAAGTAGGGCGATTTGGCAAATTTAAAATAAACAAAATAGCGGTTTAATAGTGAAGTGCTTAGAAACCCCGCTAATATTCATACACAAGACAGTTCTAAGTAATTATAGTAAAAGATGAAACAAAAATTTTGGATTGAAGAAAAAAGCCCAAAGAAGTTTTTAATGAATTCATCAAAACTGAGAACCCAAACAACCCAACATTTTGGGATATTTTTGCATCATATCACCCTAATTATGAGCTTTTTATTCCTGCGGAATTTTCAGCTTGTCGTGTATTTGCAAAAGTCCGTGCTAACCCACGCAACTGTTCATAGCCGAGACCGCAACCAATTAAAGCAATGAGTACAATACAATTTCTTTATAAAGGATATAAACCCCAAGAGCGGTTTATTAAAATATTAGAAAATTATATTCTACCTCAAATAGAATTTACCACTTTTAAAATCCTCAAAACTGGGTCCACTTTAAAAAGTGAACAGAATGATTTCGAATGGATAGTTTAATTTAATGGGCAGCGTTATAATACCGCTAGCGGAATGTGCATATTTAATCCAAGTTTTGAAGTCCGCAATAGTAATTATCGAAAATATTTAAAAAATAACCCAGCTCTAAATCATGGCAATACCTTAGGGAAAATTGGAGAAACTAAAGGGAAACACCATTGGGACAGCACTCTCTTTGCGTTGGATGGTTCAAAAGCCAATTTTTTGAAAAGTGTGGACTTCTCAAAAAAAGATAATATTGAGCTTTCTAATGAAATAGCAAAGAATATATCAACTGTAGGTTTCAGATTCTTTCATATGATGTCAAACTTTGATGGCATTTTAAATTTTTATCTTTCAGGATATAGTTCAACGTCATACCAAAAAGCACCCATGCTCATCGATTTGTGCTATCTATACAATAGGACAGAAAAGCTCGAGTTAATTTTTAACTGGTTTTCCCAAAAAGAGAATAGATATCCTAATCACTGGTTAGAAAAACACATGATGATTAGAAAGAACAACTACCTACAACACAATATATAAACAACAGCGATTTAACTAATAAAACAAAAGTATAAACATGAAACACCAAATAAGGTATACAACTAACAGCGTAAATCAACGTTAACCTGTAGCCATATTTTAGGACTAGACAATATAAAGCAACAAAATCATTGAACAAGCAACAGATAATAGACATAGCACTTAAAGAACTAAAAAACCCAACTAATGAGTGGAGTATTATACTTTTAGAAACACACACATTCATAGAAGAAAATGGCAAAATAAAAATCACCCGAATAGATTTAGACGCATTTAACTATAAGAACGATAAAATAGCTATAGTATATGTGCCAGTAAAAGATGAAAGATTCCATTTTGCGATTTGTGTTGACATACATTTAAAAAAGGTGAATGGCATTTACACTGAATCTTGGAATAGAGTTAATTTCTCGGCAATGTCAAAAACCTATAGTGGCGAGGTCTTAAAAAGTTTTACAAAAATAGAACCAACTAAAATTAGAAATAAAGGGGATGTAGCCATTAAAGGCAGTTCAATAAAATATAACTATAGTAGTTTAACTATTAGCATAGATTCTTACCCAGAAAGTGTTCTAGAGAAGATAAAAAAACTAGTAAACATTTTAAAAACTGACACAGAGGGCGTACAAAAATTAGTAGAGAAAGCAAATGCGTCTATAAGTGTAGTAATAGAATATCATATTGGCACGGGAAACCTCGGGGAATTAAGCCTTAATGCAAGCTTAATAAGTGAAATAAGTAATTTAGAAGTACCCATTGGTTTTCATTTTTTAGCGAGTGGAAAAACAATGCCAACCCCTATCGAAAAAGAATATATAAATTCAACGAAGAGAAATGGCAATACCCAAAAAAGGAACAAGAAAAATAGTAGTTAATAAGCTAAACTTTAGATGGTTAATCCGTAAAAAAGCTACCTATACTCAGTCCGACTATGGAATTGGAAAATTGCATGTAGCCATTGAACTAGAAGAAAACCCCGGAACGAGTCTATTTATATATACAGACCGAAATCACCCAAAGGACATCGGTACCGAAATTGTTAATCCAGTAAAGCCTTCTGATATTGCTAAATGGATTCAACAGGCGTTGGAATTAGGATGGAACCCTTCTAAAAGTGGAACCCCATTTTGCACTAAAACCATAAACGAAAAAATGGAATTAGAATAAAAATACTGTACACAACGGTTTGTATATTAACGTGAGTTGATATAATAATAGAACACCCAAGGTATAAAAGATTGATTGTCAATTCGAGTGATTTCTGAGGAACGAAGAAATTGTATCGAGAATTATTAAAAAAAACAACTTCTCGATACATTTTTCTCTTTTGGGTCTAAAACACACTCGAAGTGACGATTCCAACTACTTAAATAACAGCATTTTAAATTATACGGTACTTGAATCTTATGCCGAACTCACGTTATATTACGTATGCTGCCCTCGGCAAGCAAACACAGCATAAAAGGAAAGTTGTACGTAATTTTGCCCGTCTTGAATAAAGTGCTAGAAAAATGTGCTAACTAAATGTAAAATAACCTCTTATTCATTAAAAAAACAGCGTTTATCAAATATATAGGGACACTTATCAATTTGTTTGTTAATGTTTGCACTGCAACATGTAGAAACTTAAATGCACTTGTATGTTCCTTGCTGGTTCACTATCTATATATAAGTCTGCCGTCAATTTATGGGTTTTATTAATTAGCTTAAAATAAAGTCTTATTTTTAAGCGCTTATTTATAAAAAATATACATGAAAAAAATATTGGTAACAGGTGGAGCGGGATTTGTAGGGTCACATCTGTGCGAACGACTACTCAATGAAGGTAATGAGGTCATTTGTTTAGATAATTATTTTACGGGCTCAAAACGCAATATCGAACACTTAATGGACCATCATTATTTTGAATTGGTACGACACGATATTACCAATCCATATATGGTTGAGGTAGATGAAATATATAACTTGGCCTGCCCAGCGTCACCGGTACATTACCAGTATAACCCTATCAAAACAGTGAAGACTTCCGTAATGGGAGCCATAAACATGTTGGGTCTTGCAAAACGGGTTAAAGCTAAAATTTTGCAAGCTTCTACAAGTGAAGTCTATGGCGACCCAACAGTGCACCCACAACCAGAAAGTTATTGGGGGAATGTCAACCCAATTGGTCAAAGATCTTGTTACGATGAGGGCAAACGTTGTGCGGAAACCTTATTTATGGATTACCATAAAGAGAATAATGTAAAGATTAAGATTATTAGAATATTTAATACTTATGGACCTAGAATGCACCCACAGGATGGAAGAGTGGTATCTAATTTTATAGTTCAGGCCTTAAAAGGTGATGATATCACAATTTTTGGTGATGGAAAGCAAACTAGAAGTTTTCAGTATGTAGATGATTTAATTGAAGGTACACATCGTATGATGAATTCTCGTGATGGTTTCACCGGGCCGGTCAATATCGGTAATCCGGTTGAATTCACCATGCTTCAATTGGCAAAAGAAGTTATAGATTTAACAGGTTCTAAATCCAAGATAACTTACCTGCCATTACCTCAAGACGACCCGATGCAACGTCAACCAGATATAAGCCTTGCAAAAAAAGAATTAAATGGTTGGGAACCTAAAATTAATTTGCGCGAAGGTCTTGGGCATACCATTCAATATTTTGACACGCTATTGAAAGAGTAGTTTTTTATAATCGAAATTAGCCTTTAGCTTTAACCTACACCCAATGTGTATATTTTTCTTTTACAAGATGGAGTTAGTATTAACTATTTTGAGTTAATCATTTAAATTCGGTATCTTGTAGAAAGTAACATGCCATCTATGCCGTATTGGGTTTCAACTCTTTTATTAATCTTAGCGATTTATATTGCTATAAGTATAGCACTATACTATTTGCAAGATTATATGTTGTTTAAGCCCGAAAAGTTGCCCAAAGATTTTCTATTTGATTACGAAAACCAAGAAACCAAGGAGTACAACCTAGAAACCAGAGATGGAGCGATAATTAATGGTTTACGGTTTTTTCCCAAAGGAGAAAGTAAGGGTATTGTACTATACCTCAAGGGAAACTCAAAGAGTATCAAAGGTTGGGGGAAATTCGCTGTAGACTTTACAAGACATGGTTATAATGTGTTGATGGTCGATTACCGTGGCTTTGGAAAGAGCACAGGAAAACGTTCTCAAAAAGCCATTAAACGCGATTTGCAATTGGTTTATAATAAAATTAAGGAACAAACCACCGAAGACCGAATTATACTTTACGGTCGTTCATTGGGCTCTGGTTTTGCAGCAAAACTCGCTTCTTTAAACAATCCCAAAATGCTCATCTTAGATGCTCCATATTATAGCTTAACTAAAGTTACGGCACGTTATGCATCTTTTATGCCTTTGTCCTTATTGATAAAATATCCGCTGCCTACCTACAAATGGTTGAAGTACGTAAAATGTCCGATACATATTATCCACGGTACGCACGATAAGCTGATTCCTTATAAAACGAGTGTAAAATTAGCACAGATACAGCCTAAGCTAACCAAGTTGCATTCCGTTATAGGTGGTGGACACAAGAATTTAAATAATTTTGAAGCTTACCACAACATGCTAGATGAAATTCTTAATAGCCAACCCAAAACCATTGATTTAGAAACTACAAGTATTAATGTTATTCACTCATCAAAAAAAACGAAGAAAAAAGTTTAAAAGATTTATTATAATTCTTTTAGGTTTATATGCTATGATAGGATCTGCACTTTATTTTTTTCAAGAAAAAATTTTGTTTCTGCCAACAACTTTACAACAAGATTATCAATACAGTTTTAATTATCCTTTTGAGGAATTATTTCTAAAGACTGAAAAGGATGCCATCATAAATGCACTTCATTTTAAAGTTGATAACCCTAAAGGTGTAATTCTCTATTTTCACGGTAATGCAGGAGATTTAAGCCGCTGGGGAAATATTACGGAATACTTTGTGAAGAAAAACTACGATGTATTGGTTATGGACTATAGAACCTATGGAAAAAGTACGGGGAAGCTTAGTGAAGCAGCAATGTACAACGACGCAAAATATTGCTATGATTATCTTTTGGGTCATTATCCTGAAACAGAAATCACTTTATACGGAAGATCTCTGGGCACAGGGATCGCCTCATATTTAGCCTCAAAGAACAGCCCCCAACAACTTATTTTAGAAACCCCTTATTACAGTATTTTGGATGTTGCCAAGCATCGATTTCCTGTGTTTCCTGTAAAGCAATTGTTGAGGTACCATTTCCCAACGTATCAGTATTTGATCGACGCCAAATGTCCAATAACTATTATTCATGGTACAGAAGATGCTGTGGTACCTTACACCTCAGGTAAAAAACTTTCAGAATTAAATATTGAAAAATTAGATTTCATTACGGTCGAAGGAGGAGGACATAATAATCTTATTGAGTTCGATGCTTACCATAAGGCAATAAAGAATGTCCTAAAATAAAGATAAAAACACAAAGTAAAAGAGTTTAACTTTTATAAGTAGTTGGTTTAAAAGATTAATACATCAATTAATATTTGGAGCTGTTATAAAGTTAACATTTTTTGTATTCATAATTATGAAATAAAGTTTAATCAATTTATAAATAACGGGTTATAAAATTAAAAAAGGCTTCAAAGTCAATTTGAAGCCTTTTTTACGTAATTTATTTTCAGTTAGCCCTTGGTTACAACAACTTTTGGGTCTAAAACATTATTGATACGCTCAATGGCATCTGAAATATGCATTCTACTCATGGAGTCGCCACCTCGAGCATTTCTTAGTTGAGAGCGTAATGTTTTTAATTCAGCTCTTACAACTGCTCTAATATCTGACTGACTTGTATTAACGGCAGTGGATTTTTGATAACCGCCAAATGCAGGAGCTTTTCTTTGGTCTTTAGCTGTCATTAAATAGGCTAGTCTGTCAATATGCGCTCGTTGTAGGTTACGTCTGTAGGTATCTATTTTTTTGCCACTACGAAGCTCACTCCAAATGCCTTTGCGTAAATCGCTCATCATCTCAGTTAAAGCGTACGTATTACTATCGTAAGTATGCGCTTCAATTAAACGTTGCATTCTTCCTAATCGCAAAATATTATTCAATGTTCTAGATTGTAACGCCCTAACACGCTCAACTGAACCTGAGTATTCAATACGGTCAAAAATAGTTTTATCAATTAACCAATCTGGTGTATCAAACAAGTTATCTTGAATGAATTGCATCGCTTCTTTTTGATGTGCTTTAGGCACAGCTGTATATACCGCTCCATCTTGGTCGGCAGTTTTATAATGCTCATAAACCCCACCAATATTATTAGAAACATGCCCCATGTAACGGTTAAATTGAGATATAACATGCCCATACATTTCTTGTAAATCGTCATAGTCTTCGCCAGCTTCGGTGGTCCACTCTATAAGGTTTGGCACAATGCGCTTTAAGTTTTTAATACCGTATTCACTTGCTAACATAGCATTGTCTCCCAAATCCTCGGTTTGCGAACTTGGATCGTGTACATCACCAACTTGTTGATGACCAAAACGGTACATCGGATCACCAGCATGCTTTACAATCCATTTGTTGAGGATTTCTTTTTCTTCTTCAGCCGTTTTGTCTAAAATAGGTCTGTAACCCCAAGCAATGGCATATTTGTCGTAGACACCAATATTTGGCATTAAAGCAACACCTTCATCACCAGGCTGAGCTACATAGTTAAAGCGTGCATAATCCATTATTGATGGAGCTGTTCCGTATTTTTGAGTAAACTCAGCATCACGTAATTTTTCGACAGGATATGCAACACTACTTCCCATATTATGAGGTAGACCAAGTGTATGTCCTACCTCATGTGCAGATACAAAACGAATTAAACGTCCCATAACTTCATCTTTAAATTGAGGGCTCTGCGCATCTGGATTAATAGCTGCAGTTTGCACAAAGAACCATCCGCGTAATAAAGACATTACATTATGGTACCAATTAATATCACTTTCTAAAATCTCTCCAGTTCTTGGGTCGCTTACATGGGGGCCATTGGCATTTGGAATTGGTGATGCCAAGTAACGCACTACAGAATAGCGTACATCTTCTGGTGTCCACTCCGGATCTTCTTCTGGAGTAGGAGGGTCCTTAGCAATAATAGCATCTTTAAAACCAGCAGCTTCAAAAGCCACTTGCCAATCTTCTATACCTTGTTTAATATACTTTCTCCATTTTTTTGGTGTGGCTCTATCAATGTAGTAAACGATCTGCTTCTTAGGTACTACCAATTCACCACGTTTAAATTTTTCAATATCTTCATCTTTTACCTCTAATCTCCAACGATCAAGATATGTCAGTGATTTACTCTTTTGATCTTCTAAGCCATAATCTGTTGTGCTACTGGTAAACCAGCCCACACGCTCATCAAAATAACGGCGTTTCATTGGGTTATCTGGGAGTAAAATCATAGAATTATTTATTTCTATAGAAATACTTCCTGTACTCCAATTCGATGGTGGACGACCAGCAGCATACGTTTTTACGTGACGTGCTTCAATATTTCTCGGATAACTCTTTATGTTTTCGATGAAAGATTTATTACTTTCTAAACGCGATACTTTGTAGGGAGTTCTTCTGAATTGTGGCAACCCTAAAGACTTTACATCTTTTTCAAATAAAGGCGTGGCATCAATTACAGTACTTGTTGAATCCTTGCTGTAAGCTTTAATTGGAAAAGTATAGAGAACAGGTTCGAAATTAGAGTTTTTAACAGCTTCGTTAACCGGAAGAGAATCTGCTGCAGTAACATTGTAAGACACAACTCTTAATACTACCTTTTTACCTTTTTTCTCCCAACGTAACACCTGTTCGTTTTGTTTTCCACCTCCAAAACCTAATCCGCTTGCAGTTTTAGAAATACGTGTTACCATTAACATTTCTCTATTAAATAGAGAATCGGGTATTTCATAATAAAACTTATCGTCTAAACTATGTACTGTAAAAAGACCTTCATCACTTTTAGCATCTTTTGTAATGACTTTATTGTAAGGTTTAGGATCATTTTTATCAGGCTTTTTTCCTGATGATTTTGCCGCTTCAGTAGCGTCAGTTTTTTTCGATTTGCTGGCTTTTTTAGCTGTAGAACATGAGAATGCCAAAAAAGCAGAAACTACAAGTAGTAGTTTAAAGGTTAGGTGTTTCAAAATAGTCGGTTTTAAAAAATTTGCATTAAAGTACACATTCTACTACGAATCCAAGTATGGCAAAACCGAATTTAGTATTTATTTAACGCGTTTAGTCTAGGGTGTTTAAATAATCTTGTATGAGTTGAACTCCTTCTGTGTGTTGAATTGTTGTTCCTATAAGTGGCATTCTTGTACCATCAACATCAGAGGAAATTCTAAAATCTATACTAAATCTGCGATTTGCAATATTACTGTCTTCTGCACTTGTTCTAAAAGCGAGGTTTAATATAGATTCATTTTCACAATGACCTCCTGGGATATGGCAGTGAGCACAGTTTATGTCTAAATATGCCCGTGCTCTTGTCTCTAATGACAATGATGTGTCTTCCCAGTTTGGCAGACTTACTGCTACAGACGAACTAGAAGTGATACCGATGAGCTGATTGTTATTAATCAATTGATCTAATTGATTAGAGCCATTCACTTCAAAATTCATTGAGCGTAATTTTGACCCAATCGGGGTCATTTGTTCATAAGTCTTATGGCATGTAAAACAATCCGCATTTGATGGTATTTGATAATCTATAGAGTTAGTCTCTCCTGTTGCATTGGTCCAAGTTATCGGCACTGTACTTCCGTCTAAATCTAATACAGCATCTGTTTGTTCTGCATTCCATTTATAGTCTCCCGTTTCCCATTCACCTTCAAGTTTAATAAGAATTCGCGTTTCAATAATAATTCTTCCCAAGGACAAATCGCGCTCGTCAATATTGTAATAGAATGTTTTAGCAATTACAGTATTATCAGGAAAAACGGGCAAACCATCACCATCAAATTCCATACTTGTGCCATCAGGAAGCGCAATTAAGCGTTGTTTATGAGCATAATCTGTGAAGAGTTGAGAGTTTAATTGGTATTCAAAAGCTTTTGATGAAATATTTAAATCACTCAACTCACCAGAAAACAGATTTAATTCTGATAGATTTGGTCTAAATTCTGCAACTACCGCAGGTGTTTCTGTTGTAAAACTGAATACTTCAGAATACATACTTGGGTTGTTTGTAGAACAAACGACCTGTACATAAACATCATAGCTTGTTGCAGGATTTAAATTCGATAAATCCGTAGATATTGTAGTTTCGGTCAAAGTAGATCCTGTACCTAAAGCAAAGCCCGAAATACCATATTCTATAACATAAGAATTTGCGGCATTTGAATCAGTCCAAGTAATTGTTGCTGAGGTTGTTGTAATATCGTTTGCCTGAATGTTTGTTGCTTCGACACAAGCATCTACTGTATCGTCATCATCATTGTTACAGGAAAAAAATATTAAAACTAGAGTAAAGGCGAGTAGTTTTTTCATTAGGGTAATAAACTATTTAAAACGATGTGAAAATACTAAAAATGAATGAAATAGCAATTTTTTGTCGATCACGAGTTGTATAAAGCTTTGAAAACTTAAAATAAAATGGTAAATCCAGTTAATTTTAAACTGCAATAAGTTAACTTTATTGAAGAGAAAAAAATAACCGTTTAATATCAAAAATCGTAATAAAAAGGAATATTATAATAAGGTTGTTAAGATGTCAATAAAAATAAAACTGTCACACTGAGCGCAGTCGAAATATATTTATAGTAAAATACTTAAGTTTTTCGGATGCACTCAAAATGACATAAACAAAGCCTATTTAGACAGCTTCTTAATTTTAAGAATTTTATTATACGAGTTCAACAAACAATCCGTCATCGGTTTTTTCAACCTTAGTTAGGCCATGTTTACCAAGACCTTTTATGCCTTTATCCCAACCTTTATTACTAAGACCAGACTGAGATTTAAGTTCATTTAAATCCATACGTTTTTCAGGTTTTAAAACCTCAAAAATGGCTTTCTCGTTATCACTTAAGGCTACTTGCTTTTTTTCTGGTCGCATCTGAGGGAAGAATAATACTTCCTGTATACTTTGATTATTGGTTAAGAACATTATCAAACGATCCATACCTATGCCCATACCAGATGTTGGTGGCATGCCGTACTCAAGTGCTCTCAAAAAATCATAATCTATGGTCCCTGTTGCTTCATCATCTCCTTTTTTTGCTAATTCTAATTGATGCTCAAAACGCTCACGCTGATCTATTGGGTCATTAAGTTCGGAATACGCATTGGCAATTTCCTTGCCACAAACCATAAGTTCAAAACGTTCCGTTAATTCAGGGTTTTCGCGATGTTCTTTACATAACGGACTCATTTCTTTCGGGTAGTCTGTAATGAAAGTTGGTTGTATATAATTGCCTTCACATTTTTCGCCAAAAATCTCATCAATCAATTTGCCTTTGCCCATAGTTTCATCAACTTCGACATCCATATCTTTAGCAGCAGCTCTTATCTCATCTTCAGACTTATTGTAAATATCGAAACTTGTAAATTCTAAAATAGAATCGCGCATGGTAATACGCTTGTAAGGTGCTTTAAAATCGATTTTATGTTCTCCAAAAGTGGCCTCAGAAGTACCATTTACGGCGATGGCACAATGTTCTAGAAGCTTTTCACAGAAATCCATCATCCAGTTGTAATCCTTGTAAGCCACATAGATTTCCATAGCCGTAAACTCAGGATTATGGGTTCTGTCCATACCTTCGTTACGGAAGTTTTTAGAAAACTCGTAAACGCCATCAAAACCACCAACAATTAAGCGTTTTAGATATAATTCGTTTGCAATTCGCATGTATAACGGAATATCTAAACTGTTGTGGTGTGTTATAAATGGGCGTGCAGCGGCACCACCGGGAATGGGCTGTAATACAGGTGTTTCTACTTCAAAATAACCTACATCATTAAAAAACTGACGCATGGCATTGAATAGTTTTGTACGCTTAATAAAAACATCTTTTACATGAGGATTCACGACTAAATCGGCATAACGTTGTCTGTAACGTTGTTCAGGGTCAGTAAATGCATCAAATACATTACCTTCTGCATCTACTCTTGGTTGAGGTAATGGTTTAAGCGCTTTACTTAGTAATTTAAAATTTTTAACTAAAACCGTTTTTTCACCAACTTTAGTGGTAAATAACTCGCCTTCAACACCAATAAAATCTCCAATATCTAATAGTTTTTTATAGACATCGTTATATAATGTTTTATCCTCATTTTGACATATTTCATCCCTGTTAAAATAGACCTGAATGCGACCTTCACTATCTTGTAACTCGGCAAAAGAAGCTTTCCCTTGAATTCTTCTAGACATTAAACGACCCGCAACAATCACTTGTTTACCTTCCTTAAAATCAGATTTTATCTGTTTAGATGTGTGGTTTACTGGAAATAAATCGGCTGGATAGGGATTGATGCCCAATGCACGTAATTTTTCTAACTTTTCGCGTCGTACTAATTCTTGTTCTGAAAGTTGCATTCTTATAAATTTTAGAGATGCAAAATTACATTATTTGGTAGAATTTGGGAATAGGTTTTCATATTTACTTCTCGATACAATTTCCTATACTTCGAAATCTCTCGAAGTGACGCTATCTCTATAAGGGATTTTTACGTCAGTTAGAGTGCCAAGTAGAGCGAGATGTATCTAGAGCTACTTTTTAGTTTGATTTTATTACCTCTAAATTTTGTTTAAGATCTTCGTTTTTAGGATGAAGTTCAATAGCTTTTTCAAGTACCTCAATAGCTTTTTCCTTATAACCACTTGCGCCTAATGTATTTGCTAAGCTCATAAAAACTCTTGGTTGATCAGGAAATAATTTGGTATTGAATTCAAAAACTGCTATGGCTTCCTCTAAACGATTTGTCCCGTACAAGATGCGACCATAAGTGTTTAACTCATACATGCCAGATACTTTTTCTTTATATTTCTGAAGTAGTTTTTTCTGTTTTCTTTTTAAACCCTTTGCACCTTTTTTATTCAGGATTTTATAAACTGCGGCAACAATTTGATAATTGGATTTATAATCATTTTTGGTAATGATGTTTAGAATGTCTTCTTCGAAACTGTTTACAGGATGTTCAACAATACGGTTAACCTCTTTGCCTTCTTTATAAAAAATGATTGTTGGTACTCTGTGAATGTTTAAACCAGCTTCTTCGTGTTGTGGACTTTGCTTGTACATATCTGGTTGTCTACTTACGGCAACTACGGTTAATTGCTCCATAGGGAAATCGCAGGCTTCTAAAACTTTATATAATTTAGGGACTTCCTTTTTGCTATCTCCACACCAAGTTCCCATAAATAGCATAATGTCGTAGCTTTTTAATTCCGAAGATATTTTACTGACAAGTGCTGTATTTGGCTTGTAATCTGTATAGTTTTTGGTAAACCAAGATTTATAATTCTCGCCCTCTAAACCACTTTTGTCAATCTTACCGAGTAAGTAAGGTGATTTGGTATTTTCGGTTATTTCTACGTTAAGGTTTTGAGCACCTAGTTGAGAAGATATTATAAGTGCTATTATGATTGATGTAATATTCGTTTTCATGATGATGATTTGTTCTGATTTGCCGTTTCGGTAAAATGAAGAATGGGCAACGAGAAATCTCTCTAGATCATAGTTGAGATTTCTCAGTCGTACCTCATTCAAAATGAAATTGCTTTTACTTAGCGGCTATAATATTTCCTTTAATTTTAAGGATTTTGTTACCACCTTCAGCATTAGATGTTACCGTTACGGTCTTAGTGAAAGCTCCTAATTTTTTGGTATTGTATTTAATTTCTAACTCTCCAGATTCTCCTGGTAAAATAGGCGCTTTAGAATAGCTTGGTACAGTACAGCCACAGCTCGTTTTTACTTTAGTGATTAAAAGTGGTGCATTACCTGTATTGGTAAACGTAAAGATTCTTGTACCGTCTGAGTTTTGTTCTACAGTACCATAGTTAATCACTTCGGTTTTAAACTTAATGATAGCAACTTTAGTGTCGTACTTGTCATATTCAGCAGATGTTGCATTGAAAAACCCTAAAGCTAAAACTAGAATAATGAATGTGTTTAATGTGCGTTTCATAATAATATTGTTTTATGATTAATAATGAAACAAACTTCACAATTAGAGATGCTAAATCTGTGAAAAACAGGTTGGAAATTGGTACTAGAACCTAGTTTGAATTTTTTAATTATTTGATAAACAAGGACTTTGCGTCATCTCTAGATTGTACATTTAACTTTTTGTAAATATTATTGGTATGTGATTTTACGGTGCTTACACTCAAAAAAAGTGCTTCGGCAATATCTTTGTTGGTTTTATTTTGAAGAATATGCTCTAAAACTACTTGCTCTTGCTTAGATAATTTGGCTTTTAAATCTTTGGTTTTAGATTGTTTCTGTTTCCAATGGCGATAGAGTAAAAACCCATTTAACAAAAAGGAAAGTGTTAAAATAAAATAGAGATAAATAGTCCAATTAGAATTTTGTGAATCACCAGATGAGGCTAACATATAACGATCAGCTGCTAATTCATTTTTATATTGCACAGTATACGGCGCGTTAGGGTAGTTGTTTTCTAATCTTGTCTTCAGGTTGTCATAGTAAGTGCTACTTTGCAAATCTTCAACATAGTAGCTATGCAAATCGCTACTTCTATCCGATAGAAAAGCATAGATAGAAAGTTCTGCAATAGGCTCGTTTAAGGCTTCTCCGTAAGCTTGTAAAGCTTTAAACCATTTTTTGTTA
This sequence comes from Winogradskyella luteola, assembly GCF_019203985.1. Lineage (GTDB taxonomy): Bacteria > Bacteroidota > Bacteroidia > Flavobacteriales > Flavobacteriaceae > Winogradskyella > Winogradskyella luteola. Next base: position 19,862 of record NZ_JAGSPD010000019.1, on the reverse strand, counting down.
TTCAGCTTGCGATTGGCTTCGCTTCGTACTTCACCATAAGCAAATCGCATATCATTTTTTAACGAATCGATTTTTAAAAAGGCATTCGCTTTAGGATTACTCGATTCAATTTTACAAAACACCTGATTGCCAAACGAGAACGGAAGTTTAATGGTGTCTGTATTTTTTGCTATAAACAGCAATTCTTCACTGTCACTACAATGCCCATTAAAATGATTGAGGTCTTGCTGTGTTTCTGTACACTTATCAACGTGAATGCGATAAATCCGATTTTTAGAATCTAACATATTACCTTTAAACTCAAAGAACCCCGTTTTATCAGCTGTAGTTTTAGCAATTATTTGCTCTGAGTAAACACCAGACATTTTTCGGTAATCCTCAACTATAGAAAGATATACTGTTTTCTGCCATTCGTCAGGGTTTGTAAAACCCGAAAAAGAATATTGGGCTTGACAAACAAATGAAGCTGTTAAAAACAACAAAAGAATTTTTAATCGCATAAGACGAAACTACATAATTTTAGAATATTTTAAACGCTTGGCTTCAAATTGTGTAACAATTTTAACAAAATCACGTCACATAAATACATCAAATCAAAAACGAAATTATGAGTATCTGGCGTGTTATACTGTCCATTGTTTTTCCACCTTTAGCCGTTTTGGATAAAGGTTGTGGTTCTGTTCTTATCACTTTTATATTATGGATTTGCGGTTGGGTTCCTGGCGTAATTGCAGCATTGGTAATTCTAAATAATCCTGAGCGATAAATCCCTATCTTTGTACTTTGCAAAAAACCAATAAAGTGCGCATGAAAAATTTAATTCTTTTATTTGCCTTCACCTGTTTTTTAACAAGCTGTAATGTTACAGAATCTATTATTTTTAATGATAGTCAATCAGGACAATATTTAGTGACCTACCAAATGGGTGATGCCATGAAAGCATTTACTGAAAAGATGGGTGGAGGTTCTACTGATTCTGAAAAGAAAGAAAAAGGTGAGGTTATGGACACCACTATGGTCTTTGCAGAGATTATGGAAACCTATAAAGACAGTATTGCATCTTTGCCTGAAGAGAAAAGGCTTGCCATGGAAGCTGTAAAAGATATGTTTATGACTATGAAGATGGATGAGGGCGAAAGTGTAATGGATATCGGAATTGGCCTAAATTTTAATTCTATAGATGACTTAAAGAATATACAAGAAAAAATTCAAAAGGTACAAAGTCTTAATGGACAAGGTGATCAGTTAAATGCTATGAAATATGAATCTCCGATAGGAAAGTTCATGGGTTCAGATGATGAAAACGTAATCTATAATATGACTGCTAAAGGATTTGAAAGGACTACATCTACAGAACTTTCCGAGGAGGAAATGCAATCTACGGATAAACTTTTTGATGAGACTGACGAAAGTGATAAAGAGTTTATACAGTATTTTGAAGAATCGTATTACAATGTAGAGTTAACATTTCCTAAAGCCGTAAAATCTGTGTCTTTTGAAGGAGCAGAAATTTCAGAAGACCGGAAAACAGTAAAATACAAAGCCAATTGGATAGACTACTTAAAAAACCCTTTGCTTTTAGATGTGAAAGTTGAGTTTGTAGATGAATAAAACGGTAAAATTTGAAGATTTAGGTGTAAAGGATTTTAAAGTCACTTGGGATTACCAAGAAGCACTTTTTAAAGCCATTTTAGACACCAAGATTAAGAATAGGAGAGAAGATGCTGGTTTAGAAACCGATAATCATTTTCTATTTGTGGAACATCCGCACGTGTATACCTTGGGTAAAAGTGGGGACTTATCTAATTTATTACTTTCAGAAGCGCAATTGGCCGAAAAGGGAGCGACATTTTATAAAATAAATAGAGGTGGGGATATTACTTATCATGGTCCTGGGCAAATTGTGGGCTATCCCATTTTAGATTTAGACAATTTCTTTACAGACATACACAAATACCTTCGGTTTTTAGAGGAAATTATTATTCTCACTTTGGCGGAATATGGCTTAAAAACCGAACGCAGTTCTGGTGAAACAGGTGTGTGGTTAGATGTTGGTACTCCGTTTGCACGCAAAATTTGTGCTTTGGGAGTAAGAGCCAGCCGCTGGGTAACCATGCATGGTTTTGCGCTTAATGTTAATGCAGATCTAGGCTATTTCGATAATATCATTCCATGTGGTATTCGGGGGAAAGCAGTTACGTCTTTAAATAATGAATTGGGAATTGATAAGGTTGATGAAGCTGAGGTAAAAAAGAAATTATCAAAGCATTTTGAAGTGCTTTTTGAGGCTGAATTTATTTAGTTTTTTTCCTAAAGAGTCTTAGAATCCCAAAAATAACCAAAGCTTGTACAAAAGCATTGAGGAAAACAACGAGCCAAAAAACATTGGTTGTTGTTTTATATATTCCGTAATCTTTGAATAACCTATTCCATATATTTACAGGAAAAGAAATCATTTCATCAACGATTTTTAATAGAATATTAGGTTCTGAATTGCCAACAAAATAAGAGATAGAAAAGCCAAGGCTAATATCTATTATCAATATAAGAGCAAATATTTTTAGGAATAATTTCATAATTCAAATTATAAAACAACCTTAACTGTTGAGTTTTGCTGCTTCACTTTTATCAATTTTGCTAACATCTACAAGAGTCTTTCCATTGGTTCTTTTTGCAGCATAAACGAATTTTTGTTCCCATTCTATCTCTTCAGGTTTGTATGAAGAGCGAGAATACACCATTTGCCCTGAGGATTCGTCAAAAGCCCTTAACATAGCAATAAACTCAAAGTCCTTTCTGTGAAACGCTGCCTTATCTAATCCGTAAAGAGGACTGCTTTTATCTATTGGGTGAACAATAGTCCACATGGAAGGGAAAAAGCGAACCGTATTACGTTCCAAATCTAGTATATGGAAATCTCGTAGCTCTGAGTGCTTTCGTTTCATAGAGACGCTAACATTAATCTCTACATCCAATAGTTCATTTTTTTGCGGATTAATGAGTCTAAACATAAATCCGTTAATATCTTGATAAGGTGCTATCACAGCCTTACTACTATATTTAATTTTAGATACAGGTTTAGAGAATCTACCGTAAAGCAAACCTGTAGCCAAAGCAAAAAATAACAGACCTAGAAGAGATTCTGTCGCAGCTACAATATTAGCAGGTAAACCCAATGGGGCAACACGGCCATAGCCTAAAGTTGTAATAGTTTGTGCACTAAAAAAGAAGGCTTCCATAAATTGCTCAAAAGTAGTCATACCTTTGGTGCCAGTTAAATTGTCTACACCGATGATGCTGTAGATTGAAGCAAATAAAAGGTTTACGGCAAAATAACCAATGAGAATAAAAACAAAGAAATGTGACCATTTCATAGTCACAAGAGCATGAAAGAAATTTAAACGTTCAAAAAAAGGAATATTAACTTTTTCAATATTGAAACTTCCATCTTTATTTAGGGCACGAAAACCTTCGGAAGATGATTTTTCCCCTAATCCAAAATCATTAAATTTTTCTTTTTTTTGCTTTGCCATTTAGGTTCTAAATTAAGTAAAAAAGATGAAGTTTATTGGTTAAGCCTCTGCATTAAAAAACACCTTATAAAAATGCATTTTCTTAGCCTCATCATAACCGCGTTCCAAGTACTCGGCAGAAGCATCTGGCGCATCAACATCAAGCTTTATTTGTATGTTGGTGTCTAATTTTATTTCAGTTTTGATCTTTTGTTTTTGCTTCTTTAAAACACGTTCTGAGACATCAAATTGGTTTCTAATGAGGACTTTGTTTTCTGACTCATAACTTTTTTTATAGTCTTCAAAGAGTTGTATTTGGTCTTCTTCATCAAAAACTTCTTCTTTAAAAGTTTCAATATTTACAACTTCATTTTCTTTAAAGAAATCAACTGTATTTGCTAAAAAATTACTCTGTGCTTGTCCACCAAAATTAGGTTGTAAAACTTCTTTGGAAAATTCCCTGCAAAGCTCAATACAATTCTTGGTGTGTTGGTTGCTGTCATCAGGATATTTAATGTTGAGGAAGCTTTTGATCCAGTATTGTGTATCGTAAGTATTGTTATCTACACTAAACACAATTTTGCCTTCCATATCTGAAGTGTTTAAGATTAAACAGCCTTTATCCACTTTCTTAGCCTGAATACCTTTTTGCACTAGAATATCATAGTTTCCAGATTCTAAATAGGTTTGAAAGAACTCCGTTTTATTTTCAATTTTATAGATACCAATAGCATCCGTAAAATAATCTTCATATTGCACATTTTCAAAATGGCAAACGAGTACATCTCCTGTTTTTATTTGAGAGGAATTACTTTGCTCAAACAAGTGGGTTACAATATGCTTAGAAACTGTTACAAAGTCGTCTTCATCTTTAAAAATTTGTTCGCTGTATGTGTTGATTTCATTGAGGCCAACATCACTATGATGATGAAAACGATAACTTTCTGCTACGTTTACAAATGGTTTTAAAAGATAAGGTAGCATAAGGTTGTAAGTAGCCTCGTCAAAGTCTACTTTAGCATCAGAAAATGCATTTTTTGTATCGTTAAATTTGTTGCCAACTTTATGGATTACACAACTTTTCATTGAAGCTTTTTGTCGTTTAATCATTTGTGATAGAAATGTTTTTTGTAGAAAACAATAGTACTAAAAATTTAAAGTAGTCAAAAGAAAAAACGATGTCAGTTTGAGCGCAGTCAAAAACCTTTTAATCTAAAATTATAAAATATTTAGACTGCGCTCGAAACAAAGTTTTTTGAACAAAAATTATAGGTTAAAAACTAAAGAAAACGCCAAATAAAATCTGGCGTTTTCAGACTTAGGGACTTTAGATTTGGTTACCTTTATATTTTTACAAATTCTACACGTCTGTTTTGTGCTTTTCCGTCCGAAGTATTATTATCACCGACAGGCTGACTTTCTCCTTTTCCATCTGTAGTTAAGCGATCACCAGAGATTTTATAAACATTGACCAAAGCATTTTTAACCGCAGTAGCTCTATCCTTGGATAACTTTAGATTAGTATCATCTGAGCCATCGGAATCTGTATGGCCAATAATATTCAATCTAATGGATTTGTCTTGCATTAAAACCTGTGATATTTGGCGAATTATACCATAAGATTGTGGTTGAATTTTATCTGAACCCGAATCGAACAAAATGCCATTTGTAGATATTCTGCCTTCAGCCATTAACTTACGTCTTAAATCTATTCCTCCCTCAGCAACTTTTAGGTTAGAAATAAACAGGCGGTCTTTTCCATCGGTCATTCCTAGAAGATTAAATTTAATAGTACTTAAGGCTTTATTTGGAGCTATAAACTGTGGAATATCAACATATTTTTTTTGGTTGACCCATAATCTAAAACGTCTTTTATTTACAGCTATAGAGATATGGGGTTTATTTAATACGGCTTCTCTCAAATCTGCATTTAAGCTAGAGTTGATTACGGTTTCACTATTTATTCTATTATAAATTCGGATATCAAAAGCACCATACTGACCTAAAGGCAGTTCTGCAATAGCGCTATTGATGCCGTCTTTAAAAGCAGCGTTATCGTCTAGCGTTATATTTAATCGAGCTGTAGAGGAGGTTTTTTTATCTACAACAGCCAATAGATCGAACTCGATAGTGTATTCCTCTGGTAAGGCCTGAGGTAATAAGGGTATAAATTTAATTCCATAGCCACCTTTTAATTCAAACCACTTGCCTTGTACACTGTTAACAGTTACTACCTCTCCTGTACCGTTTGTGTTCCATTTTGATGGAAAATCACCGATAAAATCTTGAGAGAAATCATCAAAATAGATAAGTTTATCTCCGGGAATAAAATCAAACTTACTCTTAATTTCTAGATTGTCCGATACATTTGAAGACTCCTCTTCTGAAATCTCGTTGCTATCTCCATTATCTTTACCGTGACCGTCATCTGATTTATCACTTGAGTCTTCACTAGACTCTGGGTTTTTCTTGCTATCATTTTCCTCATGTTTGCGTTGTCCAAGCAACAATTCCTTAGCAGTTTTTATACTGTATTTTAAGGCTTTTTTTGCCTTGTTCATTTGAAGTGTGGCCTTGCTTTGCTTCAAGAACCCAACACCATCTAAATCGTTTAAAATATCAGGTGCACTATCACTTAGTGAATACATTTCCTCAAGGGCTTCTTCGAGCACATCGATATCTTCGTCTTCAAGTGGGGTTCCTGCGGCAGCGTAGCCATCGTATTTATAGACCTTATCGTAAAGATCGAAAGATTCTCGCACAAAATTATCAACACTTGTAACGCCAACTCGGCTTTTAGGGCGTTTTATTTTTTTGGTTTGGGAATGGAGGGTTGGGGCTGCGAATAGAATAAGACAAAAAACAATTATAATTTGCCTTGAAATTGAAGAATATTTCATTTTAAAACGTTGATTAATAGCTCTCTAAAATTAAGAATAACTATTGATACAAAAAAATGAAATGTGTAATTGGTTGCAAAATTAATGCAGTTTGTAAACAACAATGGTTTTATTGTCTGCTTGGGTAATAAGCTCTAGGCCTTTGTCTTTATCGAGTTTTTGTAATTCTGCTGTTGAAGTTCCGAAAACTGGAAAGTTGGGAATGGACTTTGCTTGACTGTCAAATAGATAAACCTTTTTAGTTTGTAAGTTGGTTGTGGTAACATAAATTTTATCGTTGAGATAAAAGATTTTCGGAGCAGTGTAATCTCCATAATCTAAGTCAATAGTTCTAGATTTAATGTTCAATTTGTTTTCAGTCATAGTAACCAAAGTTTTGCTCGTAGTCTCCAAATGATGCTTATCTGTTAAATTAAGATTTTTTGTATTTAACCTTCCTTTGCTATCCACTTGCACTAATTGACCGAGTGTATTGGTTGTCGTAAACTTATTTTTGTATAAGAAAAGTTCGTTTTCAGAAAAACGAATTTTATCTTTCATATTTATTCTAACATTACCTTGACGATTAAGAATTTTAAAGTTTTCGCCAGCTGCAAAAGCTATATAATCTTTACTGCCTATTCTAAAATGTTTTGGTTGTGTGGAAATTTCGGCGCCATTGTTTTTATAATTGAAACCACTAACGGATTTTCCTTTGGCATCATACATTAATAAATTTTTGCCCTGGGTAACTAATAGTCGATAGTTTTTACGTTTGTCATAGTCAAAAACCGAAAGGGGTTGCGTAATTTTATCATTGAATTTACGAGGGAAAGGGGACACGTCATTTCCGTTTCTATCTAAAACATATAATCGGCTTGGTGTTGCAAATGCAAGTTGTAATCTGCCATTTTTGTAAATGTCTATTTGTTCTACTTTACCAAGGATTTTGCCCTGCAATTGTTTTTTCCAGAGAATATTTCCAGAATTTGAGATAAGGTACAATACGTTATTTATATCTTGGACAACAATATCGTGTGTATTTGTAATGTGATTTTTAACAGTTTGTGGTGCAATAATTATATCTGTATCAAGTGACGTGGTGAAAGCTTCGGTAATGGTGTTGGATGCTGCTCTTTTTTTGAATTTTTGAATAATACCATTGATATGCGCATAATCGTCTTCATATATATACTGTACAACATTGGCGTTATAACCCTTGGTGTTTTTTTCTAGAATGTTTGATAAACTTTCAGAATTTTTAAAAATAAATAAAGAAGCTTCATCACTTAAATTTTCGCTAATACTATTAAAAGCATCCGAATTTTGTATTGTATTACTGTTAAGTGCATTGGATATTATGGACTTTAAAGTATCCGTTGAGTTTGAAAAAATAATAAAATCTTCATATATAGAAAGGTATTTGGCATTTTCAAATTCAATGAAAGGTTTTAATCGCGATTTAAAAAAATCTAGCCCATTGAGCTCATATATATCAATATCCCTGTAAGTTTCAATATTAGATTTCCCCTCTAAGGTTTCTAAAACTAAATCCGTGTCTAGTGAATGCAAAATGATAGCATTGTCTATTTGGGCAATTTCATTGGTGAAATTTAAAAATGTCTGAATGCTGTCAACTTCAGTATTATTTAATTGATGGAGATTTTTATTGAAAACCGAAAAATCGTTATAAGTTATACTCAATAATGATTTTGTATTGTAAGGCGCAATCGTCAAACTGTTTATGGATTGCGGAATGGTATGCTTAAAGCAATCTATCTTGTTTAATGCTGAATCACTTGTGGTGATAATACCGTTATATTGAAGATTTCTGTTTGAAAAATTTAAGTCAAGCACAGTATAATTACTAGTGTTTGCCCCCACATTAGAAAACAATAATTTTGAATAATTGGGTGAAACTGTTTTGAAGGCTACAGAAGCCATCGCATTATCATCTGTAGTTTCAAGAAGTTTTACCAGCTCAGTATTAGTGTTTTCGGTATTTAGATTTTTTATAATATCAATAGAGTTTGATGCTGCAAATACTTTACCTAATGCTTTATGGTAAAATGTGGTGGAGTCAATTTGTATTCTATCTACATTAAACTCAACTAAAGTTTCAGATAGATGATTTGGAATCGAATCTACCACAAATAGAGTAGAATCTTTTTCTGCAAGAATAAGATAATCGGACTGGTCTTCACCCAAAAAAGAAACATAAATCGGCTTTGTTGTATTGAGATGCTTTATAATACGCGAAGCGGTTTTTATCTCCTTATTATATATACCAAAAAGAATATCGTGATTTTTTGTACTATTAATAAATTCATTTACTGCGTTGAGCTTTAAAACAGAAGTGGTTTCGTTTGGAATAAACTTATAGGGTGATTTAATCTTATTGTAGTCCTTTTGACAGGCTAGGATGGAGACTAATAAAATCAGTAAAAAACCAAATCGCTTCATTTAAATGATAATAGATTACTGCAAATATAAAAAGTTATAAATCCAAACGGTATTGCTCGGGCAATAATCTAAACGATTTTCTGTGGTATTTAGTAATTCCATATTTCTTAATTGCTGCTCTATGCTCTTTTGTTGGGTAGCCTTTATTTTGTTTCCAATTGTACATCGGAAATTCTTCATGGATTTTTTCCATGTAGATATCTCTATAAGTTTTTGCTAAGATTGAAGCAGCGGCAATATTTATAAACTTACAATCTCCCTTAATGATCGTTGTATAAGGTATGGACTCATAAGGTTTAAATTTATTACCATCAACCACAATATAATTCGGAATTACCCTTAATTGTGCAATTGAAGCGTGCATAGCTTTAATGGAGGCATTAAGAATATTGATATCGTCAATTTCGTTTTCAAAGATATGCTGAACAGAAAAAGCAATAGCTTCAGTTTCTATAATAGGTTTTAAAAGCATTCTCTTTTTTTCTGAGAGCTGCTTAGAGTCATTTAATATGGTGTTTTTAAAAGTAGGGGGTAGAACAACAGCTGCGGCTGTAACAGGTCCTGCCAGACAACCGCGACCAGCTTCGTCTGTACCACATTCAAAATCAAAAGAGGAAAACTGATTTTTAAGAGCCAAAATGTTAAAATTTGAACAAAGTTAAAATTTTAACGCAACCCTTTTACAATTTTTACATCTAATAAGTGAGTTATGTGTTTAAACATTGAAAAATGATTTATCAGTAATGTTAGCAAAATCGCAATTGTATTAACATTTTTTTGGCAAAAACACTTGCTTATTTAATATTTAATTAAGATGTTTGCAACTAGACTAACTCAAATAATTGTTTTATGAAATTAAAGTTAACATGGTTATTAACGCTTTTTATGGCGTTCGTGATGCAATTTTCTTTTGCACAAGAAAAAACTGTCACAGGTACAATTACAACCGCAGAGGACGGATTGCCGCTTCCTGGTGCTAGTGTAATTGTAAAAGGGACCGCTAGAGGTCAACAAACAGATTTTGATGGAAAGTATTCTATCAGTGTCAATACAGGAGATGTTTTACAGATTTCCTATGTAGGTATGAAAACTACTGAGGTTACAGTAGGAGCTAGTAATACTTATGATGTGGCCTTAAAGTCAGACAATGCACTAGAAGAAGTGGTTGTTGTTGCTTATGGTACACAGAAAAAAGAGGCTATAGTAGGTGCGGTATCCACACTAACCTCTGAAAATATTGAAAATCAGCAAGTAACTTCTCCTCTTAGAGCTTTGCAAGGTACTGTAGCTGGTGTTAACTTGTTAACGTCAGGTGGTCAGCCAGGTAATAATCCTACGATTAGGATTAGAGGTTTTTCAAGTATTAATGCTGCACAAGGACCATTAATCATTTTAGATGGTGCTCCTTTTAATGGAAATTTAAATACCATAAGTCAGGATCAAATTGAATCTTTAACGGTTTTAAAAGATGCTTCTTCAACATCTTTGTATGGTTCTCGTGGTGCTAATGGTGTAATTGTAATTACAACTAAAAAAGGACGTTTAAATACCAAAGCTAAGGTTACTCTTAGAACACAATATGGGGTTTCTAATCCGGCTGTTGGTTTACATGATTTAGTTGGTACTGAAGATAATTTAAGACTTTCGTGGCAAGCGATTCGTAACAATAATATTGCACTTGGGCAGTCGGCAGCTGATGCAGCTACTAATGCTTCTACTTCACTAATAGGCAATTTTGGATATAATCCATACAATGTTCCTAATCCAATAGATAGCAATGGTAATTTGGTAGATGGGGCTCAATTACTTTGGGAAACAGATTGGGAAGATTTATTGATTAGAAGTGATGTGCCAAGAGTAAACCACAACCTTAGTATTACTGGTGGTGGTGAAAGTTCTTCATATTTTTTCTCAGTTGATTATTTAAGTGAAGATGGACCTGTTATAGAATCTGATTTTGAGCGTATTGCTACTAGGCTTAACGTACAATCTCAAGTAAACGATTGGTTACAGGTAGGTATAAATACTAGTTTCTCTAGATCACGATCTGGGAATCCAGACCAGACCTCAGGTAGTACAACTCAAGCTATTCAATGGATATATTCTGTTTCTAGTATATTCCCAGTATATGCACGTGATGCAGATGGTAATATTGTATTAAATAGTTCTGGTAATCGATTTTTTGATGCTGGTAATGGTAACGGTGGACGTTTAGGTCAGGCATTTAATGCAACAAGAAATATTAATGGTGGCGAAAATATATTGGCTTCTCTCTTGTTAGGTGATGAAACTCGTATTAGAACTAATTTCGTCGGTACTGCTTTTGCGGAAGCTAAGTTCTTGAAAAACTTTACTTTTAATTCGCGTTTTAATTATGAGAACTTTATGTTTGATTCTCATTCATTCAATGATGACATTATCGGTGCGGCATCAACAGTTGGAGGTAGAGTTTCTAAAACTAGAAACGTTACTACAACAGTAAATGCAACACAAGCCTTAAATTATACTAATAGTTTTGGTAATCACAACATTTCAGTTGATGCCATAATGGAGGCTTATGAATTGACCACAGACGGATTAAGAACTTCTGCTACAGGATTTTTACCAGGTCAAGAAGAATTGGGTAACGGAACAAATCCAGAAACTTTTGGAGGTATTAGAATTTCTCAACGTATCAATGGATATTTAGGAAGACTTGCATACAATTATGACAACAAGTATTTTGTGGAAGGATCTATAAGACGTGATGGTTCATCTCAGTTTGGTTCAGATTTTAGATGGGGTACATTTTATTCTGTAGGTGCGTCATGGGTATTAACTAATGAAACTTTTATGGAAAATGTTGATTGGTTAGATAACTTTAAGATTAGAGCATCTTATGGTGAATTAGGTAATAATGCAGGTATTGGTAACTTCCCTTACCAATTTGTATTCCAAGGAGCTAATCCTAATAATATTGTTTTATCACCAGTAGAGGGTAATCCATCGTTACTTCCTCCAACTTCTTTGCCTGATCCAAATTTAGTATGGGAAAAAACAGCTTCTACTAACATAGGTATAGATTTTAATATATTTAGAGGAGCATTTAGTGGGTCAGTTGATTATTATAACAAAGAGAGTATAGATTTATTGTATAATGTACCAGCAGCCAATTCTACAGGTGTTGTGGATGTTTTTACTAATAATGGTGCTGTACGTAACTATGGTTGGGAGTTTTCATTAAATTCTCAAATATTTAATACAGACGATTTTTCTTGGAGTGTTGGCGCTAACTTCTCTTTAGATGAAAATGAAATTACTGAATTACCACAAGAACAATTTATCAACGGTACTAAATTATGGAAAGAAGGAAATTCTCTTTTCGAATTTTATATGAGAGAATGGGCAGGTGTTGATCCTAGCAATGGTGCCGCATTATGGTATATAGATGTAACAGATACAAACGGAGATGTTATTGGAAGGGATGTTACTAGTAATTATGACCAAGCTACATTGTACGAAACAGAGAAGACGTCTTTACCAGATATTCAAGGTGGATTTAATACCAACTTGCGTTACAAGCAATTTGATTTAAGCGTCTTATTCAACTTTAGCTTTGGGGCATATTTATATGATTCAGACTACTCTGGCTTAATTAATGGTTTTGCATCTCTAGGTTCGGGAGCACATCCTGATAACTTTAAGGCATGGCAACAACCTGGTGATATCACTGATTTTGCAGTATTGACTACTGGACAGAATAATGCTAATGATAGATCAACAAGATTCTTATTTAAGAATGACTATGTGCGTCTCAAGGCTTTAACATTAGGTTATAATTTCTCTGAAAAAGCTTTAGAAGATATTGGTATATCTAGAATAAGATTGTTTTTACAAGCGGATAACCTATTCACTTGGCAATCGCATATGGGTATAGATCCTGAGCAAAATTTCGCTGGTACAACCAATGCTAGATCTCCTTTGCAGCGTACTATTACAACAGGTGCAATTATTGAATTTTAAAAACAAAAACTATGAAAAATAATTTAAACTTTAGAAAACATTTAGGCTACGGTTATTTAGCTTTATTTGTTGTAATGCTTTCATTGAGTAGTTGTTCAAACGACTTTTTGGATGAGCCACAAAACACAAATGGTCTTACCGAAGATGTTGTGTTCAATAGTAGACAAATTACAGAATCATTTGTCTCAGGTATTTTAGGTAATTATAAAGGACAATATGCGAATGTTGATACTGGTGGGTTGTACTCACTATATTTTGCAAGGGTAATTAAGGGTAACGATCTAATACAAGCGCAAAATTGGTACACTTTTGATTACGGACACGAAAATAGAGAACCAAACTTTAGACGTACAAATTTTAATTGGGATTTCAACTATCAGAATGTTAATTACGCAAACATATTAATTCAGGGAGTTTCTGAAAGTGGTGCTTTATCAGATGATGAAAAGCGTGAGTTTATTGCAACAGGTAAATTTTTTAGAGCATTTCACCATTTTCAATTAGTACTGGATTTTGCTCCTAATTATAATAACAATAGCTCTTTAGAGAGAATACCTTTTTATGATCAACGTGTTAATTTAGAAACTGTAACGGGTAAGGCACCTTCTCCACTAAGTGAAGTTATGGATTTAATCTTATTAGACTTGAACGAAGCTATTGTTGATTTACCAGAAACTAGAATCGGTAAAAGTTATGTTAATAAGGCTGTTGCTAATGGTGTTTTGGCTAGAGTATTATCTGTAACCAAAGATGATTGGCAAGGTCTTTCAGATGCTGCTCGTGCTGCATATGGTGGTGATGCTGCTTCAGCAGTTGTTTCTTCAAACTGGGGTGCTGGTTTTAGAGATATGCAAGATCAAGAATGGATGTGGGCTTTATTTCAAAATGGTTCATCTGAAACAAATTTCTTCTTTGGTCAAGCTGCTGCAATGATGGATCACTTTGTGTTATCTTATCAAGCAACTTATGTAAATCCAAATTTTGTAGATTTATTTAGTAGTACAGATGTTAGAAACACTTTTGTAGATTTCTACGGTGTGTCTGCTAGTGTGCCTTGGAGAGAATATGTATCAAGTAAATTTGCATTTGCGTTCGATTCTGATATTGTATTAATGAGAAAGTCTGAAATGGTACTTTTAGATGCAGAGGCACAATACCAATTAGGCAATATTCCTGCGGCTCAAAACTTATTATTTACGCTACAGTCTGAAAGGGATCCAAATGCGGTTATTTCTGGTAATACAGGTGCAGCTCTTTTCGAAGAAATTTTACTCGAAAGACGTAAAGAACTTTATGGAGAAACAGGTGTAGAATGGTTTGATGCAAAGCGTTATAATAGAGCAATTGTTCGTGACGCAGTACACAGAATTCCATTAACGGTTCCTGTAGATAGCCCATTATTTTTCCTTAAGATACCACAGAACGAAATTGACGCAAACCCAAATTACACTACAGATATTAATATAGAGTAGGTGTAGGGTACTATTGATATAATTACATTATCAAGTTTTTATAAATTTTTAATTAAAAAAATAATTAACATGAAAAAAATATTATTTAGTTTTCTTATCGCTCTGGTTTTAGTGGGTTGTGATGAGGAAGATATTGAAAGAGCTAATAGAGTCTCTTTTGAAAATGAACAAATAGAGGTTAAAGTACCGGCTGATGCTGTAGATTATCAACAAACAGTAAAAGTCTATACAAGTACGGTGTCAGGAAGTGCACGTCAGTTTCCAATTGTTGTAGATGAGGATGGAACTACCGTAGATAGCAGTATCTACTCTTTGCCTACAAGTGTAACAATTCCAGCAGATTCAAACGTTGGTGAATTTGATTTAACAATTTCAGACATAGGTATCACGTTTGACGTAGCAACACTTGCATTAGAATTTGATACAGATAGTGGTGTGTTCTCTGGTTCTACAGTTTTAAACATTTCAGAATTATGTGAAGATACAATAGTAAATCTAACATTAAACTTTGATGGTTTTGCAGAAGAAGCAGTTTGGGAATTATATGATCTATCTGTTTCACCACCAGCAGTTATTGCTACAGGTGGGGCTGGAGGTGCATATACAGATTTAGACAATTCTTCACTTACAGTTGATTTTTGTTTACCATCTGGTGGCTATGGTATCATTGTTTATGATACTTATGGCGACGGAGGTACAGGTTATGTGGTTACTGATGCTAATGGTACGACTTTGTCTTCAGGTACTACACCTGATGCTGGCGGAGGTTATCCAGTATTAACTCAAGATACCGACACATTTAATATTAACTAATTTTATTATAATAAGTGTTAAAAGCCACCATTTATGGTGGCTTTTTTTATTTAGTATTGTAAAATCCTATAAATTATCAGTATATTGCAAATAAAATTTAATTAGTTAGAAAATGAAAAATAATTTACTCACATTGACTGTGTTATTATTAGTTGGGGTTTTTTCTTACGCTCAAAATAATGATACTGACAGGCTTTCTGAAAATAATAAAGAATTATTAGAATACTTAAATGAAAGAGAATCGAAGCGTAAGGCTTCTGTAGAATCTTTTTTAAGAAATAATGATAATGTACCAGAGTTTATATATGCTAATGGTGAGATTCAATCTTATTTATGGAAGATCATTGAAGGTAAACCCATATACAGATCACAAGATAATGTTGGTGCTGCAAGGGCAACAAAGACAAATCAATTAATGCCTGGTGGCTCTTCAAATCTAGACTTGGATGGTTCAGGTATAACAGTTGGTGTTTGGGAAGTAAATATACCTCAGAGCAATCATGTGGAATTTATGAATTCGGGCGGAACTACATCAAGAGTAACGATGTTAGATTTTACGAATCAAGATGGTAGTAACAGCGAATCAAACCATGCAACACATGTTATAGGTACTATTGCTGCTAAAGGAGATAATTCTAATTCTAGAGGAATGGCGATAAACTCAAACATAAGATCTTTTAATTCAATAAGTGATGAAGCAGAAATGGCTGCTGAAGCAGGAGATCCTACTAATCCAATTTTATTGTCCAATCATAGCTATGGTGCCATTTTTGAAAATCTTGTACCAGACAATTCTTGGGTTTTAGGTGCTTATGTTTCTAGCAGCCGTATAATTGATGTAGTGGGTAGAAACAATCCATACTATTTATCAGTCTGGTCCGCTGGGAATGACGGTTTTGCTGTAAACTCAGACCCTCTTTATGCAGCTTATGATAAGTTAAGTTTTTCAAGCACTTCTAAAAATAACTTGGTTATAGCTAATGCAAATCCTACAGTTATAGAGCAACCGGTCTTTAGCGGTAATTATATAATTTCTAACCTAGTGATTAATAATAGTAGTAGTGAGGGACCAACAGATGACTTAAGAATCAAACCAGACCTAGCTGCAGATGGAACAAATCTTGAATCTTCAATTCCATTTAATGCATACGGAATACTAACTGGTACATCTATGGCTGCGCCTAATACTACTGGATCACTTGCGCTTTTACAACAATACTATAACCAACTACATGGCAATTATATGTTGGCAGCTACACTAAAAGGTTTGGTATGTCACACAGCAATAGATGACAATGCTAACGTTGGACCGGATCCAATTTTTGGATGGGGATTTTTGAATGCCAAGGCTTCAGCAGATGCGATAGCCGATGCTAATTCTGGTGAAGCAATTGTTGATGAGCTTACCCTAGATCAAGGCAATACATATACTTTCACTTTTACTGCTCAAGCTGGCGATAAACTGAGCGCCACCATTTGTTGGACAGATATGCCAGGTGATGCTGTTTTAAATAGCTCAGGTTTAAATGACCAAACACCTAGATTGGTTAATGATTTAGATTTAAGATTAGCTAAAGATGGTGATACTTTTCTCCCTTGGAGGCTAGATCTTACGGGCTCTGGCTTTTCTAATTCTAAAGGAGATAACATTAGAGACAATGTAGAGAGGATAGATATTGATGTGCCTACATCAGGTATGTATACTTTAACAGTTTCCCATAAAGGAACTCTTGAAGGTAATGTAGGCGGTCCTTTCGACCCACAAAGCCAAGATTTTTCATTAATTATCACTGGTAGCAATCTTGTGTTAAGTGTTGATGAAAATGATTTAGCACGTAACCTATCGGTATATCCTAATCCTTCTAATGGGGAATTTACAATTAGTTTTCAATCTAATTTAAACAGTAATAATAACAATGTTAAAGTTGATGTTTACGATGTACAAGGTAGATTAGTTTATGACAACACCTTTGCCAATTCATCTTCAGTTTTCAAAGAGACAATTGCTCTCAATAACGCACAACCAGGTATATATATGGTTAATATCTCTGAAGGAAACAGAACAACATCTCACAAGCTTGTTATAAAATAAGATTAAATTAATATTATAAAAAGACCAACAGAATATGTTGGTCTTTTTTTATGTTAAGTAATTTGTAATTCTTCACTTAAAAACAATAATTTATAGTTTACTTTGTTGTACTTTATTATCAGTCAAATGAAGATTAAATTTTTTGCCATTATTACCTTCTGTTTATTTTTATCAGAGCTTTCTTCTCAGGTGAATCCCAAAAATGCAAAAAAATCAGATAGTGGTAAATCATTAGGTAGAGATTCGACATCTGTTAAGCGCACCAAAGAAATCAAAAAAGTGGCTTCAATCGATATGTACCTTCAGTTTAGTATTGAAGGAGATAGTACAGTTGTTGACACCACATTATCTATTAAAAAAGACTATAAATTCAATTACCTCCAAAGAGATAATTTCGGATTAATGCCATTCGCCAATATAGGGCAGACCTATAATGCGCTTAGTTTTAACATTGCTGATAATAGAACAAACCCAAACTTTGGTTCTAGAGCAAGACATTTCAATTATATTGAGAGCGATGATGTATTGTATTACGAAGTACCAACGCCATGGACAAGGCTAACATACAAAACAGCATTCGAGCAAGGTCAAATGCTAGATGCATTTTTTACAGTAAACCTATCTAAGCAATTTAATTTTTCAATTGCATATAAGGGGTTAAGGTCATTAGGGAACTATCAAAACGCTTTGACAAGTACTGGAAATTTCAGACTCACATCAAATTATAAAACAAAAAACAACAGATACAAAGCCAGAGCACATATTGTAATGCAAGACTTGCTCAATGAAGAGAATGGTGGATTGTTAGATGAAGATATTGAGAATTTCGTAACAGGAGACGAGGAGTTTATTGACAGATCTGTTTTTGATATGAATTTTCAGGATGCTGAAAACATTCTTGTAGGGAAACGTTTTTTTCTCAATCATTCATACGATTTGATTAAGAAAAGGGACTCTTTAAACAAAAACAGTCTTGCAATTATAAATGAAATTTCTTTTGAAGATAAGTACTACCAATATAGGCAAAACTCACCTTCGGTTAATTATTTTGGTGATACCTTCACCAATAACATAAATGATAAAGTTACATTAGAAGATTTTAGATCAAGCCTAAGCCTGTCCTATAATAACAACATCTTAGGTAATTTAAAATTCGGAATAGATTACACAAATATCAACTACGGTTATAACAGCGTCGTTTTATTATTTCCAGACGAAATAATCCTAAACAGAATCAAAACAAGTTTCTTAGGGGCTAATGCTTCTTATAGTAAAACTATAAACTCTATAAAGCTAAAAGGCAGTGCTGGGCTAAACCTATCTGATGAATTTGTTGGGAGTTACATTGATACTAACCTAAGCTTTAAACTCAATGACGACATACATTTAGATGGAGGACTTTTTATAAGTTCCAGATTGCCTAACTATAATTTTCTACTATATCAAAGCGACTATATAGACTATAATTGGTATAATTTTGAAGATTTTAAAAATGTTAATACACAACAAATTAAATTCAATATCTCATCAGAGAAATTTTTCAATGCATCATTAGATATATCTAATATAGAAAACTACACCTATTTTGGTGTAAGCTCAGATACAAATAGAGATAACGTAGTAAAGCCCATGCAATATAGCGACCCATTGCAATACCTAAGGTTAAAAGTGCAAAAAGAATTTCGTGTAGGGCATTTTGCATTAGACAATACAATAATGTACCAAAATGTAATTAGCGACGAAGATGTTTTAAATGTACCAGTCATTATAACTCGAAATACACTTTACTATTCAAATCAGATTTTTAAAAAGGCGATGACATTGCAAACAGGCATAACCTTCAATTACTTCACTAAATATAACATGAATGGCTATGACCCCTTGTTAGCAGAATTTTACACTCAAAACGAAACTGAATTAGGAGGTTTCCCAAGATTAGACTTCTTCGTTAATGCTAAAGTTAGGCAAACCCGAATATTCCTAAAAGCTGAGCATTTCAATTCATCCTTTACAGGTTACGACTATTTTTCGGCCCCTAATCATCCGTATAGAGACTTTACCATCCGTTTCGGTCTAGTTTGGGATTTCTTTCTGTAAATAAATAAGGGCGTTTCGCTTTTGCTAGTAAGCAGCAAAAGCGTCGGGCTATCCGCTATATCTTTTTTGTACTGTGCTCTTTATATATTGTTTAAGTTGAGTACAGATTGTAAAAAAGTACTCTTCATAGCAATTCTATTGTCACAAAAAAGGATGCCGCTACTATCCCTAACGCTATGTTACCATCATTAGATTTAGGAAATTGACTTCTATGAATATTTTTTTGTTTGTAACCTCTTAATATTTAAGCTATTGAATCTAGCAATAAAAACTCCTAAAAATAATTTGACAAAATCCATTGCGTTAACGTAAAGGTATCATATATTTGCGCCCCGTTAGCGTCGTATAGATGTCTTTAACGGCAGTTCGTTTCGATATAGGGGCATTGCCGAAAAAAAAATAAAAATATTTTTCAAAAAGATGTTGCGGGAAAGAAAAAAGGGTTTTATATTTGCACCCGCTTAACGAGGAAACGAGTTAAGAGAGCGAAAAAGAAAGTTCATAGACATATTGAATTGACAGCGTAAGAATT
>NZ_JAGSPD010000018.1 GCF_019203985.1 Winogradskyella luteola | reverse complement strand
GGCGGTGGTTTTTATTCCTAATCTATCTCGATAATAAAGTTTGAACTATATTACTTGGTAAGATATTGTCATAAATTATTTTAGATATAATACCACCATATAAAATCCAACTCTCCTCGTTTTTATTATTCCCTTCCATTGATATTCCACGATTATTTAAAACGAACATTCCTTTCCTTGGTACTACTTGTTTGGCTTTTGCTGTTTCCTTTGTAGTCATCCATTTCGTTTTTAATCCATAGTCATTAAAAAGTTCAATCATAATATCTAAATTAAGTCCAATTATGATTTTTATTTTTCCTGTTAGAATATCTGTAATAAAATTTGGTTCAAATGGTTTTGCAAATATTGGTTGAGATAAACTTGCAGTTATTGATAACCAATCAGCTATAATATAATTATTAGTTTCTTGTTTTAATATTTGCTCAACAGCAAATCCAGCCATTTTTATTCCTTCATCTCGATACATTCCTATATGTAAACATCCTTCTACAACTGTGTATGCCCAAGTTTTCGTGTCTAATTTTTCTCTTAATTTATTAAATTCTTGGTCGTATCCTAAAGTCGGAATATTTGGTGTAGAAACTGTTATCTCGTGTCCTGAAACTGGGTCGATTCCTTTATCGTGATTCATAACTTCAGAGGCTTTTTTAGCACGCTCTTTCTGTCGTTGCATTCTTTTTGCCTGCTTGAAAGTTTTATCATCGAATTTATCTTTTAAAACTTTGTCAGTTATTGGAACTTTATCTTTTTCAAGTTGATTTATAAACTCGGAAACTTTATCATTTACTTTTCCTTCTTTTAGTTCGATAATCTTTACACCTTCCTTATGTTTTACAAGTACATCTCCTATTTGAACGAAACTTGTTAAATCAGATATTAACGCAAACTCTAAAGGGTTTTTATTAATGTCATTAACAACTGAAATTGCGTGTTCTACATTTGAGGAATCTAAAAATTTTGTTGAATCCTCTTCAATATGAAATCTTCTCGCTATATGCAATTGACCACCTATTACCTGCCAAGCAATTCCATCTGCAATATGTGAATATGTATGTAATCTTTGAGTTATAATTTTTATTGTTCGTTTAGATTCGTTCTCTTTGGATTTGTCTTTTTCTTTTCTCCAATGTTTGAGTTGGATTTTTTCCTCACGTAATAATGATTGATAGTATTGAATTTCTTCAATCAATAAGTTTTGAGCTTTTTTAAATCCATCGTGAACTTTAACAATAAAATTCAGTTGTTCGTCTTTTCCCCAATTTCCAACTAACTTTTCGGTAAGGTTATCTATTCCGACAGAATTCACAGCGTTAGCAAATGCAAAATCAGATATTTTTTCAACTACCTCTCTATGTTCCTGAATGGTTTTCATTAAAATTACCGCCAACACACAAATATACGAATATATAAGCTTTGTAATGTCTTCACGCTTTTTTCAATATAAATTCAAGTATCATAAGGCTTTTTTTAAATAATTGTTATACGTATTTTATATATCTTTTCAATAAAAAATGTACATTTGTACTTTTTTGATATACAAAAAACGAATATAAATATGGATTTTTCAAAATATATATTCACACCGGGAAATCACAAAGGCAAAAGCGTTATATGGATTACCTTCCCCAAAGACCAGCAGCTTATCAAATCTTTAAGAAAAAGATTTCCCTCTGCTAAGTGGAGCAAGACAAAAGTCGCTTGGCATTTACCAGATTTAACTTCCGTAAGAAATGAAGTTGGATTGCATAAAGAAAACCCTATTTCAAAGCAATTAATTGGGGTGCATCTAGTTAATCAACAGCCAATTATAGACCTATACAATCAACTTATGTTAAAGTCTTATAGCGATAATACAATCCGAATCTACCTTGCAGAATTTGCCCACCTCTTAAGATTAATTAAAAATCATCCGGTAGATAATCTTTCACACCAGCGATTAAAAGACTACTTCTTGTTTTGTGTCAAAAAATTGAAAATGAATGAACGCAAAATGAATGGGAAAATCAATGCCGTTAAATTTTATTTTGAAAAAGTAAGACACAAACCTCAAATGTTTTTTGATATACCAAGACCAAAAAAGCCTTCAAAATTACCCAAGATGCTAAGCAAGAACGAAATTAAGCGTCTTTTTGAAGCTACAACAAATCTAAAGCATAGTGTAATGCTAAAGCTATGTTATGGAATGGGACTGCGAGTAAGCGAAATTGTAAATCTAAAAATAGAGCATATAAACAGTGAAAGAATGCAAGTTTTAATTGCAGGTGCCAAAGGCAAAAAAGATAGGTATGTTAACTTGCCAGAAAGTATTTTGCCACTTTTAAGATTGTATTACCAAAACTATAAACCCAAAGAATGGCTCTTTGAAGGCCAATACGGCGGACAATATGCTATAAGAAGCGTACAGGCTGTTTTTAAAAGAGCCTTAAAAAAAGCACAGATTAATAAAAGTATTGGTGTACACGGTTTACGCCATAGTTATGCAACACACTTACTTGAAAGTGGAGCGGATGTAAGGTTTATACAAAAACTGCTGGGTCATAACAATATTACAACCACTCAAGTGTATACCCATGTATCCAAAGCTTGTTTAAAAAATGTAAGGAGCCCATTAGATTCAATAATGGAATAGAAAAAGCTATTCTGCAGTCTCTTCCATGGTATGATAGACGTTCTGTACGTCATCATCTTCTTCAAGCTTTTCTAATAGTTTTTCTACGTCTTCAGCCTGTTCTGGAGTCAGTTTTTTAGTCACTTGCGGAATGCGCTCAAAACCAGAGGAAATGATCTCTATATTGTTTTCCTCTAAATACGATTGAATATTTCCAAAGCTTTCAAACGGGGCATAGATCATTACGCTTGTAATCTCTTCGCCGTCTTCGTTCTCGTCCGTATCCTCAAAGATTTCTTCTACACCAAAGTCAATGAGTTCTAGCTCTAATTCTTCCAAGTCTAACCCGTCTCCTTTAATCTTAAAATTACAGGTATGGTCAAACATAAAAACGACAGAACCAGACGTGCCCAAGCTGCCATCGGTTTTATTAAAGTAAGAGCGTACATTGGCAACCGTACGCGTATTGTTGTCCGTCGCCGTTTCTATAAGTACTGCTATACCGTGCTGTGCATAACCTTCAAAAATTACTTCTTTGTAATCTCCCTGGTTTTTGTCGCTGGCGCGTTTTATGGCACGCTCAATATTATCTTTTGGCATGTTTACAGACTTGGCATTCT
Source organism: Winogradskyella luteola (assembly GCF_019203985.1). Classification (GTDB taxonomy): domain Bacteria; phylum Bacteroidota; class Bacteroidia; order Flavobacteriales; family Flavobacteriaceae; genus Winogradskyella; species Winogradskyella luteola. The sequence continues at coordinate 32,597 of NZ_JAGSPD010000018.1, read as the reverse complement.
GTATTACTGCTCTTAAACGGGAATTGCTATCTGGATCTGGACCACCTTCTTTTACAGCCATAACAATATCCTTACCTATACGTGTAAAGGCTTTGCTCATAGCAGACCAACGTTTCATTTTTCTTGCTTTTCTAAATTCAAAAGCTCTTCCCATTAAAAATATATTTTTGCTCCCAGAACATTGGGAAACTGTTTAAACTATAATTTTTCTATTTTAACAAATTTATAAAATTCCGTTAATCATTCGGAATATGCTTGCTTAAAAAGTTTTGATTGGCTGTATTGAGATTGTTAATCACCATTTCTCGCCTTTTATTGAGCTCTGTATTGGTCTTGTTATAGGTCTTTACCCCTTTGTTATAAGCGTTGACCATAGCATTGTAACCATCAATTTGTTCCTTGGTGCGTTTGCGCTGTGGTGTTTTTTCTAATGTGGCCTGTGTTTTTTCCAGATCTTCCCCCAATATTAAAAAATCAGTTAAAATTGGGATCTTGTTTTCGGCTTCATCTATAAAAAACTCAAAAGCTTTTTTGGTAGCATTGGTTATGGATTTGTCATTTTTGTACAATTCAACAGTTTTTAAAACTTCAAGCCCTTCTTTGGCACTTTCGGCAAGCGCATTGCTATTTTGTTGTATGGCATTTACGTCTTTACTGTTTAACGCATCCATAAGATAGATTTCGTTAATGTAGACTTTAAAATAAATGAGATATAGTTTTTTATAGTAAGTAAAGACTTCATTGGATAATGTCATTTTTTTACTTAGATCCGATTCATTTTCAATAATGTTTATATGGTGTTTATTGGCAAAAGCATAATAATTGGTTTCATATTCTTCTTGTATATCTTCCATCTTCTTATCTGCCATTTCTTGTGCTAGCATATAGGCTTCCATGGCATCGTAAGATTGTTCTGCTACGGCTTTCATGTCAATAATCTTCGCATAGTCATCGTTCATTAGGTTTTTGTTAAACACAAGTCGCTTAAGAAGCTGGTCTTTAAATTCTTTACCGTCATAACCAGGTGCTTTTCTTATTTTTTCAATGGCCTTGTCTAAAGTCTTTAAAAGACTTTTCCGTTTGCTGTTAATGTTTCTGTCACTTCTGCTGTGGGCAATGGCTTTGGTGTATTTCCACATTTTTTTTGTGATGCCTTCTTGTTGCTCGCTCACAAAGTTGAGATAATCTATTGCGGTACTGAACGTTTGGGCCGTTGTAGTTAAAGTAAATAGAAAAATAGCGATTGTAAAAAATAGTTTCATTTCTGTTATTTTTATAGTTGAAAGATATCGTTAAGTATTAAATAGGCTTCTTGTATATAAGGGTCTTTTTCTAGTGTTTTACGGTGTTTTATATTAAAGGCTGTATCGTCTTCGTTATAAGCTAAAATCGCTTCGGTTGATGTTGTATTGTTTACTTTGAATATAGTGGTGTTTGCCTCCAGTTGTTCTGAATAGTATTCCCAGGCCGTATTGTAATTGGTTATATCCTTAAAAACAAAATCTAAGGTTAGGGGATAAGTGCCAGTTCTGTTTACATAGCCATCTACAAATATAGTATTGAATGTTTTGATGGTGTTAAACATAGAACTCCTGTTAATACGTTCAATACAATTGCTCTTTAAAATTGAAAGGTCTCTTTTTAGCTTTGGTTTGTGCTTTAAAGTAACTTCTACTGAATTACTTTCTAAAACAAATGGCTTATAGTGTTCTTGTGTTTTATAGTTGTCATAAATACTAGGTAAGACAATATCGGGTATAATACCACTTTTTTGGTGGCTGTGACCGGTTACTCTAAAAAACTGGCCAGTGGTGAGCTTTACAAAACCAGAGGATTTGATGTGCCTACAGGTAAGATAATCTGTGAAGTGGCTTTACCGTGTGTTGTTGAACCAATAATAATGGCAACATTGTAATCTTGCATAGCTGAAGCAAAAAATTCTGAAGCTGAGGCGCTAAACTGATCTACTAAAATAATAATGGGTTTTGTGAAAATTGTACCACGATTTGGGTCTCTTATCGTATAATTTTCAATATCTCTAACTTTAGAAATAGCTACTGGGCCTCTGTCTATAAACATGCCAGATAAATCAGCGGCTTCTTTCATGGAACCACCTCCGTTAAAACGTAAGTCTATGATAAGACCAGCAATTTTGGCACGTTGCAATTTATAGATCTGTTTGGCAACGTCATTGCTAACTCCCAAACCATTAAGAGATTCCAAATCGGTATAGAAACTTGGAATGTTGATATAACCTATAGTGTGATCTCCTTCTAAAAGGTATCCTGTTATAGAATTACCCTCTATGTTGACTTTTGACTTGGTCAGTTTTAAAGTTTTAATCTGCCCACTTTGCTTCTTTATTTTAAAAGCCATGCTTTTAATATTGCCATCATTGATAAAACTTGTTACGGTCTCGTTTGAAGTACAATAGGTGTCAAGGGAAGCTTTGGTGCTTTTTAGAGAAATAATTACATCGTTGATTTCAAAACCGCCATGTTTAAAGGCTGAGCTTCCAGGTACAATATTGGCGATAATTATGTCACCATTTTTCTTTTTTATAGTTTTAATGCCAAATGATAATTGTGAATTGGAAACTGATTCTTCAAATAGGTTTTTGTCGGAATTACTTAAGTAAATGGAGTTGGGGTCTTGATATTTTAGAAAAGCGTTTAAGAATGCTGCATTTACAAAGTTCTCAATAGAACCTTTGCTGCTTTCCAACTCATTAAGCAAACATATTTCGTTATCTATAATCTTTTGTTTTATAGATGTCTCTAGTGTAGTAAAGTTTGAAGAAATATGTTCGATCACAGAATCGTTCTCCACCAATTTGGTCAGTATTTTAAAACGTACTTTTTTATTCCAATATTTTGTAACACTTGCTTTAGATTTAAAATAGGAATAGTCTTTATCAGCATTGTATCGCAGACTATCAACACCACTGTAGTCTAGAGGTTGTTCTCTTAATAATTCTAAAATTTGCTTGGAGTCAGAAATACGTTGTTTTAAAACTTGTGCATAAAGTGCTGTGAAATCACAGGTCTTGTTTTTAATATAATCATCAATTTGTAATTCATCTTTTTTAAATAATTCTATATCAGCTTTAGTAAAGAAGCGTTTTCTTTCATCAATTTCATCTAAAAACAGGCCAAAAACACCTTTAGCTAAACTATCGTTTAAGGGTTTGGGTTGATAATGCTTGGTTTCAACTATGGTATTGATTTTTTTTAATTCGCTACAGAAGTTGAGGTTTTGTGCTTTTGAAGCATACAGTGTACACCAACATAATAAAAAGAGAAAAATTCTGAACATGAATGATTTGGGTTGATTTATTCTTCAACCTCTACAATAGCCTCAATAGCTTCAGCAAGCTCAAAATCTTTATTGGTAACGCCATTGGCATCGTGTGTGGATAAAGAAATTTTAAGTACGTTGTAGGTGTTGCTCCAATTTGGGTGATGGTTTTGTGCTTCACACTCAAAAGCAATGCGACTCATAGCACTGAAGCAGTCCTTAAAATTATCGAATTCAAATTCTGCGTGAATGGCATTATCGTAATATTCCCAATCTGGAAAGCGAAGTAATTTTTTTTCAATTGTAGATGCATCTAAACTCATAGCATAGTTTTGGGTAGATAAATTTAAGAAATAATTAAGAACATACAAGCTTATTTCTTAAGTTCTTCTATAACAGTGGAGCTTACGATCTGGAGATGTTTAGGAAGTTTATTAAATTTAGGAAGAACGGCCAAGTAACGATCGTCATTAGTTGTAAAGACATGTTTCAGCTTTACTTTTTTTTCTGTGATGATCGCAAGAATGTCTTTTACAAATTCATCGTGATGCACTAAATCGGTACTGCCCAGATGAAAAACACCATATTTATTTCTATTGATGATGTAATGAATCTGCTGCGTTACTTTTTTGTCTAGAGTGACATTCATTATTAAATTGGGAAATATCTCAACAGACGCATCTTCGGCAATTAGCGATTTCATTTCTAATATTCTAGGGCAATTAACACCAAAAACCATAGGAAGCCTTAAAATGGCAATCTGTCTTTTGGGTAAACGCAAAAGCATATTTTCTATCTTAATCTTAAAATGGCCATAAACACTATGACTTAAGGTTTTATCTAGCTCATAGCTTGGGTATTTGCTGTAAGCATCAAAGGCATTGGCCGATGACAGAAATATAATTTTAGAACCAAATTCTAAGGCGTACTCTGAGATATGCTGATGTGCTATGGTCTGTGCATTAAAATCTCCGCGTAATGCAGATATGATAATAGTAGGTTTACAGGCTTCAAGTATTTCGTAAACATCATCTTGCTCTACATTATATTGAAAGAACTGTTTGTTGGTTTCAAACTCTTTTTTTTGTGTTCGGCAGGTACCATAAGTTCTAAAATAAGGTCCTAACTCTTTGTAAATGGCATTGCCAATGTAACCACTGGCTCCTAGAATAAGTATGCGATGTTTGTGTAGGTCATTCTTCATTAATCAATCTGCTCTTTTACACCTTTACCCTTTGTAGAAAGGTAGCTTTACAACGGTTGCAGGTATCGCTTTTTTTCTTACCTGAATATTAACTTTACTATCAACTTTAGAAAATACCTTAGGTACATAACCTAAGCCAATACCAACTCCTAAGCTGGGGCTCATAGTGCCAGAAGTAACATTGCCAATGGTTTTTCCACTACTGTCGACAATATCATAACCTTGTCTTGGAATGCCTCTGTCGTCTAGTTTAAAGGCGACTAATTTACGTTCTGGAGTACGTTCTTTTTCTGCTTTTAGGGCTTCACTATTGGTAAACTCTTTATTGAATTTACAAATCCAACTTAAACCAGCTTCTATAGGAGATGTCGTATCGTCGATATCATTACCGTACAGGCAATAGCCCATTTCTAACCTTAAGGTATCTCTAGCTGCTAAACCAATAGGTTTGATTCCAAAATCTGCTCCAGCTTCCAAGACCTTATCCCAAACTTGTTTCACTTCAGAATTCTTACAGTAGATTTCAAATCCTCCGCTACCAGTGTAGCCCGTTGCCGAGATAATAACATGCTCAATACCTGCAAAATCACCGACTATAAAATTGTAGAACTTAATTTCTGATAAATCATGGCTAGATAACGGCTGCATAGCTTCGATAGCTTTTGGGCCCTGAATCGCCAATAGTGAATAGTCTTCGCTTAGATCGCGCATTTCTGCACCAACATCATTTTTTGAAGAAATCCAGTTCCAATCTTTTTCTATATTGCTGGCATTAACAACCAATAGATAAGTTTCGTCTTTTACCCTGTAAATAATCAAATCATCAACAATTCCACCATTATCATTTGGCAGGCAGCTGTATTGTGCTTTTCCAACTTCTAACTTAGCAGCATCGTTACTAGATACTTTCTGTATTAATGCTAAAGCATTAGGGCCTTCAATTAAAAATTCACCCATGTGCGATACATCAAAAACACCAACAGCATTCCGCACAGTTTCGTGTTCAATAGTAACACCTTGATATTGTACAGGCATATTATAGCCTGCAAAAGGTACCATTTTTGCACCTAGAGCTTCGTGGGTAGAGGATAATGCTGTATTTTTCATGGAATAAGATTTTCAATTTATGATGCGCAAAATTAAGCAATTTTTAAGTTTATACTTTATTAAGATAAAGCTAAAAATGAATTTAAACAGAAAAAATACAAAGGTTAAAAATCCAAGAGCCAATCGTCAATTGGTGTATCTTCCGATCCGTGCAAAACAGAAATATCTCCAGTAGATTCGAAGACTACAGCTTTCACTTCAGAAAGTTGTATGACATTGGCTTCGCGCAATTTTGCTTTAAGATCTGATGTAGTGACTTTACATGCTTCGAGACTACCTTCAATAATTTTACCATCTCGCATTAATAAAGTCGGTTTGTTGTCCATAAATTTCCTAATGGTTTTCCACCTCCTGGTATAAGCGATAAGCATTTGTATAGCATATATAGAGATTAGACCTGCAATACCGCTTTGTAATGATACAGACTTGGAAATAACTACAGTTGCCAAAATTGATCCTATGGATACTGTCATGGCAAAATCGAAACTCGACATTTTAGAGAAACTGCGCTTTCCACTTATTCTGGTTAATAAGACCAAGGCAATATAAGTGCCGAAAGCTGTTAGCAAGATTGCCAAGACATTATCATCTGTAGAATAAAACCATGTTTTCATTGTGATTTAAATTTTTCGATTTGATTGTTTGCGCGCTCTAAATCATGTTGGCTAACTTCATCAGGTTTTTGCTCATCTGCTTTTTCGGGTTCTAAGGATAACTTTGCATAAACAGGAAAATGATCTGAAGACGTTTCATTGTAAGTTTTTAATGATACTAACCTAAATTCTTTGGTACAATAAATATGATCTAAAGGCCATCGCAAGAGAAATTTTTTTGCGTTGTATGTACTAAATAATCCTCTGCCTATTCGGGGATCTAAAGTTTTACTTATAGTTTTAAATAATTGGTTGGTATTGGACCATGGCACATCGTTGAAATCTCCTAAAACAATAGTTGGGAATTTGGTGTCCATTACATCTTTTGCAACCATCATCATCTCTGCATCCCTATCTGTTGATCTGGGATTATGTTGTGGCATAGGAGGTGTAGGGTGGATAGCATGCAAATTAATAGTGTCTCCAAATTTGGTAATGAGTTTTGTGTGTATTGAAGGAATATCCTCTTCTACCAAAAACTTTAACTCTGTATCTTTCAATTGAAGCTTAGAATATAACAACATACCATAAGTGTTATCCATGGGATATTCAAACTTATAATTGTAGTCCTTGCTTATTGTTTCGTAGATGGCATTTCTCCAACGCTCATTAGCTTCGGTAAATACCATGACATCTGCGTCAGATTTTTTTATGCTATTGAGAACCTTTTCTGTGTCTTCATTGTCCTGATGGACATTTGCAGTTAAGATACTAAGTGTGCGCTTGGTATCTTTTGAAGCATTAAGAAGTTCTTCTTTCGAAAAAGCGGTATAGGGGAAAAATTTCACGAATTGAAATATAAAACATGCCAATAAAACCATTATAAAGGCATAATCACCTTCATTTTTAAAATCAAATTTTATAAAATAAACAACAATTGCTAATGCTGTAAGAAATGTAAGCTGAACATGGGGGAAATCAAAAATACGAATCCACCAATAATCTACAGCTACCAAAGGCGCCAAGGTTATTAGGATAGCGAAAAGCCCAAAACCTTTAAGAAAGTGTTTTAATGACATTAGTATTGACTAGATGGTGATGCTCTAAAATATACATTAAATTTTATGAATAACAATGTAAAATCCAATAGGATTAATACTAATATGATTTGCGTCAATATTGCGTATATTTAAATCTTTTATTTGAAAAAAATTATCAATGGCCATACTCGGAAATATTATCAAAGGAGTTATTCATCTTAAAGCTGCCTTAACGGTCAAAAAGGATCATGTTGAAGCTCAAAAAAAAGTCTTGGAACATTTATTGCAAACAGCAAAGAATACCGCATTTGGGAAGTTCTACAAATTTGATGAAATTTTAAAGGCAGACAATAGTTTTGAGGCCTTTACAGATGGAATTCCTTATTTCGATTATAACAAAATAAATGAAGAATGGTGGCATAAATTGCACAAAGGCCAAACAGATGTTACTTGGCCCGGAAGCCCATCATATTTTGCATTAAGCTCGGGTACTACCGGTAAAACAAGCAAACGCATTCCAGTAACTGATGATATGGTTGAGGCAATTCGGCAAGCAGGTATAAAACAGGTTTTTGCATTAAAGAATTTTGATTTACCTGCAGATTTCTTCGAGAAGGAAATAATGATGCTGGGAAGCTCTACGGATCTTGAAGAACGTAACGACCACCTTGAAGGAGAGATTAGTGGTATAAGTGCAAGTAATATTCCGTCGTGGTTTAGAGGTTACTACAAGCCAGGTGAAGAGATTGCCCAAATCGATGATTGGGATGCTCGTGTACAGCGTATTGCAGAGCGTGCCAAAGATTGGGATATTGGAGCACTCAGCGGAATTCCGTCTTGGATAGAGTTGATGTTACAGAAAGTTATTGATTATCATAGTCTTGATAATATCCATGATATATGGCCAAATTTGCAAGTTTACACGTCTGGCGGTGTGGCTTTTGGGCCTTACGAAAAAAGTTTTCATGCACTTATGGGCAAACCCGTAACAGTTATTGATACCTATTTGGCATCCGAGGGTTATATAGCTACGCAAGTGAGGCCAGAGACAGATGCGATGCAACTCAATACCGATAATGGTATTTATTTTGAATTCGTGCCTTTTAAACCCGAATATATAAATAAAGATGGCTCATTAAAACAAGAAGCACCAGCTTTAACTTTGGATGAAGTTGAGACAGATCAAGATTACGCCCTAATTATCAGCACCGTTAGTGGATCTTGGCGCTATCTTATTGGTGACACTATAGAATTTACAGATATTGAACGTGCAGAAATTAAAATTACGGGCCGCACCAAGTTTTTTTTAAATACGGTAGGTTCGCAATTATCGGTTAATAAGATGGATACTGCAATTGGCAAGCTCGAAACACAGTTCGATACTACAATTCCAGAGTATACCATTTGTGCTAAACGTGGAGATGATGGGGAATTTTATCATTTTTGGTATCTTGGGTCTGAACTAAAAGATACTGATGAAGACGCTATAGCCAATGCATTAGACCAAGCGCTTAAAGATGCCAATAAGAATTATAGAGTCGCTAGAAATAAAGCACTCAAAGGAGTAGAGGTAAAGGTGGTGCCACCGTCACGATTCTATGATTGGAACGAACGTAACAAAAAGAAAGGCGGGCAAGTAAAAATGGAGCGTGTTATGGGTGAGGATAAATTTAAGGAGTGGGAAGATTTTGCCAATAATAACTAATCACCAGAATTGTTTTCTCGCTTTTTTACCAATTCCATAATTTCCTCTGGTGACAGATAATATTTTTTTATACGATCTTTATACGATGAAGTTATATCTGCATGATTGAGAATGAAATCCTTAGTTTTTAAAATATAATCTTCCATACCTTGTGCAACGGCAAAACTGTCTGCTGCACGTTCAGCTTTAACGATGTGATTTTCTGAGAACAGATACTTAATTCCAAACCAAATAAGATTGGTCTTGCTTCGGTCTTGATAATCCATAATATGGCCTAGCTCATGGCCAATCCATCCGATTAAAATATCAGATGGTATGTGTCTTGTCAAGAATTCTTTATCAGAGATTTTAAATTTTTCACTTATCAATATCACGTAGCTACGGTTTTTTCTACTTCTAAAAAAGCTGCCGAAAGTAGGTCTGGCCTGCATTGTTGATTTCTTTATATTTTTCTTAAAACGAAATATAATTGTTGTACTATCCAATAGCGGATAATACGACAGTGACGTATCAACTTCTTTTTTTATGGATTCTGGTATAATGTGTTGTGCATTTGTGGTTATCGGCATAACTATTAGCATAAATAAGATGCAATTTTTTTTCATGAAACGTAAAATCACCGCATTATAATAAAATTAAAGCATTGATAGGGAGGAACGACATCAAATTTGTTATAAAAAAGTTTAATTTTCTTATTGGTGCATTAATTTCTACGTTAACTTTATATGTTTAGAAATTCGTCCTGTGAAGTAGCAGGATTTCTTCAAATTTATAACCAAAATATGTCTTTTGAACGTATACAAGAAAAATTGAAAATTTTGGCCGATGCAGCCAAGTATGATGTTTCTTGTAGTAGTAGTGGCAGTAACCGCAGTAATGCCAATAAGGGTTTGGGTGATGCGACAGGTATGGGCATTTGCCATTCCTATACCGAAGATGGTCGGTGTGTATCGCTTTTAAAAATATTGCTGACCAACTATTGTATTTTTGATTGTGTATATTGTGTAACACGTAAGAGCAATGATATAAAGCGAGCGGCTTTTAAAGTGCAGGAGGTAGTTGACCTTACCATTAATTTCTACCGAAGAAATTATATTGAAGGTCTTTTTCTAAGTTCAGGTATTTTTAAAAATGCTGATTATACAATGGAACGTTTGGTGGCTGTGGCTAAAAAGTTGCGTTTAGAAGAAAATTTCAATGGTTATATTCATTTGAAGTCTATTCCGGGAGCTTCGGACGAGTTGATGCGAGAAGCTGGTCTTTATGCGGATCGTTTGAGTGTTAATATCGAAATTCCGACAAAATCGGGGTTGAAGCGTTTAGCACCAGATAAAAAACATGAAGATTTCATTAAGCCTATGGCTAAAATAAAAAATGAAATCATTCAATACAAAGCCGAAAAAAAGATCATTAGAAGTACACCGAAATATGCACCAGCAGGGCAGAGTACACAAATGATTATTGGTGCAAGTGGGGAAAACGATTTTCAGATTATGCAGACCTCTAATCATTTTTATAAAAATTACAATCTAAAGCGTGTCTATTATTCTGGTTATGTGCCAATTAGTTATGATAACAGATTGCCACAAATAGGTTCTGAGGTTCCTATGCTTCGAGAAAACAGATTGTATCAAACCGATTGGCTGATGCGTTTTTATGGGTTTGATGTTAGTGAAATTCTCAATGAGCAACATCAAAATTTAGATTTGGACATTGATCCGAAACTCGGATGGGCACTTCGGAATCTACACGAGTTTCCTATAGATGTTAATACGGCCAATAAACGTATGTTGGCAAGAGTACCTGGATTGGGCATGAAATCCGTACATAAGATTATAAATGCAAGGCGATTTCGGAAACTTAATTGGGATCATCTTAAAAAGATTGGTGTTGCCCTTAACAGGGCGCAATATTTTATTGTTTGTGAAAGTAACCAATTTGAACGTCGTGACTTAACCTCAGAGAAAATCAAAGGTTTCATTCTTCAGAATTCAACAAGTAAATATCGAGCTGATTTGAGTAACCAATTGAATCTGTTTGGATAAATGCAATCAACAAATCTTATATACGACGGTAGTTTCGATGGGTTTTTAAGTGCTGTTTTCTATGCCTTTGAGATGAAGTTAAATCAGGTTACTATTCAAAATGAATTTGATTCACAAAGTGGTTTGTTTTCAGAAAACGAAACCATCTTTACGGATGAGGTCAAAGCCAATCGAGTTTGGAATGGTTTAAAATCTAAGCTATCTCCAAACGGAAGGCATCAATTGTATTATGCATTTTTAAGTGAACAACACGGTATTGAAAATACGTTATTGAACTACATACAATACGCATTTTCTCAAGACAGTCCTGTTGATAAAGACTATTCTCATCCTTCGGTTTTAAAGCTTGCCCAAATAGCTAAAATGGTTGGTAGGGAAAAGCATAGAATGGAAGCTTTTGTTCGGTTTAGGTTGACTAAAGATAACATCTATTTTGCAAGCATAGAACCTGACTTTAATGTTTTACCACTCATTCAGAAGCACTTTAAACGTCGTTACGCAGACCAAAAGTGGATAATCTACGACATTAAGCGGCATTATGGGCTGTTTTACGATTTAGAGCGTGTAGATATTATTAATATGGATTTTCCCGCACATTTCGATTTTACAAAAAACAATTCAGATTACTTTGCCGATCAAGAGTTTGAATTCCAAAAGTTATGGCGAGACTATTTTAAGGCAACCAATATAAAGTCGCGTAAGAATATGAAATTACATATTCGTCATGTTCCGAAACGTTATTGGAAATACCTCAGTGAAAAACAACCTGATTAGTCGAGTCTGTTTTCCACAAAAGATTTGGCCCAATGTTCTACTGAAGATGAAAAGCATTCTAAAATGGCATCAACACCAAGAATACTACCTTTAGCTAATCTGCCCAATACAGCAATTGGCATTGTCCTGTCCTCATTTTCTGGTTTCACATAAGCATCATCATAGGTTTCTATTCCCAATTCTGAATGAATAGGCTGAATGGCATCATTTTGTAGAAGCGATTTTACAATTTTTGAATTCACTTTTAGGAGCTGAGGTGAATCTAGCACACTATTTATCATAACTGAAATTTCAGTTTTTTCGCCATTTTTATTTTTCAGTTCGAATCCTTTTGCTGTAAGTTCAATATCAGGATTGTTCGTATAACTTAAATTTAAAATCCCCGCATCAACCAGTGCTAGTATTTGCTGCATACTTTCAATCGGTGGGCCGTAAGAAAACCGTTTACTGCGTTCATCCAAATTTATAACCTTATTCATGGTTTCATCGTCTAATAAAGTGTAAGAAAATGCTTTATATAAAGTAGGTTGGCAATGTCTCCAAACCTGCCAAACACAATAATCTAAGCTGATTCGTTTATTACCCAGAGCCATTTGTATATACTCTTCAATAAGATTGTAGGTAGGGATGGTTTCATCTTGTAGCAGTAAATGCGTAAATTCTGAATCTTTGAGAAATATCTTAATAATGTGCTCAATTTCCTTTGGGGATTCTTCGTTGCGAATGGTTTTATCTGCTAGGCTACAGAATATATCAGCAGCAATTTTAGAAAAAGATTGAATCAAAAAATCAATACCACTTTCAGTTTTATGAGTATGTGTTTTGTCTTTTAAATAGTGTTCAAACGTTTTTAGTGTTTCTGATCTAGGTTGATACCAACTATCAATAATTTGATTGATTGGTTTAGGCGCTAGCGGTAAGCCATCCAAAGAAAATGGTACAATTTTCAACCGATAGTCTTTCACTTTATAGTACATAGTTTTTAATGTAGATTGATCAACTACTTTAAAGTTGCCATAGTCATTGATAGCGAGATAACGTGCTACATCTATCATAGCAAGACCAAAACCTCTTACGCCTATAGATAGATGAGGCTGGTTTTTTAAGCTATTTAATCGCTCTACAGGATAAGGATTTGTAAAGACTCTTTTATCGTTACTTTCGGAGGTATGTGCTAACCACGACTTTAACTGGTCAGAAAGTTCTGTGTTTTGATGCCCTATAGTGAGAAGAATGTCGTCGCAAATAAAAGTGCTTTGGTCTTTCGTTGTAAATTCTAACTGTTTAGCGACCACTTTAACATTATCAACAGTATTTGGTATAAGGGAGAAACGCTCGTGCTGCATTAGCGAATCGGCAATAGATTGGTAACGTTCATACAAATATTTACCCAGCTTTTGGCGTGGTGGATATGTATCTGGTTTATCTGCTGGCAAATGAAAATTGCACCATTGGTGGTATGACGGAAATGATTTAATTTCACAACCAAAATAATTAATCTCTGGTCGTGCTTCAATTCCTGTAAGTTCACGTTCCGTGATATTAATCCAATTAGATTTAGCTTGATTATTGTTCCAAACCGTGCCAGCTCCTGGATAGTCTGAAGGCTCAAATACCAATATTTCAACCGGTTTTTTCGATTTAGAAAGATTGTAGAGTAAGTTTTCCAAGGCGTATAGTCCTCTAGGACCCAATCCAATAATTGCTAGTCGTTTCATAAGCAGTGAAATTAATAAAAAAACCACCTCATTGGAGGTGGCTTACAATGCTATATGTGCTCTACAGATTAAAACTGATACCTAATCCCAAGCGCAATATCAAAATCTACGTCGTCTCTAAAATCTCCAAAACCGAGTTCTGGTCTAAAATCTAAGGAAATTAATAAAGGTATATCAAAATTGTACTCAATCCCAATATCACCAGCAACAAAAAAGAAAGTTTCGTCATCAAAATCATTGTCGTCAAAACTGTAAGAACCAAAACCTCCACCAGCACCAGCATACCAGTTAAAGTTACCGTCTAATTGCCAAACCCACTGATAAAGGCCAGTTAGTTTAAAACCGTCATAACCATTTCCGCTTCGCCAGCCCAAATCGGCTTCTAGTCTGTTGTTGTCTCCAAGTGCGCGTTGATATGAAATTTCAGCACCAAAACCATCGCTGTCGCCAAGTCTAAGACCAATGGCGTTATCAGCTATTTCTTGAGCATTCATAAATGTAAACCCAGCAAAAACTGCAAACGTCGTTAAAATTAGTTTTTTCATAATTATATGCTTTTTATTGATTTCATTAATCTTTACAAAAATAACACCAAAAGCTAAATTATATTAGATTTCTTTATAGTTTTATAAACATATTTATTTACTTAAATGAGTCAAATCACAGCATTACAATTACTGAAATCAAAACTCAAGGGTGAGTTTTATTTCGACGATTTAATGCTAAAGCTCTATGCCACAGATGCTTCGGTTTACAGAATGCTTCCTACTGCTGTGGCACTTCCTAAAGATGTCAACGATATAAAGCTATTAGTTGATTTTGCCAGAGTGAATAACACCTCATTAATTCCCAGAACCGCAGGAACATCCCTGGCAGGACAAGTTGTCGGGACAGGAATAGTGGTCGATGTCTCAAAATATTTCACTAAGATTCTTAATATAGATGAGACTAAAAAAACTGTAACCGTGCAACCCGGTGTGGTACGTGACGAACTGAATAATTACTTAAAACCATTTGGCTTGTTTTTTGGGCCAAACACATCAACTTCTAACCGTTGCATGATTGGTGGTATGGTCGGTAATAACTCTTCGGGAACAACATCGATTCAATATGGCGTTACTAGAGATAAGGTTTTGAGTTTGAAGACCATCTTAAGTGATGGAACTGAAGTTGAATTTTCAAGTTTGACGAAAGAGAAGTTTGAAAAAAAGTTAGCATTAGAAACACTTGAAGGTAAAATTTATAAGACCGTTTATGAAGAGTTGAAACCTAAAGCGGTTCAAAAACAGATAAAAGATAATTTTCCAAGACCAGAAATACATCGTAGAAATACGGGCTATGCCATTGACCAATTGTTGAAGTCTGAAATTTTTTCGACTTCATCTTTAGCTTTCAACATGTGCCAATTACTATCGGGCAGCGAAGGCACTTTAGCTTTTACCACAGAAATTACTTTGCAATTAGATGAATTGCCACCTTTAAAAAGTGCTATGGTTGCATTACATTTTAAAAGTGTTGAAAACTGTATGAAAGCGGTAAAACCTCTGATGCAACATAATCTGCACACTTGTGAGATGATGGATGATACCATTTTGAATCTTACCAAGCATAACAAGATGCAGCAAGAAAACAGGAGTTTTATTGAAGGAAACCCTGTAGCCATTTTAATGTGCGAGTTAAGAGCAGATAGTGAAAAAACACTTCAGGTTGAAGTTGATGCTTTTTTAGAGTCCGTTAGCAAACTTAATCTAAGCTATGCAGCTCCTATGTTAAGAGGTAATGAAATTAATAAGGCTTTAGAATTGCGTAAAGCAGGATTGGGTCTGTTGGGCAATATTGTTGGAGATAAAAAAGCTGTCGCTTGTATTGAAGACACAGCTGTGGTTTTAGAAGATTTGGATCAATACATATCTGAGTTTACCACCTTAATGAATTCCTACAACCAAAAAGCTGTGTATTATGCACATGCTGGTGCAGGTGAGTTGCATTTAAGGCCGATACTGGATTTAAAACAATCTGACGATGTTGAGCTATTTCGAAAAATCACTACAGATGTTGCACATTTGGTAAAGAAATACCAAGGTTCCATGTCTGGTGAGCATGGAGATGGTATAGTACGTGCTGAGTTTATTCCTTTAATTATAGGCGAGGAGAACTATCAGATTTTAAAGCGTATAAAATTGGCTTTTGATCCTCAAAACATTTTTAATCCTGGGAAAATTGTTGATGCTTTTCCGATGGACAAAAATCTAAGGTATCAAAGTGATAGCATTGCGCCTAAAATCGAAACTGTTTTAGATTTTTCTGCTTCACAAGGTATTTTGCGTGAAGCTGAAAAGTGCAATGGTTCTGGTGATTGCAGAAAGTTGCCCGAATTTGGCGGCACCATGTGCCCAAGTTATAGAGCGACACGTAATGAGAAAGATACAACCAGAGCAAGAGCAAATGCTTTACGTGAGTATTTAACCCATTCAGAAAAGGCAAATAAGTTCAATTATAAGGAATTAAAGGACGTGTTCGATTTGTGTTTGAGTTGTAAGGCTTGTGCCAGTGAATGTCCTAGTAGTGTTGATGTGGCAAGTTTAAAGGCGGAGTTTCAATACCAATACCAAAAAGCAAATGGCTTTAAGTTTAAAAATAGATTTTTTGCCAATTCCACGAAATATAACAAAATAGCATCTCAAATTCCTGGTTTTTATAATGCTTTATTTCAAACCAAATTCGTATCTGGTTTTATGAAGATTGTTTTGGGTATTCATTCTAAAAGAAGTTTTCCAAAAATCACTAAGCCTATTGATGTTATTAAAAAAAAACCAGATGTATTAAACCCTATAAAAACAGTATATTTATTTGTAGATGAATTTATAAATTATTTAGAATCTGACATAGCAAAAGACACTAAAGTACTACTAGATTTATTAGGTTATAAAGTTCATATTATTAGTTGTTTAGAATCTGGAAGAAGTTTTTTGTCTAAAGGTTTTCTAGATGAAGCAAAAACCATTGCAAATACCAATATAGCATACTTTAAACACATAGTAAATGAAGACTTTGTATTAGTTGGAATTGAACCTTCAGCCATACTAACTTTTAGAGACGAATATTTAAAATTAGCTGATGATAAAGTGACTGCAAATTCTATAGCAAGTCATACGTTTTTAATTGAAGAGTTTATTCAAAAAGAAATTGAATTGGGCAATATTAAGTCTGAACAATTTACTGATGAGGCAAAGACCATAAAATTTCATGGGCATTGCCACCAAAAAGCACTTGCAAATCAAAAGTCGAGTTTTGATATTTTGAATCTTCCAAAGAATTATAAAGTATCTATTATTCCAAGTGGTTGTTGTGGCATGGCTGGAAGTTTTGGTTACGAAAAAGCGCATTACGAGGTAAGTATGCAAATTGGTGAGCAGACCTTATTTCCTGCTGTTAGAAAAGCTTCGGAAGCTACTATTATTTCAGCAAATGGTACGAGTTGTAGGCATCAAATTAAGGATGGTACAGGTGAGATCGCTAAGCATCCTATTACTATGTTAAGAGAGGCTTTACTGTAGTTGTTCAATTTTTCCTTTTATGGCTTCTGCCAATATTACGGCTGCTTTAGGATGTTTTCTAAACCAGAGTTCGGGTTCAATCAATTCTAGCTCTGCTAATGCAATCTTACCGCTATTGTCATTAAAAATATCGACTCTGGCATATAAGGGAAGTTCTGCACAGGCGTTTACGGTTTTTATTGCAAATTCTATTTCTGCTTCAGTGGGCGTATAATTATGTATACTTCCACCAAAATCATCTTGAACTCTAAAGTCTCCTGCCTTGGCCTTTTTGAGAACGGCATGTGTAAATTGACCGTTAAATACCATTATGGACATTTCTCCATCAGATACAATACGATGCTGAAAGGGTTGAAGCATCATAGTTTCTTTAGCAATCAAATCTTTAAAAATTGTTTCGTGTTTGGCAATTGTATCAGGGTTGAGTTTGTAGGTATGTCTTGCGGATCCTGATACGCAAGGTTTTAAGACGGTTTCTGTCCAACCTGTATCATTGTGCAAATCTTTTAAGCTTTTAGAGGTACCGCTTTTAATAAACAACGTATCGGCAATTTGAATACCATTTTGTTGTAAGTCCAATAAGTAATGCTTGTCAATATTCCAACGGATTAGTGCTTCAGAATTTATAAGCGTGGTCACTTTGGCTACTTTGTCTAACCAATGAGAAAACGCACTAAAGTTGTCAAAATAATCCCAAGTGGTCCTAAAAAGTACGGCTTTAGTGGAAGACCAATCAAAATTAGGATTACTCCACGCCAAACGAACGACTTTTAAACCCAATTGACCAAGCGCATTGGCAACGAGAGCATCTTCGGTAATAACGTTCTTGGTATAGTCATCTATAGTATTTGGATTGGCATGCTTTTGATCTGTGAGAATAACTATGTCGTATGTTTTCATCTTTTGGTTTTTGAGTATTAGCATTCAATATATAACCGTTAAACTAAGTTGTAAATTATAAATGCAACAATTAAAAGCCTACTGCCGTATCATCTCCACGCTTATCGGCTCCACCTTCGAGCGTGCCATCGTCTAGCATTAAAATTCCGTCAACTTTACCGATAACGGGAGTTCGGGTTTGGTTAATATTATAGCCTAAAGCCTTAAGTTGTTGCACTAATTTGTCATCAAAACTGTTAGGCTCCATGCGGATTTCGTCTGGTAACCATTGGTTATGAAACCGTGGTGCATTTACGGCTTCTTGCATAGTCATACCAAATTCGTGTATATTTAAAATGGTCTGTAAAACCGATGTAATTATAGTTGAGCCGCCTGGAGTGCCCACGGACATATGAAATTCGCCATCTTTTTCTACGATAGTTGGTGTCATGGAACTAAGCATACGTTTTTCTGGTGCGATACTGTTGGCTTCTGCACCAATTAAACCATAATAATTAGGCTCACCAGGTTTACTGCTAAAATCATCCATTTCGTTATTGAGAAAAAAACCTAAGTCTTCGGCGTATAATTTAGAGCCATAAGCTCCATTTAATGTCGTGGTTACCGCTATGGCATTCCCATATTGATCTACGATAGAGTAGTGGGTGGTTTCATCGCTTTCGTGACCTGTAATTTTTCCATGGGAAATAGAGTCTACTGGTGTTGGAGTTCTAAAAGAAAAGTTGCTCATACGTTCTTCTAGATAAACAGCACTTGTTAGTGTTTCTGTAGGAATGTCTACAAAATCAGGATCACCTAAATAAAAACTACGATCGGCATAAGCACGTTTTTCTGCTTCAACCACAACCTGAATGGTTTTTAAGGTGTTGTGACCGTAATCCTTTAAATCAAAAGGCTCTACCATAGTCATTATTTGATTGAGACAAATACCTCCAGATGATGGTGGCGACATTGATGTGATGCTTAAATCGTCATATTGAAATGTAATGGGATTACGCCATTTGGCTTCATATTTAGCTAAATCTTCGAGCGTTATAATGCTACCTTTAGACTGTAAATAATCAACAAGTCGTTTGGCAGTTTCTCCTTTATAAAATTCATCATGTCCATTGTTGGCAATACGTTGCAAAGTTTTCGCTAAAGCTAGGTTAGTGATGGTATCACCAGCCTTAATGGTATTGTTATAAAGCATCTTTTTTCCATTTACAGCCCTTATGATACTATCATATTCAGTAAAACGTTTTTCTTGTTGTTTTGTAACGGTGTAACCTTGCTTTGCTAATTCTATAACGGGTTTTAATATGGTACCTACATCAAGTTTACCAAAACGTTTTTGAGCTTTAAAAATTCCTGCGATAGTACCGGGAACCCCAACAGCCTTACTGCCAACCGTACTTAAATCTTTAACAACTTCACCATCATTATCTAAATACATATTTTTACTTGATGCCAAAGGTGCTTTTTCTCTGTAATCTAGTGCTCCTTTTGTACCATCAGCTAAGCGATAAACTAAAAATCCACCACCTCCAAGGTTACCGGCATAGGGATAAGTAACCGCTAATGCCATTTCGGTTGCCATCATGGCATCAAAGGCATTGCCGCCCGCTTTCAAAATTTCTACACCAATTTTAGAAGCTTCCACTCTGGCACTTACCACCATGGCTTTCTTGGCGATGCGTCCACGGTTTTCAGTTTTAGAGGTTTCAATACTTGATTCGTTTTTACAGCTCGTTAAGCTCAATAAAATAAAGAATATACCAATGGTTACCTTTTTCATACGCTAAGTAGTTTTTCAATTTCTATCCGTTTTCTGGTGCTGAAATCCATAAGTTCAGTAAAGAATTCGGTAAAGTCATTTTCAAAAGCATCGTAATGCATTTTAAGTTCTTTCGTGGCTTGGTTCATTTTAGATAGGCCTTTTGTTCTACGATTCATTCCATTTAAAACTAATTGAATACCGTCGATTGTAGCATAACTTAACAACCAGTTACCTTCAATCATTAAAGGAGTTAATCGTTTAAAACGTGGTGGAAGACTGTCGAAGTTTTCATTCAAGCTTTTATAAAAATCTTGTACATAATCCGACAAAGATATATCTGAATACACTTTCCAATTCTTAGCTAAAAAATGATCGTAAAAAATATCTACAATAACGCCACTGTAATGACTGTAAGGTTTATGAAGTCGTTTTGTGCTACGCCTAAAGATTGGATGTGCATCTGTAAATGTATCAATCTCGCGATGCAATTGAATACCGATTTGCATCTCCCGAGGATAATTTTTGTATGTATTGCCTCTTACGCCATCTCCAACAAAGTTACCGATGGTAATTAATTTATTTTCGCCAGAAAGATATATGTGCGCTAGAAAATTCATTCGTCGAATTTACAAATTCGTAATTACAAAATCCTATTAAGATGTTATATTTGCTGAAAACGAAATTACATGACATTAATAAAATCTATTTCAGGAATTAGAGGTACAATTGGTGGGCCTGTGGAGGAGAATTTAACACCAATTGATGCGGTTAAATTTGCTGCAGCTTATGGCACATGGCTAAAGCAGCAACGCCAAAAAGAAAACTACCGTGTTGTTGTTGGCAGAGATGCACGTATTTCTGGTGAAATGATTCAGAATTTGGTAATGAATACACTTGTTGGACTTGGTATTAATGTGATTGATGTAGGATTATCCACAACACCTACAGTTGAAGTAGCTGTACCAATGGAACATGCGGATGGAGGTATTATTTTAACTGCAAGCCATAACCCAAAACAATGGAATGCTTTAAAATTGTTAAACCATAAAGGTGAATTTTTGAATGGAGCCGAAGGTCAGAAGATTTTAGAGATTGCTGAATCCAACAATATGAATTTTGCAGAGGTTGATGATTTAGGTAAAATCACAAAAAATGAAGCTTATATTGATATGCACATCGATGAGGTTTTAGACTTGCCATTGGTCAATAAAAAAGCTATCGAAGCTGCTAATTTTAAAGTGGTTGTTGATGGAGTTAATTCTACTGGCGGTATAGCAATTCCTTTATTATTAGAACGCTTAGGGGTACATCCTGTGAAATTATATTGTGAACCTACAGGTCATTTTCCCCATAATCCAGAGCCTTTAAAAGAACATCTTGGCGATTTAGCTGCAGCTGTAGTAAAAGAGCGTGCTGATTTTGGAATCGTAGTAGATCCCGATGTGGATCGTTTGGCATTTATGGACGAGAAAGGGGAGATGTTTGGAGAAGAATATACACTTGTCGCTTGTGCAGATTATGTATTAAGTAAAAACCCAGGGAATACGGTAAGTAACATGAGCTCTACAAGAGCTTTAAGGGATGTTACCGAAAAGCATGGTGGTATGTATGAAGCCAGTGTTGTAGGTGAAGTAAATGTAGTTGAGTTGATGAAGAAAAATAATGTGGTTATTGGAGGTGAAGGTAACGGCGGCATCATATATCCCGAATTACATTATGGACGTGACGCTTTGGTTGGTGTGGCTTTATTTTTGAGTTTATTAGCTGAAAAGAAAATGACCGTTAGCGAATTGAGAGCGACATACCCCAATTACTACATGAGCAAAAAGAAGATTCAGTTAACACCAGAGTTGGATGTCGATACTATTTTGAGTACGATGGAAACCAACTACAGCCATGAAAAGTTGATCACTATCGATGGGGTTAAAATAGACTTTGCAGACAGTTGGGTACATTTACGTAAGAGCAACACGGAACCAATTATTAGAATTTATACTGAAGCACCATCACAAGAGGCAGCAGATACTTTAGCAGATCGATTTATAGCTGAAATTAAAGCTGTCGCTAATATTTAGTAAATTTGAATGAAGTCCAGTGTTCATAAATTTGCAAGATGAAATGAAAACTGTAGATTAAATTCATCCCTTTTTAGAAGGGAATCTCAATAAAAAATTCTGTAATAATCATGATTTCTGAAACAAAACACATTGAACCCACTAAGCTCGAAGCTTACTTTCAACAGTTTAGAAAGCATATTATTGGACAAGATCAAACTTTTGTCTCCCCATTTGGAGAACAAAGAATTATTTATACAGATTGGACAGCATCTGGGCGCTTGTACAGGCCTATTGAAGAAAAACTATGTAACGATTTTGGGCCTTTTGTAGCTAATACACATACCGAAACTACGGTTTCTGGTACAGCTATGACCAAAGCTTATCATAAAGCAAAGCATATTATAAAAGACCATGTTAATGCCAGTGAGGATGATGTCTTAATTGTTTGTGGCAACGGAATGACAGGTGTGGTCAACAAGTTTCAGCGTATTTTGGGTTTAAAAATTCCTGAAAATTTACGAGAATACACGGATATTCCAGATGAAATTCGCCCCGTGGTTTTTGTCTCTCACATGGAGCATCACTCTAACCAAACGTCGTGGCTAGAAACTATGGCCAAAGTTGAAGTGGTTCCACCCAACAAGGATGGCTTATTCTGCTTGGAAAATTTAGAAGAACTACTTGTGCAATACAAAGATTGTACATTAAAAATTTGTTCCGTTATCGGAGGTTCTAATGTCACAGGGATTGAAACTCCATATCACGATATTGCAAAATTAATGCACCAACATGGAGGTGTATGTTTTGTGGATTTTGCATGTTCTGCTCCTTATGTAGATATTAATATGCACCCTGAAGATAAAGCTGCACAGTTAGATGCCATTTTCTTTTCACCACACAAGTTTTTAGGAGGGCCAGGAACTTCTGGTGTTTTGGTTTTCAACAAAGAACTGTACAAAAATATGGTTCCTGATTGTCCCGGTGGAGGTACTGTAAGTTGGACGAATCCTTGGGGTGAACATAAATATATAGATAATATTGAAGACCGTGAAGATGGTGGCACACCGGGCTTTCTTCAAACTATAAAGACGGCTCTAGCTGTAAAATTAAAAGAGCAGATGGGTGTTGAAAATATGTTGAAACGCGAGCATGAACTGATTGACATTATCTTCAGAAAACTGTTACCAATTTCAAACATCAATATTCTTGCTGGCCAACATAAAGATCGATTGGGAGTAATTTCATTCTATATTGATGATTTACATTACAATCTTGGCGTAAAATTATTAAATGATAGGTTTGGTATACAAACACGAGGAGGTTGTAGTTGTGCAGGTACTTATGGTCATTTTTTATTGCACGTAGACCAACAGACCTCCAAAGAATTAACCGATGAAATCTCTATTGGGGACTTAGTGCGCAAACCGGGTTGGATACGTATGTCCATTCATCCAACCACCACAAATGAAGAAATAGTTTTTGTTTGCAATGGTATAATTGCTTTGGCTAAAAACCATAAAGTTTGGGCAGAAGATTATGAATATTCCAGATGTAACAATGAATTTATTCATAAATCTTTGGTTGGTAAACCTTGTTCTGCTGCTAACGTTGATGATTGGTTTGATTTGTGACTTATGTATACTGAATCTGAAAATAAAACTAACAAAATTTTAGTTTTAAGATATATTGATGGTGAAATTTGAAATTATAGAGATTGCTTGCTTATTTGCGTTTAGACCTTTTCTTCTTTCTTATTATAAAGTTACGAGAGATAAAACTAAATTTTAGTCTTATCGAAATTCTGCAGGAACTTTATTTCTATGTTTCCAGCGTTTATGCGTCCATAAATAATACTGTGGGTCTTCTAAGATCTGTTCTTCAACAAGCTTAAAGAAAATATCTGTTATCTCGTAATCTTTGTATTCTTTAGGCTGTTCGGTAATAGTTTTAAATGTAGTTTCGTAATACCCACGCTTAATACGTTTAACACTAAAGAAAACGACGGCCATATCGAGTTTTTTTGCTAACATTTCTGCACCTGTATACATAGGTACTTTAATACCCATAAATTCATTCCAATGAAAAGCCTTGTGAGCTTTTGGCGACTGATCAGACACAAAGCCATTTATGGTTAACTCACCTTTCTTTTTACTTTCACTCAAAATACTTAATGTCTGTTTTGTTGTGATAAGATAGGTGTTATGCCTCGCTCTAATACGTTTTACAAGACGATCAAAGTATTTATTTGCCAAGCGTTTGTAAACAGCATAACCTGTATGCTTTACGTAAGTTTGAAGAATAAAAATCCACTCCCAGCTTCCATAATGAGCACACATTAGAATAATACTTCGCTCTTTTTTTTCTAAACCGTGTATCAATTCTAAATTGGTAAATTGATAGCGCTTTTTTAATTCGGCTTTAGAAATCGTTAAAGATTTTATTGACTCAACTATCATATCGCACAAATGATGATAGAATTTATCCATTATTAACTTGATTTCCCCTTTAGATTTATCAGGGAAAACTAATCTTAAATTTTTCTTTACAGTGTTAGTTCGGTAGTCAAAAACCTTATAAATAAAGAAGTAAAGAACATCTGAAAATGCATATAATAATCTAAATGGTAAAATAGAGATTAACAATAAAACGGGATAAACCAATATGTAGACAATAAGTTGCATAAAACTATGTTAGTTTTAAAGCGCAAATATATGTTATATTTGACTTATAAGATTAGAGTTTATGTACAATTTAGACCCTGTTACCATTGCCATCATTGCAGCAAATGTTATAATCTCCCTAAAAGGCTTTGATGACCGATTGTTTTTTGAAAAATATAAATTCAATGTGGGTGGTATAAGGCGTGGAGAACAGATACGTATGTTTAGCTCTGGGTTTTTGCATGTAGATACAACACATTTGTTATTTAATATGCTGACATTGTATTTTTTTGCAAATGCTGTAATTTTTGAACTTGGGCAATTTAATTTCATCATTATATATATTGCAAGTTTAGTATTTGGGAATCTTTTGTCTTTATATTTTCATAAAGAAGAGTATTGGTACAGTGCAGTAGGTGCTAGTGGAGCGGTAACTGGGGTTTTGTATGCAGCAATACTTTTAAAGCCAGAAATGAATTTGTACATGTTTTTTGTACCGATACCAATTCCGGGCTATATTTTTGGAATAGGTTATTTGTTATATTCTATTTATGGTATGAAAAAGAGAATCGGTAATATTGGTCATGATGCACATTTTGGTGGAGCGGTTGGCGGTTATGTTGTAACATTGATTATGATACCAAGCTTATTTGAAACAGATTTAGGGCATGTTGGATTATTGGCAATACCCATTATTATTCTCTTTGTACTATATAAAACTGGTAAATTGAGCTAAAAAAAGCCTGCAAAATGCAAGCTTTTCTGTTAATAGTTTTGTTATCTACCTAAGATTGCTCTAGAAGTTCTTTAATCTTGTTTTCTAAAGCTTTTCCTCTTAAATTTTTTGCAACAATTTTACCTTCTGCATCTAAAATATATGTTGCAGGTATCGACTGAATATTATATTGCTTTGCTACTGGGTCATTAAAATAGTTTAAGTTAGAGACATGGTGCCACGTTAAGCCATCTTTTTCAATAGCATCTACCCAAGCTTTTTTAGGATCTTTTTGTCTTCCTTGTCCATCAAGAGATACACCAATGATTTCTAATCCTTTATCATGGTATTCTTCGTAAATTCTTACCACATTTGGATTTTCTCTACGGCAAGGACCACACCAAGCCGCCCAAAAATCTATAACGGTAACTTTACCTTTTATGTCTTCTAAGCTTACCATTTTTCCGTCTGGCGAAGGAGCTTCAAAATTAGGAGCAACTTTACCGATTTCGAGATAAGCTAATTTTTCATATGCTTTATAGAGCTGGTCTAGTTTTTCCTTTACGGCTTGTCCTTTTTTAGATTCTCTTAGTTGAGGTGTAAAGTTTTCAAAAGCCTTTTTGTACTCAACAATGTTAAAATTTGGCCTGCCAGTTTCTAATTCAATAAGGTTAAGACTAAAATATTTGTCATTGTATTCTTTTACAAAGTTTAAAGGATATTCACTTTGTCTTTCCCTGAGACGCATCATGGCTTCTGTTATGGAATCTCTTTTTTCTTGCGTTACATCAGCACCAAGTTTTCTGAATTCTGCCGTAATCGCATCTCCTTCATTTTTAATCTCCATCATTCCATTCTGAAAAGCCTCATAACCTTTGTTAGATTCCGAACCAGTTACTTTAGATTCCGTTGGTTTTTCTTTATTGAAATCTATGGTGATGTTATTGTTTTCTAACATAAAAATAGCATTTCCAGGACTTCCATCTGCTAAAAGAAAATAGACGCCAGGTTCTTCAACACTCCCTTCGAGCTTAAATTTTTCGTCCATTACAATGGCGGTATCAACCATTACCTGTTTTCCTGCTTCATCTAATTTTGCTAAACGTACTCTAATACCATTATGTACTCCTTCAGCATTACCATCAATAATATAGCTTGTTTTGTCTTCCTTTTTACAACTCGAAAGAAGCAAGCCTATAATCAATACCGTTAGTATTTTTTTCATCTTTAAATTTTTTAATTTTTGCTTTACAAATATAAAAACTAAGTGCAATAATCTTGTGAATTATATATTAAATACAATGTATTACCTTTTACCAGTCTCATATTTTAAGATACTTTTGTACTAAAGTATTGAATTATGCAAAATGATACTATAGTAGCTTTAGCGACTCCTTCTGGTAGTGGAGCCATTGCGGTTATACGATTATCTGGTAAAAAGGCTATTACTATCGCAGATAAGCAGTTTAGGTCCGTTGTAAGTGATAAGTCACTTTCTTCCCAGAAAACACACACAATTCATTTGGGCCATATCGTTGATAATGAAAAAACATTAGATGAAGTTCTGGTATCGGTTTTTAAAAACCCAAATTCTTACACAGGCGAGGATGTTGTAGAGATTTCTTGTCATGGTTCATCTTATATTCAGCAAGAAATTATTCAATTGTTTTTGCGAAATGGCTGCAGAATGGCAACGGCAGGTGAGTTTACATTGCGTGCATTTTTAAATGGAAAGTTAGATTTGAGTCAGGCCGAAGCTGTAGCAGATTTAATATCCAGTGATAACGAAGCATCTCATCAAATCGCAATGCAACAGATGCGTGGTGGATTTTCTTCTGAAATAGCAAAGTTGCGTGAAGAGCTATTGAATTTTGCGTCCTTAATTGAATTAGAGCTCGATTTTGCAGAAGAGGATGTGGAATTTGCAGATAGAACTCAATTTAAAGATTTGGTAGAGCGTATAAATTTTGTTTTGAAGCGTCTTATAGATTCGTTTGCAGTTGGTAACGTGATTAAAAATGGAATTCCGGTCGCTATTGTTGGCGAACCTAACGTTGGTAAATCTACACTTTTAAATGCTTTATTGAATGAAGATAGAGCCATAGTATCTGAAATTGCAGGAACTACCAGAGATACCATTGAAGATGAAATCTCAATAGGGGGTATTGGTTTTAGATTTATAGATACTGCTGGTATTAGAGATACAAAAGACGTTGTGGAAAGTATTGGTATAAAAAAAACTTTTGAAAAGATAGAACAATCTCAGGTTACTATCTATCTGTTTGATGCTCAAAAGAACATTAATAACCTCGAAACTGTTAGAGTTGAGATTGAAAAAATAAGAAATAAATATCCACAAAAACCTTTATTGGTTATTGCAAATAAGATAGACATGCTCGATGATACCCAGTTAGCTAATATCAATACAATTATAGTAGATGTACTTCTTCTATCCGCTAGAACAGGTTTTGGTGTAGAGCAACTTACTAATTCCCTTCTCAATCTTATTAATACGGGAACACTGCGTAATAATGAAACCATTGTGACTAACTCTCGCCATTATGATGCTTTATTAAAAGCTTTTGAGGAAATTCAAAAAGTGAAATATGGTTTGGAAACGGGATTGTCGGGAGATTTATTAGCTATTGATATTCGCCAAGCTTTGTATCATTTTGGTGAAATTACGGGTGAAATTACCAATGATGATTTACTGGGTAATATTTTTGCTAATTTCTGTATCGGAAAGTAACTTGCACAAAATACTTCAAACTACATAAATATAAATGAATGTATTATAGTATTTTATAGTTTTTATTGTGAATTGAATTTTTGTTTGTTTGTTTCAATTTAACTATTTTTGTCACATATTTGTACCTTTTTTAATTCGCGTGACAAAACGTGACAAATTATTCACAATGACTATTACATTAAGAAGAAGAAAACGAAAGGATGGAATTGAAAGTTTAATTTTGGATTATTATTTTCCAAAAGCAAACCGAAAGCGAATAAGAGAAAAGCTTGATCTTTTTGTATATTCTAATCCAAAAACAGTTAAAGAACGATCACATAATAAAAAGACACTTTTACTAGCAGAAAACATCAGGTCTAAAAAATTCCTAGAAATCCAGCATGAAGAACATGGCTTTTCTCATTTAATAAAAGATAATTTAGACAAAAATTTCATCACCTATTTTTCTGAGAAAACTGAAAAACGATACAATGAGTCGTCTTTTGGGAATTATAGTAATTGGGATGGTACTTTAAAACATTTAATCAAATTTAGAGGAGATTATGTCCCTTTCAGGGAAGTAGATTCCAAATGGTTAGAAGATTTTAAGTATTACTTGAAGCATACTGCAAAAACAAAGAGTAGTCGACCGCTCTCTCAAAATTCATGTTATTCCTATTTTAATAAAGTAAGGGCGTGTATTAAGGAAGCAATAAGGGAAGGAATTATCTCGTATAACCCAGCTGAACAGGTTAAAGGGTTTAAGCAAGGTGAATCAGAACGAGAGTTTCTTACCCTAGAAGAATTAAAAAAAGTTGCCAATACCGAATGTGAAATTCCAATTCTGAAACAAGCATTCCTGTTTAGTGCTCTCACAGGACTTAGATGGTCTGATGTACATAAATTGGTCTGGAAGGAAGTCCAATATTCTGAAGAACAAGGTCATTATATTCGCTTTAAACAAAAGAAAACTAATGGCTATCAAACACATCCAATTCCTGAGCAAGCTTTTAAATTATTAGCCGATAGAGGAGAAGATGAAGAGCGCGTATTTAAGGGTCTAAGATATAGTGCTTGGAATAACTTAAAGCTACAACAGTGGGTTATGAAAGCAGGGATAAGTAAAACCATTACATTTCATTGTGCTAGACATACCTATGCAACATTACAGCTCACATTTGGAACGGATATATATACCGTATCAAAATTGCTTGGCCACAAGGAGTTAAAAACCACTCAAGTTTATGCTAAAATCATTAATCAGAAGAAGGTGGACGCTGCGAATGCAATTCCAGATATTAATTGGTAAATATGGCAACAAATCACAATTATTACGATATTGAAATAGCTGATATATGGCAATATGAGCAAAATGAGTTTTTAAGTGATAAATCTTTGGATGACTTAGCTAAGAAAATAATCAATAAAACGGAAGAAGTAATAATAAAAGAAGGAGAAGAAAGCTTTACTGTTGATTTAGATGATGGTAAATCAAGAGCATATTACGAAAGGAATTTAAATGAGTATAGAGAGTCTTCTAATACCCTTAAAGGTAGATACAACAACAATTTTTTCTTCAACAATCAAGTTTGCTATCAGTATGATCAGAGCATTATTGTTACCCAAGAAAGTCCTGATTTTGATTTTTGGTTTGCTTTGAAACTGAGACAATATGATTCCAAACTCACAGAAGTAAAGAATTTTTTAGAGTACCAACTGGAAAGAGCATTTAATAAAGATTTAGTCAGGTTTATTGATTTCTTAAAACTAGAAATGAAGCAATTCAGTGATACAATTTTTGATGATAGAATTACCGAATCCATTGGTGGATGGATTAAAGATAAAAATAGCTTAAATCGAAAATTAAAAGGTAAATATAGCTCTCTGAGATTAAGAGAACTTAACACGAACCCAGACTATCTAAAAAAGAATAGTCATGTTTTGAACGATGTATTAAAGCAACTAAAGGCTAATAACTTTATTCATGAAGATACCTTGTTCACCAATTTCAATAGAATTTTTGAAGGCAATATCATTCCAAAAAGTAAAAGAATAGTTTGGACTGGAAAAAACAAGGAATTGCATTGGTTTATGAATTATTTAGTTAAAGACACAAAGAAAGTGGAATTACACAAAAATGATATCTGGTTAGTTGCAAATAAATGTTTTGTTGACAAAGAAGGAAAAGAATTTGGCATTGATCCACTTCGAAAGGCTAACGGCGATAATATGGAACAAAAGAAATTATTAGAATCTATACTTGCAAAAATTTAACACTCGACACTTAGAGAGAAATATTTTATCAGAAACTGATTAAATATAGTGGACCACTTTATACTTCCCAAAATTTGCACTCGACACTCACTCGACACTTGACTATTTACTTTTTTTTACTTCGTTTTAATCTGTTGTTTTACGGCATGAAATTTCAATAAATGCATTGCGCAATGCTCATTATTAATTAAAAACTAAAATATTATGAGCGATTTATCCAAACCACTGTATTCCCTCACTGTTGGAGAATATATAGGCCTAAGTAAAGAAGCTTTTGCTCAAGAAGCGAAAAAGCTGCTTACCAACACTGACGGTACATTTGGCCTATCAAAAGCAAATAACGATATCGTCTTTGTAGAGGAGGTTCAAGAACTAACAGGCTACAAAAAGTCAACGATTTATTCCAAAGTTTGTCGGTTTGAAATGCCAGTCATTTCTAAACGACGACCATTGACATTTTCCAAAAAGGATATTATGAATTGGCTTAAAGACGGTAAGCCTTCTGTCATGGATCTAGAGGCTAAGAACTATTTAAATAGAACCTAACTAAAACCTAAACAAGCATGTTAATTTAAAATATATATGGATTTCAGTTAGGTGAATATATCATCAGATGTATTAACCTACATCGGTGTAAGTCTAAATACATCCTAATTACATTGAATTATATAAAATATTATAGATATGAAAGAAGACGACACAGAAAAGACTATTGACCCCTTAACGGGTGAGGAGTTTGTGCCTAAACGAAGTAACCAAAAGTTTGCCAGCAGGGAGAATCAAATTAGATTTAATAATCTTAGGGCTAAGGAAATACGAAAAGCTAAGTCCAAAACAAGAAAAATTTTAGATACTAATAGAAAGGTTTTGCAGATTGTGTTAGGACCCTATAATGAAATTATAAGGTCCTATGACTATTTGCTAGGAGCGGGATTAAACTTCGGATTTAATACGCATACGATGAAGATGGATGGAATCACATGGACTTGTATCGACGACTATGCATACGCCTTAATTGATGCAAATACCTTTAAAATTATTAAACTTAAAGTATAAGCTATGGAACAAGAAATTATTAATTGTTATGAATTAGATATAAAGCAAAATTTCCCAGAAGATTTAAGACTATCTCGAGTAGAATGTGAATCATTAAAACAAAAGAATAATATTCTTTTTAATGTGTTAGTTGGTTTTGGTACGGGGTTATTAGCTGTTTTCTTATTAAAATTAATAACATCTAATAAAGATAATAAGCAGAAACAAAAAGAATAAACATCTAGACATAAGTAAGACTATATCTAGATGTTTTTAGACTATATATTACCATTCATAAGTTACTTCTAGATCAACCAATATTTCTTCAGATTGACTAACCACAGTTATTACATCAGGAAAATTGTTATTTGATGTATAAGCAAAAAAGCCAAAACTTGTCATAAAGTCATCTTCACTAGTTGTATCATAATCCCAGATATTTACTAAAAATGGATTTTCATAAGTAGTTAGTTCAAGTGAAGGTGTTAATGTAAACTCAAAAAAAGTGCCTTCACCAGAAATTGCATTTTCATAAAACGTAGGACTATCATAGATAACATTCAAATCAGAATCCTGAAGAGTGATGTAGACATCAGGCAATGCAGCTTCTGCATCTGGAATTGCCGCATCCCAAAACTCACCGTTGTCCGTATTTGGAAATACCTTTACGATAGCTTTGTTAATAATTACCTTGATTGGTGTTATTTGATTAGAGCAATTGTTCCCTGTGTAACCTTGAGGACATTCACATTCACAACCAACAAAAGTTCCGCCATTGAGGCAAGTAATTGTTTCACAATTTTCTGAATCGGAATCAGACGAACAACCTAAGTAGGTTGAAGT
This sequence comes from Winogradskyella luteola, assembly GCF_019203985.1. Classification (GTDB taxonomy): domain Bacteria; phylum Bacteroidota; class Bacteroidia; order Flavobacteriales; family Flavobacteriaceae; genus Winogradskyella; species Winogradskyella luteola. The sequence continues at coordinate 586 of NZ_JAGSPD010000018.1, read as the reverse complement.
TAAAATTGATAAGAGCATCAATCTGAAAATTTGGTTTCTCATAATATTTAATATTATAATCACCCAGTCCCCAAGTGAAGTTAGTTAAAACAATAAGCGTGGAACTGTAGCTTACTGTTCGAAAGGTACTGGTATACCCGTGCACAAATAAACACAGCCCACGCCATTACGTGAGCATCAGTCCATTTATCTTGTGCACGTTTAAAATTACCAGTTTTTTCGAACAAGATTAAATAGCTAACGCTATATTCTATATGTTAAAGCAAATATATGATTTTAGTATTTAGTTTTATATAAATTAAAATAGCCAGATATTATTCTTGTTTAAGTTAAAGTAAATTAATTTATTTTAGTTGGATTAAATCACAGGTGTTTTTATTATATTTAGTCTCTCCCTTTTAGAATTAATAGAAGTTATTTTTTGAGTCAAATAAACTAAGTGTAGTTTATGTGGGATGATAAGTGAATGTGTTATTCCCTTAATAAGATAATTATATGTCTTTTTATAAATGATTTGGTTATGTAATCTATTATTATGCAAAGTATCCGGTTCTGTCGCATCTAATACTACTAATTTAAGGAAATT
>NZ_JAGSPD010000017.1 GCF_019203985.1 Winogradskyella luteola | reverse complement strand
AGCAAACGTTTTTTTGTTCAATTATTTTTATTTTTCCAATTTCGTTTTCTATTGCTTGAGTTATATCATTTTTTTCATCAGAACTCATATTATTTCCAAGAATTACACAATTAAAAGCGTCTCTCGGAAGTATAATTTGTCTGTCAGAGATTGTAGCTGGGATTTCCCAAAACTTTTGTGTTCTATATTCTTTTTCAAATTCCCATTTCTTTTCTTTAAAATATACTTGCTTCCACCTGATTTCTTCTCTACTCATAATTGGGTCAGGTAAAATTGTAGGCAATTCATTCACGTATTCTACTTTTCCACCACCACCAAGATATTCAAATAGAATTCTTGAATTGTAACCAACGCAAAATCCTTTTCCATTGTCAGCATATTTATTCCACATCGATTCAAGGCAGTTTTCGGCAGTAAGACTCAAAACCCCTAATCTCTCAAAATATCCAGAAAAGTAAATTTTCTGATAATTTGCATTAAATTCTGGGTCTAAATATTCTTTTCTGTCTAATAATTGTCTAACTCTTTTTCGTTTTTGTTGTCGGCTTAATGTGTTATCCAATTTTGATATTCTGGTATAAACTTGTTTTGCTTGTTCAGGTGTCATTAAATCATATCTCACAGGTATCTTACAATCAAGTCTGTCCTCAAACATATCTGGTGAAGCCATAAAGACTTCTCTTTTGGTTATAAATCTTTTGTTAAATTCATTATTCCAACTACGATATTTATAAAGAACTTCTGGAAATTCAATATCGTCTAATGTCTTTATTTCTGTTTGTTGCTTCAAATGTTTGCTAACGTTTATGTATAAGATTAGTTGCGGTTTTGTATGTGAGGATTTTCCGAAGGAAAATCAGACGTAACAAAAATGCAACGACCTTTATTTAAGCACTAATGTAGCAATTAATTTTATACGGTGTTGGCAGTAGTTTTTTTCTTTTTTCCAGCTAATAACATTAACAACAATATAATTCCACTTAAAATAACATTCAGAATATAATTATACATCGGATTGTTGTCTATTAACGGTATGAATGAAAATACTTTAGATAAAAGTAAAGCAATCAGATATGCAAATCCTCCCAGAAATATAAATCCAAGTAGAGTAGCAAAAATATCTTTCCTTTCAGTCAATAATACAAAAGGTAGCGCAATTAGTATTATTCCGAATGAAAGCACTAACCACCAAGCTGAAGTAATGAAATGTATTCTAGAATTTCTTTTGGCTTCTAATTCTACCGTTTCGACAGTTTCTGTGGCTTCTTCGTCAGAGGTTTCAAAATTCAGATTTGTCAAATAATCATAAACTTTATCTTTAAGAGTTTTATGTTCAATTAATTCAGTCCGCAGTTTGAGTAGTTTCTTTTTTTCCGAAACAGAAAAAGTCGAGTCTTTTAATCCTTCGTTAATTTCCTTTATCTGTGTTACTTTTTGAGAAGTATTGTAATAGTATGAAAAACTAAAAGTATTGTCTAAAAATATCAATAGTATAAACCCAAAAACTATAAACAAGGCTTTGGATGATAAATTTCTTGTTTTGTCGGTTAAGAAATGTATGATTGATGAAAAATCCATTCAATTTAAGTGTTCGTGAGTTTAATTACTGCCAACACTTATATATACGTACTTTTCTAAATATAATAAAATTTTAACCATAATCTATAAATGACAATAACATAAGCGGTTTTACGCATTTACAAACAAGTACAAATACTTATAAGTATTTGTACACGCCTACCACTTTATAATGGCACTTCCCCAGGTAAAACCACTACCAAAAGCCGCCAAAACCACATTGTCACCCTCTTTAATTTTACCGTCTTCCCATGCTTCAGTTAAGGCAATAGGTATGGATGCTGCAGTCGTATTCCCATAACGCATTATGTTATTGTACACTTGGTCGTCACTTAGCCTAAATTTCTTTTGTATAAACTGTGCAATACGCAAATTTGCTTGATGTGGAATGAGCATATCAATATCCTCTTTTTGTAGATTATTTGCGTTAAGGCCTTCAACAATAGCTTCACTAAAACGCACTACAGCGTGTTTAAATACAAACTGTCCGTTCATATAAGGATAGTAAGACACATCATCTGGGTCGTTTTTTTCCATAATGGTATCTACCCATCGCCCAGTACTTGGCCCTTCTAATGCCAGTTCTTTGGCATGTTTGCCTTCAGAATGTAAATGCGTAGATAAAATGCCTTTAAAATTATCTTCCTCTCTACTCAGTACAACTGCGCCTGCGCCATCACCAAAAATAACCGTGACACCACGCCCGCGCGTTGAGCGTTCCAAACCACCCGAATGGTTTTCACTACCAATCACCAAAACATTTTTATACATGCCCGTTTTAATAAACTGGTCGGCAACAGATAAGCCATAGATAAAACCAGAGCATTGATTGCGCACATCTATGGCTCCGATGGTATCCATTTCTAAAAGTTCTTGCACGCGTACTCCACCGCCAGGGAAATACATATCTGGACTTAAGGTTGCAAAAACAATAAAGTCAATATCATCCTTGGTCAATCCAGCACGTTCTATAGCAATCTTAGCCGCCTTTGCTCCCATTATCGATGTGGTATCATCACTGGTTTTTGGATCGATCCAGCGACGTTCCTTTATACCTGTACGTTCTTGAATCCACTCATCACTCGTGTCCATCCATTGTTTTAAATCGTCATTGGTCACAACGTTTTCTGGGACATATTTTCCTAAACCTGTTATTCTTGAATTGTACATCTAAAATTTATTTTCGTTTCCAAAAGAAAATGGAAAACTTGTTAAAGGACAAATTTAACCCATTTCGTATGAATCTTATATCAATTCGTTATGCGTGCATAGCAAACTGTTCGCATCTTTTATTCTAAACAAAATTTAACATCTTAATCACATTTTGAAGCCTTATTTTTCAGTACCTTCAAACCACTAATCAATAATCAAAAAACATGAAGCATTTAATCAGATTTTTTGCATTTCTCTTTCTTTTAAATAGTTATGCACAACAAAGTCTCACCTATCAGCAGCCTTCCGAAGAAATTTTGGAATTGGCAGATGTAGAATTGGCGCCCGGAGTACAAATTGACAGTAAAGGTAAAAACATGGTATTACTCTACCGCGACCAGTACAAATCTATTGAAGAACTTTCTGAAACCGAACTGCGACTTGCCGGTTTGCGTATCAATCCTGTGACCAATATTGGTAGCAGAACCAATTATTACACCAATATTAAGGTTAAAAAGATAACCGATAAAGATGCTAAACAAGTCTCGGGTCTGCCAGAAAATGCAAGACTTTCTGGGTTTAGTTGGTCACCAGACCAAACCATGATCGCCTGTTTAAACACCACATCTAAAGGTGTTGAAGTTTGGGTGCTCAACATTGCCGATGCCTCTGTAAAAAAATTGACCAATGCTAATGTCAATGCCAATATGCGAAGTACCATCAACTGGTTTAAGGATAATAAAAACCTTTTGGTTAAAATGTTACCTAGCGACCGAAAAGAGTTAATCGATACAGATGTTGCCGTTCCGACAGGGCCAACGGTTTCTGTGAGCGATGGTGCCAAAGCTCAAAACAGAACCTATCAAGATCTATTAAAAACACCGAATGATGAATTCAATTTTGAGCAATTAGCACGTTCTGAAATTAAAAAAGTGTCCATTAATGGTGATATTCAAGATTTTTTAAGTGCTGATATGTATCGTGGCATTAGTTTTTCTCCTGATGGAAACTATATCATGGTAACAAAAGTTAAGCGGCCGTTTTCATATATAGTGACTTACACTAGGTTTCCGAGCGAAAGCATTATGTATGATGCTAACGGCAAAAAAATAAAAACTGTCAATGAAGTTCCTTTGGACGAAGTAAGACCAAAAGGTTTTATGTCTACTAGAACCGGTAAACGCAACATGACATGGAGAGGAGACAAACCATCTACATTAGTTTGGGCAGAAGCTTTAGACAAGGGTGACCCTGCGGTTGAGGTCGATTACAGAGATGTGGTTTATGAGCTTGACGCTCCGTTTAATGGCAAACCAAAAGAGATTTTAAAAACAAAACAACGCTATGCCGGTGTAGAATGGGGAAATGACAATACAGCGATTGCTTACGATTATTGGTGGAATACAAGAAATTTAAAGACCTATTTGTTTAATCCTTCAAACGGAAAGGCTAAAGTTATTTCAGATAGAAATTACCAAGACCGATATAGTGATCCTGGTAATTATGTGACATCGAGAAATGAATTTGGCAGGTCTACTTTAAATATGAATGGCGATAAACTCTACCTTATGGGAGATGGCTATTCTAAAGAAGGGCAATTTCCTTTTATTGATGAATACAATATTAAATCAGGAAAAACAAAACGACTCTACCAATCTGAATATACCGATAAGCTCGAAAGCCTTAACTATGCCATTGACATGAAAAAGGGCGAAATTCTGGTTCGTATTGAATCCAAAAAGGAATATCCAAACTACTATATACGAAACATTAAAAAGAACGAATTAACTCCGATTACCGATTTTGAAAATCCTTTTAAAAGTCTTGAAGAGGTTGACAAGCGAGTTATTAATTATAAACGTGATGATGGTTTAGATCTAGAAGGCACATTGTATTTACCCTTAGATTATAAAGAAGGAGAAAAATATCCAATGATTCTTTGGGCTTATCCCCGTGAGTTTAAGGACAAAGCTAGTGCATCGCAAAGTACTGCAAATCCTAATGAATTTGTATATCCGTATTGGGGCTCTCCAATCTATTGGGTCACCAAAGGCTATGTGGTGTTAGATGATGCCGCCTTCCCTATTGTAGGTGAAGGAGATGAAGAACCCAACGATTCTTTTAGAACACAATTGGTTGCCAACGGAAAAGCGGCTATTGATGCGGTTGATGATTTAGGCTACATAGATAGAAATAAAGTAGCAGTTGGCGGTCATAGTTATGGAGCTTTTATGACAGCCAATCTATTATCACATTCTAATCTGTTTGCAGCAGGAATCGCCAGAAGTGGGGCGTATAACAGAACATTGACTCCTTTCGGGTTTCAAAGTGAAGAACGCAGCTATTGGGAGGCACCAGAAATCTACTATAATATGTCCCCTTTTATGCATGCGGACAAAATGAAAACCCCTCTGCTCCTTATTCACGGTGTGGCAGACAACAACTCTGGTACGTATCCATTACAAAGTGAACGTTATTTTAATGCCCTAAAGGGATTGGGAGCTCCCGTAAGATTAGTAATGTTGCCGAAAGAAAGTCACGGCTACAGAGCCAAAGAATCGATTATGCATATGCTTTGGGAACAAGACCAATGGCTAGATAAGCACGTAAAGAATCGAAAGAAGAAAGAAGAAACCATTGAAAGTGCTGAGGCTATAAAAGACTAACATAAATACATAAGATCAAAAGACGGTCTAAAATGTGAATAGTTCTACCATTAAGAACAAGTGAAGAATCTCATCTTTAAAAAGATTTAAAAGTTAGAATTCAACAAGATTTTTTATGACATTCAGAGCAAAACATTTTTGACCGTCTTTTTTATGCCATCTTGTCACAAATGTTGTCTTGGTATTTTATTTGTCTATATGATACTGAAAAATAAACAACAACTTTCGTCAGTTCGAGTTAAGACAAAGTCGAATTATCGAGAACTTCTCGATAAATTTTGAACACGTTCAAAATACTCGAAGTGACCATAAAATTAAAATACAATGACAAAAGGAAGTATTAATGTATCGGTAGAAAATATCTTTCCGTTAATTAAAAAGTTCTTATACTCTGACCACGAAATCTTTTTGCGTGAGCTGATTAGTAACGCTACTGATGCCACATTAAAACTAAAGCACTTAACCAGCATTGGTGAGGCCAAAGTAGAATATGGCAATCCACAGATTGAAGTTAAAATTGATAAGGATGAAAAAAAGCTTCATATCATCGATCAAGGTCTTGGCATGACTGCTGATGAAGTAGAAAAATACATTAATCAGGTTGCTTTTTCTGGTGCTGAGGAATTTTTAGACAAATACAAAGATGCTGAAAAGGATGCTGGAATTATTGGTCATTTTGGTTTAGGTTTCTACTCGGCTTTTATGGTTGCTGATAAAGTAGAAATTATAACAAAATCGTTTAAAGATGAACCTGCGGCACATTGGACATGTGATGGTTCTCCTGAGTTTACTTTAGAGGAAGCAGACAAAACGGATAGAGGTACAGAAATTATTCTTCATATTGCAGAAGACTCAACCGAATTTTTAGAAGAAGCTCGTATTCGAGAGTTACTAATGAAGTACAACAAGTTTATGCCCATTCCAATTAAATTTGGAACAAAGGAAATAAACGACCCAGATTTTACACCAAAGACAACAAAAGGCAAAGACGGTAAAGAAACTACTGAACCTCATAAGCAGATTACAGTAGACGATATTATAAATAACCCAAATCCGGCGTGGACAAAACAACCTGCCGATCTAAAAGATGAGGACTACAGCAAGTTTTACAGAGAGCTGTACCCAATGCAGTTTGAAGAACCGCTCTTCAATATCCATCTTAACGTAGATTATCCGTTCAACTTAACAGGAATCTTGTATTTCCCTAAAATGACGAATGATCTTAATATTCAAAAAGACAAGATTCAATTGTACCAAAACCAAGTGTTTGTAACAGACAATGTAGAAGGTATTGTTCCAGAATTTTTGACTATGTTAAGAGGTGTTATCGACTCACCGGACATTCCGTTAAACGTATCGCGTAGTTACTTACAAGCAGATGGTAATGTAAAGAAAATTTCATCTTATATTACACGTAAGGTTGCAGATAAACTAAAGTCGCTATTCAACAATAATCGTGAAGATTTTGAAAAGAAATGGAACGATATAAAAATCGTTATTGAATACGGTATGTTATCAGAGGAGAAATTCTTTGAAAAAGCAGATGCTTTCGCCCTATATCCTACAGTCGATGGTAAATTCTACACCTTTGAAGAATTGACCAATGCTATTAAAGCAAAGCAGACTGATAAGGACGATAAAATGGTAATTCTGTACGCTTCCAATACAGATGAGCAGCACAGTTATATCCAAGCCGCAAAAGATAAAGGCTACGAAGTTTTATTATTAGATTCTCCTATCGTGAGCCATTTAATGCAAAAGTTGGAAACGTCTAAAGAGCATATTTCTTTTGCACGTGTAGATGCAGATCATATCGATAACCTCATCAAGAAAGATGATACAACGATTTCAAAATTGTCTGATGAGGAAAAGACCAAGTTAGATGAATTGTTAAAAGACGTCGTACCATCAGAAAAATTCATGGTACAATTAGAAGCTATGGATAGCAATGCTTCACCATTTATGATTACACAACCAGAGTTTATGCGTCGTATGAAAGAGATGCAACAAACCGGTGGAGGCGGTATGTTTGGTATGGGCAACATGCCAGAAATGTATAATTTGGTGGTGAATACTAATCATGACTTAGTCAACGAAATCTTAAATACTAAGACCAAAAAGAAACAAGAACGTTTAATAAACCAAAGTTTGGATTTGGCGCGCTTATCTCAAGGTCTTCTTAAAGGTGAAGAACTCACTAACTTTATTAAGCGTAGCTATGATATGATTAAGTAAAATCCATATTTATAATTTACCTATCATTATAAAAACCACTTAGAAAACTCTAAGTGGTTTTTTTATAACTCACAGTTACTACTACTTAACTCATTCAAACAACCCATTAACTCAATATCCATTTTTCTTTACAATCAATAAGTATAGGTTTGATGTGTCTAACACAAATACTTATACCATGAACACACAATTCAATTTAGAAATTAAAAAGCCTTGCTTAGAAAACTACGATCAATTTCGACCTACAGAAAAAGGTGGTTTTTGTGACAATTGCCAAAAAGAAGTCATTGACTTTACCCAGATGAACAATAAAGAGATTGTTAACTACTTTAAAACTAGAACTACCAACAATACTTGTGGCCGTTTTAATACTCAACAATTAAGAACACCTTTTAAATCACCCCAAAAAAAATATCTGAACTTTTTTACGGGACTTGGACTGACTTTATTATCATTCTTTTCCATAACACCTGCTGAAGCTCAGGAACAAAACCAATCAACTAAAAAAGTAAAGGACAGCTCCAGTACAGAAGAGTTAAAAAACAAAGAACGAATAACGGTAAAGGGAACTGTTGTTACAGAAGAAGATGGGTTGCCCTTGCCTGGTGCAAGTGTTATTTTGCAAGGTACCGCTCACGGCATTCAGACAGATTTTGATGGCTTTTTTGAATTTCCTAAAAAACTCAAAAAAGGAGATGTGTTAATTATTAGTTATGTTGGTTTAGAATCACAAAAAGTAATCATAGAGAATAAAAAATCTGCTACTAATATTGAGTTAAAGGTGAATATGGAATATACATCTTGTGTCATTATGGGTGAAGTCGCCGTAAAAGAGATTTTTAAGTCGAAGAGAAATTAATCTTCTAAGGAATCATGAAGTATATATTAGCTTTTGTATTTTACTTTTTTCTACATTCACTAATTGCTCAAATCTCGGATTTTAATCATATTGATTTTAATAAAGCAGACAATATTGTTAAGCTTAATGAAGGCAAAGATTTAGATAATTTACCTTTATTGACGTTTCAACTTACTCATAAACTTTCTACGGATATAGAGAAATTTAGAGCTATTTACACTTGGGTCTGTCTCAATATCCGTGGAGATGCTTTTCAGCATAACTTAGTCAGCAGGAAACGAGAAAAATTTAAAAACGATAGTCTTGGTTATATCGCATGGAATAATGAGTTTAAGAAATCAGCTTTTAAAAAACTACTAAAGTATAAAAAAACAATGTGTACGGGTTATGCCTACCTCATTAACGAAATGTGCTTTATAGCTAATATACAATGTAAAATAATCGATGGCTATGCTAGATCTTTTGAGACTAACATAGAAGCGCTAGAATCCTTTAACCACTCATGGAATGCTGTAAAGCTAAATAACAAATGGTATTTATGTGATGCTACCTGGTCTAGTGGTTATATGATTAATGGCAGTCTTTTTGTTAAAGATTATAATGATGGCTATTTTTTAACAGACCCTATTCTTTTTGCAAAAAACCATTATCCACTACAAAGAAAATGGTTTTTAAATGACAGTATAATAGAACGTAAATTTACACCAGAACCAATTGTTTATGGAGAAACCTTTAGACACAAAATTATTCCAATTAGCCCTAAGAACCTAAACACTGTTATTACTAAAAATCATGAGATATGTTTCAAGTTTAAATCATTAAGCACTATCAACAACAAAGATATTTCATTGGTTCGTGTTGTAGGCAAAAAACATAGAACTTTCAAAATTTATGATCTAAAAAACGAGGATGGAGATATTTCATTTAAACATAAATTTGAACAAAAAGGATTTTATGATGTGCACTTAAAAATTAAAAAAGATATAGTTGCTTCATACAGTTTTGAAATAAAGAAATCTAAAATTTTGAATTAAGGTCTAAAGATTAGAATTTGAATGTTTAAACCACTTAGAGTTTTCTAAGTGGTTTTTTGTAACTTTATTTCTAGGGTATCGTCTCACTATAAACAACCAATCTTAAAACACATGAAATCAAAATTTTCTTTCTTAATTCTAGCATTAAGCTTTCTTTTTACGACAACCTTACAAGCACAAGATTTAACCCAGCAATTCGATGAAATTGTTTCAAAATATTATCAATCAGATATGCCAGGAGCTACAATTTTAGTAGCAAAAAATGGCAAAGCAATTTATAGAAAGGCTGTTGGTAAAGCCGACTTAGAACTTAACGTCGATATGATTCCCGAAAATGTGTTTATGTTGGCGTCCATAACCAAACAGTTTACTGCCATTGCCATTTTAATGTTAGAAGAACAAGGTAAACTCAGCTTAGATGATCCTATTACCAAATTTATCCCAGATTATCCCATAAACGGTAAAAATATAACGATTCATCATTTGCTCAACCATACGTCGGGCATAAAGAGCTACACAGGCATTGGAAATTTAGTAGAGGTGGCTCGTGTGGATAAAACCTTGGATGAGTTAATCGATTATTTTAAAAATGAGCCTATGGACTTTGATCCTGGCGAAGCATATCGCTATAACAATTCTGGTTACGTACTTCTTGGAAAAATCATCGAAGTAGTTTCTAAAGACACTTACGAAAACTTTATTGAAAACACCATTTTTAAGCCACTCAATATGACCAACAGCTATTATGGCAGCAACAAAAAATTAATAAAAAACAGAGTCAACCCATACGAGGAAAACGAATCTGGCTACGTCAATGCCAATTACCTTAGTATGACTTTACCACATGCTGCAGGCTCTCTCATGTCTTCAATAGACGATATGCTAAAATGGCAAAACGCGCTAGCCAATAATACATTGATAAAAGCGTCCTCTCTAGAAAAGGCCATAAATGGTTCTACACTCAACGATGGTGAACATATAGATTATGGCTATGGTTTAAGTGAAATGAGCTTCAGAGGTTCTAAAGGCTATTCACATAGCGGAGGTATCTTTGGTACGTCAACTAATGGTATCTATTTAATTGATGAAGATGTTTATGTTATCGGACTCAGTAATTGCAGTTGTAATAATATTGGAGATGTTACACAAAAGCTTGCTGCCACTGCCATAGGAAAACCTTTTCCGACCATGAAAGATGTTGTGAAACTTTCTGAAGACCAACTAAAGCAATGGGTAGGTGCTTACGAATTTGAAGATGGTGCAATACGACATATTTTTATAGAAGATGGCCAACTAAAAAGTATGCGAGAATCTGAAACAAATACCGTTTTTGATATTTTCCCATTGTCAGAAAACCGCTTTATGTTTAAAGAAGGTACTACGGAGTATAAATTTTCTAGATCTGCCGATGGCAAACGCCAAGCTATTTTTATAACCGATTCGGAAAATGTGGGAAATGAAGTTGAAAAATCAATGCCTGAAGCCCGAAAAGAGATGACATTATCCAATGATATTCTAAAACACTATGCAGGAAAATATGAATTGGGGCCTAATTTCTATGTCGAAGTTACCGTAGAAGGCAATCAAATTTTTGGGCAAGCTACAGGTCAGGGAAAATTCGAGATTTTTGCCGAAAATGAAACGACATTCTTTGCAAAAGTTACGGCGTTAAAAGTGAAATTTAATAAAGGTAAATCTGGTGAAGTGGAAAGCTTTACTTTGTACCAAGGAGGTGCAGAAACTATAGCTAAAAAAATAGAATAGATTTACGTAACAGCACTAAATATAAGCCACCTGAAATGTTCAAGGTGGTTTTTCTTATATAAAAGAACAGATAAACCTTTTTAAATATCTAATATCGAATTTAATCGCTTTGCTTAAAAGCTTTTACGTAATTTAAACATAATAATAAACTTTAAAGTGCGTTCCGATAATTCTAAGATAAAAGAGATTTTTAAAGATCTTGTCTTTACAGATGAAGAAATAAAACTTATTGAATCTGTTTTTCATAAAATCAATGTTAAAAGGGGAACCATCTTACTCAATGCAGGCGAAAGTGTTAACGAGCAGTACTATATTTTAGAGGGTTGCTTAAGGTCATTTCATATCGATCCAAATGGTAAGGAATATACGGTTCAATTTGGCATTAAGGATTGGTGGATAAGTGATTATACGGCGTTTTTTTCATCATCAAAAGCCATAATGAGCATAGAGGTTATACAAGATGCCATTATTTATAAAATCACTGAACAAGACAAAGAGCTTTTGTATGCAAAAATCCCAAAAATAGAACACTTTTTTAGAGTAAAGCTCGAAAAAGCTTTTGCTTCATTTCAAAAACGGATTTTATCTAACCTATCTCAAACCGCTAAGGAACGTTATCTAGATTTTGTTAAAACTTATCCTAACATAGAAAAAAACGTTAAGAACTACCACATAGCTTCATATTTGGGCATTACTACAGAAAGCCTCAGCAGAATAAGAAAAGCCTTATTAAGTAGCTAAATTTCTTATCATACATCAATTTTTGATTGTTATAATAACTCTAATTTTGTACTCCTAACAAGATTAATTTAAGTTATCCCTAAGAATTAATAGCTAAATAGCGCAAGTTGAATAAACTTGCGCTTTTTTTCACATCATTCACTAAGGCATTTTAAACTTTTGAAAATAATTTGAATAGCTATCGGTCAAGAAAATGATGCGGAATACAAAAGCATTTTACAATTGACTGTTTTCAACTACCTTTACTGCAAGAAATAGCCCAAATGTTGCAAAAAAAGAAAGCACACCCTAAAATAAAATCCCAACTTCATTCCAGAAGTCAACATAGAACACGTTATAACTTTGAAGCACTCATTAAGAGTTCTCCAGAATTAAAACGCTTTGTGTCACCAAACAAATATGGGGACGATTCGGTTGATTTTTTTAATCCTGATGCCGTACTGGCTTTAAATAAAGCACTCCTAAAATATCATTACAGTCTTGAATTTTGGCAAATACCAAAGCATTATTTATGCCCTCCAATTCCAGGTCGTGCTGACTATATTCACTATATCGCTGACGTATTACAAGGAAGTCTCAAAGACATTCCAAGAGGCAGTAAAATTAGAGGTTTAGATATTGGCGTTGGTGCCAATTGCATCTACCCTATTATTGGAAATCATGAATATGGTTGGTCGTTTATAGGAAGTGACACGGATGAAAACGCTATTGCTTCAGCTAAAAATATTATTGAGAATAATTTTAGCTTAAAGTCTCACGTAGATATTAGGCATCAAAAACATTCCGGTTCTTTTTTCAAAAATATTCTTAAACCCAATGAATATATAGATTTTACGATTTGTAATCCACCTTTTCATGCATCTAGAGAAGAAGCTCAAAAAGCAAATTTAAGAAAACTCAAAAACCTAAAAGGAAAAACCAAAGTAACACCAAAACTTAACTTTGGCGGACAGCACAATGAGCTTTGGGCCAAAGGTGGTGAAGCTCGTTTTGTAAAGGATATGATTTATGAGAGCCGCCATTTTGGCAAGCAATGTCTTTGGTTTACAAGTCTTATTTCAAAAGAAACAACCCTAAAGCCGACATATAAGATTTTACAAAATATAAGAGCAAAAGATGTAAAAACTATTGAAATGGGACAAGGCCAAAAAGTAAGTAGGTTTATTGCATGGACGTTTTTGTCACCACAACAACAAAAAGACTGGCGTAAACAACGTTGGTAAATTATTATTCTACCTTTGTTTCAAATTCTTGTAAATGTCATTTAAAGACTTAAAACTTATAAAACCTTTATTAAAAGCTATTGAAGCTTCTGGTTATACCGAACCTACTTTGGTACAGCAAAAAGCAATTCCTCCAATACTAGATAAAAAAGATGTTATCGTTTCCGCACAAACGGGAACAGGTAAAACCGCAGCTTTTGCCATGCCAATTTTACAGCTATTGTTTGACAAGCAAGATGCGCCAAGACGCGGTAAAAAAATTAAAGCTTTGATCATAAGCCCTACGCGAGAACTGGCATCACAGATTCAACAGAATTTTAAAACGTATTCACAATTTTCTAACCTAAGAACTTTTGTGATTTTTGGTGGCACTTCCATAGAACCACAAATCGATGTCTTAAAAAAAGGAGTCGATATATTAGTTGCCACTCCTGGTCGTTTGCTAGATCTACATAAGCAAGATTATATCAATTTAGACTACATAGAAACTTTAGTTTTAGACGAAGCTGATTTAATGTTGGCCATGGGCTTTATTGACGATGTAAAAAAGATAGAACGTCTTTGTCCCGAAAATAAACAGACCTTATTGTTTTCTGCGACGATTCCTTATAAAATTGAACAGTTGGCCATTACCATCCTTAAAGACCCTGAACGTATTGATGTAACTCCAACCAAATCCGTTGCTAAAGATGTGAGTCAGGTGCTTTATTATGTACCTAAACGTAATAAAATAGAATTGTGCTTGCACTTAATACGAAACACCATAAAAGGCAATGTACTCATTTTTAGACGTACAAAATTCGGCGTTAATAAACTAGAGCAGACCTTACTTAAAAACGGCTATAAGGTAGATAGTATTCATGGAGACAAAAACCAAAGTGATCGGCAAACAGCTCTAAATAAGTTTAAAAATGGATATGTAAAAATCCTTATTGCTACAGATGTTGCTGCTCGTGGTATTGACATTAATGAGCTCGATAACGTGTTTAATTTTGACATGCCCAACGTTGCCGAAACCTATGTACATAGGATAGGAAGAACTGGTCGTGCCGGTCATATCGGTAAAGCTTATGCTATATGCTCAGCAGACGAAAAAAATTATGTAAAAACCATAGAGCAGTATATTAATGTGCAAATCCCTGTTGAGACCGAACATCCTTATCCTTTAGATCCAAAAGCGAAGCCTATAGTGCATAAAAAGAAAGGTAGCAAATATAAAAAAGGTCGTAAAAGTACTGCTTCTAAGAAGAAGAAAAAGCGGTGGTATTGATATTTTCAATGACTAAATCCTTGGATTGTTAGATGGTTTAGAATACAAAAATTGTCAAAAACCGGTACTAATTATATTATTACATTGAACGCAGTCGAAATGTATTTAAATTCGCAACACAAAGGTTTTCGACTGCGTAGAAATATTTTACTATTTACCTACTTACTCAAATTTCATCTCAAAAAGTAGATAGTGTTTAATCCCGTATTCCTCACCCCATTTCTCAATATCATCTCCAGAAGATCCGACTTGACACCATGATTTTGAGCCATCCTCTCTTTCGTATGGCAAGATGTAAGCCAGCAGATAGAATGCTTTATTATAACCAATTTCTAAGTCGCTTTCATCCGCTAAATTTCTTAAACTGTAATCGTCAGATTTAATGGCATCGAACTTTTTTGTAATACCAAACCTCGGGAATTTAAAAGTCATTTTTAACTGATTATCAGATGTCAATTTTGAAATGACTTTAAAACTTAACACTGAATCATTTATAGTTTCAAACTGTTTTACTCCCAACGTTTTACTATCTACTACTACCGATTCAGATTTCACTTTTCCATTCCAAATTTCTTTTACGGTAAGTTTATAGCTTTTACCCTTTAATTTTTCATCAGAGAATTTTAGCTTTAGGTAATCTATGCCTTCAAAACTTAAAATATCGCTTATCTCTTCGTTATTAGAGGCATATTCTGTCTCCATTTTTAAACCTAATGGATTATTAAAATCCACTTGTGTTTCTTGTGCCTCTGTTACTCCACAGCAAATAAATGCAAAAATAAATAATTTTAATACCTTCATAATTTAGTCTTTGTTTATTGTTTTGATTGCGTCGTTATGTGAGTAAATAATACCATTTACAATATCAAAGAAGATGTGACCTGAGAAATCTTCTTCAGGTTTTGATGGCTTAGACATCAGTAAATTTCTCGTTTTGCTTTTGGGCTGCATCGTTATTTCTGTTGCATCATCACCAAGTAGATTTCGGGTATTGTAACCTACAACCTCTAAACTGTGATTGACATATGGTGAAAAGAAGTGAATTTTAGAATATTCGGAACGCAGATCAAAACGTTCAAAATTATTAGACCAATTATAGAAAAAATATTCGCTATTAAAATCTATAATTTTATTATTTTCCCCTATTTCCCCTATTTCAACTTTTGTAAATTCTGTATTTATAAATGAATTACTTAAACGACCTATTCTAACCTCTTTTGCATTAGCAAAATCATATTTTCCATTTAAGACAGTTTCTGCATTAAAATAACCATTGTCTACATCAAAAACATTCATGGGGTTACCGATTTTTTTAAATCTTAATCTGGTGTTTCTAATATTCATGGTTGCACGATTATAAAAATCATCCATAAAAACTAAATTTGAA
Organism: Winogradskyella luteola; assembly: GCF_019203985.1. Classification (GTDB taxonomy): domain Bacteria; phylum Bacteroidota; class Bacteroidia; order Flavobacteriales; family Flavobacteriaceae; genus Winogradskyella; species Winogradskyella luteola. The sequence goes on along the minus strand of NZ_JAGSPD010000017.1, from coordinate 24,515 downwards.
TTCTCTAAAGTGGCTCTAACATGAATATCTTTTGGGATTTTTATAACCATTTTAGATATTATAATATTACTTGTATTCTTATTCCATCTCTCAACTTGACGCGGTTTTATATTTAGTACCTTTCGTATTTTATTTCTACGGGTTAACTCTGACAATTTTATGTCTTGCAGAACAGAATCTATCGATTTTCTATGGATTGGCTTTTGAATAGAATCGCTACCTGTAATCTTTTCACCTAAACGACCTATAACCAGTTCTTCATAGTTATAAAACCTATCACCGATATTACTTCTAACTTTAGAAGAATAGTTTATTTTATTACCTTCCTTTTTTCCTGAAACTATTAGGTGTTTTAACTGTCTTTCTTTTATTTTTTTTCTAACATTTTTAAACTTTATTGTGTACTCAATATATACGTTATCATCTGGTGACTCTAGTACCTGAGCTGTAGTATTCTTTAAATTTAATACTAAAGTCGTATTATCATTTGTAGTGAAATTCTCTTTGTAAATGGTGTGTATTTCGTCCATCTCAATAGTAGATGACTTTTGAGCATAAACTATCGTTGATATGATTAGCACCAACAATGAGAGTTTAAATTGATTTTTCATACTGTTCGCTTTTTTGATTTAATATTTTAATATGTTCTTGTATATCTCTTAATATCTGAAGCCGAGTTTGTAAATTATCAACTAGGGCTTCTATGACTAAAATATTATTAGTGTCGTTCTTAAACTGTATAGAAATCTCTTTGTAATCGCTATCTAATTCGTCTAGTTTTTTCTTAAACCTAGCCACTAGCACTTCATCATTTGCAATAGATAAAAAGTTTTTCCATTCTTTTTCAATGTCTTCTAAATACTCAGCTTCCACAGCTTCTATCTGTGCAATCATAGGCGAAACATTTTCTTCAGTTGGCTTATTATAGAAAACACTAATACCTACGGTCAATGCAAAAACAACTATCGCTGCAATGCGTAACCAAAAGAATGAATTTGATTTCTTCTTTGGTTGGTTCTCTAATTTATCTAAAAACTCAACTCTATGATTTACCGGAGGTATTTTTAAATCCTCTCCTTGCTTAAATAAATCTCTAATATCTTGCTTCATTGTACTTAGGCTTTAATAGGTCTCTTAATGTGGCTTTTCCTCTACTGAGATGTGTTCTTGAAGTTTTGATTGGTATATTCAAAATTTCTGAAATCTCTATATGATCATAGCCTTCAATGAGATAAAGTTGTACTACAATTTTGTGTTTTGCTTGTAGCTGATCAATGGCTTTGAGTATGTCTGTTTTAGTAATTGAAGTTTCAAAATTCCAATTGTTATCTTCTATTAGTTCTAAGTCTTCAACCTCAGCATCACTAAATTTTAACTTCTGCTTTTTTAAAACGTCTAAACATTGATTGATAACTATACGTTTTAACCAAGCACCAAAGGTTGCGTTTGGCTTATAACTTTCAATATTTGTAAATGCTTTGAGAAAACCTTCTTGCATGGCATCCTTTGCACTTTCTTCATCATTTAAATATCTATAGGCTATAGTGAACATGGCTTTACAATAGTTATCATAAACCTGCATTTGAGCAACTTGATTTCCTTTCTTACAGGCTTGTATTAATAAACTATCGATTTGGTTTTGCATAAAGGTTAGTCAGTCTCTTTGTATTTAAAAACGAAGAAAAATGATAAGGGTTTCAAAATTTGAATAAAAAAGTTGAAATTAACGGAATATGAGTAAATTTAGAGTAAATTAATCCTACCAACTAAAAAAAGATGAGTCAAGATTATAATAATCCTGCATTTAAAAAACTACTACAAAAACTACAGGAGGAAAGCTGGCAATTAGAATTACTGATCTCTGGTTTCGCCATTTTTGGTTTGTTTACTGCGTATCCGCATATAAAAATTGCAGTCACTGCAGCTCAAAACGACCAAAAACTATACTTATGGATTGTGCTAACTGTAGTATTAATTTCTTGCGCTATTCTTATCTTTAATTTATTGCTACATGTGGTGTTGAGAGGTCTTTGGATTGGCGCTTTGGGTTTGCGATATGTGTCTGGAGATATTGATTATGATGAGCTTAACTACAGTCCTAAATTCACCGATTACCTTAAAAGAAAAGTAGGCTCGTTTGACAAGTATATTGGTAAATTAGAGAACTACTGTAGTGTAATTTTTGCCATTTCGTTTTTACTAATTTTCTATGTGCTCGCCTTTACATTAACCATTATTGGTATTGTAATGGTAATAAAACTATTTTTAGATAATGACAATATCAATGATACACTCGGGCAATGGATTGGTATTCCATTGGTGCTCTTTATAGTTGTTGGCTCCTTACTCACTTTTATTGATTTTGTAACACTTGGTTGGCTGAAGAAGAAGAAATGGATAAGTAAAATTTACTTTCCAATGTATTGGGTATTTACCAAAATTACCTTAGCCTTTTTATACAGACCTTTAGTCTATAACTTTTTAGATAATAGATTTGGAAGACGTATTAGTTTGGCTCTTGTTCCTATATATATTTTAATTCTTGTACTAACGACATTGAATTACAGGTCTTCAAATTATTTTGAAACTGGTGTAAGTTCTAACGAAGTTGTTGCCAATAGTAAAAATTATGAAGCCTTACTTGGCGAAGGTGATTTTATTGAAGATGTAGCTATTGGCACAAAGGTGATTACAGATCATCATATAAAAGTGTTTATGGTTATGGACGAAGATTTTGATGACTACGTATTTACCTTCAACAAAAATTTAAAAACGAGCAAAGATAATAGAGGCTTAAATTCTAACCTGTTTTACGACTCTAGCTTTAATTGGCGCAAAAGAGATAGTTTACGAAAAGCCTATTTAAAAACTCTAAACGACGTGTTTACGGTAAGAATAGATTCTGTAGATTATAAAAATGAGTTTGTTTTTACCGAAAGTCTTAAAAAACAAATGGGTTTTGAAACCTTTGTTGGCATTAAAGATTTAAAACCTGGCAAACATTTACTTAAAGTACTTAGAAAACGGATTAGAAAAAAAGATACGCAACAAATCTATCACTCTAGAATACCTTTTTGGTACTATCCTAATTAATAAGACAACCTATTATTATAATACTGTTTTAGTAAAGGAATCTGGATATTCACCATAATAGCGAACAATACCATAGCGTACATTAAAATACTAGAAAAATTAAAGGATAATCCCTCAAATAAACTTAATGAAACATCAGGTAGATCATAGCGTTCTGATAAACTTATAGTACTACTGGTTGGTTGCTTAAAAAGAACATATGTAATCAATGCTGCAAAACCTGAAACAATCAACCACCAAACATATTTAGGAATTAAAGGCTTATAAACTGTAATTTCAGAGTGACTCAAAGCTTCAACCTTAGACATTACTTTGTCCGTAAAATCGAAGGAAGGTTTATCGAGCCTATCGGCAGACATTAGCTTGTCTATTACTGCTTCTATTTTTTTATCGTCCTGTTTCATAATTCACTCTGTTTTGCGGTTGTAAATGGTGTTCTAAAATAACAGCTAGTTTTTTTCGAGCTCTAAAAAGCTTCACTTTTACTGTATTGGCTTCAATATTAATAATCTTGGATATTTCATCTAAAGATAGTTCTTCAAAATAAAACAACGTTAATATAACACTGCTATCTTCAGGTAATTTATCAATACAATTTTTTATTAAAACACTTTTTTCTTCTTTAATAATATGATCTAAAGCGTTATCTATAGTATCTAATTTATTGAACGTAAATTCATCTATTGCCACATTGTTTAAATATTTTTTGTTCTTTTTAATGTTGTCTAAACAAGTGTTATATGCCACTCTATATATCCAAGTAGAAAATTTAGAATCTCCCTTAAACTTGTGCAACGATTTAAACACCTTTATAAATGTATCTTGCGCTACTTCTTCTGCCTCTTCCTTATGCTTTAGCATTCGTAACGCTAATGTATACACCAAATCCTTATAACGATCCACCAGTTGCGCATAAGCTCTAGTATCGCCATTATTAATAGCATCTATTAATATATTTTCGTCGTTGGTGGTCATTTTTATTTAAGACGACATTAAATGTTATAAGGTTACACAATCTGATAAAAATTATTTTTTTTTGAAAAAAGTGTAACCTAAATTAAAAACTCATCGTCATAAGCTGTGAACAAATAAAATTAATCAATTAAAAAACAACTATTATGGATGCAGAATTTTTAATACCAATTAGTCTCTTTGCTGCAATTTTTGGAATGGTATATTTATACTTCTCAACAAGAAACAAAGAGCGTTTAGCCTTAATCGAAAAAGGTGCTGATGCAAGTATATTTAATATAGGCAAACGTGCAGGTTCCTCATGGAAAGTCATTGTTTTAAACTTAGCATTTCTTCTTATGGGAATTGGCCTTGGGGTATTTATTGCCAATATTTTAGACACATACACAGGTCTAGACGAGGAAGCTGTTTATCCCGCAATGATATTCTTTATGGCTGGTGTAGGACTTTATATTGGCTTTACACAAACAAGAAAAGCTTTAAATGACTGATGCATCAAGATAATCAATCAAAATAGCAAAGCGTCTCAGAAATGAGGCGTTTTTTTATGGCATAAATAATGTAGTTATAAAATAATTTGTCATGCTGAATTTATTTCAGCATCTTTAGTTTTATTAATTCTTTTGATTATAGACCTTGAAACAAGTTCAGAATGACAAAAGTTATGATTTTTGAACGATTGAAGCATACTTAGTAAAATGAAAAAAATTCTATACCTACTGCTATTTAGTCAAATAAGCATTGCACAAATCACAGTTATAGATAGTATTACAAAATATCCTGTAAGCTATGCAACCGTATCATTTGGCAATGGCAATGGTATTTTTGCCGATGATGAAGGCAAATTTGTCTTTACAAAAAAGCTGTACCCAGATATTGATTCGCTATACATTTCGGCTTTAGGGTTTAAAAATTTGAATATCTCTACCGAAAATATTCCCAAACAGCTCCTAATGCAAGCCCAAGCCGATGAATTAGATGAGATTGTTATCGATACAAAATTGAACAGAAAATTTGAAGAAGAAACCTTAAAACCCTATCTCGATGACGATTATTACAAATGCTGGTTACCAACCATAGAATCTGAAATTGCAGTTTATTTTCCTAAAACAAAAACTGAGGATCAAAAGTTAACTTCTGTTATTTTTCCCATTGCTCTAGAATCTAAAGATTGGAACAAACGCAAACGCTCCAATAGCGACAAGAAAAAATTCTCAACCTTATTTAAGGTAAAGTTTTATGCCAATGATGAAGGAGTTCCAGGAAAAGTATTAACCTATAAAACCATTGTTTTTAGAGCAACAGAAAAAAATGGAGATGCTTATGAATTGAGCGTGGAAGATTATGGCATTTATATTCCAAAGGATGGTTTTTTTGTATCACTGCAAGTTATGGGCTACACTGATAAAGCTGGTAAATTACTGCCCAATAAAAAATACAAAGAGATAAAAACCAAAAATGGTATAGTTAAAATTCCCACTAATTTTAGACCATTACTTCCTTTTACAGATAGAGTAAAAAACAAAAACACCTATATAAAACGTGTATTTATTAATGGTAACAATTGGGTAAAGTTTGATAAAGGCAATGGCTTTAAATCGAGCTTATTAGATAAAAATCTTCACAATTACGGCATTGGCCTAACCTATAAAACTTTTAAAAATGAATGAGCCTATCGGACTCTATATCATGGCCATTGTGTATATCTTAGCAGGTATTATGCATTTTATTAAACCTAAGATGTATATGCGTATTATGCCAAAATATTTACCAAACCATAAGGCTTTAGTCTATTTGAGCGGTATTGCAGAAGTACTATTAGGAATCGGATTGTGTATTCCTGTTTTAAAAGTGGTTTCAATTTATGGAATCATCATTATGCTTATCGTGTTTCTTCTTATACATTTTTATATGTTATCTGGTGAAAAGGCTTCTGCTGGCATCCCAAAATGGATATTGATTTTACGTATTCCTCTTCAATTTTTTTTAATGTATTGGGCTTGGGTTTATTTGAATTAATAGAAAATGGATATTAGAAAACATTGTCAACTTTGTAATCACCAAATAGTAGATTTTAAGACGGGTACTATATGTGGTATTACAGAACGAAAACCGGATTTTGTAAATAAATGCGTCAACGCCAAGTTTGATGAAAAGCTAGAATCAAAAATTGAAGCTGTTAATGTTGAATACGAAAATATAATAAAGACAAAATGGCTTATCTATGCCAATTTTGTTGTTTTTCTATTTATAGCAGTTGCAGTAATTTTAGCTGGTTATTTTCTAGCACAATATTTATTAAAATTTAGAGTTATTGCAGCAGCTCCATTTATTATTTCCTTAATAGGCTTATTATTTGTTATGCCATTAGCAACTGGGCCACTAAACACTTTTAGAAATGATCTGAAACTTGCCAAGGCAAAAAAAGAAAATGTCGATAAAGTTCTAGAGCTATATGGAGTCAAATATACCATTGATATATCTTTCGGAAAAAAATATCATGGAACGCAAGAAGTCTACACTGATTTAAAGATTAAGAAATAAACTACTCAATCTCAAAATCAAAATAAGTGTTAGCAAATGGTTCCCAACGCAACGTAAAATGCCACCATTCCTTAGGGTAATTTCTAAAATTATACTTTAACATAATACTTTTAAGTAAGTGCCTGTTCTTTTTTTGGTGTTCCTCTATATTTTCATAATCGACCCAAGATTCTTGGCCAAAAAAATCAAAAGGACTTCCCATATCCAGAGGCTCACCTGTTTCTCCACAAACTATAGTTAAATCTACAGTACTTCCCCTACTGTGGCCTGAGCGTGATGCAATATAACCCGCTTTAAACAAGTTCCGCTTGTTTACATTCGGATAAAATTGCTGCTTATTTATGGTGTCGTTTAAATCTTTGGCCCAACGTATAAAATGATTAACAGCACGTTGTGGTCGGTAGCCATCATAAACTTTTAGACATAAATTTTGCTGTTGCAGTTCATCTTGAATCAGTTTTAATTGTTCTGCTGTACCTTTGGTAACTATTAATCGGTTGATATTATAACCATCTATGGTATCGCCAACAAAATTATTAGAACTATAATACCGTAGCTCAACATCTAAATCTTCAATTATAGTATCAGCATATACAAAACCATCTGGTAATGTTTTTTTTTGAAGAAACCCGAACGAAACCGTTATAACAAAAAGTAGGTATGTGAGCGTTTTATAATTCATAACGAAGCACTAATTTAGACAAAAATTATACTATGGACTTGTTTTCAGCAGAGAAACAACATTTTCAGTTACCCAATGCAGAGCTGATCTATCTTCCCAGCTTCTTTAGCAAACAAGAATCCGATTTATATTTTAAAACGATTAATGCAGAAACCAACTGGCAACATGATGATATTACCGTTTTTGGAAAAACCTACAAACAACCAAGATTAACAGCACTTTTTGGCGAAACAAATCAGCCATACAGTTATTCAAACATTGTAATGTACCCTCAAACTTTCACACCAACATTATTATCCATAAAAAATAAGGTTGAACATTGTTCTGAACAAAAATTTAACACACTTCTAATCAATTTATATCGTGATGGTAATGACAGCAACGGCTGGCATGCCGATAATGAAAAAGAACTAGGTAAAAATCCCGTAATTGCTTCTGTTAGTTTTGGTGAGGAGCGTCTATTTCACTTTAAGCACAGAACTCAAAAAAAAACAGAGACATAAGCTCATATTAAAGCACGGAAGTTTATTACTTATGAAAGGCGAAATGCAACACCATTGGCTACATCAAATCGCAAAAACCAAAAAAAACATAAATCCTAGAATAAATCTAACCTTTAGAAAACTCATTCAAAGCGCATAAGAAATATACCTCATCAGAAATTTGGTAGCCAAACGTCATGGAAAACAAAAAACCGGGTTCCCTCAAACCCGGTTTCTCTAATTTGCTTTTTTTATTATGTAAGTAGATTTAGGGTCACTAAGTCAACACAACATAATGCAAATATTAATTAATTAATCCATTGAACTAAAAACTAAATTTTAGTACACTTCAAATATATAATTAGGTTTTAATATTAACGCTTAAAAACACTATTAATCGACAAAATACATATAAATTTAACATTTGAGAGTAAAATATTGCATTTCATCGATTAAATGCATATGATTTAAATTAGAAAATCGTATTTATGAATACTAAAACGGTATAAAACTTGTTTTTGAGTTAAAGATTCTTTTTAAGAACAACTAACTTTACACTTATAAATGCTAAAAATGAGACAATATATATCAACCTTGCTTCTTCTATTCTCTGTCTTCAGTTTTTGTCAAAAAAAAGCATACAGTGAAAATGAGGTTTCAGTGTCAAATTGGATTGATGGTACATTACTTACACCCAATGAAAATAAAAAACACACTTTAGCCATTATCATAGCTGGTTCGGGACCAACAAATCGAAACGGTAACCAAAACTTTCAAAAAAACAACTCACTAAAAAAATTAGCAGAAAGCCTTACCAATAACGGTGTAGCAACATTTAGATTTGACAAACGCATTGTAAAACAAATTCGTAAAGGCAAAGTCGATAAAAACTTAATGTTAGACGATTTTGTAAATGATGCTTCAGATGTAATTACCTACTTTAAAGAAAAAGATAACTATTCAAAAATATACGTTATAGGTCATAGCCAGGGAAGTTTAGTAGGTATGCTAGCCGCTAAAGATAAGGTTGATGGGTTCATATCGCTTGCAGGAGCAGGTCAAAACATAGGAGATGTTATTACCGATCAGGTTTCAAAAATGTCTCCTCAGCTGGGAGAGGAAGCTAAAAAGATAGTTGATAAATTAAAGCAAGGAGAAACCGTAAAGGATTATCCTTCAGCACTAGCATCTCTTTTTAATGAAGAGATCCAGCCATTTATGATCAATTGGATGCAATACAATCCTACAGAAGTTATTAAAGAACTTAAAATGCCTCTTCTGGTTGTAGTTGGCACAAATGATCTTCAAATTTCAGAAAATGACGCAAAGCTTTTAAAAGAAGCAAATGATAAAGCCAAACTCAAGATTATTGAAAACATGAATCACGTTCTTTTTGAAATAAAAGGAGATGATTTAGAAAACTCTAAATCTTATAATGAATCGTTCAGGCCTATTTCTTCAGAATTAATTGATAGCATTGTTAAATTTATTATAAATAATTCTTGAAAATTTGTGAACAATTAAAAAAGTATCGGGGCTAAAGATTATTCTTTATTTGTATTTTGCTAAAAATCCTATTTGAATATAGAAAATGAGTGATATAAAGAAGATATTTTTAGATAAGCTTAAAGATTTTTCAAAAGAACTGACCGAGTATGTTTCTGATAAGGTTGGAGGCTGGAAAGTTAAGGGTTTCATAGATACGGAAAAGAGTATTTACACAATATCTTCTGACACCAAAATAATCTCGAAAATTCTTGAAATCCAACTCTTCCCAAAATTTCGAGAATTCGCTGATCAAAATGGTTATGACATAGTTCTTGCCGAAATGCAAAATTGGTACCCAGATTTGTCGTTTGTAAGTAAAGAAAATCCAAAAATAAAATTTGCAGTTGATATAAAAACTACGTACCGATTAGAAGACTATGATGGGTTTTGTAACGGATTTACTTTGGGTTCTCACGGGGAGTATTTTAGAGAAAGAACAAGTGCAAAGAATATTCAGTTTCCTTACTCTGAATATACTTCCCATATTTGTTTGGGCATATTGTACACGAGAGCTTTATCAGCAGATATTGATGAAACAAGAATACTTCAATTAAACAAGTTAGATGAAATCACCTCTGTCATTAAAGACTTCGTTTTCTTTGCAGAAGAAAAATGGAAAATATCAAGTGATAAAAGTGGAAGTGGTAATACTGCTAACATAGGAAGTATCAGATTTATAGATGATATTCTAAAAGGAAATGGAGTATTTAAAAATCTTGGAGAAAAATGGTTTGATGAATATTGGATAGATCATGGAAAAATAGATCAAAAAGATGAAAAAGGTAAGCCTATATTAACACCCAAAGGAAAGATTAAGAAAATAACGAGCTTAAAAACTTACTTAAAGTATCGGGGAGAAGATATTTCTAAAATATATCCTGTTAGACCAAAAAGAAAAAATAAGAAAAAATGAAAACATTTGTCCCTCCGATAAAATCGCAAGGTATAAAAACTAAACTTGTAAATTGGATTTCTTCAAACGTAGAAAAGATAGAATTTGACCGTTGGGTTGAGCCATTTATGGGAACAGGTGTTGTTGCTTTTAATATTCGTCCCAAAAAAGCACTGTTATGTGATAGCAACCCTCATTTAATAAGCTTTTATAAAGCAGTTCAAAACAAAGAAATAACAAGTAGTATAGTAAGAAATTTTCTAAATGAAGAAGGCCAGAAACTTTTAGAGACGGAAGGAGAATATTATTATACTGTTCGTAATCGCTTTAACGAAAGAGGTAATCCGTTAGATTTCTTATTTTTAAGTCGCTCTTGCTTTAATGGAATGATGAGGTTTAATAAAAAAGGGGGATTTAATGTCCCATTTTGTAAAAAACCAAATCGTTTTGCTCAGGCATTGGTAACAAAAATAACTAATCAAGTAGAAAATATTTCTAAAATAATCGAGCATGGAGAATATGAGTTTAAACATCAAGATTTTAAAAAAACATTATCAGAATTAAAAAGTTCTGATTGTGTTTATTCTGATCCACCTTATATTGGAAGGCATGTTGACTATTTTGACAGTTGGACAGAAGAAGAAGAAATACTATTAAATAATGGATTAGAGGAATCAAACTGTAATTTCATTCTTTCAACTTGGCTAAGCAATAAGTATAGAACCAATGACTATATCTTTTCAGTTTGGCAAAACTGCTTTATAACTACAAAAGAGCATTTTTATTACGTAGGTGGTAAGGAAACTAATCGAAATGCAGTGTACGAAGCTCTTCTGTCAAATATTAAATTAAATGATAGTATTTCTAATTCCGAAATGAAATTTAGATTAGATAATAATATTTCTCAACTAACAACAAAAAAATATAAGTCAAGCACAAGCAAGCAGCTTCTATTAAAGCTAGAAGAAGAAAAACAAGAGTTTTTCTAAACAAAAAATAACATACTTACACACGTACGATATAATTAGAAAAAGCATCTCAACCACGAGATGCTTTTCTACTAACTAACCAACCAAATTGTAATGTCGCGATTTTGTAGTATAAATATCGCTGTAACCATTACACCTATTATTAATCAAACTGTGTGCCAAACTCTATTTTATATTTTTTTTCTAAAACTGTAACAAAAACATCTATTTATACACTTATATATTATATCTTTATTATATCATTTTAATATCATATTGATTTAATAAATAATTAACCAATTAAATTTTTAGATTATGAAAGAAGAAAAAACCACCGTCCCAGCTAATGGCTACTTTATGTTACTTGTATTTTTAGTATTGTTTTTTGGAAGTATAGCCACAATAATTGCCTTAGAAACACCATGGCCAGGTATTACTATATTCCTATCCTTAGTAATGGCATTTGGCTTTTTAATGGTTCAGCCCAATGGCTCCCGTGTTTTACTCTTATTTGGAAAATATGTCGGAACCGTAAAGAAAAATGGTTTCTATTGGGTAAACCCTTTTTATACCAAAAAGAAGATTTCCTTGAGAGCAAGTAACTTTGATAGTGAACGCCTAAAAGTCAATGATAAACTCGGAAACCCAGTTATGATTAGTACCATTTTGGTTTGGCGCGTGCAAAACACCTACAAAGCTGCTTTTGATGTGGACAATTATGAAAACTTTGTCCGTGTACAGACCGATGCTGCAGTGCGTAAACTGGCAAGCATGTATCCTTACGATAACTTTGCTGACGAAGGGCATGATGAGGACATCACCTTACGCTCAAGTGTTAATGAAGTCAGTAATGCACTCGAAAAAGAGATTGATGAGCGTTTATCCATAGCAGGCATTGAAGTTTTGGAAGCACGTATAGGCTATTTGGCTTATGCACAAGAAATCGCCAACGCCATGCTAAAACGTCAACAAGCAACAGCTATTGTAGCAGCGAGACACAAAATTGTAGAAGGTGCTGTTAGTATGGTAGAAATGGCCATAGAAGAACTCAACAAAAAAGGTGTTGTAGACTTAGATGAAGAGCGTAAAGCAGCCATGGTAAGCAATCTAATGGTAGTACTTTGTGGTGATAAAGATGCTTCACCTGTTGTAAATACAGGAACTTTAAGTCATTAACCACGAAAGCCTATAATGGCATTTGATAGAAAACAGTTAATACCAGCCTACATATTTAAAAAACAAATTGTTACAAAATTTTAAATAGATAATGAGAATTTTTAAAGAACAACAACGTTTTAATCAAATTTGGATTATTGCTTTAATGACCATTAGCATATTAATTATTATTGGAATAATTATAAGTGAATATATCAATGACCCTAATAGTTTTTCCCCAATGGAACTGGTATTGTTAATTGGTTCTTTAATGTTGATTTCTGGTTTTATATTTTTGCTTACGCTGACATCAAGGATTGATGAAAAAGGGATTCATTATAAATTCTTTCCATTGCATTGGAAATTTAAATCCATAGAATGGAATGACATAAATAAGGCCTACGTAAGACACTATGATGCCATAAACGAATATGGAGGTTGGGGATTTAAAGGAGGTTGGTTGTGGAAAAAATCAAAAGGAAGAGCAATAAATGTATCTGGTAATTTAGGCATTCAACTCGAATTAAAAAATGGTAAAAAACTTTTGATCGGTACTCAAAAGAAAGAAGAAGCTGAACGCATTTTGGCTACTTACAAAGAAAAAACAATTAACAATGGCTAAGAAAAAAGCGTTTGCGTTGCGCATCAATGAAGATATGCTGAAAGCTATTGAGAAATGGGCAGCTGATGAATTTCGTAGTACAAACGGACAAATAGAATGGATGTTGATGCAATATCTCAAAGACCATAATAGACAACCGAAAAAGAAAGAAAAACCAGAAGAAAAGTGATCTCAATGGATCACTTTTCCTATTGCAAATTATTGTTGTTTTTCTAAATACGCCCAAGTAAAATTGGGATGATGTCCATCCCTTCGAACCATCTTTACCCAAAGTAAGGTCATATGCTCTAAATGTAAAGATTGATCTAAATTACCTGTATCCAAGGTCATAAAACCTAAATCCTCATTTAACGCTGATACCAAGCTCTTTGATGCTTTAAAATTACCTGCAATTAACATCACAGGTTTTACATTATAATTGCTAAAACTAGAATTAATTAAATTTTCAAAGCCATAAATGGTATATGCTTTTACTACTTTGGCATCATTGGCCCATTCTTGAATTTTTTCTGCACCTGAAATTTCACTTTCTAATCCATGAGAAATACCTTTACCCACTGGATTAGTGCAATCAATCAAGGGTTTTCCATTAAACTTTAAGGGCTTTAATAATTCTTCAGCAGCAAAAAATGGTACTGCCAAAAATACCGCTTCAGAATTATTTATTGCCTCTTGGACTTTAGTAGTGCTAAAACCATTATTCTTCATTAATGCTTCTTTCACCGTTTTGTTGTTAGAATCATTATGAGCTACAATAATCTTATGTCCTCTTTTTTGAAGGTTATTCGCTAAAGCAAAACCTACATTACCAATTCCTATAAATGCTAATTTCATATTTGTCTTCGGTTTAATGCTTCTATTACCAATCTTGCAGCTGCAGCACCAGAATTTTGCTGTTGCCCTGTTATTAAATTACCATCTGCAATTACATAAGAAGCAAAGGGGTTGGCTACTTTAAAAGTTGTGTCCGACATTTTTCTCGCCTCATCTTCAATACGAAAAGGTTGTATTTTCATGCCTACAGCATTATCTGCAAAATCTTCTTCAGCATTTGCAAACCCTGTCCAAGTTTTTCCTGTAACCAATAACTCACCATTAGATGTTTTAGTTTCTAATAGTAATGCTACAGAGTGGCAAACCGCTGCACTTGGTTTATTTGACTCATAGAAGTCTACAAATAGTTTCTGTAAGTCTTCATTACCTTTAAAGGTGTACATAGGCCCCTGTCCGCCAACTAAAAAGATAGCATCATAATCCTTAGGATTTACTTCAGTTAGTTTTTGGGTACTTTCTAACATTTGGTTAAACCAGCCTTGTTGCATGTATCCTAAAGTAATAACATCATGCACAGCATAACCACTTTCATCTGTTGGGTTAGAAAAACTATCCATTACTACTTTTCCACCTTCGGTTGAAACTAATTGTATTTTGTACCCTGCTTCTTGAAACGCATGTAATGGATGCGTTAACTCTGCTGCCCAAAATCCGATTGGCCAGCCTGTTTGCTCTGAAATTGTTGGACTGCTTGCTACCATTAAAATTTTCCCTTTATATTCTGCACCATGAAAGTGCACATAACTTTCAAATTCTTTTACCATACTCGCCATTTTTTTGTGTGTTATAAAATTCATACTGTTTTTAATACCACAAAGTTATTTTGAAATTGATTATGCTCAACAAATACTTATATTTGTTAGCAACTAACATCCATGTAAGTATGCCAGATTTTTTAAACGACAAGAAACGATATTATACTCCTGTAGAATATGTGTTTGACAAAGTTGGTGGACTCTATAAAATGCCAATCCTTTGGCGATTGAAAGATAAATCATTGCGCTTTTCAGAATTAAAAAGAAGTATAAATAGAGCTTCAGACAGAATGCTCAGTAAGACTTTAAAAGAATTGGTAGCTGATGGATTTGTTTCTAAAGAAATAATCCCTGAAGTACCCGTAAAAACCATATATACTATTACTGAAAAAGGGAAACGCTCAATTGCAATTATTTCCACCTTAAGAGAATATGGGTTTGAACTAATGAAGGAAGATGGAATAGAACATTGATATTTTCGTATTTTGCATCACTAAACTGACTAACATGGAAAACGAACCTATTTTCACCAACGACGCTATCGTCTTTGGATTACTTATGATTGCCTTGGGCTTTGTATTTTTTACAGAATCTAAAAAAACGGGGTTTTGGCATAAATTTTACCGTATTGTACCAGCGCTTTTAATGTGTTATCTTATTCCTGCAATATTTAATTCTTTAGGTTTAATTTCCGATAAAATTTCTCAAACCTATTTTATTGCCAGTCGTTATCTATTACCTGCTTCATTAGTTTTATTAACCTTAAGCATAGATTTAAAAGCCATTTTTAATCTAGGTTGGAAAGCTTTGGTAATGTTCTTTACCGGTACAGCAGGAATCGTAATTGGTGGACCGATAGCTATATTACTCATTTCTTCATTTTCACCAGAAACGGTTGGTGGCGCTGGTTTTGATGCTACTTGGCGAGGCTTGGCTACTTTAGCCGGAAGCTGGATTGGTGGTGGTGCCAACCAAGCGGCCATGTTAGAAATTTATGAGTTTAACCAAGAGTTATATGGCGGAATGGTACTTGTAGACATTGTTGTAGCCAATATTTGGATGGCAGTAATTCTTTTAGGAATCGGAAAGAGAAAACGCATTGACAACTGGCTAAAAGCAGACAATACAGCTATTGACGAATTACAAAACAAGGTACAAGCCTTTAGTGATAAAATTACACGTATTCCATCAACTTCAGATCTTATTATAATATTAACAATTGCCTTTGGCGCTGTGGGTATTGCACACTTTGGGGCTGACCACATCTCTGTATTCCTTAAAGATAATTTTGAAGCTATAAGCAATCCCAAAAGTGCATTATCATCTTTCGGTAGTGGGTTCTTTTGGTTAATTTCTATTGCCACGTTGATTGGTGTATTATTATCCTTTACCAAAGCTAAAAATTATGAAGGTGCTGGTGCCAGTAAAGTAGGCAGTGTCTTTATTTATATTCTTGTAGCGACTATTGGTATGAAAATGGATTTGGGTAAAATTCTTGAGAACCCAGGACTCATTCTAATTGGCTTGGTTTGGATGGCCATTCACGCAGGGCTTCTAATCTTAGTAGCCAAACTTATAAAAGCACCCTATTTTTTCTTGGCTGTTGGCAGTCAAGCCAATGTTGGTGGTGCAGCATCCGCACCAGTTGTGGCGGCTGCTTTTCATCCTTCTTTGGCAACTGTTGGAGCCTTACTCGCCGTATTTGGTTACGTCGTCGGAACCTACGGAGCTATCCTCTGTGCAGAACTTATGAAAATTGCAGCAGGCGGTTAGTATTTTTAATTTCAAAATAAGATATTTGCCATCTCTATTCAACAAAGCATTTATGTGAAGTTGTAGCCTAATTATATAAACAACACATGTTTAAACTAAATAAAGTTATAAGCCTAGTTATTTTAGTAATAATGGTGGCTTCTTGTAATAAAGACAAGGAAACCAACTTCATTTTAAAAGGAAATATCAAAGGTCTGAAAAAAGGTGTGGTATATCTTCAGAAAGATGGTGATTCAACCATAATAGATCTCGACTCCATGGTAATTAATGGGCAATCAGAATTTACATTACAAACTAATATTGAAGAACCTATTCTGCTCTATTTAAAGCTGTTTAAAAACGATGGTGAGGAGCATTACATTCCTTTTTTCGCTGATAAAGGCACAACGGAAATCAACACTACACTGAAGAATTTTAGTTTTGATGCTAAAATAGATGGTTCCAAACAGCAAGATCTTTTAAATGATTACACAGATGTAATGTCTAAATACAATGATAAAAACCTAGACATTATTGAAGCTAGTTTTTTAGCAAAAAAAGACAATGATAGCATTGCCCTAGACTCTTTAAATAAGCTTTCTGAAACTTTATTGAAACGTAAATACTCTTATACCATTCAATTTGCGTTAAATAACAAGGATAATATGATTGCACCTTATTTGGCATTATATGAAATTCCATCTGCTAATCCGGTTTATATCGATTCTGTCTATAATGGGCTAACAGAAGACATAAAGCAGTCTTTTTACGGAAAAAAGTTAAAAGAAGTTGTTGAAAACAGAAATTCTGAAGATTAGAATAGAAAACAATTTAATGATGGCACTAAAAAAGCCAATCAATTTAATGATTGGCTTTTTAGTAGAGTTGCAAGTATATACTACTTTAAATTGTTAATTCTATCTATTAAAGCTCTTCCTTTAGATTCTAAGTCATTATTAATTGCCTTAAAATGTGCTTTAGGGTTCTCAATATCTCTTTCATTTACACGAGCTATTAACTCATCAAAACCTGCAAAAGCATCATCAATAATGGCATCACTTTCTTTGGTTGGTTTTTGGGTGTTTTCTAATTCCCAATAGTAAACTGCTTCAATGATATCGCCAAAAACATAGTTGATATCCTTTTTTAAATCTCTTTTATTTGCCATAATAATTCTATTTATTTCAGTTTCAACTCCGCAAAATAAACGTCGTTGAATTTAAATGCAAATGTAATGAATACTTATATTAATAATTCAAATTTAATTTTGAAGTTTTAAACATAAACTTCAAGAAGCTTTGCTCCTTTAGTTTTTAATTTAAAGTCTTTAATCACTGCAGGGATCAATAGTGTTTCACCTTTGGCAATCCTATCAGTTCTATTATCAGTTAACACTTCAACCTCTCCATCTACACACATGTATATCAAAAAAGAATCTTTATCATTTTTCTTTACAATTTCTGAATTTATCTCAATATAATTCGTGGTAAAAAATGGACAGCTCACCATTGGGTTTGATACATTTTCTTGTTTTTTATAAGCAATTTTAAAATCATCTTCCATATCAAACTTAAAAGCATCAATGGCAATATCATTATGCAATTCGCGCTCATTACCTTCATCATCTACACGATCCCAATCATAAACACGATACGTTACATCACTGGTTTGCTGAATTTCTGCCAATAACACACCAGCGCCAATGGCGTGGACTCTTCCTGCTTCAATAAAATAGGTGTCGCCTTCTTTTACGCTATCAAAATTTAAAATCTTGGTTAATGTATTATCTTCGAGATGTTTGAGGTAGGTCTCTTTATCTGTTTTTTGATTAAAACCTACGATGAGATTTGCATCATCATCTGCCTGCATCACATACCACATTTCTGTTTTGCCAAAAGAGTTATGGCGCTTTTTTGCCAAAGCATCGTCCGGATGTAATTGAATGCTCAGATCTTGTTTGGCATCTATAAATTTAATTAGCAGTGGAAAGTTGTTGCCGAACCGTTCGTAGTTTTTTTCTCCCAGCAAATCAGATGCATGTTCCTCTAAAAGCTCTTGTAATGATTTACCTTGCAGTTCACCATTTTCAACTATTGAAATATCACCAGGAACAGTACTCACTTCCCAACTTTCGCCCAATTGCTTAGAATCGGATTTTTTATTGAACTTTTGAATCAGTTTCTCTCCTCCCCAAATTTTATTTTTCAAAATGGGTTTAAATTTTAAGGGATGTAGAATATGCTTCATAAAACTATTCTCCGGAATATGTTACAAAGTTACGAGGTGTTTCGTAAAGTGTAATTTCCAAATGGAACTTGGAATCTAATTTTGCCTTAATCTTGTTATAGATTACAACTGCAATATTTTCTGCCGTAGGATTTAGATCTTTGAACTCGGGCACTTCCATATTTAGATTCTTATGGTCAAAGGCATTTTCAACTTCCGACTTAATGATGTCTTTTAAGATTTTAACGTCCATAACGTAGCCAGTTTCGGGGTCAATATCACCAGTAACACTTGCTATCAATTCATAATTATGTCCGTGAAAATTTGGATTATTGCACAAACCAAATACAGCATCGTTCTTTTCGAAGCTCCAATCTTTTCTGTAAAGCCTATGAGCTGCATTAAAATGTGCCTTTCTATGTACGGTTACTTTCATGAGTTATCAACATTTATGAATTCATAAAATTTCTCGAATATAATCTTAAACCAAGCTGTATAATTTTCAGGATGTAAGGCCATGTCTACTTTTACTTTTTCCAACGGCATCCATTTCCAATCGACAACTTCGTCCGTATTAATATTTGGTGCAGCATTGTAATGACCGATCATAATATGGTCGTACTCGTGCTCTGTTAACCCATTATCAAAAGGGGCTTTGTATATAAATGATGTTGACTCCTTTAAATCGGTGACAAATCCCATTTCTTCTTGCAGCCGTCTCTTACCAGCTTCTAAATTAGTTTCACCGTTGCGTTGATGACTGCAACAGGTATTGGTCCAAAGTCCCGGAGAATGGTATTTATGCAACGCACGCTGCTGGAGCATCAATTCACCTTTGTTATTAAAAATAAATACTGAAAACGCACGGTGCAGAAGTGCTTTTTCGTGTGCTTCCATTTTGGGCATTAAACCGATTTGGTTATCGTTTTCATCCACAAGGATGACTTGTTCTTCTGTCATAAAGCAAAATTAATGACTAAAGCTTTAAAAAAGCTAAAGGAATTCATAAAAAAAATAGCCGTTTATATTAAACGGCTATTTTGATACTTTATTAAACTATTATATTACTGTTTATCGTCACAAGATTTACCGTTAATACTGGTGATAATAAATTCGCTACGTCTGTTTAATTGATGTTCTTCTTCCGAACAGCTTGATTCGTTTGTTGGCTCACACCCGCAATCGTTAACCAATTGTGACTCACCATAACCTTTAGCTGTTAAACGATCTGCTGCTATACCATTATCCATTAAATACTGACGTGTCGATTGTGCTCTTCTTTCAGACAATCTTTCATTATAGTCTGCAAGTCCTCTACAATCTGTATGCGAACGAATATCGATATTCATTGTTGGATATTTGTTCAAGACTGCTAACACTTTCTGTAATTCAATCTCTGCATCGTATCTAATATTTGATTTATCAAAGTCGAAATAGATAATAGGAATATCGAGAACCTTAGCTAAATCGTCACAAGGTTCAACTTCTTGTTCGTCCTTCTCCAATAATAATTGCAACTGCAATTCTTGTTTACGTTTTGGTGTAGTAAAACGTTTTTCGTCCGAAGCATAGGTTGCTTTTTCACCTCTGATTAAGTATTCTTTTTCGCATTCTAGCTCAAACTCAAAAGTACCATCGGCTGTAACAGTTTTACGCTCAAGTTCGTTGCCTTTACCATCAAATAAAACCACTGTGGCACCTGGTATTAATTCGTCTGTGTTTTTGTCTTGGACAGTACCTTCAACGATTTGCTTACATTCTGGAACTTCGAATGTGTAAATATCATCACTACCCTTTCCTCCTTCTCTGTTAGAACTGAAATATACACGCTTGGTAACTAAGTTTTCATAATAGCCAAAATCATCTGCAGAACTATTTACAGGCTTGCCAACATTTTCAATTGGAAAGCTTCTGTTAGAACCCGAAGCAACTTTTTGATCTAATTCTTCAGATTTAAATACATCCAATCCTCCTAATCCTGGAAATCCAGTTGACGAAAAGAACAAATTACCATTGGTATCCACAAAAGGAAATGATTCTTGTCCCTCGGTATTAATTGAAGATCCCAAGTTTTCTGGTTCGCCCAGAGTACCATCGTCATTGACATCCACCACAAAAATATCGGACTGACCATAAGTTCCTGGCATGTCCGAAGCAAAATACAATCGTGATCCCGTGAGATTTAATGCCGGATGTGCAACACTGTAATCCTCACTGTTAAAATGAATTTTGTGAATTTCATCCCAAGTACCATCTTCACTCAAAGTAGCTCTATACAATTGTAATCTATTGACACCTGTTTCGTCTTCTTTATATTTTAATCTGAAGAAATTGTTTCTTGTGAAGAACATGTATTTTCCATTTGGTGAGAATACAGCACTGGATTCGTGATACTTTGTATTTACCTTACCATCAATTTCAGTTATTTCACCAAAACCATTATCTGTTTTTTCAACTGAATACAAATCTAAATAAGGTTCTTCATTCCAACGATACTTGCGTCCACCACCTCTTGCTGAAGCGAACACAATACTGTTTTCATATTCCGTAGTTCCAAAATCTGAAAACTCTGTATTGATATCTAAATTTTGAGGTTCTATATCATTACGGCTCAACTCTTCTATATTTGACTTATAATCTACCTTAGACAAAAATGCTTTTCCTCTTAAATCATCTGGTTTGAGTTCATTGAATTTTTTCATCCACTTATCTGAGTCTTCATAATTTTCAGTGCCTTTAAGTGCTAGAGCATATCTAAAATAGTATTCGGGATCTATGACTTCGTTCATAGCCATTAGTTCACCATACCATTTAGCTGCATTTTCCATATCATTATTAAAATAATAGGAATTTGCCAATTTCTGAAAAAGGTCGGCCGATCTGTAACCTTTGTTTGCCACTTCTAAAAGCACTTCACTTGTTTTAACGTAGGCAAAGTCTCTGTAGTCATCTTCGACACTTTTTATCTTTCCATTTTGGGCATAGGTAGATAAAGCAAACATACCTACTAATGCCATACATATATATCTTGAAATTGTTCTCATAGTTATATTTTTAAAAGAAACGCGGTGATAAAATTCTACCTAATCGCTTTACTTCGAATCTTAAAGTTATTTCGTGTGTTCCGCTGTTGTAATTGTTCAATCCAGTTGTAGTTAAATCGTAACCATACCCAATAAACATACCTGGTGTGGCTTGAAAACCAACAAGAGCACTTACAGAATCATCCCATCTCCAAGCCAAACCTGCCGTTAAATTCTTTTTATACCAAAAGTTAGCAGAGATATCAGCAATTAGCGGAGCACCCGAAACTCCTTTTACTAAAAAGGCAGGTTTTAATTCTAAAGTTTCACTTAAGTTAAGCACATATCCACCAATAGCATAAAAGTGCATACGTTCGGTAGCTACAGATTCTTGAAAATCATCATAATGGTCTGTTTCAATAAAATTTGGCACCGCAAATCCTAAATACCATTTTCTGGTATGCATATAAAAACCTGCTCCTACCATTGGTGAAGTTAAGTTTAAATTATTTTCAAAAGCTGGATCAGTATCTTGAAATCTTCCTTTACTCCAGTCTGTATTTAAGATATGTACTCCCCCTTTTACACCAAAAGATAATTTTAAGTCATTGGCATCTAATGGTATTGTATATGAAAAATTAACATCTACGAAGTTTTCTCTTGCTGGACCTAAAGCATCACTTACTATGTTCAAACCTAAACCTATACGCTCATTGCGTAATGGTGAATGAATACCTAAAGATTGTGTTTGCGGTGCTCCGTCTATACCAACCCATTGTGATCTATGTAATCCTACAACGCTTAACGTCTCACGTTGCCCAGCGTAAGCCGGGTTAACACTTAGCGTATTATACATATAATGCGTGTACTGAGGATCTTGCTGTGCAAAACTATTAGCACTAAGTAGTATAAATACTAAAGCTACTAATCCTTTTAATATCGATGATTTATGTATCATTTTAATATATTTTATTATTCAGTGTTAATTAGTTTCGTCTATTTACATATACCCATCCTACTCTAGGTTCTGAACCGTCTCCTAGGTCGAGTACATAGTAATACGTACCTGTAGGTAGCTTATCAGATTGGTTGATTGCAGCACTTCTTCTAAAAGTTCCGTCCCAATCGTTCTGGTAACCTTTTTTACTATAGACTATGTTACCCCATCTATTGTAGATTTCGAGTTTATTATTAGGGAATCGTTCTAAACAATCAATAACAAACGTTTCATTTATACCATTCCCATCTGGTGAAAATTCGTTGTAAATAGTTAAACATATCGGATCAACAGCCGCCGTATCTTCATTGTTACTTGCATCTATATCAGTGCCTCCATCAGCACTACTTACAAACGCAGTGTTGGCATAGTCACCAAAACCAAGTACCTCTACAGTAATCTGAAGTATTTCTACTTGATCAGGACCTAGTTGACCTACTGTCCATTCTCCATCAAACTCTGAGTATGTTCCTGTTGTAGTAATTACGGATAAAAACACATAACCACTTGGAATTTGGTCACTAATAATAACGTTAGTGGCTGTAACATTTCCAATATTGGCTACCTCAATGGTAAATACAACTTCATCACCAACTACTGGCTGTAGTTCATCTACAACTTTGGTTACTTCTAAATCAAAGATTGAGTTTACAACCGTTACTGTTGGATCATCTGGCTCTCCATCTCCATTGTCGTCATTATCATTATCGTTATTGGGATCATCACTTGTATCACCAATATCATCTGCAGGATTACCCAAATCACCACCAGGTTCCTCACTGGTTACCGTTGCCGAATTTGTAACAAAACCTACATCTAAGTCAACTTGAGTGATTTGGTACGTAGCAGTAAATGTCGTGCTATCAATTTCACCCGGCAATAGTTGAGCTATTGGCCCTCCCACTAAATTTAAGCCAGGTAATACATCTTGCACTTCGATATTAGTCAATGTTACGTTTCCTGTGTTTTCTACAATAAACACGTAAGATATAACGTCGTCAATGCTTCCTGCAATACCATCACCATTGGTATCTTCAAGTGGTAATGTTGTCTTAACAAGACTTATCATAGGCTCTTGAAGTATTTCTGTGTCCGTTGGGTCGTCCGTTCCAGTTGGGTCCGTAGGGTCATCGCTATCATCAGTAACACCGCCACCTATACCAATTAGATCCATGCCGCTAGCCATCGCCTGGTTCGTTACGATGCCCATATCGATATCAACCTGCGTGATCGCATAGGTCGCCGTAAAGATCATTGGGTCCTGTGGCGTAACCGCTAGATCATCAGCGTTCGTATCACCGTCTTCGTCACTTCCCCCACTGACATAGGTTGGTGTCGGCAAAGTACCCGTTCCCGTAAAGTCCGCTGCATCTTCAGTGACGCTTATATCAAATAACGTCGTATTGCCCGTATTTGTAACTGTATAGGTATAGGTGATGATGTCTCCCACGCTTGCAATGCCATCAACACCTAAGTCTAGACTGCTTATCTTTTCTATAGAAATATTCGGTGCCTGTGGGATCGTCGTATCTGTTGGGTCGTCCATTCCAGTTGGGTCCGTAGGGTCGTCACTCTCATCCGTGACACCGCCACCCAATGGATCCGTACCATTGGCCATCGCCTGGTTCGTCACGATGCCCATATCGATATCAACCTGCGTGATCGCATAGGTCGCCGTAAAGATCATTGGGTCCTGTGGCGTAACCGCTAAATCATCAGCATTTGTATCACCGTCTTCGTCACTTCCCCCACTGACATAGGTTGGTGTCGGCAAAGTACCCGTTCCCGTAAAGTCCGCTGCATCCTCCGTGACACTTACATCAAATAACGTCGTATTGCCCGTATTTGTAACTGTATAAGTATAAGTGATGATGTCTCCCACGCTTGCAATGCCATCAACGCCTAAGTCTAGACTGCTTATCTTTTCTATAGCTACACTTGGCATTTGTACGATGACGGTCTCGGTTGGA
>NZ_JAGSPD010000016.1 GCF_019203985.1 Winogradskyella luteola | reverse complement strand
CTGCCGTTATCCCGTTACCGCTCCCCAGGGCCACGGCACTGTCGCCATCGGTACCGATGGTGTTCGAAGTCCCCATGGCAATGGAGGAATCCCCTTCGGAGGACGTGCCGCTGCCCGCGGTAAAGCTCTCGTTGCCAGATGATATGGATCCCTGGAACGCTACAGCGGCATTACCCGAGGCAAGTCCAAATACAGTGGAAAAACTAGAGTTTCCGGAGGCAGTACCAGCACCTAAAACAACAGAATAATCTCCTACATTTGCATCATCCCATTCATTTCCAAATGAAATTCCTGCTCTAAAAGCAGATTTACTTTTATCGAAAAAGAAACGGGAATCTGAACCAGATAAAGTTGTACTTCCAAAAACAAAATCATCATTACTTATATCTGTCGTATTTTGAACAATACCACCAATACTTTGAAATTCACCTGTATCCCAAAAAGTTAATTGATTCCAACTTACACCATCATAAAACCAAAACCCTTCAGGAGAATTTGTTTGATATACCATAAGACCTTCAGCTGGTGAGCCGATTGCCAACCGATTCGCCTGGGTCATACGTGGAATCAAGATACCAGAGGTTGTACTTTGAATATCCAACATTGATGAAGCATCAGGATTTGTGGTTCCAATTCCTACTTGAGCAAATGAAAGATTAATACATAAACAAACTAAAAGAAAGGATAGGGTTTTCATAATGAGCGGTTTTATAATTTACCTCTACATCGTGAAAGAAAAAATATGTCATCAATAATTTAAAAAATGACTTCAAAGTTGGTTGTATTTCTTTTGTAAATATTCCTTTTCAGAACTATTGTTAACCTTTTTAATGGCAATATCAAGATATTCCTTGGCAGATTTCATATTATACTGCTTAGCATAAAGATCGGACTTTGCTGCATAATACAAATATATTCGCTGTTCTAAATCTTCTGGAGTAATTTGCTCGATATAACTCTCAGCCTTATCTAGGTTTTTAATTTGCATACAAATCACAGCCATGGTCAGCAAATGAATTGGCATAGGTTGTAATTTATTGAGCACTTCGTACCATTGTAGTATTTTATTCCAATCAGTATCTTCAAAGGACTTAGCACGAAGATGTTCTGCGGCTATTGCTGCCTCGTAATGGTAGCATGAAAACATTTCGGTATCTACAGCTTTATACATCATGGTATTACCAAGCTCGATTAAGGGAAAGTGCCAACGATTCCGATCTTGCTGCTTTAAATCCAATATTTCATTGTTTGCCCCAATCTTAGTTTCCAGTCTTGCTGAATGAAAACACATCAATGCAAAAAGGGCATAAGCTTCGGGCATTCTTGTAGCTTTGTTTTTAAGTAGTAACTGACATAATCGCATGGCTTCACTACATAAATCCTCTCGAATGAGTTGGTCTTTACTATTTGAATGAAAGCCCTCGTTAAAAATAAGGTACAACACCTCCATAACGCTTTCAAGTCTTGATTTTAATACCCTTCCTCGAGGGATATGAAATTGAATATCTAAGGTCTTAATTGCTTTTCTGGCTCTAAATAATCTTTTCTTAATGGTTTCCTGCTTAGTGAGTAGTGCTGCGGAAATTTCCTTTATGCTGAATCCCGAAACAGTTTTTAAAGCGAATGAGATACGGTCTCTTGGGTCTAATTTTGGATGGCATGCCGTAAAAATCATTCGTAATTGCGCATCTTCGATTTCGGAATCTAAGAAAAGTTCATTAATGGCAATGGCATCTGTTCCTGACTTGATTGATGCATAATGTGTTCTTTGTGTATTGAGTGCCCTAAAAATGTCTACTACTCTATTTTTGGCAGCTTTTGTTAGCCATGCTTCGGGGTAATCGGGAATTTCTTTTCGCCAAGAAATACTAGCTTTGATAAAAGTATCTTGAACAGCATCCTCAATAACATCGAGGTGTTTTAGTCCAAATATGCGTGTTAAGACAGCGACCATCTTTCCACTATGATGGCGAAATAGATGGTCTATGTCTTTATTTTCCATTATTTATCGAAAACCATAATTTCGCGTATCTCCACTGTACCACCTAAGTCATAATCTGGAAAGTCTTTTGCTATTTCTTCTACAGCATCAAAATCTTTGGCCTCTACTGTGTAGTAACCTCCAACTATTTCTTTAACCTCAGCAGAAGTTAAATCGGTAACCGTTCTGTTTTCACCAACAATACGTCGAATTTGAGGATGTAATGCCTCACCTCCTCTTAAAATACCAGCTTGCTCCATTTTTTGTCCCCAGGCAAACCATTTGCCCATTCTGCTTTGTAATTCTTCAGGAGATAATCCTAAATCTGCATAATCTGCCCCGATGAAAATCATCATAAAATTTTTCATAAGTTCTAAAATTTAAAAGTTTATACCGTTAAGACGTTTCTCAAAATATTAAAGGGGACACACAACATAAAATTAATTTTAAATTTTTCTTAAACAAATTCTATATAGTATTGATTACCAAAATTCAATCACATTCAAAGCAATTAAAGAAAGATGTATCTGGATTTACATCATCAGATCCTTTTAGGGCTTCCAGCACAACACCTTGTTCATCAATAATTTGCTTAAATTTAGAAGCGTATTGAGTTAATTTTTCTCTTCGTTTTTTGATTTTATCCGATATGTCTTTTCCATCCAAGTCCCCAATGGCTTTTGGCCAAACTTTTAGGCTAGCTTTAATGGCTTCATCTGACAACAACTTTTGCAATTGTTTTGCCTGGTCAATGAAAACATCTTCGGGAGTATCCAACAAAAAATAACGATCAAAAGGATATACCAAACCTTCCATAAAATCAATATCATCTTCATAAGGTCTTAGTTCTGGGATCACATTTTTATTACTTAATATAGAAGGTAGAATTCCATCGGGGTTAAAAAAAGCATTGTCTCTATCACCAGGAATTGGTATAGCAGTAAACAAACTATCCTTTTGCTGAATTGCCCAACCCCACTGCTTTGTGTGCCTGTCCCAATCACCAATTAAAATATCGAATAGTCGGGCTCTTATTAAAGCATTTTTGTCAATCTTTAAGTTACCCCTTATTTCTAGTTTAAGCTCTTGAAGATCCTCTGTATCCAAAAGTGATTTTATATGTTTTAAATCTGTCCAGTTCACTTCACCTTCGGTTTCATATTCCAATAAAAATAAGCGGTTTCCGTATTTCTTATTATACTTTCCCAATTTATTCTGTTCTGGCAAAAAAACAGCTTTGGGATTTGTATGCAAAACACCTGCTCTTGTTGCCAATTGAGCAGCCAAAAGTGCTCCATAAGGATGCTGAGCAGAAATACCGTCAACTATAATATTTTCTAACCCTAAGGTTCGTGCAAAATCTGGTATTAAAGGTTGAGGATCTTTGTTTATACTTCTTAATGTGTATACAATTCCATTGGTGGCTTTTAATTTTAAGGAATGTGTCTGTTTACCTCCACCCTCTTTTAAAATTTCGACACCACCAAATAGAGTATCTAAAAAAAGAATGGGTACTTTAACAGGTGTTGCCCAAGCTTTTCTATATTGTTGTCCCTGCATTAGTCTTTTTACGTCATTGGCTGTATAAAGTGTACTTGCAGCTACTAAAACAGAGTCATGGTTTCGAAAATTAATACTATCAACCTCGTCAAAACTTAGGATTTCGCAGGATGCAAACTCCTCTTCTGTACTCCAAAGTGATATATAAAGTAAAACAATAAACCCTAATGTGAGCGCTAGTATTATGAGAACAACTTTCTTCAATGCGTTTAATATTTTCTTCGAAAATAAAACTTATCTGATAAAATCTTTAACCCTAAGCCAATAAGTATTAATATAAAACGAATTAAACATATCATCGGATAAATATAAATCCGAACGATTAAAGAAAGTTTATGCCATTTAAAAGCTATACTTTTCAAATAACTAACTCAATCTTCAATGAAATTTATATTAACATTATTCGCAATAATGCTTTTTAATGTGAGCCCTGCTCAAGTCACTCTAAAAGACGATGGATTACATTTTGCCGTGGGTGCTGCTTTGTCTAGCGGAACATACGCTTTAGTCTACTCTAAGACCAAAAATAAAGAAAAGGCATTTTGGTACAGCTTTGGTATTTCTTCATTAGCGGGGTTCTCTAAAGAATTCTATGACGGTAATATCATTAGCGGTAAATTTGATATCAGTGAATTATTGGCAACCATGGCAGGTGGCTTAACCGCAAGTTATACCTTTAATATCTTTACAGGTAAAAGAAAGGAAAAAAAGAAAAAAGAAAAATTGAACGCTTTTTAGCTTACAAGCTTAGCAACAATATCTTTTACCGGCAAAATCGCTTTAGTATGCTCAATACTAGGGCCAGCTACCCAAACCGTTTTGTATGTTGCTTTTTTAGCGGCTTTTTCTGTAGCTTTCATACCAATTGAAAAACGTACCATCTTCACCCATTTTTTAAGTTTTCGGTTTTTATTCAATATATTTTCTATCCAAGTCGCTTTAGTTCCTATTTTTTGAACATAAGGCGTATTGATTACTGTACATGGTGTACCAGAGATACGCTCGGTCATTACAATATCATCTGCGCCATAATCTACACAGGCTTGTTTATACTCATCAGTTACACTAGCTTCTACTGAGGCTATAAAAGGGCTACCAACAGAAACACCTGCAGCACCGTAACTTATCATTTTGTCAATATCTGCTCGGCAGCCTACTCCACCTGCTGAAATCACAGGGATGGACAATTCTTTGTTCAGCAGACTGGTTAATTCTTCTGGCGAGAAATTTCCTCTATGTCCACCAGCTTCATTATTTACAGCTATAGCGGCATCGGCTCCTAAACCTTCAACCTTTTTGGCAAACTTTAGATCGGTTACATCGCAGAAGACTTTAATGCCAACAGCATGTGCTTGACGAATCGTTTCTTCCGGGCTACCTAAGGACGTAATTATAAAGTCGCAACCTTCTTCACAAAGTACTTCTAATTGTCCTTTATATTTTATGTTAGATTTGTTGACTATTAAATTAAAGCCAAAAGAACCACCTTCAACCTTACTCGCTTTTAACTCTTTTATAGCCGCTCTTAAATCTTCTAGGGTTCTATAATTCAGTGCTGGTATGCAACCGGCAATACCGGAATTCATAGCTTCTTTTACCATTGCAACATTAGACACTAAGAACATCGGTGCCTGTATAATTGGGTATTTTATGTTTAAAAGTTGCGTCAATTGGGTTATCATAGACTTAAAGTTTGAGAAACAAATATAACACAAATATTATTATGCACGCATAATACTTTCACTCCAAGAATTGATAGTAACCGCATTTTAGATAAGCACCTTCTAAAAAACTTACAGGATGGTCACTATCATGGTTTGTTTTAAGAAGTGTTTCAAAGAGTCGTGATTGTGCATTAAGTACTCTTGTGTTGAGATCAAAAAACGATTGCGCCAAAACTCTAGAAGAACACGATGCTAAAACCAGTAAACCTTTTTTAGCTGTAAGTTGAACTCCTAATTGTGCTAATTGCGCATATTTTTTCTTAGCCAAATCTACTTCGGATTGTTGCTTGGCAAAACTTGGTGGGTCAATGACAACAACATCAAACCTTTTGCCTTGTTTTATTAGGCGTTTCATTTCTACAAACGCATCACCAGAAATCGTTTTATAGATTCCTGAATATGTATTCAGTTTTGCATTTTCTCTAGCTAAATCCAAGGCCTGTTTGCTTATATCCAAACTCGTAACTTCTGTGGCTCCGTTAGCTAAGGCATGAACAGAAAACCCACCGGCATAAGAAAACACATCTAAAACCGTTTTCCCGCAGCTTAATTCTCCAACACGCTTTCGATTATGTCTATGATCTAAGAAATAGCCTGTTTTGTGGCCTTTAATAACATTGGCCGAAAACTTAACTCCGTGTTCTATAAACGTAACAACTTCATTTTCCAACTTACCATAAACAACCTCTCCATCTTTAAAATTATGACCTTTACTATTTTGAAGGTTACGACTTAAACGTATAACGATAGTATCAGCTTTTGAAATTTGTTGGAGACTTTCTAAAATTGATTTTAAATAAGGAAACCAAATTTCAGAATATATTTTAACAACCAAAACCGTATTATACATATCGGCAATTAATCCGGGAAAGCCATCATTTTCACCAAACAATAAGCGATAACTATTGGTATTTGTTTTTAATAATTCTGAACGTTTTTCAAAAGCTATTTCAATCTTTTGGTGAAAAAATTCTGAATTAATTTCAACTTTTCTTTCGGCATTATGGATAACTTTTATACGTATTGGTGATGCTGAATCGTATAATCCAATAGCAATAACCTTATTTTTATTCTTACTAAAAATAATAACCAAGTCGCCTGTTTTGGCATTCTCATTTATTTTGCTAATACTTTTTGAAAATATCCATGGATGACCTTTAACTACTGCCCGCTCGCCTTTTGAGGTGAGTTTGACGGCAAGACGATTGGGCTTAGTATCTGGCATTAAACGAATTAAATCGGGCATAGATCATTTTTAAAATGAAGTCGGAAAATACAAAAACACAATTAATATTTTGATATCTTCAAACCAATAGTCTAACTTTAAGACATTATTCGTCTAACTTAATCAACCAAATATGAAAAAAAAATTACGATTTACTTTACTTTTTTCGCTTAGTATCGCTTTCACCTTTGCACAAGGTATATTTGATGATTCCATACACACAGCAGTAGGCTTTGGCAGTGTCAACTCACCTGGAGGTGAAGCTGTACAGAATGTTATTGATCAAAATTCAAGTACAAAATTTTTAGATTTCAATGCTTTTGATGGTATTGGCTTTGAGGTAGACCTACTAGGTGAATCTAAAATAGCCGTAGCTATAGAGATCGTTACGGCTAACGATGCTCCAGAAAGAGACCCTACAGATTATGAAATATTTGGTTCGAATAACGGAACCGATTATACAAGCATAATCACTGGAAATATTCCTTGTGTTCCTGATCGTTTCTTTTCCAGAACTTTCTCTTTTACCAATACAACAGGCTACACATTTTATAGAGTAAACTTTACAGGGACTTGTGCTTCAAGTTCCATAAACCAAATAGCTGATGTACAACTTTATGAAACTATTGGCAATGCTCCAATGATAACGTGTCCTAGTGATATTAATGTTAATAATGATGCTGGCACATGTGGAGCACTTGTAAATTACAGTCTATCTGCCAACGATGATGAAGACGGAGCTTTAGCACCTACAATTACATCTGGGCTAGCTTCTGGTGAAACTTTTCCTGTTGGAATCACTGAAGTTTTTGCCAGTGTTACAGATAGTGATAATAATACTGTTAGTTGTAGTTTTATAGTAACAGTTACAGATAACGAAAATCCTCTTGTAAGCTGCCCGAGTGATATTACTCAAACTGCAGCTAACCCTGGTGACACAAGTGCTGTTGTAAATTACAGTTTAAATCCAACTGATAATTGTGATCTCATTAACCCATTAACCGGATTTACACCGTTGGCCAACATCAATAATAAAGCTTATTATTTATCAGATGCTAGTTTTTCGCCTCAAGATGCATTTACAAATGCGGTAGCACAAGGTGGGTTTGTTGGTACGATAAGAGATGGTTCTGACAACACGCTGTTAGTAAATGCTATTAGTTCTATAGGAGCTGCAGGTGATGTATTAATCGGTTATAACGATGTTAGTACAGAAGGTAGTTTTGAATGGCAGAGTGGAGATTCAGCAACATATAATAATTGGAATGCAGGTGAACCAAATAATGCAGGGAATGAAGATTATACGGTAGTTCAATCTAATGCTGGCTGGAACGATGTTGCCAATAGCAGTACTTACAGATATTTATTAGAAATTGATTATTCACCTACTCAAACAGCAGGTCTTCCTAGTGGTAGTGACTTTCCGATTGGCACAACTACAAATACATTTGAAATTACAGATATTTCTGGCAACTCTGTGCCTTGTTCGTTTAATGTTATTGTTGAACAAAATTTAAGTCTTAATGATAATAATTTAGACCGCAATATATCTGTATACCCAAACCCCACAAGTTCCAGTATTATATTACAAATCAAGACTTCAACCTCTATAGATACTGTAACAATAACAGATTTAAATGGAAGAATTCTACAAGTATTTACCAATATTGAATTTATAGAATCTAAAAAGCAATTTGATGTATCTCAATTGTCTCTAGGTGTTTATTTTATGGCTATTAAAAGTAAAGATGGTCATTCTGCATTGAGAAAGTTTATAAAACGTTGAGGGTTTTATTAATACCAATAAAAAAACGCAACTATTAATTTAGTTGCGTTTTTTGTATAAATATTTACCTTGTTTAATTAAAATCGAATCGTAATGCAACCGCTAGGCTGTTGACCTCTTGAGGATTGTTTCTAAACACACTATTAACATTATATTTGGCATAGATACTTACATCACCAAAACCAATGTAAGCACTTGGACCAAAAATAACATCATTGATATTAAAACTATCATTTTGATTGACTCTTATTCGTTTTCCATCCTCATCATTATACCTTATAAATTGTCTGGTTGCCAACCTAAAGGCTACAAAGCCACCGACTCCTAGTCTAAAACCTTCTTGTGATCTTAAATAGGTTTGATTGGTTTTCTTATCAAATTGTGGTTTGGAAAAATCAAGCTCTAAGTGTACAGGTAATCCAATATAAATACTAGACAAATAGGATCTTCTAATGTTAAAACCTGAATCTTGTAATGTGGTTTGATTACCATTTGTCACAAAAATATCATCATCCTTTTCTGGTCGAATTTCATCGATCATGGTTGAAAATCCTAATTTTAAATTCCAAAGGTTGTCAGATTCCTTAAGACGATATTTAAATGAAAAGCCAACTTCACCATATCCAAAAGGACTGGTTTTAAAACCATCACCGTAAAACCCATCTGTATCACCACTAATAATATTGGCACCTAAGGCCACAACAAATTGACTGGTCCATCGTTTTTCTACTTTAAGTCCTGTAATACTATCCTTATAATAATTATCGTCTATACCAAAAATTGAGGAAAACGATGTATTACTTTCATCATCGTTCATAGCTATGTTACCGCTGACTTTGTTTCTTATCAATGTCTGCAATTTTTGCTCTTCTAAGGCTACAGCATTATTAATTCTTTCTGCGTAAACCTCGGCAATTCGCTTTTTTTCAGCTTCTGCTTCTGCAGCAGTGAATTCTTTCTTATCTAATTTCTTGTCGATTTTTTTCAGTTCTTTCTTTAATGCACGTTTTTCCACTGAAGTAATAGAATCGATACGTTGTGCTATTTGAGATGCTTTCTTTTCAAAAACGGAGTTTTGAGCTAGGACATTTTGTGTTAAACCTAATAGAATAAACAATACAATAATATTTCGCATGATAAGATAAATTTTAAAGGTTAAAAATTAATTTTTAAAATTTCTGTTAGCCACAGAGGTCTTTATTTTTTTAAGTTGTCTGGCAGTTCGCTTAAAAATACTTTTGTTTGCCTCATCAAATAATTGGCGTTCCATTTCCACCAGCAGTTGATTAGAGTTTAAATAAGTAGCTGGAGTCTTTGTGTTGGGTTCAAAAAATTTCGTTGTGCTGTCATTTACTACTGTAGCCATCAATTCTTTAGCTGTGATATAAGAAAAATGTTTTAATGGTTCTTTTTCTGTTGTATCTGTTCTAATTTCTGATTTGGCGACTACTCTACTCGAATCAACCAAATTTAGAGGTAGTTTCAATACCAGCTCATTTGCCTTGCGAATAGGCTTAGATGAATCTTTATAGATTTCGGAATTTATCTGTGCTATATTTTTAGCATTTTTGTGCGTAAACACATGTTTGTTTGATGATGGAGAAACTTTAAACTCATGGCTATCTTCTTGTTTCTTAATTTCTTGATCGACCAATACATCATTTGGCTTTATATCAGATTTGCGATTTTCAATTGTAATTTGGGCAGGTTGCTCAACATCTAAATTGTTAGACAACAAGCGAACTCCCAACAAGGAAAAGAACAAAACAATGGAAGCTGCAATACCATAGTACAACCAAGGTGTCTTTTTCTTTTTAGGCTTACCATTTAGTACAGCAATAAGATGTTCTCTTGCCTCAGCACTTGGAGTAATTTCGGACTCCTTAAGGCTTATTTTTACAAATTCCTCTATATTATTTGGTTCCATACTTATTAGAATTTAAATGTTTAAGGTGCAACCTTAATAGCTTTTTGGCATGTGCCAATTGTGACTTTGACGTTCCTATACTTATATTTAAAAGCTCGGAAATTTCTCTATGCTTATACCCTTCCATAACATAAAGGTTGAACACCGTCTTACAACCTATAGGCAATCCATTAATGGCATCTCGTATATATTGTGTATCATCTTGGTGTGTATTTGATTTTGTTTGACTAAAGTGGTAATCACCGAGTTCTACTGTGTTGAAAGTATTTTTTTTAATACGTAAATGCGAAATACATTCTCGTACCATAATACGACGTAACCATCCTTCAAAACTGCCGTAAGGTTCATACCTGTTAATATTTAAAAATGCTTTATGAAATGCCATAATCATAACATCTTCTGCAAACTGTAAATCTTTAATGTATTGTCTGCAACACCCCAGCATTTTTGCCGAAAACTGATCATAAAGTGCCAGCTGCGCTTTTTGATTGGACTGTTTTGCTTGTCTAATCAACTCGTCAATATCTTTATAGATTGGTATCAGCTTTGACATTATTAGGTGTTCTATAAATAAAAACGGTTTTTAAATTAAAATGGTTGGATGCAAATTGAAAAAATTACAGAATTTAAAATAAAAAAACGCAATCAAATTAATGATTGCGTTTCTATTATGTAAATCCTTCTTCTTTTGGAAGAGAGAAATTATTATTTAACTTCTTCGAAATCCACATCTTCAACATCGCTGCTCTCATCAGCTGGTTGACCTTGTGCTCCTGCATCAGGACCTGCTTCGCCACCTTGCTGTGCTTCAGCTTGTGCTTTGTACATTTCTTCACTCGCTACTTTCCAAGCTTCATTTATTTTCTCTAAAGCTGGGTCTATAACAGCAATATCCTTAGTTTCATAAGCTTTCTTCAACTCTTCAAGTGCATCTTCGATTGGCTTTTTCTTATCATCAGATAATTTATCACCAAACTCCTCTAATTGCTTTTCAGTTTGAAAGATCATTCCATCTGCTTGATTTAACTTATCAGCAGTCTCTTTAGCTTTGGCATCTGCATCTGCATTGGCTTCTGCTTCAGCTTTCATCTTTTGGATTTCCTCTTCTGTCAATCCAGATGAAGCTTCAATTCTAATATCTTGTTTCTTACCTGTTGCTTTGTCTTCAGCAGATACTTTAATGATACCATTAGCGTCAATATCAAACGTTACCTCAATCTGAGGTGTTCCTCGTCTTGCTGGTGGAATTCCATCTAAGTGGAAACGACCAATCGTTTTATTGTCCGCAGCCATTGGACGTTCACCTTGTAATACGTGAATCTCTACCGATGGCTGATTGTCTGCTGCTGTTGAGAATACTTGTGATTTCTTAGTCGGAATCGTTGTATTTGCTTCAATCAACTTTGTCATGACGTTACCCATAGTTTCGATACCAAGTGATAATGGTGTTACGTCTAATAAAAGTACATCTTTTACATCACCAGTTAATACACCACCTTGGATACCAGCACCTAGAGATACTACTTCATCTGGGTTTACACCTTTACTTGGTGCCTTTCCGAAGAACTTCTCTACAGCCTCTTGTACCGCTGGAATACGTGTGGAACCACCTACTAAAATTACCTCGTCAATATCAGATTTAGATAAACCTGCAGCTTTTAAAGCCGTTTCACATGGTTCAATGGTACGCTTGATTAAATCGTCAATTAACTGCTCAAATTTAGAGCGTGTCAATGTACGTACCAAGTGCTTTGGTCCACTAGCTGTGGCGGTAACGTAAGGTAAATTAATTTCTGTTTGTGCAGAAGATGATAATTCAATCTTAGCTTTTTCTGCAGCTTCTTTAAGACGTTGTAAAGCCATTGGATCTTTACGTAAGTCCATATCTTCATCTGCAATAAACTCTTCGGCTAACCAATCAATGATTCTTTCGTCTACATCGTCACCACCTAAGTGCGTGTCACCGTCAGTAGATAATACTTCAAATACTCCATCTCCTAATTCTAGGATAGATACATCATGCGTACCACCACCAAAATCGAATACTACAATTTTCTGGTCAGTAGATTTTTTGTCTAATCCATAAGCCAGTGCTGCTGCTGTCGGTTCATTAATAATACGTCTTACTTTTAAGCCCGCAATTTCGCCAGCTTCTTTAGTTGCTTGACGTTGTGCATCATTAAAATATGCCGGTACTGTAATTACAGCTTCAGATACGTCTGTACCTAGATAATCTTCAGCAGTTTTCTTCATTTTTTGAAGAATCATAGCTGATAATTCTTGTGGAGTATACAAGCGACCATCAATATCCACTCGTGGCGTATCGTTATCACCTTTTACTACTTTATATGGTACACGTTCTGCTTCTTTTTTAGACTCAGAATATTTATTCCCCATAAAACGCTTAATAGAATAAACCGTTTTTGTTGGGTTAGTTACTGCTTGTCTTTTTGCTGGATCACCAACTTTAATTTCACCACCTTCAACGAAAGCGATAACTGAAGGAGTTGTTCGTTTACCTTCAGCGTTTGGGATGACAACCGGCTCATTACCTTCCATTACAGAAACGCAAGAGTTGGTTGTTCCTAAATCAATTCCAATAATCTTACTCATAATATTAGTGTATATATTTTATTGTGTTTTATTTTTAAACTCGCCATATATAAGTCAAGTTTTATGCCATGACAGAAATTGTGACATGATGTCACGTTGAAACAGAAACTGAAGTTGAATTTGAAGTAAAAATCAATAACATCAATAAAAAATAAACTCTCATTTATTACACTTTGGAACACCCTTTGATAAGGTAAAAGAAAAACTATTAATTATGAGACGTATATTATCCTTCATTTCAGTATTTGCATTATTATTAACAGCCTGCGAAGGTGATCCTGGACCTCAAGGTCCACCTGGTTTTGATGGAAGAGATGGAATAGCCATACCAGCAGCATTTGAAATTCAATTAGACTTTACAGCACCTAACTACGATTTTATTGAACCTTACGGTTTTGAAGTATTACCCACTGATGTAACTCTAGTCTACATTTCATGGGACATAGACAACGGCCAAGATGTGTGGAGGCTAGTACCACAGACTGTAATTTTTGACGATGGCAATGACTTAGTTTACAACTACGATTTTACACAAACTGATGTTCGCTTTTTCTTAGAAGGCTCTAATTTAGACATCTTAGGTCCAGAGTGGACACAAGCTCAGGTATTTAGAGTTGTTGTTGTGCCTGCCGATAATATTGGACGTTTAGACCTGTCCGATTTAGATGCTGTAATGAATATGTACGGAATCGAGGAATTCACAAGACGTTAACTTAACCTATATATAAATTAGTTAGCAGCCTTGGTTTAAACCAAGGCTATTTTTTATGTATAAATCCAACCAAACAAAATGTATATTTGTGAAACACTAAATCAATAAATTAAATGGAATGTATCTCGGTTTTTGATATGCTTAAAATTGGCATAGGCCCGTCGAGTTCTCACACCTTAGGACCTTGGCGAGCTGCTGAGCGTTGGATACAAGAATTGAAAGTTAAAAATCGTTTTGATAAGGTTGAAAAGATAACTGTTGATTTATACGGTTCTTTATCTCTAACAGGAAAAGGGCACGCAACTGATTATGCTGTTTTACTTGGGCTAAGTGGTGCTGACCCAGAACGTATTCCGGTTGAGACCATTGATATTATTATTGCTGACATAAAAAATACGAATACGCTTTTCTTCAACAATGAAAAAAAATTGCTATTCGATGTAAAACAGCAGATTGTATTTAATCGAAAATTTTTACCCTTCCATGCCAATGGAATGACATTTTCAGCCTTAATTAATGGTAGAAATTATAAATCAACCTACTATTCTATTGGTGGCGGATTTGTAGTACAGGAAGAACGTAAAATTTCAAAGGCTAATAAAATTATCTTCTACTGTACCTTTCCTTATCCTATTTCTTATGGTGATGAACTATTAAAGTTTTGCAAACAATTAGAGTTACCCATTTCTGGAGTTGTTTTAGAAAATGAAAAATCCATTCGTGATATGGATTCCATTGATTTTGAATTAAATCGTGTATGGAATACCATGCTAGAATGTATGTATACCGGCTGCCATACAGAAGGAAATTTACCAGGAGGGCTCAATGTTAGACGACGTGCTTACGACATACACGAAAACTTGATTGGTGATTTTAAATATGAAAATCATGAGGAATGGCTAAAAACCATAAGAAAAACGGAAGTTAAATTTCGGCAAATTTTAAAATGGGTAAGCTGTTTTGCTTTAGCCGTAAATGAAGTTAATGCTTCATTGGGTCGCGTGGTCACAGCACCAACCAATGGAAGTGCTGGCGTGATTCCCGCAGTATTAATGTATTATATGGTCATTGAAAACCATGATGCTGACTTCGAACACGTTAAAAGGTTCTTGTTAGTGGCGGGTGAAATTGGAAGTATCTTTAAAAAAGGAGCAACCATAAGTGCTGCCATGGGAGGATGCCAAGCAGAAATTGGTGTATCCTCTGCCATGGCTGCTGGAGCATTATGCGAATTACTTGGTGGCACACCAGAACAGGTTTTAGTAGCTGCTGAAATTGCCATGGAACATCACTTAGGGTTAACCTGCGATCCTATTGGTGGTTTGGTACAAGTACCATGTATAGAACGTAATTCTATGGGAGCCATTAAAGCCATTAATGCCGCAGAACTGGCTTTAGACACAGATCCAAACAATGTAAAGGTCCCATTGGATAAAGTCGTTAATACCATGTGGGAAACTGCCAAGGATATGAATACTAAATACAAGGAAACCTCAGAAGGTGGTCTTGCAATTGGTGTAAATTTAACGGATTGCTAAAACCCTTCTAAACCTTATAAAAGGGAAGACTTTTACTCATGCGGATATGGATTAGATAAGGTTTTCATTTTTTACATCCTTCTCGTCGTCTTGTATCTACCATGTAAAAAACTTTCCATTTTTCGTCTTCTTTAATGAGTTGGAAAGAATTGACTCCACAATGGCTAAAATTTCCATTGAACCAAAATTCATATTGTGTCCAAGCATTTGCCATATGGCCATCTATTTGAATATTAAAATCCAAAAGTTTTTCTTCAAATTTTGCATCCTCTGGTATGCTGGCTAACATTTTGACGAATTGATTATAATCACTTTCCTGTAAAACTGTTTTACCTTCGGCATTTACTGATATGGATTGCATTTTAATATTACCCTTAGCCATCGTTTTTAACATTGTTGTATCTTTTTTGTGGAAAGCCTCAAAGAATTCGACAATAGTTGCCTTTACAGCTTCAACTTCAGCATTTTGAGCATTGATATTGTAGCCTAGGCATACGATACAGATGAGTGTTATTTTTTTCATGATTGATAAAGTTTTGCCTTAAAGTAAAGATTCAATGGTATTTCTGTTATAGATTAAACAAAAGTTTAACAAATCTCATTATTTTTACAACCCACATAATTTATTCATAATGTCCGTAGCAAAAAAAGAATACAAAAGAATTACCGTGAAAACTTTAGTTGACATGAAGTCTAAAGGTGAAAAAATATCTATGCTCACCGCTTACGATTATACCATGGCAAAAATTGTTGACGGTGCTGGTGTAGATGTAATTTTGGTCGGTGATTCTGCAAGTAATGTCATGGCAGGTCATGAAACGACTTTACCTATAACACTAGATCAAATGATATACCACGCCTCTTCAGTAGTAAGAGCTATAGACAGAGCTTTGGTTGTTGTAGATTTACCATTTGGAACATACCAAAGTGACCCTAAAGAAGCTTTACGCTCTGCTATACGTATTATGAAAGAATCTGGTGGACACGCAGTAAAACTTGAGGGCGGAAAGGAAATTAAAGATTCCATTAAACGTATTCTCAATGCGGGAATCCCAGTAATGGGACATTTGGGCCTGACACCACAATCCATTTATAAATTCGGAACATATACCGTAAGAGCCAAGGAAGAACAAGAAGCGCAACAACTTAAAGATGATGCCGTTATGCTTGAAAAAGCAGGTTGTTTTGCTATTGTGTTAGAGAAAATCCCAGCAGCTCTAGCCAAGGAAGTAGCGGAGAGTGTATCTATTCCTGTAATTGGCATCGGTGCCGGTGATGGTGTGGATGGGCAGGTTTTAGTGCTTCATGATATGATTGGTATGACCCACGAATTTAACCCAAGATTTTTACGTCGCTATATGAATCTGTACGAAGATATGACCAAAGCTATCGGGCTATATGTTGATGATGTAAAATCGAAAGATTTTCCAAACGATAAGGAACAGTATTAACTCACAGCGGCTATATACAGTTAATACAAAATCTTAGTTCTTTTAACATGTCTAAAGCTTTATCCCATAAATCCAACCTACAGGTACTTTACGAAGACAATCACATCATAATAGTGAATAAGCGCGCAGGTGATATTGTACAGGGTGATAAAACTGGAGATAAGCCTTTGAGCAATGTTGTAAAGGAATACATTAAAGATAAATATAACAAACCTGGAAATGTTTATCTTGGTGTGGTACACCGTTTAGACAGACCTACTACAGGGATTGTTCTTTTCTCCAAAACTAGCAAAGCATTACCGAGACTTAACAAATTGTTTGCTGAAAAAAAAGCTAAAAAAACCTATTGGGCATTAGTGAAAAATATACCGCCAAAGGCTTCGGAGAGATTGGTGCATTGGCTGAAAAAAAATCCTAAAAACAATAAATCAACCGCATACAACAAAGAAGTAGAAGGTAGCAAAAAGGCAATACTAACTTACAAACTGATTAAAAAACTAGATAATTTTTACTTGTTAGAGATTAATTTAGAAACCGGTAGACATCACCAAATACGCTGTCAGTTATCTAAAATTGGATGCCCCATAAAGGGTGATTTAAAATACGGTTTCGATCGCAGTAATAAGGATGCGAGCATAAGTCTACATGCAAAAAGACTAGAGTTTGTACATCCTGTAAAAAAAGAGAGCCTCAGCATTACAGCTCCATTACCAAAAAATACACTTTGGCAAGCTTGCGAAGTTTAGTCCATTCTATATGGGTATGCCAAACTAAGTATAGTTCCACTTTCTGGTTGGGAAACTAATTGAAAATCAGCATTAATAAGCTCGGCACGTTTTTTCATATTGGTCATACCAGAACCCAGTTCTGCTTCCGCAATATCAAAACCAATACCGTCATCTTCAATTTTAATTTTCAGAAATTCCTTATCATAATCTATCGTTACGCTCAGATTTTCGGCATTAGCATATTTTATAGTATTTGAAATAAATTCCTGTAAAATTCTAAACAAGATGATCTCGTCTTTTTTGTTTTCAAAATTCAATTTTTCTCCCCTGACGATAAACTTTGCTTCTATCAATCCAGACTTATTTAAACGATCAATTTCATTTTTAACCGTGGCATCAAAACCTAAATTAAAAATAACATCACTATTTAAAGATTTTGATAACGCTCTTACCTCAGATAAACTTTCCTTTAAAGCATCAGAGGCATTATTGACTTTGGATTTTACATCGTCTTCAACCAATTTACCGGCAGCATTCATTTGCATTGTAGCAAATGATAAGAGCTGACCAACATTATCATGCAGCTCTCTACCTACATGTTTTAAGGTTTCTTCTTGAATCTCTTGCTGTGCATCGGAAAGCTCTTCTTCAAACCTTTGTTGTTGTTTTAGCTTATCTATTAATAGCTGGTTTTTTCGTTTTTGAAATGTCAGGAAAAAAATCACAAAAACTACAACTATAGTAAATAAAAAAAAGGCAACATAAGCCAAAAGAGCAATCTCTTCGTCACTTATTGACTTTTGAAGCGTATTGTATATAGAAAGGCAAATGTAAAACATGAATAGAGAAAGATATTAACTATAAATAGATAAATGTGCCTAAATTCGATAAAGTTTTTATTGACTGCATAAATATATCCATCAAAAATAAACAAAGGTGTTACACATAAGTACCATAAAAGCAAACCAGAACTAATATAGAATACCGGCAATCGATAAAAGCGTAAAATTTTATCGCTTTTTAATAACTGTTTATAATAAAGCATTACGAAAATAAACACTATAAATGTTTCCAATAAAACATCATATGGTAGAGAGTTAGAAAAGAATGTGCCACTTATTGCAAAGTATAAAATTGAACATACAACATAAACGACAACTGCAGATTTTACAATAATTTTTGATAATGTATCATGTAATACTTGCGAATAGAACTTCCCAAATATCAGTATAGATACAAAAGAATATATATTGTAAATCCATATGTTGGAACAGAAAACGCTATTCTTTATCCAAACAAACCACTTATTGTCATAATTGTTTTGAAATAAATGCCCATACATTCCAATGGTTTCAATAAAAACAACAAACCATAGATACCAAATGAAGATTTTCATTTGGCTATCCATAGTTTTTAAATAATAATAAGTCCCTGCTAATGCAGCTATTAGCTCTATAATATGTATGGCTAATATGTAATTAGACATATATTTATTGCGGGTAATTAGCACTTGGCGGATCACCATGCCCACCTTTATTTAAACCATCGGCTTGCAGTATATCATTACTATTACCTCCTTGCAAAGAGGGCACCATATTCCCTTCAGATGTGTTCTTAGTTCCTGTAGGTACAAAAAACATGGTTGTTAATCCTGTTTTATCTTTA
The DNA here is from genome assembly GCF_019203985.1 of Winogradskyella luteola. GTDB lineage: Bacteria > Bacteroidota > Bacteroidia > Flavobacteriales > Flavobacteriaceae > Winogradskyella > Winogradskyella luteola. Next base: position 47,542 of record NZ_JAGSPD010000016.1, on the reverse strand, counting down.
GAATTTGGATAAGCCCCCAAATATAGTCTTAAACCGTCCATGGTATAACCTAGTTCTCCAGCTTGGTTTTCAGCATAATTAATATAATTTTGAATGTCTTCAATTGACCACCAAGAAGACCTGTTATCTTTTTCTTTAGTATTTCTAAAGAGTGAATCGCTAATGATTTTATGTCTAATATCATAAGCTCTATCTAAGGTCCTGGCCTCTTTTGATGAAATTAAACCTGCAGGTTTTAAAATTTCTGGTGGTTCAGTAATACCATCATTACAGCAATAAAAATACATAGCTAGGGCACCTAATATGATACCTAGAATAAGTAATCCGAAATTTTTCATAATAAGTCAATTTAAATTGGTTAATATTAAATAGATGTAAGTGTTACTGTGGGTAATTTGCATTAGGTGGATCTCCTTGACTTCCTTTATTCAGTCCACTAGCTTGTTTAATGTCATGGCTTTGTCCATTACTTTCCTTACCAATTTCATTGCTTGACGTTGGAATGATAAACGATGTTGAATAGCCAGCTTCACCTTCCTCTTCTGGATAAGCACCGCAATAAATACGTATACCATCCATTTCGTAACCGAGTTCTTTTGCCTGTTCTTTAGCATAACTCAAAAAGTTTTCGATTTCTTCGAGAGAGTACCAAATGGATCTGTTGTCTGGGCGTTTTGTAATGTCTTTGCTTACAAGTTCACAACGTGGTGTGTAAGTATCATTTAAAATTTTTGCCTGTTCAGGAGTAATTAAGCCTTTAGGATTGCTCATTTTTTTGTTAGTTTAGAAGTTAATTTATTAGTATTGAGTGTACTAATTGAAGGGTTTAGGGATTATTGGATTTGTCTAAAATTATACAATTTATTGCAGACTACAAGCTTTTATTATAATTTTTCTTACGCTACCTATCTTTTAGTCTGATTTTTAGAGTATTTCCTGTTGTTTTTTGGCTTAAAATATTGATTGCTCTTTCTGTTAGTTGCAATACCCTTGGATATCCTCCCGTAGTTTGACAATCGCGCATTAGAACTATTAAATTTCCTTTTGGCGTTAATTGTACTGTACCGGGCAATACAGGTGACGTTATCATAGGTGCAAAAGCATTACTAAATAAAGGTTCTAGCTGATAGGCCATTCTATTGTTTTGCTTCGAAACTCTCAATTCCATATTTAATAAAAGCTCTTTTTGATTATTAGAAAGCAAATTGAACTCGGCCCCAGTATAAACCTCTAAAGTTTTATCTGATAAAATTGAAGCATTATATTTAACAGAAACATTCGATTCTATAAATTCATTATCATAGTCATTGTAATTAAGAATATCCCCTTTACTAATCGATCTGAATTTGGTAATTGGGCTGTACTGACTTCGACTTTCCAAAACAAAATCTGACTTTAAGCCACCTTTAACTGCCATGTAAGTTCTAAATCCTTTGGTTACTTGTCCAAATCTTAATATATCACTGGTCTTAACCTTAAAAACAGTATTCTGCCTTATCACCTTCTCATTCAATTTCGGATTCATATATGCCCCAGAAATAGCTATTAAACTAGGTTTTGAAAATTGAAATGCACCACCAAGCATGGTCATTTCCAAAACAGCAGCATCATTCTTATTGCCTAAAAGCGCATTAGCAAATTGACTAGAATACAAATCCATAGCTCCAGAGATTGGAACACCATATTTACGGTATCCAAATCGTCCATTATCCTGAATCGTAGAATAAAACCCTGATTTTAAAACCTTAAACATTTTTTTTGACTGGTTTTAATTGAAATGAAGATTTTGTGATACGCTCATTTATATCAATATATTCGGATTTATCAATAGGCTTAAATTTTATTTTGTCCCCAGATTCAATAAAACATGGCGGGTTGACATTAGCATTAAATAGCTCAATAGGGGTTCTTCCAATAATATGCCATCCTCCTGGGCTATCTTGGGGATAAATTCCCGTTTGTTGTCCTCCTATAGCGACTGATCCTTTTTTTACATTCAAATTCGGAGTAGCTTTCCGATCTAAATGTAACTTATTATACAGTCCTCCTAAGTATAAAAACCCAGGCAAAAAACCAATAAAAAAAACAGTGTAAATTTGTTCTGAATGCAATTTTATAAGTTCTGGAATTTCAAGCCCTTTTTCTTTAGAAAATCCATCCAAATCCTCACCAAATTTCCGATTATAACAAACAGGGATTTCCCAAATTGAAGATTGAAAATCTAATATTGATTTTTGCGCTTCATATAATGACTTTAATTCTAAAAATTTATCATTGACACTATCAATAGTAAAATTATAAATAATTAATATTGAGTTATATGAATTGATTACCTCAACTTTTTGTTTAATATATTTTTTTTGAATACTATTTTTAAAATTTAAGATAGACTTTAAAATATTTTCATCGATAATCGCAGGCCATTCTATTAAAATTGAATGTTCATTATATTGAAAATATTTAAGACTATAATCCATGAAAAAAAGTTACTGAATTTTAATACCTTTTTTGGGCAATTCTTCGTTCAAGTATTTTAGAATTTGCAATGCATTTTTGGTATCGCCATGAACACAAAATGTAGAAGCTTTTATCTCTACTTCTACCCCATTTATGGATATCACTTTTCGCTGGTTTATCATTTTTAATACATGCTTCAAAACCTCATTCGTATGACTCAAAATTGCATTATCCTTTTTTCTAGAAACCAGTGATAAATCATTATTATAGTTTCTATCAGCAAACGCTTCATAAATAACATTAATTTTTGCTTTAGTAGCTAATTCAGCAATAACTGATCTATAAGGCGCATAAAGTGCTAAAGGCAATGCTATACTTTTTATCACTTCGATTATAACCTTTGCAGCCTTTTCATCTCTGTTCGCTAAGTTATACAATGCACCATGTGGCTTAATATGATGCAGCTGAACACTTTCGGCATAGAGCACATCTTGTAAAGCTCTAATTTGGGCTTTTAAGCTAGAATACAAATCTGCCGCAATCATATCTACCACTATTCTTCCAAAATTAGCCTTGTCTGGAAATGATGGATGTGCGCCAACTTTAACGCTATGCTTCTTCGCCAATCTAACAACTTTGGTCATGGTTTCTAAATTGCCCGCATGGCCACCACAAGCAATGTTACAAGAAGACAGATAAGGCATTAAGTTAGGTTCGTTGTTTAAGCCCTCGCCTACATCTGCATTTATATCAACTATTTTATATTGCTTTTCCATTATATTCCAAAAGTCTTCTCAAGGGAATAGTTTAGTGATGTTATTGAAAAACTTTAAAAACACTTAAAATTCCTTTTACACCTAAAAAGATAGTGATAATCAAAATAAGAATTCCTAAAATATTTTGAAGCTTGGAATTTTTATAAGTTCCCAAAACTGATGATTTATTGACTATCCATAATAAAAACCCAGCAATAACAGGTAACAGCAAACCATTTGCAATCTGAGCAAATTTTATGATTTCTATAGATTTAAATCCCATTGAAGAGAATAGCACACCCAAACCCAGAATAAAAATCCAAACGGCTCTAAAGCGAGCAGATTTTAAATTTGTTTTCCAGCCCAAACACCCACTTGCCACATAAGCTGCAGCAAGAGGTGCGGTTATAGCACTTGTAATACCTGCTGCAAATAGACCAATTGATAAAAAGTATTTGGCATTGATACCAAACAAAGGCTCTAGTCCTTTTGCTAAATCGGCAGCGTTAGATATATTCTGCGATGGAATTGCTGAAGCCGAAACGATAATACACATAGATACTATGCCACCTAAAACAACAGCAATTATGGTGTCTTTTCTGGCGTGATGTAAATCGCTTTGTTCTCTCCATTTGGTCTTAGCCAATGAAGCATGTAAAAACAAATTATAAGGCACTACGGTTGTACCAATCAATCCAATAATAGTTAGTACACTTTTTTCTGAAATTTTAGGAACCACCATTCCTTTAAAAATCTCCAATAGATTCGGTTTTGTAATAATAGCTGTAGTCAAAAACGCCAAACTCATTAAAATAACCAAAGACACCAAGGTTTTTTCAAGAACTTTATAATTCCCTATATATAATATAACAAAAGCAATAGCACCTATTATAATTGGGAGGAGTGCAAAATCTGAGTTACCAATAGCAATTTTGGGATTACCAAAAATAGTTTGTATTCCCAAAGCCCCTCCGCTAATGTTTCCTGCTTCGTAAGCAGCGTTGCCAACCACTATGGCTGACAATATTAGGATAATAGCCAATCCTCTTGTAATCGGGTTTTTAATTTCTTCTCGGATAACTTCGGACAACCCCTTCTGGGATACAATACCTAATCGCGCAGCCATTTCTTGCAAAACCATGGTCGCAAAAACCGACAACACCATTGCCCAAAGTAACGCATAACCAAAATTAACGCCAGCCAAAGTACAGACCGTAACCGTTCCTGGACCGATAAAAGCAGCTGCGACCAATGGCCCCGGACCAATGTTTTTAAAGAATTTCTTCATTATTCATCTATAGAATTCAAGGCGTATATGGCAAAACTGCCCAACCAATGCCCTCCTTCGTAACTATCGCCAACAATGCTTGGTAACGAATAATTAATATGTTGATTGGCAATATTTTTAAGATGTTGAAACTCTGGTAAATCTTTAGCAATATAGTTTAAACTCCAAGCCCTAGAAAAGTTAACACCATCGAGATGTACTAACTTTCCATCGGTTCTATCTGACACTTTCCCTGTTTCAATATTAAACGCTTTATCTTTTAGCTGAGGTAAAAATTTATCTATCCAAGTTTTAAATTCCTCCCTAGACAATACACGCTTCATTAAAGCCGCTTCTTCCAAACATGGCGATAAAAAATCAAATCCACTTGGCTCCCAGCTCAATGGGCAATCTTCATCATTCATATAGAAATCTTTGGCACGCTGCTCAATTAGGGATTTTAATTCTGTATGATTCAAAGTCACTGCATAATCGTATGCAAAGCTTAGTCCGAATGCTGTATTAGGATGCTCACCTACTCTTATCGGATAATTAAGCTTTGGTAAAAACTCTATATAATGCTCTACAATTACATCTGTTAGTGGCTGTAGATTGGTTTCAGCTTTTCTTGCCACAACATGATCCCACTTGTGCAATTCTTCTGCTAGTTTCAATAACCAAGCCCAACCGTATGTACGTTCATAGGACTTGTTGTGTTTGCCATGAAAGTATTCAACCTCTTTTTCAATATTAACTTTAGAAATGCTCTCTAACAACCACTGATTAATCTCTCTTCGCTTTTCTAAATCTGGGAACTGGCGCATTAAACTTACCATACTCCAATGCCCATGTACGGCAGAATGCCAATCGAAACAACCAAAAAATGTAGGATGTAATGCTTTTGGTGATTTTAAATCGTTATCACTTCCTAGTGTTTGACCTAGTTTATTCGGATATTCTGTATTGACACATGCTAAAGGTAATTCGGCTAAACGATTGGCTTGCCTCAGATTTAGTGCTGGAATTTCGACTTTTTTAACCTCAACTGTTGCTGTTTCGAGTTTTTCTTTTTTTGGAGTGTTACAACTCAACAAAACTATGAATATTATAAAAATAGAGTTGTGTTTTTTCATAAGTTTTACTTTAAAGATGGGTTATTAGACCTTGCCAAGGTAATCAATTAGAAAGTTTCACTTAATATTTTAATATGTATAAACAGACTAATTCACCCCAACCAACCCTCACGGTCTAGACTACGGTACTGAATCGCTTCACTGATATGATTGCCCAAAACATTTTCAGAGCTTTCTAAATCTGCAATGGTTCTGGCCACTTTTAGAATCCTGTCGTAAGCTCTTGCAGAGAGATTTAAACGTTCCATAGCAGATTTTAATAATTGAAGGGAAGCTTCATCTAACTTACAGTACTCACGAATTTGTTTTGTATTCATTTGTGCATTATAATGCACATTTTCTAAATCTTTGAAGCGTTCAGTTTGTTTTTGTCTGGCTTCAGTGACACGCGCTCTTATCTCAACCGAAGATTCTCCTTTTCTGTCATTAGATAATTTTTCAAATGGAACCGGTGTCACCTCAATATGAATATCGATACGATCCAAAAGCGGTCCTGAAATTTTGCTTAAATAACGTTGCATTTCAGCTGGACTGGACGTTACAGGTGCATTTGGATCGTTAAAATAACCCCCAGGGCTTGGATTCATACTCGCCACCAACATAAACGAACTTGGGTAAGTTACCGTAAATTTCGCTCTAGAAATTGTAACTTCTCTATCCTCCAAGGGTTGACGCATTACTTCTAAAACTTCGCGCTTAAATTCGGGCAATTCATCCAAAAACAATACACCGTTGTGCGATAAGGAAATCTCCCCTGGTTGTGGGTAGCTTCCTCCACCGACTAGAGCTACATTTGAAATGGTATGGTGCGGACTGCGAAATGGCCGTTGTGCCATCAAACCTGCGTGTGCTTTCACCCTACCAACTACAGAATGAATTTTTGTAGTTTCTAAAGCTTCGTGCAGCGTCATGGGAGGTAAAATGCTTGGTAGGCGCTTTGCCAACATTGTTTTTCCACTTCCTGGCGGGCCAATAAGAATAATATTATGCCCACCTGCCGCTGCAATTTCCATACAGCGTTTTATGCTTTCTTGCCCCTTGACATCGGCAAAATCGAACTCAGGAAAGTTAAGGCTTTTTGAAAATTCGGCTCGTGTATCTATGATGGTCGGCTCCAGAGGTTCCCCTTTATCAAAATGCTCTATAACTTGAGTAATATTATCTACACCATAGACTGTTAAATCATTAACGATAGCAGCTTCTTTGGCATTTTGACTTGGCAGTATGAAATACTTAAAGCCTTCTTCTCTAGCTTTTACGGCAATAGGCAAAGCTCCTTTTATGGGTTGTAGTGAGCCGTCTAGTGACAATTCGCCCATGATTAAATAATCTTCTAAGTTTTCAGCTTTAACCTGATTTGATGCTGACAAAATCCCAATTGCCAAAGTTAGGTCGTACGCACTACCCTCTTTACGTAAATCGGCAGGTGCCATATTTATGGTTATCTTTTTCCCAGGAATTCTATAGTCGTTATTCTGAAGTGCAGCAGCAATTCGATAATTACTTTCTTTAATCGCATTGTCAGGAAGCCCCACTAAGTGATACCCAACTCCCTTGTCTACATTGACCTCAACAGTTATGGTTGAAGCTTCCACACCGAAAACGGCACTTGCAAATACTTTTTTGAGCATTGATAATTAGTTTTTTTAAATGTAGGAAAATTGGTGTTAATAAAAAAAACCTTACAAAATTAAATTTTGTAAGGTTTTGTATTTATAAAATGAGGGCTTCACTTACGACTTTGCTAAAACTATATAATCATAAACCAGTAACGAACTCCAAAGCACGCCATTCATTATAATAAATATTTCGTTTATCTATAAAACCAACATGTCCGCCATATTTAGGCATTTCTAAATACAAATTTGAATTTTGCTTGACCTCTTTTACAGGATAGCATGAAGCAGATAAAAAAGAATCATTTAATGCATTAATAATCAAGCTCGGAACTTTTACATTAGTTAGAAACTGTAAACTACTGGCCCGTTCATAATAGTCAAAAGCATCTTTAAAACCATGTGCTTTTGAGGTATAAACATGATCAAAATCAATTAAACTTTTTATTGAATTAAAATCTGCAATAGATATGTTATCAGGAAACTGAATTAATTTAGGTTTTAGTTTTTCTTTTAGATGTTGCAAAAACCGAATGGCGTAATGCTTATTCTTTAAACTCAATAATTCATCACACGAACCTTTTAAATCACATGGTGTAGAAATGGCAATTACCGCCTTTATTTCTTTGGGTACAACATTACGTTCACCGACATATTTTAAAGCCATATTAGCACCAAGACTAATACCTTTGATGTAAATTTCCTGATATTGGTTTTTTTCTAAAATATGATTAACAACAGCTTCTAAATCTTCTGTAGCACCAGAATGGTAACTGCGGTATAGCTTGTTAGGTTCCCCACTACAACCTCTAAAGTTTACGGCACAAGCATCAACACCATTATCATTAAACAGTTTAGCTGTTCCTGTTATGTATGGTCGCTGTGCATGGCCTTCTAAGCCATGGAGTAAAATGATAACTTTACCTGATTTTTCTTTAGCGTAACTCCAATCTAAATCTAAAAAATCATTGTCAGACAGTATTATGCGCTCTCGTGTTTGCACTACTCCAACAACTTTTCGAGCTAATCCTGAAAAAACTGTAGACACAAAACTTTTCTTAGCCCAAAATGGTGGTTTATACGTAGATTGTATTACTGGCATAAAAAAGCCTTTTTAATTTCCCAAAGCGGAAAATGATCTATAAATAAATTTGTTGCCAACTGTAACATTAAGCTACTTCTACTTTAATGAAGTTAAATTCTTTTCCATCAAACAAACCTTTATCGCTTAATTTTAATGAAGGAATTACCAGTAAAGCCATAAACGACAAACTCATGTATGGAGCATGAAGCTGGCTTCCCAATTGCTTTGCCATATCATCTAATTCTGAATATTGTTTCCCTATAGTTTCCGCATCTTTATCACTCATTATTCCAGCAACGGGTAATGCGACAACCTTTTGTACTTTATCGCTGACAGCACATATGCCACCTTCATGTTGAACCAAAAGATTAACTGCTTTGCAAATCGCCGCATCAGAAACTCCAACAGCAATGATATTATGCGAATCATGAGCAACAGAAGAAGCTATCGCACCTTCTTTAAGTCCAAAATTCTTAATAAAGGCTATTGCTGGTTTTTCATTCTTATACCGATTAACAACGGCTATTTTTAGAACATCATTTTCGGTATCGGAAACTAAATTTCCATCTTCATTTTTAGCGTTTTCAATAATCTTATTAGTAACCAATTCACCATCCAAACATTCAATGACTCGAATTTGTTCAGCCTTAGATTCAAATTTAAAATCTGAAACTTCTTTTTTATCAGTTTTGAAGTTATTTAGGTTTTTAAATTCAACGTGCTTTATTCTTGAAACACCATCGTTATAAACCAATTCTCCATCAATGTAAGTTTGAAGCGTTTTAAAATCCTTTAGATCTTCAATTACGATACAATCTGCATTATCACCAACGTTCAGCAAACCAACATCTAGATTATAATGGGCTACCGGATTAACACAAGCTGCTCGCAATACTTTAAAAATATCAATACCTTTTGAGACCGCTCTTGCACACAATTGATCAATATGACCTAGTAATAAATCATCTGGATGTTTATCATCTGAGCAGAACATCATATGTTCGTAATGCTCATCCAATAAACCGATTAAAGCTTCAAAATTCTTAGCCGCACTTCCCTCTCTTATAATAACCTTCATTCCCTTTTGAAGCTTTTCCAAACCTTCTTCATTCGTGAAGCATTCATGATCCGTAGAAATACCTGTTGAAATGTATTTGGTTAAATCATCTCCTCTTAACCCTGGTGCATGGCCGTCAATGGGCTTATTATAATATTTTGCCCATTCTATTTTTTTTAGGACTTGGGCATCATCATAAACAACTCCCGGGTAATTCATCATTTCTGCCAAATACTTAATATCTGGATTTGCCATTAGGGTTTTAATAGCATCTGAATCGATTACGGCACCAGCAGATTCAAAGCTTGTCGCTGGCACACATGAAGGCGCACCGAAATTGAACTTAAAAGGTGTTTGCTTGCCGTTCTCTATCATAAATTCAACACCTTTTATTCCAAGTACATTAGCGATTTCATGAGGATCGGAAACCGTAGCTACAGTGCCATGCTTTACGGCTATTTTAGCAAACTCAGAAGGTACTAACATTGAACTTTCAATGTGTATATGGGCATCTACAAAACCGGGAAGTATGTAATGATTCTCTGTGCAATCTCTTTCGTCGATACTTTTTATTTTACCGTCTTCAATGGTAATTTCTCCTTTGAATATTTTACGGTTAAGTATATCTACTATGTTTCCTTTTAAAATCAACTCAATTCTATTTTCAAAATTTGCTTGGTATCTCCGGTCACTTTAAATTGATTATCTGCTCTCAACCCTACAACCCAAATGATTTTGTCTTCTGAAGTCAAAACCCAAGTATTTTCTTTTTCTACTACTGACAGTTTTTCATCCTTGAGATATTTACTCACTCTCTTCTTGCCTTTCATACCTAATGGATAAAACATATCACCGTTCCGCCAAACTCTTAGTTCTAAAGGGAAACTCAACTTGTCTTTATCGACATAAATACAATCTTTCGAATTTTTTAGACCAACATTTACTTCATTGAAAAAGAAATTTCCAATCGATGTTTCGCATTTACCAGATTGCACTTCGTTTGCACTCAGTGCAATAGCATCTAATGTATTTGAGTTATGAAGTGTTAGAATTAAAAACTCACGGTGTTTTATCAGTCTATGTGTATGAGATTTTACGTATTTACCAGTTTCAGCATCTAATAAGTTTAGTATGTCTTTCCATTCTGTAAAACCATAATCCTTAAACATTTCAAACAAGTAAGCTTTAGGATTATTCACTTTTTTAAATTCTGAAACCTTGTAGGTAATACCATTTTTACCAATACTTACAATGGCTCGTTTTGCAACGGCATTAAGACTCTCTTCTACAATATCTGCAGTGTCATTTAAATTGTTTAATGTGCTTTGAAAACTGTCCAATAACTGCGGGTTGATTTCTTTTAGAATTGGCACCAGCTCGTGACGTAGTTTATTTCTAAGGTATTTCCTAGATGAGTTGCTGCTGTCTTCTCTCCATTCTATATCATTAGTTTTGGCATAATCCTCAATCTGCTCTCTTGAAAATTTCAGTAAAGGTCTAACGACATTATCATTAATTTCTGGAATTCCTGTTAAACCATTTAATCCGGTTCCTCGTGTAAAATTGATTAAAAAGGTTTCGAGATTATCATCTGCATGGTGCGCAGTAAGGATATAGGCAAAATGTAACTGTTTAGCCAGCTCACTAAACCAATTGTAACGCAATTCTCTTGCTGCCATTTGGATAGAGCGTTTATGCTCATCTGCGTAGGCTTGTGTATCAAAATTTTGAATAAAAACTTCTACATCCAAATGCTCACCCAACTCTAACACAAAGTCTTCATCAGCATTGCTTTCGTCTCCGCGTAAATTAAAATTACAATGTGCCAAAGCAAAGTTCAGCTTTAAACCCTTGCACAAATATGCCAAAACCACGCTATCAACTCCACCAGAAATAGCAATAACAATTCTGGCCTGTTGTAAGTACGCAAAACGTAATTTAATCTGTGTTTTAAAAGCGTCTAACATCTGGTAAAGATACAATATTGATAGAGCCCTGCCAGTACTATTTAAGGCAAAATGATATTTGTCATAAAATTATACTGTCAATATTTATAGCTTTAAGAAACATTAAAATTATAGGTTATGAGCACATTTAAAGAACTTTCATCAAAATCTGCACAGACTACCTTTGACAAAAAGGTACTTTCTGTAGTTTCACATTTACACCCTTATGTAAAACACCGCATTTATATTGCCGAAACGACTGGTATTTTACCAAAAAACATGTACTCTTCCAATGGTATTATAGACGATTGTATAATTAAACTGTACAGTAATGGTTTTAATATTGAAGCTGAAAAAATGGCCGTAAAACTTGAGCTTTTTAAATTGGTAGATAATTATATGAATACCCTTTTTAAAAAGGAAGCCTATCATAAAAACACTATAAGTACAGATGTTATTTTAAAAGACGAATTGTCAAAATTAGGTGAAGACTATACTATTGATGCAGACTTGGACTTGATCTTAAATACAGAATTAAGTGATATATCATATCAACAAGACCAAGGCAATCCTTTGTATTTGTATGAAGATAAAGAAACTTCAATTTTAAAAGCTTTTGAGTTGGAAAATTTATCTCCAACAGAATCCCCAAAAGTATTCGGTCGATTCTACAATTGGTTGCCCATTAATATTTCTAACATTGTGGATTTATACATTTTTGGAAATCTGGATTTTGATGAAATCGCCAAAATAAAACATATTACTACCGAACGTGTAACACTGATTTTTGATAGGGTAAAGAAAAGTTTTAGAAGTCATTTGGAATGAGCGCTTTCAAAATATAACGAGACAAAGCATTTCCAACTATAACGTATAATCACGAAAGCTAATTTTCGAGTACCTCTCGCATAGCCTTAGCTTTAATAAGGCATTCTTCGTATTCTTTTAGAGGGTCGCTTTTTGCGGTTATAGCACTACCGACAGAATAGGAAATATATTGCTTTGATGCATTATATAGAATGCTACGTATAATAACATTAAAGTCGAAATTTCCACGAGGTGTGAAATAGCCAACAGAACCTGAATACAAACCACGTTTAGTTTCCTCTATATCTTCGATGATTTTCATTGCTGAAATCTTCGGAGCTCCCGTCATACTTCCCATTGGAAACGTGGTTTTTAAAATTTCAACAGGCTTAACCTCTTCAGCAACTCTTGAAGAAATCGTAGAAATCATTTGATGCACCTGCAAAAATGAATAGACCTTACACAATTCCTCTACCTTTACACTACCCTTTTTTGCTGTGTGTGATAAATCGTTACGTACCAAATCTACTATCATTATGTTTTCGCTACGCTCTTTTTCGTCGTTTGATAAATTCTTAGCAAGTTGGGCATCTTCCACTTTATTCTCGGAACGCTTAGCCGTACCCTTTATCGGCTGAGAAATTACTGTATTTCCTTCTTTTTTAATGTAACGCTCTGGAGAAGCCGATAACAGATAGTTGTCATTCACTTTTAAAAATGTTGCATACGGTGGTTTTGAAATATCATTAAGTTTTTTAAACGTTTGTAGTGGGTTGATCTCGTTGTCTTCAGCATAAAACTCCTGACAAAAATTAGCTTCATAGATATCTCCTCGTTGTATGTGATTGAGCATTTTATTTACTTTTTCAAAATACTCGTCTTTATGGATTCTAAGTTTAATTTTAATTGGATTTTCTTTATGAGATGCCTCGCTTTGCTTGGGAATGACAATAGAACTGATGACCGAAATATCTTCTTCAAGCTCATCATCTACCATTTTTAGATATTGAATTTCCAACTCATTATCTTTTATTAAAAACAACTTTTTAGGTTGAAAAAAGTATAGGTCAGGAAATTCTAAACCATCAAAATTTTGAGATTTTAAGTCTTCGGTCGTATTTTTTAAGTCGTATGTGAGATAGCCAAAAATCCAATCCTTTGTTAATGCTTGATACTCTTGCAAACGTTCAAAAGCATCATAATAATCGGTTTTTAAACTTGTAAAAGCGTCGACAGCCAAAATTGCATCGTAACTGCTGTATTTATCAGAATGCCTGTTAGAATCTAACCAAACCACATCATCAAATTGCTGGCTCCAACTTAAGAGCTGCTCTTTAAGCTTTTCAGAATGCTTTAGTGAATGCCGATGTATTGTCCTCAATAGAAAAATTATTGACGCAATTTACCGAATTTTAACACAAAAATGAAGTTAGGGCTCAGGGGTTTTAAAAACCTGAATGGCCTTTTGTATTCTGTAAAGAATTCAAAACTTCCTCTTGCAGGAAAGAAGTGTATCTTTGCGACATAAAATGATATTGTGACTTTTCAAGATTTAAACTTAAATACTCCTCTATATAACGCTTTAGAAGATTTGGGCTTTACCACTCCAACTCCGGTACAGGCAGAATCCTTTAGTGTTGTAGCTTCTGGTAAAGATGTTGTCGGTATTGCCCAGACTGGTACTGGTAAGACGTTTGCTTACATGCTACCCATTTTGCGTAATCTTAAATACTCTAGACAAGATAATCCAAGGGTATTGGTATTGGTACCTACACGAGAGTTGGTGGTACAAGTCGTCAATGAAATTGAAAAACTTTCAAAATATATAAATAATCGCGTGTTGGGAGTTTATGGTGGCACAAATATTAATACACAGAAACAGGCAGTAGCTCAAGGACAAGATATTATTGTTGCTACTCCAGGCAGACTTTATGATTTAGCAGTGAGTAGAGTTTTACAATTAAAGTCCATTCAGAAATTAGTGATTGATGAAGTTGATGTAATGCTCGATCTAGGCTTTAGACATCAGCTTATGAACATTTTTGATATTCTTCCTGAACGTCGCCAAAATATCATGTTCTCTGCAACAATGACCAAAGATGTTGATGATTTAATTTCAGACTTTTTTGTTAATCCAACTAAAGTTTCTATCGCTGTTTCGGGAACACCACTAGAGAATATTAAACAACTACGCTACGATGTTCCTAATTTTTACACCAAAGTAAATTTACTCGAAAACTTGCTTCAAAATGAAGATGAATTTTCTAGAGTTTTAATTTTTGTCGCCTATAAAAAAATGGCAGATCGCTTGTTCGATAAACTTGAAGCATTATTTCCTAATCAGACTTGCGTCATCCATTCGAACAAAACGCAGAATTACAGATTACGTAGTATAGAACAATTTAGGGAAGGTGAACATAGACTGCTTGTTGCCACAGATGTTATGGCAAGGGGTTTGGATATTGATGATGTAACACACGTTATAAATTTTGATACGCCAGATTATCCTGAAAACTATATGCACAGAATTGGTAGAACTGGTCGTGCAGAAAAAGAAGGTGTGGCTATTTTATTTTCAACCGAAAAAGAACAAGAAGCGTGTCAGCGTATCGAGGAGTTAATGGACATGACCATTGAAACTCTAAATATCCCTGATACCATAGAAATATCTAAGGAGCTGATCGAAGAGGAGCGTCCACAGATTAAAGAGCACTATAACCCTACAAAACGACGTGACGAAGATGCGCCAGGACCTGCTTTCCATGAAAAGAAGGAAAAAAATAAAAAGGAAAACCTAGGTGGATCTTATCGACTGGAAATTGCCAAAAAATATAAAAAACCCAAAACACGTGGTGATAAAAATTACAATAGGCGAAATAAAAGAAGAAAGTAACTGCTATTCTAGGTAGAAAATATCCCCTTGGAAAAGTTGCATAATACTTGTCTATTATTCATTACAAAAAATAGTTCTCGATATAATTTTTCGTGCCTCAAAATCACTCGAACAGACAGTAAATAACATACTTTTTATCTTAATGTAGCTGGTCTGGTGGTTTTAAGTAAAAAGAAAACCTCTTCGAAATGAAGAGGTTTTATACGTCAAGTACGACAGGACCACACATATTTTATCTGAAGAAATAATAATAAAATAATCTATAACCCTAACCTTATAGTTGGTCCTGTAATTGTACTTGATTCTCCGTAATGTCATTGATCGGCACTATTAATCTACCGCTTTTATTTTTTAATACTACAGATATACTTTTTACCTCATCTATAGTATAATCTTTATCATTGAATATAATTTTTTGACCCACCTCAAACGTTTTACGCGCATAAAAAGATCTCAATAATTTGCCGACAACTTCTCTAGCTCCGAGTCCAAAAGCAATTGCAAATGCCAAAAGGAAAGCTGCCATTATCATTGTAATATTACTTGTAACAATCTCTGTATCAACACCTGCTTGATTCAGTGCTGTAATAGAAACAAATGTTAA
Organism: Winogradskyella luteola; assembly: GCF_019203985.1. Classification (GTDB taxonomy): domain Bacteria; phylum Bacteroidota; class Bacteroidia; order Flavobacteriales; family Flavobacteriaceae; genus Winogradskyella; species Winogradskyella luteola. The sequence goes on along the minus strand of NZ_JAGSPD010000016.1, from coordinate 31,923 downwards.
TATTAAAAAGAATACAACCTGACTTATTATTTTACTACCGGATAAGTCCATGGATTCAAACAGAGATTTAAGACTGTTCTTTATAAAATTGGCAAATAACAATCCTAGTATAAATATTACTAGAGCTGTAAACAACTGAGGTAAGTAGGATAATAATTCACTTATTTTGTTAGATATAACCTCTAATCCCAAAGTATCAGAAATCATAATCAGTAATATAATATACATGATCCATTTCACAAACTTTGAGACAATCTTGATGGTGTCAAAATTGAGCTTCTTACCTTCAATAATTTCAATATCGTTGAGTCTATTATCAAGCTTGTTGGCTTTGGCTAATTTTAAAATTTTTCTTATCGCTTTAACTATAAGCTTAGTTATTAACCAACCTATAATCAAAATAAGAATTGCTCCCAAAGCTTTGAGAACAAGTGCAGATACTTCTGGCCACATTGCAGACAACGATTGCATAGCTGAATCTTTAAAATTTGTTATTTTTTCCATACTAAATAATTATAATGTTAGGGTTTATAATGTTAGGGTATATTTAAGTATTATTTTTTCTTTTGCTTGTTACACTATCAATCACATGGCCAATATTATACGAAAACAACTCAGCTAATTCCATAAATAGCTTTGCCATAGCAATATCGTGCATGACTTTACCTTTGAGTTCTGCCGGAACCTCTTTTAAAGGTTGATTTATTTGCTTAAATGGATTCTCCATCTTTCGTATAGTTATCGTACTTATGTACAAGTTTTTCTTTTGCTCTTTTTAAACGCATCTTAACTGCGCTTTCACCAATATCTAATGCTTCAGATAATTCTTTGATTGATAAACTATCTTGATACTTTAGCAATAAGATCATCTTGTCTTCTGGCGAAATCAACTCCATTACCTTTTTCAACTTTTCTGCGCGCATAGTTTCTAGTTCGCGTGTAGAGTCTATGTCTTCTCTTATATTTTCAATACTATCAGAACTTATCGCTTTCTTTTCAATCTTTTTGGCTGTGTTTCTAGTTACGTAATTTACACAATGATTATAAGTAAAAGCATATAACCACGTTGAAAACTTTGATTTCCCCTTAAAACTTGCCAGTTTTACAAAGACTCTTAAAAAAACATCTTGTGTCAGATCTTTGGCTTCATCAACACTATTGGCAAACCCATAGCATTTGTTGTAAACCATAGTAGCATATCTATCGTATAGAACCTCAAACAACAAGGTATCGTTGGTTTTTACGATTGCTTCTACTAGCGCTTCATCGGTTAGGGTATGAACAGCGTCTGTTGTCAATTTATTTTTTTAGTTCGTTTTAACTTCGTTAGTTACTCCTTTAAGACACAGATATTTTTAATAAGTCACATAAATTTTAAAAAAATTCTTACTTTTTTAAATTATCCTCCATATCGCTTAAATGATGTGCTAACGCTTTTGTGGAAATTTGAATTTCCCTAATTAAAAATGCTAGTGATAATATAAGCAATATCAGGGCAATACCAAAAGTCCAAATAGCAAATGTGTGCTGGTCTATATAAATTAAAAACATTGTAAGTACACATAACAAAAGACTTGATATTCCAAAAATTTGCATCCAACGTGTTAAGTTAAGTCTTAGTTTTAGGTTATCTATTTGCCGTATTAACGAATCTTCTTTCTTTTCTAAATACTTATCGCTTAAGTTTCTGATAACTGCTGCATAAGCTAAAAACCGGTTGGTATAGGCCAACATTATTAAAGATATTGCTGAGAATAAAAGTGCAGGTGTGGTCAGTGTAAGTTCTTCCATTGTAAAGCTTTATGCAAAATTACTGAATAAAACTGCTTGGCATAAAAAAAGCGAACTTTAAAAGTTCGCCTTTACTATATTATGTTTATAGTTTTATTCGCTCATTTCTGCATTAAGTCGCCACCTTAAAAATAAAATACCTATTCGAGCAATAATAAAGCTGAAAAGCCCAAATGTTGCCGTCAATAAAGATACTTTAAGTCCGCCTGCGAATAAAGCTGGACTTGGATCACCTATCGCCTCTACAGAATCAAAAGCAGAAATTAGGCCAATTACCGAAGCCAAAAATCCTATTACTAAGCCCAACAGACTAGCATCCACAACAAGTTTTAACATCTTATGAGACTTCCGTGGATTCTTCCTCACATTTAGAAACCCTATTACCAAAAGTATAATGGATAATAAAAGACATAATAATATAAGCGTCATAAAAAAGGGGCCGCCTTCTGAAAAACGATCCGCAAATTGATTTGTAATTACCAGTGAATTCATAGTTTATAAATTTAGTTATTGTTTTTTTAAAATAATACGATTAGGATAATTAGAGACAAGACTCCTATTAATACTATCATGTGCTGTCGTTTTTTGATTACTGCCTCAAATCTATGAACAACTTTGATGCAAAATTAAATTTTGCGGTAGACGACCCATTTAGCACTCGATATAACCAAATGTTAAATCCATAACTAATTCTGTCATTCGTCTACGAACTAGCCATTCAGTTTAAAAATATAGTATTATTGTAGTGACAAGTTTAATGCATGTTAACTAGAGAATTCATAATAATAAAAATTGGGCAGGGTTTACTTCACGTTCTGTTTTGGTGTGTTGTGCTTCTATTTTTTACTTATTTTTTTGGTGTAGGCAGCAATAATTTTAATGACACTTTGGTATACTCGCTCTTTTTAATGCCCATTACTATTGCTTTAACTTATGTTTCCATTTACAAGCTGATTCCAGATTACCTAATTACAAAACGTTATTATCACTTTATTCTTTATAGTATTTACACGCTCATTATTTCTGCTTACCTAGTAATGGTATCTATTTTTTTTAGCCTTATTTATATATCAAATTTTGAGTACAATAACATGAATCCCATTACGAGAAACATACTTTTTGTAATGACAGGAATATATCTTGTGACTTTTATAGTGAGTGGTTTTAAGCTTATGAAACTAAACATTATAGCTTCCAATAAAACCAAATCACTTAAGGCAAAAATCTTAGAAGCGCAGCTTAAACTAAAAGAACAAGAGTTGAAATATCTAAAGATGCAAATTCATCCGCATTTTTTATTCAACACACTAAACACTATGTATGGCTTTGCCTTAAAAAAAGCCAAAGAAACTCCAGAAATGATTTTGAAACTCTCTAACCTTTTAGATTATCTTTTATACCAAGTCGATAAGCCCGTTGTGAGTTTGGAACAAGAGATAAATCATATTGAGGATTATGTAAGTTTAGAACGTATGCGCTTTAATGAAACGTTGAAAGTCAACATTAAAAAAAACATAAGTGCCAATGCTATTGAAATTGCACCGATGCTCTTTATTCCCTTTGTTGAAAATAGCTTCAAGCACGGTACCATTACAAATGGAATTTTGCACATTACCATTTCTATTGAAGCACAGCCAGATTTTATAATGTTCCGTATAAAAAACACCAGCTCTAAAGACTCTAACCATACTGATGGTATTGGCTTAGACAATATTAAAAAACGTTTAGAATTACTCTATCCCGATCAATACTATTTGCAAATAACGAATAGCGAATCAGAATTTACGGTTGTATTACAACTTAATATTAAATCTAACTTGGCAAATGACTAAACCCATATCTTGTATAATTGTTGATGATGAAGCCATAGCAAGAGATGTCATAGCTACGCATATATCAGGAATTGATAATATAGAAGTCATCTCTCAATGCAAAAATGCTATTGAGGCATTTAATTTTATAAGCAATCACAAGGTCGATCTTATATTTTTAGATATTAATATGCCCGAAATATCAGGTATTGCTTTTGCAAAATCCATAAACAAAGACATAAAAATCATTTTTACAACTGCTTATAGGGATTACGCTGTTGAAGGTTTTGATTTACAAGCAGTAGATTACCTTTTAAAACCGATTGCTTTTGAGCGTTTATTAAAAGCTGTAAACCGCTATTTTGAAGTAACTATCGTTTCAAAAGATTCGGTAAATAAAACTACAGATCGTAATGATTTTATTTTTGTGCGATCTAACCGAAAAATGCTAAAAGTAGATTTCGCTAGCATACTATATGTAGAAAGCTATAGTGATTATATCAAAATTCACACTGACACTTCGATTGCGCCCAGCACAGAAAACATTATTGTAACCCGCGAAACTATAAGTGCAATTGAAGCCAAACTTCCAAGTCATCAATTCTTAAGAATTCACCGATCTTATATTGTTCATTTATCGAAAATTCAATCCTTTACGAATGAGGATATTACAGTTAATCGAAAAGCTCTGCCCATTAGTCGAAGTTATAAGAAAGAAGTTTTGAAACATCTCGAAAAATTTTAACTTTAGTAGATATTAAAAGCCCAAATTCAACGTTATAATAGCCCTTACTATTATTTATTAACCGCTTACTATGAGTGCTTATCTACACAACACAATTCCTAATTTAAAACCTTTTGATTATGAGCGTCACCACGATTCCCATTTTATAAATCAACAATGGGTTTTAGTAAATGGAATTTCAAAAAAGAAAGCCGTTTACACGTTTCGGAAAAATAATATTCTAGAGATTGAACGGAAAGATGCCTCCATTAAAACATCCTGGACGCTGAATATTCAAAATATATTTACTATCGAAACCGAAGATGGTATTATTACGGTTAAAGCCTATTTTAAGGATGATGACATCTTAGTGCTAAACCATCAAGACAGGCAAGAGTTTGCGCTCTATATCAACACCACGAATTATAAAGATGATCTCAACTCTGTTGAAGATATTCAGTCCTTTTTAAAAGAAAAGTATAAAAAGAAAGTTAGCAATATTATCTACGATCACGAGTTCTATTACATCTCAGAATCTGAAGAATTTGGACCAAATACAGTTGAAGAGCTCTCAGAAAAGGTGAAGAACGAAGAGATTAGCGCCTACTGCTTTGTTCGTGATGTAAATGAAGGGGATTATTCCAAGCGACTTCGTATTGCGGATTTGATGCAAGAATTATAATTTTATAAAAAAAGCGAACATTATATGTTCGCTTTTTTTAATAATAAGATTCCCGCCCATGCGAATGATAATTATACATGCAAAGGTCTGTCATCTGTAGCCGCTAAAGCCGCTTCCTTTACCGCTTCGGCAAATGTTGGGTGCGCATGCGAGTATCTTGAAATATCTTCGGCAGAGGCTCTAAATTCCATTGCCGTTACTGCTTCGGCAATTAAATCTGCACAACGTGCGCCAATCATGTGTACACCTAATACTTCGTCTGTTGTTTTATCGGCTAAGATCTTTACAAAACCATCGATATCTCCACTAGCTCTAGCTCTACCTAAAGCTCTAAACGGAAACTGACCTACTTTATATTCTATATCATCTGCTTTTAATTCTTCTTCGGTTTTACCCACAGCTGCGACCTCTGGCCATGTGTACACTACACCTGGAATTAAGTTATAATCTATATGTGGTTTTTGTCCTACAAGCGTTTCAGCCACAAACACACCTTCTTCTTCAGCCTTATGTGCCAACATCGCCCCTCTAACAACATCTCCTATGGCATAGATATTAGATACAGATGTTTGCAAGTGTTCGTTGACTTCAACCTGTCCTCTATCGTTAATTTTTACTCCAGCGGCTTCGGCATTTAATCCATCAGTATACGGTCGTCGTCCAACAGATACCAAACAATAATCACCTTTAAACTCTACAACTTCACCTTTTTTGTTTTCAGCCTTCACAATGACCTCATCTCCTTTACGCTCAACAGATTGTACTTTGTGAGACATCATCATTTTACACTTCGCTTTCTTAAAGACTTTATTCAACTCTTTAGATAAGCCTGCATCCATAGTTGGCAAAATTCTATCCATGTATTCGATAACCGTGACTTCAGCGCCCAAACGACGGTAAACTTGACCAAGCTCCAAACCTATAACTCCACCACCAATAATCATAAGGTGCTTAGGAACTTCTTTAAGTTTTAGAGCTTCTGTAGACGTAATAATACGTTCTTTGTCTAATTCTATGAATGGTAAGTTAGATGGTTTAGAACCTGTTGCTATAATAATATTCTTCGCTTCAATTTCTCCAGCATCTTTGCCTTCTATCTGTATATGTGTTGCATCTTTAAAAGAACCCAAGCCTTCATAGACATCAATCTTATTTTTTTTCATTAAAAAATCAATGCCACCAGTAGTTTGGTCAACAACGGCTTGCTTCCGTGCAATCATTTTTTCGAGATTCACCTTTATTTCACCTGGAATCTCAATACCATGATCTTCAAAATGTTTTGTGGCCTCTTCGTAATGATGCGAAGAACTCAATAAAGCTTTGCTTGGTATGCAACCTACATTTAAACATGTACCGCCAAGTGTTGAGTATTTTTCTATTATCGCAGTTGTCATTCCCAATTGCGCACAGCGAATTGCTGCTACATAACCACCAGGACCAGAACCTATTATCGCTACATCGTATGACTTCATATTGTATATTAATTTATTTTATATTGCTAATTGAAAATGATCTATTAATTTTTAGTTCTTATAGTAAGCCATAACCGCTAAGTTAATGTATTTGCATGCCTATTAATCTAGTTTAACATTATAGAATACCCGATTCGAACTTTAAAATAAATAACAAAAATACGAATGTTTTATGGGAAGACAAACCAGCGTAGAATCTAAATTTAAGTACGGCGTTACTAAATAAATACATAAATATAAAATTATATTAATCAGATAATTAGCATATAATTAACATGGTTTTCAAAATTTAACTACGATGGAAACCCCAGCATCTCTCCCATTCCGACAGTAAATAACCAACAGCCATAGATAGCATGCTCTATGGATACCAAAAGTGTGGATTTTGTTTTTTTGAAGGTTAACGCAAACAAAATGCCTCCGATAAAGGTCAATATCATTACCAAAGTGTTTTTAAAAAATATATGGGCTAAGGAAAAAAGTGCTGCATTGGTAAACATAAAAAGCGTATTACTTCTAAATAACGACTCGTAACGTTGAAAGAAAAATGTTCTGTAAATGAGCTCTTGAGGATATACTGAAAAAAGTGAATAGATAAATAAAATCATTATCCACATTAAAGGCTTATTTATAAGTACCATAAAAAGGTTTTCTTTATCTACCAAATACATATAAATTGTTGTCAATAAAGCTATTGCCAATAATTTTAATACCGTACGTATCCAAAATTGTTTCCAATTGAGTTGTTGTGTGATTTTGAATTTGTTGTTTTCTATTTTTAAGAGCACATATACTACATAGATAAATCCGGTGATTGCAATTATCATCTTAAACCAGATAGAAAATTCTAAAGCAAAGCTTACAGGAATTGCAACAAAGATTATAAAAAACTCCATGAGCCTATACCGAATACTTCTCATATACTAAACAGAAATTGCCGTGGTGTGTTGCACCTCATTAATTACAAACATACTATGTGTACTACCAATATGGTCTATTCTCGTTAACTTTTTTACCATAAACTCCCTAAATTCCTCCATATCCTCAACCAAGACTTTTATGAGGTAATCGTAATCTCCACTAATATGATAACACTCCAATACTTCATCTAATTTGCGTACTTCTCGCTCAAATTTAATAACATAATCTTGAGAATGCTGAACTAATTTTACATGGCAAAATGCAATAAAAGCTTTATCAACCTTTTTCTTTTCAATTAATGCCACATATTTTTTAATAATACCATTATTTTCTAACTTCTTTATACGCTCATATACAGCCGTGACAGATAATCCCAAAGCATATGACAAGGCTTTATTGGTCTGCTTACTATCGTTTTGGAGTAATTTTAGTAGATGTCTGTCTATTTCATCAAGCATATTGGTCTATGTTTTTTTCTGATTAAATCCAATTACAGATAAAAATATAGATTATTTATCTAAAATTAGTTAAATAATTAGATTAATTTTCTAAATTATAAGATTTATATTGAATTTTAATCTAATCTTATGGATTTTTGTAATGATCAATTAAATCATTTTCATTATGAAGTTCAAACCTGCAAACCATATTCAAAATTTACAATATTTTGGAGAATTTGGTGGAGTAAATCCATCAATTTCAGATTCATCAACCTATACATTCCTTTCGGCAAAAACAATGTTTGACACGTTTGAAGGCAATGCTGATGGTTGCTATTTATATTCTCGTCATTCTTCACCTTCAAACTTATATCTAGGCGAAGCCCTAGCTGCTATGGAAGGTACGGAAACAGCCACGGTCACAGCTTCTGGTATGGGAGCCATAACCCCAGTATTATTGCAATTATGCGATACTGGCGACCACATTGTGAGCAGTAGAACAATCTATGGTGGCACTTACGCTTTTTTAAAGAATTTTGCACCACGTTTGGGAATCGACACCACGTTTGTGGACATTACCAAACTAGAGGTTGTAGAAGCTGCAATTACACCAAAAACGAAAGTTCTTTACTGTGAATCGGTCAGTAACCCGTTGTTAGAAGTCGCTGATATAAAAGGCTTAGCAATATTAGCTAAAAAATATAATCTTAAATTGGTGGTTGACAATACATTTTCACCCTTATCAATTTCTCCCGTAAAACTTGGTGCAGATATTGTTATTCACAGTCTTACTAAATTTATTAACGGCTCTTCAGATACCGTTGGAGGAGTTGTTTGCGGTACTCAAGAGTTAATCGATCAACTTAGAAATGTAAATGATGGTGCCGCTATGTTGTTGGGTTCTACTATGGACAGTCTACGTTCGGCTTCAGTATTGAAAAACTTGAGAACACTGCATATTAGAATGCAGCAACACAGTCATAATGCCACGTATTTAGCTGAGAAGTTTGAAAGTGACGGTTTAAAAACCGTTTATCCAGGTTTAGCCTCTCACCCATCCCATGAGCTATTCAAATCCATGATGAATGAAAAATATGGATTTGGCGGTATGCTTACTATAGATGTTGGTTCTTTGGATAAAGCCAATGCGCTTATGGAATTAATGCAAGAACGTAACTTAGGTTATTTGGCTGTGAGTTTAGGATTTTATAAGACTTTATTCAGTGCCCCGGGAAGCTCTACATCTTCTGAAATTCCTGAAGATGAGCAGGAAGCTATGGGTTTGAGTGATGGACTGATACGCTTCTCCATAGGTTTAGATGCCGACATAGAACGCACTTATAAAATGATGAAAGCTTGTATGGTAGAAATTGGGGTTTTTAAAGCCGAAACCGTTTAATTTTGATAATGTTGTCTGAAAAATGAATTGGCTTTTTATTCAGAGCTGTTAAGCAGAACTTGTAGAAGCCAAAGCGAAGAATTTTAGTCATTTAAATACTTCATTTTATTCAGAATACCATTTTTTAGACAGCCTTATTTCCCTTTCAATCTTATCCAAAGTGCAGACATTGTAAAGCTAAAATCACTCATTTCTGGTTCAAACGGAAGCATATTTAAACGCTCACTATCTTTAAAGAGTTTTAAGTTGAATACAGCTTTAAAACCTTCTCTTGTCTCTACCAACGGATAACGCAGATCTTTATAAAGATAATTTCCATCTTCTAAAAATTCAACGTTATAATAATCATCGCTAAACCAAGCCAAGTCTTTTATATCACTAAATTCTGAAGCTTTTAAAACTCTTTCCTTTGGAATAGTTTGCCAATCCGAAAAACGATTGGACGCATCCAATAAGGAATAAAAACCTACATGATAATTATCTTCGGTCTCAGCAATACCATACCAAAGTACATTATTTAAAATTGCGGGCTGCACACTATACCTATAATACATTACAGCTTTATCCTTAAGGGAAGATTTGAAAACACTGTTAATATACAACTTGTTGAAAATGGTGAATAGCATATACACCGAACTTATACCAATTCCCAATTTTAACCACAACCATCTCCTATTACTTTGTCTGTTAAAAAACATTAAAACGATGATACATATAAAAAACGGAACCGTGTACAAAGGATCGGCTACAGCAATATTGTTAAAAGCAACTCTATAATTGGAAAACGGAGCAAAGAGTTGCGTACCATAAGGGGTAAAACAATCTAAAATCGGATGTGTAAACAATGACCAAAAGAAAAGTTGAATCCAATCTCGCTGTGTTGTGGAATGCAACCGCTTACCGGTATCATAGAGTTTATGCACCAACCAACCCAGTAAAAAAGCCCCTAATATTGAAAACAAAATAGAATGCATAAATCCTCTGTGAAAGAGCATAGCATCAATCTCATTGTTATAAAGTAAAGCACCAATGAAGACATCTAAATCTGGAATTGTACCACCAATAGCTCCAAACAATAAGGCCTTGTTTCCGATTTTTTTTCCAAGAACAGCCTCACCACAAGCGGCTCCTAAAACAATTTGAGTTATTGAATCCATAAAACTGAATGTAAAAGTACACATTTAATCCATTTGCAAATGGCTTAACAAAATCGTAACATTACGGAAACAAACTCAACTGAAATGCAAGACGACGACAATATCTCTGAAGTTAAAATTGAAGATCAAAAAATAATTGATAACAAAGAACTGAATATTTTTGAAGCACTTGTGCCTGTCGTCATATTAATGGGTTTATTAGCTTATAATATCTTTTTTGCAAATGGTGAGATGTTTGGTGGCTATTCTAATCAATATATATTATTAATAGGCGGTTTCGTAGCCTTTATTGGAGGTCTGCTCAACAAAGTATCACCACTTGTTATGGTAAAAGAAGTCTGGGAAAACTTAAAAAGTGTATTTATCCCAATTATGATTTTATTTTTAGTAGGTGCTTTGGCTGGTACATGGCTTATAAGTGGTGTCATTCCCGCAATGGTATATTATGGCTTACAAGTTTTAAGCCCAGAAATATTCTTGCCAGCTTCTGTGATTATTGCTGCAGTAATTTCCATTGCAACAGGAAGTTCTTGGACAACCTCAGCTACAGTAGGTATTGCATTAGTTGGTATTGGTACTGCTTTAGGCATTAACCCTGGAATGATTGCTGGTGCCGTAATCTCTGGTGCCTATTTCGGAGACAAGATGTCACCGCTTAGTGATACTACTAATTTGGCTCCTGCAATGGCCGGTACAGATTTGTTTACACATATTAGGCATATGGCATTTACAACAGTACCTACTATCACCGTAACCTTGATTGTATTTGGAATTATAAGCACTACAATAGAGCCAACAGGAAATGCAGATATTAGTAATTTACTAGCTTCGATTGATAAAACGTTTAGTATTACACTGTGGCTATTTCTTGTTCCTGCTGCGGTAATTGGCTTAATTTTATTAAAAACAAAACCTTTGGTTGCTTTAGCTACAGGTGTAATTCTTGCGGCTGTTTTTGCTGTTATTTTTCAGCCTGAAGTTTTGCAAAGCCTATCTGATTCTAGTTTCTATGCAATAATAAATTCAATCCTAACAGATACAGCAGTTGCAACAGACAACGAAAAACTTAATGATTTATTTAGTTCTGGCGGAATGGAAGGCATGTTATGGACCATATTCCTAATCGTTTGTGCTATGGTATTTGGTGGTATAATGGATGGTATTGGAGCTTTAGCCAGAATTACTAAAGCCCTATTATCCATAGCTTCTTCGGTATTTGGGTTATTTACCAGTACAGTTATGAGTTGTTTGGGCTTGAATGTTATTGCTTCAGATCAGTATTTGGCAATAGTCATCCCAGGAAAAATGTTTAAGCAAGCTTACGAAGATAAGGGTCTAGCACCAGAAAATTTAAGTCGAACACTTGAGGATTCAGGAACGGTTACTTCTGTACTTATTCCATGGAATACTTGTGGAGCTTATCAAAGCGGCGTATTAGGTGTCGGAGTTGGTGAATACTTTTTCTATGCTATATTTAACTGGCTCAGTCCATTTACGACCTTACTATTTGCTGCATTTAGAATTAAGATTAGAATGCTAGCTGGTAAAACGGTATAAACTTATTAGAGGTCAGCTTGACCTTTTCTATTTCCTAAAAAACACATAAAATTCGTCTAAAAACAAAAAGCTAAAATGACTTCTTATTTTTAAAACATTTATCATTGTTAAATGTTGAGTGTATATGTATCTTTGCAGCCGATTTTAAAATTTAACTAAAAAATTATTATAAAAATGGCTGTATTAGTAGGAAAAAAAGCACCTCAATTCAATGCGCAAGCTGTAGTTAATGGATGCGAATTTGTTGAGAATTTCTCGTTAGATCAATTTATTAACAAAAAGCACGTTGTGCTGTTCTTTTATCCCAAGGATTTTACATTTGTTTGTCCAACTGAGCTTCATGCATTTCAAGAAAAATTAGAAGCATTTAAATCTAGAAATACTGAAGTGGTTGCTGTTTCTACAGATACTGAGCAGTCACATTTTGGCTGGTTGCAATTAGAGAAGAACAAGGGAGGTATTAAAGGTATTACTTATCCTCTGGTTGCAGATACCAACAAAACCATTTCCAGGAATTTTGATGTTTTGGCCGGAGATTATTACTATGATGACAATGACATGTTGCAAGCTGAAGGAGAATTGGTTGCCTACAGAGGTTTGTTCTTAATTGATAAAGGAGGTATCGTTCGTCATCAAATTGTGAATGATCTGCCGTTGGGAAGAAATGTTGATGAAGCGTTGCGCATGGTAGATGCTTTACAATTTGTAGAAGAGAATGGTGAAGTATGCCCTGCGAATTGGAATAAAGGAAACTCTGGTATGGAGGCCACACATGAAGGTGTTGCCCAATTTTTAGAAAACCACATGAACTAGAACCGTATCATAAATAGGCTGTCTCAAACTGATTTCCAGCGCATTTGAGACAGCCTATTGTATTGAAATGTTGGTCTTTTTATTTATCACCAATAATTAGAGGTGTTTCCCCATTAGTAACAATCACTTTAGCATTTGGTGAGTTGCTAAGCTTTTCAAAAGCTTCTATAGCTCGCAAACGTAATATAAGCTCGTTTAAACCTAAGCTCAATACTTCATTTGCCTTTGCTTTTCCCTCAGCAGCAACAATGTTAGCTTGTGCTTCACCTTGCGCTTCAATAAGTTTACGCTCATTTTCTAAACGTTCTCTTTCTAAAACAAATTGCATTTGTTGCGCGCGTTGCTCTGCCGTGAGTTTCTGTTCAATTGCTGTTGATAATGATGCTGGAAGCACTATACGCTTCATTAACACCTGCTCTATAACGATTCCTTTCTTATCTAGAGTTTCATTAATCATGTTTTTAACTTCTTCTTCAATAGAAGCTCGGTTTCCTGTATGCATATCTTTTGCCATAAACCTAGCGCTTACATCTGCTAGCGCTGAACGAAATACAGGAGCAATTAATTCTTGCTCATAATTCATCCCTACGTTTTCAAGCAAAGACTTTACTTCAGTTGACTTTACGCGATATAAAATTGACATTTCAGAACCAATTGTTAATCCTTCTTTTGAAGGGATTTCTAAATTAATCTTGAAATTAACAATACGTGTTGGCACTTTTATATAAGTCGTAACTAAAGGGTTATAAATTTTAGCTGTTTGACTTATGGGCTCGCCAATTAATTTTCCTTGTCGACGTTTTACAGCAACCTCATCTTGACGTACAACAACACATGAACTGAATAAGAATAAAAACAATAATAAATAATAGAGTGATTTCATAGTCTACTTTTTTTGATTACTCTATAAAGATACACCAGACAAGGGAAAAACGCTATTTAGAACTGTTATAAATATCCTAAATTTTAAGTAAAATTGAGGTTTAAAAACCCATGCCAGGGGTTGTTAACCCAACAAGGGTATTAAGTTATAAAATTCTTTGCTTTTTGCATAATACAAAGCTATTTTACCATCAGCATCTTTAATGGATTTGTCTGCATTATACTCTAGCAGAATTTTGACAACAGCCTCTTGATTATACTGCGTAGCAAAACTCAAAGCTGTAGTTCCTTTGTTGTTTTGGGCATTTACATCTGCTCCATTTTTAATTAAAAGGCGTGTCAATTTAACATTGCCTTTAAAAGAAACACCTATTAAAGCCGTATTACCAGAAGCATCTTTAGCATTGATATTTGCTTTGTGTTCTATTAAAAGTTGAGCAATCGCTTCCTTATCAAAATACGTTGCAAAGATTAAAGGTGTAAATCCTCTGGCATCTTCACTATTTACCAAATGCGGATTATTTTGCAATTGTAATTTTAGGTTTTCAAGGTTTCCGGATTGAATGGTTCTAAAAAATAGTTCTTGTGCATTCATACTATTGTCTTTTAAAATGAACTCATTTCAACTTTTGGGTTTAAGCGAAAATTAAAAAAGTTTAAAATGAGTTCAAGAATAGACCTGCCAAGTTTTGAAACCTGACAGGTCTTAAAAAAATTTAGATTTGAATTACTTTAAATCGAAACGATCTAAATTCATCACTTTTGCCCAAGCTGCCACAAAATCGTTTACAAAACGGATTTCTCCATCATTTGCACCATAAACTTCGCTAACTGCTCTTAATTCTGTATTAGATCCAAAAATGAGATCTGCTCGTGTTCCTGTGAATTTTACTTCACCAGTTCTACGGTCACGACTTTCAAAAATGGCATCGTCATCTGAAGTTGCACTCCATGTATACGTAAAGTCTAAAACATTGGTAAAGAAATCATTTGTAAGATGCCCTACATTATCTGTAAATACACCATAATTTGAATTATCGTAATTAGCACCCAATACACGAAGTCCACCAACTAAAGCTGTCATTTCTGGTATTGAAAGTGTTAATAAATTTGCTTTATCTACTAATACATCTTCTGCAGCCACATTTAATTTAGCACTCATATAGTTTCTAAATCCATCAGCCAATGGCTCTAAATATCCAAACGATTCTAAATCCGTTTGTTCTTGTGAAGCATCACCCCTACCTTGCGTATAAGGAACATTTATATTATGACCTGCATTTTTAGCAGCTTCTTCTACACCAGCATTACCAGCTAAAACGATTAAATCTGCCATAGAAATTGTTCCGTTAAATTCTTTTTGAATCCCTTCAAGAACACTCAATACTTTGTTTAGTTCTTCAGGATTATTGACTTCCCAACTACGCTGTGGCTCCAATCTTAGTCGTCCGCCATTTGCTCCACCTCGCATATCAGAACCTCTGAATGTAGAAGCTGAAGCCCAAGCCGTTTTAACCAATTCTGAAACAGATAGACCAGAAGCTAAAATCATTTTCTTTAACGATTCAATATCAGAATCACTCAAGGTATAATCCACTTTCGGAATCGGGTCTTGCCAAATCAATTCTTCAGTAGGCACTTCTGGACCTAAATAACGATCAATCGGCCCCATATCTCTGTGCGTTAATTTATACCATGCTCTTGCAAAGGCATCTTCAAATGCTTTGTGGTCTTTGTGGAAACGCTCAGAAATCTCTCTGTATGTCGGATCCATTTTCAGGGCCATATCTGCCGTCGTCATCATAAGAGCTTGCTTACCGCTACCATCAGCCGTTGGTGCCATGCGTGCATTGGATTCTGCGGTTGGTGTCCATTGGTGTGCACCAGCAGGACTCTTGGTTAATTCCCAATCATAATTTAACAATACATTAAAATAGTCGGCATCCCATTTTGTTGGGTTTGGTGTCCAAGCACCTTCTATACCACTTGTTATGGCATGCTGTAATACGCCAGATTCGTAAGTGTTTTTCCAACCCGTACTCATTTCTTCAATGGAGGCTCCATGAGGTTCAACTCCTACGTATTTTTCAGGGTCTGCGGCACCATGTGCCTTTCCAAAGGTATGGCCACCAGCAACTAAGGCTACAGTTTCTTCATCATTCATTGCCATACGACCAAATGTAATTTTAATATCATGCGCCGATTTCAAAGGGTCTGGCTCACCATTTGGGCCTTCAGGATTTACGTAGATTAATCCCATATGAACAGCACCTAAATGGCCTTCTAAATCGCCATCGGATGTATCGTAACGCTCATCATTATCCAACCACTCCGTTTCACTTCCCCAATAAATATCTTGTTCGGGTTCCCAAACATCTTCACGTCCTCCTGCAAAACCAAAAGTTGGGAATCCCATAGACTCTAAAGCGCAATTACCGGCAAGAACCATTAAATCTGCCCAAGAAATTTTGTTGCCGTATTTCTTTTTTACTGGCCACAATAATAAGCGTGCTTTATCTAAGTTACCGTTATCTGGCCAACTATTTAATGGTGCAAAACGGTGTGTTCCTGTTCCTGCTCCTCCTCTACCGTCACCTACTCTGTATGTACCAGCACTGTGCCATGCCATACGAATCATAAATCCCCCATAATGCCCATAATCTGCTGGCCACCAATCTTGAGAATCTGTCATTAATTCAATTACATCTTGCTTCAACGCAGCAAAATCAATACTATTAAAAGCCTCTGCGTAATTAAAATCATCACCCATTGGGTTATTTTTAGCTGCATGCTGCCTCAGAATGTTTAGCTTTAATTCGTTTGGCCACCAGTCTCTATTGCTTGTTCCACGACCTGCAGTCTTCTTTTGGTCTCCACTTAGAAAAGGACACTGACTTGCGTCTGAATTATTAATGTCCCAAGCTTCACCATGATTACTATTCATATTGTAAGTTTTTAAGTTAGTATTTCTTTGACTATAAAATTATGAAATTATGTGCTTTAAACACAGTCCCAATATTTTTTAAAATTATATTTTAATAGCCAAAACTTATTGTAGCTGTTATTTTAATAGTGTTATTAAATATTGAAGCTATTTTACACTAGGAAATCTTAGCAAAATTTTGTAACTTCTACTTATAATTTAAAACCTATAGATATGAGCACTTCCGAATATAAAAAAGTATACAACGGCAACTTTATTTTAGTCACGCGCATTAAGAATGAATTAGAACGTATAGGTATAATTCCCATTATAAAAGACGAAGGTGAATCGCAACGACTTGCTGGTTATGGTAGTATGAACCAAGGGTTTCAAGAAGTTTTTGTGCTTAATGATGAATTAGACAAAGCAATTGCCATAGTGGAACAGATTAAGGCCGAGATGGAGGCTTCCTCCTAGTAGCTGTTTTTCATTACTAGAAAGCTATCACTACATCAATGAAGAATCCTATGAAAAGATTTTAACAATAAAAGAATAGCCTAAGCTATAACAGCATACATCTTCTCGCGTTGTTCTTTGATTTTTTTATCACTCATATATTCGTCAAATGTCATGTAGCGATCAATAACTCCGTTTGGTGTTAACTCAATAATTCTGTTACCAACGGTTTGGGCAAATTCATGATCGTGTGTTGTTAAGAGTACGGTTCCCTTAAAGTTTTTAAGTGCATTATTAAAAGCCGTAATACTTTCTAAATCCAAGTGGTTTGTTGGTTCATCTACCATTAAGACATTAGCCCTAATCATCATCATTCGGCTTAACATACAACGTACTTTTTCTCCACCAGATAAAACATCTGAAGTTTTTAAAGCTTCCTCACCACTAAAAATCATTTTACCAAGAAACCCTCTGATGTAAACCTCTTCACGCTCTTCTTCAGTTGTTGCCCATTGACGCAACCAGTCTACAAGCGATAGTTTGTTATTAAAGTATTCACTGTTGTCTAATGGCAGATAAGACTGTGTAGTGGTCACTCCCCATGCATATTTACCTGAGTCTGCCTTTTGCTTGCCGTTGATAATTTCATAAAATGCAGTGGTAGCCCTAGAATCTTTGGAATATACAACCACCTTATCACCTTTTGCTAAATTGATGTCAATACTTTTAAATAAAGTTTCACCATCTAAACTTGCTGATAAGCCTTCAACATGTAAAATTTGATCTCCAGCTTCTCGCTCACGTTCAAAAATAATGGCGGGATAACGGCGACTACTTGGTTTTATGTCTGCGATGTTTAACTTATCGATCATTTTCTTTCTACTTGTGGCCTGCTTAGACTTGGCTACATTGGCAGAAAAACGACGGATAAATTCCTCAAGTTCCTTCTTCTTCTCTTCAGCTTTTTTGTTTTGTTGCGCGCGCTGTTTTGCGGCTAATTGCGATGACTCGTACCAAAACGTGTAGTTGCCAGAATAGTGGTTAATCTTTCCGAAGTCTATATCAGAAATATGCGTGCAAACCGCATCTAAAAAGTGCCTGTCGTGAGATACAACAATGACACAGTTATCGTAATTTGCCAAGAAATTCTCTAACCAAGAAATGGTTTCGTAATCCAAATCGTTGGTAGGCTCATCCATAATCAACACATCAGGGTTTCCAAACAAAGCTTGTGCTAACAATACTCGTACTTTTTGCTTACCATCTAAATCTGCCATTAACGAATAATGTAAATCTTCCTTAATCCCTAAATTTGATAGCATGGCAGCAGCATCAGAATCTGCGTTCCAGCCATTCATTTCTTCAAACTCTACCTGTAATTCTCCTATTTTTTCTGCATTCTCATCGGTATAGTCTGCATAAAGTGCATCAATTTCAGACTTTAACTTATATAGTGGTTTATTACCTTTTAAAACGGTTTCTAAAACAGTATCTTCATCATGTTTGTTATGATTTTGCTCTAAAACAGACATACGCTTTCCTGGCTCTAAATGTACATGACCAGATGTTGGATCCATTTTACCAGCAAGTATCTTTAAAAATGTAGATTTCCCTGCGCCATTTGCACCTATGATTCCGTAGCAATTACCTGAATTAAAACTGGTATTGACTTCATCAAAAAGTATGCGTTTTCCGAATTGAACAGAAAGGTTTGAAACTGATAACATATCTTTATTTTTTGAGAGTGCAAAAGTAGAAAATTATAGCCATTAGACGAAATAAATAGACCGTATAACAAGATTTAACGTGGCATTAACAAGACTTGAGGTTTTCAACCTATATTTTTGTTTAGCTAAACTATGATGAAATTGCCCATGTTAACTCGATATATAGCTATAACTTGTGTTTTGTTATCCATTACCATTGGATGTAAAATTAACGGTAGTGGTAATGGTGACTACGCATACATTGGTGGTGAAATTATAAATCCTAAGAATAAAAACATCATACTTCACAATACCGAGGGCAAAGTTTTTGACACGCTTAGCCTTGATGCCAACAATAGGTTTATCCATAAAATAGAGAATTTAGAATCTGGTCTTTATTTAATTAGACACGGAGGTGAATACCAAACGGTGTTATTAGAACCTTCGGACAGTATTATGTTTAGGCTCAATACCTATGATTTTGACGAATCGTTGGTTTTTACCGGAAATGGTGCCAAAAAAAACAACTACCTCATTAAAACCTATCTCACTAACGAAAAGGAAGCTAAGAAGTTGGTGAAGTATGCTAAGATGAATCCTGAAGATTTTAATGCGTTTGTTGAAAAAAGACGTAAACATCAGCTTGAGGAATTCCATAGATTTTTGAGCAAGAGTAACGAATCAGAATTCTTTAAATCTGTCATTGAAGCAAACATTAATTACAACAGCTATGCAGATAAGGAAATTTATCCCTTCGCTTATTTTGGGAACAATAAACTTATTCATATTAAAGATCTACCTGAAGATTTTTATAACCATAGAGCAAACATAGATTACAATGCCAATCATCTAAGCCATTTTTTCTCTTACAATAGGTTTTTGTTTTCGCATATAGATAATTTGGCTATTAAATCGTATTACAAGAATAATCCTTACCATAGTAAATTTGATAGGCACGCTATGGATTACAATATTTCTAAAATGGATTTGATTGATAGCATTATCACGGACAAAACCATTAAGAATAACTTATTAAAGTACAAAGCCAGAGACTTTATTAGCCATAACCATACTGAGTCTGAAGCCAATGAAATATTGAATTATTACTTGTCTAAAAGTACAAATGAAGAAGATAAGGCTTATATGAAAGACTTGGTGACATCGTTAAAATCTCTACGCCAAGGAAATCCATTGCCAAATTTGGCGGTTGTAAATTATAATGATACAGTTCATTATTTAAATTCTATAATTACCAAACCAACAATTATTTACTTTTGGTCTTCTAATTCTAAAAGTCAGTACCGAAACAGTCATTACATGGTTACGGAATTAAAAGCGCAGTTTCCGCAGATGGATTTTATATCGATAAACGTTAATGATAATGATGATAAATTCTGGAAGAATATCATTAATAATTATAACTTCTCGACGATAAACGAATTTAAGTTTAAAAACTCTAAAGCTGCACGTAAGATACTTGCCGTAAATTATTTAAATAAAGCCATTATTGTTGATGAAAACTCAATGATTCTTCATCCCAATGCCAATATATTTAGTTCAGAATTTAAAGAAACACTTGAGGGATTATTACGAAAAAAGCACCTTATTGCCGCTAAACAATAAGATGCTTCTCAAATAAATATCAATCTTATTAATTTCCTTTTTTATAATCTGCTAAGAATTTTTCTAAACCTATATCTGTAAGTGGGTGGTTGAGCAATCCTACAATAGATTTTAATGGACCTGTCATAACATCTGCACCTAATTTAGCACAGTCTATAACATGCATAGTGTGACGAACCGAAGCTGCTAAAATTTGAGTTTCAAATGCATAGTTATCATAGATATGACGAATTTCCGCAATTAAGTTTAAACCATCTGTAGAGACGTCATCTAAGCGGCCAATAAATGGAGATACATAAGTAGCACCCGCTTTTGCTGCCAATAAGGCTTGTCCTGGCGAAAACACTAATGTTACATTGGTTTTTATATCTCTATCCGAAAAATATTTACAAGCCTTTACGCCATCTTTAATCATTGGTAATTTTATAACAATTTGGTCGTGAAGTTCAGCCAAAGCCTCACCTTCTCTCACCATACCGTCAAAATCCGTTGAGATAACTTCTGCAGACACATCACCATCGACAATATTACAAATGTCAACATAATGCTTCATAATATTATCTGTACCAGTAATGCCTTCCTTTGCCATTAAAGATGGATTGGTAGTAACACCATCTAAAATGCCCATATCTTGAGCTTCTTTAATCTGGTCGAGATTAGCTGTATCAATAAAAAATTTCATCTAATTTAAATTTGAATTGTTGTGTTTAAAGTTGTCGCGAATTTACGAATTTTAACAGCCTTAGAGGATAATTATTTTTCAGAATATATTAACACAACCTTATTTTACATATCATAATGCTTCATAAGGATTTTTTCATAAACCTTATCTGGTAATATGCGCTTTAATACAATGGAGAATTTTTGCATAAAAGCACCTACTTTATAATGTATTTTAGGCTTTTTGGTTTCAATAATTTTATATATCGCTTCTGCCATTTGCTTAGGATCACTGCCATCATCTACGTGATCGTTCATAGTTTTTAAAGCCTCCCCATATTTTTCTTTATATGGAGAATCCTTTAAAACCGGAGCGTGGTAACGACCAGCAGCAATATTAGTTGCAAAATCACCAGGGGCTACATTAGTCATTTCAACATTGAACCCTTTAAGCTCCATTCTAAAAGCTTCAGTAATTAGCTCTAATGCACCTTTAGTAGCACTGTAAACACCTCGGTAAGGCAAACCCATATAGCCAGCAATAGAAGTAACATTAATAATTAAACCTGAATTTTGACTTCGCATAGTTGGTAAAACCGCTTTAATAACATTGATTGGTCCAAAAAAATTGGTTTCGAAATTGCGCTTAATCTCGGCATCTGGAATTTCCTCAACAGGGCCCGTAATTCCTGCCCCAGCATTGTTTATTAAAACATCTATTTTAGAGGCATCTTTTAGAACCGTTGCAACACAATCTTTAATGGTTTCTGGTTGAGTTACATCTAAAGCAATAATAGGAAATTGACTTTTAGGATAGTTTTGGGGATTTCGACTCGTTCCATAGACCTTGTAGCCTTTGGTTTGAAGAAACTCACCAACAGATTTTCCAATACCCGAAGATCCTCCCGTTATTAAAACAACTTTAGACATTTTTTTGAGTTAAAAGTTTGAAGTTAAATGTACAAAGTTTCAAAATAATAAAATTTTAAATCGCTATTACTACAAATTCAGCACAATATGTTAACACCTGTTTAAACTAAAAAAATCTTGAATCTGTAGAGCTTTCAAGATTTAGATATATTGCGTAAAAAAGGGCAAGCTACCTACATCACACCGCTACGACCGCATACCTTTGCTACGTTCCCGTCCTGGAGGATTAAGCAGGAGCTGGTTGTGTAGGACTTGCCCGGCGGCAAAGATACAACCTTTTAAAACTTTTACAACCATTTGCATAATGATTTTTAAACTGATTTTTTTTAATAACTTGCTAAAAAATCTGATACTACTTATGCAAATTTCTAAATATTTCATTCTCCTATACTTAAGTGCAATTTTAATCAGTTGTGGAGATGCAAATACCCAAAAAAAAACTGGTCTTAGCATTAATACCAAAGTAAAATCATTAATGCTTGGGGACACGTTAGCATTGTCCATTGACAATCCCAAAAAAATAGACATCACTAACGTAAGCTACGAACTTGATGGGAAATCAATCGATAAGGACGAGGTTTTAAATGATATAACTCTTGGTGAGAAAACCATTACGGCAACCGTAAGTTATGGTGATAAAACCGAAACGCTAACTAAATCCATTAAAGTATTTAACAACATTATACCTGCGATTTACACCTATGAAGTTGTAAATACCTATCCGCACGATATTACGTCTTATACGCAAGGCTTAGAATTTTATTATGGAGACTTGTACGAAAGTACAGGACAATACAAAGAATCTAAGTTAAGAAAACTAGATTTTGAAACTGGTGAGGTGTTACAAAATCTAGATTTAGAGGATAACTATTTTGGCGAAGGGTTAACCATTTTAAACGATAAGATTTACCAACTCACATGGAAAGAAAATAGAGGCTTTATTTATAATGTCGATACTTTTGAAAAAGTAAGCACTTTTAATTACGGAAAAAGTAAGGAAGGTTGGGGAATTTGTAACGATGGTAACACACTTTATAAATCTGATGGTACGGATAAAATTTGGCTATTAAATGCAGACAACCTAACTGAAAAAGGCCATATCGAAGTTTATACAGAAAAAGGTAAAATTCCCGCTTTAAATGAACTCGAATGGATTGACGGAAAGATTTATGCCAATATCTATCATCGTAATGGAGTTGTTATTATTAATCCAAAAACAGGTGGTGTTGAAGGTGTTATAAACTTTAAACCACTCAAACAACTTGTAAAACAACACGATAAACTAGATGTTTTAAATGGAATTGCCTACCACCCAGAGCGTAAAACCATTTTTGTAACTGGTAAAAATTGGGATAAGCTTTTTGAAGTAAAAATAAAGAAGCCGTGATTTGTATTCTATGGTTTTAATCACTGTGTTAATTTTTTAACCTCTAAACTTTTGGATTAACATTTATTTAGGTTAAAGTTTATTTAACGCCATATTGTATCTTGTTTTAAAGCCTTTTCTTTAACGCATCAATCAACTTTCAATGCGTTACTTATTTAGTATATTAATTCTCTTGTGCTCCCACTCTAGTATTTTTGGGCAGACATTAAAAGGAAAGGTATACGATTCAAAATCTATAGTAAAAAACATAAAGGTTTTAAATAAAACACAAAACAGATTAACGGTCACTAATGCTGAAGGTAACTTTAGTATCGAAGGCAAAGTAAATGATACTATTTCGTTTAAATCTGTATTCTATTACCCCAAAGAAATTGTACTAAAACAAATTCATTTTGAAGAGCTTAATGTTTTTGAGGTCGAAAAGATCATCAACGAATTAGAAGAAGTTGAGATTAAAGCAGAACCAGAACAACCTGTTTTTGAAGCTGAGACTTACAATACGGAACTGCGTAACTTAATTAAAGAGGACATAAAGAACAATCCCGGACTTTATCAACCCGCTAATGCAACCTATGGTGTAGACTTTATAGCAATAATTGGTTTGGTGGCTAAATTATTCAAAAAAAAGGATAAGTATAGAGCACCAACCTATCAGCCTATAACCTATGAACAGATAGATTCTTTATTCGATAAAAGCTCATTTTTCAAAAAACGTTTGGTCACTGAAGATTTAAAAATACCAGAAACTAACGTTAAACTGTTTTATAATTTTTGTGAAGCCAAAGGTATCAGCTCAGAATTGCTAAAAGAGGAAAAGAAAATGGAGCTCTTAGAGCAATTGGTATTGAACAGCCAATTGTTTTTAATTCTACTCGAAGAATATGGAGAGAAATCTAAAGTCAAGGATTAGCCCTGTCATTCAGAACGAGGTACGAGTGAAGAATCTCTATAGCTATTAATACAAAGATTCTTCGGTCATACTTCCCTCAGAACGACAAATTAAATTATTAATTCCGCTTCATAATAAATCCTAACTTCAAAAGTTATATTTTTAAGCCAAAATTATATTTATCTCTTATGCAGCGATTGCTAACATTCTTAATTTGTTTAATTATATTATTATTTTGGAGTTCTTGCCGAAAGGATTTTGAATTCTCACCAAGCAAAGGAAATCTTAGATTTGAAAGGGACACGGTGTATTTAGATACCGTTTTTACAAACATAGGTTCTAGTACTTACAACCTCAAAGTCTACAATAGAAGTGATGATGATATTGTGATTCCCACTATACAGCTCGAAAACGGAGTCAACTCTTTTTACAGAATGAATGTGGACGGAACTACGGGACTGGGAGGCGCACAAGAAGGTAAATTCTTTGAAAATGTTGAGTTACTGGCAAAAGACAGCATGTTCATTTTCATAGAGACCACAATAGATATAGAAATACTATCCAATTCAGACACACAGTTTTTATATACGGATCGTATTTTGTTTGATTCTGGAAATAACCAGCAAGATGTGGATTTAGTAACTTTAGTCAAAGATGCCGTATTTATCTATCCAAACAGAGATGCAGATACAGGTATTATTGAAACCCTAACTTTTGATGTTGATGGCGACGGAACACCAGATGAAACCACTTTACAAGGACGTTTTCTCGAAAATGACGAGCTCACCTTTACCAACGAAAAACCTTATGTTATTTACGGTTATGCTGGAGTTGACACCGGACAAACGCTGACTATGGAAGCAGGTACACGTGTACACTTTCATGCAGATTCAGGTATTATTATCACCGATGGCGGAACCCTCAATATTAATGGAGAACTAAGTACAGACCAAGACGAGTTAGAAAATGAAGTCATTTTAGAAGGAGATCGCCTAGAACCACTTTTTGAAGATGTGCCAGGACAATGGGGCACCATTTGGTTATTTAATGGAAGCGAAAATAACAGTGTTAATTATGCAACCATAAAAAATGCAACTATTGGCATTCTATCTGAAGGTAATCAATCAGCGCCAAATGATAAATTGACCATAACCAATAGTCAAATCTATAATTCCAGTGGATTTGGAATTTTAGGTAGAGCAACTTCCGTTTCTGCACAGAATGTGGTTATTAATAATTCTGGTCAATCCTCTTTTGCCGGGACTTTAGGTGGAAAATACAACTTTACACATTGTACCATTGCAAATTACTGGAACAGTAGTTTTAGACAATTCCCTGCCCTACTCCTAAACGATTTTGTGCTAGACGAAAACGGAACTCCAGTCACTAACGATCTCACGGAAGCTAACTTTACGAATTGCATTATTTATGGCAATGATAATCCTGAGATGTTGTTGGAGGATGAAGGGAATATATTTAATTATAAATTCACTAATTGCTTAATACGCTTCAATAACAATAATCTTAGCGGAACAGGAAACTACGACTTCAATGACACAACGTTCTACGAAGAAAACCTATTTAACGAAGATCCTAATTTTGAAGCTCCATTTGAGAATTTGATGCGTATTAGTGACGATTCTGGTGCCAATGGACTCGCTAATACCGATTTTACATTTTTAGAAGACATCCTAGGTATGTCTAGAAATGTACCAGAACCAGATGCTGGTGCTTACGAGAGTATTACTTTTGATGAAGACTAAACTAATTTAAAATCAGCAGTTTGGTATATTATTTGATGATGTTTAGTGAAAGTTCTATAACATAAAATCTAAACATTATGATGTATAAAATTTTTCGAAAAAGTATTGTTCTAACACTCTTTATTTCAGTCTTAACAGTAATAAACGCCCAAGAATTAGATATAAATCTCGTTAATTTAAACACTGTTATAGAAAATAGTAATGATTATAGTTTTTATAATGGTGAAATACATTTAAAGACTAATGAAACTCTTAAAGGTCGAATTAGCCTAAACCACATTAATGATGACCAATATGCTGTCTTATTGAAAACAGATAAAGGTCACATATATGTTTCGAATAAAGATGTAAACTCAGTAATATTATTTGACGAAAACAAAGGCAAGATCTTAGAAACCAAATTTGTATCTTTTGATGGACACGATAAATTATTTCGCGAACTCTACATAAAAGACGATGAAACTGCCATATATGACTCTATGGAGAAACCATTTGATAATAAAATTATGAGTGGAGTTTACGTATTGGAAGATGACGAGCTAAAATATATCTATAACTTTTGGTCATCTGGCCCAAAAAAAGATATTATCAATTATATCAACGAAAGAGATGACTCTAATTATAAACGTAGAGATTTTAAATCTTTGAATGACTTGTTTGCTATACTGTAACATTAAAAAAAGCCTTTCAATTTAGTTTGAAAGGCTTTTATTTTTATATTCGTCTAGCTAAAATCGTTCAGGATACCATAAATACTATTAAGCATTAAACAAAGGTCTCCCACCCATCAAATCATTTACTTTTTCCGACACACCTTCAAGAATTGTTTCATTATCATGATTCATAAGCACTTCATCAATTAAATCAACGACATAGGCCATATCATTTTCCTTTAATCCTCTGGTTGTAATAGCAGGAGTTCCCACTCTAATACCAGAAGTAACAAAAGGAGATTCCGTATCAAATGGCACCATATTTTTATTCACGGTAATATCAGCTTTTACTAAAGCATTTTCAGCATCTTTACCTGTAATGTTTTTATTTCTAAGGTCAATCAACATCATATGATTATCTGTACCTCCTGAGATTAAATTGTAATCCTTGGTAACGAATGCTTTGGCCATCGCGTCTGCATTATGTTTTACTTGTAACATGTAATGCATAAATTCATCCGTCAACGCCTCACCAAACGCAATCGCTTTAGCAGCAATTATATGCTCTAAAGGTCCACCTTGGTTACCTGGAAAAACACCAGAATCTAATAGGCCAGACATTTTACGAAGTTTTCCGCTCTTTAGGGTTATCCCAAATGGGTTATCAATATTTTCACCCATCATTATCATACCGCCTCTTGGGCCACGCAACGTCTTATGTGTTGTTGTTGTCACTACATGGCAATGCGGCATAGGGTCGTTTAAAATACCCTTAGCTATTAATCCTGATGGGTGAGATATGTCAGCCAATAATACAGCTCCAACATTATCAGCTACTTCTCTAAACTTAGCAAAGTCCATATCTCGAGAATAGGCCGATGCACCAGCAATAATTAACTTTGGTTGTTCTTTTTCAGCAACATCAGATAACATATCGTAATCAATATATCCTGTATCCTTTTTAACACCATAAAACGTTGGACGATATAATTTTCCTGAAAAATTAACAGGAGATCCATGTGTCAAATGTCCACCATGAGACAAATCGAATCCTAAAATAGTATCCCCAGGTTTTAAGCACGCATGAAATACAGCCGTATTGGCCTGACTACCCGAATGCGGTTGTACATTAGCATAAGCTGCACCAAATAAGGTTTTTGCTCTGTCAATAGCAATCTGTTCTACTTCGTCAACAACTTCGCAACCTCCGTAATAACGCTTTCCAGGATAACCTTCTGCATATTTATTGGTTAATACAGAACCAGCCGCTTCCATAACTTGGTCGCTAACAAAATTCTCTGAAGCAATCAATTCTATACCATCAGTCTGGCGTTCTCTTTCAGCTTCTATAAGTTCAAAAATTTGTTCGTCGCGTTGCATATATGATGTCTAATGTTAAATGAGCATCAAAAATACGAATTACATTAGTTTTAATATTAAAAATTATGTAGGTTTGGATAGAAATTAATGAACATTTAATCAACAACAGCAATATGCCATTATCAGCAAATAACCCAAACAGAACCTCTTGGTTATACGTCAATAAATACTCAGATTTTCCCATTCAGAATATTCCTTTCGGCGTTTTCTTAACTAGAGAAGATATTATTACCATCGGAACTCGAATCGGAGACACGGCTATAGACTTGGGAGCTCTACATCAATTAGGGTATTTTGATGGTATCCCGTTAACTGACGATATCTTTCTTCAGGATTCATTAAATGATTTTATAGCCGATGGTAGAAAAACTTGGCGCGCTGTTAGAAATCGTGTTGCTGAAATTTTTGATGCCAACAACGAAACCTTAAAAAACAATACCAAGCATAAAGAAATTATTTGTTTTAGATTAGATGAAATAGAAATGCAAATGCCTGTGCATGTTGGTGATTATACAGATTTTTATGCGAGTAAAGAGCATGCCACTAACGTCGGCACTATGTTTCGTGGCAAAGACAATGCGTTGATGCCAAATTGGTTACACCTTCCTGTTGGCTACCATGGTCGCAGCTCTTCAATTGTGACCACACATATACCTATTCATAGACCACAAGGACAAACCATGCCAGAAGGTGCAGACCAACCTGTTTTTGGGCCAAGTAAACTCGTGGATTTCGAATTGGAAATGGCATTTATTACTACAGATGCAAACGATTTAGGTGAGCCTATTCCTGTTGAAGAAGCTGAAGAATATATCTTCGGTTTGGTAGTTTTTAATGATTGGTCTGCAAGAGATATTCAGAAATGGGAATATGTGCCTTTAGGCCCATTTTTAGGGAAAAACTTTGCGTCGTCAATGTCGCCTTGGATTGTAACTCTTGATGCTTTAGAA
Organism: Winogradskyella luteola; assembly: GCF_019203985.1. GTDB lineage: Bacteria > Bacteroidota > Bacteroidia > Flavobacteriales > Flavobacteriaceae > Winogradskyella > Winogradskyella luteola. The sequence goes on along the minus strand of NZ_JAGSPD010000016.1, from coordinate 2,954 downwards.
CCTTTTAGAGTTGCTAGCCCAAAACAAGATCCAAAACCTTTGGAATATTTGCAGACCAAAGGAAAGCACAGTTTCGATATTCATTTAGAAGCCGGTATTATACCAAAAGGTGGCAAGGAAACCACCGTTTGTAAATCTAACTTTAAATACATGTATTGGAATATGGCACAGCAGTTAGCTCATCATACTGTTAACGGGTGTCCTGTAAATTCTGGTGATATGATGGGTAGCGGAACCATTTCCGGGCCTACGGAAGATTCTTATGGTTCTATGCTAGAATTGACATGGAAAGGTACTAAACCTATTAAAATGAAAGATGGTACTGAGCGTAAATTTATTAATGACTACGATACGGTCGTAATGAGAGGTTATTGTGAAAATGATGACGTACGCATTGGTTTTGGACAAATAAAAACACAGTTATTGCCCGTGTTTAACCCTAAAAAGAAAAAGTAACCACAAAACTTTTAATCATCAGCGTATAATTTAATTTTTAAAGCACTAGCAATTAGTGCTTTATTTTTTTGGCATAATCTTTGGATTTGTTAATTGCTGTAACCTTTAAACACAAGATTATGAAACGAATTTTACTTTTTACAGTCCTTGTTTCGGTACTCGTATCTTGTAGTGCCAAAAAACAAATAGAACAAGCCATAAGTCATGGAAACTATGACCAAGCTATTTCTGAAGCCTTAAGGAAATTAGAACACAACAAAGATAAAAAGCGTAAGCAAGCATATGTTGTAATGCTTAAGGATGCATATAAAAAAGTCTTAGAAGAAGATTTGGCACGTATTGCACATTTAAAGCAGGATGGAAATCCAGAATTGTATAAAACTATATACGAAAGCTATGCAGATTTAGAGGCTAGACAAAATGCTATAAAGCGTGTTATGCCTTTGAAAATAAATGGCAAAAATATAAATTTCACTTTTAGAGATTACAGTGAAGCTTTAGTCGATTACAGATATAAAACATCAGATTTCCTAATGGACAAGGGTTTGAATCTGTTAGACACCGAAGATAAACTCAACGCGCGAGAAGCTTATAGCTTATTTGATTATATAGATAATATCAATCCAGGCTTTGAAAATGTAAAAAGCTTAATGCATGAAGCGCATGAAGCGGGTATGGATTACGTGCTTGTATCGGTAAAAAATGAAACACATCAAATTATACCTGAACGCTTAGAAGCAGATCTACTAAACTATAACACTTATGGTTTAAATCAGTTTTGGACGACCTACCATGCAACTACAGATAATAGCATAAATTATGATTTCGCTATAGAATTACAACTAAAGCGAATTAATATCTCGCCAGAACGTATTAATGAACGTCAATTATTAAGAGAAAAACAGATTGTCGACGGCTGGGAATATGTCTTGGACGACAATGGCAATGTGGCTAAAGACAGTCTTGGGAATGATATTAAAGTCGATAAAATTATAAATGTAAGGGCACGTTTCTTTGAAGTTTTACAAACTAAGTCATCTCAAGTTATTGCAGATGTAGTTTATATAGATTCAAAACTAAACCAAATTATTGATACCTATACAATTGATAGCGGATTTACTTTTGAAAATCTGTTTGGACATTACAGAGGAGATAGGCGGGCACTCAATAGGGATGATAGAAATCTATTAAGACGAGGAGAAGTTCATTTCCCTAGTGATGAACAAATGGTCTATGACTTTGGTGAAGATCTAAAACTTAAGTTGAAAAATATCATAAGTACATATCGTTTAAATAGCTAGATAAAAAACCTCTCAATTTAGAGAGGTTTTTTATTATAATTGTTTTTAGGAAAATATTAAATCAAAGAACATTAATATGTTCATACCGTATTCTTCTCTGTAGGAAATATAATAAATCGTAAGTCTTTTTAATTTAAAGTTATTATCTGCCCTTCAACGATTATTTTAAGCATTATCCTCTAGTCATATGTACTTTAGCTTTCCCCTTTATCAAAGCTCTATCAAGAACCTACGATAATTAATTAGCTTGGACACATAATACTACTTTAATAAACAAAAATTGATGAAACATCCCTACATAAAGTTTCTGCCCTCAATCATAATGCTATTTTTCACGATAGCTTTTCATGCTCAACAATCGGGCATATATCAAAGCTTTGTAACACTAGATATTAATAATAACGGGAATATTGATTATGATCTGTATTCGCCCACAGATTTAGCAACCAATACTGCCGCTGCTGATTTTAATGGTGCATCTTTAGGAGTATTTGCCATATCTACAGAAACACTGGTTCTAAAAGGTGGTCAAAACAGGGTTTTTAAATGCATAGCCACAGATGATATTACATCTGGATACTTAAACTACACAATATATGAAACTGTCAATAGGCCATTAAGTCCAACTTTCACAGGAATTAATCTAAATACTATAGTTAATGATTTTCCCGGGGCAGCTTGTAGTGGAAATGGAAATAATCAAGATTGGATTACAAATAATCAGAATATCAATATCCTAAATGGTCTTGCTTCTGGTGACTATACTTTAGAAGTATTTACGCTAGCTGATTACACAGTAAATGGAATAGTACAAACAAATCCTCATTATGTTAATAATAATGGAAATAATTTTAGAGCAACTTTTAGAGTAGACAATCCGCCTGAAGCAATGTGTGTTACGAATCTTACAGTTCAACTTGATGCATCTGGGAATGCGACAATTACTGCTGCAGATATAGATAGTGGTTCCACCGACGATTTCGATACTCCTTTGTTGACAATCGACGTGAACACTTTTGATTGTAACGATATTGGAACTGCAATACCTGTAAATTTAACAGTTGAAGATTCTTTAGGACAAACAGATACCTGTACTGCTATCATTACTGTTGAGGACAATGTAGACCCAAATGCAGTATGTCAAAACATAACCGTACAGCTCGATGCCACAGGAAACGCCTCCATCCTTCCGTCGGA
>NZ_JAGSPD010000015.1 GCF_019203985.1 Winogradskyella luteola | reverse complement strand
GTGTGTAGTTTCGTTCGGAGTTCTCGTAGACTCGACTAAATATACAATTAATTGGCGAGGTGCGACATACAGTGGGCGTTGATATGTAATTAGTAGAAGGGAAGCGTTTGCAAAACGCGATTCTACGTGCCGCAGGCAATTACATATCAACAACCAAATATACGTATTGCTGTTATCATTATTTTAATTATGGCGGTTATCCAAATTCACTATAATTACATAAATATATGAAATTCAGATAGTTTGTATGTATTTATGTGCAATAAAAACTTTTGTAAAGCGAATGTTGCGGAAATAAAATTTTGTTCAGTGGTCAACTGTGTAGATGTCCGTGTTTATTTTCACCTTTTCGTGAAATTATCATAAGTGCATGATCCAATAAAAATTTAATAAGAGTTAATCTTTTTTATTCAAATTGCTGAAAAACACATCTATTAATCGGGTATTTATTTTAATATACATATTAAAGGAAGAAAACAGGACTATTTATCAACTAGCTCAAACACTTTTAAACAACAAAGCCCAACAAAGTAAAACTTGTTGAGCTTCTTGTGCTTAAAATCGCAACAAAGTTGCGCTTAATTGTGGAGTCGGAGAGAATCGAACTCTCGTCCAAACAAGTAACCAAAGAGCTTTCTACACGCTTAGTCTATTCTTGGGTTTTCGATTTTAAGCTGGTTAAAGACAACCTACTTAAAACTTAGCTTCTTAATCTCGAAAGGGCATCAAAGCACTACCCAATCTTAGTCAATTTTTACGATGCTCCAAAAAGAAACGCCACCGACTAGGGCTTTTCGGGAACATAAAGCTTGCTCACCTAGTGAGCCGAGGCTTAATCTTACTATAATTCAGATTATGCAGCTAAAGCGTAGTTATTCTCGCCGTTTAAAATTTGGTCTAGCCTTTTACGTGTTTCAATGCCATTACACGACGTGCTTACCATTTAATCAATCTCGCTGTCAAAACCAGTCGACCCCAAAATAGATATAAACAAAGTTACAAATATTGAACCAAAATGATGTTTTTAAACTTTAAATTATTTACCATTCAATACAAAAGGTGCCCATATCTTTGGTGTTTTAAAACGGTCACCATACGTACCGTTTAGCATTGTGCGTTTGGCAGTATTTACGGCATCTTCTACAGTCATCTTTTTTTGATAGAGGTTGTTGTAAGTTTCGGTCATTAAAATCATTGTTCCGGCATCGTCCACAGGCCAAAGGGAGAGTAATGTACTGTTTGCTCCAGCGATTAAAAGCGATGAATTTAATCCATTAATACCTTCACCTTTGTAGTTTTTTCCAAGTGCGGTTTCGCAAGCAGAAAGTACTGCCATATCAGCCTTTAGGTTTAAAGCTGCAATCTCGTGGGCAAGCAGAAACATATCATCTGGATTGTCTCCTCCGTTGGGTTGCGTCATCATTACACCCGAAAGTTCAGGAATAGTACTATTTGCAAAACCGTGCGTAGCAATGTGTATGTATTTGTAATCGTCTAATTCACCTGATCTATTCAATCGTTTTATGTCAGTTTCCTTCATTTCATCTCCGACTAAAATCCTTGCATCAGGTATAATTTTCTTCAAGTTTTCTACCTCTCGTAGTGTTCCTGCCAAATAATTAGCACCACCATAACCCAAGGCTTGCAACTCTGCTGAAAGATTTTTTTTGTTGGTATTTATTTTTTCAGTAATATTTTCTTGAACTTTAAAATAAGCCATTTGGTTGCGCACGTTACCTTTTACATTTCCTTTGGGCTGGTAGGTAGCGCCTCCCATTGCTAATAATGGTTTGCGATTATCAGTATATGCTCTTTGTTCTAAAACGGATAAAACCGTTGCTGAAGGAATGTATTTTATATTGTAATTTTCTAATAAATACTTACTATTTCCATCTATAAATGCTTCAAATGGCATTGTATGAAATTCATCTTCGGCGCTAATGATTATTGTTTTTTTTCCTAATAAATTAGATTCTACTGGTTTAATGAGCCACTTGTACCAATGTTTTAAAATCTGATTTTGAAGCTGAAGGTATTGATCGTCGGTTACTTCCATCACTTCCCTAGAAAGCCCAACAAAGTCTTTAAAATCTTTTGCTTTAAAGGCCACTTTTGGGTCGCTATACTGATAAATTTGTCCGTTTACGACTTCTTCGTTCAGCTTAGTTACATAATTATTGATAACATTTGGCTTTTTCTGAATTCGGTTAGTGAATTGTTTTTTAATGAGAAGCCAATCATTAATAGGATGATTTTCAATTATTTTTGCTGAATTATTTGTAATCACATTGACAATCATTTGCCCAGGTTCGCCTTTAGAATAATAGAGTAATACTTCGTGTTCTTTAAGCATTTTTTGGGTTTCAGCTAAAGAAACTTGTTTGATATTTTGCCCTAATTTTTGTCTTAGAATACGACTACGGTTCATATCTTGCACGTCAAATAATCGGCTGGGTTGGTTTAATTTTTGAAGACTCATAATTAAACCCGAATACGCACTAGATTGCAAATTTCTTCCATACAATTGTTCTTGTGCACTAAATTTTGGCAAATGTTGTTCAGTAATATCTACCGCTTTTTGAAATTGCTTTGATGCGTTACCATAATCGTTATTCATATAAAACATAAAACCAATATTGTTTGCTGCGTTTTGAGCAGATTCCCATTGATTTGTTTTTACATAATGATCGTAAACTTCATTATTTAATCTTATGGCTTCTTGTTTGTTGCCTAATTTGAATTTTACAATGGCATAATTACCTGCTGCCTTCATTTTTTCTTTAACAAAATTACGTTGAGTAGCTAAGGCATAGGCTGCGCCCAAATGCTTGTTTGCTATTTCTTTAGCATTAGGTACAGATTTTAAAACATAATGTGCGCCAATAGCATTATTGGCATTTATAATGTGGTAATCATTACCTAATGTTGTTGCCAATGCAAGAAGTTCTTTGGCCAATTGCAAGCTTTCTTCAGATCTTCCTAAAGCAGCAGCACACTCATATTTTCTGAATAGCAAATCAGCTTCTACCAAATTATTAGCCTTTAATTTTCGCACTTCTTTTAAGCCCAAATCGGCATAACGGTAGGTTTTGTTCAACTCGTGGCGGTCGTACCACGAGAGTTTTTCGTAGCAAATAGCTTTGGTGTAAGGGTTTAAATTAGAGCTGTTTATAGCGGTTTCTAATTGGGGTTTTGCGTCGTCAAATTTTCCTACCGTGTAATTTGCTATTCCTTTTGTTGCTGTTACAAAATCGGATATCATCGGATTAACCGGTGAGAAATTTTTCCATTTTTTTAAGTTTGCAAATACATCGCATGGCTTTCCTTCGTACCATTTATTTACACAAGCATTGTAGGCGTTGAAATTTTCTACTGCACCTGGCGTGGCCGCATCAGCCTTATCGGCAATGGTTTTTAAGGCTGTAAAATCTTTGCCTGTCATTGAGGCAAGCATATCTAATTCATCTTTTGTAGATTTTGCACCTGCAGCATCCCAAGAGAGCTGAAAGGCAAATGTCATCATTTTTTCAGCATCAGCCATTCTATTCTCCAAGTAAGCTATATAACTTTGCAGTGAATAGTTAGACGATTCCATCGGAAACATTTGGTTGGCAATTGTTGCATATTTTTTTGCCGTGGGTAAATCGTTTTTAGCAATAGCTGCAAACGATTTAAATACATAACCATAGCTGTTGTCTGAGTTGTATTTAATGTACTCATCGGCTGCTTGGTTCATTCCTACTGCATTTTTAGTATCATAGGCCTTGTAAAATTTTTCCTGTGCAGCTTGTGCATTTTGAGTGTAGCCAAGCGCACTAAAACTAGCAATAATTAAAAGTGAGATAATTGTTTTCATAAGGTTATGGGTTTATTACCATTTATCATAGCAATTTGCATAGATGAGTTTTGTTTTTGATTTTCTTTTTTTGTAAATATCTTGATGTGATGTGCGTATGGTATAATAGCTGCCACTATTTTTGAATGATACGGATACGTAGGCTCCAAGTTTATTGCCTACCAATGGCATTTCTTCTAGATATTTTAAACCACTTAATTTACCTTTCCATAATCTTGCCAAATAAAGTTTAGAACTGCTATAACTTTGATCTACTAATACCATTAAATTATAACCGTTACAGTTTTTAAAATACCCAATAGCAGACATGGAATTATATTTGTTAGGAAACAACGTTTTGCTTACGGATAATTTAGACATCGAAAAACCAGATACATTTTGCCAATTAAAAGTGTAATCATTTCCTAATTCTGGTAAAATTTTATAAAGTTCACTAAGTTCTTGCGCATGTTTTTTGGCTTTTAAATCTTTATCGGCTTTAGCTACGTCATTTTCTAAACGTTTGGCTTCTATGCCATTTTTTACGAAATCTTTTAATGTAGCCATTTCTTCTTCTTTTATACTGAAATGAATTTCTTGCACTGGCTCGCAAGTTTCCATAGCATATTGCACAACTTTATAGGGTTTGTGCGCATAATCGGTTTCGTTTACAATGTAATCTTTATCTATTTCTACGTTGTAATAATAGTCGTCGGTTTTGGTCATCCAGCTCCAAAGTGAGCCTTCTTTTTGTTCACACTTTTGGTGTTCGGCCGGAATTCTATTTTTATATTCTGAATAATCTAATTGGCTGGCTTTGTTGGTGTAAGGATTGTAATGAATGTAATTTTTTTTATCGTAGATTGAAATTCTTTTTAGATTATAATCTGGGTATTTATCTGCTATAAAAGTATTTTTGAACGGTAATTTATTTAAATTATCGTTGGTGAAATTATAGAGGTAAAAATATTTGCCGTCTTTGTAGTAACCAAATTTTCCACCTGGCATAATGTAAAAATTACGTGGCAATAAACCTTTGCCAATGTTTTTTGTGCTGCCGTTATGTTCTGTTAGATAAAAAGATTTTTTATTTTTATCGAAAGCGATAAGTCTGCCTTTATAATCAAAACCTTTATGCGTGTGGTTTCTATTCCAAAGGGTATTTGGGTCTTCCCATTTGTTGTCTTTTAAATTTAACCGCCAGAAATACCTTTTCTCATCAATAATTTTTACCAAGTTAAAATTATCTGTGTAATTCGCAATTTCAATTTTCCTTTCGGGTAGAAACTTTGGTACATCGTTGTAAATAAAACCTGCGTTATAGATTATATCGCTAGTTTTTAAATCCCAAACCGATAATCTGTCGTAGGTTAATATTGCCAGCCGAGCATCGTCTGGTGTTACATAAATTTTGGGTTTATATATTTCTCTTTGCCAATAATGACCACCTTGTGCATACAGGTTTACCATTAAAAAGCTGCAAATGAGCGTTAGTATAATTAAAACAGGTTTCATGGTATTGAGTTTTTTGTAAAATTACACGGGTCTGTAAGTAAAACCTATACGATGAATTGCGTATATTTTAGATTCAGATTTATTCTAAACCTTTTGTAAATGGAGATAAATCCAATTATTTTCGTAGCCACTTAATTAGAAAAACAAATCTTTGATTTTTATATGAAATTCGCCATCATTAAAGAACGTAAAAGCCCTCCAGATAGACGTGTTGTCTTTTCACCAGAAACCTTGGCAGAAGCCAGAAAGCGATTTCCAAAAGCTGAGTTTGTGGTAGAATCTTCGGATATTAGGGTATTTTCGGATGAAGCTTATGCCAAATTGGGATTTGAAGTTACTGATGATGTCTCCGATGCAGATGTAATGATTGGGGTAAAGGAGGTTCCTGTTGAGCACCTAATTCCTAATAAAAAATACTTTTATTTTTCGCATACCATTAAAAAACAGCCATATAATAGAAAGCTTTTGTTGGCTATGCTAGAGAAGAATATTGAAATGTACGATCACGAAACTATAGTAAAACAAAGTGGTGCGCGTTTAATAGGTTTTGGGCGTTATGCTGGTTTAGTAGGTGCTTATAACGGTTTTAGAGCTTTAGGGTTGAGGGATAAGTTATTCAACTTGCCCAAAGTAGAAACACTTGCAGATTTAAATGAAGTAAAAGCAGAACTCGATAAGATTACCGTTCCTAATATTAAAATCCTGCTTACTGGAACAGGAAAGGTAGCTTACGGAGCTAAAGAGATATTAGATCATTTGGGTATTAAAGAGGTTAGTGATGCATTGTACTTAACATCCGAATTTACTGAACCCGTCTATGTTATGGCAGATGTTATGGAATATGCCAAGCGAAGCGATGGTAAAGTGGGTAATAAGTGGGAATTCTATAAAGATCCATCGGGTTACGAAAGTAATTTTATGCCCTACGCAAAAACAACCGATTATTTTATTGCTGGTCATTTCTACGGAAACAATGCACCTTATTTGTTTACAAGGGAAGATGCTAAACATCAAAATTTTAGAATCAATTTAGTTGCTGATATCTCTTGTGATATTGATGGCCCTGTAGCTAGCACAATAAGACCTTCTACTATAGCAAATCCATTTTATGGCTATAATCCACAAACTGAAAAAGAAGTACCTTTTGATGCTAAGGATGCCATTACGGTTATGGCTGTTGACAATTTACCATGCGAATTGCCAAAAGATGCCAGTGAAGGTTTTGGTGAGACGTTTGTTGAGCATGTGATTCCGGCATTTTTTAACAATGATGAAAAAGGCATTTTAAAACGTGCTAAAATTACTACTGAAGATGGTAAACTGACTGAGCGTTTCAGCTATCTTCAGGATTATGTGGATGGGGAAGTGTAAAATTCTTAAACATCCAATACCCAACCACTAAAAATGTACCAAAGCCAAGAGTAAATAACCAAGCATTTACATTTTGAAAAGGTGAAATAAGAATATTAAAAACATCTGATATTAACACTTTTGGATTGCTAATAATTTCCCAAGAATTATAACGTAAAAAGCGACCTAGATATACACCAAATCCGCATAAAAATAGAATTGTGACAGTTAGTGTTGTTATTGGAATCTTTCTAAATTTTGAAACCATCATTTTTTGCATGTCTATTATTGAAAGGTAGAAGAGAAGCAGTCCACTTAAAGCAAACGATAGTACAACTAAGACATCTAACCACAATAAATTATCGTTACCAATTCTAATATGGATTAAGTCTGTGATGATATATGGCGCATTTGGTAAGAAAGCCAACCAAATTAAAAACCAAAAGCCTAGTTTAAGTTTCCCGATTTTTGGCTTAGAACTCAAATATATGGTAATGGTGTATGGTATAATGGCTAAGAAGATATTCCATACCAAAAATAAATAGAAGAATGATTTGTTCAGCTTTATCCTTACCATAAGCACAATGATGCTAAATGTCAATGCTACTGTAACTAATGATAAGGTTTTAAACTTTGATTGTATGAGTGTTTTTATGGTTTCCATTGTAATGTTCTATTAATAGTATTGTTATTATTGCTAGAGTATATGCTATGATATCACCAAACTGAAATGTGCTTCCAAAAATAAGTTTAGCAGTAAAGCTATCTTGTAAATTAAAGTAGGCTAAGAAAGGCGTAAGTTGAAGCAACTCTACACCATAGGCAATTAAGAGGACGACCAAAGCTGAGGCCCTCACACTCATATTGGTGCATCCTCTAAAAATTGCATACAGTAAAATAACTACGAGATAATCGCCTAATGTGTAGCGAATAAATCCTGTTTTGATGATAAAGGCAATGGCTAATTCGATTAAAAATAGAGAATGTGCTAAGACCAAATAGTTTTTGTTGAATTGTAGTTTCATAAACAGCTATTGAATTATTATTTTTTCTCCTAAGAATTTGGGTTTAACATTAAAAACTAAGTCGAGACTAGCTTTAGAGCGTGCTAAATATTCTCTAAGGTGTGATTTATAAACATCTCTCGCATTGAAGCCAATAGCTTTTATGTTGTAGTGATGAGCGATATAAATGGCACGTTGATTGTGAAATTTTTGAGATATAAAAGTTACAGAGGTTTGACCAAAAACTTTTTTTGCTCTAACTACGGAATCCAGTGTTCTAAAACCTGCATAATCTAAAAAGATTTTATGTTCAGGAATACCTTTGGCTATTAAATCTTTTTTAAAGTCTGATGGCTCGTCGTAATCTTTTCGGCTGTTATCACCACTCACCAAGATGTATTCTATTTTTCCTCCTTTATAGAGCTTTACAGCGGCATCAACTATGTATTTGTAAAAGAGGTTGATATTTCCACTTGCAGCGTATTTTCCAGTACCTAAAAGTAATCCAACTTTGTTTTTTGGAATAGCGCTTATATCATCATAAACAAAACCATTTGTTCTGAAACTTATCCAATGATAAGTCATAAAAACTCCCAAGCTAATGAATACACCAATGAGTATTATGATTTTTAGTTTCTTCATGAGGCAATATGGGTGATGTTATGTAATTCAGTTTTAGAAAAAATAGCTTCCCTAAAATCTTTTATAGATACGTTTAAAAGCTTTCTGTAATCGAAATGATGAAACGGATGGGCACGTTTTCCTGTTCTATAGGATTTGTAATAGTATTTATAATAGTCTGGTAGTATAGCAACACCAAGAATAATGGCTCCGTACAAATACGGACTGCGTTTTCCATTGCCATAACAAAGACACTGCAAAGCAATTTCATCTTCAACATCGGTGCTATAGCCACATAGAACATGGTAACAATCGTGGCGTTCTACTTTTGGAATGAGTTCAAAGTTGTTTTTGTCTAAGAACTCACCCAAATGCCTTCCAAAAGAGGGTTGAGGTAGATTTAGTAAATCTTCTTTAGTGATATTCCATGATTCATGATTTTTGAATAATGAAGTGTAAATACGTTGCGAATGTTCAAATAGCCAAATAATGAGTTGTTTTCTCAAAGCTTGTATTTTATAAAATAGGTTTTTCATTATAATTTGATTTGGATCGCTCTGCCTGTTAGGCTTGTGATAAAACTTTATAGTTTATGTTTTGTATTTAAAGTACTTTGTTTTTCAAAGTATATAATTAAAAAAAATCTTAAGTAATGTTCATGCGTTTTATATCTTGTTTATATCCTGGTGGTAAAAGTGCTGCCTTCACCATCCAATCGAGTTTAATACTTTTGAATACTTTATAGATGGCAATCATTGGTGTTAATATTGAAAAGCGTCTTAGATTTAGTAATGCTTTTGCGGTTTCTGGCACTAGTAATATCTGTGATTCTATTAACAATCTGTATCTAATAATGCCTAAATGCTTTTTATATTGTTTATATAAGTCTTTAGTAAACTCTCCGTTCTCTAAATTCTGTTTTAGGTGTTGCTGTCTCTCAATTTTAAATGCTAAATAGGTTAGTGGCAAATCACTTAATCCCATTCTTGTCCCTACTTTTCTAAATACGCCGAGAACCTCTTGTTTTTCATTATCACTTAAAGGTCGTTCTAAAGTCTCATAAGAACGAATCGAATAATCAATCAACATAAAAAGCACATCTTTATAAGCCCATTCCGGAATGTTTTGCCCTCGACTTTTCTCTACAGAACCATGGATGGCATTAATCCTGTCTATAGCTTTTAGAGCGGATGCTTCTTCTGAGAATACAATAGCTCTGGCATAGTTTACTGTTGAAAACAATCTCCCTAATGGATCTTCGGGCAATTTGCCTGTAAAATAGAGCCAATCCACAGCTTTGTTGAGTGCAAATTCTGCCGAAGCACCAGCAAAAACCAAAAGTATGGTATCGCTTTTACCCCAAACTTCTCGTACTACAGAGTTTTTATTTACAAATTGTTTCATTTGTTTTTAGGTCTTTTTAATCAATTTTTCGAGAGCTTCAATATGTTTTTTAAATTCGGCTTTACCCAGTTTTGTAGCACTGTATCTTGTATTGGGTTTACGGCCAATAAACTGCTTTTCAACTAAAATGTACTCAGCTTTTTCCAAAGCTTTAGTATGGCTTGCTAAATTACCGTCAGTTGCACCTAATAATTCTTTTAGTGTTTTAAAATCAGCATGCTCATTCACCATAAGAACAGACATAATCCCAAGTCGTATTCTATGATCAAAAAGCTTATTTATGTTGGTTATTATGCTCAAATTTCAATATTCAGTATTCATTTTGCGCTTTACGACTTCGTATATCTTCTAGAATTTTACTTCCTATCATATTTAAAATGCATCCAAGTGCCATAAACAATATGCATAATTCCAAAGCCAAAAACCATAACCTGGATAATAACTGGCCATTAGCCCTAAAACAATTTCTATATAGCCTAAATACTTAATATCTCCAATGCTGTATTTCGAAGCACTAACTAAAGCAAGTCCGTAAAAGATAAGCATTAATCCTCCAGTTTGCCCATAGCGACCTTGATTTAAAATTATGAAGCAGTAAACGCCACCTACTAAAAGTGGAACTAAAAAATTAAAGAGTAACCTTTTCGACGAATTATCCCATATCTTTTCATTGTTCTTTTTAGCTTTTCGAGTGGTGAGAATAATACCGGTAACGGCACTCAAAAGGGCTACCATAAAAAGAATAAACATACAAGTCCAAAATACCCAACCATGGAAGATAAAAAGTGTACCACCACTACGATTTGTAACTAACCAATAAGCGATAGCTGCACCAATTAAAGCATAAATACCAGCTAACACACCAGATAAACCACTCAATGAAATAAAACGAGACGATTTATGCATTAAATTTTTGATCTCGCTGATGTCTTTTAAATAATCTTCGTTACTCATAATATAAAGTACTTTGAAATACAAAGTAAATAAATTTATCTGAGATATTTGTTATTTTTGAGTATAAATTTTTAATTTTTTTGAAATGACAGGATTAATGGCCTTACTCTATGCAATTGCAAAAATTACTGGAGGTGTACTTTTAGGTCTCACAACTTTAGATAAATGGGATGGTGAAAGCAATTTTTTTAATAAGATTGCAGGTGTGTTGGCACCGTTCCAAACGGTTATTGGCGGTGCACTTATTGTGCTAGCTGTCTTATTTTTTAGAGCTAATATCTTAACTAACGTCATAAGTATTTTAGGAGGTATATTGTTACTGACGCATGTGTTTGGTAAAGTATCAGCTTTAGAAACGAGCTTAAGAAAATTGTCTGCTGGGCTTATGCCTTTTAAGGCTATTATAGGTATTGCTTTGTTGGTATTAGGCATTTTAGGATTGTTTTAATTTTGAATCCTGCGGAAGCTTACATACTAAAACAACCTGAGCCTTATAAGTCTATATTGCTTCAGTTAACGGCCATTGTTGAAGCTGTAGCTCCGCATGCAGAGTTGCTGTATAAATGGAAAATTCCTTTCTATTACTGTAATGGTATTCCGCTATGCTTTTTGAATCAATCTAAAGATTACGTTGATTTAGCCTTTTGGCATTTTGAAAAAATGGACAAGTTTACCGAATGTTTTGTTGGTGCCAACCGAAAATCCATAAGATCCTTGCGTTACAAATCTGTTGAAGATATTAATGATGAGGTTGTGGTATATGTTCTTCAAAAACAATTGGAAATCAATACCAATCCGTTTAAGTTGATTTTAAAGCTCAAACGTTCTAAAACGTAGAAACCAGTTGTCTTATAGCCACTAAATTTGTGAGTAAGCCTTCCAAATTATCTAAATGTAGCATATTGGCTCCATCACTTTTGGCGTTAGCAGGATCAAAATGTGTTTCAATGAATAAACCATCAACATTGTTAACCACACCAGCTCTGGCAATGGTTTCAATCATATCTGGTCGTCCTCCTGTAACTCCAATACTCTGGTTGGGTTGCTGAAGCGAGTGCGTTACATCTAAAACTGTAGGAGCGTATTGGCGCATCGTTGGTATACCTCTAAAATCTACAATCATATCTTGGTAACCAAACATTGTGCCTCTGTCGGTAATCCATGCGTTGTCATTACCGGCATCCTTTACCTTTTGCACAGCATGTTTCATGGCCTCGGGACTCATAAATTGTCCTTTTTTTAAGTTCACTACTTTTCCTGTTTTTGCAGCTGCAACAACCAAATCTGTCTGTCTTACCAAGAATGCAGGTATTTGTAGTACATCAACATAATCAGCAGCCATAGCAGCATCAGAAGCTTCATGAATATCTGTAACTGTTGGCACATTAAATGTTTCTGAAACTTTTTTGAGAATTTTTAAGGCTTTTTCGTCACCTATTCCTGTAAAACTATCAATTCTACTGCGATTTGCTTTTTTAAAACTGCCTTTAAAAATGTAAGGGACTTTAAGTTTGTCGGTAATGGAAATCACTTTTTCAGCAATGCGCAATGCCATATCTTCACCTTCAATAGCACAAGGTCCACAAAGCAAAAAGAAATTATTGGCATCGGAATGTTTTAGTTTTGGAATTGAAATCAAAGCTTAAGACTTAAATATTAAGTCGCAAAGATAACATTTTAAAAAACCTTTTTTATGCTATTGCGAATAATCCAAAGTGACATCACAAAATTTCCAAACACCAATATGCCACCATAGAATAAGAGCCGTTTAGAAGATTCTGACCAATTTACGATATTAAGTACATTAAATAAGTAAGCCAATATAAGGTAAGAGGAAAGACAAACAAATACGATTCCTAATGAGAAATTAAGCTTTCGATTGGGCTTAATCAACTGCCATAAAAAAGGAATACCAAATAATAAAATTGGATAAGCAGAACTCCCTTCAATTTTATTAATACCTGTAAACCAATATACGATTACCGATAAAAAATATAGGTAGGGTACAAACTTGGTGTATTTGCTAATTGCATTCATCTTTTTTATTTAAGTCATACCTGTTTGTCGACAGGTAGGCGTAAATAGCCCAATTAGCGGTTGATGAGAAAAGGCCTTTACTATTAATCCGTTCTATAACGACAAGATACGAATTGAAATTGCCTGATTTTCAAATTATAACATATAATTAACGAAATGAGGATAATTAGATGTACCTTTGCGCGCTTAAAATCAGCATCTGTTATGACTAAGATTAAAAACATTGCAATTATTGCGCACGTCGATCACGGTAAAACCACATTGGTAGATAAGATTATGTATCATTGTCAGTTATTCCGTGAAAATGAGAATACTGGAGACTTAATTCTAGATAATAATGATTTAGAACGCGAACGCGGCATTACCATTACGTCTAAAAATGTATCTGTAGTTTATAAAGACACTAAGATCAATATCATTGACACACCAGGTCACGCCGATTTTGGTGGAGAAGTAGAGCGCGTATTGAACATGGCTGATGGTGTTTTGCTCTTGGTTGATGCTTTTGAAGGTCCTATGCCTCAAACCCGTTTTGTATTACAAAAGGCTATTGATTTAGGCTTAAAACCTTGTGTGGTGGTAAACAAAGTCGATAAGGAAAATTGCACACCAGATGAAGTACATGAAAAGGTGTTTGATTTAATGTTTGAGCTTGGTGCAGAAGAGTGGCAGTTAGACTTCCCTACAGTTTATGGTTCAGCTAAACACAACTGGATGAGTGAGGATTGGGAAAAACCGACTGATAATATTGAGCCATTATTAGATATGGTGATTGCGCATATTCCAGAACCAAAAATTGAGGAAGGCACCACGCAAATGTTGATTACGTCTTTAGACTTTTCAAGTTTTACAGGTCGTATTGCTATAGGTCGCTTAACCAGAGGCATATTAAAAGCGAATCAGCAAATTTCTTTGGTAAAAAGAGATGGGTCAATTGTAAAAAGTAAAATTAAAGAATTACATACGTTTGAAGGTTTAGGACGTAAAAAAGTAGATGAAGTACAAGCAGGTGATATTTGTGCTATAGTTGGACTTGAAGGTTTTGAAATAGGTGATACGGTTGCTGATATAGAAAACCCCGAAGGCTTAAAAACCATAGCAATCGATGAGCCTACTATGAGTATGTTGTTTACAATTAACGATTCCCCTTTCTTTGGTAAGGATGGAAAATATGTAACTTCTCGTCATATCAAAGAACGTTTGACTAAAGAGCTAGAGAAAAACTTAGCGCTGAGGGTTGAAGAAACCGATAGTGCGGATAAGTTTATGGTTTTTGGTCGTGGGGTATTACATTTATCGGTGTTAATAGAAACCATGCGTCGCGAAGGTTACGAGCTTCAAATAGGTCAGCCTCAGGTTATTATAAAAGAAATAGATGGTGTTAAGTGCGAGCCTTTTGAAGAGATGACTATTGATTTACCCGAAACCGTATCGGGGAAAGCTATAGAAATGGTGACCATGCGAAAAGGTGAAATGTTAACTATGGAAGCTAAAGGCGACCGAATGGTTTGTGAGTTTATTGTACCATCTAGAGGTATCATTGGCTTACGTAACCAATTGTTAACAGCAACAGCTGGAGAAGCTATTATGGCACACCGATTTAAAGAATATCAACCATTAAAAGGTGGAATTCCAGAGCGTCAGAATGGATCTTTAGTCTCTATGGAGAACGGACAAGCCATTCCTTATTCTATCGATAAGTTACAAGAACGTGGAAAATTCTTTATTGATCCAGGTGAGGATATTTACGAAGGTCAGGTGATTGGTGAAAATTCCCGTGGAGATGATATGACGGTTAACGTTACTAAGACCAAAAAGTTGAGTAACGTACGTTCATCTGGTGCAGATGATAAAGCTAAGATTGTACCAGCTATTAAATTCTCTTTAGAAGAAGCTTTGGAGTACATTCAGAAAGATGAATATGTAGAAGTTACTCCAAATCATCTAAGACTTAGAAAAATCTTATTGAAAGAAGTAGACCGTAAGCGAAACAAATCGATTTAAATTAAGAAGTTTTATATTTACCGAAACAAAAGCTATGCATTTTCTTTATTTTGATCCGGGATTAGGAGCCATGATTATTCAGGCTATTATTGCTGCTGTCGCAGGTGTGGTACTCTTTTCTAAAAACTTAATGTATAAAATCAAAGTGTTTTTTGGTATGGCTAAACCACAAGAAGATGATGTTTTTGATGATATAGACATTAAAGACTCTGAGATTGAAAACGATAATTCTAGAAAATCTTAAAGCACGTTGCATATTGAATTTTGAGTGTCATTAGAAATAAAACATGATTGATAATTTACGCATGTTTATATTAAGATTTATTAAATCGAAAAAAGACACTCCCTTTATAGCTGCAATTGCTGCAGGCTTATATCCCATTCTTTATTATTTCGCATCCAATTTTGGCTATGTGAATTCTATTGATCACATAGGTTTCTTTATCATCACTTTTATTGGTTTTCCGTTTTTATCAATTCTTTTCCTAAGATTAGTTTTTTCTAAGATAGAAGCCCTTAAAGCCTATAAAAACTATATTATATCAGTATTGAATATACTATGGTTCGGTATTTTACTGGCAGTAAGTACTACGGGCTTTAATATTATCAATCTTATAATTATTCTAATTGCAACATTATTATTGGGGGTATTTTTAGCAAAGCACATTAAGAAATTTATTGTATTTCAATTGTTCATGGCTTTTGTGGCCTTGCTTTATATTACTCCAAAACTAGGTGCTTTAATATTTCAATCTACAGATTGGATGCAACAGCCAGATAATATCGAAACGGTTGTATTTAAAAATACACCAAATGTTTATTTGATTCAACCAGATGGTTATGCCAATTTTTCTGAATTAAAAAGAGGACATTACAATATTGACAATTCAGAATTTGAAAATTACTTAAAGAATCAAGGGTTCACATTGTACAATGACTATCGGAGCAATTACTTTTCTACAATAAGCTCTAATAGCTCGCTTTTTTCAATGAAGCACCATTTGTATAACAGACTTGTATTTAAGACCGTTGAGTGTTACAAATCGAGACGCATTATAGCTGGTAATAATCCCGTAATCGAAATCTTTAAGACTAATAATTACAAAACGTCGTTGCTTTTGGAGAGCGAATATTTAATTGCCAACCGCCCAAAAGTTAATTACGATTACCAAAATATTTCATTTAATGAAATGCCCTATTTAACTCAAGGTTTTGATATTCAACGAAATCTTGTTGATGATCTTAAAACACAGATGCGTTTAAATTCGAGTTCTAAAAATTTTTATTTTATTGAAAAGATAATTCCTGCACACATTGCACAATCTCGGTTTGATAATTTAGGAATAGAAGGTGAACGTTTGGCTTATATTGAAAATCTGAAATTAGCTAATACTTGGTTAAAAGAAATGACAGAAACTATTGAGAAAGAAGACCCAAATAGTTTGGTTGTCATTATGGCTGATCATGGAGGTTTTGTTGGTATGAATAGTATTTATGAAGCTAAAATAAAACAAGATGATAGTGATTTAGTTAGATCTGTATTCACTGCGGCACTAGCTGTAAAATGGCCAAAAAATCAGATTCCTAAAGATTTAGAGTTTAAAACTTCGGTGAATTTTTTCAGAAATTTATTTTCGTATTTATCAGATGATAAGCGTTATTTAAATCATTTGCAGGAAGATGCTAGCTATTTGGCAATAAAAAAAGAAGCACCATTTGGTGTTTACAAAGCTATAGATAAAGATAATAACGTTATTTTTGATAAAATAACTGATTAATTCTGATATAGTAAACCAAAAATAAGTGCAAGCAAAAAACGCTCATTCTGCTTCTTTTAGAGATCCTTCAGGTTATATTTTTGTCGAAAACGGCACTATAAAACGAGTCATTAATCCTATATATTTTAAACCATATAAAGCACTAACTGAAAGTGGTTTTTACAATAGCTTATTTAAAAGTGATGTGTTGATTCGACATAAAGAGATTTCTAGATCCGAAAAAGAAATTATCATCGAGGCCGAAAAAATACCATTTATATCTTATCCTTACGAGTGGAGTTTTAATATGTATAAAGAAGCTGCTTTGCTAACGTTGAGGCTTCAAAAGTATAGTTTGGAACATGGGTTTTCATTAAAAGACGCTTCTGCTTTTAACGTCACTTTTTACAAAGGAAAAGCTGTATTTATTGATACCTTATCCTTCGACTTTTATATTGAAAATTCCCCTTGGAGAGCTTACAAACAGTTTATTACACATTTTTTTGGACCATTACTTTTAGCACATTATCATGGTGCGCAACAGTTGAAGCTATTGAGTAGTTTTATTGATGGTATACCGGTAAAACAGATCAGTTCAATGTTACCGACAAAAACTAAGTTAAGTCCATTGTTATATTCTAATATCCATTTGTTGGCGAAATTAGAGGATAAACATAATGAAGATTATAAAGGTGAGGCTAAGGTTGCATCATTATCAAAAAAAGGCCAGCTCAATATTATTAGGAGCCTGTATGATTATATTAAAAAGCTTGAACTAAAAGAGAAGTCCGAATGGGAAAATTACTACGATAAGACCAATTACACAGATAGAGCATTTGATGAAAAATCTACAATAATCAATCAATGGGTTGGGGAGATAAACCCTGAGACTTTAATTGATGTAGGTGGTAATGATGGTACATTTGTGAGAAAACTTCAAAAAAGAGTAGAATTGGCTTTGGTAAGCGACATAGACAATAATGCGGTTGACTATAACTACAAAACCATGAAGCTTAACGAAGAGACATCCATGCTGCCATTAGTCTTAGATGTTTTGTCACCATCACCTGCTGTAGGGTTAAATAACCAAGAGCGTGATTCCTTTTTAGATAGAATTAAAGCATTTGCACCCGATGTAACATTTGCGCTTGCTGTGATACATCATATTTCATTATCTGGTAATGTGCCGTTTGAAAGGTCCGCAGAATTTTTTAGCGGTTTTTCAAAATATTTAGTAATTGAGTTTCCTAAACGAGATGATTCTTGGGTAAAACGTTTGCTAAACAATAAGGCAGATTTTAAGGATTATTTTGATTTTTATAATCTTAAAAATTTTATCGAGGCTTACTCAACGGTATTTGATGTTATAGAACAAATAGCGATAAAAGATTCTGAACGCGTATTATTACTTTTAAAGCATAAGAATCTGAACACATAAATAGATATGTTCAAATTTTTGATTAAGAAGTTTCGAAATTTCTTAAATGATAGTCAAGCAAATCCTATCATAGCAATTTTAGTGGCAGGTGCGTATGCATTACTATATTATTATGATAAGAATTATGCATTGATCAATTCCAGATCACAGTTTACCTATCTAGTGGCACTTTATATTATTGGCCCACTTTTATTGTTCTATTTCTTAGATTTTTTATTTAAACAGAATATCAAGACCAATCTATGGAGACATTACTTACTTCCTATATTTAATTTGAGCTGCTTTTTTTTAACCATAGTTGTTAGTCTTTATGGTTTTGATGTGCCTAAACTTTTGGCAGCTATGCTTTTGGGTATCATTTCTGGTTATGTTTTAAGAGTTCATCTAAAAAAAGTAATGGTTATTCAGTGTATTCTAATCCTTTTGGTATTGCCAAAATTGATACCAGATTTTTATAGGGAAATCACATATACAAAACAGTGGATGGAGCAACCAGATGACATTGAGTTGGCTAAGTTTAAAAAGAGACCAAATATTTATGTGATTCAACCCGATGGTTATACTAGCTTTTCTACATTTAGGGATTCCATTCACAATTATGATAACAGCGAATTTGAGACCTATTTAAAATCGAAAAGCTTCACAATATATGATGAGTACAGAAGCAATTACTCTTCCACTTTAGGTTCTAACAGTGCTTTGTTTGCTATGAAGCACCATTATTATGGTAACACTACATTAGGGATTAATCCAAGACATAACAAGCGAAATGAAATAGTGGAAAGCAACCCGGTACTAAGAACTCTAAAGCACAATAATTACAAGACATTTTTAATGCTACAGGTTCCATATTTGTTATCTAATAGACCCAATATTGATTTTGATTATTGTAATATATCTTTGGATGATATTTCATATCTCAATAGAGGTTTTTCTGGTAAAACTGACTTAACGGAAGACACTAAATTAGCGATTAAGAATAATAAAACCACTTCTAATTTCTTTTTTATTGAGTCTATGTTGCCAAGTCATATCACTACAAATTATAACCCTGAGAGTTCTGTACAGAACGAACGTAAATTATATATAGAGCGTATAGAGAAAGCTAATTTGTGGCTTAAGGAATTGATAGATTTTATTACTAAAGAAGATCCAAACGGTCTCATCGTTATAGCGGCAGATCATGGCGGATTTGTAGGTTTTAATTTTTACCGAGAAAAACTTACTAAAACAGATAGTCCTTTATTGATTAACTCAATTTTTTCGTCATTATTGGCAATAAAATGGCCAAATGGTTCTAACCCTACTTATCATGAAGAACTAAAATCTTCAGTTAACCTTTTTAGAATTTTATTTACCCACTTAAGTGAAAATGATGACTACTTACTTCACTTACAAGAAAACAAAAGCTATATTACAATTAGAAAAGGTGCGGCTACCGGAATTTATGAGTATATAGATGATAAAGGACATATAGTTTTTAAAAAATTTAAGTAGAATTCTATATTGATGAATATAAGAGCATCCATTCAAAAATTTTTAAAAAGCGACAAATTGTACCCTGCAGTTTATGGACTGGCATCTGGTTTGTATCCAATGATATATGTCTATTCTAAAAACTTTTCTATCGTAAATTCTTTTGAACATTTGGTGTTTTTTATATCAATCTTTTTAGTACTGCCATCTTTAATTTTTACTGCAGTGCATTGGATATTAAAAAGGTTAGACAAAGAGAAAAACAGTCTGATGGTATTGACATTTCTTAATGTGTTTACCTTTTTGTTCCTTATTAAAACCATTACGTATTCTGGCGTACAACGTAAAAAAATAGTTTTCATCATACTAATAGCTGTATTGTTTGCTTTGTATCTCAAAAAACATCTTAAACGTTTGTTGCTATTGCAATTTTTATTGGCCTTTGTTAGTGCCTTTAGTCTCGCATATACAATTTATACAAACCTAAGTATATCCAATACTTGGCAGAACCTGCCCGATGATATTGTTAAGGTAAAGTTTAAGAAAAAGCCTAATGTTTATATGATTCAACCAGATGGTTATACTAATTTTTCAGAACTTGATAGAGGCTATTATGATTATGATAATTCTGAATTCGAAGCTTTCCTAACTGATAACAATTTTACACATTACCCCTATTTTAGAAGCAATTATTCTACAACATTATCCTCTAATTCATCATTCTTTATGATGAAACACCATTATTATAACAAGCGCATTTCTAATTTTGAACTGTATAATGCACGAAACATGATTGTTTCTAAAAATCCTGTTTTAGAGATATTTAAGAATAATGGTTACAGTACCCATTTTATAACGCAAACAGGCTATATGATGTTTAACAGACCAGAAATGGGCTATGATTACTGTAATATCACTTATGGTGATTTTCCTTATATAAGCCCAGGAATTGCTAAACCAATAGATATAAGTAGAGATTTAAAATCTACTGTTTCTAATGCCACAGAACAACCAAAATTTGTCTTTGTTCAAATACTTAAACCATGGCA
This sequence comes from Winogradskyella luteola, assembly GCF_019203985.1. GTDB lineage: Bacteria > Bacteroidota > Bacteroidia > Flavobacteriales > Flavobacteriaceae > Winogradskyella > Winogradskyella luteola. Next base: position 59,932 of record NZ_JAGSPD010000015.1, on the reverse strand, counting down.
TATTAAGAGCAAGAAAAAAAACTCTAGTAACGATAAAGCTGTAGAAAGAAGAGAGTGGCTAAATAACCTTAAAGAAGCAAATACGGTGCTTAGGTCTGCAATAGAATTAATAAAGGAATACGATAAAGATGCGTTAATCATAATTGCTGCAGACCATGGAGGTTATGTAGGTTTTAATTATGCCAGTGAAGCAGATACTGTGACAAAAGATAGAGATCTGATTTACTCAATTTACAGTAGCCAATTGTCTATACACTGGCCAAATAACGAAAAGCCTAGCTTTAATGATAAGTTTAAAACTTCAGTAAATGTTTTTCGTTTGCTCTTTACCTATCTGTCGGATAACAATGCTTATTTAAAACATCTTGAAGCCGATGTAAGTTATAAAGTTCTGAGGCATGGAGTTTCTAATGGTATCTATGAATATATAAACGATTATGATCAGGTAATACTCAAAGAATTTTATATCCCATAGCTATTTCTTTAATCCTAAAACACTAAAAAACAAGCTGAATAATATGGTTTGAATACCTAATTGCAATAAAGTAATCGCAGGTATAATTAGACGTAATGTAGTGCTTGCATCTAAGGTTCCGTAGTTAGTGTCACTCCAAACCGATAGACCTCTAAGGCTTAAGAATAGTCCGATGCTTAAAGCAATAAAACCAATAACAAGCCCTCTTTCGAGATTAATAATTTTGAAGAGTTTATTGTAACGATTAGACTTTGGCAATAATTCATTCTCAACGGCAAAAATCTTTGTAAGCCCATAAAAAATAATAAACTGAAAACCGACCAATAAAAAAGATGAGGCATAAAGTAATGTGTGAACATCTAAGGTTAAGCCGTCAATTTTTAAAGGTTGAATAACTAATACAGTTGATAATATCAATCCAATTAAGGCTAACACAATGCCAGGATAAAGGAATAACCAATTAGGCGCATAAAGCATTAGAAATCGTAAATGCCTCCAGCCATCACTCCATGTATTTAAATGTGGTGGTCTTGTTCTACCGTCTTTCTTCAGAGTTGTTGGGACTTCAGTAATGGATAAGCTATTCAACTTAGATTTTACGACCATTTCGGAAGCAAACTCCATACCTGAAGTTTTTAGGCTCATTTTATTATAAGCCGCTTTTGAAAATCCTCTTAAACCACAATGAAAATCACCTATTTTAATCTTAAAAAATAAACGGCCAATAAATGACAATACAGGATTGCCAAGGTATTTGTGCAAAAAAGGCATAGCATCTTTTTCTATTCCGCCTTTAAATCGATTTCCCATAACCAGATCAAAACCATCTCGCAATTTTTTGAGATAAGGCATAAGATTACCAAAGTCGTAACTGTCATCTGCATCTCCTATAATGATGTAAGTGCCTTTGGATGCGGTAATACCAGCTTTTAGTGCGCTTCCATATCCTTTTTTCTCAGCATGAATCACTTTTGTGTTTAGTGATTTTGCAATCTCAATAGAGCCATCTGTACTCCCGTTATCAGCAATGACTATTTCTCCGTCAACTTTGTAGGTAGTAAAAAACGATTGTGCTTTTTTAATACAGATGGCTAGAGTTTCTGCCTCATTGAGGCATGGCATTACTATAGAAAGTTCAGGGTTTTTGTCCACGTCTTAAAAGGTTGTATGTGCTAAGAAACAATAAAAATATTAAAGCATAATTATAGAATAGGTAACGCTGTATAGAATGAACGGCAAATGCTACAAACATAGCATTTGATAATATAAGTGATGATAAAAGGAATATAATGCTATACTCTTTTTCATAATTCAGAAAAGTTTTGATGAGACTAAAGAAAAACATAAGAACTACAAACCAGAGTAAAAGTTGATATTTAAAGCCATATGTAATGTTTGCGTAAAATAATTTTGACCATTCTTTAAGATTATTTAGAATCAAGACTTTGGTGTATTCTTTACATGCAGCTTCGGTTTCAAAAAAAATATAAGAGTTAGCTTGGCTATCGCTCCATTCTTTAGGTGTGGGTTTAATAGAGTAATATGCTTTGCCAACCTCTCTAACGGTCTGGTTACAAATTTTAGGCAAGTTATCATGAAAAAACTTATAGGCTTCCTTTGTAGTATATTCAGGCTTTATCAATAAATCTTTTTTGATAAGACTATCGTAACTTATCTTAAAAATTTCTCTATAGTCTTCATTTTCTATCAGCTTATAGTCAGCTTTGTCTGAAAGATAAATTGGGGCTGTTGCGGCACTTGTGTAACCTAAAGGTGTGGGTTTAAAAAAACCATCTTTGATTTTGTGATAAGTGCGTTCTGTAATACTAGCGACTAGTATGATACCGACAAACACTAAAATATTTAAGATGTGCTTTTTTTGAAGTAACTCTTTTCGATACATTAAAAAATAAGTGCCAGCAAAGATTAAAGTTGAAAAGATAAATTGACTTCTTACAGAAACCAAAGCCAAGTAGACAATGAGATAATACTTAAGGTTTTGATATTTCTTATTGAACAAAATATCAATACCCATAGCAATAAACATAAGATATAAGCCATAACCCAAACCTTCTGAGCATAGGTTGTTGGCTATGCTTAGTGGTGGGAAAAAAGGGTATATTAAAATAATGAGTAATAGCGATCTTTGAAGATTACTAAGTTTAAAAACTTTTGAAATTCTTATAAAAAAATAATGCACACCAAACAAGCTAAAAACGGCATGAAAAATAACAACTATAACATCGTAAAAAGACCCAAATAATGTGGTAAAAACTTTCAGAAAGATAACGTAACCCATTTGGCGGTAAGGCATAGCTCTTAAGTAACTGTATGTGTCTGGCGAATAAAGAGGCTCATTGAATGTACAGAAGAGAAATACAATTAGATAGACTAAGAGTAAAATAGATGTTTTTGGATTGAGCTTTATAAAATTGATTTTAAATTTATTCATAAAATAAAACTACACTTCTTTTAATCAAAATCAGTAATCTCTCTAATTTTATAAGGACGAGTGTTTTGAGTTTCGTAATATGTTCGCATTTGTAAGTCTATAGCAATGCCTGTAGTAAAAAGCTGAACTCCTACAAGTAAAAATAGTACGCCTAAAATAAGTAATGGTCTATCTCCAATATCATTACCAAGGATTTTTTCAATCAACAAATATACATTTATGATGGCTCCAAGCGCAAAGAAGAAAATTCCAAGATTGCCTAACAAATACAGTGGTTTTTGAAGATAATTACGCTGAAACAAGATGAGCAGAATATCATTTACAACTTTAAACGTTCTGCCCAAACCATATTTAGATTTTCCGTGAATTCTGTGATGATGCTTTACATTTATTTCCCCAATACGGGCGCCATTTAGATAGGCGAGCAAACCTATAAAACGATGCATTTCCCCATAGAGATTTAATTCTTTAGCGATTTCCTTTTTAAATACTTTAAGAGCACAACCATGATCTTTAATGTTAAGTTTGGTGGCTTTCCTAATTAAAAAGTTTGCAATTTTCGAAGGTAGTTTTTTTACAAAATTATCTTTTCGTTTGTTGCGAATTCCTACAACAACGTCCCAATCTTCTTTTTGTAGTTTTTGAAGCATTGGTAAAATATCCATCGGGTCATTTTGTAAATCACCATCTAGTGTAATGATATAATCCCCGCTGGCATTATCAAATCCTGCAGCAAGGGCAGAACTTTGTCCATAATTTTTGCGAAGTTCAATGAGTTTAACCTTTGGATGATTTAACCTTTTGATTTCGCTAACAGTTTTGTCTGTAGAAAAATCATCAATCAAAATCATTTCAAATTTAAGACCTTCTAAAGCCTCATCAATATTTTTTAATAGCTGCTGTATATTTTCCTCTTCATTATAGAGAGGGATTACCAATGAGAGTGTAGCATCTTTAAAATTCATAATTTAACTTGTACTACAAAGCTATCATTTTTTTTGATTAGCGTTGTTGATAAACCCTAAAGTGTTTGTGTTTTTCTTTAAGTACCCAATTATCAACAACAAAAACCGTTAGTAAAGATGTCTCTTGGTAATTATCTTTGTGGTCTTCAAAGTTTTCTATAAAAATGGTCAGGTTTTTATCACTAAGCATTTGTTTATAGTTCTCTAATTCGTCTGCGAGGTGGTGATTAAATACCCAATCTACACCAATCGGGTTTACGGTATTGGTAATATAATGGCCTAAGGTCATTGATGGTAGAATCGTAAAGTTATCGTATCTGTTTGATAATACTTTTAGCTCTTCAAACTTATCATACCGCTCTTTACTGGTATGGATGGTTTGTAAATGTGGATATAAGTTGCCTAAGTTATGATTTAATTGATTGCGATTCTCTTCGTTAAATGGATATTGATATCCTAAATAGAAAGTTCCCAAATAAATACCTATAAGTAATGGTGGAGTCCATTTTTTTATGGTAAACGTCTCACCTAAGGTAAGTATTGAAATGAATAAAATAGATGGTGTTGAGAAATCGATAGGTGTATTATAACCATTACTTATAGAAGCACACCAGGATAAACCAAACAGCACAACCAAAATCGTATACTTTGGTTGCTTTATACTTTTTACAATCGAATATAAAACACCAAATGCCCATAGAATATGGATGATGCCATATTTTAAAGGTTTGTATAGACTTTCGTTTTTATAGTATAACCATACAAATATGGTAACTATAAGAACATGAATTAGTAAAAATGCTAAATTTCTACTGAGATATTTTTTAGCAAGCCAAATGCCAATAATTGTAATGACTATATATAAAACATGAAACTTAATTCCTAAATAATAAGACTTCACGCCAGTATTTAGTAAGCTAGAACCAGAGGTAAAACTGAACATCTGTTCAATAAAAGGGTTGAGAGCATCTTGCCACCAAAATAAGAGAATAAAAACACCAGCAAATAATAGGCCGCTAATACTTAATATAATGAAAGCTTTTAAATCCTTTCCAAATAACAAAAACAAAGCCACGAGTGGCGGGAAAAAATAAAAAGGCTGTTTGCATAAAGCTCCTAAAAAAAGAAAAAACGCACCTAAAACGATCCACCACCATTTTTTGGTGGTTTTAGTGACAAAGAACAGGCCAATAATACTAAAGAATAGACCATCTACAGTGTTCCAAGGCATTGGTGGATAATTATGAATAGAAACTAATGCACCAATAGTAGCAATAAAAAAGATATACTTTTTAGGAAGGTTTAATAACTTAAAAGCAATGGCACTAGCTAAATAAGAATAAGTGAATACCTGTGCAAAATATAAATACCGATTAATTAGATAGGCATAAGTTTCTGATATATAAAGTGGTAGCGAATGAAAATAAGGAGAGAATGCAGGCTTTATATACACAAAATCTCTGTGTGGAAAATAACCGTTGTACATACTCCATGATATACCAAAAATAGACCCCATATCTCCCTCATCTATGCCATAAGGTCCATACGCTATCATATAAAAAATCAGTATTCCAAAAAAAAGGAATTTATATAGGTTCTTACTGTTCACAGTCAATCAATCGGATTATTTTTTGCTAATATAAAATAATAAGCGTTGATTACTAATGTCCTGAAACTTTTAAGGAAGAATGTAGCTCTGGGAACTTAATATTAAGACTGAACATGACCTACTAAATAGATATAGGCATTAAAAAACCAATTTTTTAAACCGAAAATAAAAATTAAAACTATTTTTGGTTGATGCAACCATTGGATATTACTCTATATCAACGAACAAATAAAGATGAATGGGATAGCTTTGTTGAATCAAGCAATCAACAGACTTTTCTGTTTCAAAGAGACTTTATGGATTACCATTGCGATAGATTTCAGGACTATTCATTGATGGCTTATAAAAATAATAAACTACTAGCTTTATTACCAGCTAATAAAATAGGTAATGAAGTCTATTCGCATCAAGGCCTAAGTTATGGAGGTTTGATCTATACAAAAGAGTTAAAGTCTGAAGATGCGATTCTGGTTTTTAAGGCTATATTAAAGTTTCTTAATGAAAAAGAAGTTGATAGTTTAATTCTAAAGGAGTTGCCAAGTATTTATCTTCAAAATACCACTAATAATACAATGCTTTATCTATGTTTTAAAACCAATGCAGAGCTATTGAGAAATGATATGCACTCGGTTGTAGATTTAAATTTTAAATCCTATTCCAATAGTAGAAAAGAAGGTCTCAAAAGAGGTCGGAAGCATAATTTAAAAGTTCAAGAGTCGGATAACTTAGACCTGTTTTGGAAAGCTATATTAATTCCTAATTTAAAGTCTAAACACGGTGTGCAACCCGTACACACTTTAGAAGAAATTAATCTTTTGAAATCTAGATTTCCGAAAAACATAAGGCAATTCAATGTGTTTTACAATGATGTCATTGTTGGTGGCACTACAATTTTTGAAACCCATAATGTAGCACACTGCCAATATATTTCGGGAAACGCAGACAAAAACGAATTGGGGAGTTTAGATTTCCTTCATACACATTTGTTAGATATTACGTTTAAAGATAAACCTTATTTTAGTTTTGGTACGTCAAATATTGAAGTTGGTCAAAAAGTCAACAAAGGACTTCAATTTTGGAAAGAAGGTTTTGGAGCACGATCAATCACTCAAGGATTTTATAAGATTAAGACAGAAAACTATAAACTGTTAGATGATGTATTTGTATGATTAAGTTTTTAGACCTACATAAAGTTAATGACCGATTCCGAAACGAGTTTAAAGCCGCTTTCTCTAAATCTTTAGATGCTTCAAATTATATTTTAGGCGAGAATGTTTCAAAATTCGAAAGCGAGTTTGCCCAATATTGCGGTACAGCATATTGTATAGGTACAGCTAATGGATTAGATGCACTTACATTGATTTTAAAAGGCTATATTCAAATAGGAAAACTGAAAAAAGGTGATAAAATTATTGTTCCGGCCAATACATTTATAGCTACTATTTTATCTGTCTTGCATGCAGAACTAGAACCTGTTTTGATAGAGCCAAATCCATACACCTATAATCTTTCAATAGAACATGTTGAAAAAGCATTAGATGAAAATGTGAAAGCGATAATCATGGTGCATCTATATGGGCAATTGGCTGATAATGAAAGTTTAATGCAGCTTTGTAAATCAAATGATTTATTGCTTATTGAAGATGCTGCACAGGCTCATGGAGCTATTGCGAGCACCGAAAATGAAAACTTCAAAAGTTTAAAAGCAGGAAACCTCTCGCATGCCGCAGCATTTAGTTTTTATCCGAGTAAAAATCTGGGAGCTCTTGGTGATGGAGGTGCTGTAACAACTAACGATTTAGAATTATTTGAAGCTGTTTCTCTATTGAGAAATTATGGCAGTAAAGAAAAGTATAAAAATGAAATTATAGGATTCAATAGTCGATTGGATGATCTGCAAGCTGCATTTCTTAGTATAAAGCTAAAGTATTTAGACTTAGATAATGAAAAGAGAAGAGCGATTGCCAAACAGTATTTAGAAGGCATTAGTAATCCAAAATTAAAATTACCGTCTTACGATGGTTCACACAATCACGTATTTTATGCCTTTGTCATGGAAGTAGAAGATAGGGGGAGTTTTACAAAATTTTTGGATGAGCATAAGGTTGGATGGTTGATTCATTATCCCCTTGCACCGCACAAGCAAAATGCATTTCGCCAATTTTCACATTTAAAGTTGCCTTTAACCGAGCAAATTCAAGAAAGAGTTATAAGTTTGCCAATCAGTCCGGTAATGACGGATGAACAATTAAAAACAGTTATTGAAGTTTTAAATTCCTATTAATGAAAAAGTTTTTTCATTACATAAATAATGAAGTTTTAGTAAAAGCGGCAAATCTTAATACGGCTAATATCAGCATTAAAATTATTGCTGGTATAATTATTTCTAAGTTCATTGCCATTTTTGTTGGGCCAGAAGGCATGGCATTAATAGGTAATGTTAGAAATTTTTTGAGTACGATACAGTCTATTGCCATCGCCGGCCTATATGATGGTGTTGTAAAGCTTATTGGAAGATGTAAGAATAATATAACTGAGCTTACCGGTACATTATCTACTGTATTTTATTTTGGATTTTTCTCATCAATTCTGTTGGCATTTATATGTTATTACAATGCCGAATATATCAATAGCTTAATCTTTCTAAACAATAACTATACTTATGTTATAGAGACTTTGGCCATTGTTTTGCCATTCTATGCTTTAAATATGTTTGTATTTTCAATAATGAATGGCTTTTCTAAATACAAAATTTTATTAGTCATAAATATCATTGGCCAGATACTTGGACTTCTGGTGACGATACTTTTAATATGGCAAAACAAAATAGATGGTGCTCTAATTGCAGTAGTAATAACTCCTGCGTTAAACCTTTTGATTACCATAGTTGGTATCGCATTTAGAAAAAATTTGATGTCATACATAAGGATTACTAATATTAAATTTTCTATACTTAAAAAGCTAGGTCCATTTATGGTTATGGCCTTAGTATCATCAATTGCCTTGCCTATTGTTTATATAATTATAAGAAACTATCTCATTTCTGAAATTGGTATTAAGGAAGCTGGTTATTGGACGGCAGTTACCCGAGTTTCTGATTATTATTTAATGTTTATAAATTCATTAATGGCATTGTATATTCTACCCCGTTTTGCAGAAATAGATTCGCACAAGGAATTTAGAAAAGAGGTGTTTAGCTTTTACAAAACGGTATTGCCAATATTTGCTGTTATTTTGGGTATTATTTATTTAAGCAGAGGGTTGTTGGTTAACCTATTATTTACCGAAGAGTTTAGACCTATTGAAGACTTGTTTGGTTACCAAATACTGGGTGATTTTATGCGCGTTATGTCAATGGTTATTGCCTATAAGTTTTTAGCTAAGAAAATGTTTGCCCATTTTATAATTATCGAAATCTTTTTATTTGTCATTATGTATGTGTCCAGTATTTATTTAATAGATGTCTTTGGATTAAAAGGGGCTGTGATGGGACACTGTTTAAGTTATTTTATGCACTTCTGCATAATATTGCTAATCTTTGGTAGTTCTTTGTTTGGTGTGTTGAACGAAGAAGGAATGGATGATTATTAAATAACTAAACGTGAGGCTTCCAAAATTTCTTAGCGGTAATACAGTCTTAAAGATTACATCTCTTAATGCGGTCGTAATTACCATAAGACTTATCGTTTCGGTTTTTATTCAGCGTTTGTTGGCAATTACCGTTGGCGAAGCAGGTATTGCTAGTATTGGACAGGTGCGTAATGTTATGGCAATGTTGACCAGTACATCAACGCTTGGTGTTTTTAATGGTGTTGTAAAATATGTTGCGGAATACAAAGAAAACAAACCAGAATTAGCCAAGTTGTTTTCTACAGCTACGGTATTTTTTATTCTCGGGTCTTTTATTTCTGCATTAGTTTTATTTTTTGGTTCAAGTTATTTCTCCAACTACCTTTTTAAATCAGATGACTTTATTTATGTATTTAGATTGTTGGCTGTCATAGTACCTTTTATTGCCTTAAATAGAACTATTGGAGGTGTTGTAAATGGGCTTTCAGATTATAAAAAATACGCTAAAATTGAACTTATTAGTTACTTGTTGGCAACAGCAGCTATTCTTATAGGGTTATATACTTCAAACTTAGAAGGAGTAATTATAGCCATTGCTATTGCCCCAATTATACAACTTAGTGTTTTAGGGTTTGTATTCGGTAAAACTTTAAGAAAATATATAGGATTTAAAGATATAAAACTAAATCTTGTTTATAGAAATGAGCTTTTAGCTTTTACATTAATGTCTTTCGTATCCACATTTCTACTCAATTATATAGAATTGGATATTAGAACATTGATTACGGATGAAATCAATGTTAATGAAGCTGGTTATTGGACAGCTATGACATTTATCTCACGGAATTATATGGTGTTTGCCACAGGATTATTTACGTTATACGTGATTCCTAAATTTGCAAATATTAATACTAAACACGAATTTAAAAATGAAGTTTTAAATATCTATAAAACTATTCTACCAATTTTTGGATTAGGCATGCTCTTGGTGTACGTGCTTAGAAATCTTATTATTGATGTTGTTTATCCAAATTTCACAGGAATGGAACCGTTGTTTAAATGGCAATTGTTAGGTGATTTTATACGGCTTTGTGCATTGGTATTGGCTCATCAATTTTTAGCTAAGCGTTTGGTAAAAAGCTTCGTGATTACCGAAATCATTTCATTGGTGTTATTCTTTGTACTTACTAAACTATTTATACAATACTACGGGACCGAAGGAGTTGTTATAGCACATTTGGTACGTTATATCGTTTACTTTATCATTGTGGTTTTTGTTATTGGTGCTTATTACAGTAATAAATCTTCCGAAAATGGTTAGAGCTTGTTGTTGGTTCCCCAAATATTTAGATAGTTTTTGGCCGATGTTACATAGTGATGATGTTCTTCAATAAATTGTCTGGCATTTTTAGATATCTCAATAATCTTGCTGGGGTTTTTAATCAGCCATTCTAATTTTTCAACAATACTTGCGGCATTTGGTAAAGCATTAATAACAATAGTGTCTTCTTTGACATTATAATGATTTAACCATTCTTTTTCCGCACCTGTGAAAACGACTTTGCCTTTTGCCATGGCTTCTAGAGCATTATAACCTTGGTCGTAAGCATAGATCTGATCTAATAAAATTTGGGATTGGTTATAGGCTTTAATATACTCAGAATACGGTAAGTTTCTTACTGTTATAACCTTTATTTTATCCGAATATTTTTGCTTAATAATGCCTAAGGCATCTTCAAAAATATCATTTCCCTTTTTGTAATAGTTTTGAATGTTAATACCATGAAAAATGATAATCTTATCTTTAATTTTTAGCTCTTCAAACTTTAAATTATCTATGTTTATTGGGTTGGGGATTAAGCCCAAATATTTAGGGTGGTTTTGGAGAGGTAGGTGATAATCCATATCCGATGCAATAACGCCATTTATTTTGTTATAAATATGATAATGTAATGCTTTAAATTCTGGTTTTAAAAATTTTAGACCGTATGCAAAGAGATTGGTTTTATCCTTACCGTTTTTGTAAGGGGTGAGGATGGAATACCTTAAATTTTTACCATTAGCATAATTAACACTAATGTAGTCTGTACCACAAGATAGAAGGTATGTGTTGTTGTTCCGAGACGAAATAAAATCGAAAATTTTAGTTTCAATCTCTGCGGAACAACCAAAAGGCGTTTCATTGATAAATTGTACAATATCGTAGCCTCTCAATTGTGATTCTAATTGTTGTATTTGTTGTATAACATTGTAAGATTCAAGATCAAAGCCAGTTAGTCTATAGAGTAAGTTTTTTACTTTTTTCTTTATCCCTCTTCGATATTTTTTTTTAATTAGTAAATCAACGTCGTACTTTTTAAAACCGTCGTAAGCTGCAACAATAGTGATATCATGGTTTAATTTTTCCAATCCCTCTTTTAATGAATTATGAAGCCTGCTATATTCACCAACTAATAATATCTTCATTTATATCGTTACATTTGTTTTCAAAGATACTTGTAAATGATTAAAACTAACACCAAAAAAATATGTATTGTAGTTTCATCGCTTGGTGTTGGCGGTGCAGAAAGGTCTTCAGCTTTATTATCAGAAATGCTTTTTGATCTAGACTTTGATGTTCATATTGTTTCGGTATTGGATAAGATTGATTACCCCTACAAAGGGAAATTGCTTAACCTAGGAAAACTTAAGGCAGAAGACGACTCTAAAATGGGTAGATTTAAGCGCTTAAAGATTTTTAAGAATTACCTTAAAGCACATAAGTTTGATTATGTTATTGATAACAGAACCCGTATAGGACTATTTAAAGAACTGATTGTTTCCAAATGGATTTATAATGCAAAAAACACGATATATTGTGTCCGCAGTTACAATACGGATATGTATATATATCCCAGTAAATTTTTTGCTAAATTATTGTATGGTTCTGCATATAAAATTGTTTCTGTATCAAAAGCTATTGCAGAAAAACTGAATAATGAATTTGGGTTTAAAAATCTTGAGGTCATTCACAACCAAGTAGCAATAGATGCTGAGGAACTTTTAGTTAAAAAAACAATAAAAGACAATTATATTCTATTTTTCGGAAGGTTAAATGACGACATAAAAAACATTTCCCTTTTGCTTGAAGCCTATTCCAAATCAAAGCTTCCACATAATTCAGTAAAGCTCAAAATTCTTGGTAATGGCAAGGATAAAATGATGTTAAAACAAAAAAGTGATACTTTGGGCTTAAGTAATCATGTAGAGTTTTTAGAGTTTCTGGTTAATCCTTATCCCTTTGTTGAAGCTGCTTTTTTTACGGTTTTAACAAGCAGGTTTGAAGGATTTCCAAGAGCTCTGGTAGAGTCTCTTTCTGTTGGTACACCCGTAATTTCGGTTGATTGTAAGTCTGGTCCAAATGAAATTATTGTGAATGAAAAAAATGGTCTTTTGGTAGAAAATCATAATATAGAGGCTCTAACAAATGCTATGAATAGAATGTTAGAGGATAAAAATTTATATTTACAATGTAAGTCTAATGCCCAAAAGAGTATTGAAAAGTTTTCTAAGAGCACTATCGGGCAGCAATGGAAAACTATACTGAAATAACTGATGAACACTGTAAAAGATACAAACCTAATTAAAATACCTAAAGTGCATGATGAACGTGGCTCACTTGCAGTAATTGAAAGAGATGTGATTCCATTTTCTATTAAGCGCGTCTATTATTTATACGATGTACCAAGTGATAGTTATAGAGGTGGACATGCTCATAATGAACAAGAGTCCGTAATTATAGCACTCAGCGGTAGTTTTGAAGTCATTGTAGATGATGGAACATCACGGAAACGTATGTTGCTAAATAAACCTAATCAAGGCTTATATATCCCAACTCATATTTGGCGAGAAATTGATAATTTTTCTTCAGGAGCTGTTTGTTTGGTTTTAGCCTCAACTACATACGATGAAACTGAGTATGTAAGGGATTATAATACGTTTTGTCATCTAAAAGGTGAAATGTAAAGTCTCTTTTTTAGAAGAAAAAATTTTAACCGTTTTAATAATCGTAAAATACTGGCAGGTAAAATTAATAGCAATTTTAATTTTTGGTTTAGGTGTTTGGGATCAATTTCTTTTTTAATCTTCCTGTAGTTGATAAAATCATTTCTTATTTTGGCTTCCATTGCAATTGTAAACCTATTAATATCGAGATATGCTTTTAATGATGGGTTGTTTTTTTCATCTCTTTCATGCTTATCTAAAATTGAAATTAAATCGGGTATATTCTTGGTTAACGATAGGTGATTATCTTTTGAGTGAATCATTTTATGGGCGGTAGGCTTTGAAGAAAAAGCGACATTATAATCTTTTGCAATTCTTATCCAAAGGTCAATATCCTCGCCACAACCAATACTCTCATCAAAAACGAAGCCATCGTTAATAACTTGTTTTGGTATAGCCACTGCAGAAGTCCAAAGAATATTATCTACTAAGCTTGTTCTAAAGTAATCCTCTACGATACCGAAAAAAGGATGATCAACATTACTAAATTTTGGTTGCGTAACATAACGTTCAAAAAAGTGTTTTTCGTAAGATGTTGCATAGATACCACATCTTGGATAAGCCTCTATTAAGGCCTTTAATTCAGACAAGTGATTTTCTAACCAGATATCATCACCATCAGAAAGTGCAATATAATTACATTTGGCCTTGCTTAAGCCATAGTTTCTTGCCGCAGATACACCCTGATTTTTTGTTGGGTAAATAGTAATTCTTTCATCTTCTATACTATGTAGTTTTTTTAAACTATCGTCTGTACTACCATCATCAACGACGATTAATTCAAAATCACTAAAGGATTGCCTTAAAATGCTGGCTATAGTTTTTTCAACAAAATTAGCTTTGTTATACACACTAACCACAACAGAAAAAAATGGTGTCATCTTTTATTTGGACTTAATGCGCAAAGGTAGCCCAATTTATAAAATTGAAATAGTTTCATACTGGGGCGCTTACTTAATAGCTGAATGCGAATAGGGTGTTTAAATAGATTAAATAGTATGGCAACTATTTTATGAACTCTAAATCGTTTTAATGATTTATATAATTCTAAAAGCGTATTGTCTGTGGATATTACTTTTAGACTATGATAGTTGTAAAATAGGGTTTTTACAGCATGTTCTGTTTTTTTTAAAAAAAGGGCATTACTGTCTAAACCATTATGAAAAACCGCATTATCAATATGAAAAACCTTTGTGCTTTTAGATTTCATTAGTGCTCCAAAAATATTATCATAACCATAACCGTCATTTTTTATTTCAGAATTAATATCTAGAAACACGTTTTTTCTTATCATGAAGTTTCCAGAAATTACCACCTTATAAGGCAATTTGTTTCTAATGACAGCATTTGCATTTTCGTAAGATTTACCATAAGTCCACCTTAGGGTGAATTCTTCACTTGGACGATTTGGCTTATAGGCATAACCACCATAAACTGCATCATGTTCATGTGTTAGATAATTTGAATAATTATTAATTAGATTATTATCTGGTAATTCTACATCAGCATCTAAAAAAAGCAACCAATTATATTTGGCTTTTTTTGCTAGTAATTGACGGGAAGTGATTCTCCCTTTGTTATCGTTTGAAATATGATGGGTTGTATTTTTTACAGAATCGCACACCATCTTGTTCTCATCTAAATATAACTGGGAACCATCTTCCCAACATAGAATTTCATAATCGAAATCTAATCCCTCAGTGGCTTTATCTAAAGAGGTTAAGAGGTCATTAACCGCATAATTATATATTGGTAAAAGTATTGAAAGCATTTATTATACTTTGAAAAGTCATTAACCCTTGCGCTGTACCACTTCAAAAACCTTGTTCTCATCACATTTCAAAGTTTTACTTGGGTATTTTAGAAGTAAAGCATAATCGTGAGTGGCCATTAAAATAGTGTTGCCATTTTTATTGATGTCCTGTAAAACTTCCATAACCTCAATACTGGTCTGCGGATCTAAATTCCCAGTTGGCTCATCAGCTAAGATTAATTCTGGGTCGTTTAACAGAGCTCGTGCAATGGCAATACGCTGCTGCTCACCACCAGAGAGTTCATGAGGGTATTTAAAACCCTTGGTTTTCATGGCAACTTTATCTAAAACAGTTTCAATGCGCTCCTTTATTTTATCTTTATCCTTCCAACCAGTGGCTTTAAGTACAAATTCTAGATTGCCATTAATGGTGCGATCTGGTAGTAACTTAAAATCCTGAAAAACAATGCCCAATTTTCTGCGCAAAAAAGGAATATCTTTTTCCTTCATGGTTCTTAAATTAAAATCCACAACTTGGCCTTCGCCTTCTGTTAATTCTAAATCACCATAAAGGGTTTTCATAAAACTACTCTTACCACTCCCTGTTTTACCTATAAGATATACAAAGTCACCTTTTTGCATTTCAAAATCTACATTGGCAAGTACCATGCTGTCACCTTGATAAATGGTGGCATCTTTGAGTTGTAAAACCGTTTCGGACATATTTTTTCGTAAAATTTTTGGTATGTGTAAATGTATTATTAATAAAATCAATTATCAAATTAACAAGGATTAGTTTAACGCTAAACTTTTTAGTTTAATATATCGGTTTAATGATTTTTAATAACTCAGTTTATAATTATACAGAATTTCTGCCGTTATAGATTATATTTGAATCATCAATAAATAGTAATCAAAAAACGAAGCTAATGCTACATATAAAGAGACAATTCATCATCGTTTTTCTTGCCTTTTCGTTCTTGGGTTTTGCTCAAAAATCAGCAGTTTATACCAGTGACTTAAAAGACTATCAGAAAGCATTAACTTTGTACAATAACAAACAATACAAAGCTGCTCAGTCTTTGTTTGATGATATTAAGTATAATACAGATGATGTTACCATAAAATCAGATTGCGCTTACTACATTGCTAATTGTGCAGTACGTTTAAACCAAAAGAATGCAGACGCTTTAATCACAGAATTCGTTGAGGAATACCCTACGAGTACAAAACGCAATACAGCTTACTTAGACGTTGCAGATTACTATTTTGAAAATTCTAAATACGCATATGCACGCAAGTGGTATCAGAAAGTGGATGAACTAAGCATTGCGCGCTCAGAACGTGATAGATTCAACTTTAATTATGGTTACAGTTTATATGCAACGAAGAGTAAAACGGAAGCCACTAAATACCTTAACCGTGTCATCAATTCAAAAGAATACGGCTCGCAAGCCAAATACTACATTGGTTATATGGCCTATGAAGGTGATGATTACGATACTGCAAATGAGTATTTTGACCAAGTTAGTGATAACGAAAAATACAAAGAAAAACTGTCGTATTATCAAGCCGATTTAAATTTTAAATTGGGCAAGTTTGAGAAAGCCATAGAACTCGCCAAAGAGCAATTGCCTAATAGCAGAGGAGATGAAGAATCTGAATTGTCTAAAATAATTGGGGAAAGCTATTTTAACTTAGAGCAGTATGCTGAAGCTTTGCCATATCTCAAAGCTTACAAAGGCAAAAGAGGAAAGTGGAACAATACCGATTACTATCAATTGGGTTACACTTACTACAAACAAAACGATTTTGAAGCTGCGATTTCAGAGTTTAATAAAATCATAGATGGTAATAATTCGGTAGCTCAAAACGCCTATTATCACTTGGGCGAAAGCTATATCAATCTAGATAAGAAACCAGAAGCACTAAATGCTTTTAGAAATGCTTCAGAAATGGATTATGATGCTAAAATTCAAGAGGATGCTTGGTTAAACTATGCTAAAATCAGTTACGAGATTGGTAATCCTTATCAATCGGTACCACAAGTGTTAGCTGGGTATTTAGGTAAATATCCAGAAACCAGTTACAGGGAAGAAATAGAAACTTTACTTATAGATTCTTATATCACTTCAAAAAACTACAAAGAAGCACTTGAGCTTTTAAAAGGAAAGAACAGCTTTGAAAATAAAGTAGCTTACCAAAAGGTGGCATTTTTTAGAGGTATTGAGCTCTACAATGAAACTAAATACAATGATGCTTTAGGTTTGTTCAATAGTTCATTGAAGGAGCCAAGAGATCCAATTTTTGTAGCAAAAGCAACATTTTGGAAATCTGAAACGGAATATAATTTAACTAACTACAACGATGCGCTTATTGGTTTTAAGCAATTTGCAGGTATGTCCGAAGCATCAAGTTTGCCAGAAAATGACAACCTTAATTATAATTTGGCATACACTTATTTTAAGTTGAAAGATTATAATAATGCCTCCAAATATTTTCAAAAGTTTATAGATGAAAATTCAAGCGATAGACCACGAAGAAATGATGCCTATTTAAGATTGGCTGATGGTTATTTTGTGTCAAGTAAATATCAAAATGCTATAAGCGCTTATGATAAAGCCATTCAAATTAATGAAATTGAGACAGATTATGCCGCATTTCAAAAAGCGATGAGCCATGGGTATTTAGGAAAAAGCTCTACAAAGATTTCTGAATTAAACACTTTTATTGAGGGTTATCCTAAGTCAGCGTTGAGAGATGATGCAATGTACGAACTGGCAAATTCTTATGTTAAGTCTGGCGATACAGATAAAGCTATGCAAATGTATGACCGCTTAAATGCTGAATACAAACGTGGTGCATTTACATCAAAAGCGCTTTTGCGACAAGGCTTAGTGCATTATAATGGTAGTGATAATGAACGTGCATTGACAAAGTTTAAAAAAGTGGCCAAGGATTTTCCAGGTTCAGGGGAAGCGGTTCAAGCGGTTTCCACGGCTCGATTGATTTATATAGATTTAGGACGTGTAGATGAATATGCAGCTTGGGTAAAATCTTTGGACTATGTTGAGGTGACTGATGTTGAACTGGATAATACAATGTATTTAGCGGCAGAGAAACCATATTTAGATAATGACACAGATAAAGCCATACGTCAGTTTAATAAGTATCTAAATCAATTTCCTAATGGCATACATGCTTTAAAATCACATTTCTACTTAGCGCAATTGTATTATAAAAAAGACTTATTCGAAAATGCACGGCCACATTATAAGTATGTAGTTGAAGCTTCTAAAAGTGAATATACGGAACAGGCCACTGTTAAATTGTGTGAGATTTACTTGAATGATTCAAACTGGTCGCAAGCTATTCCTGTATTACAAACACTGGAAACTGAAGCTGATTATCCTCAAAATGTTTTGTATGCACAATCTAATTTAATGAATGCATACTACCAGACTGAAGATTATAAAGCCGCAGAAACTTATGCAGAAAAAGTCTTGACAAACACAAATCTTGATAATAAGGTTAAAAGCGATGCAAAAATTATCATTGCACGTTCAGCAATAAAAACAGGTAATGAAGCCAAAGCTAAAACGGCGTATGCTGATGTTGAAAAAATTGCAACAGGCAGCGTTGCAGCAGAGGCACTTTACTACAATGGCTATTTTAAACATAAAGCAGGTCAATACGAAGTGTCTAATGCAACCATTCAAAAGTTGGCCAAGGATTACAGTAGTTATAAGTACTACAGTGCAAAAGGTTTGGTCGTTATGGCGAAGAATTTCTACGCTTTGGGAGATGCTTTTCAGGCCAACTATATTTTAGAAAGTGTCATTTCTAATTTTCCAGATTTTGACGATGTTGTACAAGAAGCAACAGTAGAACTTAATAAAATAAAAGCCGAAGAAGCTAAAACAAATTCATCAATCGAAACAGACGACAACTAAGGGCAGTGATTAATCAAATGTTAGGCTGAGTGCAAGTCTAAGTCTAGTTGAACTCTAATCAAAACATCAAATATGAAAATCAAGTTTTTAATTTTTATAATCACCATATCGAGTAGCATATCATTATTATGGGCACAAGAACGTACCAAAGACACAATTGACGACCAAGTCGTAAACGTGGTAACACCTTACAAGCCCACAATTTCCGATGCCTTTAAAATTAAGGATACACCAAAATTAAACGATTCCAATACCGTAAAGAAAAAGCAAGTAAAGTATAATATATTTTCTATTCCTGTAGCGTCTACATTCACACCTGCAAAAGGCAAAGCAGCTAATGTAGATAAAGCAAAAGCTGTAAAACTGTACGATAATTATGCGTCGCTTGGTGTTGGAACGTATACCACGATTTTAGGTGAAGTTTTTCTTAATCATGAGTTGAGTAGCACGGAAAATGTTGGCGGCTATTTTAGTCACCATTCTTCGCAAGGAGGTATTGACGATGTACTTTTAGACGATAACTTTAGTAAAACCAATTTAAATGCGCATTACTCACAAAAACTAAGAGATTTTTCGTGGAAAGTCGACGGAGGTTTCGATATACAAACCTATAATTGGTATGGTTTGCCAGAGGGATTTTTTACTGAAGCACCCGGTGATGAAGACGATACCAGGCACACTTTTACAGGTTTTAATTTGGGCGGAAAACTAAAGTTTGATGATGCCATAATTAAAGACGGTAGTGTGCGTTTTAGACGTTTCGGTGATGATAGGGATTCTGGTGAAAATAGATTTATAGCTAAAACAAGTTTTGACGTTGCGCTGAGAGATGAAGAAATTAATGCTGAATTTTATATCGATTACATTGGAGGAAGTTTTGATACCAATTTTGAAAATACCAGTGAAATCAATTACGGTAATGTTACGTTTGGTTTATCACCATCGTATCAGCTAAAGCAAGATGATTTAACCGTTAATTTAGGTTTGCGGTTAGTTTACCTCAACGATACTGAGTTAAGCGACAATAAATTCTTTATTTATCCAAATATTGATGCGTCTTACCGCTTGGTTGATGAAATTTTGATAGCCTATGGTGGTATTACAGGTCAATTACAGCAAAACTCATATTATGATTTTGCCAACGAAAACCCATTTGTGTCTCCAACCTTATTTATAGCTCCAACGGATCAACGCTACAATGGTTTTATCGGTTTTAAAGGAAAATTGTCTAATAGTGTAAGTTATAATATAAGAGGTAATTATTATGCTGAAGAAAACAAGGCACTGTACAAAGCAAATGATATTGTTTCTGAGCCTCTTGGTACTTCAGAAGAGATACAATATCAATTTGGAAACTCTTTTGGTTTGGTATATGACGATGTTAATACTTTCTCAGTTGCAGGTGAGTTAAATATTGATATCAACAGAAATTTTACGCTCGGATTTAAAGGAGAATATTTTAATTATAATACAGATGCACAAGATGAAGCTTGGAATCTACCTGATATTACAGGTTCTGTATTCATGGATGTTCAAATTTCTGAACAATGGTTTGCTGGCGCTAGTGCATTTTATGTTGGGGAGCGAAAAGATAGACAATCGTTTGTTGGTTCGTTTGTTGGAAGCCCCATAACGAATACTATAACTTTAGACAGTTATTTTGATGCCAATGCATATTTAGGTTATAAAATCAATGACCAATTATCGGTTTTTGCAAAGGCGAACAATATCTTAAACCAAGATTACCAACGTTATCTTAATTTCCCGGTACAAGGAATTCAAGCTTTGGTAGGAGCGACCTATCAATTCGACTTTTAAGTTTAAACAAGAGCTTATTAATTTTTAATGTTGTTGGGCATTGAGTGAAGTTGAAATGCAGGCTGTAGGTAGACTATTATCAATTTGATTTTTTTAGAAAGCTCTTTCATATTTATTGTTTTATAACCAATCGTTTATCAGTACATGGTGTTAGATGTAAATATCATGCAAGGTTTTTTTAACCTGTATAATATGAGTTAATTAAAATTAGTGCGATTAATAATCGAAATTAGGTTAGAAAGCAATTTCTTATTTTTACTATTCGTAATAAAACCCACTGTGAGGTCGAGCGTAGTCGAGACCTTAAAATTAGTTCACTATTAAATGAAAAAGCTACTCTCAATTCTTGCACTTATAACAATTTTTTCATGCCAAAAAGAAAAACAGCAAGTTGATTTAATTGTTACAAACGCCAATATCTATACTGTAGATGATAGTTTTAGTAAAGCAGAAGCCTTAGCTGTAAAAGATGGCAAAATTTTAGCTGTAGGTACAACTAAAAATATTGAAGAAACTTACCGTTCTGTAGATACATTAGATGCAGACGGAAAAACACTGTTGCCAGGCTTTATAGATGCACATTGTCATTTTTTGGGCTTGGGTTACAACCAACAAGCTGTCGATTTGGTGGGAACCAAAAGCTTTGTAGATGTTGTAAAACGCGTGTTAGATTTTCAGAATAAGCACAATAAAGCTTTTATTTTAGGACGTGGTTGGGATCAAAACGATTGGGAAGATAAGTCATTTCCAAACAAAACGTTATTAGACAAACTATATCCAAATACACCGATTGCATTAACACGAATTGATGGTCATGCCATTTTGTGTAATCAAGCTGCTTTAGATTTAGGGAAAGTAACAATTAATAGTAAAATTGATGGAGGAGAGGTGGTTGTTGAAAATGGAAAACTTACTGGTGTTTTAGTTGACAATGCAGAACGCTTAGTAATGGATTTTTGGCCAAAACCATCCCGAAAGGATAATGTGGAAGCCTTATTGGAAGCTCAGAGAATTTGCTTCGATTTAGGTTTAACAACTGTTGATGATGCTGGATTGAGTAAATCATCTATTGAGATCATCGATAGCTTACATCAATCAGGCGATCTTAAGATGCGTATTTATGCCATGGTATCGTATACGCCAGAGCATTTAGATTATTTTTTAGATAAGGGTGTTATAAAAACTGAACGACTAAATGTGCGTTCGTTTAAGTTTTATGCAGATGGCGCTTTGGGCTCTAGAGGTGCTATGCTCAAAAAACCTTATAGTGATAAACCAGAACATTTAGGTTTGTTGCTTACCGATTTAAATACTTTTGAGAAAGCAGCTATGCGTATTGCTGACTCAGATTATCAAATGAATACGCATGCCATTGGAGATTCGGCAAATCTAGCTGTATTGCAAACGTATAATAAAGTATTGACAGGTAAAGACGATAGACGTTGGCGAGTAGAGCATGCACAGGTAGTATCACCAGAAGATTTCGATTTGTACAAAAATGTTATGCCATCTAT
The DNA here is from genome assembly GCF_019203985.1 of Winogradskyella luteola. Classification (GTDB taxonomy): domain Bacteria; phylum Bacteroidota; class Bacteroidia; order Flavobacteriales; family Flavobacteriaceae; genus Winogradskyella; species Winogradskyella luteola. The sequence continues at coordinate 37,779 of NZ_JAGSPD010000015.1, read as the reverse complement.
ACAACCAACACATGCAACCAGTGACATGTACTGGGCTGAAGATAGAGTGGGCAATGAGCGTATTAAAGGTGCTTATGCTTATAAAAAATTGTTGGAAGCTTACGGAAAAGTTGCCTTAGGTACTGATTTTCCTGTTGAACGTGTGAGTCCGTTTTTAACTTTCTATGCCGCTGTTGCAAGGCAAGATTTAGAGCAATATCCTGAAGGAGGTTTTCAGATGGAAAATGCCTTATCTAGAGAAGAAACCCTAAAAGGTATGACCATTTGGGCAGCCTACTCTAATTTTGAAGAGAACGAAAAAGGAAGTATCGAAGCTGGCAAGTTTGCCGATTTTATCATTTTAGATAAAGATATAATGACGGTTGATGTTAGTGAAATTCCTAATATAAAAGTACTAAAGATTTTTGTGGGTGGTGAAAAGCAGTAGTCTATTATAACTTAAGATAGTCTGGCCAAATAATCAAAATGTTTACCATCCAAAACTTTTTCACAGCGTAATCCTAATGTTAAACAAGCTGTTTTTAAGGTTTCAAAATCGAGATACAACCATTTCATAGGGACTTCTTCTTCACCTTTGTAACTAATATAATAATCGAGTTCTCCATAATATCTGCTTTCGGATTTAATTTCAGCTTCAAATCCATCACTATACATATATGAAATATCCGAAGAATCCATAAGAATTTGTCCGTTGGGTCTTAAAAGAGATTTTAAATGCCTTAAGTATTTAGAAACTTGAGAAACCTCTTGAAAGATTCCTGTGCCATTCATTAAAAGTAAAATAGTATCAAAAGTATCGGTTTCGTCCAATAAAGATTTCAATTCGGTATTTAATACACCACGCTGTTGCGCTACCTCAATGGCACCTCTAGAACGATCAATCGCTTTTACATTAAAACCCTTGTTTTGTAGCCAAAGTGAATGGGAGCCAGATCCACAGCCTACATCGAGAATAGTACCTTTGCATAATCTTAAAGCTTCTTTTTCTAGTTTAGGCATTTCAGAAAAACTTCTGAATAAATAGAGAAGTGGCAAAATATCTTTATCAGAGATATTGGTCCAAGTGACGATATCTTCAAAATGATTTTCGTGATAATAATCTAATAAAGCCTTTCCGAAGACATCTTTCATATCAAATTTTTGTCATGCTGAATTTGATTCAACTTCTCATTCTAACTATCTTTACAATATGCAAGAACAAATCAATAATCTAACCAAGCTTGCCAAAGATAAGCATAAGGAAAACAAAAGCTTTTTTACCAAGCTTAAAAAAAAGCCGCCAAAACAGTTAGATTACATTATGCAAGAGTTGCACGAAGAAGAATTTGAACGTACCGACTGCTTAGAATGTGCCAACTGCTGTAAAACTACTGGCCCACTTTTTATGGATAAAGATATTAGTCGTATTGCCAAGTTTTTTAGAATGAAGGAGCAGAAGTTTATAGAAACTTATCTTCGTTTAGATGAAGAGAACGATTATGTTTTGCAGTCTGTTCCATGTGCATTTTTGGGTGCAGATAATTACTGTTCCATTTATGAGGTAAGACCAAAAGCATGCCGGGAATTTCCGCATACGGATAGAAAGAAGTTTCAGCAAATTTCTAACCTCACGTTAAAGAATGTGGCCATTTGTCCTGCGGCTTTTAATATTGTGGAAGCCATGAAAAAAAGAATTCAATTGTAATACCATTTCTTCGGAATAATTTTTGATACAGTTCAGAATAAAAATATAGCTATGAAAAGCCTTCTTATAAAATCACTATTTATCCTTTTTACTTTTAACCTATCTTTTTCCCAGGCGTGGATGACGAATTTAGACATCGCCCAAAAGTTGGCAATGGTAGAGAATAAAATGGTGCTTATGGTTTGGGAAGGTACCACAGAATACACTTATCCGGTTTTTGTAAATGATGATAAAGGAAGAACCGTGTTTATTGAGAATTTGTTCACCGACGAATATATAAGTCCTTTAATTTGGAAATACTTTATACCTGTGATAGTTAGTGAGAATAAATACGGATCAATGTATTATGAAATAAAAGGTAAGCGTAGTCAAAAATATATCGATAAGTTTAACGACAATTCCATAAAGATTATGGATATAAACGGTAACATCTTAAACGCGTCTGATGTATATCTGGAAGATCTTGAAAACATTACAAAAATTATTCAAAAATATGGATTAAACACTGAGTTTATAGCTCCAAAGCTAAAAGGCTATTATAACGAAAAAACCTTTTTTTCTGCATATTACTTGGCTTCAAAGTATATGGATTACACGATGTATATCAATAAAAACCAAAGAAAAGATCTTATAGATCTATCTACAATTTACTTAAAAGAAGCCCGATTATTAACCAAAACAGAACCTAAAGAAGATCAAGCCGTTTTGCAACAGCGTTGCGATTTACTAGAGATACAACAGTTATTGCTTTTAAAGCGACCAAGACGGGTTCTTAGGTTGTTAAAACGTATGGATGCAGAAGATATAAACAACACAAATACCGCATTTATGGCATTTTTATTTTACACAGTGCATATGAGCCTAGGCGATAATGACAAAGCTGAAATATGGAAATCTAAAATTTCTTCAGTAGATTTGAAAAAAGCACAGAAGCTAATCAATCTTAATTCTTAATGTGTTGGAAAACCTTATAAATTACTTTGAAACCATTCCTTCGGAGCACAGAAGCCTCATTCTTGTCGGAGGACTGGCTTTGTTTTGGATTATTGAAAGTGGTGTGCCATTGTTTAAGTTTAAATACAATAAATGGCAGCATGCCTTACCGAATCTGTTTTTTACATTGACCACAGTAGTCATTAATTTTGCACTTGCATTTCTGTTGTATGAAACTTCTAAATGGGTCGAGGCTAATAATTTTGGTATCATAAACTGGTTACCGGATATGCCATTATGGTTATATGCTCTGTTGGGAGTATTGCTATTGGACTTTTTTGGTGCTTATTTAGCACATTTTGTAGAGCATAAATTAAAACCGCTTTGGATGGTGCACTTGGTGCATCATACAGATCATAATGTAGATACAACAACAGCAAATAGACATCATCCCATTGAGAGTTTAATACGGTTTTTCTTTACACTTTTTGGTGTTTTTATAGTGGGCACTCCCATTGCTTTAGTGTTTTTGTATCAATCCTTGTCCCTAGTCTTTTCACAGTTTACGCATGCCAATCTTAAGATGTCCAAGCGTTTGGATAAAGCTTTGAGCTATATTGTTGTTTCTCCAGATATGCATAAAATTCATCATCATTACAGATTGCCTTATACAGATTCTAATTATGGTAATATCTTTAGTGTTTGGGATCGCCTTTTGGGAACGTATATGTATATGGAACGTGAAAAATTGGTGTATGGGGTAGATGTGTTTCCAGATAAAAAAAAGAACGGACACATTGGCGAATTATTGAAACAACCTTTTCAAAAATATGAAAAACCTACACTCTCGGCAGATGTTGAAGAATAGTTTTGCCGTCGTTCTAATAGGCTTAATGATGAGTTGCAATTCAGGTAAACAAATCGATATTCAAGGACATAGAGGCTGCAGAGGTTTGTTGCCCGAGAACACTTTACCAGCCTTTGAAAAAGCCATTGACCTAGGAGTAAATACCCTAGAGTTAGATATAGCTATTACCAAGAATAACAAAGTTGTGGTTTCTCACGAGCCTTTTATGAGTCGTGCTATATGTTTTAATGCAGAAGGAAACGAAATCCCTGATTCAATGGATATGTATTATAATCTCTACAAAATGACGCATCGAGAGATTAAACAATTCGATTGTGGTTCTAAATTCCATCCTTCATATCCAGATCAAAAAAAACTTAAAACCTATAAACCACTTCTCTCAGAAGTGTTTGAATTGGTGAAGGCAAAACGTTCTGATGTGCATTTCAATGTAGAAATTAAGTCTAAAGTAGAATATTACGGAATCTATACACCTTATCCTGAGAACTATGTGAAAATTGTTCTAGATGAAATTAAAGATTATGGAATGTTTAATCGTATTAACCTTCAATCCTTTGATTTGGCTATCCTTGAGGAAGTAAAAAAGCAAGCACCGAAAATGAAAGTAGCTTTACTGGTTGATGAAGACGAAATCATTAAAACAAAACTCGAAAAACTTTCGTATAAACCAGAGATTATAAGTCCATATTATAAACTGCTAACTCAAAACGAGGTTAGGGAGTTTCAGAGTCGAAGTTTTCAAGTAATTCCATGGACTATAAACAGCGAAGATAATATGAAGCAAATGATTCACTGGGAAGTTGATGGAATCATTACGGATTATCCCGATCGGCTAATAAAAATTCTTTCAGAATAGACTTATCAACATTTTATTAACAAAAAGAGTCGTTTCCTCTAGTTTTTATGTAGTTGATGGATTTTTTACTTTCTAAGCCCCTAAACTAATTATGTTTGTAATGGATTGATTAATTAGTGTTGAGGTAGACAAACTCTTGTATAACCTTATACTATACTATATTGAAAAATTTAATCCGTATCTGTCTCGTTATTATTCTCATTTTCCTATTGAGCTTTTCACTTAATGCACAAGCACAGCAACCTTATGCCAAGCTCGAGAAAAATAAAAACATTCAGGCCAAAGGTCTAATTCACAAACTCAATACGACCAAAGACACATTAATTCTTCAGAGTGATAAAAAAATAAATTACCTCTATTCCATTAATAAAGATTATGGGAGGGATTTTGATGTTTACGTGGATACGACGCACTATAGATTGCCACTAAACAAGCTGCCGAAAGGGAAGCACGTTTTAGTGGCTGTACAATCTCCTAAGCGTATTGTTTTTGTGGTAAAAATATTGAAGGATATACCAAAGTCAGAAACAGTTGAAGTCATTCCTAAAGAAACGATAGTAGCCACTGAACCAACCAAAGTTGCTATTAGAGGTAATGATAACTAATTGTAAATTAAATACTTAGATCTAATTTTATTATAAATAGCCAGGTCAGATTTCCAACTTGCTTTAATTTCAGCTTCGCTTAGTCCAGACTCTATTTGTTGTTGTAGTTTTGCTGTTCCGGCATGAATTGTAAAGTTGGCTGTATTAAACACCTTGGACTTATCTGTAGCACGATTGTAAGCATCAATAACATATTTTAAAGTAAATTGTCTTTTAGCTTGTACATTGGACAAATCTACGCCATAGCAAACTTCATTTCTGTGTTTAGGATTTTTAGAGCCAAAATTTGGCTTTGGAGTATAGTTAAACGTATAATATGTTTTATCTAAAAATGGTGCGCCATAACGTTGAAATTGAAACTCTGTTCCACGACCTGCATTAATGTTAGTACCTTCAAACAAACCTAAACTTGGATATAATAATATAGATTGGTCGTTTGGTAAATTAGGTGAAGGTCTTATAGGTAAACTATAACTGCTTTGATGTGTATAGTTTTCCATATCTACAATAGTAATGTTGCACTTTACCCCATTATTTAACCAAGCTTCTCCATTGATCATTTTTGCATATTCGCCAATTGTCATACCGTGAACTAGAGGAATGGGGTGCATTCCTAAAAAGCTACTATGCACTTTTTCTAATACAGGTCCATCCACATAATTACCATTTGGATTTGGACGATCTAAAATAAGTAACGGAACGTTATTCTCTGCACAGGCCTCCATCACATAATGTAAAGTTGAGATATAAGTGTAAAAACGAACGCCAACATCCTGAATATCAAAGACTATAATGTCTAAGTCCTCCAATTGTTGTTTAGTGGGCTTTTTATGTTTTCCATGAAGCGAAAAAATAGGCAACTGTGTTTTAGTGTCTACTCCATCTTTTACATTTTCACCAGCATCTGCAGTGCCTCTAAACCCATGCTCTGGTGAGAATACTTTTTTAATGTTAATGTTTAATTTTAAAAGGGAATCAACGATATGCTCATATCTAATGGTTTTAATTTCAATTCCTGAAGCTTCACTATTTTTTAAGCCACTAGATTTTCTTTCAACTTTAATCACACTCGTCTGATTAGACACCACACCAACACGTTTACCTTGCAATAAAGGTAAATATGAAGCCGTTCTGTTAGCACCAACAATTATAGCTTTGTCATTTTCATTCTCGTTCACACTGAGCGCAGTTGAAGTGTTTTTTCTCATTTTCTCTTCATGTTTCTTATTTTCCACTTTTCCTGCACAAGAAATCACTAATAAAACAAATAATAAAACTGTATTTTTGAAAACCTTAAAACGCATATCAGAGGTTTTGAATTTTGAGTTGTTTATAGCTAAACGCATTATTGATAATAAAGCGTATAAAAGTAGTGTTTCGGCACCAATAATTAAAATTGGCATCGCTGCAATTGCCATTGGTATTATTGTAATGCTCATTGCTATTGCTACTGGTTTAGGTTTGCAACAAAAAATAAGAGACAAAGTTGTGGCTTTTAACGGCCACATTGAAATTACTAACTATGATACCAATGCTTCAGACGAATCTCAAGTACCCATTTCAATGCACCAAGATTTTTACCCTGAGTTTAATGCCGTTGAAGGTGTAAAGCATATACAAGGTGTTGCTTCAAAATTCGCTGTTATTAGAACAGAAACCAATTTTGAAGGTGTTGTGGTAAAAGGTGTCGGAGCAGATTATAATTGGGATTATTTCAAAGAGTTTTTGGTCGAAGGTGGTGTGCCAGATTTTTCAGGGCAACGAAACGAAGATATTTTAATTTCCAGTTACATCGCCAATCGTTTGGGGTTTAATGTTGGTGATAAGTTTCAGATGTTGTTTACTAACGATTTAAAGGAATTGCGCACGCGTATTATGGCTTTTAATATTGTTGGGATTTATAATTCTGGATTTCAGGAGTTAGATGAAAAATTCTGTATTGCAGATTTGCGTCATATCCAACGTCTCAACAAATGGGAAAGTAATGAAATAGGAAGTTTTGAAGTCTTCGTAGATGATTTTTCAGAATTAGATAACATTACACCACAGGTATATAAAGAAGTGGGCTCTCTTCTTAATGCAAGACCAGTAACTCAAAAATACTACACGATTTTTGAATGGATTAAGATTTTTGACTCTAACACAAATGTCATTATCGCTATTATGATTATAGTAGCTGGTATTAATATGATTACAACATTATTGGTACTTATCTTAGAGCGTACTAATATGATTGGTGTTTTAAAAGCATTGGGCAGTTCTAACTGGACCATTAGAAAGGTGTTTCTCTATAATGCATCTTACTTAATTGGTTTGGGCTTGCTTTGGGGAAATCTTATAGGATTGGGCTTATTATTTGCCCAAAAATATTTTAAATTATTCCCCTTGAATCCTGATACATATTATGTTAGCGAAGCACCAGTGTATATTTGTTGGGATTATATTTTACTGCTAAATATAGGGACATTTATTGCTTGTCTGCTAATGCTTCTCATTCCTTCAATCATCATTTCTAAAATTTCACCAGTTAAGGCCATTCGCTTTGATTAAAAACATAAATAACTTTTAACGTTATACTTGTTACTTTATACTTAAATTTGCACCGCAAATTTGTATTATGGACTACGCAGAAAATATACTAGGTACGATAGGGAATACACCACTGGTAAAAATGAACAAATTAGTTGAAGATTTACCATGTTTGGTATTGGCCAAATATGAAACCTTTAACCCAGGCAATTCCGTAAAAGACCGTATGGCATTACAGATGATTGAAGATGCTGAGGCTGACGGACGACTAAAACCTGGGGGAACAATTATAGAGGGCACTTCTGGTAATACAGGTATGGGCTTGGCGTTGGCAGCTATAGTTAAAGGCTACAAATGTATTTTTGTAATTAGTGATAAGCAATCCAAAGAAAAAATGGATATACTTAGGGCTGTGGGAGCCGAGGTGGTTGTTTGTCCAACAGATGTAGAGCCAGATGATCCACGTAGTTATTATTCGGTTTCTAAGCGCTTAGGAGAGGAAACTCCGAATTCTTGGTATGTTAACCAATACGATAACCCAAGCAATGCCAAGGCACATTACCAAACGACAGGACCAGAAATCTGGAAACAGACCGATGGTAAGGTCACGCATTTTGTGGTTGGAGTAGGTACAGGCGGAACTATCTCTGGAGTTGGGAAGTACCTTAAAGAGCAAAACCCAAATATTAAAATCTGGGGAGTGGACACCTACGGTTCAGTATTTAAGAAGTATCACGAAACCGGAGTCTTTGATGAAAACGAAATCTATCCTTATGTTACCGAAGGTATTGGTGAAGATATTCTGCCAGAAAATGTAGACTTTAGTATTATTGACGGTTTTACAAAAGTAACAGATAAGGATGCCGCTGTTTATACACAGAAACTTGCAAAGGATGAAGGAATGTTTTTAGGTAATTCGGCAGGAGCAGCTATTAAAGGTGTATTACAGTTAAAAGAACATTTTAAGCCTCAGGATGTTGTTGTAGTATTATATCACGACCACGGAAGCCGCTACGTTGGTAAAATGTTTAATGACGATTGGATGCGTGAGATGGGTTATATAGAGTAAATCTATATTGCTGCGAAGGCGGGAACCTCTCTCTTATAGAATGATATAACATCATTTCGTTAGAATTTGCCTTTCTAATTAATGGGAATTATTCGACCTTTAAAGCCCTTTCTCTAGCACTTTCAATATAGTCACCCATCGTTGCTAAACCGCCCATTAAATAATCAGCAATTTTTCCATCCTTACCTATAACTAAATTGGTAGGGTAACCACTAATATCAAATGCAGAAATTGTTGTTCTTTCATCCGTTACTACAGGGTATTTAATAGGATGTTTTTTTAAAAACTTTTCAACTTTCGGTTTTTCATTAAATGTTATCGAAGCAAAAACAATTTTATCATTATTCTTGTACTTGTCATAAACTTTGTTGAGCTCGGGTATTTCTTTAACACAGGGTTTGCAAGTGGTAAACCAAAAGTTAAGAACTACGATTTTACCCTTTGTGTTTTCAGACGAAATGATATTGCCGTCCATGTCAGTTATGCTAAATTCAGAAGCTTCTTTGCCAATTTTTTCAGAATCGCTGACTTGCTCCTTCATCATTTTCAAAATCATCTCTTTTTGAGCTTCCGTAGTTTTTTTAAGCTGAATATAAGAATGTCCCTTTTTATCTTTTTTTTCTTCAATCGTCCATTCACCAGAGGTCATAAGTTCAGAAAATGTGTCTAAATCTATTTGTTTTCCTTCGGCATTTTTTATAACTGTATTTTTATCTATTTTAAGGTTTTGAGCTTCAATTGTGTTTGTAGATACACAAAATAAAAGTGCAATTATTAATAGCAGTCTTTTCATAATGATATTGTTTAAACAGGGGCTATTTTATCAAAGATGGTACAAAATTCAACAGCAAACAAATATTTATAATTGAGGTGTTGCGCAAGAATTACTATTTTAGAGCCATGCAAGAAAATTTTCTTCATTACGTCTGGAAACATAAGGCATTTGCAAAATCATCGCTTAAAACTACTAATGGTGAAAGAGTTGTTGTTAAGCAGTTTGGACAGCACAATTATAATACTGGTCCAGATTTTTTTAATGCGCAAGTTAGTGTTGATGGTCAGCTTTGGGCAGGTAATGTAGAGATTCATATAAAATCTTCGGATTGGTATCTGCATAATCACGAAACGGATAAAGCTTACGATAATGTTATTCTTCATGTGGTTTGGGAACATGATACCGAAATCTTTAGACAAGACAATTCTGAAATTCCGACCTTGGAATTAAAACATTATGTCGATAGAGACTTATTAAAAAACTATGAAAGATTAATACAGTCCAAATCTTGGATTAATTGTGAAAGTGATTTCTCTGCAATTGATGATTTTCTGCTCAGCAACTGGTTGGAGAGACTGTTTATAGAGCGTTTAGAGCGAAAGTCTAAAGATATTTCAAAACTGCTTAAAACATCCAATAATGATTGGGAAGCAGCACTGTTTAAAATGCTACTCAAAAATTTTGGATTAAAAGTTAATGGGGAATCGTTTTTGAGTTTAGCAAATTCTGTAGACCATTCGGTGGTTAGAAAACTTCAGAATGATGTTTTAGAAATGGAAGCCATGTTATTAGGCCAATTATCTTTATTAGATAACGATGTTCAAAATGCCTACTTTTTAGATCTAAAGCGTCGTTATCAATTTTTAAAGCAGAAATTTAGACTTAATAATCAAGGTGTTTTGCCTGCTCAATTTTTTAGACTTCGACCACCTAACTTCCCAACGATACGTTTGTCACAATTTGCCAATTTATACACTTTAGAGCATCAGTTGTTTTCTAAAATAATGGCGTTAGATACAAGAACGAGTTTTATAAGTTATTTAAAAAAGGTGTTACTGATTTTTGGATGACGCATTACACATTTGCAAAGACGTCAAAAATTTCAAAAAAGCAATTGACCAAATCATTCATCGATTTGTTGATTATTAATACTATTATCCCAATAAAGTTTAGCTACGCAAAAACCCAAGGGCAAACTATCGATGACAAATTATTTCAACTTATAAAACAAATAAAGATTGAAAACAATAGTATTGTCAATAAGTTTTTAGAATTAAAACCTATTGAAAAAAATGCATTGAGTTCTCAGGCATTATTACAATTAAAACAACATTATTGCAATACAAATAGATGTTTACAATGTGCTGTTGGTAATAGTCTAATCGTTAAAAAATAAGTAACTTGCAGCATGAAATGGTTCTACAACTTATTACTTTATTTTCAGAAACGTGGCTATTATGTTTGCCAGCGTATTGCAGATCGTTTGGGTATCAGGGCAAAGATTGTAAGAACGTCATTTATGTATCTCACTTTTGTTACCGTTGGTTTTGGTTTTGCGTTATATTTGTTTCTGGCATTTTGGATCCGTATAAAAGATATAATTTACACAAAGCGTTCGTCGGTTTTCGATTTATAATATGAACAATCCACTGATACAACTTTTTCGATCAAGAATTTACACAGCACTTTTGTTGTTGGTCTTTGTAATTTTTATAGGGGTATTGGGTTATCGTTTTGTATCGGACTACAGTTGGATAGATGCCATTTACATGACGGTTATAACAATTACAACTGTTGGATATGGGGAGGTTCATCCACTAGATGTAGAAGCGAAAATATTTACTATATTTTTAATTTTATCTAGTGTAGTTATCGTGGGTTACGCTATATCCATAATTACCGAATATATTTTAAGTAAAAACAATTTTGAAGACATAAAACAGCGTAAGATGCAAAAGGAAATTGAAGCCATGTCCGATCATATTATTATATGTGGTTTTGGACGCAATGGAAAACAAGCGGCAAGGAAATTACAGGATTATGGAAAACCCTATGTAATTATTGAGCGCGATAAGGAAATAACAGAGCGACTTCAAGAAGAAGAGATTCCGTACGTTTTTGGAAATGCAAATGAAGACGAAACGCTCTTTGAGGCTGGAATAGAGAATGCGAGTACTTTAATTTCAGCACTTCCCAGCGATGCAGATAATTTGTTTGTGGTACTTTCTGCAAGGCAAATCAATGACAAAATGACAATTATAAGCAGAGCATCTCAAGAAACATCGTATAACAAACTAAAGCTTGCTGGTGCCAACAATGTGATTTTGCCAGATAGAATTGGAGGTGATCACATGGCCTCCCTAGTTGTTATTCCAGATTTGGTGGAGTTCATAGACAACCTAGGTATTGTGGGAGAACGCAATATCAATGTCGAAGAGGTAAAAGTAGAACAATTGTATAATGCCAAACAGGTAAAAACAATAAGAGATTTAGACTTAAGAAAGAAAACAGGTTGCACCGTTATAGGTTTTAAGGACGATAAAGGTGAATATATTGTTAACCCTGAAGCAAACACAAGGTTAGTTCCCGGGTCTAAAATTATTGTTTTAGGTCGACCAGAACAGATTGAAAAACTAAATTCAGAATATAATATAGCCTAGTGTCTAAGCCCATTTTAACGTTATAGACTTTAAAAACTCATTTTTTTTTAGCATCTTGTCGGCTATTAAAACAAAAAACTAACTAATAACTACACTTATGAAGAAATCTCTTCTATCACTTTTTGCATTATTATTACCCTTATTAAACTTTGCTCAGGAGGCTGAAAAAGGACTGGATGAAAAAGTCAATGATGCTTTTATGCCAATTGCGGTTTGGTGGGAAGGTTTTATTTTAACCACAGTGCCAATTGGTGAGTATGATATTCCATTTGTAGTAATTCTGTTGGTTTGTGGAGCCTTATTCTTCACTATATTTTTTAAAGTGCCAAGTGTCACTAAGTTTCCCTTAGCTATTAATACTGTTAGAGGAAAATATGATGAAATCGAAGGTCATAGCGCAGAAGAAAAGGTTGCGGTAAATATAGTTGATGGGGATTTACCAGATACGATTAGAGATGAAAGTCAAGAAGGGGAAGTAAGCCATTTTCAGGCGTTGGCAACTGCTGTTTCAGGTACAGTTGGGTTAGGTAATATTGCTGGTGTTGCTGTAGCGATTGCATTAGGTGGTCCGGGAGCTACATTTTGGATGATTGTTTGTGGTTTAATCGGTATGTCAACAAAATTTGTAGAATGTACATTGGGTGTTAAATATAGAGATGTAGGTGAAGACGGAACTGTTTATGGTGGTCCGATGTATTATTTATCTAAGGGCTTAAAAGAAAGAGGGTTTGCTGGTATTGGTAAGGCTCTGGCAATAATTTTTGCTATTCTTTGTGTTGGTGCTTCTTTTGGAGGTGGAAACGCATTTCAATCTAACCAAGCAGCAGTTCAGTTAAGTTCGTTAATGAATTTAGAAGGAGGTTCAACAGGGATTATCATAGGATTTATTCTTTCAGTTTTAGTTGGTATAGTAATCATTGGAGGCATAAAGCGGATTGCTAAAATCACTGAAAAAATTGTTCCTTTTATGGCTGGTATATATGTTTTAGCGGCGTTAATAATAATTTTTGCAAACTTCTCTTATATAGACGATGCCTTTGGGCTAATCTTTAAAGGTGCATTTACACCAATGGCAGGACTAGGTGGTTTGGTAGGTGTTTTAATAGTTGGCTTTCAGAGAGCAGCCTTCTCTAATGAAGCTGGTGCTGGTTCAGCAGCTATAGCACATTCAGCAGTAAAAACAAAGTATCCTGCATCAGAAGGAGTAGTTGCACTATTAGAACCATTTATTGATACTGTTGTTATATGTACAATGACGGCATTAGTTATAATATTCTTTAATATTGATGGTACAAACCTTCAAAGTGTATTTGAATATGGAGCAGTAGAAGGGAGTAATGTAATGATCACTGCTACAGGTGAACAATTGGGTGGTGTGGATTTAACATCAAGAGCTTTTGATTCTGTTATACCAGGATTCTCATATGTTCTAACTATCGCGATAGTATTATTTGCATTTAGCACAATGATTTCATGGTCTTATTATGGGCTTCAATCTTGGAAATATCTTTTCGGAAAAGGAAAAACAGCAGATTTAGTTTATAAGATTTTATTCTTATTGTTTGTTGTAATCGGAGCAGCGGCAACTTTAGATGCGGTAATCAAGTTTTCAGATGCTATGATATTGGCATTGGTATTCCCTAACATGATTGGCTTATTCTTTTTATTCCCTAAAGTGAGAGAAGAAATGGCTAAATATTTATCTGCTATTAGAGGTTCTAAAGAGTAAATTATAATATATAAATATTATGAAATCCCATTTCCAATTTTCTAATCAAGAGCGGAGTGGGATTTTTTTATTGTTTGCTATTATTATAGCGGTACAATGTGTGTATGCATTTGTTGATTTTTCAAATGATGAAATTCCCACAGAGAATAAAGAATTAGAGGCTTTTAAAGAAGAGCTTGATTCATTGCGTTTAGTTAAAATTGAAAACAGAAGACCAAAAATTTATCCTTTTAACCCAAACTACATTACAGATTATAAAGGCTATACCTTGGGAATGTCTAACGAAGAAATAGATCGACTACATAAATTTAGAGCGGGTAATCAATGGGTAAATTCCACTAAGCAGTTTCAGAAAGTCACTAAAGTTTCAGATTCGTTATTGGCTAAAATTTCACCATATTTTAAGTTTCCGGATTGGGTGACAAATCCAAAACCAAAACCAAATTTTCACAATAATTCATACTCTAAATCCAATGAACCAAAAGTATACGAGCAAAAAATAGATCTCAATAATGCCACAGCGTCTCAACTTCAAAAAGTATATGGTGTAGGCGAAAAACTTTCTGAGCGAATTGTTAAATACCGCAGTAAGTACAATGGTGGCTTTGTTGCAGATGTAGAGCTTTCAGAAGTTTATGGCTTGTCATCAGAAGTTATTGAGCGCATTAAAAACGATTTCACGGTTAAAACACCAAGACCGATTAAAAAATATAATCTTAATACAGCTACTAGAGATGAGTTGGTAAGTATCCAATATATAGACTACGAAATTGCAAACCATATTATTGAAGAACGTACTTTGAGAGAAGGTTTTAAGTCGTTAGACGAATTAACAAAAGTTGAAGACTTTCCAATCCACAAGATCGAGATAATTAAGCTATATTTGCACCTTTAAAAAACTGAAGTTTATGTCTGATTTATATTTCACTGAAGAGCATCATTTATTTAGAGAAAGTCTTAGGGGTTTTCTGCAAAAAGAAGTTGTTCCCCATATTGAAAAATGGGAAGAAACAGGTCATATAGAACGTTTTATCTGGAAAAAATTTGGCGATATGGGCTACTTCGGTTTGGCAACACCAGAAGCCTATGGAGGATTGGATCTCGATTTGTTTTATACTGTTATCTTATTAGAGGAAATGCAGCGCATTAATTCTGGTGGTTTTGCTGCTGCAATTTGGGCACACGCTTATTTAGCAATGACACACCTTAATAAAGAGGCCAACCATGAACAAAAAGAAAAATATTTAACGCCAAGTGCATTAGGTGATGCTATTGGTTGCTTGTGCATCACGGAACCTTTTGGTGGTAGCGATGTTGCAGGGATGAGAACCACAGCTGTGAAAAAAGATGATACTTATGTAATCAATGGTTCAAAAACATTTATTACAAATGGAGTTTACAGTGATTATTTGGTAGTTGCAGCAAAGACGAGTCCAGAACTTGGAAATAAAGGTATTAGCATTTTTGTTATGGATAGAGATACCCCAGGGATTTCTGCGACTAAATTAGATAAGTTAGGTTGGAGAGCTTCAGATACTGGTGAAATTGCATTCGATAATGTAGAGATTCCAGCTTCCAACTTAATGGGAGAAGAAAATCAGGGCTTTTCATATATAATGCAACATTTTGCATTAGAGCGTTTAATTATGGGAGTTAATGCACATGCAAGAGCAGAATACGCTTTAGAATATGCAAAACAATACATGTCAGAAAGAACCGCATTCGGACGGACAATCGATAGATTTCAAGCCTTAAGGCATACGTTTGCAGATTGCACTACACAAATGGAAATCTGTAAACAGTTCAATTATTATGTAACTAAGCGATTAGATGCTGGTGACTATGTTGTAAAAGAAGCGACTATGTCTAAGCTACAATCCACAAAAATGGCAGACGATGTTATATATCAATGTCTTCAGTTTTTAGGAGGTTATGGTTATATGGAAGAGTATCCATTAGCGCGTATGGCAAGAGATAGCCGTTTGGGGCCAATTGGTGGAGGCACCTCAGAAATCTTAAAAGAGATTATCGCTAAAATGGTAATTGACGATAAAGACTATAAACCGACAACTTAGAATTTCTTATTATCGTTTTAGTGAAAATTGTTTTCAATTTTGCTAAAATGGTAATTGATGATAAAGATTATAAACCGGCAACTTAGAATTTCTTATTATCGTTTTAGTGAAAATTGTTTTCAATTTTGCTAAAATGGTAATTGACGATAAAGACTACAAACCAGCCACTTAAGTTGTAAACCATAAAAGAAAACCCTGCCAATGTGCAGGATTTTTTTTGGACTAACTTTATTAATACTTATATTTAATGAGTCAAGAAAAAGTTATGGCCTTAAAAGCATTTTTAGATTATCTATTGCTAGAGAAAAACTATTCCAAGCATACGGTTTTAGCTTATAAAATGGACTTAGAGATGTTTCAAGAGTTTTTGAAAGAGCACCACGATTCAGAACCTATTGGTAAGGTAGGCTATTCAGAAATAAGACAGTGGATTGTGGAATTGGTCAATAGCGGAATTTCTAACAGAACAATCAACAGGAAAGTTTCTTCGTTAAGCACATACTACAAGTTTTTACAAAAAACACATTCTATCGAAACAAATCCTTTAAAGAAGCACAAAGCGTTAAAGGTTAGTAAAAAAGTGCAGTTACCATTTTCTGAAGATGAATTAAAACACGTACTAGAACATTCAATAGAAGTTAAAGATTTCGAAAGTTCACGAAATCATCTTATCGTTGAGCTTTTTTATGCAACAGGTATAAGACGTATTGAGTTAGTAAATATAAAAATATCGGATATAGATTTTAGTAAAAAGCAGATAAAGGTTTTGGGTAAGCGTAATAAAGAGCGGTATATCCCTCTTATAGATTCTTTAGTTGTTTCAATCAAACAATATTTAGATTACAGAACCCATTTACCGAATATTGAAGATATTGAAGCCTTATTTTTAACAAAAAAAGGGTTTAAAATTTACGAAATGCTTGTTTACAGAATAATAAATAAGTATTTTAGTGAAGCATCTTCAAAAGCAAAATGCAGCCCGCATGTATTGAGGCACTCATTTGCAACACACTTATTAAATGAAGGAGCAGATTTAAATGCAGTAAAAGAACTTCTTGGACATACCAGTTTAGCAGCTACACAAATATACACACACAATAGTATAGCAGAATTAAAAAAAGTACATGCTAAGTCACATCCGAGGAATCAAAGTTGACCATACTGCTAAAAGCGATATTGAAATTATTTCAATATTAAGTTGAACTTAAAACGAAATGTATGAAAGTAAACACCCAGTCCGTAAATTTCACAGCAGACAGAAAGTTAATCGATTTTATTCAAAAGCGAATGAATAAATTAGATATGTTTTACGATAAAATAATTCAGTCCGATGTCTATTTGAAGGTTGAAAATACAAGCGATAAAGAAAACAAGGTTTTTGAAGCTAAGGTCAGAGTGCCAGGAGATAGCTTTGTGGTAAAAAAACAATGTAAAACTTTTGAAGAAGGAACTGATATAGCAGTAGCTTCGTTAGAAAGACAGTTGAAAAAGCGAAAAGAAAAACTAAGAGCTAGAACTTAATTAAAATTTTTTCAAAAATGTTTTGAATAAAAAAATAAAACACTACATTTGCAGTCCGTTAGAAATAGCGGACTTTTTTGTGGTCTAATATTAGCCTTGAAAAAGTAAGAAAAAGCCGATGTAGCTCAGCTGGCTAGAGCAGCTGATTTGTAATCAGCAGGTCGTGGGTTCGAGTCCCTCCATCGGCTCTAATGTATTGAAAATTAACTCAGGTGTTAATTGGGATAGTTGTAATGGCAATCGGAATTAATATAGGGACGAGAAGTTTATCCTGAGCGTAGTCGAATGGAGTCCCTCCATCGGCTCTGAAATATTGAAAAATCTACTAATTCTGAAATTCAAAATTTTGAATTCACAATTAGTTTTGGGGAGATACTCAAGCGGCCAACGAGGACAGACTGTAACTCTGTTGTTTTTTAACTTCGCAGGTTCGAATCCTGCTCTCCCCACAAAGATTTTGAATAAGTAGTCGTCAAAAGCTTGCTTTTGTAAGGCTGCGTTTCAAAATTCTTAGTGAAGGGTCTCCCTTCACGGATCACCGAGCTATAGCGAGGTAATCCTAAATACAAATAGAAGTTGAGTTCAATAATTTGTTTAGGGATTTATCAGATAAGCAAAGTAATCCAAAAATTGAAATATTGATAACTATTAATTAAGAATACTTAATTATAAAAGCGGGAGTAGCTCAGTTGGTAGAGCGTCAGCCTTCCAAGCTGAATGTCGCCAGTTCGAACCTGGTCTCCCGCTCTAAAGTTCATTCTAAATTATACATTATTCGTTTTTGAGTATTGTTTAAAAGAATGAGTGAGCAGGTGAGAAGTTTATGCTGAGTGTAGTCGAAGTAAAACTGGTCTCCCGCTCTAAAATTCCTGCGAAGGCAGGAATCTCATAATTGTAATGAGGATGTAAACACTTTGCGCCGGCGTAGCTCAGGGGTAGAGCGTTTCCTTGGTAAGGAAGAGGCCACGGGTTCAAATCCCGTCGTTGGCTCTTTTTAAAAGGAATAGAATTTAAATTGAACACTAATATAAATTAAGATTAAATAAATTAAACATGGCAAAGGCAACTTTCGATCGTTCAAAGCCACACCTTAATATAGGTACTATTGGACACGTAGATCACGGTAAAACAACTTTAACTGCTGCTATTACTAAAGTATTAGCTGATGCAGGTTTATCTGAAGCAAAAGATTTCGATCAAATCGATAATGCACCAGAAGAAAAAGAAAGAGGTATTACAATTAATACTTCACACGTAGAATATGCAACAGCAAATCGTCATTACGCTCACGTTGACTGTCCAGGTCACGCGGATTACGTAAAGAACATGGTTACTGGTGCTGCTCAAATGGATGGTGCTATCTTAGTTGTTGCTGCAACAGATGGTCCTATGCCACAAACACGTGAGCACATCTTACTTGGTCGTCAGGTAGGTATTCCACGTATCGTTGTATTCATGAACAAAGTGGATATGGTTGATGATGAAGAGTTATTAGAATTAGTTGAAATGGAAATCAGGGATTTATTATCATTCTACGAGTATGATGGTGATAATGGTCCTGTAATTGCTGGTTCTGCTTTAGGTGCACTTAACGGTGAGCAAAAGTGGGTTGACACAGTAATGGAATTAATGAAGAATGTTGATGAGTGGATTGAAGAGCCAGTACGTGATATGGACAAGCCTTTCTTAATGCCTATCGAAGATGTATTCTCAATCACTGGTCGTGGAACTGTTGCTACAGGTCGTATCGAAACTGGTGTTGCTAACACAGGTGATCCGGTTGAGATTATCGGTATGGGTGCTGAGAAATTAACATCTACTATTACAGGTATTGAGATGTTCCGTCAAATTTTAGATAGAGGAGAAGCTGGTGATAATGCTGGTATCTTATTAAGAGGTATTGAGAAAACTCAAATCTCTAGAGGTATGGTAATTACTAAGCCAGGTTCTGTAACACCACACGCTAAATTTAAAGCTGAGGTTTATATCCTTAAGAAAGAAGAAGGTGGTCGTCACACACCATTCCATAACAACTACCGTCCACAGTTCTACGTACGTACAACTGACGTAACAGGAAACATTGCGCTTCCTGATGGAGTTGAAATGGTAATGCCTGGTGATAACTTAACAATCACTGTTGAGTTAATCCAACCAATTGCAATGAACGTAGGTTTACGTTTCGCTATCCGTGAAGGTGGTAGAACAGTTGGTGCTGGTCAGGTAACTGAAATTTTAGACTAAACAAAATAGTTAAATAATTAATTAAGGTGTCCCGAAAAAATCGGGATGCCTTGATTGTTGTTTACGGGTTTAGCTCAGTTGGTAGAGCACTGGTCTCCAAAACCAGGTGTCGGGAGTTCGAGTCTCTCAACCCGTGCAAAAAGGTAAAACGAGGTGAGAAGTTTGTCCTAAGCGTAGTCGAAGGAAGTCTCTCAATAAGTTTACACTGAGCAAAGTCGAAGTGTGCATAAATAAATTAGGTTGATTTTTAACCTTAAAAAAATAAATCAAATGGCAGGATTAATAACATATATAAAAGAATCGTTCGAAGAGTTAAAGAACCACGTGTCTTGGACACCTTGGCCAGAAGCTCAAAGACTAACAGTTCTTGTAGCTGTGTTCTCAATAATTTTTTCGCTTGCTATTTGGGGAGTGGATACAGTTTTTAGCAAAGCAGTAAAAGCTTATTTTGATATAATTTAGTAACTAACAATTTACAAACGAAGAAGATGTCTGATAAAAAATGGTATGTTGTTAGAGCAGTAAGTGGTCAAGAAAATAAAATCAAGACTTACATTGAGAATGAGATTTCTAGACTGGGTTTAGATGATTTTGTAGATCAGGTCTTAGTGCCTACTGAAAAAGTAATTCAAATACGTAACGGAAAGAAAATAAACAAAGAGAAAGTTTATTTTCCTGGTTATATTATGATTCAAGCCAATTTAAGTGGTGAGATTCCTCATATTATTAAATCAATTACTAACGTAATCGGTTTTCTAGGAGAGACTAAAGGCGGTGATCCTGTACCATTAAGACAGTCTGAGGTAAACAGAATGTTAGGTAAGGTTGATGAATTAGCGATAGAAGCTGATGCAAATGTGGCTATCCCATTTACAAAAGGAGAAACTGTAAAAGTTATCGATGGACCTTTCAATGGGTTTGATGGTACTATCGAAAAAATAAATGAAGAAAAGCGTAAACTTGAAGTGATGGTTAAGATTTTCGGAAGAAAAACACCATTAGAATTAAGTTATATGCAAGTAGAAAAGTTATAATAATTGTTACAATAAAGATAGCGTCATTATCTAGGCTTCCAACATAGATAACGCGCACTAAAATTTAAAAAATGGCAAAAGAACTAGACAAAGTAGTTAAGTTACAAGTTCGGGGAGGTGCTGCGAATCCATCGCCACCGGTAGGACCCGCTTTAGGTGCCGCTGGAGTTAATATCATGGAGTTCTGTAAGCAATTTAATGCTAGAACTCAAGATAAACCAGGTAAAGTTTTACCTGTGGTAATCTCTGTTTACAAAGACAAATCATTTGAATTTGTAATTAAGACTCCACCAGCAGCAGTACAATTATTAGAAGCGGCCAAGGTAAAGAAAGGATCAGGAGAACCAAACCGACGTAAAGTGGCAAAAGTAACTTGGGATCAAGTTAAAGCGATTGCTGAAGACAAAATGCAGGATTTAAATGCATTCGAAATCGGATCAGCTATGAAAATGGTAGCTGGTACAGCAAGATCGATGGGTATCACTGTTAAAGGAGGTGAAGCTCCAAACTAAATTTTACGATATGGCAAGATTAACAAAAAAGCAAAAAGAAGCAAGGGCAAAGGTTGATACAAACAAGCTTTACTCAGTAGAAGAAGCTTCAGCTTTACTAAAAGAAATTACATACACAAAGTTTGACGCTTCAGTAGATTTAGCAGTTAGATTAGGTGTAGATCCACGTAAGGCCAATCAAATGGTTCGTGGTGTGGTTTCTTTACCACATGGTACTGGTAAAGATATGAAGGTTCTTGCATTGGTAACTCCAGATAAAGAAGCAGAAGCTAAAGAAGCTGGTGCTGATTATGTAGGGTTAGACGAATACTTACAAAAAATTAAAGATGGTTGGACAGATGTTGACGTTATTGTCACTATGCCAAGCGTTATGGGTAAGTTAGGACCATTAGGTAGAGTGTTAGGGCCAAGAGGTCTCATGCCAAACCCTAAAACTGGTACAGTGACTATGGATATAGCGAAAGCTGTATCTGAAGTAAAAGCTGGTAAAATAGACTTTAAAGTAGATAAAACAGGTATCGTTCATGCTCCAATTGGTAAGGCATCTTTTAGTACTGAAAAATTGGTAGGTAATGCAAACGAATTGTTGACCACTTTAATGAAGTTAAAACCAACTTCGGCCAAAGGTACTTATGTAAAGAGTATTTACATGTCCAGTACAATGAGTCCAAGTATTGCAATTGATACAAAAATAGTATAGTAGTTAAACTTAGAATATTATGACAAGAGAAGAAAAATCCGTAGTAATTGAAGAGTTGACTGCTCAGTTGGCAGATAATACAAATATCTATTTAACAGATATTTCTGGATTAGATGCAGCAACAACTTCAAATTTAAGACGAGCATGCTTTAAGTCTAACATTAAGTTAGCAGTAGTTAAGAATACACTTTTAGAGAAGGCTATGGAAGCATCGGATAAAGATTTCGGTGAATTACCAACGACTTTAAAGGGAAACACATCAGTAATGTATTCTGAAACTGGTAATGCTCCAGCCAAAGTAATTAAAGAGTTTCGTAAAAAATCTGAAAAACCCTTACTAAAAGGTGCTTTCATTGAAGAGGCAATTTATGTTGGCGATGAATTATTAGATACTCTAGTAGAAATTAAGTCTAAAGAAGAACTTCTTGGCGAGATTATTACAATATTACAGTCTCCTGCCAAGAATGTTATTTCGGCACTTAAGTCTGGTGGAGGAACAATAGCTGGTATTGTAAAAACATTGTCCGAAAGAGAAGGATAATAATTATTAGCACACACAATTAGAAAATTATAATAAAACACACACACACACACATTAAAACAATAGAAAAATGGCAGATTTAAAAGAATTCGCAGAACAATTAGTTAACTTAACAGTAAAAGACGTTAACGAATTAGCAAACATATTAAAAGAGGAGTACGGTATTGAGCCTGCTGCTGCAGCTGTTGCTGTTGCTGCTGGTGCTGGTGCTGCTGGCGGTGACGCTGCAGAAGAGCAAACTGAATTTGACGTAATCCTTAAAGCAGCTGGTGCTTCTAAGCTTGCAGTTGTTAAATTAGTTAAGGAATTAACTGGTTTAGGTTTAAAAGATGCTAAAGGTTTAGTAGATGAAGCACCAAGTACAATTAAAGAAGGTGTTTCTAAAGATGAGGCTGAAGGCTTAAAATCTTCTTTAGAAGAAGCTGGAGCTGAAGTTGAGCTTAAGTAAGCTCGGCTTAACCTACAACATTTGGTTTAGGTCTGTTTCGAAAATTTTTTCGAAATAGGACCTAAACCCTTTTGTGTATATAAACGTTATATACATATTTTAGTTTTTATTTAATTAATATCTCGTTCATCAATGTTAGCAAAAAAGGCTGAAAGAATTAATTTCTCTTCTATTGTAAATAGAACAGATTACCCAGACTTTTTGGATATTCAAATAAAATCCTTTCAGGATTTTTTCCAATTAGAAACAAAGTCAGAAGAAAGAGGAGCAGAAGGGTTGTACAATACCTTCATGGAGAACTTCCCAATTACAGATACGCGTAATCAATTCGTATTAGAATTTTTAGATTACTTCATTGATCCACCTAGATACTCTATAGAAGAATGTATTGAAAGAGGGTTAACATACAGTGTGCCTTTAAAAGCAAGATTAAAATTATATTGTACAGATCCTGAGCATGAAGATTTTGAAACAATTGTTCAAGATGTATACTTAGGTACAATACCTTATATGACGCCTAGCGGTACATTTTGTATCAATGGTGCTGAGCGTGTAGTTGTATCTCAATTGCATAGATCACCTGGTGTATTCTTTAGTCAGTCCTTCCACGCTAATGGAACTAAATTATATTCTGCAAGAGTTATTCCTTTTAAAGGCTCTTGGATAGAATTTGCTACAGATATCAACAGCGTTATGTACGCTTATATCGATAGAAAGAAAAAATTACCAGTTACAACACTTTTCCGTGCTATCGGATTTGAGCGTGATAAGGATATTTTAGAAATTTTTGATCTTGCAGAAGAGGTAAAAGTTTCTAAATCTGGATTAAAGAAAGTCATTGGTCGTAAGTTAGCTGCACGTGTACTTAATACATGGCACGAGGATTTCGTTGATGAAGATACAGGTGAGGTTGTATCTATTGAGCGTAATGAAATTGTATTAGATCGTGATACAATCGTAGATAAAGAAAATATTGAAGAAATTCTTGAAGCGGAAGTAAAAACTATTCTTTTACACAAAGAAAGTGCGCAACAAGGAGATTACGCAATTATTCATAACACATTACAGAAAGATCCAACAAACTCTGAAAAAGAAGCTGTTGAGCATATCTATCGTCAATTACGTAATGCTGAGCCGCCAGATGAGGAAACAGCACGTGGTATCATTGACAAATTATTCTTCTCTGACCAACGTTACTCTTTAGGTGAGGTAGGTCGTTACAGAATGAACAAGAAATTACAGTTAGATATCGGAATGGACAAGCAAGTGCTTACCAAAGAGGATATTATAACAATCATTAAATACCTAATTGAGTTAATTAACTCTAAAGCAGAGATTGATGATATCGATCACTTATCTAACCGTCGTGTACGTACAGTAGGTGAGCAGTTATCGACTCAGTTTGGTGTTGGTTTGGCACGTATGGCGCGTACAATTCGCGAGCGTATGAATGTACGTGACAATGAAGTATTTACTCCAATTGATTTGATTAATGCGAAGACCTTATCTTCAGTAATTAATTCATTCTTTGGAACAAATCAGTTATCTCAATTCATGGACCAAACCAATCCATTGGCAGAGATAACCCACAAACGTCGTTTATCAGCTTTAGGGCCTGGAGGTTTATCTAGAGAAAGAGCAGGTTTCGAGGTTCGTGATGTTCACTATACACACTATGGACGTTTATGTCCTATTGAAACACCAGAAGGACCAAACATTGGTTTAATTTCATCTTTATCCGTATTTGCTAAAGTGAATTCTATGGGATTCATCGAAACACCATACAGAAAGGTAGAAGGAGGTGTTGTAGATATTAAAAATGCTCCTACATATTTAAGTGCTGAGGAAGAAGAAGAGCAAATGATAGCGCAAGCTACTGTAGAAGTTGATGGTAAAGGAAAAATTCAGCACGAAAAAGTAATTGCACGTCAAGAAGGTGATTTCCCAGTGATTGAACCAACAAATGTAAATTATACAGATGTAGCGCCAAATCAAATTGCATCGATTTCGGCATCGTTGATTCCTTTCTTGGAGCACGATGATGCCAACCGTGCATTGATGGGATCTAACATGATGCGTCAAGCTGTTCCTTTGTTACGTCCAGAGGCACCAATCGTTGGTACTGGTTTAGAGCGCCAAGTAGCATCAGACTCTAGAGTATTGATTAATGCTGAAGGTGATGGTGTTGTTGAGTATGTAGATGCAGATAAAATTGTTATTAAATACGAGCGTACAGAAGAAGAAGCCATGGTGAGTTTCGACAGCGACACTAAAGAATATCCTTTAGTGAAGTTTAGAAAAACAAACCAAGGAACATCTATCAACTTAAAACCTATCGTTGAGAAAGGGGATAAAGTTGCCAAAGGTCAAGTACTTTGCGAGGGTTATGCTACACAAAATGGTGAGTTAGCACTTGGTAGAAATATGAAAGTAGCCTTTATGCCTTGGAAGGGGTATAACTTTGAGGATGCAATTGTAATTTCAGAAAAAGTGGTTCGTGATGATATTTTTACATCGATTCATATTGATGAGTATTCATTAGAAGTTAGAGATACGAAGTTGGGTAACGAGGAGTTAACCAATGATATTCCTAATGTTTCTGAAGAAGCGACTAAAGATTTAGATGAGCATGGTATGATTCGCATTGGTGCAGAAATTAAACCAGGCGATATCTTAATCGGTAAGATTACTCCTAAAGGTGAATCTGATCCAACTCCAGAAGAAAAATTACTTCGTGCAATCTTTGGTGATAAAGCAGGTGATGTAAAAGATGCATCTTTAAAAGCGTCTCCATCATTAAATGGTGTTGTTATCGATAAGAAATTATTTGCAAGAGCAGTAAAGGATAAACGAAAGAGAGCACAAGATAAAGAAGATATAGAGCGATTAGAAGATGCTTACGATAACCGTTTTGACGATTTACAAGCTGTATTAGTTGAAAAATTATTTGCTATTGTAAGCGGAAAAACTGCTCAAGGTATCTATAATGATCTTGGTGAAGAAATTATACCAAAAGGAAAGAAGTACACTTTAAAAATGTTGAATGCTGTAGATGACTATACGCATTTAACATCTGGTAAGTGGACAACTGACGATAAAACTAACGAACTTGTTGCAGATTTAATCCACAACTACAAGATTAAAGAAAATGATCTTCAAGGATCGTTAAGACGTGAGAAGTTTACCATTTCGGTTGGTGATGAATTACCAGCAGGTATTATAAAACTAGCTAAGGTTTATATCGCTAAGAAACGTAAACTTAAAGTTGGTGATAAAATGGCAGGTCGTCACGGTAACAAAGGTATTGTGGCACGTATCGTTCGTCAGGAAGATATGCCGTTCTTAGAAGATGGAACTCCAGTTGATATCGTATTGAATCCATTAGGTGTACCATCTCGTATGAATATCGGTCAGATTTATGAAACCGTTTTGGGATGGGCAGGAAAAGATTTAGGTAGAACGTATGCAACGCCAATTTTTGATGGTGCTACATTAGACCAAATCAATTCTTACACAGACGAAGCTGGCATCCCAAGATTTGGCCATACCTATTTATATGATGGTGGAACAGGTGATCGTTTTGACCAACCAGCAACCGTTGGTGTTATTTATATGATTAAGCTTGGTCACATGATTGACGATAAAATGCACGCACGTTCTATCGGACCTTACTCATTAATTACGCAACAGCCATTAGGTGGTAAAGCACAATTTGGTGGTCAGCGTTTTGGTGAGATGGAAGTATGGGCACTCGAAGCTTATGGAGCATCGAGCACATTACGTGAGATCTTAACTGTAAAATCAGATGATGTTATTGGTAGAGCAAAAACTTACGAGGCAATAGTTAAGGGTGAGCCAATGCCAGAACCAGGACTACCAGAATCGTTCAACGTACTTATGCACGAATTGAAAGGTTTAGGATTAGATATTAGATTAGAAGAATAAAAAAATAGTAGGCAGTCGTCAGTATACAGTAAGTACTGTGTACTGAAGGCTGAAGACTGAAGACTATAAAGAACATGGCAAGAAGACAAGATAAGAATACAATACAGAAGTTTAACAAAATTTCTATTGGTTTAGCATCTCCTGAATCTGTTTTGGCAGCATCTCGTGGTGAAGTATTAAAGCCAGAAACTATTAATTATCGAACACACAAACCAGAACGTGATGGTTTGTTCTGTGAGCGTATTTTTGGTCCTGTAAAGGATTTTGAATGTGCTTGTGGTAAGTATAAAAGAATACGTTACAAGGGTATTGTTTGTGACCGTTGTGGTGTAGAAGTAACAGAAAAGAAGGTACGTAGAGATCGTGTTGGTCACATCAATTTAGTGGTGCCTGTAGCTCACATTTGGTACTTCCGTTCGTTACCAAACAAAATAGGTTATCTTCTAGGATTACCATCTAAGAAATTAGATATGATTATCTATTACGAGCGCTACGTGGTTATTCAACCAGGTACTGCTGTAAATGCTGAAGGTGAACCAGTTCAAAAAATGGACTTCTTAACAGAGGAAGAGTATTTAACCATTCTTGAAGCACTTCCACAGGAAAACCAATATTTAGAAGATTCAGATCCAAATAAGTTTATCGCTAAGATGGGTGCTGAGTGTTTAATTGAGTTATTATCAAGAATTGATTTAGATCAATTATCTTACGATTTAAGACATAAAGCAAACAACGAAACATCTAAACAACGTAAAACAGAAGCTTTAAAGCGTCTTCAAGTTGTTGAAGCATTTAGAGAATCTAACGAAAATAGAGAGAACAGACCAGAGTGGATGATCATGAAGGCTGTTCCTGTAATTCCACCAGAATTAAGACCTTTAGTACCTTTAGATGGTGGTCGTTTTGCAACATCAGATTTAAATGATCTATACCGTCGTGTTATTATCCGTAACAACCGTCTTAAAAGATTGGTTGAGATAAAAGCACCAGAAGTGATTTTACGTAATGAGAAACGTATGTTACAAGAATCAGTAGATTCGTTATTCGATAACACACGTAAGTCATCAGCTGTAAAAACAGATTCTAACAGACCATTAAAATCGTTATCAGATTCACTTAAAGGTAAGCAAGGACGTTTCCGTCAAAACTTATTGGGTAAGCGTGTTGATTATTCTGCACGTTCTGTAATTGTTGTTGGACCAGAATTAAAATTATTCGAATGCGGATTGCCAAAAAATATGGCAGCAGAGCTTTACAAGCCTTTCATCATTAGAAAACTAATTGAAAGAGGTATTGTAAAAACTGTAAAATCTGCAAAGAAGATTATAGATAGAAAAGAACCTGTAGTTTGGGATATTTTAGAAAATGTTTTAAAAGGACATCCAGTACTTTTAAATCGTGCTCCTACATTGCACAGACTTGGTATTCAGGCATTCCAACCTAAGCTAATTGAAGGTAAAGCGATTCAATTGCACCCATTAGTATGTACGGCTTTTAATGCCGATTTCGATGGTGATCAAATGGCTGTGCATTTACCATTGGGACCAGAAGCAATTTTAGAAGCACAACTTTTAATGTTGGCATCGCATAATATTCTGAATCCAGCAAACGGTTCACCAGTAACAGTACCTTCTCAGGATATGGTTCTTGGTCTTTATTACATGACCAAGCACAGAAAAACAGATAAGGATTATACTGTAAAAGGTGAGGGTTTAACTTTCTATTCTCCAGAAGAAGTAACTATTGCTTACAACGAGAAGCAAGTAGATCTTAATGCTGGCATAAAAGTTAGAACTAAAGATTTCAATGAAGAAGGTGAGTTAACAACCCAAATTATTGAAACAACTGTTGGTCGTGTACTTTTCAACGAAAAAGTACCAGAAGTCGCAGGTTATGTCAATGAAGTATTAACCAAAAAATCGTTAAGAGATATTATTGGTAATATACTTAAAGTAACGTCTGTACCAGAAACAGCCGAGTTCTTAGATGAGATTAAAACATTAGGATATAAGTTTGCATTCCAAGGTGGATTATCATTTAGTTTAGGTGATATTATTATTCCTGAAGAAAAGCAAACGATGATTCAGGCTGCCAATAAAGAGGTGGATGTTGCTATTGGTAACTATAACATGGGGCTTATTACGAATAACGAACGTTATAATAAAGTCATTGATATTTGGACATCTACCAATGCTGAATTGACCGAATTGTCAATGAAGCGTATTAGAGAAGACCAGCAAGGATTTAACTCAGTATTTATGATGTTAGATTCTGGTGCTCGTGGATCTAAAGAACAGATTCGCCAGCTAACAGGTATGCGTGGATTAATGGCAAAACCTAAAAAATCTACAGCTGCCGGTGGTGAAATTATTGAAAACCCAATTCTTTCTAACTTTAAAGAGGGACTTTCAATTTTAGAATACTTTATTTCTACACACGGTGCACGTAAAGGACTTGCAGATACAGCTCTTAAAACGGCAGATGCTGGTTACTTAACACGTCGTCTAGTGGATGTATCTCAAGATGTCATTGTGTACCAAGAAGATTGTGGTACACTAAGAGGAATTGAGGTTTCTGCACTTAAGAAAAATGAAGAAATTGTAGAAAAACTTGAGGCTAGAATTGTAGGTAGAACATCACTTAACGATGTTTACGACCCGCATACAGAAGAATTAATCGTTGAAGCTGGTGGTCACATAGATGATGTCATAGCTAAGAAGATTGGTGATTCTGCTCTAGAAAGTATTGAAGTACGTTCACCATTAACTTGTGAAGCCAAAAAAGGTATCTGTGTAAAATGTTACGGACGTAACCTTGCAACTGGTAAAATGGTGCAACGAGGTGAAGCTGTAGGTGTAGTTGCTGCTCAGTCTATTGGTGAGCCAGGTACACAGTTAACATTACGTACATTCCACGTTGGTGGTATTGCAAGTAACATTTCTGAGGAAAATAAACTAACTGTTAAGTTTGATGGTGTTGCTGAGATTGAAGACCTTAAAACAGTAAAAACTAAAGATGGTGAAGGAAAAGAGGTTGATGTAGTAATTTCTAGAACTTCAGAATTAAAATTAGTGGATGCCAAAACAGGAATTGTTTTAAGTACAAACAATATCCCTTACGGTTCTCATATTTTTGTAAAGCCTGGATCAAAAGTGAAGAAAGGAGATACAATTTGTCAGTGGGATCCATATAATGGTGTAATTATTTCAGAATTTGCTGGTAAAGTAAAGTATGAAAATATTGAACAAGGTGTAACTTATCAAGTAGAGATTGATGAACAAACAGGTTTCCAAGAGAAAGTAATTTCAGAATCTAGAAACAAGAAATTGATTCCTACTTTATTGATTGAAGATAACAAAGGAGAAACAATTCGTTCTTACAACTTACCGGTTGGTGCGCACATTATGATTGATGATGGTGAGAAAATCGATATAGGTAAGATCTTGGTTAAGATTCCTCGTAAGTCTGCAAAAGCAGGTGATATTACTGGTGGTCTTCCTCGTGTTACGGAACTATTCGAAGCACGTAATCCTTCTAACCCTGCTGTTGTTAGTGAGATCGATGGTGTGGTGTCATTTGGTAAGATTAAGCGTGGTAACCGTGAGATTATTATCGAATCTAAACTTGGTGAGATTAAGAAATACCTAGTGAAGTTATCTAATCAGATTCTTGTACAGGAAAATGATTATGTAAAAGCTGGTATGCCATTATCTGATGGATCAATTACACCAAACGATATTTTAAATATCAAAGGCCCATCTGCGGTACAACAATATTTAGTCAACGAAGTACAAGAAGTATATCGTTTACAAGGTGTGAAAATTAATGATAAGCACTTTGAAGTTGTTGTAAGACAGATGATGCGTAAAGTTAAGATTATGGATTCTGGTGATACTATTTTCTTAGAAAATCAATTAGTACACAAATCAGATTTCATTGAAGAAAACGATAAGATTTTCGGAATGAAAGTGGTTGAAGATGCTGGTGATTCTGAGAATTTAAAGTCTGGTCAAATTATAACGGTTAGACAGCTTAGAGACGAGAACTCTATTCTTAGAAGAGAAGATAAAAATCTTGTAACAGCTAGAGATGCTAGTCCTGCGACTGCGACACCAATCTTACAAGGTATAACTAGAGCATCATTACAAACCAAATCATTTATATCAGCTGCATCGTTCCAGGAAACAACGAAAGTTCTTAACGAAGCTGCAGTAAATGGTAAGGTAGATACTCTTGAAGGACTGAAAGAAAATGTAATTGTAGGTCACAGAATACCAGCTGGTACTGGTGTTAGAGAATACGATAGCATTATTGTAGGTTCTAAAGAAGAGTTTGATGAAATGATGAAAGCTAAGGAAGAGATGAATTTTAATTAGAATTTGTCATTCCTGCGAAGGCAGGAATCTATACAACAAAAGCCTTCATTCTATAAAAGTTTGAAGGCTTTTTTAATCATAAAGAAAGAATAATCAAATTTCCATTTCTATGGAAACTAAAACAAGTTTAAGATGGCAGACGAAAAGAAAGCCCCTAAAAAAGGACAAATAAACATAGAGCTAGACGAAAAAGTGGCTGAAGGCACCTATTCAAACCTGGCAATCATCAATCATTCAGTTTCTGAGTTTGTTGTGGACTTTGTAAGTATTATGCCTGGTACGCCAAAGAGTAAAGTTAAATCTCGGATCATATTAACTCCGCAACACGCAAAACGTTTATTAAAAGCATTGGGTGATAATGTGACACGTTTTGAGAAAGCCCATGGTGAAATCAAGGATTACGAGCAACCGCCAATACCATTAAATTTTGGACCAACCGGTCAGGCCTAAAAATTAAAGCCTTTTGAAATTAGTATAATTTCAAAAGGCTTTAATTTTAATCAGTTCAATGTAGATTCAGTAAATTAGGCTACATCTTTTTGATTTAAATGATACTTTAATGCACCTGAAGGACATTTTTTAATCTGATTTATTATTGAATCCGTTTGAGCTCCATCTAAATCAATCCAAGGGATTACAGAATTTCTAAATACTTCTGAGAGTTGTCTTGCGCAAATTCCTGCATTGATACAGCAATTTGGTTCGTAAGTAACAGTGATATCTTCATTACTGAAAACGTTTGCATTTGTATCCATAATAAGTAGATTAGTTTGGGGTTAATCTTATTTTAAAATTAGATGTTGAATATGAAAAGTAAACATTTCATCGATTAAAAACAAATTATATCGACAAAATGCATTATTTTTTTATACTATTTTATGAAAAGTACTGACGATTTATTTAAATTCAGAAGTCATATGAAAGGTAATGCTAGGGTATTTTTGTTGCGTCATTTGCAGTGAAAACATGGAATCTGCTAAAAATACCAACTGATTTTGTTTGTCTCTAGCTAAATAACGTTGTTTTACCCTAAGAAAATCCTTGTATTCATCGCTCTTCTCATTATCGGTTTCTACCCAACATGCCTTATGTACATTTAGGTTTTCATAAGTGCATTTTGCACCATATTCATGCTCTAATCGATATTGAATGACTTCATACTGTAATGCACCAACAGTACCAATTACTTTTCTTCCATTATAATCCAGTGTAAATAATTGCGCGACACCCTCGTCCATTAATTGATCTATTCCTTTGTACAGCTGTTTGGCTTTCATTGGATCCGCATTATTAATGTACCGAAAATGTTCTGGTGAAAAACTAGGTACACCTTTGTAATTGATAATTTCTCCTTCGGTAAGAGTGTCTCCTATTTTAAAATTTCCTGTATCCTGCAAGCCCACAATATCCCCTGGATACGATATGTCCACAATTTCTTTCTTTTCTGCAAAGAATGCATTTGGGCTGGAAAACTTTAATTTTTTATTATGTCTTACATGCAGGTAAGGAGTATTTCGTTTAAATTCACCAGATACAATTTTAATAAAGGCCAATCTATTTCTATGATTGGGATCCATATTGGCATGAATTTTAAAAACAAAGCCAGTAAACTTCTCTTCTTCGGGTTTTACCAAACGCTCTTCGCTTTGCTTAGGTCTTGGCTTAGGTGCTATTTCAATAAAACAATCCAATAATTCTCTAACTCCAAAGTTGTTTAAAGCTGATCCAAAGAAAACAGGTTGTAAATCACCATTTAAATAATTGTCTTTATTAAACTCTGGATAAATACCTTCAACAAGTTCTATTTCTTCTCTTAAGGTTTGTGCAGCTTTATCGCCAACTAAATGATCTAATTCTTCAGAATTTAAATCTGAAATTTCAATTGTATCATTAACATGTTGTTTACTGTCACCCCTAAATAAATTTACATTCTTTTCCCAGATATTATAAATCCCTTTAAACTCATATCCCATACCTATGGGAAAGCTCAATGGAGTTACTTTTAGCCCCAACTTTTGCTCAACTTCATCTAAAAGATCAAATGCATCCTTACCTTCTCGATCTAGTTTGTTGATAAAGACAATCATAGGGATGTTGCGCATTCTGCAAACTTCAACCAATTTTTCAGTTTGTTCCTCCACACCTTTAGCAACGTCAATAACCACAATAACACTGTCAACAGCGGTTAAGGTTCTAAAAGTATCTTCAGCAAAATCTTTATGGCCAGGTGTATCTAAGATGTTAATTTTTATGCCATTATACTCAAATGCTAAAACCGATGTCGCAACAGAAATACCACGTTGTCGCTCTATTTCCATAAAGTCACTTGTAGCACCTTTTTTTATTTTATTACTTTTTACGGCACCAGCTTCTTGTATGGCACCGCCAAAAAGAAGCAATTTTTCGGTAAGTGTTGTTTTACCTGCATCTGGGTGTGATATAATACCAAATGTACGTCGTCTGTTAATTTCTGTTTTAAAACTCATAGCTGTTTTTGAGAAATGCAAAATTAAAATAAACAACAAGATTATAGTTGATTAATATAGATAATATTGACACTTAATCTATTTATTTCAATCTTAATAGAAGAATTTGTCAATTCATCGATTATTTAATTCAAATAAAATTCCTGTGAGTAATTTGCGTGCAATTATGAATTAGTAAAAATAGTAGTACAAAATTTTACTATGTATAATATGTCCCAAATCAATAGTTTACTTTCAATAATGAAAAAGATTAATAGCAAATCTTCCCTTTCATTTATATAGTTAAGTATCTATAATGAGCATTTGGTCATTTTTATCAACTCATTGTCTTTAAGAAAAGGCTATAGTAGTTTTTAGTACTAGGATTCTTACTTCAAATTTGTTTTATGACATTTTATCGATGAATGTATTTGTCGTTAGAAATACCAAATTGAATTATACATCAACTATATAATACTATGAAAATCTCTACCCGATTCTCTTATGCTAAAGTATTTTTTGCTCTAGTATTTTTTTCCTTTAGCTATATTGGAAATAATTTTTCTGCACAAAATACACCAACATTTGCAGGCACTCAAGGTCCAACATTATTATCAGGAACTCTTAATACTCAAGGTTCTAGGTATTTATATACTAATGCTGTAATAAACGTTAATGGCACTGCAGCAAATGCAGACGTACTTTTGACAATAGTTGAATTGAATAATATTAACTTAGTGAGTGTTGATACGGCATTAGGTGATGATAATAGATTTGAGCCGTCAACTCTAACTACCGCTGCAAACGGTTATGTAGAGTGGGAAATGATATTTGTCGAAAGTGGTACGGCATCTGCAATTTCAGATGGTGTACCAATTCTTTTAGAATCATATACGCTTTCCGCTATCGACGTTGATGGTAATGAATTTTTTGAAGTTCAAGTACCAGATAGTTATACATTAGAAGGCGGGCTAGGTGCATCTCCACCAGGATGTCCTCAGGCTTCTGGTGCAATAACTAATGCATTAGGTTGTCCATCTGCGCTAGTGGTTTCTACAAATGGCAATTTTACTAGATTTCAAAGTGGGACAGATTTTGCGTCAGGGATTACTGTTAATAGAACAGAATATATAGTTAATGTAAATTATAACGATGTAAGTACTATCAGATTCAGAAATGGTAGATCCGTTAGTGGTGGAACTAGACAAAATTCGGTGAGTTTTCTTGGTGAGGTTACATTTGTTAACTCTGCATCAACAGTATTGAATAACCCACCAGTTGTTGTAGATAATCTTGGAAATACAGTTTTAGAGGATTCTACAGGTAATACTCCAATAAATGTACTTATTGGATCGTCTGATCCAGAAGGCAATATTGATACAGCAACAGTGGTACTAATAGATACAAATAACCCAAGTAATATTGGTACTGTAAGTAATGATTTGCTAATTGCTGGTATTGGAACTTATTCAGTTGATAATACAGGTAATGTTACACTTACACCTGCAACAGGTTATGTTGGTGTAGCAGATATAGATTTTAGAGTAGAAGATGTTCTCGGTGCAAGTTCTAATGTTGCCACTTTAGGTATTACAGTACTACCTTCATGTAATATATCTGATATTACAGAATCTAATATTGATCCATGTTCAGATAATGGTACACCAACAATTTTTACAGATGATACTTTTACAGCAGATATCACGGTTACATTTTCTAATGCACCTATCGCAGGTACGCTAGATCTTACAGGTGATGGTACTGCTTCGGTATCGGTTTCTGGTTTAACATCTCCTTATACTTTTGTAGATGTAGTTTTACCAGCTGATGGAGGAGCAATTGACTTAAC
Organism: Winogradskyella luteola; assembly: GCF_019203985.1. Classification (GTDB taxonomy): domain Bacteria; phylum Bacteroidota; class Bacteroidia; order Flavobacteriales; family Flavobacteriaceae; genus Winogradskyella; species Winogradskyella luteola. The sequence continues at coordinate 2,364 of NZ_JAGSPD010000015.1, read as the reverse complement.
AGCTACTTTTTCAGCTGATGGTGCTTGTACATTTAACAATTCAAATGTTTTAACTGCACCTTTTGAGTGTAGTGATGATGCTTGTCCAGATGTTATACCAACAGGCAGTCCTACTGCACCGTTAATGTCTGCAGATGTCACTTTCGATATTACAGGAACAGGTGGTACTGCTGGAGCTGCATTAAATTCTATTAGCATAACGGGTGAGCCTAACCCTTTTACTGAATTATATGTACCATCCACAATAGAATACCAATTTGCAATTCCGGCACAAACTAACCAATACATTACCAATCTGGGGGTGATAGGCTCTAATATTAACGATGATCCAGCCATATTTGATGCTGAGTTATTGGAATCCTATTCAAATAAAGAATTGACAAATTATTTTTCTGCGGATAATGGAATAGCACCGGGAATCGTACCTGGTGATTTCGTATTAATACGATATGATGCTCCAATTTCTGCTGCGGCGAATAGGTATATGGTGGCAACTGAAAGAAATGGTAATATTTCATACAGAATTCAGGCATTAGATGCTGCAGGTAACCCAATAGGAACAGAAAGAACAACATCAGTAGCAACCTATATAGATACAGGTGTACAGGCAGATCCAGTTAATTTTCCTGGCGAAAATATTGAAGCTAGTATCTATCCCTTAACAGCATTTGTACCGTCTGGGGATGATATTTACGGATTCAGAATAAGGTTTAGAAACTCATCATCTGGTGAGGCGGGTGATGGAAAAGTCTTTATCCTATATGATTCAGCTTTTTTAACAGCTCCACCCACAATTGAAGCTACCACAAGTTTTGTTCAACCTACTTGTCCAACAAACCTTGGTTCAATAACGATAGATGCCACGGACAACGGTGGTGGAGCGATAGAATACAGTATAAATGGTGTTGCAGGGCCATGGCAAACATCAAATGTCTTTAATAACTTAACTCCGGGAACTTATACAACAGCAGTGAGATACCAATCGGCACCAGATTGTTTGGCAGTCTCTATTAACGACATCATACTTGAAGATTCTGGATTTAATATCACTGCAATTGCTGCTGCGGATATAACGGCATGTAACAACAATAGTACACCATTAGATATTACAGATGATACATTTACAGCTGATATTACTATAACTTTTGATGGTACACCTACAACAGGAACTTTAGATTTAACAGGTGATGGTACAGCAACAGTATCTGTTGTTGGTTTAACATCGCCATATACATTCAACGATGTTGTTTTTTCTGCTAGTGGTAATGCGGTTTCTTTAACTGCAGCATTTTCGGATGCGCCTACTTGTTCACTCACTGACTCAGCTGTTTTTACTGCACCTACAGAGTGTAGTGATGATGCTTGTCCAGATGCAATTCCATCAGGAAATCCAACTGCACCTTTGATGTTGGCAGATGTAAGTTTCAATATAACAGGGACAGGTGGTGCTGCAGGGGCAGTATTAAATTCAATATCTGTAGCTGGTGAACCTAATCCATTTACAGAGTTTTATATCCCTTCCACAGTCAGTTACTCATTTGCAAATTCAGCTGCTGTTAATCAGTTTATATACGATATGGGTACTATTGGATCAGACATTACAGACGGTCCAGCAATATTTGACCCAGAGCTTTTGTCAGTATATTCAGATAGAGATTTAACTAATTATTTTACCACAGAAGGTGTTGTTGCACCAGGAATCGAACCAGGCGATTTTGTATTGGTGAGATATGATGCACCAATTACATCTGCTGCTAATAGATATATGGTAGCCACTGAAAGAGATGGTAACATTTCATATAGAATACAGGCATTAGATGCAGCTGGTAACCCAATAGGGACAGAAAGAACAACATCTGTATCAACTTATATTGATACAGGTGTACAGGCAGATCCAGCAAATTTTCCTGGTGAAAATATTGAAGCTAGTATCTATCCCTTAACGGCATTTGTTCCATCGGGTAGTGATATTTATGGATTTAGAATAAGGTTTAGAAATTCATCACCAGGTGATGGCGGAGATGGAAAAGTATTTGTAATATATGATTCTTCATTTTTAACGCCACCACCAACTATTGAAGTTACAACAAGTGCTGTTCAACCTACATGTCCAACAAATCAAGGCTCTATTATAATAGATGCTACAGATAATGGAGGTGGAACCATAGAATATAGTGTTAATGGTACGGCAGGGCCATGGCAAACATCAAATGTGTTTAATAGCTTACCTTCTGCGACATATACACCGGCAGTAAGGTATCAGTCAACGCCAACATGTTTAGCCGTTTCTAATAACACCATTACATTAAATAGTGTTGATTGTCCTAACATCGAGGCGGTAAAGACGGTAGCGATCACCAATGA
>NZ_JAGSPD010000014.1 GCF_019203985.1 Winogradskyella luteola | reverse complement strand
GACTACACTTGTACAGACCATCAACGTGGTCGATACCACGGCACCTACGTTTGATGTTGTGTTACCAGAAGATGTTACTGTAGAATGTGATGTCATTCCTACCGTAGAAACAATTACAGCAACAGATAATTGTGGAAACGCAACTATTACCGTAGTTGAGAATACGATGACTGGTAGTTGTGAAAATGAATACACCCTAGTAAGAATTTGGACAGCCGCAGATGCATGTGGAAATAGTATTGAACATACACAAACCATAACAGTTATAGATACTACAGCTCCTACGTTCAACGAAGCATTACCTGCAGATATAGATGTAGAGTGTAATGCAATTCCAACTGCAGAAACACTGACTGCTTCTGATAATTGTGGTGATGCTACGGTAGATTTTGAGGAAGAAGTTACAAATGGTGCATGTGTAGGTGATCAAATTATAGAACGTACCTGGAAAGCAGTTGATAGCTGTAACAATGAAATAGAACATACACAAATCATTACTGTTAGAGATACTACTGCTCCAACTTTAGTAACACCATTTGATGAGGATATAACAGCAGCTTGTGATGATATTCCTGCTGTGCCAGATTTAGTATTCCAAGATGAATGTTCAAATAATATTAATGTTGACTTCAACGAAGTTTCGACACAACAAAATGATTTTGAAGATTATGAAATTATTAGAACATGGACTGTCACAGATGATTGTGGTAATGAAGCCGAATTTGTACAAACCGTTTCGGTAGAGTTGAGCAATATTATCAATGCTTTTGACAGTAGCCGTTGTGTACTGGACATAGAATTTGACTTATTCGATTTATTATCTGGTGATTTTGATATGAATGGGACGTGGAGTGTAGTTTCTGGTAATGCCACAATAAACGGAAGCCTATTTGATCCTTCGACTGTTGATGTAGGTGTTTACACGTTTATGTACTCAATAACAGAAGGCCCATGTCCTAAAGAAGTTGAAGTCAATGTTACCATAGATGATGATTGTGTAGTATTACCATGTGGTGAAGAAGATGTAGTGATTTCTAAAACCGTAACGGCCAATGGAGATGCCTATAATGAGTTCTTTACCATTAGTGGTGTTGAAGATTGTGGTTTTGTAATAGAGTTACAGATATTCAATCGTTGGGGAGCTGAGATTTACAAAAACAATAACTATCAAAATGATTGGAATGGAGATGCACACGGATCTTCTGTAGGAAGTTCAGGAAAAGTCCCAACAGGAACTTACTATTATATAATTAATTTAAGAAATAGTGGATTGAAACCATTTGCTGGTCCAATTTACGTAGCAACGAATAAATAAACTTAACCGATGAAGCTATCAAAAACTTTAAGTATTGCTATACTTTTATTGAGTGTTTCCACTGCCTTTGCACAGCAATTGCCTCAATTTACGCAATACATGTTCAATACCATCTCTATTAATCCTGCATATGCAGGTAGTAGAGAAACCTTCAGTGCCGTTGGTTTACACAGGAGCCAATGGGTGGGATTAGAAGGTGGCCCTGAGACTCAGACCTTATCAGTTCATACACCATTAAGGAATGAAAAGATTGGTTTAGGACTTTCATTTATTAATGATAAATTAGGGTACGAAAATTTCTCTTACATCTATGGCGACTTTTCATACACCATCCAAACGGGAGTTAATTCAAAATTAGCTTTTGGTCTTAAAGGTGGTTTTACCCACTATAATTTAGATGAGGAATTGCTAAACGATCCTTCAGTTGTAAATGATCCATTTTTTAATGATGTCTCTAATCGTTGGAGTCCAAATGTTGGTGCTGGTTTATATTGGCATTCTCAACTTTGGTATATTGGACTTTCTGCCCCAAGGATTCTTAATACAGATTATAATAATGGTAGACAAGGCACATTAGATTATGTCGCTTTAGAACGTATTAGTTATTACATCACTGGTGGATATGTATTTGATTTAGGCGGAACAACAAAATTAAAGCCCTCTGTTTTATTGAAAGCTACAAACGGTGCCCCATTATCTTTTGATATTTCAGCAAATTTCCTATTTAATGAAACTTTTTGGATTGGTGGTGGTTATAGAATAAACGAATCCGCAGCAGCAATTGGCGGTATTGCTGACTTTCAAGTTTCAAAACAATTGCGAATTGGTTATGCCTATGAATATCCAATTTCAGATATAAGACCTTATACAAGTGGTACACACGAAGTATTACTGATGTTCGAAGTCTTTAAGAGTAAACGAATAAAATCCCCAAGATACTTCTAAAATAAACGCATTATGAAGACAAGATTATTAGCTCTCATTCTTATTATAAGCTGTTCGTTATCATATGCCCAAACGAAGTTAGCAGATAAGTTTTTTGAGAATTATGGTTATATAAAGTCTATAGAACTCTACGAAAAAGCTGTTGAGAACGGTGACAAAAGCGCACATGTACTCACACGCCTTGGAGATGCCTATTATAATAATTCTAATTCTGAAAAGGCAGCTCAATGGTATGCAGAAGCCTTAAAAGAGCATAAAAAAATAGATGCAGAGTATTTATACAAGTACATTCAATCATTAAGAAGTATTGGCAATTATGAAGAAGCTGATAAATGGTTTAAGGAACTAAGCGCTGCACAGCAAGGTGATAGTAGATTACAAGGCTACAATCCCGATGAAGTTGATTTATACGCAAAGTTGACTTCAAAAAATGAGGTCGTTGTAAAAATTGACAACATGCCATTTAATTCTGAAAATTCTGACTTTGGATCGTATATTTCTGACAATACACTCTACTTTGCTTCAGCTAGAGAAGATAAGGGTAAAGTCTACAGTTGGAACAAAGAGCCTTTTTTAGATTTATACCAAGTAACATTAAAAGATGACGATGGAGTTATAAGTTACGGCTCGGTTTCAGAACTTTTATCAGATGATATCAATACAGAATACCATGAAGCCTCAGTCACCATAACCAATGACGGTAAGACGCTTTATTTTACAAGAGATAATGTTAGCAAACGTAATCGATTGAAGTATGATAAAAAAGGAACGACACACCTTAAACTCTATAAAGCATCATTAGAAGACGGGCAATGGACCAATATTGTAGAACTTCCATTTAACGACGATGTGTTTTCCACGGGACATCCTAGTTTAAGTCCTGATAACAAAACACTATTTTTCGTTTCGGACCGTGAGGGTGGCTTGGGTCAATCCGATATTTATTCGGTTGCGATCAATGATGATGGTTCTTATGGTGAACCTGAAAATCTTGGTGAGAAAGTAAATACCGAAGGCCGAGAAATGTTTCCTTACGTCGCAAAAGATAGTACGCTCTACTTTTCTTCAGACGGACATTTAAATTTAGGATTATTGGATATTTTTAAATCGAATATCTTAAAAGGTAACCGTAATGACCCAGAGAATATGGGAGCTCCATATAACAGTGGTTATGATGACTTTGCCTTCTTTGTAAACTCCGACACCAATAAAGGTTATTTTTCATCTAACCGACCAAATGGTAAAGGAAGTGACGATATTTATAGTTTTAACGCACAACAATGTAAAGAAGAAATTGCTGGTGTTGCAAGAGATAGTAAAACCAATATTATTCTTACTGGCGTTACAGTTAGGTTGATTGATGAGACAGGGAAAGTACTTGAAGAAGTAATAACCAATAATGATGGTGCATACACATTTACGGTAGATTGTAATAAGACGTATACGATTGCTGGTAGCAAACCTGATTATAAGGATAATCAGAAAACAATCACAACTACAGACGATAATGAACATGTAAATACCATAGATTTAGAGTTAGAGCCACTTATCATTGATAACCAAATCGTTATCAATCCTATTTTCTTTGATTTTGATAAATCTAACATTAGAACTGATGCCCAGTATGAACTTGAAAATATTGTAGATGTGATGCGCAAACATCCAGAAATGGTTATTAAAATTGAATCGCACACAGACAGTAGAGGTCGCGATAGATATAACATGAAGCTTTCAGACAGACGTGCAAAATCTACTAGAGATTATATTATTTCGAGAGGTATTGATGCCAGTAGAATAGAAAGTGCCATAGGCTATGGTGAAACACAACTGCTAAATAAATGCGCCAACCGTGTAAAGTGTACCGAGGAAGAGCACCAGTTAAACAGACGCTCTTATTTCTACATTGTTAACGAATAATTTACTTTCAAAATTACTTAAGTAAAAGCAAGCTCAGTTGGGCTTGTTTTTTATTTTATAATGATTAAGTAAATCCTAAATTATTCTTCATATAAATAGCATGTACTACTTTTATTATTCCTATGGATTATGAATAAAATATTTCAGATTTAAATAAACTTTAAAATAAAAAAAATTATGAACCTAAATAAAGTGGAATGAAGCTAATAAAACCCTTGTTATTAAACGCCTCAAACAAAAACGACCAACAATAAGAGAAGACGTGTTATACATTTAGAATTTAACTTCAACACTCTATCTGAACCATTAAATTGGCTAGAATACCAAACTATATACTAATAAAAAAGCCACAACTTTTGTTGTGGCTTTTTTTGGCTATTAATCAACTTTTTATGCGGTTTAGCGCTTAATGAAAATATTGGTAAAATACCACTTCCCTTCATCATTTTGTTCGGCAGATATATCAAAATCTGTATAATCTCCTTCAATATTATCCTTATGGCTTGGACTATTTAACCAAGCATTAACTACAGATTCCGCAGAATTAAAACCATAAGCTACATTCTCTGAAACTATATTAGCGTCTGCATTAATCTGTAAGCTTTGTTTTCTCTGAAAAAAGTTATCGTGAGATACATTATCTTCTTCTACCATATAATCTGTATGCGTAAACGCCACAGCTTTGACTGTACGGTGATCGCTTAATGGATTTAACCCCTCATTAATTCTGTGTATATTAATTAGCTCCATGATTTCAATCTCAATCTGTTTTGCTTGTGGTGCAACCGGAACTTCTATAGAATCAATTTGATCTTCTGCAGCACTGTCAGTAGAGCAAGATGTAAAGCCTAAGAGGGTAACGATAGCCAAAAATGGCAATAGTTTAGTCAATTTCATAAGTAGGGTTTTAGATTTGGGATTACTAATTTAGGCACCTACTCGTAAAAAAAAAAGAAATTCTATGGATATTCGATGAAATACATGTGTTTTGTCGTATTTTTATGCAAAAAATCGATGAAATACACAATTTTGAAGCAAAAAAATGGTTTTCATCGGTTAAAAAATGTCCTTCATCGATAAAATATAAACGATAATCAAGGAGACAACCGCTCTATATTCCAGTTATAATCGTCTTGTAATTTATAGCGAATTCTATCATGAAGTCTGTTGGGTCTACCCTGCCAAAACTCTAATTCAATGGGTTTTACAATAAATCCTCCCCAATATTCTGGCCGTTCTATATCCTTGCCTTCATATTTTGCTTCCAAAGCTTTTAGCTTATTATCTAATTCTGCTCTATCTGTAACCACTTCACTTTGATTAGACACCAAAGCACTTAATTGACTACCTCTTGGGCGCGATTCAAAATAGCCATCACTTAGGTTTTCTGCAATCGTTTCGGCTTGCCCTTTAATGATAATTTGTCTTTCGGCTGAATGCCAAAAAAAAGACAAACATACATTTGGGTTTGCTTTAATAGCCTTACCTTTTTCACTATTGTAGTTTGTATAAAATATGAAGCCTTCGTATGTGTACTTTTTAAGCAGCACTACCCTACTTTTTGGGTAACCGTCTAAGCCAATGGTAGAAATGGTCATGGCATTAGCTTCTTCTACATCAAAATGCGTATCGACTTCTATAAACCAATCACGAAACAACTCTATCGGATTGTCTGGTACATTGTTCAATAAAAGTTCTCCTTTTTCGTAAGATTTTCTATAATTGCTTAGGTCTTTTTCCATAGTTCTACGAAGTTAATTCAATATTTTGTTTCTGTCAAAAAAAGTGTAGCTTTGAGTCCCTAACAAATTTTGCCCTAACATGCACTTTGAAAATTCACCTTTTTCAGAATCACTAAATTATGATAAAATAGTTTTAGATTTTGGTTCTTATTATTTATGTGACGATTTTTTTATTATGGAAGTTAATGAAGGAGAGCACTTTAATTGGGACAAACTCAAAACGCTCTTAACATCACTAAGATCTCATTATGGCAATCATAAAACCTTGGCATATATTTCAAACCGTGTGAATGCCTACTCTATTGATCCTGTACTTTGGTCTTATTTTGATAAAGATGATAGTATTTTTATAGCTGCATCAATTGTGAGCTATAGAGATTCTACTTATATAAACGCAAATATTGAAAAGCAAATGGCTGCAATACCTTTAAAAAGAGCGCATAGCCTAGGTGAAGCTATTAATTGGGTCAAAAACCTTAATGAGTTTAATTAAAATTCAAATGTTTTTCCGTCTTCTGCCAACAAGACGTTGTCAAATTCCTCTTTTGCTTCAGATCTAAACTCTTCATAACCGTTATAACGTGTAGAAAAATGTCCCAAAATTAAGGCATCCACATTTGCCTTTTTGGCTATTATAGCTGCTTGTCTTGCAGTACTGTGTTTGGTACGCTCACAAAGATCCTCGTTTTTATCTAAAAATGTAGATTCATGATAAAGTACTGTTGTATTCTTTATTAAAGGTACAATGTTTTCATCATAAACCGTGTCACTACAAAAAGCATAACTTTGAGATGGAGATGGGTCTTTTGTGACCATTTCATTTTTAATTATAATACCGTCGTCATTCTCTACATCTGCACCCTGCTTTAGCTTTCGGTAATAAGCCATATTGATATTGGCATTTAATACAGCGTTAATATCTAACTTACGTTCGTTTTCCTTTTCTTTAAACAAAAATCCGTTGGTATATACGCGATGATGTAAAGGAATAGTATGTACTTCAACTTTGTTATCCTCGTAAATCAATTCTGAATCCTTTGAGGTCAACTCATGAAAGATCAAAGGATAATTTGTCCAAGAATCGGATAATTTTAATTGAAGTGTAATAACTTCTTTTAATCCTTTTGGCCCATAGATATGAAGTTCAGTTTCTCTGGTTAATAAACGAAACGTACTTACCAAACCTACCAATCCGAAATAGTGGTCTCCATGTAGATGAGAAATGAAGATATGCTTTATCCTAGAAAACTTGATTTTATTTCGTCTTAATTCTACCTGGGTACCTTCACCACAGTCAATTAAAAACATGTGGTTTTTTATTTCTAGAACTTGGGATGTCGGATTGGTATTGGTACGTGGTGTTGCGCTATGACAGCCTAGTATGGTCAGCTTCATATATTAAAATCCTAAATCGCGTTCAATATCTTCCATTTCAATAATGTCATAGGCTTCCTGTAGGGTCGGTACGATGGCCAACTCATCTGGCATTTGGTCTAAATCTGCTTGACTTGTTACAATTACAAAAGATTTTTTCGCACTACGGTGATTATTACTGAGGCGTAAAAATTCAATGACATCTTCTAATTGAATCTTTTCGAGACTAGATAATCTTACGATAAGATGATAGTCTTTGTACTTATGATAGCCAACTTCTATGTTATTTACCAAGGTTTTAACTGAAGCCTTCTCTTGTGCAATTATAGTTATGTTTCCGTCTCTATCTACAATCATACTTTACTGTTTAATTTTAGCAGCCAATAAGTAAATAACAGCCATTCTCACGGCTACTCCATTCTCTACCTGATCTAAAATTATGGCTTGTTTAGAATCCGCCACATCACTCGTAATCTCTACTCCGCGATTTATTGGCCCTGGATGCATAATTACAATATCCTTGTCTAAACCGTCCAACAATTCTTTATTGACCCCAAACTGTTGTGTGTACTCTCTTGTGGTTGGAAAATAACTAATATCCATACGCTCGTTCTGAACTCTGAGCATATTGGCCACATCACACCATTCCAATGCTTTTTTAAGATTGGTTTCAACTTTTACGCCAAGTTCTTTAATGTATTTTGGAAGCAACGTTTTTGGTCCACAAACCATTACATTAGCACCTTGTAGTTGTAAGGCATAAATATTTGAAAGTGCTACTCTACTATGCAGAATATCTCCAACAATAACGACATTTTTGCCTTTTACACTACCTAATTTTTCTCTAATAGAGTAGGAATCCAACAAGGCCTGTGTAGGATGCTCATGTGCACCATCACCTGCATTTATAATACTCGCATCGACATGTTTGGATAAAAACACACCAGCTCCCGGGTTAGGATGGCGCATTACAACCATATCTACTTTCATCGATAGAATGTTATTTACGGTATCAATTAGAGTCTCACCTTTTTTAACTGAAGATTGTGAAGCCGAAAAGTTAATAACATCTGCTGAAAGTCGTTTTTCGGCCAATTCAAAAGATAACTTTGTACGTGTGGAGTTTTCGAAAAACAGATTGGCTATCGTTATATCTCTAAGTGAAGGGACTTTTTTAATCGGTCTGTTGATAACCTCTTTAAACTGATCTGCTGTCTCAAAAATCAATTCTATATCTTGTTTGGTAAGATATTTAATTCCCAGTAAGTGATTTACACTTAGTTCGCTCATTTTATTTCTTTTAGCTTTCGGTTCTTGGCTTTTATCATTTATCAATTAAATATACCGCATCTTCTCCTTCATTCTCAACCCAATTGACTTTTACCTTCTGGTTGTCGATTGCATCTACTTGCCGCCCTTTATAATTAGGCTGTATTGGTAAATGCCGACTAAAGCGTCTGTCTATTAATGTTAACAATTCTATATTATTTGGCCTTCCGAACGATTGAATTGCTGTTAATGCAGATCTAATACTACGGCCTGTATACAGTACATCATCTATAAAGACCACATTTTTATCTTCTACTATAAAATCTATTTCTGTTGTATTGGCTTCTAACGGTTTTTCGCTACGTCTAAAATCATCTCTGAAAAAAGTAATATCCAAATGGCCTAACTGAATATTTTTAATCCCGTAGTCATTAGCTAGCATCTCCGCCAAACGGTCCGCTAAAAACTTACCACGTGGCTGTATCCCGATCAATACGGTTTCAGAAAAATCATCGTGGCTTTCAATAAGTTGGCAAGCCAATCGATGTAGAATTATATTGACTTCCTTAGAGTTAAGTAATACTTTTTGACTCATGTAGTATGCTAACGTTATTGTTGGGCAAAGTTAAATGAAAAATTGTGGATTGCAATGTTTTTCTCGCAAAGTCATAATGTACAAAACAAATGCAATAAAAAAACCTCCCGAAAATCGGGAGGCTTTTTGATTTATTAGGATGAGATTCCTGCCTGCGCAGGAACAAGATTACTTCTTCCCGTCCATTTTATCTTTAAGTGCTTGTAACGCATCGTTTGCATCACCTAAAGTTGGTTTAGCTTCTGCCGCTTGCGCTTCTGCCTTCTTAACAGCTTGCTTAACGATTTTAGCTTCTTCTTCTCTAAATACTGCAGTATGAGATGCTACCACTCTTTTGAATTCTTTATTGAACTCAATGATCTTAAATTCTACTTCTTCACCTTTTTTAAGTTTAGAGCCATCCTCTTTTTCTAAGTGGCGCTGTGGTACAAAAGCCGTAATATCATCGTTGAATTCTATTGTAGCTCCTTTATCCACTATTTCTGTAATAGCAGCAGTGTGGGAAGTACCTAGAGCAAACTCAGTTTCGTACTTATCCCAAGGGTTTTCAGTAGTTTGTTTGTGACCTAAAGATAATTTACGTCCTTCTACGTCTAACTCCAACACTACGACATCTAACTTATCACCTACATTACAGAACTCTGATGGGTGTTTAATTTTCTTGGTCCAAGATAAATCTGAGATATAGATTAATCCATCAATACCTTCTTCCAACTCAACAAAAACACCGAAGTTTGTAAAGTTACGTACAACACCTGTATGCTTAGAACCTACAGGATACTTAGATGTAATATCGGTCCATGGATCTGGCGTTAATTGCTTGATACCAAGAGACATCTTACGATCTTCTCTATCTAAAGTTAAGATTTGAGCTTCAATCTCGTCACCAACAGATACAAAATCTTGAGCTGAACGTAAATGTGTTGACCAAGACATTTCACTAACGTGAACCAAGCCTTCTACACCTTCTTCTACCTCAACAAATGCACCGTAATCTGCAATTACAACAACCTTACCTTTTACTTTATCACCAACTTTTACATCTTCACCTAAAGCTTCCCAAGGGTGCTTAGATAATTGCTTAAGACCTAATTGAATTCTCGATTTGTTTTCATCAAAATCAAGGATTACAACATTAAGTTTTTGGTCTAACTCAACAATCTCATTTGGATGGTTGATACGAGACCATGATAAATCTGTAATATGAACTAAACCATCTACACCACCAAGATCTATAAACACACCATAAGACGTAATGTTTTTCACAGTACCTTCTAAGACTTGTCCTTTTTCTAGTTGACCAATGATTTCTTTCTTTTGTTCCTCAATATCAGCCTCAATAAGTGCTTTGTGAGAAACGACTATGTTCTTGAATTCGTGGTTGATTTTAACCACTTTAAATTCCATAGTTTTATTAACATACTGATCGTAATCTCTAATTGGCTTCACATCGATTTGAGAACCTGGTAAGAATGCTTCTATACCAAATACGTCAACGATCATTCCACCTTTAGTTCTGCATTTTACAAAACCATTTACAATTTCGCCAGTATCGTGTGCGTTGTTTACGCGATCCCATGCCTTGATGACACGAGCTTTTCTGTGAGATAATACTAACTGACCTGTTGCATCTTCTCGTACATCAATTAATACCTCTACTTTGTCACCAACTTTTAAATCTGGGTTGTAACGGAACTCGTTAAGAGAAATTACACCTTCAGACTTTGCATTGATGTCGATAATAGCATCTCTATCGGTAATGTGAATCACTTCACCCTCTACAACTTCATCATCTAAAGTGTCAACGAAATTTTCAGATACTAATTTTTCAAATTCTTCTAATTTAGTGTCCGCTACTTGCTCAATACCTTCTTCGTAATTGTGCCAATCGAACTCCTTTAAGAATTTTTCTGGATTTGCTTGAGCTTCAGAGACTACTGGAGCTTCAACTGTAGTTGCCTCGGTTGTTTCAACCTCAACTTGTTGTGTTTCTTTTTCAGACATATGCTGAATAAAAATTTGTATTCTACTAACCTATAGAAAATAAAGCGATTAGGCTGTAGAAGTGTTTGTTTTGTTTTTATAAATCCTTTTATATTTTCTTTGTCGCTAAAAAGGTCTGCAAAAGTAGTATATATTATTCTGAAAACCAAATGCTAAACGATGTGACATTTTGATAAAGCCAGTGTCATAACAAACAGTACAAAGATTGATGCCATAAATGTTAAATTTTGGCATATAATTTGGTATATTTACAATACGTATTAACACTAAAATTAAAAACAATAATTATGGTTAGAGAAAAATACCAAGGGGTATTAGACTTAGGACAAACATTAGATATTCAAGATGGTGATGTCAAAGTAGAAGATGGAAAATTGAAGATTTGGGGAACTGCAAAAACGCAATATGAAAAAAACTTATTGTGGGATGCTATTAAAGCCGCTGGCGGTGATAATCCTTCAGATATAATGGCGGATATAAAGGTGGCTGACGAATCTGTTTATGCTAGACACACAGTTACTTCTGGTGAAACTTTAGGAAAAATAGCCAAGCACTATTATGGTGATGCTATGAAGTACAAAGACATCTTTGAAGCCAATACGGATATTCTTAAGAACCCGGATTTAATCCACCCAGATCAGGAATTAATCATTCCTAATCTATAATCAAAAGGTTTGAAAATTATAAAAGCGACTTCCTCGGCTACGCTCAGTAATCGAAGGTCGCTTTTTTTATGTGATAGCATTAACTAATTTTATTATACTGTCGAGCTGTTCCTCTATAGTTAAATCCGAATTATCTATTTCAATAGCGCCTTCAGCTTTTACCAAAGGGGAATCTTTTCTTGTGGAATCTATACGATCTCTTGTAGTAACATTTTCTAAAACGTCTTCATAACTCAAATTATGTCCACGTTCAAGTAATTCTTTGTAACGTCTTTGCGCTCTGGTTTTTGCTGAAGCTGTCATAAATATTTTTAGTTCTGCGTCTGGAAACACCACAGTACCTATATCTCTGCCATCCATTACAATACCTTTGTCCTTGCCCATAAGTTGCTGTTGCTCTACTAATTTTTGACGTACTTCGGAAATAGTGGCAACAGGACTCACATATTGCGATACTCTTAGAGTTCTAATTTCCTTTTCTATATGTTCGCCATTAAGATAAACTTCAGCAAAGCCTAAGGCTTCATTAAACTTGAATGTAATATGAATATCATCGAGCTTTTTGATTAATGTTTCAGAATGAAAAAAATCTTCACCTATTAAATTGTTTTCTAGTGCAAAATAGGTTACAGCTCTATACATAGCGCCAGTATCCACATAGATATAGTTGAGCTGCTTTGCCAATTGTTTGGCGATAGTGCTCTTTCCTGTTGAGGAAAATCCGTCTATAGCAATAACAATTTTGTTCATACTTTATACATAGTTTAAATAATAAATGTATACCAAGACCACTTTTTTAGACCATCTTTAGATATAATCATCGGACTAAAAACCTACCCTTTCTATCTCCATCTTCTGTTGTCTAAATCTATTTGAAGTCCGAAAAAGCTAGTGTTAGCTGCGCTTGTATATCTGGCATGGGTATAACTAAAACGTAACTTGTTTAATCTTATGGAAATTCCAGCAGAAATACCAGAGAAATTGCGCTGATCTTCAATTCTTAATTCTTCGGCACGTCTAAAGTTATAGCCCACTCGTAGATTGAATCCTTTTTCTGGCCACAATTCAGCCCCTAAAATTAAATGACGAAGTGCATTGTTGAAAAAACCAACTTTTTCCTGTGTTTGATTGCCATCTAAATCTGTTGTTGCTCTAGCCGGATTTGACACTCCGATTGGCCATTGTTGCAAATTCTCTAAAGTCAAATGCCAACGAATCGGTACATTTTCTAAAGTTTGTGACATTCCAAAATTAACTTCAAAAGGTAATGGCTCATTTTGACCAGCATAAGTGGTGAATTGAGTACCTATATTTCTTACCGTTAATGCCGCATGAAAATCTAACTTTTCATTAATATACATTACACCTATATCCACAGCTCCACCAATAGAATTATACTGCTCTAATAATGAGGTGATAACCTTTACATTCGCACCAACATAAAAATCTGTAAATGGGATATTATAATTGTATCCTGCTGAAATTGCAGCTTCATTACCGGTAAAGCTTCCTGTGGCATTGCCATTGACATCATAACCATCAAACGTACCATAATTGATATAGGTTACGCCAAAATGAAATGTTTGAACATGCCTATCCCAAGTATAAGCATACGCAGCAGTTCCGTATGTAATGCCACCTAAATAACTTGAAGCATTTACAGCTAGTTGGTTGTGCATTTGCCAATTGATTGATGCAGGATTGTATAAGGCTTCTGTAACATCGTAATCGAAATTAGTTATGATTTTACCACCAAGAGCTGCTTGCCTTGGAGAGGATACCAAATTAAGAAATTGATACGTAGACTCACCACCCAATTGTGCAAACATTGGTAATGCCAACAGCAAGAAAAATAAGTTGGTAATCCTCTTAATCATAGATTTTGCAAAATAACTAAATCTATCTTAAAACGAGGATATGATTTTTTTATTTTTAACCAGCTTTGTATTTTGATCAAATTCGTCAAACTGACTGTTAAATTGATTTATATTTCAAAATACACAAGAGTTTTCGTGAGACAAGTCCTTTACTGTCCTAACTGTAGTTTTTGCCCAATTTTAATGAGATTGCTCGTTAACCCATTTAAGCTTTTAATTTGCTCAACCGTAGTTCCATTTTTTTTGGCAATACTGTATAAAGTATCACCATTTGAAACTGTCCATACAGATATATGGCCAAGTTCTTGATCTAAGTCTGTTTCTAAAATATTGAGTTTCTGCCCAACCTTTATGGTATTGGATATTAAACCATTTTGTTGTTTCAATTTATCTACCGTTAAACCATATTGCTTAGCCAAACTATATAGTGTTTCGCCAGGTTCTACAATATGAAATTCGGAATGATTCTCATTTGTTTTTACAATCGGCAAGACTTTGGGTTCAGTTTCAACGACATCAAAATTGCGTACTCGTAATCGTTGCCCTTCACTAACCAAAGTGGTTTCTAAATTGTTAACCCGTTTTAGTTCTGTTAAAGTGGTGTTGTTACGATTGGCAATTTCTAGAAGTGTTTCACCTTCTTTAACAACGTAATAATCATCTACTTTAGGATTTGAAGCTACTACTACTTTAGTTTCTTTTTCAGGTTTGGCAACGTTGTCTTCAAGCTTAACTGGTTTCTTTTTATCGCTTGGATTAACAAAAGTGATTTCGCCAGTAGCAACATTTAATTTTGCAGGTTTTCCATCCAAAATCACATCCTTGTATTCTATCTTATTGTCTTCCTGACTAAAGGCGAGTGCCCCAGCCAATAAAACAACAACAAACGACAAGATTAGCTTAAAGTTTCTTCGCATTCTTAACTTTTTGGTTCGTTATGGCAACATCTAAAACATCACTCATATCCTTAACATAATGAAAAGTTAGGCCTTTTAGGTATTCTGGTTTAATTTCTTCAATATCACGTTTGTTATCCTCACAAAGTAATATCTCTTTGATACGAGCACGTTTGGCTGCTAGGATTTTTTCTTTTATTCCACCTACAGGTAAAACTTTTCCTCGCAATGTAATTTCACCGGTCATTGCTAAACTCTTCTTTACTTTACGCTGTGTAAACAAAGATACTAAAGAAGTTAACATTGTAACACCTGCACTTGGCCCGTCTTTTGGAGTTGCCCCTTCAGGAACATGAATATGAACGTTGTACTTATCAAATACTTCAGTATTGATTTCAAATTTATCTGCGTTGGCTTTAATATATTCCATAGCAATGGTTGCAGATTCCTTCATCACTTTTCCTAGGTTACCCGTAATAGAAAGATTTCCCTTTCCTTTTGACAGTATTGATTCTATAAACAAAATATCGCCTCCTACTCTAGTCCAAGCCAAGCCCGTTACCACACCAGCAACATTATTGTTTTCATATTTATCGCGCTCTAGTCTGGGACTTCCTAAAACCTCAATTACATCTTCGTTAGAAACTTTAACATTGTACTCCTCCTCCATCGCAATATTTTTAGCAGCATAACGTACCATTTTTGCAATTTGCTTTTCTAATCCCCTAACACCAGATTCGCGTGTGTAACCTTCAACTACTTTTTCTAATTGTGGTTTTCCTATTTTAAGGTTTGAAGTATCAAGACCATGCTCTTTTAATTGTTTTGGCAACAAATGGCGTTTGGCAATTTCAACTTTCTCTTCTATAGTATAGCCTGTTACGTTTATAATTTCCATACGATCTCGTAATGCAGGCTGAATGATATTTAAACTATTGGACGTTGCTATGAACATCACTTTAGACAAGTCATAACCCATCTCTAAGAAATTGTCATAGAATTCATTGTTTTGCTCTGGATCCAATACTTCTAACATTGCAGATGATGGATCTCCCTGATGACCAGACGATAACTTATCAATCTCATCCAAAACGAAAACCGGATTTGATGTTCCTGCCTTTTTTAAACTTTGAATGATTCTCCCTGGCATTGCACCAATATAGGTTTTTCTGTGTCCACGGATTTCGGCTTCGTCACGTAATCCACCTAATGAAATTCGCACATACTCTCTGCCCAAAGCCTCGGCGATAGACTTACCTAGCGATGTTTTACCAACACCTGGTGGTCCGTACAGGCAAAGTATCGGAGATTTCATGTCATTGCGAAGTTTCAAGACTGCTAGATATTCTATAATTCGTTTTTTTACATCGTCTAACCCAAAATGGTCGCGATCCAAGATTTTCATAGCACGTTTTAAATCGAACTTATCCTCACTAAATTCATTCCAAGGCAAATCCAAAAACAAGTCTAGGTAATTACGTTGAATGGAATATTCAGCAACTTGAGGATTCATGCGTTGCATTTTTGCCAATTCCTTATCAAAATGGGTCTTTACCTTTTCGTCCCAAAGTTTTTCCTTGGCACGAGCTTTCATGTCTTCAATTTCCTCGCCAGAAGACACTCCTCCACCCAATTCTTCTTGAATGGTTTTCATTTGTTGATGCAAGAAATATTCACGCTGTTGTTGGTTCATATCGCTCTGCACCTTACTTTGAATATCATTCTTTAGTTCTAGCTTTTGATATTCAAGGTTCATGTATTTTAAAGTTTGAAGGGCGCGTTCCTTTAGATCATTGATCTTCAATAGTTCTTGCTTTTCTTCAACTTTAAGGTTCATATTAGAAGACACAAAATTCACTAAGAACGAGTTACTTTCAATATTCTTAATGGCAAAAGTAGCTTCGGTAGGAATGTTTGGGCTTTCCTTTATAATTTCGAGCGATAAATCTTTTATAGAATCAATAATTGCGTTGAACTCTTCATTATCGACAGTAGGTTTGACTTCAGATAAATCAGAAATTGTCGCAGTTAAATAGGGTTTCTCAGCAATGACCTCATTGACCTGAAAACGTTTCTTGCCCTGAATAATAACTGTAGTGTTTCCGTCTGGCATTTTAAGCACTTTTAAAATTCGTGCTACCGTACCAGTTTTGTATATATCTTTTGCCGTTGGATTTTCAACCGCTTCATCTTTTTGAGATACGACACCAATAACTTTCCCTCCCTTATTAGCATCATTGATGAGTTTTATCGATGTATCTCTACCTGCTGTAATCGGAATCACCACACCTGGAAATAATACGGTATTTCTCAACGGTAAAATAGGTAAAGATTCTGGTAAAGATTCGCTATTAATCAATTCTTCATCTTCAGGGGTCATCAATGGAATTAGTTCTGAATTTTCATCAAAATCCTGAAATGACAAACTGTCAAGTCCTAAAATTTTTTGTTTTGCCATGCTATAGTTTAAGCCATTCTGTCATTAAATACTCACAGTCTGGCATTTGTTTAAATGTATTAATATTTAACTTTATATTGAATATCAATAGTTTATAAGATATTCAAAGTTATTCACACCTATATAAATTCAATTGTTATGCCATTACCTTTAGAAAAAATTAAAAGTTTTTTTATCAAAACTGTAACACTTAGCGAAACCTTTCATCTATGGAGTAAAGCAATTGTTTTTTGAAATCAACCAATCAAGATATCGAACAGTTACTATTGCTTTGTAAATCTAGTAACCAACATGCACAGTTGGAAATTTACAATAGATATAACAAAGCCATGTATAATACAGCCCTAAGGATTATTAAGGATTCTTTTAAGGCTGAGGATATAATGCAAGAGTCTTTTTTGACGGCATTTACAAAACTGAATACACTAGAGGATACCAAATTATTTGGTGCGTGGTTAAAACGAATTGTAGTGAATAATAGTATTGCGCACTACAACAAAGCTGCTAAGCAAAACGAAGTGCCTCTAGAAACGGTAGTGTACAAAGTTGAAGACGACAACGGCATTGAAGAGCGTAGCCAAAACACAGATAAAGTAAAACAAATAATGAGCGTAATGAAAACCTTAAAACCAAACTATAGTATGGGTTTGACTCTACATCTCATTGAAGGCTACGATTATGAAGAAATCTGTGACATTATGGATATTTCTTATGCAAATTGTAGAACATTAATTTCTAGGGCAAAAGAAAGTTTACGTAAAAAACTAATGCAATCAGCCTAAACTAAAAAGTTATGCAAAACGATAACATAGACGAATTATTTAATAACCTTAAGGGTGAATTTGATATCAATGAACTTGGTGAAGGCCATGAAAATCGGTTTTTGGAAAAGCTGAAAGCTAATGAGACTGCCTCAACTGATGTTGAAAAATTTAGCCTTAACTGGAAATCTTTCTTGGCTATTGCAGCGTCTTTAGTGATCTGCTTTGCAGTATTCACCACTGCGCAAAGTGAACCAGAAGCATTAGATTTAGCGAGTGTTTCATCAGAAATGTCCGAAACTCAAGATTTCTTTACAGCAACTATTGAAGCTGAATTAAAAAAGTTGAACAACGAGCGTTCCCCTTTAACAGAGCAGATTATTACCGATGCCATAAGCCGAATAGATTTATTAGAAAAAGAATATCAAAATTTAAAAAACGATTTAACTAAAAGTAATAAAGACCAACGTGTAATCTATGCCATGGTCAACAATTTTCAAAATAGAATTGACATTTTAAATACCGTTTTAGAACAAATCGAAACGATTAAACAATTAAAAAACAACAGCAATGAACCAAAAAATACAATTTAGATTAGCTCTATTGATTTTGCTAATGCCATTTATAGCATTAGCCAACACAGAAATAGAAGCTGCGAAAACAACCAAAGAGCGAAATATTAAAAAATCGTTTGATGTATCTTCAAACGCTACCTTAAAGGTGAATAATAGTTTTGGAAACTTAGATATTATAACTTGGGACCAAAATAAAATTGATTTTAATATCACCATAAGAGTTACAGGAAACAATGCCGAAAAAGTACAGGACAGATTAAACCGAATAGACATAGAATTCTCATCTAGTAGCGATTTGGTATCAGCAATCACAAAGATTGAAAAGAACAAAAAGAATTGGTGGAGTTGGGGAAAAAAAATGAACTTAAAATTAGAAATTAATTACATTGTTAAAATGCCAATATCTGGTAATGTAGACATAAGCAATGACTATGGCTCTATTAGCTTAGACCGATTAGAAGGTAAGGCAAAAATCACCTGTGACTATGGGAAAATTACAACTAAAGAACTCATGTCCGACAATAATGAAATTAGATTCGATTACACTAACCATAGTTATTTTGAATATATAAAAAGTGGGGAAATTTATGCAGATTATAGTGGGTTTACTGTAGCAAAGGCTGAAAATTTAAAAATCAATGCAGATTATACCAAATCTGTGGTTGAAGTTGCTGAAAATGTAGAATATGTTTGTGATTATGGGTCTTTAAAAGTTGAGAATGTCAACAATTTGGATGGCAATGGTGATTATCTTTCACTAAGGCTAGGCAACGTATATAAAAATGTAAGAATTAGAACTGATTACGGATCTTTAAAAATAGACCGAATGGCTTCTAAAGCACAAAATATTGACATTAATTCAGAATTTACAGGAATAACCATTGGTTATGATGCAGGCTATAATTTTGATTTTGATATTGACTTAGAATATGCATCGTTGCGCGATTCCGATAATTTTAATTTTACAAATAAAGAGGTTGATGGCTCAGACAAAAAATATAATGGATATCACGGCGCCAAAGGCTCCGGTAATATGGTAAGGATAAAATCTGAGTATGGAAGCGTAAGCTTTAAACAGCAATAATTACAATAGATGTCACTTCGAGTGCACTCTGTGTCACAAATATAGAATGACAGAAAATCTCTCACTCGATTTAGCAGTGAGTATATAAATAGAACAATCAATAAAAACGAACAAAACCAAACAATTAGAACGATGAAACTTTTAAAATCAATTACAGTGCTAGCATTTCTATTATGCGCCACAACTACACATGCACAATGGAAAAAAATTAAGGGTGATGGCAACATTACCACCACAACAAGATCAACAGGATCTTACGATGGTCTAAAGGCAGCTGGATCTATGGACTTTAAATTGGTAGAAGGCAAAGAAGGAGAAATTACTATTGAAGGAGATGCCAATCTTATGGAATATATCATTACGGAAGTAAAAGGTGGGAAACTTGTGGTTAAAACTAAAGATGGTGTTAACCTTAAACCTACAAAAACTATAGTTGTAACCGTGCCATACGAGTCTATTGAATTAGTTTCATTAGCAGGTTCTGGTGATATTGAAAACTCTGGTACTATTAAAGCAGATGATTTTGATGTGTCATTAGCAGGCTCTGGTGATATTGATCTTAGAGTGGATTCAAATTCAATTGAAAGTAGTATTGCAGGCTCTGGTGATATACACTTAAGTGGTTCTACAACAAATTTAACCACGAAAATTGCAGGGTCTGGTGATTTTGATGGTGAGGATTTAGGTAGTGTCAATGTAACTGTAAAAATAGCTGGCTCAGGTGATGCAAATGTGGTTTGCAATGGTAATCTAAAAGCTAGAATCTCTGGTTCAGGCGATGTTAGGTATTCAGGTAAACCTACTAATAAAGACACTAAAATTTCAGGCTCAGGTAGCGTGAGTAATTAATAGTTAAATCAACCAAAATTTGAAAAGGACAAGTATTTGCTTGTCCTTTTTGTTTTAATAACCAAAAATATGACATTTGCTTAAGTAAAACAGACAAATCATGATGCCTGCTTCGGCACTCTAAAAAGTAAAATAATACCCAGCAAAAAGAACACGAATAAGAATAGAATAGAATTTCGCATGCTGCCTGTTATTTGGTCTATAAAACCATAAATAAGCATTCCTATAACTATACCTATCTTTTCTGCAACATCATAAAAACTAAAATAAGATGTGGTATCTTCTGTTTCTGGTAAAAACTTAGAGTATGTAGATCTTGCTAACGATTGAATACCACCCATTACCAACCCAACCAATGAAGCTGCAATAAAAAACTGAATGGGAGTTTCCATAAAATAGGCGTAAAAACACAATGCCATCCAAATAAAATTAACAGCAATAAGTGTTTTAATATTTCCAAACTTTGATGAAGCTCTAGATGTTAAAATTGCTCCAACAATTGCTACAACTTGGATTACTAAAATACTAACGATTAACCCTATGGTTTTGGCATCATCATCTCCCCAAGCAATTTCTTCTTCACCGAAATACACAGCTACCAACATAATGGTCTGAACAGCCATACTAAACACAAAAAACGCATAGAGATAACGTTTTAACCTGAGGTCTTCCTTTAACTCATTCCAAACCCCTTTTAACTCTTTAAAGCCGTTAAAAATAATGGATTTTGTTACTTTATGACCAGAGGATACGCCTTTAGGTAAAACATAAAATGTGTACTGACTAAAGAGTGCCCACCAAATACCTACAGTTATGAATGAAACCTTCATAGCTTCAAAAGATGCACTATTTTTAGCTTCTTCTAAAGCTTTAGCTATTTCTGCTTCAGTTCCATTTTCCATGATGGTTGAAGAAATACTTATATCAAAACCGAACAAATCTGGTTTCATAACCATGGCAAGATTAATTATCAGTAATAGCACACTACCTAAATACCCCATACTAAATCCTTTTGCACTAATACTATCTTGTTGTTCTGGATAAGCAATATCTGGCAAATACGAATTATAAAATACCAAGCTTCCCCAATAACCTATGAGTCCCATAAAATAGAACAAAAGACTTAGGTGAATTCTTTCTGGTTCTATGCTAAACCAATATAAACCTATACAACCTGCTGAGCCTACATAACAAAAGAATTTCATGAAATTTTTCTTGTTACCAACATAGTCAGCAATACCTGAAAGAATTGGTGATAGAATAGCTACAACCAAAAATGTAAATGCTGTTACAAAAGTGATGAGCGCAGTACTTTTAAACTCATATCCAAAAGCTGTAACTTTCTTAATTTCAGAGATAAATAATGCCGAATAAAAAATTGGAAATATTGAAGAAGCAATGGTCAGCGTATATACCGAGTTTGCCCAATCATAAAACGCCCATGCATTGAGAAGTTTTTTGCTTCCTTTTTTAAGTTCCCCCATAATATTTAATTAAAAAAGCTGCCCCTATAATTGAGCAGCTTCTAAAATAGTTAAATATTATTAACCTATAATGGATTTATTGGCCTAAATGAAGTAACCCCAAATTTTTTAGCCTCAGCTTTCGCTTTTGGTGCTAATTGCTGTAAATTTTCAATCCTTGAGTCATTACTTGGGTGTGTGCTTAAAAATTCTGGTGGTGCTTGTCCTCCACTATTTGCTTTCATACGCTTCCATAGTTCAGCAGCTTCGTCCGGGTTATAACCAGCTATAGCCATTAAGATAACTCCTATTTTATCAGCTTCGGTTTCATGGCTTCTACTAAAAGGTAACATACCACCGACATTACTTGCCAATCCATAAGCCTGCATCCACATCTGTTGCTTTTCAGCTGTTTGGCTTCCTGTGGCTACCGCCACTGCTACACCTCCTGCTTGTTGTAGCATTCCTGAACTCATACGTTGCTGACCATGGTTTGCCAGTGCGTGTGCAACTTCATGTCCCATAATTGCCGCTATTCCTGTTTCGTTTTGTGCTATTGGAAGAATGCCAGTGTAAAATGCAATCTTTCCACCTGGCATACACCAAGCATTGACTTGTTCGGATTCTATGAGTTTATACTCCCATTTGTAATCATCTAAATAGCCTTGATGTCCGTTAGCATTTAACCAACGCTCTGCAGCAACTGCTATACGCTGGCCAACACGGGTAATCATTTCTGAGTCTTTGGTACCAGTTATAACCTTATTTTCACTTAATACTTGATTATACTGTGCAAATGAAGAAGGGAATAATGTGTCATTAGATACAAACGCCATTGTTTTTTTACCCGTAAACGGATTTGTTGCGCAAGACACAATAACAATAACGCCTATAGTTAATATCGCTTTTTTAATATTCATAGCTAATGGTTTTAATTATATAATTACTAAAATACAAAAATCAGTCCGTATTTATATGACACCAATATAATTAACAAGTCACTAGGATTTTAACTCTTTTCCCAAAATGTGTAATTCAGAAAAATTTTTATCCACAACAATGGACTCTATACCGTTTACTTTTAAACTTTTAGGGTCTATCTTTTCATTATCTAATTGAACCTCTACAATATCAAAAGGCAACCCATGAAGTTGAATATTAAAAGTATCGTAAGGTGTTACAAACTTCCCTTCTTTATACTGACTGATAATCAATTCATTTGTGCGGCCAGTAAGCGTAAAGTTTCTAAGACTATATCTGCCTTTTGTATAATCATAACCATCATTAGCATCACTGTATAATTCACTCTCTTCTTTGCCTTCTTTATAGTAGACATCTAATGTAATTTCTTTAATTTCCTTTTCACCAACATATTGCTGTACAGGATATTTAGGTATTATAGCCCCTTCTTTAATAAAGATTGGCATGCTGTCAATATCTGCATCTACCCACATTTCCTTACCTCCTTTTATGACTTCATCATTCCAGAAATTATACCAATTACCTTTTGGTACATACATGCGCCTACCTTTTGCATTAGGTTCTAATACTGGGCAAGCTAAAATCTGTTCACCGAAAATGAATTCATCAGTTCTGTAATGGGTATGCACATCATCTTGATCGAACAACACCAAAGATTTTAACAATGGAGTTCCATGGTCTACATAATTCCAAAACGCAGTGTATAAATAAGGGAGTAACTGATATCTAATTTCGATAAACTTTTTAACAATTTCTGTGACATCTTCACCAAAAGCCCATGGTTCTTGATCTCCGTGGTCACCTGAAGAATGTACCCTAAAAAACGGATGAAAAATGCCAAGCTGAATCCAACGTGTAAATAGTTCTCCTTGTGGTTGTTCGGCAAATCCGCCAATATCACTTCCCACAAAACCAAAACCAGACATTGCCATTCGTTGTGCTTGAATATTGGCAATCCATAAATGTTCCCAAGTAGCAACATTATCTCCTGTCCAGGTCGACGTATAACGTTGTGTCCCAGAATATGCGGCACGTGTAATAACAAACGGTCGCTTTGGATAAGAATATCGTTTTACACCTTGATATGTAGCCCTTGCCATTTGCATACCATAAATATTGTGCGCCTTTCTGTGGCTACATGGATTGCCATCATAATCATGGCGCACGTCATCAGGAAAGGTTTTGTTGGGCACTTCCATAACGGCTGGCTCATTCATGTCGTTCCAAACTCCTTTGACACCCACTTTTTCAATAAGTTCCTTAAAAAGTCCAGACCACCATTCTCTGACTTCAGGATTTGTAAAGTCTGGGAAATAACACTCACCAGGCCAAACCTTTCCTTTCATATAGTCTCCATCAGCTCGCTTACAGAAATAATCTTTGTCTAAGGCTTCCTTAAAAACGGAATAGTCTTTATCTATTTTAATTCCTGGATCGATAATGACAACGGTTTTAAAACCATCAGCTGCCAATTCATCGACCATACGTTTTGGATCTGGAAAATGATTTTTGTCCCAAGTAAAACAACGAAACCCCTCCATGTAATCGATATCTAAATAAATAGCATCACACGGAATCTGCAATTTTCTGAATGTAGATGTAATGTCTTTAACTTTACTTTCGGGATAATAACTCCATTTACACTGATGAAATCCTAAGGCCCATAGTGGCGGCAATAAATGAGGCTTTCCTGTTAAATCCGTGTAACTTTCCACAACCTGATTCATCCTTGGCCCATAGAAGAAATAATAATTCATCTCGCCTCCCTGTGCCCAAAAGCTTGTTACGTTTCGTCTTTCGGTTGCAAAATCGAAACTGGTTTGAAAGGTATTGTCAAAAAATATACCATAGGCCTTGCCACTATGTAGGCCTGTATAGAACGGTATAGCTTTATAGATAGGGTCAGTATCTTTTCCGTAAGCATAAGAATCTGTTACCCAATTGGTATAGCGTTTACCCCTTAAGCTCAGATGATTAGGTTTATCGCCAAGTCCATAATAGCTCTCACCATCGTTGGACACTTTGCTCATTTTTACAATATTTCCACCATGTTGATAATTTTCTTCCCAATGAAAACCAGATTCATCTTGATTGATTAAAGCGTTATCTTTAACATCATATATAGAAACCCTAAGACTTTCTTTAGAAATCTCGCATCGTAATTTTGATGTGGTAATTTCATAGTGGCCCTTTTTTTCTTCGATTTCTAACTTATTATAGCCCGTGCTTGCATACTTAGTAATGGCATAAGAAAAATCATTACCAAAGCTACCAATAGTGGTATACCTAAAGCGTAAAACACTATCTCGAACTACAGTAAGTTGTAGCACAACATCATTATCTGTAGAAAAGTACAAGGTATCTACATCCTTTTTAAAATCTATTATTTTAGAAGGGAATAAATTTCCTTTATGTTCTAATTCCGTATTTACAATCATAGTTAGATTTGTGTAAAATTGCTTGTAAAAAAACGGAAAAAATTGCAGGTAAAAAAACCTTTAAAACTTTAATTAGCACGAATTGTTAACTATATCGTTTTCGGAAAATATCTTACGCCCCCTAAAATGATAAAACCTCACAAGATTTAGAATCTGTGAGGCTTCATATACTTAGAAAACTGTTATTTTTCAGCTTTAGGTTTTGTTTTTTGCTTTGTAGCTGTTTTAGATTTAGTCTTAACAGCGGTTGTACTTTTAGACTTGCGTTTGGTTGACTCCGAATATTTAAAAACTACCATACCTAAAGGTGGGATATCTATGTCTATAGAATAATCTCTAAAATGCCAAGGATCAGTTTTGGCTGTTTTCATCTTGTTCTTATAATTAGCACTTCCATAATAGTTTTTGGCATCACTATTAAAGATTTCTTTCAGCTTTCCTTTTCTGGAAATACCTAATTTATAATTCTCTTGTGGTACGGGAGTCATATTACAGGCAATGACCAAATCATCCTTTTCATGTTTTCCTTTTCTAATGTATGTGAAAACAGAATTTTGTGCATCGTTGTGGTCTATCCATTCAAAACCTTCTGAAGTAAATTGGTTTTCATAAAGTGCTGGTTCATTTTTATAAAGTGCGTTCAAATCTTTTATAAGCTCTTTAATGCCTTTATGAGGTTCGTACTGCAGTAAATACCAATCGAGACCTGTTTTAAAATTCCATTCACTGCTTTGTCCAAATTCACATCCTTGAAACAGTAGATTACCTCCAGGATGCGTAAACATATAACTGTACAATAATCTTAGATTGGCAAAACGTTTCCATTCGTCTCCTGGCATACGTCCTAAAATAGAACGTTTACCATAAACCACCTCATCATGACTTAACGGTAACATAAAGTTTTCCGTAAAAGCATAAGTCATTGAAAATGTTAAATCATTTTGATGAAAACGTCTATATACAGATTCCTTACCGAAATATTCCAAAGTATCATGCATCCATCCCATCATCCACTTCATACCGAAGCCCAATCCTCCCAATGAAGTCGGTCTAGAGACCATTGGGAATGCTGTAGACTCTTCTGCTATGGTTTGCACATCTGGAAAATTAGAATAAACGGCTTCGTTCATTTCTCTTAAAAATGATATAGCCTCTAGATTTTCTCTGCCTCCATACATATTGGGTTCCCATTGCCCATCATCTCTACTATAATCTAAGAAAAGCATTGATGCCACAGCGTCTACTCTTAATCCGTCAGCATGGAATTGATCTAACCAATAGATGGCATTACTGATTAAGAAAGATTTTACTTCGTTGCGACCATAATTAAAAATTAAACTTTTCCAATCGGGATGATAACCGCGTTTTTTGTCAGGATGTTCATATAGTGCCGAACCGTCAAAGAAACCTAGCCCATGTGCATCTTCAGGAAAATGTGATGGTACCCAATCGAGAATAATACCAATATCATTTTGGTGTAATTTATCGACCAATAATTTAAATTCTTCAGGCAAACCAAAACGCGATGTGGGCGCATAGTACCCTGTAAGTTGATAACCCCAAGACGGATCGTACGGAAATTCCATCACAGGCATTAACTCTACGTGGGTAAAATTCATGTCTTTAACATACGATACGAGCTCATCTGCCATTTCCTCGTAAGTCATAAAACGATCTTCAGCTCCCTCTACTTGTTTCTTTTTCCATGAGCCTAAGTGTACTTCGTAAACCGAATAAGGGGCATCTAAAGCATTATTCTTTTCACGTTTTTTCATCCATTTACTATCTTTCCACTTATAAGATTCTTCCCAAATTATAGATGCTGTTTTTGGAGGGTGTTCTGAACGTCTAGCATAAGGATCTGCTTTTTCAGTCTTTACATTGCCATGGTTACTTTGTATTTTATATTTATAAGCCTCACCCTTTTTTGCACCTGGTATGAAACCTTCCCAAATACCACTGCTATCCCATCTTACATTGAGTTGGTGCGTACCTTCAACCCAAAAATTAAAATCTCCGATTACAGAAACTGCTTTGGCGCTTGGTGCCCAAACGGCAAAGTATACGCCTTTCACACCATTGACCGTCATAATATGCGATCCAAATTTTTCATATAAGCGATAATGTTTTCCTGCTTTAAAGAGATTGATATCAAAATCTGTAAAGTGACTATGTGGTATTACTTCTGCCATAAATTAACTGTTAATGATATTAGAGATTCCCTTTAATGGAATAACTGCCCAACGCGGGCGTGAATTGAGCTCGTATCCCAACTCATAAATTGCTTTTTCGAGCATGGCGTATTTTAGTAAAAATATACGCTCTTGATTATAACCTATATTGAGGTTTGCTTCTTGAACGTTAGACACATAAGTACCTAAAAATACAGATTTTAAATATCTGTACAGGACTTCACCAGCTTCAAAAAGTTCTTCTTGTTCGTGCTTATATAAATCCAAATTATTGAAAATAGTGGCGTAAATGGCATAATGGAACGATCGGAATAAACCAGCAATATCCTTAAGAGGTGGTTGCTTTACCTTACGATCTCGGATGGTACTTTCTGGTTCGCCTTCAAAATCCAATATATAGAAGTCGTCTTCCTTTACCAAAACCTGGCCTAAATGATAATCGCCGTGTACTCTTATGCGCTCTCCTTTTAGTTTGGTCCAATCGAAATCCACAAAACGCTTTCGTATGATGTTTTTCTTTTCTAAAAATTCATTGGCGAGTTCTAATGCTAAACCATCCAGTTTATGTAAGCTATTCTCTATGGTGTTTAATCTATTTTGAAATTGGTACAGCAATCTATTCTTAAGCCAAACTTCATAATCTCCATTAAAATGCGATGGTGTAAAAGCCGTATCCTCGAATTCGCTTCCTAATGCAATGTGCATTTCGGCTGTACGTTTTGCCAAAGTCTGTATTTTAAGAAAAATATTGAGCCCCACCCAATCGATAATCTGTGGTGGTACATCCGTAATTTCAAGTCGTCCAAAATCTTCTGTATTCGGTAACTGTGAAATTGTAATATTCTTATATTCTAAATTAGAAAATACTTTATGTAATTCCCTAAGCATATAATCCCAAGCATCTCCTTCATTTTGCACCATTTGCTGCATTAAGCCTATGGTAATGTTGGTGTTATCACTATCTTTAATCTGTATACTTCCTAAGTAAGCTGGTGTGTTTTTATAGTCTTTCTTATCTGAAAGGAAACGACTCATTTCGTAATCCGGGTTACGGTCTGCATAAATTCTTCTAAAGAACTTTAGCACATACTCCTCATTGTATACTATAGATGTATTACTTTGCTCCAAGCCCATAAATCGAGAGGTTTGGTATTGGCAGTCCTTAAACAAATCACTCTTATGATAACTAACACGTGTTTTATCCTTTGGTATGGCTGTTAAAATACGCTCAAACACTACTTTTCTAAAAGCCTCAAGGTTAATGGCATCAATGATAAACCCCTCTTGATTTTGAATACTAATGGATAATATTCTATCATCTTTTGCAAAGTTTTCGTCAGACACAAATGCTATTGGCAAAAAATAATGTTGGTAAAAAGCTTCAACAAAATTGACCTCCAGTATTAAACCGTAATAAACCTCACCATGCTGTTGAATTCTAAAGTATTCAGCCAATTCTATGTACTTGAGCTTACTGGCCTTACCACCATACCAACGTTGCCTAACTATATAATCTTCTAATACATCTGACAAGAATACTTTAATAAACTCCTTATTTTCTAGAAGTTCTTCCCACTTATCATTAAAATTATAAGGAGGTTGTAAAGCAGTAGTTTTTGTCGATTTTTTAGCCATATTACTTTGTTATCTTAAATATATGAAAAGGAAGTGTTGGATGCAACTCCACGTAATTCCATTCATTATACCATACATAACTATTTCCTGTAACTAAATCTGAAACTGAAACGGGTTGCCCCTGTTGCAATCCTAACGCTTCTAAAGGAAGCTGAACGTTATCGCGTTGTGGATAATGATGGTCCAAACTGATGACTATTAGCAGTTCATTGGTTTTGTCTGCATTCCATTTATAGAAGGCAATCAAGTTGTCATTATGAATGTTGCAAAACTTTATATTATTGGTTTGTTGTAAAGCTTCATTATTATGACGAATGGCATTGATTCTAGAAATTAGAAGTGTTAGTTTGTTTTCCTTAAACCAATCGTAATGGCATACCTGAAATTTTTCGGACATGTAATATTCCTCTTTCCCCGGAATGGCAGCATCGATCATTTGTTCAAACACTGGGCCATAAATACCAATATTGGAACTTAATGTAGCTGCAAGCACATAACGTTGCAGATATTTAGATTCGTTAGCACCTTGAAGGTGATAAGGATTAATATCTGGCGTGTTTGGCCAAAAATTAGGTCGCATGTATTCGCATTGATCTGTTTGGGTGAGTTCGGTTATATACTCTATAAATTCTTGCTTTGTATTTCTCCATGTAAAATAGGTGTAGGATTGCGAATAGCCTTCTTTTGCCAAGCGTTGCATAACCTTTGGCCTTGTAAATGCTTCAGCCAAAAAGATGACATCTGGATGCTTCTTTTTAACTTCCGAAATGAGCCAGTTCCAAAAATAATAGGGTTTGGTATGTGGATTATCTACTCTAAAAATATTGATCCCACAATCTACCCAATACAACATGGTATCTAAACACTCTTTCCAAAGGTTTTTATAATCCTTACTTTCCCAATAAATTGGTAATATATCTTGATACTTTTTTGGCGGATTCTCTGCATATTGTACGGTACCGTCTGGCCTCCATTTAAACCAATCTGGATGGTCCTTTACCCAGGGATGATCTGGTGCCGCTTGTAAGGCGTAATCCATGGCAACTTCAATTCCTAAATCTTTAGCTTTTTTAATTAAACGCTTAAAATCAGTAACAGAACCTAATTGAGGATGCAAATCTTTATGCCCTCCTTCTTTAGAACCAATTCCCCAAGCAGAACCTACGTCTCCTTCTTTGGCATCTGTGGTGTTATTTTTACCTTTACGATTGACTTCGCCTATGGGGTGTACAGGTGGAAAATACAACGTATCGAATCCCATTTCCGAGATTCTTGGTAACAAACGTTCACAATCTTTGAATGTGCCATGAACTCCTTTTTTCTCTGAAGCCGAACGAGGAAAAAATTCGTACCAAGTACTGAACAATGCTTTCTTTCGATCTACATAAACCTGTAATTCTTTGGTTTCATTTGCCAAATGCTTTTCTGGATATTTATAAAAAATATCATGAAGCTTTGTGCCTCTAGCTTCATTAATGGCATTATTGTAATATTTTTCATTTCCAAATGCATCTATACATTCTTGTAAATATTTCTTTTCGTTAGATGTTACTTTTTTTAATAAAGGCTTTAGAAATGTGATACCTTCAAGCAGTTCAGATTTTACATGCTGGTTATCCTCTATTTTTCGCTCAATACCATGTTGCCAATTTAACGCATAATCTACCCAACCTTGTACTTTGTATGCATAAAATCCTTGCTTATCTACGGTAAATGATGCTTTCCATTCATCATTACCAACCAGATGCATCCTAGCCTCACACCATTTTCGTTCTTTTTCGTGTTTGTAAAGCACCGATGCTGCAATGACATCATGGCCATCGGCAAGAACATTGGCATCTACATTAACTATTTCATTTACAATACGTTTTATAAAAAAGTCCCCACAGTTAATTTGAGGTTTAACTGCTTCTATAACTACTCGTCTTTGGTTATGCATAGTGTTGGTTGAATGTTAATTGTGTTGCGAAATTACTATAGATTATCCACATATAAAAGCTATTCCATCGCTATAAGCTCCTACAACGTTTGAAATTGATAATAACGGTTGGCTAGATAACTTGGTTGTTATTGAATAATGGTTTTTGAAGGTATTACAGCGTCCTTTTTAACTACAACTATGCCATCTTTCACAAAATAGCTGTCTGTTTCTACATCTTTGAGCTGTTTACCACCGTTGATACGAACATCATCACCAATTCTGCAATTTTTATCTAAAATGACATTTTTAATAAAGCACCGCTCACCTATTCCCATAAAAATTTTAATTTTTTTCTCTTCTATTTCCTCTAAGGACTCATAAAAGTCGTTACCCATCATGTAGCAGTTTATCACTGTGGATTCAGACCCAATTCTGGATCGAATGCCAATTACCGATCGTTCAATCTTAGCAGCGTGGACGAGACATCCTTCCGCTATAACTGTTTTGTCGAGAAGTGTCCCTGATACTTTAGAGGTTGGCAAAATTCTTGCATTGGTATAAATACGCTTATTATTATCGTACAGGTTAAATTGTGGAATACTATCTGTCAATCCTAAATTAGCTTCAAAAAACGAATCAATATTTCCGATGTCGGTCCAATAGCCCTCAAACTGATAACTTACCGTTTTATGTTTACCAATTGCGTTGGGAATTATTTCCTTTCCGAAATCTACAGTCCCAGGTTCTTTCATCAATTTAACCAACAAATCCTTATTGAAAATATAGATGCCCATAGATGCCAAATATAGCCTACCACTATTTTGCATGGCTTTGCTCACATTAGATTCCCATTCTGGTAACAAGGATGCATCTGGTTTTTCTATAAAAGATGTTATAACGTTATTTTCGTCTGTTTTCATAATACCAAATGATGTGGCATCTTTTGCATTAACAGGTTGGGTAGCGATTGAAATTTCAGCTCCACTTTGTTCATGTGCTTCTATCATCTTATTAAAATCCATTTGATAAAGCTGATCCCCAGAAAGTATTAGAGCATACTCAAAATCGTGTTGTAAGAAGTGATGCATACTTTGACGGACTGCATCTGCCGTACCTTGAAACCATTCGTCACTGTGTATTGTCTGTTCTGCAGCTAAAACATCTACAAAAGCAGAACTGAAAAAACTAAAGTGATAGGTGTTTTTTATATGCTTGTTTAACGATGCCGAATTAAACTGGGTTAAAACATACATCCGTTTTATATTTGAGTTGATACAATTGGATATGGGTATGTCTACTAATCTATATTTTCCTGCGATAGGAACAGCTGGTTTGGACCTGCTCTCGGTTAACGGATAAAGTCTCGATCCTTGTCCGCCACCTAAAATAATACTTAAAACTTTGTCGTTAATCATTGCGTCTTTATTAAGGATTTATATATAGCTTCTGTTTGCTTTGCTATGGCTTTCCAGTCAAAAAAGTCTTCAACTCTTTTTCTCCCGTTTTTTGCCATGTAGTCTCGCTGTTTTTTATTTGAAATTAACATATTAATTCCGTTTGCCAAATCTTGCGAAAATTTATTTGGGTTTACCGGTTCGAATGGCGCCGATTTTTGTTGTTCCAAATTAATCAACAACCCTGTTTCACCTTCTACTACAACTTCCTTTATACCACCAACAGCACTTGCTACCACAGCTGTTTTGCAAGCCATGGCTTCAATATTTATAATTCCAAAAGGCTCATAAATAGATGGGCAACAAAATACAGCTGCATGAGAGTATAATTGAATAACATCTTTCTTATCTAGCATAGTGTCGATCCAAAAAATGTTATCTCTCGTTTTTGAGGCTTCCGCAACTGCGTCTTCCATCTCTTTGGCAATCTCTGGAGTATCCGGTGCACCGGCACACAAAACTATTTGAGTGCCTTCATCAATATATTTAATGGCATTGACCAAATGGATGATTCCTTTTTGGCGTGTAATTCTGCCAACAAATAACATATACGGCTTTGTCTTGTCTATATTGTAAGTATCTAGAATAGTAGTTTCTTCAACAACAACATATTCTTTTAAATCAATACCGTTGTATACAACTTCAATCTTACTTTCATCTACATTAAAATGCTTAAGTATATCTTCTTTTGTTTCTTCGGAAACTGCTATTAAGCAATCTGCCATTTCAATTGCTGTTTTTTCTACCCAAGATGATGCATCGTAACCTCTACCCAGTTGTTCTCTTTTCCAAGGTCTTAGAGGCTCTAAGGAATGGGTAGTAACCACTAAAGGAGTACCATAACATAATTTAGCCAATATACCTGCAAAGTGAGAATACCATGTATGACAATGTACAACATCTGCATCAATTGCATCGGCATTCATATTCAACCCAGTACTTAGTGTTTTAAACACAGCCTTTAACTTATCATTTGCATTATCAAAGGTTGAATTTTCAAAAGAGAAACCTTTTACGGTCAAACTTTTTCTAGAAATATCCTGATCGCCAAAAGCCCTGACTTCCATTTCTAATAATTTGGAAAGTTCTCCTGCTAGATATTCAACATGCACACCTGCACCTCCATAGACATAGGGTGGAAATTCTCTTGTAAAAAATAATACTTTCATTTAAGTTGTTTTACCACTTGTAAATTAATGAAATGATCAAAGTAAAGAGTAATTATTTTATAAAAAAATAAGTCTTGCAATTCCTATTCTCCGATCATTTGTAAAATAACAAAATATATTAATCTTATAAGCTTTCAACACTAATAAATTAACATTTAAATAAACTAGCGCAGCTTGTAATGCGATATACATTTCTTCGACAAAACATTTATTAATTTTTATATTTATACTATGAAAAAAATAATCTTATTTACGCTTGTTGGTTTGTTTTTTAGCTGTAATAGTACAGCACAAAAAAGCAAAGCAAAAGAGAAAGAAACATTCCCAGTCACAAAAACTGAAGCTGAATGGAAAGTACAACTTACTGAAAAACAATATTACGTTTTACGAGAAGCTGGTACGGAACGTGCATTTACAAGTCCCTTAAATAAAAACTACAAAAAAGGAGTTTACCATTGTGCAGGTTGTGACACACCATTGTTTAAAAGCGAGCACAAATTCGATTCTGGTACAGGTTGGCCAAGTTTTGATAAAGAAATTAAAGGCAATGTAGCTTTCTCAACAGATTATAATATTGGTTATGCGCGCACAGAAGAGCATTGCGCCACTTGTGGTGGCCACTTAGGGCATGTTTTTAACGATGGTCCAAAGGATACCACAGGAAAACGACATTGTATAAATGGTGTAGCACTAAAATTTGTTGCTGCTGAGGAATAAGATTTCCCAACAACCATTACATAATAGTGATATAAAATTTATCAATAGTCAAAATGTATTATAATAATTTTATGTCACTATTTTTATTAGTATAATTTGAAAATATGAAAAATTCTTATTTAACCAGCGTCATTAAACAATTTGAATATTACAAAAGTCTTGGGGATAAAACTTTTACTCAATTAACCTTTGAAGAATTGAAAAAAGAATTCGCTGAAGACTCCAACTCTATTTCCATAATAGTAAAACACATTATTGGCAATATGCTAAGCCGATGGACTAATTTTTTGACTGAAGATGGTGAAAAAGAATGGCGGAAACGAGATGAAGAATTTCAGGATACTTTTACCTCTAAAGAAGAACTCATTGATGCTTGGGACAGAGGATGGCAATGTCTTTTTGATGCTGTAAAACATTTATCTCAAAATGATTTAGAAAGAGTTATATATATTAGAAATCAAGGCCATTCGGTTACGGAAGCTATAAATAGACAAATGATGCACTACGCATACCATATTGGTCAGATTGTATTTTTAGGTAAGCTCATAAAAGGGAAGCTTTGGCAATCTTTATCCATACCAAAAGGAAAGTCAAAGGACTATAATAAAGATAAGTTCTCAAAGGATAAAGGCAAAAGACATTTTACGGAAGACCTATAGTGCCTAACGTTAAAAACACATATTTCAAATTTCATTCTAGACCAAGTGATGAAAGTTTAAGGATTTCGGATTTATCTTTTTGGAATTTATTATTTTTGTGCTTCAAAATTCAACTAAAAAATTACTTATGAGTAAATACGATGTTATAGTGTTAGGAAGCGGTCCTGGTGGTTATGTAACTGCGATTAGAGCTTCTCAATTAGGATTTAAAACAGCTGTTGTAGAAAAGGAAAGTCTTGGAGGAGTTTGTTTAAATTGGGGTTGTATCCCTACAAAAGCACTTTTAAAATCTGCTCAGGTTTTTGAATATTTAAAACATGCCGAAGATTACGGTTTAAAAGTTAAAGATGCCGAACACGATTTTGATGCCGTTGTAAAACGTAGTCGTGGTGTTGCCGATGGGATGAGTAATGGTGTTAAGTTCTTAATGAAAAAGAATAAAATCGACGTTTTGGAAGGTTACGGTAAAGTAAAGCCAGGAAAGAAAGTTGATGTTGATGGAAAAGAATATTCTGCCGATCATATTATTATAGCTACTGGTGCACGTTCTAGAGAACTGCCTAGCCTGCCTCAAGATGGAGAAAAGGTGATTGGTTACAGAAAAGCCATGACATTAGATAAACAACCTAAGAAAATGATTGTTGTAGGTTCTGGTGCTATTGGTGTAGAGTTTGCTTACTTCTATAATTCAATGGGCACTGAGGTTACCATTGTAGAATATATGCCTAAGATTGTACCCGTTGAAGATGACGAAGTGTCCAAGCAGTTAGAGCGTAGCTTCAAAAAATCTGGAATTAAAATAATGACTTCTGCTGAAGTAACTTCGGTAGATACCTCTGGAGATGGTGTTAAAGCTACTGTAAAAACGAAAAAAGGAGAAGAAATATTAGAAGCAGATATTGTATTATCTGCTGTTGGTATCAAATCTAATATAGAAAATATTGGTTTAGAAGATGTTGGTATCGTAGTAGATAGAGACAAGATTATTGTTAATGATTACTACCAAACTAACATACCTGGCTATTATGCTATTGGTGACGTTACACCGGGACAAGCATTGGCCCACGTTGCATCTGCTGAAGGTATTCTTTGTGTTGAAAAAATTGCAGGCCAACATGTAGAAGCCCTAGATTACGGGAATATCCCTGGCTGTACGTATTGTTCTCCAGAAATAGCTAGTGTTGGTTTAACTGAAGCTCAAGCAAAAGAGCAAGGTATAGATATTAAGATTGGTAAATTTCCATTTTCAGCATCAGGTAAAGCAAGTGCAGGTGGAAACAAAGATGGTTTTGTAAAAGTAATCTTTGATGCAAAATATGGCGAATGGTTAGGTTGCCACATGATTGGAGCTGGTGTAACCGATATGATTGCTGAAGCTGTG
This sequence comes from Winogradskyella luteola, assembly GCF_019203985.1. Lineage (GTDB taxonomy): Bacteria > Bacteroidota > Bacteroidia > Flavobacteriales > Flavobacteriaceae > Winogradskyella > Winogradskyella luteola. Next base: position 44,291 of record NZ_JAGSPD010000014.1, on the reverse strand, counting down.
TTAGGCAGAAAGTTAGAAACTACTGGGCATGAAGTCTTAAAAGCGGTACATCCGCATCCTACAATGAGTGAAGCCGTAATGGAAGCGGTAGCAGATGCTTATGATGAAGTGATACACTTGTAAAACAACTATAAAAAATCTAAGAGATAATTTTATATCGAAAAAAAAAGCCGAGTGAAAATCATTCGGTTTTTTTGATCTCATTTTTAGAAGTGCAGTGCAAATGCCTCAATTAATCATTTGCCTTTTGAAGTATGGTTTTCCAGAAGATTCATCTAGAACATTTACCATTACTATAATTGCAATTATAGCTGTACATAAAAAAATTATGATTTATCTAGTTTTGTTGAAAAATTACACTTGACAGCCTATGCCAACAAGCAATTAATTAATTTCAAATAAAATCACAATAAAAGTCAGATTACTTGTCAAAAACTCATTTTTTTGAGTTCTCAACATACTATAATCTGTAACCTAAACCAAGGAATATAATATTAGGAGATAACTCTTCAAAACCAAGAGTGTATTTCATATGAATACTTAATTTTGAGCCAAAATCGTATTCTAAGCTGATATCTGCCCTAACCTTAAATTTATTATTAAAAATATCAAAGAAATAATTTAAGCTTGGTCCCACCAGAATATGAAAACTGTTGTATATATCATATTTTAGATAAATTGGTGCGTTTATAAACTCTAAATCTCCAACGCCCTTGTACAACACCTCTGGCTGAATATGAAATCCGTTATCGATTTTAAAGTCTGCAAAAACACCCCCATAAAAGCCCACTTCAGTATCTGGGTTGGTACCAAAGTCTCCTTGTGTGACTTTAAAAAATGTAATATTTAAACCGCCTTTTACTCCGAGTTCTTGTGCATGTATATCACTGACACTAAAAAAGAGAAGCCCAACTATAAATATTACCTTTCGCATTCTACAATATAAGGCTTTCTACTGCCAAATCATAACTCAATAGACCAAAACCAAGAATTACACCTTTTGCGTGAGGTGAAATATAGGATTGATGTCTAAACTCTTCTCTGGAAAACGTGTTGGATATATGTACCTCTACAACTGGTGTAGTTATGGCTTTAACAGTATCACCAATCCCAACCGAGGTATGTGTATAAGCCGCTGCATTTAATACAATACCATCATAGCTAAACCCAATCTCTTGTAGCTTGTCTATGAGTTCGCCTTCTATATTAGATTGATAATAATCAATATTTATGCCACTGAACTTAGATCTAAGAGTTTTTAAGAAATCTTCAAAAGTTTTACTGCCATATATTTCTGGTTCGCGTTTGCCCAATAAGTTTAGATTTGGACCATTGATGATAATGAGTTGCTTCATAAAGTAAATATATTAAAATTAGGGCATAAAAAAACCGAAGCTTAGTGCTTCGGTTTTTATTTTATAGAAAGTAATTTTCTTATTAGAAATGTAATGCAAATCCTATACGGAATTCAAGAACACCTTCATCAGTATAATCCTCGTTTAAAGACATATTATATCTTAAACCTGGTTCAACAGAAATATTATCGGCTACAAACCAAGCATAACCACCTTGTAAACCTAACCACAAAGGAGTTTCATCACCAAAAACATCTTCCCCAGAAGCACCAGTTACATCTAACTGAACAGGAAATTGGCTTGCCACGTAATATTTAGCACCAAGCTTGTATGTGAAAGAAGAAGCACCATCAAAATCATTATAGCCTAATCCAGCCTTAATAGCTAAATCATCCATAATAAAATAGCCAGCTTCAGCACCAATAGCCCAAACAGTTACGTCATCAAAAGAAAACAAACCAAAACCAGTGTTTGCACTATGGGCATCTACACCACCAAAACCAGTGTTGGCCTCAACTAACCAAGAACCTTCAGAAAGTGCGCTAGAAGAACTATCATCCTGAGCATTAACATTTGTAAATCCAAAAACTGCAACAGCAGCAATAAGTAATAATTTTTTCATAATTGAGTTTAATTTTAAATTAATTTGGTCGGCAAATGTAAGTTTACGATGACTTATAAAGTATAAAAAAATGTTAAATTTTTAGGTCATACAACGATATTTTAATCCACAAAAAAAAGAGGCAAAATTGCCTCTTTTCCATATAATAAATTGATTTGGCTTATCCACCAAACTTGTATCCAACACCAACAGTAAGAGTATTAAATTTAATTTCACCATCACCATCACCAGTAAAATGGTCATTCAATTGAAAACCATAACGTGCCTGCACAGAAAAGTTTTCGTCAATGTCATAACCAACACCTGCAGCTAACTGTAAGTTTAATTTTGTAGTGTCATCAAGTTCATCTAAGAAGTCAGCAACATCACCCATTACAAAACCAATTTGTGGGCCTAATTGAATGTTGAAATCTTCTGAAAATGAATACTTTACAATAGCATTAACGTTTAATGCAGCAAAATCACCTGCAGAAGTATATGTTACTTCTGGTTGAAGGTCAAAAGTATCCGATAATTCAAATTCAGCAAATGCACCAATATGAAATCCAGATTCAGAATCAGAATCAGCACCAGAAACATCAGCAGATACATTTGAGAATCCTGCAAGTGCACCAAATTGTTGTGCATTGATACTCGCAAAAGCAAAAACTGCAAAAGCAGCTAAAAATAATTTTTTCATAATCTTTAAAGTTTTAAAATTGATTACTACAAACTAAAGCCTTTTTTTTTAAATAATGAAGTTTCTAGAAGCAGTTATTAACAATTTTGTAAACAAAAATATTTAATTATTTGATTTTCAGAATATTAAAAAATAGCTTATTAACAATTTTTTATAAAAATACGATGAAATACGTAGGTTTTTTACTATATTTTGACCAATATTTTGGTATTTTTAAATATGAAATGGTCGCAAGCTATCAATGATTACAAGCATTACCTCCAAATTGAGCGTGGATTATCCAGTAACTCCATAGAAAATTATGGCTATGATATTAAAAAACTCATTTCATATCTTGAAGATCATAACATAAAAACCGCTCCCATTTCAATAGATAATGAGATTATAAAACAATTTATTTATACCATCTCTAAGTCCATAAATCCTAGGTCGCAAGCAAGATTGATTTCTGGACTTCGCAATTTTTTTGATTATCTCGTTTTTGAAAACTACAGAAAAGATAATCCATTAGATCTTATAGAAACACCTAAAATAGGTAGAAAACTACCAGATGCTTTATCAGTGGAAGATATCGATCTACTAATAAACACAATAGATCTGGGTTATGAATACAATACTATTAATTTAGGGGAACGCAACAGAGCAATTATAGAAACCCTATATAGCTGTGGTCTACGTGTTAGCGAGCTTATAGAGCTTAAAATCTCTGATTTATTTTTTGATGAAGGTTTTATAAAAGTAACAGGTAAAGGCAACAAACAACGTTTTGTACCCATTGGAGATAGCACACAAAAATACATTAACATTTGGAAAGCTATTAGAAATCACATCGATGTGCAACCCAATTCTAAAGACATTCTTTTTCTTAACTACAAAGGCAAAAAATTAACACGCGCCATGATATTCACAATTATTAAAAATCTAGTTGAAAAATCTGGATTAAGAAAAACAGTATCTCCGCACACTTTTAGACATTCTTTTGCCACGCACCTGCTACAAAATGGCGCTGATCTTAGAGCCATACAAATGATGCTCGGCCATGAGAGCATTACAACTACAGAGGTGTATATGCATGTTGACCGATCGCATTTAAGTGATGTATTAAACAAATTTCACCCTCGAAAATGACAAGACAATTTTTGTGACATATTTACATATATAGTGTCTTAATTATAAATCATAACAATGAAGTTATTAAGATTTCGTGTAGGAGGCACGGCTGTGGGTGAATCAAATCAAAATTTAAAAAATAATGCCTTTAAGATAGGTCTTCAAATTTCTAATGTTGGTGTATGGGATTGGAATACTGCCTCGAACGACATCTTCTACTCAGAAGAGTCCATTCAAATGCTTGGCTACAATGGCAAAGAATTTAAGAATAAGCCCGAAGAATGGGATAAACGTGTTCACCCAGACGATAAGGCTTCGTATTACAATATTTTTATACAGCACCTCAATGGGCTAAAAGATGTTTACGAACATGAATATAGAATTTTATGTAAGGATGGTCGTTACAAGTGGATATTAGATCAAGGCAAAGTTATTGATAGGGATAGTGCCGGAAACCCAATTCGTATTACAGGTACACATACTGATATTACCAGCAGAAAGAAAGCAGAAAATCAACTTAAAAAAAATCTTCAGCTCATTACAAATCAAAACAAAAGACTACACAACTTTACACATATTGTTTCTCATAACTTAAAAACACATATTGGCAATCTTAAAAATATTCTTGAGCTTTACGACGAAGCAGAAAGTGATAATGAACGAAAAGAGCTTTTAAACCATTTAAATACAGTTTCTGGATCGCTAACAAAAACGATAGTAAATCTTGATGATATCATTAGTATAAAATCTAAATCGGAAACCACTCAGTTAAATGAACCGATTGATCTATTTGAATGTACTGATAATATTATTGAGAGTCTTAAATTAGAAGGTTCTAAAAAATCAGTAAAACTATTTAATGCTCTGAAACCTAAAGATACATTGTTTACCAACAGAGCTTATTTAGAAAGCATTATATACAATCTTATATCTAATGGAATAAAATATGCCGATAATAAAAAATCCTCACAGGTGATTATAAGTTCTATTGATACAAGTGAAGCTATAAAAATTATCGTTGCTGATAACGGAATAGGCATTGACACAGATAAATATAAAAATCAATTATTTGAAATGTACCAGACCTTTCATGGTACAGACAGAAAAGATTCTAGTGGTATAGGATTATATTTAACACGAACTCAAGTTGAAGCTCTAGGAGGTACAATTGAAGTTGAAAGTAGGCTCAATGAGGGTTCAACTTTTACTTTAACCTTTAAAAAATAAAAGAGGCTGTCTGGAAAGTATTAAAACTGTCATTTTGAGCGCAGTCGAAAAATCTCAATTTATTAATAATCAGCATGTTGATTTCTTGAGATTCTTCATTTTCATTCAGAATGACACTTTTCAGACAGCATCTTTATTTTAGTAAATTATTGTATTTGATTATTTCGCAATATTTACCGCTCTAGTTTCCCTGATCACTGTAACCTTTACCTGTCCTGGATAGGTCATATCGGTTTGTATTTTCTGTGAAATCTCAAACGAAAGGCTCGCTGCTTTATCATCAGACACCTTTTCACTTTCTACGATAACGCGCAGTTCCCTACCCGCTTGTATGGCATAAGCTTTCTTAACACCGGTAAAACCGAAAGCTACATCTTCTAAATCCTTAAGACGTTGTATGTAAGAATCCAACACTTGTCTTCTGGCTCCAGGTCTTGCGCCAGAAATAGCATCACAAACCTGAATGATTGGTGATAACAGTGTTGTCATTTCTATCTCGTCGTGGTGAGCACCAATAGCATTGCATACTTCTGCTTTTTCACCATGCTTTTCTGCCCATTGCATTCCTAAAATAGCATGTGGAGTTTCAACATCAGTTTCAGATGATGGCACTTTACCAATATCGTGCAATAGACCTGCACGCTTAGCTAATTTAGGATTTAACCCTAATTCAGCAGCCATTACACCACAAAGTTTAGCAACTTCGCGAGAGTGCTGTAATAGGTTTTGCCCATAAGACGAGCGGTATTTCATTCGGCCTACCATTTTTATTAGTTCTGGATGTAATCCATGAATACCCAAATCGATAACTGTACGTTTACCTACTTCTATAATCTCTTGTTCAATTTGCTTCTGTGTTTTTCTTACGACCTCTTCGATTCTTGCTGGATGGATTCTGCCGTCTGTCACTAATTTATGTAGTGATAAACGCGCTATCTCACGCCTTACCGAGTCAAAGCAAGATAAAATAATGGCCTCTGGTGTATCGTCTACAATTATCTCAACACCTGTAGCAGCTTCGATAGCTCTAATATTCCTACCTTCTCTACCAATGATTCTACCCTTAACATCGTCTGACTCTATATTAAATACAGAGACACAATTATCAATAGCTTCTTCTGTACCAATGCGCTGAATGGTGTTTATAATAATTTTCTTAGCTTCCTGTTGGGCAGTTAACTTGGCCTCTTCTACCTTATCTTGAATAAAGCCCATAGCATCTGTCTTAGCTTCTTCTTTAAGAGATTCCACTAATTGTTCTTTGGCTTCTTCCGCAGATAACGATGATATAACTTCTAGCTGTTTTATTTGGCTTTTATGAGCTTTCTCAACCTCTTCTTTTTTCTTATCTAAAAACTCAAGTCTAAAATCGTAATCCTTTATTTTACTGTCTAAAGACTGATTTGATTTTTTAGCTCTTGAAAGTTCATTGGAAATTTGAGATTCTTTATCTCTTATACGCTTTTCGGCTTCTGCCATTTTTTTATCACGAGAAAGAATAACTTTTTCGTGTTCAGCTTTAAGCTCTATAAACTTTTCCTTTGCCTGAAGTATTTTATCTTTCTTTAACGCTTCTGCATCTTTCTTAGCCTGCTTTAAGATTGATTTAGATTCGTTTTCTGCATTAGCAATTAGCTTTGAAGCTTTGCCTTTTTCTAATGATTTTGCGATTATATAGCCTAGTATTAGACCTAATACTATTCCTCCAACAATATATAAAATTGTGTTAGTGTCCATTTTAGTTATTTAGTTTAGTATAATTTGATTTTTAATCAAAAAGGCCCCAATCTAAAATTGGGATAAGTACAATTAAGTTCAAAAATTTAAAGTTGTACAAAAAAAAAGCCTACATCAGTTTTCGGTTTTGTATAAACTCCTTAAAAACAAGTTTAGGGCTAACAAGCTGATCAAAAATCTGCCTGAGATACTTTAGAGACTGAAATAAATTCAGCATAAAGCACTAGCAGCACGGTTTTACAACTTCAACTCACCCTTTTTAAAGAATTAACGTTGAGTTTATCAAAAAATGAAACTAATGTAGGCAGTAACCTTTTATTTTAAAGAACGTACGAGCTATAGGTGCTGTTTTAGAAGTTCGTCTAAAGCTTCTAACTTTTCTTGGACTTCTTCATTCACATACTCTTTATCTATTGACTTTTGCTCCACTTGAGCCGCAAATTGTAAAGCGCACATGGCTAATACATCTTGCTTATCTCTTACAGAGTAATTCTGCTCAAATTGCCCAATCATGACCTCAATTTTTTTTGTGGCTTTTCTTAGACCTTCTTCTTGCTTAGGATTAATTGTTAAAGGATAAACCCTATTGGCAATTGAAAGCTTAATTTTTAATTGATTTGACATTTAGTCTTACTAATTTACAACTTTATTCTGAGAGTTGACCTATACAATGGTCAATATCTCTGATAAGTGCATTTATTTTGAGCTTTGTTTCTCGTTTATTTTCGTCACTACCAAGCATTGAATTTGCTATTTTGAGTGTTTCATACTTTTCTGCCCAAGAGGCTATTTCTTCTTGTTGGCTAAGAAGTTCTTGCTGTTGCTTTTTTAATTGTTCAGAGAGATTGGTATTGGTCTGCTTTAAGACCTCTTGCTTGTGTAAAACCTTACTGATTTTATTCTCTAAAGCATCAACAATGTCTTCTATTTTACTCATTAAAGTAATTCAATACTGTTGAAACAAAGTTAACATACCTGATGAAAAAACACAATTCTTTTACAATTATTTTTCATCTTCATAATAGCTACACAATTAATACGTTAAGAAAAATAATACAGTTTTAGCATTTGCAAATCTTAATCAAATTGATATTTTAGCTGAATCAGATAACTTATGAAAAAAATTTTACTCTTTTTTTTAATTACAAGCTCAGTATATGCGCAATCCGAATATCCTCAAGATTATTTTAGGAACCCTCTAGATATTACCTTGGTGCTTTCTGGTACGTTTGGAGAATTACGATCTTCACACTTTCATGCAGGTTTAGATATTAAGACGCAACAAAAACAGGGTTTAAAGGTGTATGCCTCTGCCGAAGGCTATGTGAGCAGAATAAAAATTTCGCATTACGGATATGGTAAAGCCATATACATTACGCATCCAAATGGTTATACAACAGTTTATGGACATCTTCAAAAGCTTTCAGAACGTTTAGAAAAGTATATTAAAGATTGCCAATACGAAAAGGAAAGTTTTGAAGTTGAAGTATTCCCAAGTGCTAATGAACTCGTAATTGCTCCAGACGAGGTTATTGGCTACTCAGGCAACACAGGTAGCTCTGGCGGACCGCACTTACATTTTGAAATCAGAGATAATCAAGAACGTCCTATCAACCCAATGCTTTTTGGTATAAATGTAAAAGACACTAAACAGCCTTTTGTTTCAGCAGTTTACGCTTATCCTAAGGACGAAAATGCCATTATCAATGGTAAAAACAAACGTGTACCGTTACGATTAATACCACAGAAAAGTGATTATTACGAAGTTGAAAAAATTACGGCGTATGGTAATATCGGTTTCGGGATAACCTCTTACGACAAACAAGATTTAGCACCAAACAATAATGGAGTAAGCAATATTCAAACATTTTTTAATGGCAATAAAAGTCTAGAAATAGATTTTAAAAGGTTTAGTTTTGCTGAAGCCAAGCACATTAAGCGTTTGATTGATTATGAATATTTTAAAACCAAACGTTCTAGAATTCAAAAGTTATTTATTCAAAAAAATAATCCATTAAGCCTATATAAAAATGCTTATGATAATGGCTACATAAATGTTGAAGACAGCACATCTTCAGTCTACAAAGTAAGAATTAGGGATTTTAACAATAACGAAACATGGATAAACATCCCTGTAACTGGAAAGAAAGAGAAACTTGAAAATAGTTTAGAGAACGATGCTTCTGAAATGTCTTTGGTTTACAGCGGCCAACCTACTACCCTACAATCTGGTAATGTCACTGTAGAATTTTATGAAAACACGTTATATGAAGATGCTTTAATCGATTTTAAGGTGAGTTCAGACACGCTTCATCTACATGAAGATAAAATCCCGCTTCAAAAAAACTTTTACATCAACTATGATCTAAGTCGTTACAAAGCAGAGCATTTAGACAAGATTTTTATTGCAAGATTATATGGATATTACAAAAAACCAAGTTATGTGCGTACCAAGCGCAAGGGTAATGTTCTAAGTGCCGGCAGTAAAACATTTGGTACCTATACTTTGGCAATGGACACGGTATCACCTACAATTACGCCTGTTAATTTTCAAGACAAAAAATGGTTGAGCAAATACAGATACCTTAAAGTGAAAATTGATGACGAGTTATCAGGAATTAGTAAGTACAGAGCCACCGTAAACGGAAAATGGATCTTAATGGAGTATGATTACAAAACCAAAATGCTTGTACACGATTTTAACGATAACATCGTTAAGGATACAAAGAACGAATTAAAGATAATTGTTACCGATAATGTTGGAAATAGTTCTACATTTGAAGCAACATTTTTTAGAAAATAATTAAATAGATCTTAGACCGCTACACTATTTAGAAACAAGAACAAAAACAATTTGGTTCGATTTCTAAGGTTTGGCTTCTAAAACCTAACTAAAAATCTAATATTTGAAACGCTTACATTTCATTATCCTCTTAAGCTTGCTTTTTAGTGCATTTTCCTTTTCGCAATCCGCAACGATAAGAGGTGTCATCCTTGATGAGTTCAATAATCCCATAGAAAACGTAAACATTAAAGCTTCTTCTGGAGAAGGTACGGCGACAAATGCTAATGGCTTTTATGAACTAAAGATTCCTTCAGGAACCGAAGTTACTATTGAATTTACTCATGTTGGTCATAGTCGTGTAGTGCAAAAATTCAACTTAAAAAATGGTCAGGAATTAGAATTCAATCCTGTTATGTTAGTTGAAGTTGAGCAATTACCAGATGTTGTTATCAACAATAATACTAGAACAAGAATTGATGGTCTTGTTTCCATAGATCCAGCTACATTAAGAAACATAAAAGGTGCGCAGCCAGGTGTAGAAAATATTCTAAAGACCTTACCTGGTGTAAATATTTCTAATGAATTAAGTACACAGTACTCAGTACGTGGTGGAAATTTTGACGAAAACTTGGTGTATGTTAATGAGATAGAAGTCTACAGACCGTTTTTAATCCGTTCTGGAAACCAAGAAGGTTTAAGCTTTGTAAATACGGATTTGGTTCAGAATGTAGATTTTTCAGCTGGTGGTTTTCAGGCTAAGTACGGGGATAAATTATCATCGGTATTAGATATAACATATAGAAATCCTGTGGCTTTTGGTATAAGAACCGATTTAAGCTTCTTAGGAGGAAGCGTTGCCGCAGAGGCCATTTCTAAAGACGGCAAGTTTTCTGGTATTGCTGGCGTACGCTACAGAGACAACAGTCTAATTTTAAACAATCTAGAAACCGAAGGTAACGTAGAACCTGTTTTCGCAGACGCCCAAACCTATTTAACCTATCGCTTTTCAGATAAGTTTCATTTAAATTTTCTTGGAAACATTTCTTTAAATCAATACAATTTTCAACCAGAGAACAGACAAACCAATTTCGGGACTTTACAAGAACCTGTGGCTTTGTTGGTATTTTATGAAGGCAACGAAGAAGATCAGTACCAGACGTATTTTGGTGCTTTGAAGGCTAATTATTTTGTCAACGAAGATTTAACTTTAAAGTTTATTGGTTCCGCATACCATACTCTAGAACAAGAATATTTCGACATTTTTGCCCAATACCGTTTGGGTGAAGTTAACACTAATATTGGCGATGAAAATTTAGGTGAAGTAGAATTTAGCGAAGGCATTGGCTCACAATTAATACATGCTCGTAACGATTTGGATGCTTTTATTATTAATGCCGAACATCGTGGAGATTACAAAATTGATGAGGAAAGTACGGTTGAGTGGTCTGTAAAATACACACATGAAGATATTAGAGATCGCTTAGTGGAATATGAAATTATTGATTCTGCTGGATTCTCCATTAGACCACCAAACTTTAGCATCCCCAACCTTCAACCCTACCAACCATTTGAAGGTCCATTGACTGCTTTTGAAAATATTAGAGCACTCAATAGAGTGAAGATTGATCGTATACAAGCTTTTGCGCAGTATAGCAAGCGCACAGAATGGGGAGATAACGAGGTCTTTTATAATCTTGGTATTAGGGCACACAACTGGACTGTTAGTGGAGAAAACATTGAAAGCAACACCCAAACGGTTTTTAGTCCAAGAGCACAGTTTGCCATTAAACCCAACTGGGACAAGGATATGCTTTTTAGGGTTGCAGGTGGCTTATACTACCAACCTCCTTTTTATAGAGAGTTAAGAGATTCTTCTGGTGTAGTACAACCCAATGTAAAAGCGCAGAAATCATTTCATATTGTATTAGGCAACGAATACAGTTTTAAGATTTGGGATAGACCTTTTAAACTTGTTACTGAAGCGTACTACAAAGGGTTAACCGACGTTAATCCTTACACTTTAGAAAATGTAAGGATTCGATATAGGGCTAAAAATAATGCTACGGCTTATGCTTATGGATTGGATATGAGATTAAATGGTGAGTTTGTACCTGGTACGGAATCGTGGTTTAGTTTTGGTTATCTAAAAACTGAAGAGAATATAGATAATCGCGGGTATATCTCAAGGCCAACAGACCAGCGTTTAAAGTTTGGTGCTTTGTTTCAAGATTATGTGCCAAACATGCCCAATTTAAAGATGTATCTTAACTTGGTATATAATACTGGCGTACCTGGTGGTTCACCGAGTTATGCAGATCCTTATGATTTTCAGATACGTTTGCGTGATTACAGACGTGCAGATTTAGGTATTTCACTAGAGTTGGTCAATCCTACAAAAACATACAATGCACGTTGGAAAAAGAAGTTTAAAGAACTCTCTCTTGGTTTTGAAATCTATAACATGTTTAACAATCAAAACACTATTACCAATACTTGGGTAAGAGATGTCTATACCAAACGTCAATTTGCTATTCCTAACTTTTTAACACCACGTGTTTTTAATTTAAGATTGTCGGCTAGATTTTGATTATATCGAAATATTTGATGAAACTACCGAATTTCTCGTTCTATAACTGTAAGAATAGTATTGAATTTCATAAATTTGCAATCATATAATACACTCTAGGTTACCCTATCTAAGCTATAGTTATAAATTTATTAAGCATGAAATACACCCCGATTGCGTGCCTAATGCTATGTTTTAGTATAGCTTCAGCACAATCCGATTTATTTGTAAGTAACGGTAGTTATGTCTATGTAGACGGTACTGCTTTTACAAGTGGACCGACTACGGCACCACTATTTGTAACTGATGATATTAGCCTTGAAAACAACAGTCATATTTATTTGCGCAACGAGGCACAATTGATACAAGGCGATTTAACCGCGCCTACTGGCAATTCTGGCGAAGGTAAACTCAGTATATACCAAACAGGTACGGTTAATCAATGGAGCTATAACTACTGGTGTTCACCCGTGGGCAATAACTCTACACTTAGTGGTAATGAAACAAGTAGAGTAAATTTATTGAATGATGTAGATGGACTTATAACATCCGTGCCAGCATTGTTTACTGGTGGTCTTAATGGTAGTGCATCCCCTTTAACGATTTCTAACCGTTGGTTATACACTTATGAAACATCGTCTAATTATTCAGATTGGGTGTATGTAGGTGAAAGTGGTGCAATAGATCCAGGTTTAGGGTTTACCATGAAAGGTAATGGTACTGCAACTACAGGAAGTCAAGTTTATGACTTTAGAGGTAAGCCGAATAACGGAACGATAACAAATCCTGTTTCTAATGGTAATTTTACACTGGTTGGTAATCCGTACCCAAGTGCTATGGATTCTGCTGCTTTTATACACGATTCGGACAACGTTAACGAAATAATCGGAACCCTTTTTTACTGGGAACAAGATGGTACCGTAGCTTCTCATAATGTAACAGATTACATCGGTGGTTATCACGAATTCACAATTGATGCTTTTGGTACAATAATATCAAACGCTTTTGCTCAATTCGAAACCTATGATGGTGCTGGTAACACAGTAGGTATACCTCCTGGCCCTCCTGGTGGCACAAAACAAGCAAGACGCTATATTCCAATAGGACAGGGTTTTATGGTTGAAGGGCGAACTGGTACTACAAATGTGGTGACTACAAAAAACTCTCATCGTGTTTTTCAAAAAGAAGGAGCAAATAGTTATTTCTTTAGAGGTGCTAATGTTGCAAATACAAACTCTAATGCAGATGTAGACTACCAAGACAATGGCTTACCTGTTGTCCCTGCGCATTGCCAAAGGTTTAGAATTAATATAGATTTTACTGTTAGTGAAGGGCAATATACAAGACAGCTTTTATTGAATTTTCTTGACAGTGCCACTTTTGGGGATGATAGAGGTCTAGAATTACATCGTTCAAATAATTTAGCTACAGATGCTTACTTTACCCAAAATGATGATATATACTCTGGTTTGGCATATCCTTTTGATGAAATGTTAACCATCCCATTGGTTATTGATGTAGAAAATCAACAGCCTTTACGTTTCAGGGTTTTTGATATTCAAAATTTTGATGATGCCCAAGACATATATATCCATGATATTGAAAATGAACTCTATGTAAATCTTAGAGAACAAGATTACGAGTTGAATATTGACCCCGGTAATTACGCTGAGCGTTTTGAAATAGTATTTGTACCTGGTGAATCTCTTAATATTGATGACTTTGAAATTAGTAAACTTACTATAAATCAAAATAATAGTTTGCGTCAACTTTCAGTTTTAAATCCTAACGGACTGAATGTGAAATCAATTGAGGTTTTTGATATTTCAGGTAAGAGAATGCTAAATAGCCTATATGATGGTGTTTCTGATCGATATAAATTGTCTACAGTTAATCTAAGTGATGCTGTTTATATCGTTAAAGTCATTTCTGACTCAAACATCGTAAAATCAGAAAAGATTATTGTTAAGAATTAACAAATTCCTTTAAGACATTTATAACATAGTCTAACTCATCTTTTGTGTTAAAAATACTAAAGGAGAAACGCACTGAAGGCTTTTTTAAGTTTTCATTATCAAGAATTGCTGTAAGCACATGAGATTGTTTACTACTTCCACTTTGGCATGCGCTACCTTTAGAACAGGCAATTCCTTTTAGGTCCAATTGAAATTGTAACATTGGTGCTTTTTCGGGTGCAATGGGCAAACACACATTGACTAGAGTATATGTACTATTTAAAACATCCTTACAACCTCCATTAAAGCTTACATTTTGTATACTACTCTCCAGTTGTTCAATAAAATACGTTTTTAAACCAGACACGTATGCTTTTTCAACATCTAGATTATTATAAGCCATTTTTAGCGCTTCGTCCATACCAACAATATTATGCACAGCTTCAGTGCCAGCTCTATAACCTCTCTCCTGCTCACCTCCAAAAATTAATGGTTTTAAACCAGATTCTTTCCTTACATAACAAAACCCAACACCTTTGGGGCCGTGAAATTTATGTGCGCTAGCTGCCATAAAATCAACAGTAATCTCCTTCAAGTCTAATTTAAAATGCCCAACAGATTGCACCATATCTGAATGAAAGAGTACATTATTGCGTTTACAAAGTCTAGCGACCTTAACGACATCCAAAATATTACCAACTTCGTTGTTAACATGCATCAAACTCACAATGGCTTTATCTGCATTATCTAACAACGTTTCCAAATGCTCATAGTCCACCAAGCCACAATCATCCAAATTGACAAAGTTCAATTTTATATTGTATTCACCCTTTAATTGCTCTGCGGTATGCAAAACTGCATGATGTTCAATTTTAGATGTAATGATTTCCGTAACACCTAAATCTCTCACGGCACTGCGCAGTGCTAAATTATCAGCTTCGGTCCCTCCAGAAGTAAACACAATTTCTGAAGCAGAGATGTTAAAGTGGCTCGCAATATTTTTTCTGCATTGCTCCAAAAGAGCTTTAGAAGCACGTCCAAAACCATGTGTTGATGACGCATTACCATAACTGTTCTGAAGTACATCTGTCATTCGCTCTATAACTTCTGGTCTTAAGGCCGTAGTAGCTGCATTGTCTAAATATACCTGCTTCATATGTAACTTAACTTTAATAGGTGTTGCAAAAATATCGTAAATAAAATTATTTGGATAATGCAACGTTATAATTTTACAAATCCGTTATTTTTGTTCAAATTTGAGTCTATGATACGTCGTTTATTTATATGTTTTTGTTTTCTAAGTTTAATCACCTGTGACGATGGTGATATTATAACTGTTGATTTAGAATTTGACCAAGTACTAGACCTTTGTACCAATAATACAGAATCCTTTTTAATATATGATTTGAGGGAAGACCCTAATGAGTCTTTATCATTGATAATACCTAGGGCAAATAATCAAGATTTTCCATATACGGAACCTACTCCTGTTGACATGCCAACAGAGTTAACTATCAATGGTTCGTCAATAAGATTTATATACAGAACCTACAATAGAGCTGTTGAGGATGGAGAGCTATGTGATCCTATTCCGCCAGCAAACCTAAATATTGTTGAAGATTACGAAGCCGATTCTGGTACAGTATATGTTACTGTGACAATAGAAGATGATGATGGTGATGGCATTCCCTCTGATTTAGAAAACAGAGGTGAGATGGATGAAAATGGCGATTACCCCAATGCACAAGATTGGGATAATGATGGAATTCCAGATTACCAAGATGAGGATGATGATAATGACAATGTACCAACCAGTCTTGAGATTGATACCGATGATTTAGATGGCGATGGTGACCCTACTACAAATCCATTAAATACTGATGGAGACGAGGACCCAGATTATTTAGATGAGGACGATGATAATGATGGTGTAGATACACGATTGGAAGATGATAGTGGTGAGAAAAATCCAAGAGCTAGCATTAACGAAGTTGTAGATACTGAGGGTATGGATGTTTATAGATATTTATATTCTGAAGCAGATGATTCCTTTGCAGATTTAGGAGTAACTGATGATAATGAATATACAAGATCAGTAACAGTTAATTTTATGGTTACTGGTATTAATCTACAAATACTCTCATCAGAGCAAATTGATCTTGGTACATTAATTTATTCATTCGATGTAGAGCAAGAATGAGGCATATAATTATAACTACCCCTCAATATTCTGAAATATTCTAACCTCGGTAGCGCCCAAGCCGTAGGTTTTGTAATCGGCATCGTAGAACTTTACATTATTATATCTACCGAACAATGTTTCTAATTCTTGTCTAAGCACTCCTTCTCCTACTCCATGTATAAATACCATTTTCGGAATACGCTTTCTAATGGCAAATTCTAATTGTCTACGGGCTGTATCTAACTGTAGATTGAGCATATCAAAATTGGTCATGCCTCTCGTGGAGTCTGTTAAATGATGGATGTGCAAATCAACTTCAAACTTAGGTGCGTTGCGCTCTTTGGGTTTTACAGCAGGCACATTTTTTCGTTTTGTAGTCTCTTTTTCCTTTTTTACAGCTTCAATATCAGAATTGTGAATGGCATTTTCCAAAGCATTTTTAGAATTGGAAATCATTAACTCATTGGCCTCGAACTGAAACTCAAAACCATCAGCATCTTCAATAGTTATAATATCTCCTGATGTTTTAATAACAGTTCCAGAAATGTTATCGTCAATGGTCTCAACACTATCTCCAATCTTAATCTTCATCTTCCTTTTCACTTTTAACAAAAGTCTCTTCGTCTTGCTTATCATACTTACTTGGAATATGCCTCGATATTCTATAGACACCAAACATGAGTAGTACGATGCCACCCATTAATAAATAGGTGTTTTGTTGTTCTTCTGCTTGTGCATAGATGGCAATGATGCCACCTGTAACTATACATATAAAACTTATAAGTCTAGATATATTCATTATGAAATAAGATTGCAGGTACAAAAATAAGGTTTTGAACAATTTAGAACAGCAATTATAAAATTATTAAGCAAAACCTTATTTTAGCATTATGTTTTTGGTACTTAAAGGACTTGATGATTACATGTTACCTTGCCTTAATAAGAAGTTATTTGGGTTTGACTGCATGGGTTGTGGGCTTCAACGTTCTATTGCATTTTTAATTGAAGGTCAATTTATTGATGCCTTTATTATGTATCCTGCTGTATATACGCTTATGGCATTATTAGGTTTTATAATCGTAAACAGTTTTAAAAATTTTAAAAAAGGAACTAAAATTATTACTATATTGGCTATTCTGAATGTGGTTACCATCATAGGCAATTACTTACTTAAACTTTATCTTAAATAAAATTAACAATGGAAGAAAAGAAACTCAACCCTGCAATAATTTATGTTTTATCTATTTTAGGTATTTTATGTTGTTGTATAGCGGGCTTAGGAATTATACCGTCAAGTATTGCTTATTTTATAGCAAAAAATAATTTAAAGCAAGTAAATGCTGACCCTGATGGTTATGACCAATCTCAGGTGAAATCAATGAATACTGCAAAAATTATTGCGTTAGTTGCAGTTATAATAAATGTCTTAATGATAATAAGAGTGATTTATGTAATTGCTACAGTTGGTTGGGATGAAATGTATGACGAATTTATGAGATCCTACCAAGAAGCACTAGAAGCCCAAGGTCAATAAACTTATAAAGATATATAGCAAAAAAGCGATTCTATGTAGAATCGCTTTTTTGCTATATAAAGAATCAACTTCTATTAGTCTTCAAACGCTTTTAAAGTCTTAATTATAATAGAAACACAATCTAATAACTGTTCTTCGCTCATTACCAAAGGAGGTGCAAAACGAATAATGTTACCATGTGTTGGCTTTGCCAATAATCCATTATCCCTTAGTTTTAAGCAAATATTCCATGCTGTATCACTGTCTTCGTCATCATTAATTACAATAGCATTTAACAAACCTTTACCTCTAACCAAATTTACGATAGATGAGGTTTCAATAAACTTATTCATCTCTGCTCTAAAAACTTTTCCGAGGTAATCTGCATTTTCGGCTAGTTTTTCTTCTTTCACAACCTCAAGTGCAGCAATAGCAACAGCAGCTGCAATAGGGTTTCCACCAAATGTACTTCCGTGATTTCCCGGTTGAATTACGTTCATTATTTCATTATTAGCCATTACAGCAGAGACAGGATATAAACCTCCACTTAATGCTTTACCAAGAATTAGTACATCTGGCTTTACATCTGGCGTACCAGAACAGTTCTTATCAGAACATGTACAATTACCACAACTTGCCAATAAACGGCCTGTGCGCGCAATACCCGTTTGTACTTCATCGGCTATAAATAAGACATTGTACTTTTCACAAAGTGCTTTAGCTTCTCTTAGGTAATTTTCGCTAGGTACGTAAACACCAGCCTCTCCTTGAATTGGCTCTACCATAAACCCAGCTATATTAGGGTTGGAACTTAAAACTGCTTCCAGTTCTTCTAGATTATCATACTCTACTTTTATGAATCCATTTGTGTAGGGGCCAAAATTCTTTCGTGCTACAGGATCGTTAGAAAACGAAATGATAGTTGTTGTTCTTCCGTGAAAGTTGTTTTTGCAAACAATAATTTCTGCTTTGTTCAAGTCTATACCTTTTACCTCATAAGCCCATTTTCTACAAAGTTTGATTGCAGTTTCCACGGCCTCGGCGCCTGAATTCATTGGCAACATCTTATCGAACTTAAAAAACTCAGTCGCATACTTTTCGTAGCGTCCAAGCATATCGTTATAAAATGCTCTTGAGGTTAATGTTAATCGTTGTGCCTGCTCAGTCATAGCATTCACAATTTTTGGGTGGCAATGCCCTTGGTTCAATGAAGAATACGCTGATAAAAAGTCGTAATACTTTTTGCCTTCGACATCCCAAACAAAAACACCGTCGCCTTTACTCAGTACTACTGGTAATGGGTGGTAATTTTGTGCTCCATACTTGTTTTCTAGTGCCATCGCCTCTTGCGATGAAATGTGGTCTAAAACAGCCATTTTAATATCGTTTTTAAATTAAAAAAATAACCATTCCTTATCTACCTTTATTCTTTCGAAGACTTTGCTCACAGAAACTTCTGAGTGAAGGTGAGGCCCGAAAAAGCAGCGTGGGAAAGAAATCATCCCTGAGAGCGTGCAAATTAATAAATAATCTGCTGTATATAAAACTTACTCAGAAATTTTTCCGGACAACGATGATACTTGCAGTTCTAACCGTTTTATTTCTCTGATAATGGCTTTCTTATCCATCTGCATCCAAGAGAATAGTTTTAACATAATAGATCCCATTAAACTTACGGTTCCAAAAACTCCCCATTTTATAAGATCATTGGTAGCTTCTACATTAAAGAATTGAATGGCGCAATAAATAAAGATTCCGAAAAAGATGAGTTGTACCATACTCATCATATAAACAATCCAGCTGTTTTTACCAGAAAAAATTCCTGATACCATCTGCCATAAATTTTGTTCTTCTAAGTCATCATAAAACTTTGCCTCTTCTTCTGTTAGTGTTTCTTTAATTAAACGATCTATGTCTTCCATATTAGTTTTCATCTCAAAAATTTATTTTGTTGTTCTCATGAAAATGAGAAACAGTTAATATTCATTTTATTTTTATACGCATCTCAACTGTACTTTGACTGCGCTCAGTATGACACTATCAATGTGACAGACGTTAATTATTAAAATTTATCTTTATTAAGATATAGTTCTGCTTTCAATTTTTCTCTAGCGTGAAACAGTCTGGACTTTGCTGTTCCTACCGATATACCCAGTAAATCACTTATCTGCTTTAAACTATACGATTCTAAATAAAACAATTTAATTACTTTCTTTTGCCCAATGGGCAAGGCATTTATAGCTTTTAAGACAATTTGCCTCAATTCTTCATTTTCTGAATATGTGCTAGTTGAGCCTTCAATATTTAAATCGTGTACAACTATTTTATTCTGCTTTTTAGATTGTAATCGCAACCAATCTGTTGACTTATTGCATACAATTCTATATGCCCAATATCTAAACTGCTTTGGCTCTTTAAGCTTATCTATTTTATTTATAATTATTGCCCAACTGTCTTGTGCTATATCTTTTGCAGCATCTTTATCCTTTACTAACCAATACGCTTTATCACAAAACAACCTATGCCATCGTTTCACCAAAGTTGCAAGAGCTCTTTTATCACCAGCTTTGTAGGCATTCACTAATTTTTCATCTATGTGGTAATCTGTTTTCAATTAGCTATACTTGGTTTGAAATGATGTTCTCTTGTAAGCCTCTCTTAAAAATCTTACCCAAAAGTTATATCTGCTTTCTTTTTTGGTTTCTGTAAAATGATTTTCAACTTTGTCAAAAGCCTCCTCAATCAATGCATTATGAAGCCACTTCACCATAAAAACCCAAAGCAATAATGCTTTAAAAGACGTTTGCATTTTTATTTCATGAAATATTTCTGAAGAGGTATCATCAATTCCTTTAATTTTCAACTTATGTGTTCCATTAAATCCTTCAGGTTTAGAAAACTCGAATTTAATATAGTCTCCTAATTCAAACTCAGTAATCGTATAGCGAATTCGACCATGACCACCTTTGCTTCCCACCTTCAAACCATCATTAAATCTTATAGCTGGCCAGTTTTCGTAAGGCCACACCAAATCCTCTGAGCTAGCTAAAGTCTTCAATAATTCTGAAACTTTTTCTTTAGGCTCATGGATAACTCTTTTATGAAAATTTACCACTTGCATACTCTAAAGACGAAGAAGGTTTAAAAAGGTTCAATTTATTTTCAAACTTTTTAAAGATAGTCTAAAATGCGACTATATTTGCACTCTAATTGACAATACATGCCAAGACGAGAACGCAACAAATTTGTTAAACGCGGACAAATTATTGAAATTTTAATCGAAGATTATGCCTTTGGTGGCAAGGGAATTGGCCGTATTCGTAATGAGCATGGTGAATTTGTTGTGTTTGTTCCCAATACACTTCCTGGTCAATTGGTAAAAGCTCAGGTAAAAAAATCGAGTAAAAAATATGCTGAGTGTAAATTGATCGATGTTTTAAAAGCATCTGACGATGAAGTTGAAATGCACTACCAAGATATTCCCGGAGCACCCTACATTCAATTACCATTAGAAAGGCAGCATCACTATAAAAAACAAAGCACACTAGAACTGTTTAAGCGTATCGGCAAGGTTACAGATATAGAAGAAAAGTTTGATGAATTTATAAAATCACCCAATACCTTCCATTATCGCAATAAAATGGAATATGGTTTTTCTGCAATTGGTTACGATAGAGACCAAAAAACCGATGTCGACGAATTTACTCTTGGGTTTAAAAGACGTGGTCTTTGGTGGTGTGGTGAAAACCTAAACAAAGACTCAGGATTATTTGATGCCGAATTGGAGAATCACCTTAAAGCCATAAGACAGTATTGTGAAGCGACTGGCTTAGCTCCTTGGCATGGACCAAAAAAAGAAGGTTTTTTTAGATATTTTGTAGTTCGTAAGTCGTACAAGACTAACAAGCTGTTATTTAATTTAGTAACGACATCTTATGATTTACCAAAATTTAATTTAAATGAATTTGCTAATTATTTGGTTAAATTATTTGGGAATAGAGTCGCTGGATTGCTTCATACTATTAATGATGAAGTTGGTGATCGCACTATAGCTACCAACGGAAACATAAATCTTGTTTATGGTGAGGATAAAATTGTTGAAGAATTATTAGACTTAAATTTTGAAATCAGCATGAAAAGCTTTTTTCAAACCAATCCTAAGTGTGCAGAAAAATTATATTCTAAAGTCGTAGATTACGCTTTAGAAAATAAAGATGCTGTAGATAATACTGTGGTTTTGGACTTGTTTTGCGGTACTGGTACAATAGGACAAATCTTAGCGAGTAAAGCTAATAATACTAAAATTGTAGGTGTAGATATTGTGGCTTCCGCTATTGAAGATGCTAAAGAAAATGCCAAACGTAACCATATTAAAGGTTTAAAATTTTACGCATCCGATGTTGGTAAGTTTTTAAACGAGCACCCAGAATACACTAACAAAATTAGAACTATTATTTTAGACCCAGCAAGAGCTGGTATAGCACCTAAAACCCTTAAAAAAATAATAAACCTTAATGCAGAACGTTTGGTTTACGTATCTTGTAATCCTGCTACGCAAGCCAGAGATACAGAGCAATTGATGCAAGCAGGATATAATATAAAAAAGTTAAGTTTAGTTGACCAGTTTCCACACACAGCGCATATAGAAACTGTGGTTTTGTTTGAAACTCTTAACGGGCATTTAACAAATAATTCTAACTAAATTATAAACTGAAACATTCATAATAGATTAATGAAGAGAAAACAATTTTTACTTCTTTTTATGTTCCTTGCAATATTTTCATGTGAACGCGACGATATCTGTGCAGAGAGTACTTCTACCACGCCAAGATTAATTATTGAGTTTTATGATGTTGACAGCCCTGAGGATTTAAAAAATGTACCTAGAATATCTGTTTACGGCGAGGAATTGTTTGTTGATGAAAATGGAGTATTTACACCACCGACAGAATCATCAGATTCTATTGTTGAGTATGATGGTACTGTTTTATTCGATGTAAACAGTAATACAATTGGGTTACCTCTATTAATCGGAACAGAAGGTGATGACGTTACAACACGCTTTTTATTAGAAAAAGATACAAATCTGCGTATAGATGATGACCCAACAGCTACATCTAATTTAGATATAATTGAAATTTCATACATACCGCAATTTGAATACGTCTCTAGAGCCTGCGGGTACAAAAGTATTTTTACGGAACTAGATATTACCATAGATAGTGATGGTGATGATTGGATTGACGATATAGAAATAGACGTCGTAAACATAGAAAATGAAAACACAGTACATGTTCGCATCTTCCATTAAAAGTCTCGCTATTTTGCTGTTGTTATCAACAATGGCATTTGCACAAGAAAACAAGAAAACCGTAAAGGATACTTTGGTCTATAAGCAAAAATATGGATTGCGTTTGGGTGCAGATATGAGTAAACTAGCACGCACATTTTTAGATGACGACTACTCAGGATTTGAAATTATGGGAGATTATCGTCTCACAAAAAAAATCTATTTGGCTGGTGAGATTGGTAATGAAGAGCGTACCATTGATAACGATGTCTTAAACAATACCACAAAAGGAAGCTACTTTAAAGGTGGAATTGACCTCAATTTTTATAAAAATTGGTTAGATATGGAAAACATGATCTATGTTGGTTTTAGAGTAGGTGCGAGTACCTTTAGTCAAACATTAAACAGCTACGAAGTATACAATGTAAATAACCAGTATTGGAATCAGCAATTTTCAGTAGAAGAAGGCACAGAATTTGACGGTCTAACTGCAATTTGGGGCGAAATACTAATAGGGATAAAAGCAGAATTATTTAATAATTTGTTTGCTGGTATAAATACACAGCTTAAGTTTTTAGTTTCAGAAACCTCCCCAGACGATTATGAAAACCTTTACATCCCTGGATTCAACAGAACCTATGATAGTGGTAGTTTTGGCGTAGGTTTTGGATTGAATTTATCTTACTTAGTGCCTATCTTCAAAAAAAATAAAGTTGTGGTACAAGAAAAGGAAGAAGAGTAAATTCTAAATACCAAAAGCTAAATTCCATATTTGCATTAATTCGTTTTGACTTATATTTATAAAAACGACTTGTATTTAGCCAGTCAAAATAGGCGGTCTTGATTCTAAAGAAATAAATCCCTATCTTTTGTTTATAAAAATTGCATCTATGAACAAAGAAGCTATTGCAGATTTAATTGAAGCCAAACATTCTGAATTAATTCATTGGTTGCAACAACAACCTGAAGAATCCTGGACTGAAGGCCCCAAAGGCAAGTGGACGCAAGGGCAACAAACACTACATTTATTACAGAGTATAAAACCACTCAATAATGCTTTGAGCATGCCCAAGTTTCTATTGCGCTATAAGTTTGGTAAAGCCAACAGACCCGTTAGAGATTATAATGCCATAGTAAAGCGTTACCAAGAACGCTTAGAAGATGCTAAAGGTAAAACCTTTAAAGGGTCGGAAAACATGAAAGTACCACAACTTGAGGATAAAAATTACATTCTTAATCGATTACAAACCGAAAGCAAGAAATTACAGTATAAAACCAAGAAGATAAGTGATAAGAATTTAGATACGGTAATACTTCCCCATCCGCTGATGGGAAAAATGCCAGTACGGGAAATTATTATGTGGACGGCGCATCATGTGGAGCACCATATCGAGACTTTGAAATCAAGATATTAATGTTACCACCTATTAACATCCATAACTCTGGTGTAATAGTAGAATTACCTGTTGGAATATACAAAGTTAATGTTCTTGGAGGTTGGGGTGTCACGGTTGGAGATTTTAGCTTTAAGTTGACTAGTTTATCCAATGGGAAAATAATAAGACCAAAAGGAACCATATGGCGCGTTCAATACTATTCGAACTGCAGTAGATCTAAGAAAATATTTTCTTTGGATATACCAAAAAGAGATAGATACAAAATTGATTTTATAAATCAGAAAAGTCTCAAAGTAAAACGTAGTAATCTATTCATTTTTCAATTAATCGAAAAACCTATACCAAATAAAAATATAGAAATAGTTATAGAGTAATATACAAAAGGCATCAACCTAGATAATCCAAAACATTAGCCTCTATCCTACTCTGAATATCAGAAAGATCTGCTTTTATAAACGTTTCACCTGTGATATTTTCGTAGAGTTCAATATAGCGTTCACTAACAGTTTCTATATACTCATTACTCATAGATGGCACGGTTTGCCCTTCTAAACCTTGAAAACCATTACTTATTAACCACTGACGTACAAACTCTTTAGAGAGTTGTTTCTGTGCTTCACCTCTATCTTGACGTTCTTGATAACCATCCGCATAGAAATAACGTGAAGAGTCTGGTGTATGAATTTCGTCTATTAATACAATCTTACCGTCTTTGGTTTTACCAAATTCGTATTTAGTATCTACTAAAATTAATCCACGTTCAGCTGCAATTTCTGTTCCTCGCTGAAATAACTTTCTGGTATAATCTTCGAGTACAACATAATCTGCTTCAGATACAATACCGCGTTTTAAAATAGCTTCTCTGGAAATATCTTCATCATGATCCCCTTTTTCTGCTTTTGTCGCTGGTGTAATAATAGGTTCTGGGAATTTGTCATTTTCTTTCATGCCATCTGGCATTGGCACACCACAGAGTAATCGCTTACCTGCTTTATACTCACGAGCCGCATGCCCAGACATATAACCTCTAATTACCATTTCTACCTTAAACGGGTCGCACAAGTGTCCCACAGCCACATTAGGGTCTGGAGTTGCCACTAACCAATTGGGGACTAAATCTTCGGTATCCTTCATCATTTTAGTCGCAATCTGATTTAGAATTTGACCTTTATAAGGAATTCCTTTTGGCATTACCACATCAAAAGCGCTCAATCTATCCGTGGCAACCATTACCAATTGCTCATCGTTGATGTTATACACTTCTCGAACCTTTCCTTTATAAACAGATTTCTGGTTAGGAAAGTTGAAGTTAGTATCTATTATTGTATTACTCATTTTTTGTTTGTGCGTTTAACTGTATGCTGTTACTGCTAAATACGACTAATCTCTATTCTCTATACTCTTATATGCCGCGATTACCTTTTTAACCAACTTATGACGAATCACGTCTTTATCATCGAGATAAATCATACCGATACCTTCGACATTTTTCAGAACTAAAAGGGCTTCCTTTAATCCAGAAATGGTACGACGTGGTAAATCTACCTGACCTGGATCGCCAGTCAATAGAAATTTAGCGTTTTTGCCCATACGTGTTAAGAACATCTTCATTTGTGCATGTGTAGTGTTCTGTCCTTCATCTAAAATTACAAAAGCATTATCTAAAGTGCGTCCACGCATAAAGGCCAATGGAGCAATTTGGATTACACCTTTTTCTATGTAATTATCTAATTTCTCATGAGGAATCATATCGCGCAAGGCATCATACAACGGTTGCATATAAGGATCTAATTTTTCTTTTAGATCACCAGGTAAAAAACCAAGATTCTCACCAGCTTCGACTGCAGGACGTGTTAGAATAATACGCTTTACCTCCTTACTCTTTAAGGCTTGTACAGCCAGTGCCACACCAGTATAGGTTTTACCGGTACCTGCAGGGCCAATAGCAAATACCATATCGTTTTTACGAACACTTTCTACAAGTTTACGCTGGTTTACAGTTTGTGCCTTAATCAATTTACCTCCAACCCCATGTACTATAACTTCGCCACTTTTTGTCGAAGTATTGTAATCATCGCTACTATTACTGGTAAGGACACGCTCTATGACATTTTCGTCTAGTTTATTGTATTTACCAAAATGTTTCATTAACATCGTCATTCTATGGTCAAACTCTTCGAGGAGGTCTTCATCACCATAGGCCTTAATTTTATTGCCTCTGGCTACGATTTTCAGTTTCGGATAGTATTTTTTTAAAAGTTCGATATTTGCATTTTGCGCACCGAAGAATTCTTTTGGAGTAATTTCTTCGAGTTCTAAGATAAGTTCGTTCAAAAGCGTGCTTTATTTAGTTAACACCAAATAAATATTAAAATTCGTTTGGTGTGTTAATCTGTTTTCTTTTATTAGTTTTGTGTCACATTTGTACACAAACAAATCTAAGAATTTTACAACCTCGATTCTAAAAAAAATATCAACAATTAATCCATGGCAATAATCACTTTAACGACTGATTTTGGTGAAAAAGATCACTTTGCTGGAGCCATAAAAGGTGCGATTTATAGTGAGCTAGAGGATGTAAAAATTGTAGATGTTTCACATTCCATATCTCCATTTAATATTTCCGAAGCGGCATATATTATCTTAAATGCTTATAGTAGTTTTCCGAAGGGTACAATTCATATTATAGGAATTGACTCTGAGTTAAGTCCTGAAAACAAGCATATTGCAGTTAATTTAGATGACCATTACTTTATATGTGCTAACAATGGTATAATGAGTATGATTTGTGCTGAAATTGCTCCAGAAAAAATCGTAGAAATTAACATTCATGATAAAATCGAAACCAGTTTTCCTGTTTTAGATGTGTTTGTAAAAGTGGCCTGTCATATTGCTCGTGGAGGTACACTTGAAATTATAGGAAAAGTTATTAACACCATTAAACCGATTAAAAATTTAATTCCATTTGTTAATGATGAAAAAAATCAAATCATTGGCAGTGTTATTTATATTGATAATTATGGTAATGTTGTGACCAATATTAAACAGAAATTTTTTGAGGACGTTCAAAAGACAAGAGCTTATGAAATTTCAGCCCGTAACCATAAGTTCAAAAAAATACATAGTAAGTATAGCGATATTGTAAATTTCAATCTTGAAGAGTCTAAGCGAAATGACGAAGGCAAAGGGCTTGTCGTTTTTAATTCTTCTGGATATTTAGAAATTGCTGTCTATAAAAGCAATTGTAGTACTGTTGGTAGTGCATCTACTTTAATGGGATTGAAAACCATGGATACCGTAACGATAAACTTTTTTAAATCTTAGGCTTTGTTAGTAAGAATTGTAAAAATGAGTTTTGAACCTTCTAAGATTGATGAATTCTTAGCTAATTTTGAAACTAATAAACATGAGATTAGAAATTTTGAAGGCTGTAATTTTTTAGAATTATATCGCGATCAAAACAATACCAACATCTTTTTTACGTATAGTTATTGGAATGCTGAAAGCGATTTAAATAATTACAGGCATTCAGAGTTGTTTAAGGCGGTTTGGGCAAAAACAAAACCTTTATTTAATGCAAAGCCTGAAGCTTGGAGTGTGGATAAGTTAGCTTCGCTTAAGTGATGAGTGATGAGTGATGAGTGATGAGTGATGAGTGATGAGTGATGAGTGAATATAAAAATTAGAATACTGAATACTGAATACTGAATACTGAATACTGAATACTGAATACTGAATACTGAATACTGAATACTGAATACTGAATATATAAAATGTTAGCAATCCTAAAAAAAGAAATAAACATCTTCTTTGCTTCACCAATAGGCTATTTGGTTATCGGTGTCTTTCTACTGTTAAATGGCTTATTTCTATGGGTATTTAAAGGTAATTTCAATATTCTAGATAATGGTTTGGCGAGTTTGTCGTCTTTCTTTTTGTTAGCACCTTGGATATTAATTTTCCTTGTGCCAGCAGTAACCATGCGCAGTTTTAGTGATGAAAAGAAACAAGGTACTTTAGAGTTATTGGTAACTAAACCCATTTCTCGTTTTCAGATTGTTTTAGGTAAATATTTGGGTGCGTTAGTGTTAATTCTTTTGGCACTGATTCCAACTTTGCTTTATGTGTACACCGTTTCACAATTAGGAAATCCAGAAAATAACCTCGATATGGGAAGTACTATTGGTTCGTATTTTGGACTTTTATTTTTAATTGCTGCATATACCGCTATCGGAGTGTTTGCCTCTACCCTTTCCGACAATCAGATTGTAGCATTCATAATAGCTGTTTTCATTTGTTTCTTTTTCTATTTTGGTTTTGAAGGTCTTTCAAATTATAAAGTTTTCGGCGATGTCGTATATATGGAAAATCTTGGTATGTCAGCACATTACAATAGCATGAGTCGTGGTGTAATAGATACAAGAGACTTGGTTTATTTCATTAGCATTGCCCTAGCATTTTTAATAGTCACGAAACTTAGAATTCAAAAACAGTAATTATGATTATCACTCCTTTTTTAGTCATTTTTATGCTTGTGGTGTTTACACTACTCTTTTTGTTTTTGAACACGGTAGATCGCCGCAAATGGCTCACGGGTTTAATTAGTCTAATATTGACACCTTTTGTATATTTCTATATGTTCTATCCTTTTGTAAATATTGTGAGCAACTACCACCACCAAAAGTATTTTGATGCAGAAGCTTGGATAGAGAAACCGGCTTTGCGTTACGAAATGATTGATGATATTATTGAATCTGATACGCTTATTGGTACTTCAAGAAAAAAAATTGCGCACACACTTGGCATGTATGAATGGTTGTCGTGGGATGACACCAAGAAAGGCCATGACACAGACAGATGGAATTATGGCTTAGGTATAGAGCCAGGAGCTTTCAATCATGAGAAAGAATGTGTTGAAATCACTTTTGAAAATGATAAAGTTAAAGCATTAAGACACTATCAAGAAGAAATTATATACGAGGATGAAAAATAATAAAGCACTTATTTACATACTCGTTGTTATCGTTGGATTAATCGTCATTAATTTCATTTCCAGCAATTTATATGGCCGTTTCGATTTAACCAAAGATAAACGCTACACACTTTCTGAAGCTTCAAAGCTTCTTGTTGAAGATATAGATTACCCTTTGATTATTGACGTGTTTTTAGAAGGTGATTTTCCTTCGGAATTTCGATTACTTCAAACTGAAGTACGTCAGATTATTGAAGAATTTCAGCTGAAGACCAACAACATTAAAGTTAATTACATCAATCCTATTGAAGATGAAGCTACACGAGAACAAATTATTGAAGAGCTTACGAAATCTGGTTTAGAGCCTTATGTCAATACAGATACTAATACAGGTAAGGTTACTCAAGAACTTATTTTTCCTTGGGCTTACGCAAGTTACAAGGAAAAAAGAGTTAAAATACCACTCTTGAAACGAAGTATTACCCAAGGTCTACAAGAGCAAATTAATAATTCTGTACAATCATTGGAATATGCTTTTGCTGATGGGTTTAGCAAATTAGTGAAACCAAAACAAAAGAAGGTTGCGGTTTTAAAAGGCAATGGAGAATTGAGCGACATCTATATTGCAGATTTCCTAAAAACCATTCAACCTTACTACAATCTGGCACAATTTACTTTAGATAGTGTGGCCACAAATCCCCAAGGTACTTTAGACAAGCTAAAAACCTACAATTTAATTGTAGCCGCTAAACCAAGTGAAGCATTTTCTGAAGAGGAGAAATTAGTCCTAGACCAATTCACCATGAATGGAGGAAAAAGCTTATGGCTAACTGAATCTGTAATTATGGATAAGGATAGCTTATACAATGGTGGCACTGCTGTTTCCATAATGCGCGATTTAAATCTTAATGATTTTTTCTTTAAGTATGGGGTTAGGGTAAATCACAGTTTGGTAAAGGATTTATATTCTGCACCCATAATGTTAGCGATTGGCGAAGGTAGTCAAGCTCAACTGCAGCCAGTACAATGGCAATATTCTCCTTTAGCTTCATCCAACCCCGATCATCCAATTACAAAAAATCTCAATTTGGTAAGATATGATTTTGCAAGTCCGATGGATACATTAAAAAACGGAATTGACAAAACAATTCTATTGCAGAGTTCCCCGCGTTCTAAACTAGAAGGTGCGCCTGCACAAATTTCGTTATCAGATGTTACCAAAACCCCAAATGAAGCGACTTACAGTAATGGCCCACAAAATCTAGCTGTACTTTTAGATGGTGAATTTACATCGGTTTATGACAAACGTATACTCCCATTTAAGGTAAAAAACTTTAAGTCTAAAAGCGAGCCAACAAAAATCGTAGTCATTTCTGACGGTGATGTTATAAAAAACGATGTTAGAAGAAATAGACCTCTAGAGCTTGGTGTTGATTATAGAGGTTTTGAATATGGAAATAAGGAATTTCTCTTAAACACCATTAATTACTTGTTGGATGACACAGGACTTATAAACATTAGAGTCAAAGAAATTAATATTGCCTATCTAGATTCAGATATCATTAAAGAAAACAAAGGCAAATGGCAATTCATAAACATTGCCTTACCGCTGTTGCTTTTGGCTTTATTTGGGTTTGGCTTCAATTATTTGAGGAAACGTAAATACACTTAGATATGCCCGTTTTCATATAACGAGAATACCACTTTTATAAAAATATATTGTTAATAAGTTTGTTTTACAAAACCCATCTATTGGGATATATTTGTAAGACAAATTAAAACGTAATAAACTATATATAATTAGCATGAAATTTATTGTTTCAAGTACTTATTTATTAAAGCAGCTTCAAGTTTTGGGAGGTGTAATTAATAACAGCAACACACTACCTATTTTAGATAATTTTTTATTTGAATTAAGCCAATCGAAATTAACCGTTTCTGCAAGTGACTTAGAGACAACGATGTCTTCAACCATTGATGTAGAAAGTGATTCTGAAGGCAGCATAGCTTTACCTGCACGTTTATTATTAGATACTTTAAAAACGTTTCCTGAGCAACCTTTAACTTTTGTTGTTGAAGAAAACAATACAGTAGAAATCAGTTCTAATCATGGTAAATATGCACTAGCCTATGCAGATGGTGCGGAGTTCCCTAATGCGATTTCGGTAGAAGATGCAAGCAAAACTACCATTATGGGAGATATATTGGCCACAGCCATAAGCAAAACTATTTTCGCTGCTGGTAATGATGATTTAAGACCAGTTATGAGTGGTGTATTCTTCCAATTCTCTCAAGACAATTTAACATTCGTGGCTACGGATGCTCACAAATTAGTGAAATATACAAGAGCTGATGTAAGTGCTACTGAATCAGCAGAATTTATTATGCCTAAGAAACCATTAAATTTATTAAAAGGTATTTTGGCAGGAAGCGATGATGATGTTTTGGTTGAGTATAACGAATCTAACGCTAAATTTACGTTTGATAATTCTGTTTTGGTTTGCCGACTAATTGATGGCAAGTATCCTAATTACGAAGCAGTTATTCCAAAAGAGAACCCAAATAAATTAGTTATCGCCAGAACGCAGTTTTTAAACTCTGTACGTCGTGTTAGTATATTCTCCAATAAAACGACACATCAGATTCGCTTGAAAATTGCAGGTGCAGAACTCAATATTTCAGCAGAAGATATCGATTACAGCAATAAAGCAGAAGAGCGTTTAACCTGTGATTATCAAGGAGACGATATGCAAATTGGTTTTAACTCACGCTTTTTAACAGAGATGATCAATAACCTAAACTCTGATGATGTACAGTTAGAAATGAGCTTGCCAAACAGAGCTGGTATCTTAACCCCAATTGATGGATTGGATGAGGGTGAGCATGTAACCATGCTTGTGATGCCTGTGATGCTAAATAATTAAAAAGTTACACATTAGTACAACTAAAAAAGGCTTACCAGTTGGTAAGCCTTTTCATTTCCATTTCTTTAATAACTAACTAACAAAATTAAGAGATAATGGATAGCTAGGTAATTCTCCATTACTAGCCTTTATTGCGTTTATGATTGGCATTACAAATGCTAAAATTCCTATGAGTATCAATAATAATATACCCAATCCAAATACGATCATTAGAGGAATACTTAGAATACAATAGACAATAATACTTAACTGAAAATTCAAAATTGATTTACCATGAGCATCCATGCCATCTACTTTATCTTTTTGCGTCGCCCAAATAATCAGCGGTACTATTAATCCACCGAAACCTGTGACATAAGTAAGTAATTGTGCCAAATGCGTAATCATCAATAATTGATTGTCTGTACGTTTTAAGGTGTGATAATTTGATTCCATAATCTATTTATGTTTACACCTATATGACGTAAATTACTTAGAAATGTTACAAAAAAGAATACAAATATTTTATATTCCTTAAAAAGGAGACTTAGTCCTCTTTAATATCATTTTTCTTTTTTCCACTTGACATAAAATTGACAAGAACACCGATTAAAATAATACAAACTAGGGCAAACACCCCAATCATTATTACTCCCATTGACCAATCATAAACTAATGCTATTAAATTATTAATCATCATATTCATATTTAATTTCTAACGGTAAAATTACAATAAGGATTCCCTTAGAAATATGATAAATATCAGATTAAGAAAAAATATAAACACGAAATACGGCTCACTTTAAGGAGCACATAAACAATAAGAAAAGAGAGTTTTTGACAAACCAAAAAAGTGATCTCATATTATTTTTGTAGAAAAAACAAGTCTATGAAAAAGCTTACCTATATACTTTTGTTATGCCCAATAATCTTATTGTCACAGATACAAATTGGTCAAAACCTATTAGCTGACAGGCTTGGTGAAGATTTCGGTTATTCAATAGCATTGTCTTCAGATGGTCTTACAATGGCAATAGGAAATAGAAACAGTAATCCAAATACTGTAGCCGTAGGCGAAGTTGAAGTGTTTAGTCTTATCAATAATCAATGGGTTCAGAAAGGCAGTTCCTTATTTGGAGTTTACAGCGAAGCTTTTGGAGCAAGTGTAAAACTTTCTGATGATGGCGAAACTTTAATAGTAGGCTCACCTGCTAGTAGCGGAGGCGGCGTAAATTCTGGTGGTGTTACTGTCTATACTTTTAATGGAACGGATTGGATTCAAAAAGGACAAAAACTTTATGGTGCTGCTCAAAGTGCTCTTTTTGGTTTTAGTGTAGATATAAATTCCAATGGAAATAGAATTGCTGCAAGTTCTCCTAATATTAGTAATGATACCGGTTTGGTCTATGTTTTTGATTTTGATTCTGCTAGTAACACTTGGAACTTAATTGGAAGTGAAATAAGTGGCAATACCTCAACCGTTTTCTTTGGTTTGGACATCGATTTATCAGATAACGGTACTACAATAGCAATTGGTACACCAAGAGATAATTCTGCCTTTACCAATGCGGGAATGGTTAAGGTATTTGAGTTTCAAAACAATCAATGGGTACAAAAAGGTACCGATATATTAGGTAATGCCCAAGAAGTAAGGCTTGGTGCCTCTGTTTCCATAACCAACGACGGAAATAGAATTGCCGTAGGAATTCCATTTGATAGTGAATCTACATTCAGAGCAGGGAAAGTAACTTTTTATGACTTTACAAATCAAAACTGGACACAAGTCGGAAATGCAATACAAGGCAATACGTCAGAGCAATTTTTTGGTAACTCAGTTGAACTTTCTGCAAACGGAAATGTTGCTACGGTTTTAAGTCCTTCAGCAAATAACGTCGATGACAGATCTGTGAGTATTTATCAGTTTGATGGTAACAATTACGTACAAAGGGGAATTACTATTCCCATAGACGGCTTACGTGGTGCTTTAGCAATTTCTGATAGTGGAAATATTTTAGCTTTGGGAAACTACCTTAGAACAAACAATTTTGGACTTGCACAAGCCTATGACATTTCAAGTGTTTTATCTTTGCCTGACAATTCCCTAATTAACGTTTTGGTATATCCTAACCCTACATCAAAAATTATTAATGTATCAATTGAAGACGAAACGTTTTTAAAAGACATACTTATCTACGATGTCTTAGGCCATTTAATTTTACGATCAAAAAATCAGACTATTGATGTATCAGACTTTAAAAGTGGCCTTTATCTTTTAAAATTACGCACTAAGGACAACAAAGAAATGACCACAAAAATAGTAGTTCGATAAGCTTTTCTTTAGTTTTGTCTTATTAACTTATGTGCTATTGAATTTTGAAAAAAATTTATATCGATAAATACTACGATCACTTTGCAAAGAAGGTGCATTCAACTGCACCCGACTTTCATTCTGATTCTAACTACATGATGCGGTTTAATACGCACATGAAAAGTTATGCTTACGAGAATAATAATCTTGTTATTATTTTCTTTAAAAAAGGGCATGGTAGTATTGAGTGGCGCAACAAAAGACAAACGCTGAATAACGATACTTTTATCGTAACAAATCCCAGTGATGGATGGATATATTTAAATGAAGAAGAAAAATGTATTGATGTACTCAGTCTAGTAGTTACTAAAAAATTGAAAAAAGAATTTGATACTTTTTTTCATTCAGATACCAAATCCATCCTGAACAATCCATTCCATTTAAAAGATGATAAAAACTTTTTCATCGAGAAAACCTTTTCTGCAAATCATTATCCAAGTGGCTTATTATTAAAAAAGGTTCATGATATAAGCTTGGGAGAGGAATTTGAATTTTTTGATGCCGAGGAACTTTCACTTACCATTCTTGATGCTCTGCACAAAGATCAAATTAGAGCTTACAGGCATGCAAACAATATCAACGTTAAAAAACAGTCTACTAAGATAGAGACTCTAAAGCGACTCCTTATTGCCAGAGAATATATCCATGATAATTTGGATAAGAAGATTTCTTTAGATGAATTATCAAATATCTCATGCTTATCTAAGTTTCATCTGTACAGTTCCTTTAAAACTGTTTTTGGTAAAACTCCGCATCAATATTCAAACTCGTTTAGAATGATGAAAGCAAAAGAAATGCTATTGAGCAATCAATACTCTGTCAGTGAAGTTACAGATGCTTTAGGCTTTAATGACATATATAGCTTCAGCAAACTCTTTAAAAAAGCCTATAAAAATCCGCCTTCAAAATTAATATTAAAATAAGGCTTGCAAGGATAAATTAACACCTCACAAACCTTATTTAACTAATTAGTTCTTAAAATGTTATTCGTTGGAAAGTGATTCTATTTCGTCACTATTAATTACTCTATCATAAATTCTAACCTCATCAATGGCACCCTTAAAAGGTGAACAAGGTCCCGTTTCGCATGTTCCTAATCCTATGAGAAATGGCTGGTCTGATTGTATATAACTATCGCAAAACGATGTTTCTTGCCCAGCCTGAAAATCGTCAACATCCCTTCTTTCTCCATCTATATAGATTTTAAAACTTGAAGAAGTTCTTCTGCCATCCCATGTAGCTACTATATGATGCCATTTTTCTGTTTCTAAAGACTCTGTTGCAGTGATTCTCCCATAGTAAAGCGGCGAACTTGAAGCATAAAACACATTGATTGCCCCATTATCGGTTACACCGAAAACAAAACCTACTCTTTTGTTACAATTAGCATCATTTGGGTCATCTCCATTAAAATTCGAGAGTATTCTACCTGTAAAATCAGTATCATTGAGATAAACCCAAGCTGAAAAGCTACTCCCAGAACCAAGATTATTATCGATCTCTACGGATGTTGTTATAAAAGGATTGTCGTTTGTAAACTTATAGGAATTTCCATCACCACTTATGGCATTTTCAAAAAGCTCAGGGTTTCCTGTAATAGTACCATCAAAATTATTTAGACTGGCATCATCTGCATTACCATTTAAAGAATAATGAGCAACCAATCCCTGAGATAAATTAACGGTGTCATTTGAGTTGTCATCGTTATCTGAACAAGACACTACTAGCGTTAAAGCTAGGATTGAAAGAAATAATAAATTGTTTTTCATAACATAAATTTGTTTAATAATTAGGCTGCACAAATGTGTTCTGTACAGCAATTTTTCTACAAACCTATTTCTAGTAAAACAATTTCATTTGTCAAAAAGTAAATAATAATCTGGTTTTTAATAATATATAAATATTGATTTTTTGACAAATACAATACAATTTGTATTAATAGTTTAGAGGTTTGTTTTTAAGCAAAAAACGGACGAAATGAGCAATACTTTCATTAGCAAAAAAATTGAGGATTTTTATACAAAAGCATCTGAAGAAACCAGACTGGAAAGCGGAATGGGAGTTTTTGAGTTTGAAAGGATTAAACAACTTATTAAAAAACACATAAACAAAGACCATTCAATTATAATGGATATAGGTGGTGGCACAGGAAAGTACTCAGAATGGTTGGCAAACAATGGACACGAAGTTCATCTTATTGAGCCTGTAATGAAGCATGTAAAGCTAGTAGAAAACCGAAATAAGAAATTAGCAAGACCAATAATTATAAAACAAGGAAATGCACAAAAACTCAATTACCCTTCAAATTTTGCTGACCTAATAATACTACATGGTCCACTTTATCATTTACAAGACCACACAGAAAGAGTTAAAGCTATACAAGAAGCTCATCGTGTACTAAGAAAAGATGGTATTTGTTTGGTCTTTGGTATAAACTATACAGCATCTACCATTGCTGGTCTGATGAATGGTCATATTCATAATAGTGATTTTTTTGAGATGTGCAAGAGGGAACTGACAACCAGTTTGCATGATCCACCTACTTCTCTACCCTGGCTACTTACAGAAGCGTATTATCATAAGCCTGAAGATTTAAAGGGTGAACTGCTAGAACAAAGCTTCTCATATCTTAATACTTACGCAGTAGAAGGAATCATTTGGTTAGATAAGGATTACTTCTCAAATATGTCTACCCCAAAGAAAAGACAAACCTTAGAAGAGTTACTACAAATCACGGAAAATGATAAAAATCTTCTTGCACTAAGCCCACATATAATGGTAGCTGTAAAGAAATAAAAATAAAATTATGTATCACCCAAGATTATATGGCAGTTTTTACGATATGGGATATAAGTACGGCAATCTGTTACATAAAAAAGCTGGTTTTAAACTACCACATATCGAAACAAGACAAAAAGATTTTGGTGAGGAAAGCATGGTTGAACTACAACGCTTCTACCCAGAAATCATGGATGAAATCTATGGATTTGCAGATGGTATTAAAGATCACCCGTATAATGTAGCATCATTTTTGCTAAGCTTAGTTGCTTTCGATTATAATGGTAGATGTAGTGTCTTTGCATTTAAAAATAGAGACTCTATGGTAATTGGGAGGAACTATGATATGCTTTTTCAATTTAAAAAATTCACAGAAAGCAGTTTAATAGCACCAACAAATAAACTGGCCTATATCTCACAATCAGATGTTTTTATTGGTAGATCTGACGGTATTAATGAAAAAGGGGTCTTCATAGCAATGTCTTTTGTAAACGGAACCACAATACAGCCAGGTGTGAGCTTTCATTTTATTGTAAGAAAAGTATTAGAAAACGCTTATAATATAGAAGAAGCTATAACCATAATAAAAAAAGCCAAAGCTGCGTCTTCTAATAATTTTTTAATTGCCGATGCAAATGGAGATATGGCGATTGTTGAGTCTGCCCCTGAAAAAACTCATGTTATAAAACCGACAGAGGGCAAAGCATACCTTCATATTACCAATCAATTTGCCTCAAAAGAGATGCAACCTTATGACAAAGGAAAAGTTGGCTGGTCAAAGAGTATAGAACGCTACCAAGGTATATACCAAAGCTTAAAAGAGCTATCAAAATTAGATTTACAGAAAGCCAAAGAAATATTATCAGACCCCTGTGTCTGTCTTAATCTTAGACAGGAAAAGTTCGGCACTATATGGTCTGTGGTTGCAGAACTGAATTCTCTAACCATAGAAAGAGCAGAAACAAAACCCAGGATTACCAATTATAAAACTGAAACAAGGTTAGATTGGTGGTTAAAAAAGCAATCAAAAAAATTAGATAAATAATAAAAATTAATTATGAAACACGCAATGAAAACAATCTACTTCACTTTCACTCTATTTCTTGTTTTTGGTTTTTCATATGGACAAGAAACCGAAAAACAATTGGACAACTATACCATAAAACGCTTATTAATATGTAATGAGAAAGACGAGCTTATTGTCGTAAAGTATGGTGATACTTGGAATGTTCCCGCATTAAGATATAATCAATCTGAATCCATTAATCAGTCCTTAAATAATTTGGCAAAGGATATGGGTATTGAAATTACAAAACCCGAAATAGGAGGTATATTCTCTTTTACGTATAGCTTTAATGAACAAGCAGCATTAAGAATGTTTTATGTAGCCAATTATAAAACTGGAAATCTTAAACCCAAGTCTGGATGGGACAGTATTAAATGGATAAGTAAAGAAGATTTTCTTAAAATGAAAGGGCAAGACTTGTATAGCTTGATGGCTTCAAAAATTGAGGAGGATAGTTCAACGCTTTGGGGAGCAGCTTTTTTTCTTTTTAAGGAAGATGAAGAAATAAAATATACTATAACAGAAGAGTTCTATTCTATAAGATAACATTGAGTAAAATGTTTACTGAACAGATACTACCATGATTCATCTTTGGATTTTAAGCACTTTTTATATGCAAGACTATAAAATAAATATTACATGGATTTTAGAAGAAGAATTATAATTTTTTGCATCATAACATTAGGTGTAATTACACACAAAATCAGTGCTCAACAACTCTCCAAAACCGCACTTTTAAAAACATGGAAACTAGAAAAGTATTATGAAGAAGGAGAATATTACGCACCTGAAGAGATCGAAAAGGAAGACTATATTCAATTTAATGGAGATATGACTTTTACCACTAAAATGGAAGATAAAACATATTTTGGAACATGGATGTTAAACATCAACGGTAAATACATAGAGTTAAAATACAACACCGAGGAAGTAGATAAGCTAAGGATTAAGTGTTTGGGTACATATAGTTTGGTTGCCATATTCGATTTAGACTATTACCGCTATACCGAAATTCATTATAGTACATGTGAAAAATAATGCTGCCATGAAGTACTTGTTCTTTTTTGCTGTTTTATTTTCTATAGTAGTTAGTGGTCAAGATTTCATTAAGTTGAAAACTGTGCCTTTTGATAGTGGTAATATTAAATTCTACATCAAGGAAATTATAGATGACCGCAAAGAAAAGAACCTCGGAATTCATAAAAACCTAAAGGGTGAAACTGTAAAACTTCAACTGTTTCCAAATGCTGCTTACGCCGTAAAATCTTTTATAGATAGTTCATTGGTAGAAACTTCAGATAGCCAAAAAATTTATGTAAAAATAAATGCTCTAAGTATTCAAGAAACACGTCGCAATACAGAAGAAGTCATTTCCAGGGCTACAGTAGATCTATCATTTTGCGAAATGAGAAAAGGAAAACTCAAAGAATTATATCGTATTCAACGCAACGAAGACCAAGTTTTTGCCGCATCTGTATTTGGATTTACCTCTATTATAGAAGATGTGTTTTTAAGCCATGATCAGCGCATAAGAGCTGCTTTAGAATACTGTTTTCTTGCTTTTATAGAACATAAAAATAGTTCTATCGATAAATCATCAACGCATTTTGACATATCTAATTTTGATGAAAATGACGACAATAAACTCAACAATTGGTACAACATCATTGAGTACAGACAGATTTTAACAAGTACATATCATAACGGCTGGGCTTTGGGATATACAGGATTCTTAGATGACAACAGTGCTTTTATTATTCCCTACGAAATCAATATAGAATTTTACGATGTCAAAGATAATTTTGCCCGTAGAGAAGGATTTGAGTACGTTGATGCAACGATGTTACGGCCAGGAATATTTGGATACAAAAAAATAATATCTGGGGTTTATGGTACTGTTGGTGTTAATATACCCATAGGTGTTGAAGTAAAGAGACGCCTTGGTAATGATAATGACATCTATAAATTTTTGATTGGTGTAGGTGCAAGCCAAGGCATGAAAATCATTCCATGGCAAAACTATGGATTGGTTCTCGGCGTAGAATTTTTTCAGCAAATTCAAAACTCAGAAATTTATACTCAAGATATAGGACTTGAGATTTCAGTAGGTTTCAATTTTTAAAAATTATAAAATAAAAATCTATAAAACCAATGTTTATGAAACAGATTAAAATCATTACAATAATGCTATATTTAATTGTAAAGTCTGCTAGCGCACAAATACAAGAAGTAATAGACAATATTAATAACCCACTGGGCATAGCTTTATTAAATGATGAATTATTTATCTCAGAATATTCATCGAACAAGATCATCAAAATAGATGTAACTATAGCAAACCCTAGCAAAATAGATGTACTCTCTACAGGATTAAATTTCCCAAATGAAATCTTACTTGACGGCAATTTTCTATATGTAGCCAATATAGGCAGTAATAAAATTATAAGGTTTGATGCTACCAGCGTTAATCCCACACCAGTTGATGTAGTTACAGGCATTTCAGACATAAGAGGTATGGCTATTATGGGGAATGAACTGTTTATAGCAGATTACAGTGCCGGTATAGTATACAAAACCGATATATCTGGCTCAATTCCCAGTCAACTCACAACAGTACTTACAGGGCTCAATGGCCCTTGGGGTTTAGCCGGCAATAACAACGAACTTTATATTGTAGAACGAGATGGAAATAAGATTATAAAAATAGACATAGCATTATCAACCCCAACACCAATAGATGTTATTACAACCTTAAGTAACCCATTGGATATAGAATTTGTCAATGATGATCTCTTTGTAACGGAACTAGGAAATCAAAATATTTCTAGAATTGATACATCAACTATTCTACCAATAACTACAACACAAGAAATTGTTTCTGGACTTAACTTTCCTTATGAACTAGAAATTTCTGGGAATACCATCTACTTTATCGAGGCTTCATTGAATAGAATCTCTAAATTCGACGGTGCTTTAAGTGTCAATGATGAACCCAATATCGAACAAATAAAACTCTATCCAAATCCAGCTTCAGAGAAGTTAATGCTTAAAAACATAAACAGCGATATTCCATACAGCATATACAATATATTAGGCCAAGAAGTAAAAAAAGGCATCTATGAATC
Source organism: Winogradskyella luteola (assembly GCF_019203985.1). Taxonomy (GTDB): domain Bacteria; phylum Bacteroidota; class Bacteroidia; order Flavobacteriales; family Flavobacteriaceae; genus Winogradskyella; species Winogradskyella luteola. The sequence continues at coordinate 2,661 of NZ_JAGSPD010000014.1, read as the reverse complement.
TGGCAAGCAAATAAATGTTGTTGATTTAGAAAGTGGTATCTATTATCTATCTCTTGGAAGTGGAATCAGCGAACCGCTTATGTTCGTAAAAAAATGAAAATAGATTCCCTTTACATATTTATTTAGAGATTCTTGATTTACTAGCTATAAAAGCTCTCAACATGTTATTGAAATGGTGTGGTTTATCTAAATTAGCAAAGTGCCCAACATCTTTCATGCAAATGAGCTGAACGTTCTTCTTATTTTCTATTTCTTCTACAGTGCTATTTATGGCTTTGTTAATACTCTTATCTTTCTCTGCTTTAATTACCAATATTGGTATTTTAGAGTTTCTTATCACGGAGCAATAATCGAATTCAGAAATGTTTGGAAGCACAAGCTGTAATGTTAACTTTTGCGCACAAAGCATCATTTTCTTAATTTTTTGTCTCGAAAGGTGCGTACGACCTGTACATGAAGATATCTCAGCAATGCACGCTTTGGGAATAAGTTTGTATAGTAACCGCAAGGTTAAAATATGCCAGCAAGACGCTTTTAATTTCACCGTTGTACCAAATGTAGTTAGTGAACTCAAGAGGTATCCATGACTATTTAAAATCTCAAAACCGATATTTCCACCCATAGAATTACCCACAAGATGCACTTTTTTAATCCCAAGAATATTTACTAAGGCGGTGACATCTTCTGCGATTTTTGATAATTGGTAATCACAAGCATTTGACGGTTCGGCCACCTTGGAGTTTCCGTGACCCCTTAAGTTAACCAATAAAACATTGTAAATGTCTTTAAAGAAAATATATTGTTCATCAAACTGTGAAAGATTTGCACCCAAACCATGCAGAAAGAGTAAAGTTTCACAATGGTTTTTGTCTGAAAATCGATATTCTATTTGGCTATTATCCAAACTGATGAGGCTTGTCATCTAAATGGTATATAAAGTATTTACATTAGTCTTTTAACTAACAATTGAAAAACCAATAGAGCTTCCGTAATTTCCAAAAAAACCAATTGATTGATTGATGAAAGATTTAGTTTATTTGAACAATTAAAACTTACGGAAGCTTACTATTGGTATCAACTTTAACTATTATTATGAAAACGAGTCACCAATCAATTCTTCATTTTTTTTCTATACCAAACTTAAACTCTGCCCCACTTTGGTTGAGAGTCACCGTTTTTTCATCAAGATTGAAGTGCAGTACAATATTGGCGGGCTTAAATCTAAACTTATTAGGCGCAAAGCGCTCTAAGGGAATTGCATCCTGACCTGTAGCTTGTGCCCAAAGTTGCTCGTTTTCAACTCTGATATTTAACTTAAACGGTAGATCTTCATTTATATAAACACCTTCGTATGCATCAAGTTCTCCAGTATATGTTTTAACACTTTCCGTTTTACTTTCAGACTCAAGAAGTTGTGCTATCATTTCATCCAATGGTTGATTATATATGGCTTTTACCACAGCGGTAGCTATTTCATAGTTATTCATATTACTGCCATTAGAAATAATTGCATAAGACGTATTGATTTCTGGTATGTATGAGAATAAGGCAGATGCGCCATCAATTCCGCCAGTATGTCCAAATGCTGTTTTATTCTCTATATTAATTGGAAATATTCCCATTCCAAAGTTTTCTTTTATGGTTTTCATTTTTGATAGACTTTTCTCATCCAAAAGTTTACCATTAAATAAAGTATTACTGAATTCTACAAGCTCAGAAGGTGTAGTTATGATTGCACCAGCACCTAATGGAATTGACATGTCAGTTGCGATTTGTTTAGTCCAATCTTCATAAAACACATAAGAATTACAATCCCCATTTTTTGGATTAATGTCCTTACCCATTTTAGTGTTTACCATATTGAGCGGTTTGGCAATGTGTTTTTGTATGGCATCGGCATAAGACATTTTAAAGCAATCCTCTATAATATATGATAACAATACATAATTTGAATTACTGTACTCTGTTTTAGTACCAGGTTCAAAAACTGAGCCTCCATCTTTAATGACTTCAATCATTTCTGATCTGGTCTTTGGCTCTGTTTTCCAATTGTCGTAATCTTTCGCATCCGTAAAATTATAAATACCCGATCTGTGATATAATAGCTGCTCAATGGTTATTATATCCGCATTATTAAGGGATGGAAAATACTTTTCTAAGGTTTCATCAATATCAATACAACCTTGTTCAATGGCTTTTAAGGTTAAAACAGCAGTAAAAGTTTTTGAGATAGAACCAATTCTATATTTTGAATTGATATCTGCTTTTGTATTGCTTTCGATATCAGCATGGCCAATGTTACGTGTGTATATTACTCTATCGTTTGATAAGATCGCTATTCCTCCCATAAAGGAATTTTGATTGGCTATTTCATTAAAATATTGATCGAGTTGCTTTTTATTTACGTCTTGACCATAACTCAGTATATTAAAAAAAATACCAATTATAACCATCACTCTTTTTATAACAAACATTTGATAGAAAATTTTTGTATTGAAAGAGCAAATCTAATTTGATTAGATAAAAAATGATTGTCAAAAAATCACTTTTTGATATCAAGAGGATAGCATGTATTCTTATAAGGTAAATTCAAAAAATCTCTAAAAGGGCAATAAATAAAAAATCTAAAAACAAGTCTGTGTTCAAGCTATACCTGTTGGG
>NZ_JAGSPD010000013.1 GCF_019203985.1 Winogradskyella luteola | reverse complement strand
CTCACAATTAAGTCATCCACTAATTTGAGCGACTACTTATTTGTTTCATAAAAATCTTAGAAAGAAAATATATGATTAATGAATAAAAAGCATTATTAAAAAATATACCCAAGAAATATATTAAATCTGATTCAGGTTTAATAATTGTATTAAATGGGAATTGAAATAAGTTGGCTATACTAGTAATTAAAGAGTTACCAAATGACCCATAATCAGAATTCCCCATTTTTAATCCTTCATAAAGGAATATTGTTATAATAAATACTATTATAAGTATTAAGAATATACCTAAATATATTTTAAAATTAAATTTACTTTTCATTTTATTACTTTTTATTAATTTCTTCTGTCTTCTCTCTTCTTTTTTCTCTCAGCCTTTCTCGCTGCTCTTTCAGCTTCTTTTTTACGTTTTTTGTCATAATGAGCTTTTAAATCAGCCGTAGCTCTAGCAATAACATCATCTGCCGTATCATCATCAATAGTATAGTGGTCTACATCATCGGAAGATAAATTGATATTATATATACCTTTCGTTGAACCATCTTTTCTTTTGTTTTTATTACCTCTAGACCTTGATAATCCACCATCTCGTTGAAAATAGTTAATATTTTCAAGAACATTATCTGGTATTTCTCTATTAACTGTAAAAGTAAGTGGTCCGTCAGCGGCATCAATAGTGAATAATAAATCAACGTTAATTCCTATATCATCAAGCGCTCTAACTAATTCTTGAGCTATTTCGCCCCCTTTACTATAGCCATATACAATTAATGGCTCATTAGGATCAGCTGACTTTGCTTCTTCAATACCAGCTATTAACACCCCTACTGGGTTCCAATAGTTTGAATTTATAAGAACTACACTTCCAGACTTCATATCTAATTCTTTAGAATAAGTATTGAGAGTTTCTGCTACTTTTGTTACTCCACTTGTAGCATCTTCTGTTTCATCCCAAGTAGCTCCAGAAAATATTATCACTTTCTCTAACCCTTCCATTTCTCTAGCGTCTATAACTCTATTTTCACTAAATGCATAAGTAGAGTTGTGAGTATAGTCAGAAGCTAAAGGGTCTATTGCAACAAACCTTGCGATTGCTGCATCATAATGTCTGAACTTATATTCATGCATATTATAACCTAGCTCCTCTGTAAATTCCTGTCCCTGATATGTTTTCAATTTACTCGCGATAGAATTAACATTAGCAGAAACCACGTCATTATACCCTTTATGTTTTAAGCCAAAGGGATAGTAGTTGTTCTCCTCGATGATCTCGGTTTGGGCATCGATAGAACCATCGCCATCGCTGTCCGCATAAGTCAATCTCACGTTGCCCAAGTGGTCCCTGTACTGGTAGACATAGTCAAAGCTGGGGATCTTGGCATTGGGCCTGAGCTCGGCATATCCCTCGGGATGCGACATCATCTTGAACGATCCGTCCTCGTAGATAAAGTTCCCCGCATATTCGGTGGTGGTCCCCGTGCTCACGATCTTTTTCTGTTTTATGCCGGTGGCATCGTAAATATACGAAATAGTGCCCGAAGGGAGATAGATCAGCGTTGGCAGGTTGAGGTGGTTATAGTCGATGCGCGTAATGCCCTTGTTATCATCCTCCGCCATGTTGCCGTTGGCATCGTAGGCGTATTCTTTGGCGTCATCTACACCGTCCTTAAAACCATAATTGTCATTGCCGTTGTCCAGTACCTTTTCCAGTCTGTTGCTCTTGGTCTCATAGGTGTACACCAGATTGTCCATAACGCCAAAGGTGGTCGCCTGAGCATTGACATGGCCCTTCCTTACAAGGTTAGTGATGTTTCCGTTCTTGTCATAGGTGACGTTCTCAAGGTCATAGTCTCCATTGTGCGAGGTGGCACCGTTGATCCTGTTCAGGGCATCGTAGCCGTAGCGATACCATCGCAAGGTATTATCTTTCTTCGTCCACCACTGGGTCTCGGCGATATTACCGTTGTAAAGGGGCGTACCGCCATGGTCCTGTGTGTTGTAGTTGATCTCGAACGCAAAAAGGTCCTTGTCAAAGTCCGATATATCGTTGATGGCCCTTAGCCATCCCCTTACGCTGTAGCTGTAGTCTATGTACTGCAGTTGGTCAGGGGCATTCTGCTTGCCTCCCACGCCCTTGGTCTGCAGTTGGCCGAGGTCATCGTAGTTGTTGTGGACTATCAGCTCGTCCAGAGCGGCACCGTTCACCTTCTGCAGGTGGCTTTTGAGCCTGTTGGCATGGTCGTAAGAGTATTTGTCCACGATGGTCAGGGTGAGCTGTCCGGTCTTCTGGCGCACGGTCGTGGTCTCGGTAGCCATGCCGTCAAAGGTCAGTTGGCTTTTAACCCTATCCTCGGTGTCCAAATATGCGTTTTTGGAATACACGTAGATGGGCCTCGATTTTTTGTCGTAGTGGGTGACCGTGGTGATCCAATCGTCGGTGCCCAGTACCCTTACCTTGCTGCCCGTGGCTAGGCCTTTGGCATTCGTGATCGGTGTGACCCCATATGCCGTCTGTGGGCTGCCGCCCGCTATATTGAAGTTATAATCGTCATAATAGTTGATGGTGTGGACTTCATCAAAGGTATCGGGATATGCATTGGATGTATAGTAGGTACCCCTGTAGCCTGTTCCCGTAGCTACTTTTTCCTCATATGCCGCACTGGAATCCAGTAAACTTTGAAAATGGTGCCTTGTACTCGATGAGGTTTTCATCCCGGTATAGGCGACCCTTCCAAAGACATCGTACTTGGTGAACAGCCATCTGTTCTGTTCCCTGAGGTTGGTATCCTGGGTCATAATGGGCCGGTCGAGCTTGTTGTATATGATGTACTCCCAGCCCTTTCCCGGTATCTTCTTTTCCACCAAACGGTTGAGGTCATCGTAGACGTACTGGTAGCATAGCTCTGCAAGCTCAGTGGTGTCGGGCTTGTCCGCATGCGGCTCCGCCTTGGGAGGCAGCACAAAGCTGAGGTTGCCGTAATGGTCGTAGACGTAATAGGTATCGTGGGAAGTTCCGTTGTCGTAGGTGCGCTTGAGCACCACCTGTCCCTGTTTGTTGGTGAACTCCTCGGTGGTATGGTCCTTGGACGCCGTGCCGTCGTGGTTCTCGTCCCGGGTCACGGTCCTGTAGAGCTCGTTGGGGCCATAGTGGCCGTCCATTGCCAGTGTCGGGATATAGGTGACCACATTGTTGGTGGTGTTCTTTACCAGGGAGACCCTATAGTACCGCACTTCCGTCGCACCATTGGTGAGGTAACCCATCTCTATCTCGTGCCCGTTGCCCAGTTTCCAGTCCTTGCCGGGTGCGCCCTGTGCGGTGGTTCTGTTCAGCGGCGAGCCGTCGAACAGCTTTTCGGAATAGGGGTTGATGTCGGCCATGTCCATTCCGGGGAAGTCCTCGTCATAGGCGGCGGCGTCATAATGGGCGAGGGTGGCCGCCAGTGCGTCCGCCCTGAAGCTTCCGATGTCCGTTGCGGAGCTGTAGGGGAGGTATTCCCTTGCCTGCCTGCCGAAGGCGTCGTAGCCTATGTGGGTTATGATGTCCTGCTGCAGCCCGCCGGCGCGTATGCCAATGGACTGGCTCGGCCTTCCCAGGCCGTCAAAATAGGTAATGGACTCTATCTTTTTGTCATTGTCCATTGCATCGACGTTTGCCGTCGTTGCGACCCTTGGCGCGATGCTGTGGACGTAATTGCCCAGGGTGACGGCATTGGGCGGCGGGGCGTGTTCCACCACAACGTCCATGCCCTCCAGCAGGGTACCGAATGCTCCCAGTGCCTCGATCCGTTGCGTGCCGATGTTGGGCCAGAGGACCTCTGCGGTGTAGGAGGTGCCCAGTGAGCTTGAGCTTACCAGCGTACCTCCCGTGACAGACCATGTGAGTGCCATATTAAGGGTGCCATCGTTGTAGGTATAGGTCACGGTCTCCCCGTTGTCCACGGGCGTGGGGCCGGAGAGGTTCTGGGCAGGGGCCAGTGTACAGAAGAGCACAAGGGCCAGTGCCATATAAAAATACTTTTGGAATGCTGTGTATGTCCGATATTTCATGCTGCGTTTTTTTATAGGTTGGTCAGGGTGTCCGTGTCCACCAAGAAGATATAACTGTCGTCGGTGCCGTCGGGAAGGTGTACGGCCAGTGCCATGGCAATGCCCTCAACGGTTCCCGAGACGGTCAGGGTGGCCGTCCGTGGGCTCCCCTCCGTCTCAAGCCCGTAACTGAGCTCGCCCAGGTGTTCCCGTGCGTCCCAACTGCCCGATGCAGAAACAATGTTGAACGTGCTGGTGCTCGAGGTGTTGTAGCCGGTCTGTTCCCATACAAGGCTCGTGCCCTGCACGCTGAGGTTGGACATGATCTCGACCTTGGTGCCGTTGACGGTCACCAGGTGGCTCTCCGCTGACCATTCCGTGGTCTGGCCCTGTGCCGGCAGTCCCGTGGTGCAGGCCAACAGGAAAAGTACGGAAAGGAAGAATCTCTGTAACGGTATGTATCTGTTCATTGTTCTGTTTTTAATTGTTGGATGATGTGTGGTAGTTATATCGGTTTTCGCCCATGATGTTGCCGTCCTCGTCCCTGACCTGTTTGAGCCTGTTGAAGCTGTCGTACTCGTAGTACACGGTCCGGCCCTTTGGGTCGGTCATGCTGGTGGCCCCCACCAGCGGGTCGTAGGTATAGGTGGTGACCATGGCATCGGGCAGTGCCGCCCTCAGGGCATTGAGTGCCGTCCTGAGGTCCTTCTCGTTACAGCTGCCGGAATCCCGGCAGTGGTCGTCATCGAGGTCGGACTTGTTCTGTATGTTCGCTACATATCCCGTGACCTGTGCATAGGTGGCGTTCTCTATCTTGGCGACGGGCAGCGTGGCGCCGTAGCCATAGACATAGCAGATGTCCATACCGTCCGTTCTGGACACCTGGAGGATGTTGCCATGGACATCGTAGTCCTCGAAGTCTATACGTTCCCTCAGCGTCGCGGAGGTCCCTTTGGAGGTTTTGATGGTCTGTGGCAGCACCTGTCCGCCACCAAAATCGTGGTAGACGGTCTGGCTGGCACTTTGGGCGAGGACACCGTTGGCATCGCTCACGGTCTGTTCCGTCCCAACGGCCTCGAAGCGGTTCTGGTCAATCAGTATCTGTTCAGCCGGTGTGGGGCTGGACAGGTCCTGGGCATAGGTGACGTGGCTTTCTTGGATGTTGCCGTTACTGGCCGTGGTGCTGGTGCCCGATGCCAAAAGCGGGTTGTTGTCGTAGGTGTGGGCCTGGGTCACCGTGACGTCCCCGCCATCGAGATAGTCCGTCGTGGTCTGGGATTTTAATCGGTGGTGCTCGGTGGCACTGTTATAGGAATTGACGTAGATATTGTCGTACGTCTGATTGGTCACCTGAGAACTGAAGTTGACATACAGCCTTTGCATTCTTAAGAGCTGTACGCCAAAATACTGCTCATAGACCGTATCTGCATTTTCATAACTGTAACTGGTATCTTTCACCAACTTGCCAGATGCATCGTAGTAGCGCTCCATCAAAAGGTCACCGTTTCTCCAGTCCAAAGCGATGGGATCGTCAAAATTTTCTGGGAATTGGTTGTTGGCAAACTGATTTCCAAAAGGGTTGTTTGATTCCATGGTATAGAACGAGTAAATGTATTCTTTACGTCCATTTTCTGTAGTTCCGTTATAAGTTTCGGTAATATTATCGTAACCTACGAGGCTTCCCTTGGTATGTATCATCGATTTTGGATTGTTGGCAAAAAGCTTGAACGTATAGTTTGTATAATAAGTGCCGCCGGGCAAGGGGTCGTTGTCCACGAAACAGACCATCCTCCAATCATTTATATAGTTGTCGATAAAGCGAAGGGTCCTTCCACTGGAGAGGTCGCCCCCAAATTCGGTGTAGTCGTAATCTCTTGAATGGGACAGTTCCGTAGGTGAACTGTAGGTGTCGATCCTGGCAATGCGAAGACCCCCGTACATATACTCTCCAGGGGTGGGGTCGGTGTAGTGATTGAAAACAATCTGTAAAGGTTTTGGTGCCCCAACAGTACACAGTGGATCCTGGGAAGGATAGCAGGTGATTGGCGTTCTTGATTTTGCCGTAACCTTATAGGTGTGGCCGGGTTCGAGTTCCACTTCAAAACTATCGTTCAGTATGGTGTTGGAATATGGCGTGGTGATACCTTCCAACCTGAGCTCATAGGCACAGTTGGTGTCGTTCAGTTCGGGCCCCGGACAGCCGTCCATGGCAATTTGAAAATCCACCCAGCCGGTACTGTGGGTGTCCAGCGTGAACTCCTCTGAGAAGTCAATATTTGGGTCCGGGTCTTCGAAGAGGTTTGTGTTCTGTATGACCTCCGTGTTTTTTATCAGGTAATCCACGTACTCGTTGTCCGGGTTGACCAAGGCCTGTATCCTATTGTTTTCCCATGTGTATACCTCAGACCCACCTGTGGGAAAGGTTATTCGCTTTAAGATTCCGGCTTGGGTATAATTGATATCGATGCCCCTATCGGCAAAGCCCAGTTTAAGCGTATGCGGACCGTACTTATATCTGGATTTTGGAATCAACCGGGTATTGGACTTTCCATTGTAGTACCCAAAATAGTCCTGGGATTTTGAGTATCTGTCGGGCAACAGCAAAGGGTCATATTCGAATATATAGGGTATGTACTTCTGGGAATTTCTGTCAAGGTTGGAAATGGAGTCCAATTTTAGACGGTACGGCCCCTCTCCCTTAAAATCAAAAAACGAATTTTCATTAACGGTACTCACGGCATAGGATGTGTGCAGCCTGAACTCCTTTATCAACTGATTGTTGCCGTCAAAAAGTTTTATGGATTCCAAGGGGTAAGAATTATGAAGGTCCATACGCTCTTGGTTCCCCTTAAAGAACTTCACGGTCCCGTTTGGAAATGCTATCTCGCTGATCTTTGGCTGGGTAAACTCCTTGTCTATATAGACTTGGTCGTATACTTCAGAGATACAGGCTTCGGGCACGGGGTCCGTTATCGTAATGCCAGGTCTCATAAACTCTTCTTGTTGAAATATGGATGTCGCAACATTGTTCTCCACGGTATAGTCGAACTGTATGGTCTTGTTACTGTTGGGAAACACTATGTCCATGAGCATCCAGGTCTGGTAATACGGGTTGGTCCCCGAACTATAGAATGTGCCATCGCTCCTATGGAGTCCATCTTGGTTTAGGACCATGCTCTCCGCTGCCAGGATGGCTTCACGTGCCGTTCTGCTTGATATGGGTGAAACTCCGAAATGATAGGTGATTCCACTGGGATCCGTTATTTTGAAACCGGTTATGGGTGATCCCCCTATCGTTTCTATCTTAAAGTTGGACTTGGGCATTTGCACAAATTCGTTCAAGGTCTGGTTATAGTAGAACTCACCGGAGCCGCTGGGGCAACTGAAGTTGAAGACATCCGGTTCATAGTCCTTTGTTATCTCTGGGTTTAGGCGTTGGTCTTGGTAAAAATAGCTTCCGTTTATCAGGTCCTCAACGGTAAAGTTCGTGTTCATGTAGCCCGCACCGCTGTCGTCAGGTATCCCTCTTACGGTCCTGCTCACCAGGCCACCGGCCTGCAGGTTCCAGCCCAGGCCGACCCATGAGGCGATATCCGCGACCTTGATGCCCCCACCACTGTAGGCGATGCCTATGGGAACGGAGACCCCGCCGTGGCTTATGGTGTGAAAGGGTATGGATATACTGGGCAATCCGGTATAGGGACTCACCTGTGTCTGCGAGTACTTGATCAGCTCAGCGGCCTCGGGGGAGGGAGGTACCACAGTGGGCAGCTCCTGCGCCGTGGTGTGCATGTGAAATAAAAGTGCCAGAAGGCTCAGTGTTCGGATAATGGTCTGTCTCATTTTATGGATGTATGTTGTTATGGGTTCATATGGTCTAAAAGTTTCTGAGGCCGTGTTTTTTTGTCCCGGAATGGCCGCCGAGGGTACAATACCCCGTCCATGCAACAGGAAAATCCTGTTTTAAGACACTGCGACGGTAAAATTAGGTCTAAAAAGGGGATTAAAAGCTGTCATTTGTCATGTTCCCCGTGGTTTTTTGCATCTGTGCTATTGGGCAGGGAAAAGTGTTGGAAGATTGTGTTTAGGCAATGTGCGGCTTGTGGTCTGTTCATATTTTTTGGTTTTGTACTTTCTTTTGCGCATCCAATAATTGTTAATGGCTTTTTACTTGCGCTCGGAGAACCGATAATAAAGGTTATGGAAAAATAACGTATTAATGCTTCTTTTGGTATTAAGAATTTGTTAAGTGTGGTTTTGGACGAGTGAAAGGGTCTTTTTGTTTAGGGTAAAGGAAGTCTTAAAATATATGGGGAATAGCCCGGTATTCGATTGAGGGTTGCGCTGTACGTAGAGTGAAAAATCTGGATAAACTGAGCCACTCGATCAGGGTTAAATTGAGCAGGTTAAATGAAATATTAAAAGTTAATTCGTTTGTGATGTAAACTAACCGTTTTTTCGTTAAATTTTTTCTCATCATTTATTTTTAATTCATGAACCCTATCGGCATCCATTTTATCGTTTATTAAATGACCGTATATTAGTTATGCTTTTTACACTATTAACTAATTGTAAAATACATAAAAGATCAATTGCGCTTTTTCTTTACTGCTTTATAAAAATCGTCGGTTATATCATACTCTTTTGATTTGAGGATGGAATAAGTGATAGATTGGCAGGATTTTAGTCTAAAACTTCCTTGCTGAGTTGGTCCGGCAGTGGTTCGTAGGTTATTTTTATACATTTTGAACGTATAGGTTCCCGAGGGTAGGTCCTGTAAAGCTGTTGTCTGGCCTTTGCTGACGGTAATGGTCTTTTTATAACTGTTAACTGAACTTTTAATATCTATGAGGTAGCTATATTGGGAATTGTTTTCAAAATAATAATCCCCAGTTTTCAAGGATTCACACTTTTTATTTGTCGTACGTTTATTGTTACTTTCCTCATTTGTATTGATGCGCTTTCCCTCTGGTTTAACCGAGCTTTCAAAGCCAGCATCTTTCAAGATGACCTTTATGTTTTCATCGATGGGTAAATTCCTCAAGGCAGCGGCAAAGTGCAGCCCTGTCTCGGTATCAATGATCTTTATCCTAATCCTTAAAGAATGTAACCCAATATCCACGGTCCCAGTCACAATCGCATCGGCAGCAATTAACATTCCTATCCGTTTTGCGGTGCTGGGGTCAATATATCCCTCTGCATTTAACTTGTGCTCTTTCATTAACTGTTTTAAGTTATGCCTATACCTTTAAATTTCATAAGTTGATTTATAGAACGTTTACCTAAGGTATTTAAATTATTATCGACACTAACCAAAATCCGCTTGCATAAATCTACTGCACTTTCATCTCGATTGCCAGAACCAATTAAAATAGCAACCAGTTCTGCATCGCTCAATACCGCTTTACCTTTGTCTCGTAATTTCTCTCTTGGCTGATCGTCTTGCGACCAATTTTTAATAGAAAATGAAGTTGATTTTTCTGACATGTGTTAAATATAAAAATTGTAATTTTAAACATCAAAAAAATTCATCTAAAATCAATCAAAAATGAAATCTATCTTTGAAGAAGATACTTACAAGACTATTAAATCAAGATTCAACAATCTCAACGAAAATTCTACGGCAGAATGGGGCAAAATGACCGTAGGGCAAATGGTATGGCATTGCCAAGGGCCATTTAATATTCTGCTAGAAAAAAACGATTATGGCATGAAACCCAATTGGCTGGCTAAACTATTCTTTAAAAAATCACTTTATAATGATAAGCCATGGCGAAAGGGATTGCCAACTGCAAAATTCCTAAAACCAAAAGAAGATAAAGATTTTAACGCTGAAAAAATAAAACTAGAAACTCTGATTGACGAAGCCTATTCAAACAAAGATAAAGCTGAGTGGCAGCCACATCCTGCTTTTGGATATTTTACAGCACAGCAATGGGGACAAATGCAGTATAAGCATTTAGATCATCATTTTAGGCAGTTTGGAGTGTAATTATTCACTAAATTGAGTGCAGTCGAATAGCAACAAAAAATAATTTGATTAAATCCTGAGAACAAGTTCAGGGTAATAAAACATGAAATACCCGCCAAAATATCACCTAAACAATGACATCAACCATATAATTGAAGTCATTAAAGCTTATCCTTTAGCTACGGTTATATCGGTAAAGGATAATGAGCCATTGATTACACATTTACCGTTAATTTACGAAAATGAAAAACTTATTGGTCATATAGATATTTTCAATCCGCAAGCTGCACTTCTAAAAAATGATAATGCCGTTAGTATTATTTTTGGTGGGCCTCAGTGTTATATTTCGCCCACAGTATATTCAACCACACAATTACCTACATGGAATTATATTAGGGTGCATCTAAAAGGAAAAGCAAAAGCTATTGAGAGTAAAGAAGCTCTAAAACAGTCTTTAATTACCATGACCGAATTTTTAGAGGCTCCAGACCATAAATATGTTTTAGAACCCAATAATCCGAGACTAGACAAAAACCTAAATTATATTGAAATGTTTGAAATCTCTATCACTAATTGGGAAGGAAAGTTTAAACTCTCTCAAGATAAAAAGCCAAAGGATACCAAGTTAGCTCGTGAGGAATTGCTCAGAGCAAATCAGGAAAGTATTAGACAGTTTTTGGATAAGGTATTTTAAACTATAACCATTATGAAAAGGATACAGCTTTTTGAATTTGAAGACTTTATTTGGTTTCCTAGTTCAATCAGAACTGGCATGACTAATTTGTTAGTTGTATTGCAGAAAATAATGAGAACATCAGATATTATTGCATCTCTAATAATAACTGCTAAGCAACGGAATAATTTCTCTCAAATTATCGATCTGGGTTCTGGTTCTGGAGGCATAATGTTAGATGTCATAAAGAAGCTCAATATAAACAACACAGAGTCTTTAAAACTACTCTTAACTGATTTACACCCAAACTCAAAATTAGTAGAACAGATAAATTCAACTAAGATTCATAATGTTACTTATAATAAATCTTCTGTTGATGCTACTAATTTAAGTAATTTACCAATGGGCTTAAAAACCATGGTAAATAGTTTTCACCATATGCCTCCAAATGTTGCTAAAAGCATTTTAAAATCAGCTCAAGATAATAAGCATCCATTATTGATTTATGAAATAGGCGAAAACACTATACCAACACTTCTTTGGTGGTTATTGCTACCATTGTCACTAGCAATACTTTTTGTTATGGCATTATTAATGACACCTTTTATAAAACCATTAAGCTGGAAACAATTGGTCTTTACCTACCTTATTCCTATTATTCCTTTGTGCTATGCATGGGATGGGCAAGCTTCTATAATGAGAATCTATACATTTAAAGATATAGAGTGTCTCATAAAAGATTTTAAAAATGAAAGCTACATTTGGAAAGTAGACAAGGCAAAAAAACCGAATGGAAAAAAAGCAGGCTATTATATTTTGGGATTACCGAAATAATATAAAACTAATTGTTTTCTTATAAACTTAATCTATTTCATAAGAATCCAATCGTCTAACAATTTGAGGAATATCTTGGGTTACATAAGATGAAGTATCATAAATGAGCCCATAACCATCAGCATAGTAAAAGTGATCCAATCCTGGTGATTGCTCTTCATTGGACAAAATAGCATATCGCTGCGAGTATGTACTAATAAAAGCACCTGCTTCAACCGTAATTTCATTATTTAAAGCTATCAATTGATCATAGATTATTCCCCAACCTTGATCGTCCAAAACTCTGGCTGTAAAATCATTGTTTGAATATTTTATCTTTCCGTCATCCCTAACGAGATATCCAAGAGAATCTCTCAATAACTCAAAATGCTCTCCGTTTGGATTACAAAAGGCAATACCATCTTCGTTTCCAGTTGTCCATCTTCTAAATTTGTAAAAGGTGTTCTCATTGATTATTTCTGTACCGACTATACTCACAGAATCTATAACACCTGTATCATCATAATTTTGTGTAGCGTTATTGTAATCATAGCTCTTATATACCCATTGATTACCTACAGTAAGTGCATAAAAATTAGAGTCTTCATTTTGTAGATTATCATCGTTATCGGAAGTACAAGATGATAAAAAGAGTGCAATAAAGCAAACATAAACAATTCGTTTCATGATTATTAAGATTTATTAATACGTCTTGAAACGTAACTGTGCTTTATACTTTCTATCAAAATTGGTTGGTTATGTAATTAACGCTGTAACATTTAAAATATTATACAACAACAAAACGCCTTGTAAGATTTCAAATAAAAAGCCAACTAATGTATCTTTACCATCCCTTAAAGTGGAACTTATGCAAGAAAACAAAATACTGAATTACATAGAAGGCGTTTTAAAAAATATACCTAGCGATTGGTTAAATCTCACAACGCATCGACTAGATATTTACAACGAAGCATTGGCAAAAACAGAGTTCTTAGATCAATTTAAAAGTTTGTTTAAGAGCAATAACTTTGAAGCTTCAGCACTTTCTAAATTACCTACGGCCTATGACTATATTCGCTTGGGACATCCACTATCCTGTGTTTTAGAATGGGCGATTGCCAGCTTGCAACATCAAAAACCAGAACATGTGATTAGCTTTTCTTCACAGAGCATTCCTATTTTGGCAATCCTTAGAAAAAATTTGCTCGATAATAAAAATACCAAGATCTTTTACACAGACAAACTACATGAGTCTTTCAATCCAGAAGCTATTAAGCGTGTTTATGGTTATAATTTTGAATTGAAAAAAGTTGACAGCATAGCAGACATTTCAGAGTTCGAAGGCAGCAATGTTTTTATTCCTAACCAAGACAAGGTTGAAGCCACAGATCTAAATCCAAATGTTGATTTTTATGTCAATCTCTATTCAGGTTTAGGAAGTGTTTTAATTGTTAATGGAACTCATAATGCTGATTATATTTCAGATATACAGCATGTGAGACGACGAGAAACTATTGCCATGACTCCAGCAAATTGTGTAGTTGCCTTAAAGGCATTAACAGATCAGACTTCAATAAACACACAAAGTAGTGTTATTGATACTGATAAAACCCGTGTATTTAGTTCTATTAAAACCATTACCAATACATCATCTCAACCTTTGGTGGGTTCTAGCGGACTATCTGTTCAGTACGCCATTATGATGGGACTCATTGATGAGGCTTTAGAACGCTACAAAGGAAAAACCATTAAATTCATTGTGCCAACCAACTGTTATGGAGGTACAAATGACCAAGCAAGACGTGTTGCCGCTTGCCTAAACCATGTTGATGTAATGGATTTAGAAGTGGATGGTGATAATGATATGGTGCAAAGCTTAGAAACCGTTTTAAGCAACATTGCAAAGGATGATTCTGTACCTTTCATCATTGCAGAAATCCCAACAAATCCACGTGTTGAAGTTCCAGATTTAGAGCAGTTAAAAGCAGTTTTAACCAAAGAACGACTAACATTAGAAGGTAAAGTTGCTATTGCTCCTGTTTTCATTTTAGACCAAACCTTCTGTCCTAACGTTCAATTTTTAGGAGATGGTGAGATTCTTTCAACGGTTAAGACGATTGCTTATGTTAGTGGTTCTAAATTTCCAAGTGGAGGAAAATGTACAGCGGGTTATTGTGTAGCCAATAAAAAAGCTGAAACTTTAATGCAAAACATAGAAAAACACCTTAACATTTGTGATAACGAAGCAACGGCTCTTCAATACAAGATACTAGCAGAACAATTACCATCTATGTTGCAACGCATTAGTGATGCTTATACCAATACTAGAGAGTTTGTAAGTTTTATTGAGAAGACCTTACCAGAAGCAAAAATCAACTTTGTCTCTGAAGAACTTGCTGAACAAGGCTTTACACCATCTGTGTTTTCTTTAGATCTACCTACCAAAGGTAATACTGAAGAAGAGAAAGAAACCTATAAAAGAACATTGAACCATAGGTTAATCAATCTTATGATTACCAAAATCCCGCAAGAAAGTAAGTATTGTGTCAGCTATGGTCAATTAAAAGGGTGTTATTGGACCATCCCGGCAACATCTACACAAGGCACAACAAAAGAAGGTGACAAAGATTATATTGTACGTGTGTCTTTATCTCCGGATTTGGATTTGGTGAAGCATAAAGAGGTGTTTTTGGAATTCATTTCGCAAATTTAAACTCATTATATCTTTGATTTTTAGCATTTTAATTGTTTTTAATGGTAGAGTTTTATATATTCTATTATTTGCTAACGATATATTTTTATTCAAAGATTTAGTAGATATTGTGTTCAATATAAGCCAAAAGGTGTTATGGAAACTCGCAAAAAATAAATTTTTAATTCAATATCTAAATTATGAATGGTTTAAATGAATAAAACAAACAGATAACTGAGAATTATTGAACATATTCTGAAACAAGTTCAGAATAAATAAACCTTAGAGCAGTTTTGTTACATCATCAAAATCCAAGCCACCATAATTACCTGAACTCATTAAGAGCAGTGACTTGTTTTCGAAATTTTGGGAAAATAAAAAGTCCTTAAAATCTTTTGGGTTGGTATAAATAATTAAATCCTCACGTTCAAACGCATCGGCGATTTGCTCGTGTGTAACTTCCTCTAATTTTTTAATTTCCACAGCATGCGGCGAATAAAAAACTACTGCAGTATCTGCCGCATCTAAAGCACCTTTGTACTCTTTTAAAAATTCGGCATTGAGACTACTATACGTATGCAATTCTAAACAAGCCACTAAAGTTCTATCGCTATATTGTTCCTTTACGGCTTTGGTTGTCGCTTCTACCTTACTTGGTGAATGTGCAAAATCCTTATAGGCAACACTTTTAGAGTTTTCCGCAATTTTCTCAAGGCGTTTGCTTGCTCCCTTAAAAGTAGAAATAGCTTCGTAGAAATCATCTTCATCTATGCCCATATGTTGACAAATCCATTTTGCTCCTGCCAAATTATTGAGGTTATGTGCTCCAAAAACTTCAATAGGCATTGGGCCTTCTGGGGTTTCCAAAAGTGTTTCACCATCTTCAACCTTATATTTTGGAGTTTGGTAAGGAATCTTTCTAATCTGGTTTTCGGAAGCTTCAACCACTCGTTTAACCTCAGCATCTTCTTCGTTATAATTAATGCTTCCGCCTCTAACAATAGAATTTACAAAAATGCTAAACTGCTCTACATAGTTTTCGTAGGTTGGAAATACATTAATATGATCCCAAGCAATACCACTTAATAAGGCTATATTGGGTTTATACAAATGAAATTTTGGTCGTCTATCTATTGGCGAACTCAGGTACTCATCGCCTTCCAATACCATAAAATCATTACTTTCGGTCAATTTCACCATAACATCAAAACCTTCAAGCTGAGCACCGACCATATAATCGACATCACGATCGTGATAATGCATCACATGCAAAATCATGGATGTAATTGTAGTTTTTCCGTGGCTTCCACCAATCACTACTCTAGTTTTATCTTTTGCCTGTTCGTATAGAAATTCAGGATAACTATAGATTTTCAAACCGAGTTCTTGAGCTTTTAGCAATTCTGGGTTATCAGCTTTGGCATGCATACCCAAAACGATAGCATCTAAATTTTGGGTGATTTTTTCAGGGTACCATCCAAATGTTTGGGGCAATAACCCTTTAGCTTCTAATCTTGATTTTGAAGGATCGAAAATTTCGTCATCACTACCTGTAACTTTGTAGCCTTTGTTATGTAATGCCAAGGCCAGATTATGCATTGCAGCTCCGCCTATAGCTATAAAATGTACGTTCATGTAACAAATATCAACTTACGAAAATCAAATTCCAAATTATATGCCTTCAAACTCAAAAAGATAAAAAACAGCGTCTAAAATGGATTGAACTTGTGCGTTACTTTTTACAGCTCTAAGATTATAAATCCGGATTCACAGCTAAACTATTAAACAACTTTGCTTTTGTATTGAAAAACTTATTCTGAATTTCAATAGCTTTCAACTGACCATCAATAAGCTTAGATTCACGAGAGTTTACCAAGAACAATGAACTCTCACCCAATTCAAATTTACGTTCTTCGGCCTGAAGCATACGCTCATAATCCGTAACCATTTGAAGCGTTATTTCATTTTGGGTAACATAAGATTCTAGTTCTTTTTGTAAGGCATCTATTTTGTTGCGCAGGTTAACACGAGTTGCATCAATTTCAAACTCAGTATCTTGCAATTTAATTTTTGCTAATTTTAAATCACCTCTTTCTTTCCTTAAAAACAGAGGGAAACTAATATTTAGTCCGCCTTTATATTCTGCCGTGTTAAAAGTTCTTGCGACCTCTGGCACTTCGGTTATAAAATTATATTCCACATCAACTTTAGGTAATAACTTATTGGATTTTAATCTTCTATCGACCTCTAAACTCTGTAATTTATAGTCTAAAGAAATCATCTTAGGATGTGCTTCGATTATGGCTTCATCCTCTCGCAGTTGGTTAATATTGAATGTTGTATCTATTATGGGCTCTGAATCTACATCGGGTATAACGTTGGGTTGTAATTCTACTGGGATATTATTCTCCAACCATAAAAACGTCGATAGATTTAAAGCTGCTTTCATCAATTTCACTCTAGATTGCTCTAAACTCAATCTACGCTGATTAATGGCTATACGCGCCTCAACAACGTCAATTTGAGCACGCTCCCCTACTTCGGCACCACGTTCTATACCTCGAAATCTCAACTCTGCATTAGTTAAGAAATTTTGAAAGAGCAGTAGTTCATTATACGCTTTTAACCACTTAAAATATGCCATTGAAGCTTCAAACAATATGTTGTTGACAAAAATATCGCGATCTGCTTTTACTTGTTCCCTAAACAACTTTGCCTGTTTTAAAGAAGCCATACGATCGTTAATCAATAACCCTTGGGCTACAGGAATTTTTAAACCTGCAGAATACAAACCATCATCTGGCACAAAACCTTGTGGGTTCAAGAATTCACCAGAGTTTTCTTCGAAAGTGGCTTTCAACTCTATACCGTACCATGTTGGTATTTTAAACATACCATTAAGCCTGTCAAAATACTCCGTTCCTTTAAACTTTTTACGATCGTAATCGACCTCAAACTTAGGGTCGAAGGCGCCACGGGATTTTAGAAGCTTAGCCTGACCTTCATCAATAACCAATTCTGCTTGCTTCACAATCGGATGAAACTTTTTTACATACCCCAAGTATTCATCAAACCGAAGTATTTCTGTAATGCTGTCTGTTTGCCCAAAGCTCAGTAAACCAATAAAAATTAAAAGTAATGTGCCTAGATACTTCATAATTTATTTTTTAGCCTTTTTGGAACTACTCCCATCTACAGGTTGATAGTAATTCGGTGGAAAGCCATTCAACTTTCGCCATAGCTCAAACCAAATTGGTACATCTTCCAATAGCGCCATAGTAAATGCTCCAGAGCCAGCTCTTATTTCTTTTGGCCACGGATGGTCATCTGGATCTGGTTTTAACAGCACTCTAAATTTTCCGTTAGAACTTATAAAACGTTCTACAGCGACAACTTCTGCTCCATAAGTACCATAAGACACATTTGGCCAACCACTAAAAATGATTGCAGGCCATCCATCGAACTGTACACGGACTTTTTCCCCTTTGTGCATAAGTGGCAAATCTATAGGTTCAACATAGGTTTCTACGGCTAGTTCAATATCTTCTGGAATGATACCCACTAATTCTTCACCTTCCTTAAACGTCTGCCCAACACCACCGCGAAAAGCTGTATTTATAAAGCCATTATAAGGTGCTGTTATAAATAGCATATCTCTTCTAAGAGAATAATTAGAGACTTGATTTTCTAGTTTTTGAACATCAGCCTCTGTACTGAATTGATTGGATTGCGCAGAAAATTTCTCACTCCGCGCTTTTGAAACTTTATCTGCAAACTCTGCCTTTATCCTTGTAATTTCTAACTTAGCATTTATCACTTCGTTCTTACTTGCTAAAAATTTGTTCTCTTGAGATACACGTTTGGCCTGCGTTTCTTGAAGTTTTAACTGTGCGTCTTCCAGATTTTTTCGAGCTGTAAAGCCATCTTTTAATAGATCTTCTGAACGTTTATATTTAATCTCTGCAATCCTTAGATTGGTTTTTGCAGCTTCTAAATCAATACTATCAGCTTCTACTTTGTATTTTGCTTGAAGTAATTTGTTCTCAGCTTGCTCTAACTTTAACACCCGTTCTTTTTGCAAAGCACCAATTCTTACATCTTGGGCTTTTACTTTTTCTCCGTACGACTTTGCCGAAAACTCCTTAGCATCTCTTTGTCGAGATGTACGTTCTACCAAATTAGGATCAAAGTAATCACTTTTAATCTCAGCAATTTGCATAATGGTATCACCCTTTTTCACTGTTTGTCCCTCGCGCACATACCATTTTTGAATACTTCCAGGTATTGGAGATTGTATAGTTTGTGGACGTTGACCAGGCGTTAATGAAGTCACCTGCCCTCTACCCGAAATATTTTGGGTCCAAGGTAGAAAAAGGATAATAATACAAACAATGGCAAAACCAGTTAAAAACCTTTTGGACTGTTTGTAATAACTTTTATTTAAAACCAGAGCTGCAGACTTAAACTTACTTAAGTCGACATTCTTATTCAGCGGATTTTTAGATATATTTAACATGCTTTTACCTTTTAAATGGTCTCACCTTTTTTGAGATTAATAATTTCTGAACAATTATTCTGCCATTTCGGATTATAACTTACAACTACAAGCGACCAGGGGTGCTCTGGTGCCGTGATATATTCAATTATACGTTGGGTCTCGGCTTCTTGAAAATGCTCTAAAGGTTCTTCCAATAATAGAAGCTTAGGTTTTTTAAGAATCGCTCTTGCCAAAATTATTTTCTTAGAAACCGTAAATGGCATTTGCTTTCCTTCTGGATAGATTACAGTATCCAAGCCCAACTCTGTTTCCTTGAGAAAATTGGTTAAGCCCACTTTGCTCACAACTTCCTCTATCTGTTGTGTTGATATTGAGTGATCCCCAAGCGTTAAGTTCTCCCTAATAGAACCTTCAAAAGGTGTTTCGTCAGAGAGAGACAAACCCAAATGAGATCTATAACTATTGAGATTTAAATTAGATAATGAATTGTCATTTAAAAATATCCTTCCTGAGCTTGGTCTCAAAATACCAGATATGATTCGTACAAGACTAGATTTACCCGAGCCACTTTCGCCTTGTATTAAAATTCTACTTTTTGAATTTATATTAAAAGAGATATTGCTTAATATTGGAATTTCACGATCAGGAACACTGTAAGACACCTTTTCCAATTGTATCTTAAAGTCCTCGTCAATCTTTACATCCTCTCCATCCTGAGATTCAATTTTTTTATCTACAACTTGTCCCATTTTTTCTAATGATGTCAGTACGTCGTAAAAGGACTCTAATCCCAATATCAACTTTTCCACAGATGTTATTACCAATAAAATAATGATTTCAGCAGCGACGAACTGACCGATGTTCATCTCTTGATTTAAGACCAGCAAGCCACCAATAATTAAAAGTCCTGCAGTTACGATGACTTTAAAACCAATCATTTGTATAAACTGCAATATCAAAATCTTAAAATGACTTTCTCTTGCTTCTAAGTAGCCGTTTACAAGCTTGTCGTTTTTATCTAAAGCCAGTGAGGTTTTACCAGAGATTTTAAAACTCATTATTGAGCGTGCCACTTCCTGTATCCAATGTGCAACGATATATTTCTTTTTAGATTCTATTAAACTGGTTTTCATACCACGCTGAATAGTGTATTTAAATACGACATAAATCAACAAGATTAGAAGTATACCAAATGCTATAAAAAATGGATGGTAAAATGATAACAATATCAACGCAAATACAATCTGTAATACTGCAGCTGGCACGTCGAGCAATAACTTAGCCAGTCCTTTCTGAACGGTAAGTACATCAAAAAAACGATTTGCTAATTCTGGTGGGTAATAGTTTCGCAGTTCATCCATTCTTATCTTTGGAAAGCGATATGTGAACTCAAAAGACGCTCTCATAAAAATACGTTGCTGTACGGTTTCTATAATTCGCATCTGCATGAGCTGTAATATACCCACGAAAACCACACCTAAGGTGACCAAAACCACCAGCACTATCCAAGATGTGCTAACTTGTGCCCCTTGTATTAAATTTATAATCGCTTGAATACCCAGTGGTAATGTAAGACTGATTAATCCTGAAAATACCGCATAGTAGATTACTTGCAATAAATCCTTTTTTTCTAGCTTTAAAATCCCTAGGAAACGTTGCCAAGGTGTTAGAAGAGGTTTATCTTGATTCATCTTTTGTTGTCTTTAAAACTTTTTGAGTTAGGTTGAGAAAGAATTCTGTCGGAGTTACGTCCTTGCCACAATCTGTGATTGAACTAAAATGTGCCTTTAAGAAATGTTGATGCAATGCACCTTCTACAATAGTGCTGGCTAAACTAGAAGGAAATTCATAATCAGGATTTACTTTATTGATGATTTCACTTAAACGTTTAATAAGTCTTTTGTAAACCACGAAATAGCCTTCTTTGTTTTCACTGTCCACTTCCTTTGTTAAATAAGATTTAGAGTATTCATTAATTATGATTCTGTTTAACACCACTTCATTGATATGGGTAAAGTTTAAATCTTCTTTTATGGTTCTTGTAACCACTTCTATAGCTGTATGTAATTGTACTTTATTATCTGGCACGTTGTGCGTAGCAAAAACCAGTTGATATTCTATCCATGCCCAATACCATGACGTAAGATATAATAGAAGTTTGTGCTTACTTTCAAAATAACGGTAAATGGAACTTTCATTAGAGCCAATCTTTGTGCCCAATTTTTTGAACGTAAAACTATCGAAACCAATTTCATCAATCAGCAAAATACTATGCTCAGTGATGCGCTTACCTAAGTCTGACGATTCTGGATCCTTGATAAAGATTTTATCAGGAACAGATATTTTTATATTTGATAGTAAATTTATCATCTGTAAAATATTTGATTGCAAATATAATAGTATTACTATCATTTTGAAAAAATTAACAAATATTTATATCATAAATATAGTTAATGAATTTTATGGATGTAAAGTTACAGTTGAGAAATTGTAACCTTTTCCTCTTTAAAGACTTTAATTTTCGGTAAACCAGCAATAGCTTTGTCTATCCATTTAAGAGCTTCCTTTTTATTCTTTTTGTGCTTGTAGATTTGTGCCATGCGATAATAAGCCCAGGCCTTAGGAACGCCATCTTTTGTAGAATAATTAGATAAATAAGCCTTAAGACATTTTTCACCTTTATCCAATTGTAAGTTATAATCCGCACAAACTTTACCGATTTGGTAATGCATAGCATTGCGCTGCAGTTTTTGTTGTGCTTTCTCTAGATTATCAATGGCCTTTTCAGGTTTTCCATGGTTCTCATAAAATGTAGTTAGTTTATCGTAGCACGTTACAGAACCACCCACTTTTATAGCTAAACGGTAGTATTTCTCAGCCAGTTCTGGTTCATCGTCATACTCATAAACATAGCCTTTTGCTAAGTAGCCATCTACTTTAGAGAGCTTTTGAAGTTCGTTAGCATACTTTAGTGCTTTTGAGTTGCTTCCACCAACAATACCTGGTAAAGAAACATACAATTCTACTAAAGCCCATCGTGTATCGATATGGTTCGGATCTAACTCTGCAGCTTTTAAAAAAGCACGTTTTACATCTCCAATAATCCCTAAGGCTTTAAATTTACTGATGTTCAGTGCCTTCATACCCAAAGCACCACCATATTTATAATGGTAATTGGCATTATTGGGCTCTTTGTCTTTAAGCTTTTCATATTGTTCAATGGCTTCATCCCACTTTTTCTGGTGTCCATAGGCATCACCTAAAATTTCAATGGCTTCTTTGTCATTAGCATTTGACTCCAGAAACGACTCCATTTCATTCTGTGCCTTTAGAAACGCTTTTTCGGCAATGTAGCTCTGTGCTTTTTCTTTTGAAGTTTGAGAAAAACAAAAAGATGATATAAAAAAAATACATAGAAACTTCTTCATAACAATTAGCACTTTTTTTTTACAAAAATACAATTTATTAACGTTCTGTTTCACTCGCAAATTGTGTAACTTCACTCATTGAAACAAGAGGTTTACTTCTTATTGCTTTTTTGGAATGCCTTTTGAAGGTATTTTGATCGAAAATAAATAATAAATGAAAAATTATATCTCAATACTAATGCTAATTTGCTTTGCTTCCTTTTCTAATGCTCAAAACAACTTTGATAAACAATGGCAAAAGGTCACCAAATTTGAAAATGAAGGTTTAACTAAAAGTGCTGCTGACCTTGTAGATACCATTTACAATGATGCCATAACATCTAACAATAAACAGCAACAGATTAAAGCTCTACTCCACAAGAGCAAGTACATGTTAACGCTAGAAGAAGATGCTCAACTTAATATTGTAAAGCGTTTTAAATCTGAAATTGATGTTACCGACAATATTGTGACCAAGCATTTACTCGAAAATATGTTGGCAACATTATATTGGCAATATTTTCAACAAAACCGTTACAAATTTTATAATCGCACCAAGACTAGCGACAAAGTTAGTGATGACTTTAGGACTTGGGATCTGGAAACGCTTTTCAACGAAATCCATGTGTATTATCAGCGTTCGCTCGACAATAGTTTGATGCTTCAGTTAGAATCTTTAGAAAACTACAAATTAATTTTACATGAAGCTGAAGACTCTAAAATTTACAGACCTACACTTTTCGATTTATTGAGCCATAATGCACTTCAGTTTTATAAGACGAGTGAAAATAGCATCACGCAACCAGCATATAAATTCAAAATAGATGACAGAGCACTTATTGCTAATAGCGAACAGTTCATCAATCAAAAACTTGATTCTAAAGATTCATTATCATTACAATTAAATGCTTTAAGAATCTACCAAAACCTGCTGAGGTTTCATCGTAAAGATGACGTAACCAGAGCATTTGCCGATGTAGATATTGAACGTTTAAAGTTTGTTGCCCAACATGCTACTTTTAACGATAAAGAAGAGGCATTGTTACAAACTTTAAAAACTAGGTCCGATGAGTTAAAAGATTTGCCATTGTCTGCTTTATATGATTTTGAAATTGCTTTAGTTTATAAGGAATTAGGCAGTCAATACAATAGTAGTAACCACCTAATTGAAGCCAACAACAGACATCGCTGGAAACTTAAAGATGCTATTGAATTATGTAACACGGTTATTTCAAAATATCCTGAGAGTGACGGAGCAAAACAATGTAAAGTTTTAAAACAACAAATACTTCTATCGAGTTTAAGACTTCAAGCTGAAGCGTACATTCCTGTTAATTCAGCATCAAGAATCTTAGTTAGCTATAAGAATTTAACTAGTTTAGACTTCGAGATTTATAAAGTCAACAAAAGACAATTAGATAATTTTAATAAAATCTACAACGCAGAAGATAAGGCTAAGTTTTTCAAAAATCTCAATACTGTAGCGTCTTTTTCAAGCACATTAAAATCTGAAGGGGATTACCAAGAGCATAGCACGGAAATCATTATCCCCGAATTACAAAATGGGCTTTATCTCATAAAAGCAGATACCAACACAAAGAATAATGTTTTTGCCACTTCACACATTCAGATTACAAATATGGCATTGGTAGAAAGTACCCAAAATGATGCCGTACATTATCAACTCATCAACAGAAATAATGGTGAACCGATTATTAACGCAGCCATTAAAATAAGTTACAGAAACAACAGAAATAAATCATTTACCAAAAAGTTAAACACAGACCGTTTTGGTAAATTTAAATTCAATCGAGATAAAAACTATTACAGGGCTGTAGAAATAAAAGCAGATTACAAGGATGAAATCGCCCTTTTTGGCAATTATAATATTGGCAGAAACTACAGGCAACCTAAAAATGATAAAGCAAAAAGAAATACTTTTATATTTACAGACCGAAGTATTTATAGACCTGGACAGATAGTTTATTTTAAGGGCATAACTTTAATAACAGATGACAACGAAACGACAGTAACACCAAATGAAAACGTTACAGCACGTCTTTACAATACCAATAGAGAATTACTTAAAGAACTAAAACTTGTTACTAACGAATTTGGATCTGCAGCAGGTGAGTTTATATTACCGAATGATGGTTTAACTGGTCAATTTTATATTGAATTTGGTAACGGTATAGTTAATGTCGCTTATTTCTCGGTAGAAGAATATAAGCGTCCAAAATTTAAACCAGAATTTCAACCCATAACGGAAACCTATAAGGTCAATGACAGTATTACAGTAAAAGGTACAGCAATTGCTTTTGCTGGTAGTAACATTACAGATGCTAAAGTCGTTTATCGTGTAAAGCGTCAGGTACAATATCCTAGTTGGTGGTATTGGAGACGACCATTTTATAATTCCGAACCGCAAGAAATAACGTTTGGAGAAACCAAAACAAATGCTAAAAGAGAATTTAAAGTGGTCTTTAAGGCATTACCTGATGAAAACGTTTCAAAAGACAATCAACCAATTTTTAGATATGAAGTCACAGCAGATGTTACTGATATTAATGGAGAAACTCGAACAGCAACTACTATAGCAAATGTTGGCTATCATGCCATGACGTTAAAAATAGTTGCTCCTGAAGTCGTTAATAAATCCCAAAAAGAAATTGCTATCACCTTGATCTCAAAAAACTTGAATGGTGAAGACGTACCTGCAAAAGGAACGCTTAAAATCTATAAACTTAATGCACCAAACTACGTATTACGAAACAGACCTTGGAATGCACCAGACTTTCAAGTAATTTCTAAAGAAGAATTTAAAGGTCTATTCCCTCACGACCCATACAGTAATAAGCATTTATTGAGCAATTGGGGTAAAGGCAAAGAAGTATTCAGCATTGATTTTGATACTGAAAGAGAAAAAAATATCACCTTAAAAAAATTAAAAAAATGGGATTCCGGAAAGTATCTTATTGTTGCAGAAAGCAAAGATAAATTTGGGCAAGATGTAAAAGATCAGGTATTTACATCGCTCTACAGTAAGTCAGACAAAACCGTTGCAGACAATCAATTATTTGAAGCGTCCTTAGATAAAGACAGTTACAAAGCTGGTGATATAGCGAAACTGACGTTAGGCTCTGCGGCAAAAGACATTACCGTCACTGTAGAAGTTGAAAAAGACAATACAATTATTGTTACGCAGCTGGTACAGCTCAACAATTCTAAACAAACCATTAGCATACCTGTATTAGAAAGTGATTTAGGCGGTTTTGAGGTACACTGTAGTTTTGCAGCTTTCAATGCTTATGTGTCACAAAATTTTAGGGTCAATGTACCTTATCCAAAGACCGATTTGAAAATTGAAACCAACACCTTTAGAGATAAACTGCAACCAGGTAAAGACGAAACTTGGAGTTTTAAAATTAAAGGCCCAAAAGGAGATAAAGTTTCTGCCGAATTGTTAGCGAGTATGTACGATGCTTCTTTAGACGAGTTTAGAGCACACAATTGGAGCTTCAACCCCATTAACAGATACCAATACTCAGGAAGTATCTATAAAAACTCCTACTCTAGTTTCAGTAACACCAATTTTAGATTATTTAATCGCTTTGAATATCCTAATGGTTATGCCAACCAAAGTTATGACCAATTGAATTGGTTTGGATTTTATTTTGGGAATAATCAAAACTATCGATATAAAGTATTAAGAGGACAAGTTGCTGGCGTAGATGTTGTAGCTGATGAAATGTTAGAATCTGAAGCGGTTATGATTACAGGTTCTGCACCAATGCAATCAAATATGGCAAATGGTATTAGCTATGAAGCAGACAAAGAAGAATTTAGAGATGACAATAATGCATTAAACTCTAAAAAAGCAGACTCAAACCCAATCAAAATCCGAAAAAATCTAAATGAAACCGCTTTTTTCTTTCCACAATTACAAACCGATAAAGAAGGTAATGTGAGTTTCAACTTTAAGGCTCCCGAAGCATTGACGACATGGAAATTGCAATTATTGGCGCACACTAAAACTTTAGAAAGTGCAATTACACAATTAGAAACCGTGACCCAAAAAGAGTTGATGGTCATACCAAATGCACCTCGTTTTTTAAGAGAAGGAGATAAAATTAGCATTAGTACCAAGATTGCAAATCTTACAGAAAAGGAATTATCAGGTATGGCCAGATTAGAATTAACCGATGCTGTCTCAGGGGATATTTTATCTACAGTCATTGAAGGTGATGCAGGCAGAAACTATACATTAAAGACTGAACTTACAGATAAAAAATTTACCGTTGATGCCAAGGGCAATGCTCAAGTTTCATGGACACTAAGAATTCCCAAAGGACTTCAAGCCATTCAATATAAAATTATTGCCAAGTCAGAAGATTTTAGTGATGGCGAACAAAATGCTCTACCTGTATTATCTAACAGAATGTTGGTTACAGAAACATTGCCAATGTGGGTAAGCTCTAATGAGACCAAGACGTTTACCTTAGATAAACTAAAGGACAACACCTCCACCACATTGACAAACCATAAGCTAACATTAGAGATGACCTCTAATCCTGCTTGGTATGCCGTACAAGCTTTACCTTATTTAATGGAATACCCTTACGATTGTAATGAGCAAACCTTTTCGAGATATTATGCCAATGCCTTAGCACAACATATCGTAAAATCTAACCCAAAAATTGAAGCGGTTTTTAACCAATGGAAATCAACCGATGCTTTATTGAGCAACTTAGAAAAGAACCAAGAATTGAAATCACTTTTAATTCAAGAAACACCTTGGTTACGCGATGCTCAATCAGAGACTGAGCAGAAAAAACGTATCGGTTTGTTATTCGACCTTAATAAAATGAATAGCGAATTATCGTCAGCTTTACGTAAGCTTAAACAAAATCAATTACCATCTGGTGCTTGGCCTTGGTTTAATGGTGGGTACGCCAACCGTTACATTACGCAACATATTATTGCTGGTTTTGGACATTTAAAACACCTAAATGTCATTCAGAGCGATAGCGAAGCATCTCAAATGATTACAAACGCCATCCAATATTTAGATTCAGAATTTGTAAAAGAATACAAAGACTTAAAAAAGTATGATAAAAATGTTGATTTAAGCAAGGATCATTTGTCGTACACACAATTGCATTATTTGTATGTACGCAGTTTTTATCCAGAATTTAAAGCTTCAAAAGAGGTTGAAAAAATAATGGACTATTACCAAGGCCAGATTAAAGAATACTGGTTATCGCGCCCACTTTATGCCAAAGGTTTAATGACATTGACGATGCACAGAATGAAAGATAATGTAACTGCTGGTAAAATCTTAAAATCGCTAAAAGAAAGCAGTATTACTTCAGAAGAACTAGGTATGTATTGGAAAGCCAATACCAATTCATGGCACTGGTATCAAGCACCAATTGAAACACAAGCCTTGTTGATTGAGGCATTTTCTGAAGCTGGCAATATCATTCAGAGCCAAGCAAAGAATATTGAAGACATCGACAACTTAAAAATATGGTTGCTAAAAAACAAGCAAACCAATCAATGGAAAACTACAAAAGCTACGACTGAAGCTGTTTACGCTCTATTGCTTCAAGGTAGTGATTGGTTGAGTATTACAGAAATGGTCGATGTAAAAGTTGGAAATGAAACCATATCACCAGAAAAATTAGAGAACGTAAAACTTGAAGCAGGAACCGGCTACTACAAAACCTCATGGTCAGGATCAGAAATTCAACCAGAACAAGCCAATGTTACAATCTCTAAAAAAGGGGATGGTATTGCTTGGGGAGCTCTGTATTGGCAATACTTTGAAGATTTAGACAAAATCACCTCGGCCAAAACACCATTACAACTGAGTAAAAAACTCTTCCTAAAAACTAATACCGATAAAGGTGAAGAAATCTCAGAAATCACTTCAGACACCAAACTTAATATTGGAGATTTAGTGAGAGTTAGAGTAGAATTACGGACAGACCGTTCTATGGAATTTGTACATCTTAAGGATATGCGTGCCGCTGGTTTTGAGCCTATTAATGTATTGTCACAATACAAATGGCAAGATGGTTTGGGCTATTATGAAAGTACTAAAGATGCAGCAACAAACTTCTTTATCGATTATTTGCCAAAAGGAGTTTATGTGTTTGAGTACGATCTCAGAGTTAATAATGCTGGTGACATGAGTAACGGAATTAGTACTATTCAGTCTATGTACGCACCAGAATTTAGTAGCCATAGTGAAGGCGTTAGAATTTCTGTAGAATGATTTTTGTCATTATGAGCCTGTCTATCAGCAAACAAAAGTAAAGTATAAGGACGTAGTGATCTGTGCGTATTTAATTCAACATGAGATTGCCACGTCCTTTGTGCTCGTAGCAACAGCTCTTTTGTTAGTTAAATGAAACTACAACGACAAAGTCTTTAAACATGTACGAAAAATAATTTCGTAACTTTAAGATTACTAACTAATAAAACTACATGATTATGAATTCAAAAGTTTTTATGGTTCTAAGAATTTTACTTGGAATTTTTATCCTCGTATTTGGAGTAAATAAGTTTGCTAATTTTTTACCCATGCCAGAGTTATCGGGTGACGCAGGTGCATATTTTGGTGCATTAGACAGCTCCAAAACATTAATGCTTGTCGGCATTGTTGAGATTATTGCCTGTATAGCATTGATACTGGATAAATTTGGTGCTTTGTTCGCATTGATCCTTATGAGTGTTTCTGTTAATGCATTTTTATTTCATGCCGTTTTAGATCCGGGCGGAATTGGCGGTTCTGTAGTATTGCTGATACTAAATATTTTAGTGCTTTACGGTTACAAAGACAAATACAAGGATTTGTTAAGTTGAAAAAAACTTTAATTTAGAAATTGATAAAAAGGTCGCTGATAGCGGCCTTTTCTATTTAGGAGGATAACCTGAAAATATTTTCTCAACCAATTTTGCAAAAGTTGCTTCACGTTTTTCTGGTGAAGCATTAGGGCTATAAGAACTCTCGCTTACGGCTTGCCAAAACAGCTTTTCATTCTGAGATTTATCAACAAAGTCAATAACAATCTCTCTAGTGCTTTGATTTCCACCTAACGGTAAACCAACTGAAACTCCACCGAAGCCTCCTCTTCCTCCACCGCCTACACCAACACCAACATTTGAGTTATTTCTATTCATCACATCTTGGCTTTGAATATCAATGAAAAAATCAGGGTTATCAGATCGTATCAACCCCATAGCAGACAATTTAGCATCTATGGCTTTCATTATGCGTTTGTTATCTAACTGGCTTAAACCAGTCTGCATATCATCAAAATAATTATAAGTCTTATATTGTGTAAAATCTGTTGATTTCTCGTAATCGTAGTTAACGACAGTACCGCAAGATGTAACAAAAAGTAAAAGAAAAATATATTTTAGCGTTTTCATTTTTATTTTAAAGGTATGAAAAAATAGATTCCGTATCAAGTACGTAATGATAGAAAGAAAAACTTTAACTATTCCTCTTCCGAACGAGGTTCAACAACTTTAGTTAAAGACGACGAAATAATTCCCGTAGGAATGGCTACAATACCTAAGCCAATAAGTAGAATAAAAAATGTAAATATACGGCCGCCAACGGTGATGGGGTAAACATCTCCATAACCCACAGTTGTTAATGTAATAATAGACCACCAAAGGCTATCGAAAATTGATGAAAAATGTTCTGGCTGTGCTTCGTTTTCAAAATAATAAATACCTATAGCCGCAAAATAAATCAATACTAAAGTGACTCCCATAAATAGGATAATTTGCTCTTTAGCCAATAACATTGCTTTAGTGAAATGACGCATTGCTTTGTTGTATCTCACCAGTTTTAAAAGTCTAAAAAGCCTGAACATTCTTAGTATCCTCAACGAACGTAAGTCGACACCAAAAGATAAATAAAACGGAAGTATGGCAAGAAAATCTATGATCCCGAAAAAGCTAAAAATAAATTTTGGCTTCTTATCCGCAACATAGATTCGTGCTAAATACTCCAGAGTAAAAACCATCACGCAAAATATCTCTATAGAATTAAGAATAATTTTGGTTTGGGGTTTTAAATTAGGAAGTGTTTCAACAGAAAATGTAATTACTGAAAGTATAATTAAAAACTGAATAAAAAAGGCAAAACTCTTACTGAGTCTATTGTCATTATACTCTACAATATTTTTAATCTTTTCTTTCATTATAATAGTTGTCTCTCACCATCATGGGGACAGGTGCAATTAGTGGCTTTATAGAATTGTCCCCTTGAGGGAACTTTGGGGGTGTTTCAATATCTTTTACTCAAACTAATAAACTAAAGTTTAATAGCCTTTTAATCGTTCAACATTTTCCAAAGTTTATCCTTTAGTTTCGTTAAACCTTGTTGGGCCACGGATGAGATAAACATATATTGACATTCTAAATCTTTGTCTAAAATAGTAGAAATTTCAGATTTCAATTCGTCATCTAACATATCTGATTTTGAAATGACCACAAAGCGTTCTTTATCTAACATCTCAGGGTTGTAACGTCTTAATTCGTCTACCAAAATTTCATATTGCTCAACTATATCCTTTGCATCAGCAGGAATTAAAAACAACAAGATTGAATTACGCTCTATATGCCTTAAAAAGTAATAGCCTAAACCTTTACCTTCAGCGGCACCTTCAATAATTCCAGGAATATCAGCCATTACAAAAGACTGGAAATCGCGATACTTTACAATACCCAAATTAGGCTTTAAGGTGGTAAACTCATAATCTGCAATCTTAGGTTTTGCAGATGTCAATACCGATAGCAAGGTCGATTTTCCGGCATTTGGAAATCCAACCAAACCAACATCGGCTAAAACTTTAAGCTCTATAGTAATATCTTTTTCTTCGTGAGGAATTCCAGGTTGTGCATACCTTGGTGTCTGATTTGTAGAACTTTTAAAATGCCAATTCCCACGGCCTCCTTTTCCACCTTCGGCCACAATCTTTTCTTCTCCATCTTCAGTAATTTCAAAAAGAATAGTGTTAGTTTCCGTATCTCTCACAACAGTTCCAAGTGGCACTTCTACAATAGCATCTTCGCCATCGGCACCTGTACTTCTACCAGAGCTTCCGTGTTCGCCATGACCTGCTTTAATGTGGCGCTTAAATTTTAAGTGAATTAGGGTCCAAAGGTTAGAATTTCCACGTATAATAACGTGTCCTCCACGACCACCATCTCCGCCATCAGGACCACCTTTTTGTATATATTTTTCACGATGTAAATGTGCAGAACCCTTACCACCATTTCCGGAGGTAACGTGCATTTTTACATAATCAACAAAATTTCCTTCAGTCATGTTTACTTACCGTGAAAACGGGAGTCTTTTAATTCAACCTTATTATCAAAAAATGAAATTCCTGCCTAACGCAAGAATAATAAGCTACAGCTTATCGATTACAGAATTCAGCCGGACCGTAATCTCTTCAATGCTTCCTACCCCATCAACACCAAAATATTTATCTTGGGCAGAGTAATAGTCCTTTAAAATTGCTGTTTTATTGTAGTATTCCTTTATTCGATTTCTAATAATACTCTCATCTGCATCATCAGCGCGTCCACTGGTTTCCCCACGCTTCAATAAACGTTCAACCAAAACCTCATCATCAACTTCTAAAGCCACCATGGCATTTATTTGAGAATCTTTACTATCCATTAAATCATCTAATGCTTTGGCTTGTGCATTTGTTCTTGGAAAACCATCAAAAATAAAACCTTTGGCATCTGCATTTTTCTCAACTTCTTTGTTTAACATATCTATTGTAACCTGATCTGGTACCAACTCGCCTTTATCCATGTAAGATTTAGCCAACATTCCTAAAGCTGTTTCGTTTTTAATGTTATACCTAAAAACATCTCCCGTAGAAATATGTACTAAATCATATTTTTCTTTTAAGAAATCTGCTTGCGTTCCTTTTCCTGCACCTGGAGGTCCAAATAGTACAATGTTTGTCATGTGTTGTGTAGTTTTTAATTGATAAACGTCTGGTAAATCCCTTCCTAATCCGTCGTAGTCTAGCCCATAGCCAACGATAAATTTATTTGGAATTTCTATACCGACATAATGAAGTTTAAAATCTTTATCGTAGGCTTCAGGTTTGTAAAATAAAGTCGCAATGATTAAGTCCTTAACATTTTCGTTCTTAAAAATACGATGCACTTCTTCCAAAGTTTTACCAGAGTCTATGATGTCTTCTAAAATAACTACGGTTCTTCCCGTTAAATCTTGCGTTAAACCAATTAACCGCTGAATATCTTCAGTGGACTTAACACCTTCATAAGATGCTAGTTTGATAAACGTAACTTCACACGGCTTGGGATATTTCTTCACAAAATCACTCACAAACATAAATGAGCCATTCAAAATACCCACAAAAACTGGCATTTCATCTTCTAAATCTTTGGCAACTGCATTCACCATATTTTGAACAGCAGTATCAATTTCCTGTTCAGAAATGAAGGGTTTAAAGTATAAATCGTGAAGCTTTAACACTATGATGTTATTTTAGAATTGCAAAGATAATCATTTGATTTACGATTGGCGATTTTTGATTTACGAATTTGGAAGTATGTACCATATTTAGCTTATTTTTGTAACAAATTAATGTTTAATTTAAAGGTTTCCATTAACTTTTTTGATAAATCGGAAATCTTAGTATTTATAAAAAAGCTTCCCATTTCCATGGGAACAACTTAAGTTGATGAACTACTTTTCTTCAGACTTTAAACTTGGTATTCTTGGTGGCGGTCAATTAGGCAAAATGATACTTTACAGCACGCGTAAATTTGATGTTTATACTTGTGTATTAGACCCGAGTAAAGATGCACCAGCGCGATTGGCTTGTGATGAATTTTCAGTTGGCGATTTACTGGATTACGATACGGTTGTTAATTTCGGCAAAAAAGTTGATGTTCTAACCATTGAAATTGAGAACGTTAATGTAGATGCCCTAGAAACTTTGGAAGATGAAGGTGTAAAAGTTTTTCCATCATCAAGAACGTTAAAAACAATTCAAAATAAAGCACATCAAAAATTATTTTATCGCGATCATAATATTCCAACAGCAGATTTTTCACGTTTTGCACATACATCCCAGATAGATGAAGCCATTGATAATGGTGGTTTAAGTTATCCTTTTGTATGGAAAAGCGCACGCTTTGGATACGATGGGCAAGGTGTTAAAGTCGTAAGACGTTATACAGATTTATTGGATTTACCAAACGTAGAATGTATTGCCGAGGATTTAATACCTTTTAAAAATGAATTGGCCGTTATTGTTGCGAGAAATTCTGAAGGGCATTTTAAAACATATCCTGTGGTTGAAATGGAGTTTCACCCAGAAGCTAACCAAGTGGAATATGTAATCTGCCCTGCGAGAATATCTGATGCCATTGCCAAAAAGGCAGAATTGGTAGCTCTTAAAACTGCTGCCGCTTTTGAACATGTTGGTTTGTTGGCTGTAGAAATGTTTCAAACGGAAGATGATGAAATTTTAGTCAACGAAGTAGCGCCACGGCCTCACAATTCTGGTCATTATAGTATAGAAGCTAGCTACACCTGTCAATTTGAACAGCATCTTAGATGTGTACTAGGATTACCATTAGGAAATACCGAAAGTAAAGTTGCTGGTGTTATGGTAAATTTAGTTGGTGCCGAGAACCATACAGGTAACGTACTTTATAAAAATATGGAAACTATTATGGCTATGGATGGTGTCACCCCACACATTTATGGAAAAAAACAAACAAGACCATTTCGTAAAATGGGCCATGTTACCATCGTAAATAAAGATATAGCCAAAGCTCGTGAAGTAGCTGAAAAAGTAAAACGAACAATTGAAGTAATCAGTAAATAAATATATGAATAAAGTAGGAGTAATTATGGGAAGTAAAAGCGATTTGCCAGTAATGCAAGACGCTATCGATATTTTAAAAGGATTTGATATTGAGGTTGAAGTTGATATCGTTTCTGCACATCGTACTCCTGACAAACTATTTGACTATGGCAAAAATGCCCACACAAGAGGAATAAAAGTCATCGTTGCTGGTGCAGGTGGCGCAGCACACTTACCGGGAATGGTAGCTTCATTATCGCCATTACCAGTTATCGGAGTTCCTGTAAAAAGCAGTAATTCTATTGATGGTTGGGATTCCGTGCTATCTATTCTGCAAATGCCCGGTGGAGTTCCTGTGGCAACTGTAGCACTTAATGGCGCAAAAAATGCAGGTATACTTGCAGCTCAAATTCTTGGAAGTTCTGACCAATGCATTTTAGATAAAGTCATTGTTTATAAGGAAGGCTTAAAAGCGAAAGTGATAGATTCTGCTAAGAACCTCTAAAAAAAGCCTCAACTTTCGTTAAGGCTTTTAGCTATTAACCAACCCTTTTAAGAACAAAAAAATTGCTCTTTAAAGATGTTGCAAAAATAGTTAAAACTTTACAATCAACATGGTTTTTACACTCATAAAATAGAGTTAAAATTCACATTATCAGAAGAATACGTAAGAAAAATTAGACAGATTAAGATATGACAATTCTCAATAAAATCTTTGACACACCATTTAACACAGCCCCTTTTTCAGAAATAAAAACCGAAGACTATCTTCCTGCCTTTAAAACTGCAATAGAGAAAGCAAAAGCTGAAATTGACGCCATAATAAATCAAAATGAGAAGCCAACATTTAAAAACACCATTGAAGCTTTAGATTATTCAGGTGAGGAACTGGATAGAGTCTCCAGTATTTTTTTCAACTTAAATTCTGCTGAAACCAACGATACCATCCAAAAAATTGCACAAGAAGTGTCTCCCCTACTTTCGGAGTTTAGTAATGATATCACTCTGAATGAAGATCTATTTAAACGTGTAAAAACAGTTTATGATTCAAAATCCGAATTAAATCTCACAACAGAACAGCTAACGCTTTTAGATAAAAAGTATAAAGGGTTTTCCAGGAATGGTGCCAACTTGAAAGAAAATCAAAAAGAAAAGCTACGTGATATAGATAAAGAATTAAGCCAGTTAAAACTAAAATTTGGTGAGCACATTTTAGCCGAAACCAATAAATTTGAAATGCACTTAACTGATGAATCTGATTTGTCTGGACTACCAGAAGGTGCCAAAGAAGCTGCAAAACAATTAGCAGAAAGCAAAGGAAAAAAGGGTTGGCTAATTACTTTGGATTATCCCAGTTATATCCCTTTTATGACCTATGCCGACAACAGAGATTTACGTAAAAAGTTATCTAAGGCTTTTGGCAGTAAAGGCTTTAAAAATGATAATTTAGACAACCAAGATATTGTATTAAGGATTGCCAATCTTCGCTTTCAACGTGCTCAACTTTTGGGTTATAAAACTCATGCCCATTTTGTATTGGAAGAGCGCATGGCAGAGACACCAGAAAAGGTTAATTCTTTTTTAAATGAGTTATTGGAGAAAGCAAAACCAGCAGCTGAAGAAGAATTTGAAAATCTTGAAAAATTTGCAAAGGATTTAGATGGAATCGACAAACTTCAAAAATGGGATTCGGCTTACTATTCTGAAAAATTAAAACAAAAGCTGTTTAATTTAGATGATGAGCAATTGAAGCCATACTTTAAATTAGAAAATGTTATAAATGGAGCTTTTACAGTTGCAAATAAATTATTTGGGTTACAATTTGTAAAAATAGATACCATAGATAAGTACCACCAAGATGTTTTAACTTACAAAGTTATAGATGCCAACAAGAACTTAGTGTCTATTTTCTATGCTGACTTTTTCCCTAGAGCTGGCAAACGCAATGGTGCGTGGATGACATCATTTAAGCCTCAAAAAATAAAGGATGGTGTTAACGAAAGACCTCATGTTTCCATAGTTTGTAATTTCACCAAGCCAACCAAGAGCAAACCATCATTATTAACGTTTAACGAAGTTACTACCCTGTTTCATGAATTTGGACATGCACTACATGGAATGTTAGCCAATACCACATATCCTAGTTTATCTGGCACAAGCGTGTATTGGGATTTTGTAGAATTACCAAGTCAGATTTTAGAAAACTGGTGTTACGAAGAAGAAACCTTAAAACTTTTCGCTACGCATTATGAAACTGGGGAAGTCATTCCAATGGAGCTCATCGAAAAAATAAAGGCAGCGTCTACTTTTCATGAAGGCATGCAAACTTTACGCCAGTTAAGTTTTGGAATGCTAGACATGGCTTGGCACGGTATTGACCCGTCACAAGTAAATACTGTAAAAGCACATGAAACCAAAGCTTTTGGTGAAACCAGCTTATACCCAGATGTAGCTGAGAATTGTATGAGCACTGCTTTTTCTCATATCTTTCAAGGGGGATATTCTTCTGGATATTATAGTTATAAATGGGCTGAAGTTTTAGACGCAGATGCTTTTGAGTATTTTAAAGAAGAAGGCATTTTTAATAAAAGCATTGCCAATAAGTTTAAAAACTTTGTGCTATCGCAAGGAGGCACTGAAAACCCTATGACTTTATATAAAAAGTTTAGAGGACAAGAACCAAAACCTGAGGCTTTGCTAAGGCGTGCTGGGTTGTTGAAAAATAATTAAAAGACCTTTCAGGTTTTAAAAACCTGAAAGGTCTCAACTAACTTTATCTAAATGCAATCAAAAAACAAAATTTCAATAATTATTGAAAGTTTAAAAATTATTGTATATTTGTATATATGGAATACATAGAAGCAAAAGAAAAGTTCATAAGTACTTGGGGAAGTCTAGGTTCGTTATGGGGAATTAACAAGGCTATGGCTCAGATACAAGCTCTGCTTTTTATTTCCACCAAACCCTTGTCAATGGAAGACATTATGCACGATCTTAAAATTTCCCGTGGTAATACGAGCATGAATCTAAGACAGCTTATGGACTGGGGCATTGTAACCAAGGTTTTGGTTTCTGGTGAACGCAAAGAGTTTTTTACCACTGAAAAGGATGTACAGGAATTGGCACGAATTGTTGCCAAAGAGCGTAGTAGACGAGAGATAAAACCTGTTATTAAAGTTTTGGAGGAAGTTTCTTCTATAAAAGATGATGGTACCGAAAAAACAAAGGAGCTGATTATACAAACTAAAGCTTTAAAAGATTTAACGGACGATTTGGACACCTTAATGAATAAGCTTGTTAATCAGAAGCAAAATTGGCTTACGAAATCGGTTTTAAAGCTGATGAAATAGTTAATATATTTTTTGAACTAAACTTTCAATATTTTCTGAAAGTTCTAAAATAAAAGAATTATGAATTATATACTTAAAACACCTTATGGAAACATTAATTTTTCTTGGAAAAAATCTATTTGGTTATACCTAATGCTATTTCCCATTATATTTATTGATTACTCACTTGTTAGTTTGAGTGATGTAACTCTAAATATAGTTTTACTATTCCTAACAGTAGGAATTGGTCATTCGGTTGGTTTACATAGAGGTATTATTCATAAATCATATAAAACCAGCAAAGTATTTAGAAATATTAGTTTATATCTTTTTGTACTAACAGGTTTAGGAAGCCCTTTAAATTGGCTAAAGCAACATTATTATAGAGATTATTGGCAAAACAGATTGGATTGCCCAAAATATTTTCAGTATAAACATTCACTAATAACAGACTTTTACTGGAACCTTCATTTAACTTTTATACCAAAAGATATAAATCGTTACAATATTCCAAAAGAAGATTTGAATGATTCAACAATATTATGGCTTCATAAAACATGGTACTTAAATTATCTCTTTTTCATGATTGTGCTCTACTTGATTATTGGCATAAATAGTATGCTCATAGCAACATGTTTAAGAACTTCTGTTATCATATTAGGTCATTGGTATATTGGTTATGCTTCACATAAATATGGGTATTCAAGACATCGTATACAAGGTGCTGATGAAAGTGGATATAATGATATTCTACTTGGCTTAATTTCATTTGGTGAAGGATTTCACAATAATCATCATTCACATCCTACTTCTGCAAAGTTTTCTACTAAATGGTATGAAATTGATTTCGGTTGGGTAATAGTATGGTTTTTAATCAAGTTTAAGATTATAAAAAATGTAAAAAGTCAAAAAGGAAATTTAAAACCCACGGCTATTCCTTTCGAAAAAACAAACTGGAAACTACCTAAATTATAATATCATGAAAACACAAACCATAAACCTAAACAATCATTCAGAACAAAACCGTATAGAAATGATCGACTTCTACAACGAAGCGACCGAAGATTACGGATTTTGGAGCAATGATTACAACATGCACTTTGGTTATTTTATACCTTTTAAAACTAACCCTTTTAAACGCGACCAAATGCTCAACCAAATGAACACCGAGGTTTTAAAGCGTCTTAAAATCGGTAAACCCAAAAACCGTTTGGTCGACTTAGGCTGTGGCATGGGGGCAACAATGCGACATGCACTAAAGCTTTATAAAAACATAATGGCTTATGGAGTGACGTTGTCCGATTTCCAGGTTAATCAAGGTAACGAAATGCTAAAAGGTAAGAATGGCATTATTTTAAAAGAAAACTATAATGACACTTCTTTTCAGTCAAATTCGTTCGACTCTGCGATAGCTATAGAAAGCTTATGCCATTCTGGCCATAACTGCAGATCCCTAAAAGAAGCGCACCGTATTTTAAAACCCGGTGGACGTTTTGTTATTGCAGATGCATTT
Organism: Winogradskyella luteola; assembly: GCF_019203985.1. Lineage (GTDB taxonomy): Bacteria > Bacteroidota > Bacteroidia > Flavobacteriales > Flavobacteriaceae > Winogradskyella > Winogradskyella luteola. The sequence goes on along the minus strand of NZ_JAGSPD010000013.1, from coordinate 46,574 downwards.
CTAAAAAAAGAAGACACTCAACTATGTAAAGGAGGAAAATATGCTTACAATAAGCTTTGTAACCACTGGAGTTTAGAAAAATTGGAAACTCACACCTATATAGAGGAAAAGCTTAAAGAACTTGGTTTTAAAAATATAAAGGTAGAAGACGCTTCCTTTAGAGTTGCCCCTTCTGTTTTACATGTTCCTTTTGCTATAACAGGTTTTATTCTAAAAAAGCTACTCCGCCTTAAATCTATAAAGCGAGAAAGTTTTCACAATCTAAAAGGATCATTTTACGCCCTACTTTCTGGTTTACACATGAAAAGTTTCGGGTACTACATCATTAGTGCAGAAAAGGCATAAATTGTGAAACCAAAAAAACACATATCCTAATCTTGATTTTTGGAATTTGAAATTTGACATTCTAGCTTTTCTGAAATTAATATCCTATTTTTGGGCAAGCAATGAAAAAGACTAATGCCTAAGCATCAATTAGACCCAAATAACTGGATAAAACTATATTCAGATTACTTGTTTAACTATACGATTTCTCGTGTTAGTGATAGGGTAACAGCACAAGATTTAGTGTCCGAAACTTTTTTGGCAGGGCTTAAGTCTATGGCAAACTTTAAAGGTGAAGCCAGTGAGCGCACATGGTTGATCTCTATTCTTAAGCGTAAAATCATAGACCATTACCGTAAAATCAATTCTAACAAAGGAAAAGCTGAGGTACGAATGAATTACAACAGCGATACCGATGCAGAAGGCGATTGGTTAGAAGAGCGAGTCGCCGATCCGTTTGATAAAACGGCAGAAGATAAACTAGAAAACTCAGAATTGGGTGATGCCATTTATGATTGTTTAGAAAAATTACCCGACAAGCAAGCTGAGGTTTTTAAAATGAAAACGATTTTAGGTTACGACACCGAAACTATTTGTAATGAATTAGAAATTACTGCGTCTAACCTCTGGGTAATTATCCATAGAGCGAGAACGGCTCTGGCGGATTGCATGCAAAAAAATTGGTTTTAATACAATGAGAAAAAGTTTTTTATTTATAAGCTGCGAGGAAGCTCATCATATTTGTGACAAAAGACAATATGGCGAAGCTACAGGATGGGAGCGCGTTAAATTAGGCCTTAGACTCTCTTGGTGCCGAATTACAAGAGCTTATTCTAATAGAAATAACAAATTAACTGAAGTAATGCAAAAAGCTGATGTTGATTGTTTGAAGAATGACGAGCGTACTAAGCTACAAAAACAATTTGAAGAAGAACTAGCCAAGCACCAATAGTATTCCCAACCATAGTATCGGTATACTCTCTACCCAAAACGCACTATAATATTTCGATTGGTGTTTGTTAGAAAAAATCACAAACATAAGTGCAATCAAAGTTATCATTAAAGTAGAGATTATCGCTTTGCTATCTATTTCATCTTTAAAATATTCCAAAAAGAAAAATACTATCAATAATAAAATACCAATAATTTTGGTGTTTTTCACACCTATTCTTTGAGGGATTGTGGAGAGTTTTACACTATCGTAATTAAGATCTCTAATTTCAAAAGGTAGCATTAATACAATTACAAACACAAAACGTTGAATACTCGTAATAACTGCATCTGTATTTATATCTATTTCATTATCGGTTAGAGGAAGAACAACAGTAGTAAATGCCCAAACTAAAGCAATTACATAAATTTTTAAACCGCTTATTTCCCTTAATTTTTTTTGATTATCTCTAAAGTAATGCATTGGCAGTAAAGGAATAGCATATAAAAATGTAATTACACCAAGAAATCCAATTAACAATAGCGTGTTTGTTTTAAGTTGATAAGCATAATAACACAAAGCTATAAATGCCAAAAATGAAAATATCTGAATAGACCTTAGCCAACCCGCCAAACTTCTATGGTGAAACTTTGCTACACCAAAATACTTCACAAAGTTATAACCAGTAATAGTGGCAAAAAACACAAAATAGAGTACATTTTCATCATAATCCAATCCAAACTGAAGGCCTGTTATCCAAGTTAAAGCATAAACTGCTAAAGCAACATGAATACTAGAGTTGATGTAAAAATTTAAAATCCGTTTTAATATCTCCACTTTACAAAAATAGGCATTGAAGTGATTCAAGCTTTTTGTTTTACAGCAAAAAGAAAAATTTTGAATCACTTCATATGTTAATAACCCTTAGTTTCAGTTAAAAACTTTAGGTTTCCTTAACTATATAAAAAGGCTAAATGCGTATTTTTGCATATCAAAAATTTTAGCATAAAAAAGAATGGACACGACCTCTTTTGCACTTAGGCACATTGGCCCAAATAAAGACGACCAAAAAGCCATGTTAAACACCATAGGTGTTACAAGTATAGAACAATTGGTTTCTGAAACGATACCAGCTGGCATTCGCCTAGAAAAAGATTTAGATCTCGATGCTGCCATGAGTGAACAAGAGTATCTGAGCCATATTTACAAACTATCTCAACTCAACAAAGTTTATAAATCTTATATTGGTTTAGGTTATCATCCCTCTAATTTACCAGCTGTAATTCAGCGTAATATATTAGAAAATCCTGGTTGGTACACAGCCTACACACCTTACCAAGCCGAAATCGCTCAAGGCCGTTTAGAAGCACTTTTAAATTTCCAAACCATGGTCATTGATTTAACCGGAATGGAAATCGCTAACGCTTCTCTCTTAGACGAAAGCACTGCAGCTGCCGAAGCCATGAGCTTACTGTTTGCTGTAAGGGAACGAGCGCAAAAGAAAGCTGAGGTCAATAAGTTTTTTGTATCTGATTTGGTACTGCCCCAAACTATAGCGTTATTAGAAACCAGAGCCAACCCTATTGGCATAGAGTTGGTCATTGGTAATGAAGCAGAATACAATCTATCTGATGAGTACTTTGGTGCGTTGTTACAGTATCCTGGAAAAAATGGTCAGATTACAGATATAAAATCATTTATTGAAAAAGCAAACGAAGCACATATAAAAGTTGCAGTAGCAGCAGATATATTAAGCTTGGTTAAACTTGAAGCACCCGGGAAGTTTGGTGCTGATGTTGTTGTAGGAACCACGCAACGTTTCGGAATTCCCATGGGTTATGGTGGTCCTCATGCTGCATATTTTGCCACAAAAGAAGCATACAAGCGTGATGTACCAGGTCGTATTATTGGTGTCACCAAAGATACCAATGGCAACAGAGCCCTACGCATGGCACTGCAAACCAGAGAACAACATATTAAACGCGATAAAGCTACATCTAACATCTGTACAGCCCAAGTTTTATTAGCTGTAATGGCTGGGATGTATGCCGTGTATCATGGCCCCAAAGGTCTAACGTTTATTGCCGATAAGGTTAAAGATTCTGCTTCAACATTAGCAAATGCTCTAAAAAGCCTAGGATTAGAGCAAGTCAATTCCCATTATTTTGATACACTACAAATAAAAGCAGATGCTGTTAAAGTAAAATATGAAGCAGAGAAAAACGAAGTGAACTTTTATTATCCAGACGCAAATACAGTTACGATTTCAATTAATGAAACAACAACAGTATCAGATCTCAACGAAATCATTTCAATTTTTGAACGTGTAACTGAAAACAAGACAGACAAAGTCAGCAATATTTTAGCTACTGAAACCATTCCAAATCACCTAAAGCGTCAATCGGACTTTTTAACTTTTGAAGTATTCAACTCCTATCATTCTGAAACAGAATTAATGCGCTACATTAAGCGTTTAGAACGTAAGGATTTAGCCTTAAATCATTCCATGATCTCCTTAGGCTCTTGTACCATGAAATTAAATGCAGCATCCGAAATGTTACCACTGAGCTGGAGTAGTTGGGGAAATATCCACCCTTTTGCTCCAGAAGACCAACCTATAGGTTATAAATTGATGCTAAACACCTTAGAAAATCAACTTACTGAAATTACAGGTTTTGCAGCAACATCTTTACAACCCAACTCTGGCGCACAAGGTGAATTTGCTGGCCTTATGGTTATAAAAGCCTATCACGAATCTCGTGGAGACCATCATAGAAATATCTGTTTAATTCCATCATCTGCACACGGAACAAATCCTGCAAGTGCTGTAATGGCCGGTATGAAAGTCGTTGTTACTAAAGCTTCAGAAAATGGCAATATTGATGTTGAGGATTTAAAAGAAAAAGCAGAATTGCATAAAGATAATTTATCGGCACTTATGGTAACTTATCCTTCAACTCATGGAGTTTATGAATCAGCCATTAAAGAAATTACAAAAATCATCCATGATAATGGTGGACAAGTCTACATGGATGGTGCCAATATGAATGCTCAGGTTGGTTTAACCAACCCAGGAAATATTGGGGCAGATGTCTGTCACCTTAACTTGCACAAGACCTTTGCCATTCCACATGGAGGTGGTGGGCCAGGTGTTGGCCCCATCTGTGTTGCAGAGCAGCTCGTTCCGTTTTTACCCGGAAACCCCATTGTAAAAACTGGTGGACATCAATCTATCACAGCTATTTCAGCTGCGCCTTTTGGTTCTGCCCTAGCCTGCATAATATCTTATGGCTACATAACGATGTTAGGCGCAAAAGGTTTAAAAAAATCTACTGAGGTCGCCATCTTAAATGCCAACTACATAAAAGAACGTTTAGAAGGTTATTACGATACGCTCTACACAGGAGAAAACGGCAGAGCAGCTCACGAAATGATTATAGATTGTCGCGCCTTTAAAGCTAATGGTATAGAAGTTACAGATATTGCAAAACGTTTAATGGATTACGGATTCCATGCGCCAACGGTCTCATTTCCTGTTGCAGGAACGATGATGATAGAGCCAACGGAAAGTGAAAGCAAAGTAGAAATGGACCGCTTTTGTGATGCCATGATCTCCATTAAAAAGGAAATTGATGCCACATCAAAAGATGAGCCTAACAATGTTTTAAAAAACGCACCACATACTATGGAAATGCTAACTTCAGACGAATGGCTGTTACCATATACAAGAGCAGCAGCGGCTTTTCCATTGGATTACATAAGAGATAATAAATTTTGGCCGAGTGTAAGACGTGTCGATGATGCCTATGGAGATAGAAACCTTATTTGTAGCTGTGCGCCGATTGAAGATTATATTGAAGCTTAGTTTTTAATAAGTATTATTTAAAAAAGCGCTCAGATTGAGTGCTTTTTTTATATTTTCTCATTTTTCTTAAAGAAATATTATCAATTCAAAAAAAATGCCGCTTTTAATTCGGTAAATAAAGGAAAACTCTTTATTATTGGTTAGTTTCGTATTACTGAACCGAAATAAAACAACTATGGGAATTAGAATCACAGGGACAGGAAGTTATGTGCCAAGCAGTATTGAAAAGAATGAAGATTTTCATCAACATGAGTTTTTAAATCAAGATGGATCTTCTATTGACCATCCTAATGAAGTCATTGTAGATAAGTTTAAAGCTATTACAGGTATTGTAGAACGACGCTATGTAGATAAACAACTAACCTCATCTGATATTGGTTTTTTGGCAGCACAAAAGGCTATCGAAGATGCCAATGTAAATCCAGAAGAAATCGATTATATTATCTGTGCCCATAATTTCGGTGATGTAAAAGCGGACACCATTCAAAGTGATATTCTCCCTTGCTTGGCTTCTAGAGTAAAACACAGCCTAAGAATTAAAAATCCAAAATGTGTTGCTTACGATATTCTTTTTGGTTGTCCAGGTTGGGTTGAGGGAGTTATACAAGCCAAAGCGTTTATAAAATCTGGTATGGCAAAACGCTGTTTGGTCATTGGTTCCGAAACACTTTCGCGAGTAGTAGACAAACACGATAGAGACTCCATGATCTATTCTGATGGTGCCGGAGCAACTATAGTAGAAGATACAGAGGAAGTAGGTATTCTCACCCATGAAACCGCCAGTTTCACTTATGATGAAGCCTATTATCTTTACTTCGGAAACTCTAACAATCAAGAACTTTGCAAGGATACACGCTACATAAAAATGCATGGTCGTAAAATTTATGAATTTGCTTTAAACAATGTACCACTAGCCATGAAAACCTGTTTGGACAATAGCGGTATAGATATATCTGATGTAAAGAAAATATTAATCCATCAGGCAAACGAAAAAATGGATGAAGCCATTATAAAACGCTTCTACAGATTATATAAAACACCTGTGCCAGAAGGTATAATGCCAATGAGTATTCATAAGCTTGGCAACAGTTCCGTGGCAACAGTCCCTACACTTTTTGACCTCATTAGAAAACAAAAATTAAAAGACCATAGTATTTCTAAGGGAGACATCATCATTTTTGCCAGTGTTGGAGCTGGTATGCACATTAATGCTATAGTTTACAAATATTAGCATGGCAAAGAAAATTGCAATTATTGGAGGTGGAAATTTAGGTAAATCCATTGCAGATGGTTTATTGTCCAATGATTTTGAACCATCCCATCTTACTATAACACGAAATCGTATTGAGTTTCTTAAGAACTACTCAGACAAAAATGTAGTCGTTACCAAAAACAATAAGGATGCCGTTAGGACTTCAGATATTATTATCATCGCTGTAAAGCCCTATAAAATCGAAGCTGTTCTGAAAGAAATTTCAAATGAAACAACAGCCAGTAAAATCATTGTTTCTGTGGTCAGCGATTTCAGTATTGAAAATATTTCAAATTGTTTAGAAGCCAAACCATCATTATTAAGGGCGATGCCCAATACAGCGGCTTCGGTGAACCAATCCATAACATGTATAGCTACACAAAATGCTTCGGAGAATGACATCAAGGACGTCACTTCAATTTTTGATGCACTGGGCGAAACTATTCTTATTGACGAACCCCTAATGGATGCCGCAACTGTTTTAGGTGCTTGCGGAATTGCTTACGTATTGCGCTTTATAAGAGCCATGATACAAGGTGGCATTGAGATTGGTTTCGACGCTAAAACAGCTACTAAAATTGCCACACAAACCGTAAAAGGAGCCAGCGAACTTTTACTCAAAAGAGGTAATCATCCTGAAGCCGAAATCGATAAAGTAACAACACCCAAAGGCTGTACCATAACTGGCTTAAACGAAATGGAGCACAATGGATTCAGCTCTGCTTTAATCAAAGGGATAAAAACTTCATTGGATAAAATATCTTAGTAATGTACGAAAAAAGTTTTCCTAAAAAACGTTTTAAACATACTTTAGATTTTTTAAAAAAACATGTTGACACTTCACAATCTATTTTGGATTTGGGAGTAAAAAATCCATTATCGGAAATTATGGTTGCTAAAGGTTTTAGAGTTGAAAATACCTCAGGCGAAGATTTGGACGAAGACCGTACAGCTATTGAAAACTCATCGGCTGATGTAATAACGGCTTTTGAAATTTTTGAACACCTATTATCACCTTACGAGGTTTTAAAATCTATTAATGCTAAAAAGCTAGTTATTAGTGTGCCGTTAAAATTGTGGTTTGCCCCTGCATATCGTAGTAAAACAGATTTAAGAGATAGACACTATCACGAATTTGAAGATTGGCAATTGGATTGGCTCTTGGAAAAAACTGGATGGAAAATCATAGATAGTGATAAGTGGACAAATCCTGTAAATAAAATTGGAATCAGACCAATTCTAAGACGGTTTACAAATAGATATTATATCGTTTATGCAGAAAGGTCCTAAAATTCCAATTCCCAAACTCTAAATTCCAAATGGGTTTGCTTAGATTTGACTTTTGGAATCTATAATTTAGAATTTGGACTTCTACATCATCATACCCGCACATAACGAAGCAGCTTTCATCCTAAAGACTTTACAATCCTTGGTTGAACAATCGTTGCTTCCTAAAAAAGTTGTTGTAGTCAATGATAATTCTACAGACAGAACCCAAGAGATTGTTGAGCATTATACTTTGAAATATGATTGGATTTCCATGGTGAATACACAATCTTCTGATGCACATTTACCTGGTTCAAAAATCATAAATGCATTTAATAAGGGTTTAAAAACTTTAGATAATAACTACGATGTGATTTGTAAGTTCGATGCAGATCTTATCTTTCCAAGCCACTATTTAGAAAATATAGCCAATCATTTTAAAGCTAACCCCAAGCTAGGAATAGCATCTGGTTTCTGCTATATTGAAAAGAATAGAAGGTGGGTTTTAGAAAACTTAACCAATAAAGACCATATACGTGGCGCACTTAAAGCTTATAGAAAAGATTGCTTTAAACAAATCGGCCGATTAAAACCATCAATGGGTTGGGACACGATTGACGAACTCTTAGCAAAATATCATAATTGGGAGATATTAACAGATGAATCTTTGCATGTTAAACACCTAAAACCAACAGGTCAATCGTATAACAAAGCTTCAAAATATTTACAAGGTGAAGCAATGTACAAAATGCGTTATGGTTTTTGGATTACATTTATATCTGCGCTAAAGCTCGCCTACAAGAAAAGAAGTTTTAGCTTATTTAAAGACTATATGAGTGGTTATTTCAAAGCAAAATCTAGACAAACTGAGTTTTTAGTTTCCAATGCTGAAGGCAAGTTTATTAGAAAACTACGTTGGAAAGGAATACTTAAAAAACTCAGCTAATCCAAAACAAAACCCAAAGGTTCACCAGTGGCACCATTAGGAAAGCTAATATCTAAAAGTGCTGAAATCGTTGGTGCAATATCTGGTATTACAGTTTTATCATAGGTTTCGCCATGTTTAATTCCCTTCCCATAGAATAATAAAGGGACATGTGTATCATAATTAAGACCACTACCATGTGTAGAACCTGTTTTGTGGTAAGCTATATGGGCAATATCATTAACTATAATAACATCACCAGAACGTTTTTGGTTAAACCCGTTTTGCAGCAAAACCTCAATGCCAGTTGTAAAATTAGTACTGTTCATAGCCGTCGCCGTATATACTTTAGCAATATTAGGATAGCTAATTTGCTCATCAACTAAAGCCTGTTCCACTTCATGAATATTTAGGTTTAATTCTTTCAACTTAGCCTTATTAAAGAATATTTGATTGTTACTTATATCTTCTACAATATCCTTAGTACCATAAGTAGATTCTAAAAATGCTGTGAAACGTTCTTTCCTGTCATTATAGTCCAAATAGCCCGAAGGAATTTTAACTGATTGTAAATAGGCTGGCACATTAACAGCACCATGGTCAGCCGTTAGAAACACAGTGTACTCATCTTCTCCAACGGTTTCATCCAAGTAGTTAAAAAAGCGCTCTAAATCTCTGTCCAATCTAATATAAGTGTCTTCTATTTCTTTAGAATTCACACCAAAATTATGACCTACGTAATCAGTACTCGAAAAACTCACAGTCAATACATCTGTTTCATTATCCTGCCCTAAAGCTTCGCCTTTTAATGCCGCAATTGCAAAATCTACTGTGAGACTATTGCCGTAAGCCGTTGCCTTTAAAATATCAAAGCCGCCATTTTCAGTTTTCAAAGTTGCTAAATCGTAAGGGAAAGTTGCGGTTTCTTTTCCTGTAAAACCACCTTCAAAATTATTTAAATCACTTCCGCTTTCTGTATAAGTTTCAATGGGTAGGTATGTGTTCCATACTTTTAAGTAAGATTCTACTGTGCCAGAAGTATTAAAATCCTTTACCCATTGTGGTAAATCATTTCTATAAAACGTACTTGTAATCCAAACTCCCTCATCTTTACCATGAAACCAATAGGCTGCATTTGCCGTATGACCTGCTGGTAATATTGCTCCCCTATCCTTAATCGCTACACCTATAGTTTTGCCACGCATCTGTGTAAACAATCGGTTTTCGTCTCCAAATGTTGTGGTTAACATTCTGTGTGGTGACATTTTTCCGGCTGAGCTCATTGTACCAACAGATTCTACAGTATCATCTTGAGCACAGTATACGGTTTCCTTGGTTTCTTTGTCATACCAATGGTTAGAGATAATCCCATGATATTTCGGAGTAGTTCCAGTATAGACTGAAGTATGTCCTGGACCGGTGTATGTTGGCACGTAATTAAAATGATTATTTTTACAGTTAAAGCCTTGACGCATCATACGCTTAAAACCTCCATCGCCAAATTTAGATTTAAATCGTGTTAAATAATCGTAACGCATTTGGTCTACAACAATACCAACTACCAATTTTGGTTTGGTATCTGTTTTTAAGGCATTTTTTTCGCTAGATACAATTGCTTTTTCTTGAGAACTACAAGAAAAAAACAAGAACATAGTAATGATTAACGTGAAGATATTTTTCATGATGCGCAAGCATTTTATTGAATTTCAAAAATACGTTTTTTAGACTATCTTAATTTAAATTAACATTAATAAACTCATCTTTTTTCATACTTTAGCATTAATAAAATCTTACATGAAGTACCTTCATAATATTGGCACATACTTTATAATGATTAAGGATATGTTTCGCAAACCCACTAAATGGTCTGTGTTAAAAATTCTAATTCTTAAGGATATTGACGATCTTATCATTGGATCTCTAGGTATTGTTGCTTTTATAGCTTTTTTTGTTGGTGGTGTAGTTGCTATTCAAACTTCACTTAATATCAGCAACCCGCTAATTCCAAAATATTTGGTTGGTTTTGCCACCCGTCAATCTATCATTTTAGAATTTGCCCCGACTTTTATTTCTATTATAATGGCCGGTAAGGTGGGATCGTTTATAACCTCTAGTATTGGCACAATGCGTGTTACTGAACAAATAGATGCTTTAGAAGTTATGGGGATTAACGCTATTAACTATTTGGTATTTCCTAAATTTGTTGCATTGACACTTTATCCTTTTGTGATTTCAATTGCCATGTTTCTAGGAATTATTGGCGGATTGGCTGCTTGTGTTTATGGTGGTTATGGCACTTTAGAAGATTATATAGACGGTGTTCAAAATGATTTTATACCTTTTCATATGGCATATGCCTTTATAAAAACTATGGTCTTTGCGTTTATACTTGCAACAATTCCATCGTTTTATGGTTACTTTATGAAAGGTGGTGCGCTAGAGGTTGGTAAAGCCAGTACAACAGCTTTTGTTTGGACAAGTGTGGTCATTATTTTGTTGAATTTCTTACTTACAAGTTTACTGTTAGGCTAATGATAGAGGTTAAAGACTTACATAAATCGTTCGGGGATGCACATATCTTAAAAGGTATTTCTACCTCATTTGAAAAAGGCAAAACTAACCTTATCATAGGACAGAGTGGTTCTGGTAAAACGGTATTCTTAAAATGTTTACTGGGCTTATTTGAATATGAAAAAGGCAGCATTTCTTATGATGGAAAAATCTTCAGTAACCTCAGCCCTGATGAAAAGACCGATTTAAGGTCTGAAATCGGTATGGTATTTCAAGGCAGTGCACTTTTTGATTCTATGACCATTGCTGAAAATGTAATGTTTCCATTACGTATGTTCACCAAACTAAGTAAGAGTGAAATGGAAGACCGTGCTGAATTTGTATTAAAACGTGTCAATCTAGATGATGCACATCATAAAATGCCGAGTGAAGCTTCTGGAGGAATGCAAAAACGTGTTGCTATTGCAAGAGCTATAGTAAATAAACCTAAATATCTATTCTGTGATGAGCCTAACTCTGGATTAGATCCAAAAACAGCTATTGTTATAGATAATCTTATACAGGAAATTACAGACGAATATCAAATTACAACTGTAATTAACTCTCACGACATGAACTCAGTAATGGAAATCGGAGAAAAAATTGTCTTTCTGAAAGATGGTTTAAAAGCTTGGGAAGGCTCTAAAGAGACTATTTTTAAAACAGATAATGAAGCCGTAACCAACTTTGTCTACTCTTCCAATTTGTTTAAAAAGGTAAGACGCATGTACCTTGAAGAAAACCAGTAATTAGTTTCTTCTAATATAAACCGTATCCACTTTCAGTTCCTCTCTCAACCACTTTTGCAATTCTTTTTCTCTAACTAAGATTACACTGTCCACTAAAGCGACTTTCCATCTTACGCTGGCAACATCAACTGTATCAACATTGATAAAATCTTTCGATTCTAACATTTGGGCATAACCAAAAAACTCTAAATCATTAAATCTCACCTTTGCATCTCGAGACAAACTACTGAATGAAATAGCATTTTTATTCGTGTTTTTAGATTCTATGAGTTGATTTAAGTTAGTAATATTATCCTCTAGTTCCTTTATTTGTATTTGAAGTCCATTAATAATATTATCTTTTTCATCTAAATCTGCAAAAGCTCTGTCTAAAGATTGATTTAACCTGTCTGCACTCCTTGTTTTGTTAGCATTAATAACTAAATCAAAGTCTTCAAGATTTTCATAATTTCGTTTCTCATTTTGCAAATCTGAAATCATTTCATCGCTTACATCACCATTAAAATAAAGACTTATCTTTTTATTTTTAACATCTAAATTCTTTCGTTGCAACCACAAGTTAGGATTGGTTTCAATCTCATTTTCTACATAGCTTTTATAGTCTCTGTCGTATTTGGTTTCTTGTAAAACTTTTAAAAAAGTCCAAACAGCTGGAATCATTACAATTATTGCGATTAGAGTTGCAAATCTCATAACAAGCCTTCGCTTTTTAGAGTTTGCATATTTAAGCATAGGGAAACGCAGTATTTTTAACACCAAAAATGTTGCTAAGGCAATAAAGATTGTGTTAATACTAAAAAGGTACATTGCACCTAGAAAAAATTCCCAATTACCCTTGGCCAAACCATACCCAGCTGTGCATAGAGGTGGCATTAAAGCCGTTGCAATTGCCACACCAAAAATTACCGATGCAATAGTTCCCTTTTTTGTCCTGGCTATAATGAGTGCTAACCCACCAAAAAATGCAATTAATACGTCTCGTATATCGGGTCTTGTTCTTCCCAATAACTCTGAGGTATCTTCACTTAGAGGAAATAGCCAAAAAAATAAAAATGCAGTTAATAAACTCAACACTATCATTGTTGCCAAGTTTATCATTGATTTCTTCAGAGTATCAATATCGTTAAGTGCAATGGACATCCCAACACCAAGAATCGGCCCCATTAGTGGTGAAATTAACATAGCCCCAATAACAACCGCAGTTGAATCGGCATTAAGACCAACCGAAGCGACCATAATTGAACAGACCAAAATCCAAGCTGTTGCTCCTTTAAAAGAAATATCTGCTTTTATTGCTGCAATAGTAGCGTCTCTATCGGTGTCATCTCTAAAGTCTAAAAGCTCACTTAAAAAGTTAGAAACACTAGAAAACAGGCCTTTGGCGTCTTTCCTTACGGCTTCCTTTTTGTCTTCTACAGCTTTATCCTTTTCTACTTGTTGCTGTTCGTCTTCCGTAAAATCGAATTTACTTTCGTCACTCATAACATTAAAAAGTTACATATTGGAAACTCTAGATTCCAAACCTGTAAACATATTGATTTAGGTTAATAACAATTTAGGCAAAAGATTCACCAAACGTATCCCTTACACTTTGGAGTACTTTTTTAATATCTTGTTCTTTAGCCTTAGGAAAGATAAGTAAAACTTCGTCTTTATCCACAATGATATAATCTTTTAAACCATCTATAACTACAATTTTATCTTTTTTAGACCTAATCATATTGCCAGATGCATCTTCAGCAAGCACTTTAGCATTTACAATGGCATTGTTGCTTTCATCTTTATCTAACTTATCATAAAGACTTCCCCAAGTTCCGAGGTCATTCCAATCGAAAGTAGCAGGAATCACATAAACATTATTGCTCTTTTCCATTAAAGCGTAATCCACAGAAATATTTTCGGCTTTTCCGTAATTATCTCTTATAAAGTCATCTTCAAACTCCGTATTATAAACATTATAACCGTTTGCAAATAATTGATATAATTTAGGCTGATTGTTTTTAAAGGCTAAAACTACCGATTTTACGCTCCACATAAATATACCAGCATTCCAAAGGAAATTACCTTGCTCTAAAAAAGATTTTGCTGTATCGTAATCTGGTTTTTCCCTAAATTGATTAACAGGTTTAATGTTTGAAGAATTTAATTCATTGAATTCGATATAACCATAACCTGTATTTGGAAATGTTGGTGTAATACCTAAAGTCATTAAGGCATCGTTAGATTCGCAAAAATCAAAAGCATTTTTAACGTTTTTAGAGAAAGCATCTTCATCCTCTATCCAGTGGTCACTTGGTGCTACAATCATTGTAGCATCTTCATTTTCTTTTTGAATTTTTAAAGACGCATACAAAATACACGGAGCGGTATTTCGCATGGCAGGTTCTAAAACAACCTGACGCTTGGTAACATTAGGTAATTGTTCAAAAACCAAATCTTTATAACGCTCGTTTGTAAGGATAAAAATATTTTCTTCAGGAATTAAATTCGCTAAACGATTGAATGTTTTTTGAATTAAGGTATCACCAGTACCCAACATATCATGAAACTGTTTAGGAAAGTTCTGCGTGCTTACTGGCCAAAACCGTGAGCCTACTCCACCTGCCATTAGTATAGCGTAATAATTTTTATTTTTCATCAACTAATAATTTCTACCTCAGCATTGGGGTTAAACAAATATAACTTACCTGTTTTAACTTCTACACATTCAATGCGTTTTCTTCTTTTGTTTCCCTTTTTAAAAACTCTACCGTTATAAAGTTTAAAAGCTTTTCCCAAAGGTACTTCAAAAACATAGGTTTTTTTCTCTCCTTCGTCAAATCGCTTTAATGCTAAGGCAAGTTGCGTATCCGTATCGCTCGATGCTTTTGGGTTTTTAAAGTGTTTTGCCAAAAGCGGTAATAATTCCATCGGAAAAATCTCTGGCCTTAAAAATGGCAGCATTAAATGTTGAAAGGTGTGTTTCCATTCCCTTCCGTGAGGTTTAATTAAATGTCCATATTTACTGTAAGCCTCGAAATGTGCAATTTCATGAATCAGCGTCATCAAAAACCTATAAGAATTAAGGTTAGAATTAATGGTAATCTGATGCTTCCCGTCCGGCAATTGTCTGTAATCACCGTGCTTGGTTTTCCGCTCTTTACTAACTTTTACTACTAAATTGTCTTTTGCCAATAAAGCTATAACATGTGGCTGCGCATTTTTTGGAATAAAGTCTGAAAGCTGTGTTTGCATTGCGACAAAAATAACAGATTATTATTTTACTTTCTCAATTCGGTTTAGTGGTTATACGCAGTTATTTACCGACAGATATTAAAAAGATAAAACAAATTAATCAAAGTATAGAAGCAAGGTAATTACTCTTCTTTTTTATACTCAATGATTTCAAACTCACTGCGTCTATTAAGTTGGTGCTCTTCGTCTGTACAATTATTTAAAGGGCAAGACACAATGGGTTGTAGTTCGCCAAAGCCTTCAAATTGTAAGCGTCTTGCATTGATATAGCCTTCTAAGGCCAAGTAATTCCTCGTAGATTCTGCACGGCGCTCAGACAGTATTTGATTATATCTTGCTGTACCTCTACTATCAGTATGCGAGCTTATTTTTAAATGAACATTTGGATAACGTTCTAGCTTACTTGCTAGTTCATCTAGGATTACTTTAGAATCCTGACGGATATTCCACATATCGAAATCGAAATAAATAGGTTTCAATTCAAAAAACAGTTTCCCATCTTTTTCTACAACTGGCGGTCCTTCTGGGTCAGTGAGTAATTTAAAGCGTTCTGGATCTTTTTCTTCCAATTCCTTATCAATTCCTTTTTCTGCTATTATAATATCCACAGGATCAACAGGAGGTGGAGGTGGAGGCGGTGGTAATTTCTTTAAAAACAAAACATGTTGTTGGTCTTGCTTTTCAAGCACTTTTACATTTAAGACATTAGAAATATAGTCTTCATTTTTAGCCCGTAATATATAATTGCCTTCTAGCAGATTTTTACTAAAACTTGCTGTTTCCCCTAAAGTATTATTATACAATACTTCGGTATTTTTATCTAAAAGCTCTACTTCAGTATTTGGAATCAGTGCTTTGGTTTCTGCATCTCTAATTTCAAAATTATTTATATATTCTCTTATAAAAATTTCGCCTGTTTGCTCAAATAAAAATATATCATCATTTCTTCTATTTCTATTAGATGCAAAAAATCCTTCCTGCGAATTGTGATAAATCAAATTAAAATCATCATAAGGAGAGTTTATCGGAACACCAAGATTTACTGGGCTTTCAAATTTTCCTTCAATAAACTCAGACACAAAATTATCGAGCATACCTAAGCCTAAATGACCATTAGATGCAAAAAATAAGTGACCTTTATCCGATATAAAAGGAAAGTGTTCTCTGTTTTCGGTATTTATTGTTGCGCCTAAATTAATAGGTTCGCTGTATTCTGATGGTTTTATATCAACATAGTACAAATCAAAATTACCAAAACCACCTTCTCTGTTTGAAGAAAAATATAACTTGGAACCATCTGGACTTAATGCTGGATGTTGGTACGAAAACCCATCTGTATTAAATGGCAGTTTTTCTAATTCTGACCATTTCCCATCTGAAAATATACTCTTATATAGATGGATATTGTTGTTATCATTATCATCAAATTGTTTTTTGCCATCTAAGACATTACTCTTGGAAATGTAAATGGTATTACCATCTTTGGTAAAACAAAAATTGCCTTCATGCAGTTTACTGTTTATCGGTTTTGGCATTGGTTTTACCTCACTCACTACTCCTAAATCTTCATTGACCTTAACAGCATAAATATCTAAAAAGGATTGATGCGTCCATTTGTATGTTTTACCAAAAAGTGATTTTGTTTCTCTATCTGAAGTAAAATATACACTATCCCCAAATTTAACGGCACCAAACTCTGAAGCTGTAGAATTGAATTGCGATTTTTCAATTATATAATCAGGGTTTTTCAGCTTAAAGGTTTCTATAGTTTCTATGGCTTCATCAGTATTTATCTCTATATTGTTATTAGCTTTAAACCGTTTTAAATAGTTAATAGCTGTATCGTATTCACCTAATGCTGATAATGTTTGGTAGAGTTTAAAATTGTATATATTATCGTAGCTCTTATCATTTTCAGAAAACTTACCGTTGATTAATTGCTTTAAATATCGTGCTGCCTTACGGTATTCAAAAGTATTATAATAAGCTAATGAAATATTTTCGAGTGCTTTTTTAGATTGTTCTTTTTTGAGCTCTTCTTCGTAATACAAAGCCGCATTGATGTAATCTCCTTTTTCGAAAAAGCGATCTGCCCTAGTCTTCTGTTGTGCAGTGACAACCTGTACAAATAGTATACTTAGTATGACAATAATTCTATTTATCATATTAATAAAATCTTGGAGATGAATATTTTTTACTTAATCCCAAAACATCAAATCTATAGGTTAACATAAATTCGTGACTTCCGTCATTAAAATCGTTAAGTACACTTGTATTGAAATCGTAGGCGTAACCCAATCGTAAATTCGGTGTTACCTTAAAACCAGCCAATGCTGTTATGGCATCTTGATAACGATAAGAAGCACCAAGCTCAAAACGGTCTAAGTAAAGTGCGTTAGCAGAGATATCAAAACTTAATGGCGCACCAGCGACCATCTTTACAATTGTTGATGGTTTGAGCTTAAAATCATCATTTAAATTAAATACATAGCCTCCCATTAGAAATACATGAATAGCATTTTGATATAATGCATCGTTATTAACGTCTAAATCACTAGGTATTAAGTTTGGAGATGATAAGCCAACATAAAACTCCTCCTTAAACAAAAATGCTCCTGCACCAATATTTAAAACGGTCTTGCTCGTTCTCTCAAAAAGGTTATCTGAACTTACATTTGTGTCTGAAAAATCGAACCTTAAATTATCTATGCCTGTCTTTAGACCAAAGGATAGATTTAAGTCTTCTGTTAGATTTATTCTGTATGCAAAATCGATATTGAATAAATTTTGATCGACAACATCACCAATTCTATCATTAAGATAATTAACACTTAATTCTATTTTATCATTTATGGGGATATTTGCAAAAATATTTCCTGTTTTTGGAGCTCCATCAATACCAACCCATTGTGTACGATATAAACTACCAACTTCTACTATGCCAGGTTCGTTAATCATATACGCAGGATTTACCACATTCATATTGTACATATATTGCGTATAATGTGGGTTTTGCTGTGCTTGTAACACAAACCCAAAAAACAATACGGTTATTATGGCAATTAACAATCTCATATAATTATCTGCTTAAATAAAAGTGCCCTTGAAAAGGTTCTGCTGCTGAATCATTAGGGTTGAAAACATAAAAATATACACCGGACGGAAGACGATCTCCCAACGTCAATGATACATTAGATTCTCCATGAAACAATTCTGTATTTCTATTTCCTTTAAAAACTATCGTTCCGTATCTGTTGAATATTTCGAGCTCAAAATTTGGAAAAACAACAGGCAAATTACAAAGGTCTAAAACGTCATTGTCACCATCTCCATTATCGGAAATACCATCGTTGATTTCACAGTCATCACAAGTATCGTCATTTAGAGGCAATAGCATTACAACCATAGAAACTCTATCAGACTCGCAACCATTATCATCTATTGTGGTTACAAAATAATCTTCATTATTAACTAATAATGTCGATGCTGGCAGAATACTTGTTGAACTGGCATCGTCATACCAATTAAAGGATTGTGCATCATTACTGGTAACAATTAGATCTGCAATTGTAGCACCATCAATTAAACAAAATGTTTGGTCTTCCACATTAGGAGAAGCTATATCTAAAACTTCAATAGTTATTAGCGCACTGTCTGGATCACAAAGCGTATTACCTTGAACTTGGTACTCAAAATCATAAGAACCTTCATTTAGCGAAGTAACATCCAAAATACTACCATTTAAAGCAGATGTACTGTCCAAATCAATAAATGTGCCTCCAAAATCTGCTTGAGGATCCAATAAATTTAATAAGTCTATTTGTAAGTCAGATTGGCATAATGTTGCCATCATATCACTTCCTGCATTGGCATTAGAAAGAACGGTTATGGTTATAGAAGTTTCACCACCCATGCATAATCCATTATCTGGCACTGTATAGATATACTCGCCAGCTGTTGACGTTGCCGGGTCAAAAATTACATTATTATCGGTA
The DNA here is from genome assembly GCF_019203985.1 of Winogradskyella luteola. Lineage (GTDB taxonomy): Bacteria > Bacteroidota > Bacteroidia > Flavobacteriales > Flavobacteriaceae > Winogradskyella > Winogradskyella luteola. The sequence goes on along the minus strand of NZ_JAGSPD010000013.1, from coordinate 27,483 downwards.
GACACAAAATCATTTGGCCCAGACCATGTCCCAGTTGTACTTGGATTATCAGTTAAAACATCAAATAAGTTAAAAGCATTCTCATCATTACAAACATCTAATGTTGAACCTACACCCGGGCTGTATTCTTCAAAGACTGTAAAAGTCAAGGTCGCACTATCCAAACAATTATTTGCCGTAGTTGTATTGTATATAAAGTTGAAGGTCTGCTGACCTGTAATTGTAGGCAATATAAAAGGGTTAGTAATTATACTTCCTGTATCTAAATCTGTCCAGACTCCTAAAGGTCCCTGATAAATAGGGTCATCTACGCCATTGGTCTGCAATAATGAAATTAAATCGATAGGTCCTGTAATATCTGATTCACAAAACTCTATACCCATAGTGTCTTCACCTGCATAGTTTTTGGGATAAATAACAATAACAACTTCAGCAGTTTCGGCATTACAAAACCCTGAAGTGTCTGCTACACTTGTGCAAGCATCTAAGTAATCTAAAGCTGAAAAATTATCTGGGTTACAATTTACCTCAGGACTAACAGTATATTGAAAAACATAAGTCCCAGGTTCAGCACCAGCTAAACTAATAGATCCTAGATGAGAATATCCTGGTGTCGGTGTGCAACCTCCGCCATTACTCACTAAGCCTAAATTAGAAGGCCCTGACAGTAAACTCCATTGTGTACATGCATCAGAAGGATAATCGAATAGCACACCATTTTCTGTCGTGAACGTAAGTTGGTCGTATAAATTAATGGTAGTTGGTATAGATGGATCGTTTTCACAAAACTCTGGAAAATTAGATTGAGAAAATGGTCTTAAGGATTCATACAACTTAAAACTAATTGTTGTATTTGTATCTTCACAAACACCAGATCTTTGCTCCACAGAATACATAAAGTCTACATCAACACATCCAAACCTTACATTATTGGCAATGATCTGTTGATAGATGCTGTTTATATTTACTTCTGAATCCCCTAATGAAGTTACTTGCCCAAACATATCCATTTCCCAGGTACCTTCAATATCTTCAAATATTAAAAATTGATCATCTGTTAAGTCAATATCATTATCAAAATCTCCATTTAAGATCGAGGTTTCACAAATTCTTTGATTTTGGGCCAAGCCAGAAAACACCTGTCTAACAACAGAAATTTTCACTCTGGTTTCTTGGATAAGGTCACAAGGTGCAATGCCTTCAACTCTGTAAACTAATTCAAACGTTTCTTCATCCACTAAAGGAGGACCTGGCGCATAAGGCACTGTCACAAATAATTCAGATCCGTTAATATTATTGAAATTTGGACTACTTCCCTCATAAATCCACTCTCCATTTGCATGAGGGCTTGGTAAAGATTCTAAAGCTTCAAAAAGATCCATATCGGGAAGAGCTACACAAACATCTATTGGTGTTGAACCAGCATCACAAACCTGAACGTTAACATCTTCTAAGTTAGTAGGTAGTGCAATTCCTGAAAACGGCCCCAATACTAAGTTAATAGTTAAAGCAATATCTGATCCGCAATTAGCATTAGTCAATTCAAACTGATAATCTGTAGTTGTTGTTGAGGATTCGTTTAAATCCCAAAGAAACAAATCTCCTGTGGCTTCATTTAATGCAAAATTGAAGCCAGGATCAAACCAAGTACCAGCTTGTATAGTATTACCTGTAAGATTTGTATACTCGTCGTAGAGATTAATAATACCGTCTGGAGAACCGTCATTGTCATTGTCTATTTGCGTCATATCACAAATAACAATGGTCTCTACAAGATTACATTGCGCTTGTACAAATGTTAGTGTTGAAATACATAATACTAAAAAGAAGAAGGTAGTTCTATTGAATCGCAAGACTTTATATTTTTGGCAATTTAAATTATTAAAATAAATCTCACAACTTGGCAAGAATAGTTATTAACAAAATAAAACACAAACTGATGTTAAGGCGTAGAATTAGAGACTTGCAATACTTTACCGTTGTAGTACTTATTACCATTAAGTGCAAACTCATAAATATAGTTTGCCATTTCTAAAGCTGTAGTTGGGGCTTGATAATCTGGAAACGCCTCTTTTAACATTTCGGTCTGCACAGCTCCCAAAGCCAAAACATTAAACTGCGGTCCTATCTCCTTGTACTCTTCTGCTAATAATTCGGTTAAGGTGATTACTGCTCCTTTGCTAGAGCTGTAAGCTGCTAAACCTGGGAATTTCATACTACCTTGAATGCCTCCCATACTACTTATGGTAACCACATGACCATCTTGTTTCATATAGGGCAATACAATCCTTGTCATTTCCGAAACTCCAAATACGTTGGTTCTATAAACGTATTCAAAATCTTCAAATGTAGTTTCCGCAAAAGGTTTGTTTAAAAGTGTGCCTGCATTGTTAATGAGTATATCAACATGTTTCCATTCTTTGGTAATAAAATCTTCAACGTTCTTATAATCCTCTGCTTTGCACAAATCAAAAGCAAATGAGGTAATGTTTTCAAAATGTAGGTTGTTTACAGGTTGTGCATTTCTAGATAATGCCAATACATTATGACCTTGATTGGCAAAGAGATGTACCAACTCAAAACCTATTCCTCTACTTGTTCCTGTAATAATTATATTTTTACTCATCGCTTAAAACAACTTCTTTTGTTGCTGCATTCATCATACCTTCCAAAGCAGGTATCATTTTATTGATAAAACTCGCCATATGATTATAATCCATTTTATCTGGCTCATCATCTACATGATGGTAATACTCAAAATTTGTAAAATCGAAAGTTGAAATGGCATGTGCCGGCATATTAAATTCTTTAAAGAATGGAAAATTATCTGATCTAAAAAACAGTTGAAATTCTTTTGCTTTAGGAAAGAATCCCACAATCTGCTCACCTGCGTATTGATTTAATAAGGGCGCAAAGTTAGAACGATTGAAACCACTCATGTACGCTAAGGGTTTATCAGCAGCTCTTGGTACACCGATCATTTCAAAGTTTATCATGGTATAAGCATCTAAACCTGCCTCTTTTAGGCGTTTTGCTAAATGAGCAGAGCCTTTTAATCCCATTTCTTCTGCTGAATATAAAGTAATTAAAACACTGCGTTTATTGGTTTTAGATTTTGAAAAATATCTACCTAATTCCATAGCAGCTATAGTTCCGGAAGCATCATCATTGGCACCATTTGCAATACTATCTCCTTCGACCTCTTTGCCTTTACCTATATGGTCATAATGCCCACCCAAAATTATAAATTCATTTTTCAACTCAGAATCATTGCCCTCAATCATACCAACTACATTATAGCCTATAATTTCACCAAGTTTGAAGGTATCTCGATAAGTTTCAAAATAAGGTTTTATTCCATTGGTATTAAAATAATTCTCAATAAATACGGCTGCTTTTTCTATGCCTTCGCTACCAGTTGCTCGTCCCTGCATTTCGTCGGATGCTAGATACTCCATGCTTTCTTTAATATCAGCCGCAGTAATCTCAATTTTTTCAGCGGACTTACCATCAGCTCCTTTTTGCTTTACTCCGCAAGACAGTAGTAACACTATAGCTAAAACAGAACATATTCTTTTGATCATAATATTTAAAAATAAAAAAACCTGCTCAATGGTTTTGAAACAGGTTAGGTTTAAATTGTGTGACTGTTATTTAAGCTTTTTATTAGCTTTCTTAGCGAGTCTTTCAATTTTCTTGTTCATATCTTTTATAAGTTCTTCAGTCGCACTCTCGCACATAGGCTGAATTTTTTCTGGTGTCATTACAGGAATACCTCCTACCATAACTGCCTTTTTCTTAGAACCAGCTATTTCGCTAAATTGAAAAATACTTTTATTGTCTTTTGAAAACAAATCGATACCAACTGATGCCTGAACACTATAATAACCTAGTTTTCCAATACCAGTTTTATTGAATTTATAGTTTAACCTCACAAACATTACTGCATCTGCTCCTAAAGCTTCAGCAAGTGGCTTAAGGTTTTTAACCTCTAGCCTACTGCCATACGATTGTACAACTTTGTATCCATCAATAACTTCATGAGCATCTTGGTTACCAATATTTTTGTAATTACCATAAGCCGCCTCAAATTCTTTATATTCAGGTAATTGTAAAACTGTCTCTTCTGGGATAAGTTCAAAATCAAACTCACCTACATAATTATTAAAAAATGCTTCATGAAAATTCCCAAGTGGCTTACTTAGATTAAAGTTTGGATCATCACTAAGTTTGGTATTTTTAGCAATAAAATCTGCTGAAGCATCAACTTCTGAAAGATCAATGACCTTGTCTGCGTAAAAGGTAATGACTGCTACTTTTTTCTTCTGTGCATTTACTATACCCGAAGCAATTATTAATAAAAAAATGGTTGCTACTTTAAAGCTTTTCATAGTTTAAATTTTATTTGATGAATTAAGTTTTTAGGAATATTCCTTTTTTAGACTAGCATAGTTACTGGGTTCTCAATATAACCTTTCAGTGTTTGAAGGAATTGTGCTCCTGTTGCACCATCAACTGTTCTATGATCACAAGCCATTGTAAGTTTCATTGTATTACCGGGAACAACTTGTCCATTTTTCACTACTGGTTTAGACACAATAGTCCCTACAGATAAAATTGCTGAATTCGGTTGATTGATAATAGATGTAAAACTCTCTATACCAAACATTCCTAAATTGGAAATGGTAAAGGTACTGCCTTCCATTTCATCCAAAGTCAATTTTTTGTTTCTAGCCTTACCTGCAAATTCTTTTACTGCAGCACCTATTTGTGTTAAACTTTGCTCATTGGCAAATTTAACCACAGGTACAACTAAACCGTCTGGCACAGCAACCGCGACACCAATATGTACATGGTTGTTTAACTGCATTCTGTCATCAAACCATTGTGAGTTAACTTGTGGATGTTGACGTAATGCCAACGCACAAGCCTTAACAATCATATCGTTGTATGATATCTTCGTGTCTGGCATTGAATTATACTGCGCTCTAAAAGAAATGGCATTTTCCATATCAAACTCCACATTTAAATAATAATGTGGTGCAGAGAATTTAGATTTCGCCAAATTTTTGGCAATAGCCTTACGCATATTAGAGTTTGGCACCTCATCAAAATCTTCTTGTCCTGATGGAATAAATTTAGCAACTTGCGCAGATGGCTGTGCTGCACTTGGTGTAAAGTTTTCTATATCGCGTTTTACAATTCTGCCATTTTCACCAGAACCATTAACCTGAGACAGATTAATCCCTTTTTCTTCTGCCATTTTCTTGGCTAAAGGTGAAGCAAATAGTCTTCCGTTTGAAGTTGAGCTTGAAACAGAATTCGAAGATGGTGATGAGCTCATTACTTGCTTTTTGGCTTCAGCTTTTGGAGCTTCTTTTTTAGGTTCTGGTTTAGATTCCTCTTTTGGCTTGTCTCCGCTAACTTTAAAGTTTTTAGCTACACCTGAAACATCTGTACCTGCAGGGCCAATAATGGCCAATAAAGCATCTACTTTGGCAGATTCACCTTCTTGCAAGCCAATGTGCAATAATGTTCCTGATTGGAAAGATTCAAATTCCATTGTGGCTTTATCTGTTTCAATCTCAGCTAAAATATCCCCTTCTTCTACTTCTTCGCCAACGCTCTTCAACCAAGTTGCCACTGTTCCTTCTTCCATAGTATCGCTTAAACGCGGCATGGTTACAACTATAACTCCTTCTGGTATATCGGCAGATTTAGAATTATCCAATTTGTCATCTACTGATGCTTCTTGAGGTTCTCCGTTATCATTCTGATCAACAGTTTCTTCCTCTCCTCCAGATGCACTTCCATTTAATAAGTCTGAAATATCTTCTCCTTCTTCTCCTATAATTGCCAAAAGCGTATCTACTTTAGCAGTCTCGCCTTCTTCAATGCCTATATGAAGTAACGTACCTTCGTTAAAAGATTCAAACTCCATAGTGGCTTTATCAGTTTCTATTTCTGCTAAAATATCCCCTTCTTCAATTTTGTCGCCAACTTTTTTCAGCCAAGTCGCCACAGTTCCTTCTTCCATGGTATCGCTCAAACGCGGCATATTTATTACTTCTGCCATAGCCCTATAATTTATGTGGTATAAATGGATAATCTTCTTGTTCGTACACTGCATCATACATCACATTTTTATCTGGATAAGGTGATTCTTCAGCAAATTTTTCACATTCAGAGACACGGGCTTTAACTCGTTTATCAATTTCTTTTATCTCATCTTCAGTAGCATACTTCTTCTCAAGGATGATGTCTTTTACCTGTGTAATTGGATCTATTTTTTTGTACTCTTCTACTTCGTCTTTTGTTCTGTAATGTTGTGCATCTGACATAGAGTGTCCTCTATAACGGTAGGTTTTTACTTCCAAGAAAGATGGTCCTCCACCGTTTCTTGCACGTTGTATAGCTTCATCGAATGCTTCTGCAACTTTAATCGGGTTCATTCCATCCACTGGGCCAGAAGGCATTTCGTAACCACGTCCTAGCTTCCAAATGTCTGTATGGTTCGCTGTACGTTCTACTGAAGTTCCCATGGCATAACCATTATTCTCGCAAACAAAAACTACTGGTAGTTTCCAAAGCATTGCCATGTTAAAAGTTTCGTGCAAAGATCCTTGTCTTGCCGCACCGTCTCCAAAACAACATAGAGTAACTGCATCACTATCGTGATACTTATCACCAAAAGCAATACCAGCCCCTAAAGGAATTTGCCCACCTACAATACCGTGTCCTCCATAAAAACGATGTTCTTTAGAAAAAATATGCATCGACCCACCTAAACCTTGAGATGTACCAGTTGCTTTACCATACAATTCTGCCATCACACGTTTTGGATCCACTCCCATGCCTATAGGTTGCACATGGTTACGATAAGCAGTAATCATTTTATCTTTGGTTAAATCCATAGCGTGCAACGCACCAGCAAGAACTGCTTCTTGACCATTATATAAATGAAGGAACCCTCTAACTTTTTGTTGTATGTATACGGCTGCAAGTTTATCTTCAAACTTTCGCCAAAATAGCATGTCCTCGTACCACTTTAGGTAAACCTCTTTAGTTATTTTTTGCATTTTTTAGATTCATTCGTTTAATCAGAATAACAAAAATAACATATTAGATAGTAATGAAGAAACTGAAAATCGTAAAATTTCCGCGAAAACGTTATAGGAAACTTCTATCAAAACCTAATGGCAACAAATTGGCCAATGAATTTGATTTCACAACCTTTCCTTTTGCTCCCATAAAATAGATTTCAATAAACTGATCTTGTTTAATTTCATATTCAGCAATAGCTTGCCTGCAAGCACCACATGGAGGAATGGGAGTGTCTGTAACTTGATTTTGTGACGAAGCTGTTAATGCCATTTTTAGAATTTTGGCTTTAGGGTGTTTAGCACCAGCGTAATAGATTGCTGTACGTTCTGCGCAAAGACCAGAGGGGTAAGACGCATTTTCTTGATTACTGCCAATGACAACATTTCCACTATCTAGTAATATTGCAGCACCGACCTTAAACTTAGAATAAGGAGCATAGGCGTTATCCCTAGCTTCAATTGCCGAATCCATTAATCTTTGAATATCTTTTGGAAGCTCTTTAATATCGTTATAAACCTGCAATTTGGTTTCTATCTTTACTTCCTTCATATTTCAATATTGTTTTAGACAAAAAAACTATTGCTTTCTGTAAAACAATAGTTTTTAATATCAATGATTATTTAATAATTTCTAATACTCATCATACTCGCCATCTCCAAAATTAAATGTAAGCGAAAAACGCAATGTGTTTTCTAACGGGCTCTGTACCCTAGATGCTGAGAATAAATACGAAAGATCTAAATTGATTGTAGTGTACTTAAACCCTGCTCCAATTGCAAAAAACTTACGCGCTCCTTTATCTTCGGCCTCATTAAAATAACCTGCTCTGAAAGCAAAATTCTCTTGGTAAGTATATTCTGCTCCCAAAGCCCATGTGAACTCCCTCAACTCTTCACTAAACCCACCCGGTGCATCACCAAAAGATTGAAATACCCCGTTTAAAAAACTTACATCATTATCCTGACCTTGGGTAATAATCGTAGGTTCACCTTCATCAATATCGACAGTAGTTGGATCATCATCCGTTTGTTCCCCATCCCCATTAGTATCAACAAAACCAAATTTTGGTGGTGTAGGTACCAAAAGTTTTGCAACCTCAGCCGTTATGCCTAATTTACTATACTCATCGAATATAAAATCGAAACCTGCCCCAAGACGTAATGTTGTAGGTTGAAAATTCTCTCTTCCGCCATCATCATAACTGAACTTTGGGCCTAAGTTTTGAATTGCAAAACCTGCTCTCCACCTACCATTGAAATCATTATAGGCTTCTTCTTCACTTTGATAATAACCTGTAATATCAGCACCAAATGTGCTGGCCGCATCTGCATTAGGATCTACTTGATCGATTCTTAAATCCGATCTTAAATAGCGTACTGCTACAGACATTGCGAACTGATCTGCTAAGCGTAAGGTGTAAGCAACATCTGCTGTAAATTCATTTGGCTTAACATTAATACCAGGATCGTCTTCCCCTTGAGTAAGTGTAATTTCCCCAAGACTAAAATACTTAAAACTTGCTGATACGGCACTATATTCGTTTAATCTGTTGAAGTAGGTGGCATAACTGATTGAGATATCATTTACCAATCTACTTAAATAAGGGGTATAACTTAAACTTACACCAGATTTAGCTTCAGAAAAGGCATACTTAGCAGGATTCCATTGTTGTGAAAATCCATCTACAGAAGTAGCGACCCCCATATCACCCATTCCTGCTGATCTTGCATCTGGGGCAATTAACATAAATGGGACACCAGTTGTTATAACAGAAGACTGGTCTGGAAAAGTAATGGTCTCCTGACAAAAAGATAGGTTTAAGGTTACTAATGTGATAAGGGTTATTACGTATTTATTCATGTTCATTATTGATTATTAACGCTAAATACTTGGCATTAATTCGTTAGCAAATATAATTTATTATTAGAGTATAACAAGTTTTTGAATTTTTTCAACTTGCTTATTTAAACTGTTAGACTTCACTTTTAGTTTATAGACATAGACTCCTTTTCCTATTTTATCTCCAAAATCATCTCTTCCATCCCATACAATGTCTTTTGACAGAGAACTTACGGATTTACTACCTCCTGTAGTTTGCCCATTAAGCGTTCTTACCAATTTACCCGAAATTGTAAATATCTGTACTGAAACGTCCAAAGGTTCCACACTATTGTGGTTAAACCAAAATTCTGTGTAATTTACAAATGGATTAGGGTAGTTAAGCACATTCTTTACCACCAATTGTTCGTCCTTGTCAAAAACTGTAAACTGAATTTCAGCCGTTGAAGAATTATTATAAACATCCCAGGCTTTTAGTGTTAAGGTATGCAATCCTGGCTCTAAATCTCTAAACGGATATGAAACAGTACCATTGGTATAATCATCTACATTGGCTTGATAGTAATCATTAAGTACTATCGGATTGGTTTCATCTCCATCAATAATTGCCGTAATATCGTGCCCTATTCCACTTGCGGTATTGATACCATTATCGTCCTGAAGCTTTGCCAACAAAGAAGGAGACTCATTTGTAATACCTCCAGAAACAAAGTTTTCATCATTCATAAATAAATTGATTACCGGACCAATATTATCCTCTGGCGCATTTTCATTAATACCACCTACTTTAATATCAAAATTGGCACCTGCTCGATCCGATAGCGGATTCGTAGTCTGCGCATAAAAACTCACTTTACCATTATCTACAGGAATGCCAATATCTCTTGGTACGACAAAATCGAACTCAAATTGACCGTTTGTTATACTCGCTTGACCTTTAAATATAATTTCCCCGAGTGTTGTGTAATCTAATATAATTTGACCATTACTATCAGTTATGCCATCATTTGCTAGTGTTTGGCGTCCGATTTTCTTATCGAAAACTGTCGCAGTTAAAACACCATTATAATTAGAAATAAGATTTCCGTTAACATCAGTAACTTCTCCTGCAAGCTTTGTGTAACTTAGTGCTTTAAGTGTATCTATAGGTTGTGTAATTTCCACATCATTAACTCTAGTAAGCCTAATATTTGGTTCGGCAAAGGCCAGTTTCATAGCTGGATCACCAATTAAGAATACTAACCTTTTCTGTGATGAGCCTCCTATACTATTATCTATTTTTGTTAATCGTAAAGCCTCACCTATTGACGGATAATTATTAGAACCAAAGGCAAAAACATAGTTATCTAATGTCTCATTAAAATTAACTCCTGTGGTTACAAAAATTTGTCGTGTTGTAGTAATAAGACCAATAGCACCACCATTTTTATTCCAAAACGTAAATTCGCCAGCAGTATCTCTATCGGGATCATCAAATTTTGTGTATTCACAAGTCACGGTAACAAACAAATTGAACTTACAGACATTATTGACTTCTTGTGAGTCGAATTTATCAAAAATACGCTCTTTAGCCAGACCATTTTCACCACCATGACCAAAATAATTTACAACCAAAGCACCAACCTCAATAGCATCTTTAACGGCCTTATTGACTTTTGGGTACCGATCACCTGCAACAGAGGATTCTTGTTCAAAAGCATCCGAATGAATCTTTGTGACATTTAAAAAGGGTTTCTCATCTTCTAGAGCAGTTCCCAAGCCATCAGTAGTTTCCTGTAAAATTCTTTCCCACTGTACATCTACATCGTCTGAAATAAGAATTACGTTATTTCTCCAACTTCCGTAAGCTTCCGCTTGATAGTAGGCTTGGATCTTATCGACCATTTCTTTTGCCCGTTGCACGTCTTCTGCCAATATTCTCCCTACTGCAATATCCATTCTATCGGAAAGCACCATTGTACCTTCTTCTTCATCTAGCATGGCATAGAAGTCATCTGAAACAAAGGAATTGGTAAGACTAAAACTGTTATTGGTGTACCAAGATGGCACTAAGTTAGTGTTATTGCGTAACCTATCTTTGTAATCATATGAACCTTCACCAAACAGACACAAGTACTTTAATCTTCTACTTGGTATGCTTGCGTTGTCGTAAACATATTTAACAAAATTTCGCAATGCAGCAATATCTTGGCTACCCGTACTAAATTCATTATAAATGGTTTGAAGATCAACCACTTTTACATTTAAATTGTATTGATCTCTATTGATCTGTGCTAAACGCTCGGCCTGGGAAATGAGCTGTGATGGAGATAATATAATGTAGTCGATATCTTCAAAAGCGCCTTGCGCATTGTTAAAAATGGTGCCTTTTAAATTTTGGTTTGAAACTCTAGATTGCGATTCTTTTTTAGGCTGTAAGACATTTGAGCCCGAAAAGGCCAAATACACACGCTCTTCTCCAGATTGTGCCTTAAAAGACCAGCTATTCTGATTTTCAGAATTTAGAGTGTTGGTAACATTAAATCGATCTGTGATGTCCCAAATTTCATCAACTGAAGCAGCATTGGATAAGATATATTCTGCTATTCCAGGAGTTGCAGCAACATCTCTATTCTTAAAAACCATTTGTTCCCCAGCATAAGCTAAACTTCTCGTAGCTTCAATATTAATGTAATCTAAATAGGCCTTGGCCGAAGGATTTCCATTATTGTTATAATCTAATGTTACTGTAATTGCGTCAGAAGATATATTAATATCATTACTGTAAGCAGATGCAGATGCCAATACAGAACCTGGACTAATGGGAGTAAACAATAGGCTACTAACTAAATTTCCGTTAACATTAATTGCCATTGTACTACCTACAGTCTCAGAAACTGAACCAACAGCTATATCAAAGCTTACGGGCTCACTTGTTACTAAATTAGGAAACTGAAACTCATAAACACGTTGATTCTCAATATCAAATTCGTCACCAAACCAACGTCTTCCAAGCTTTGCTAAATTGTGTTCATCGACTTCGTAAAACTGGTAGTCTTGAAAAGTACTGATTTGAATATCCGCTGTACTGTTAATGCTTGGCATTGACTGAATACGCTTGCCATTTCCTGAGCTTATATTAACGTAATAATATGTTTTATCTGTGTAAAGATTTAAATTGGTGTTACTCTCTTCGCTGTATGTTGTCGGTCCTTCACCATAAAACAGTATGTAATCGTTACTATCAAAGCTACCGTCTTCTTCTCCTACAAATTTTACAGCATTTTCCACAACATCAAACGGATAGCTCTCAGCGTTTTGATAAGGCAGCATTCTACCTCCATTGCCATATATTTTTATTTGTCTCGGATTGACATTATTTGTATTGATTCCTAAGCTACTCAAAAAACTTTTGGTTAGTCTATATACACCAGACTCCTCAATATAAAAACGGTACCAATCTCCAGTACTTAAAACTGAATTGGTTATCTGATTTTTCATCGTAATATTATTACGACTAGCTAGTGTATTATATTTTATGGTAAATGATACTATTTTCTTAAATACGCCTCTGTCCTTAATTATCGGACTTATTTCAAAATAACAAGAACGTTTACCTCTGGCATTTGTATTATATAATTGATACTTTAGTGCACTCGGCACAAGTTGCGTACTTAAATTCTTAAGATCAGCTTCACCAATGGTTTGGTAAGACACATTAGACAATACTACAGAATTATTATCCAATAGGCTTCCTTTATTATCCCATTGTACAAAAAAAGTAAGACCTCTTTCATCATCATAATTAAAATGTTTGGCATCAAAAGAAGGAACTTGAATTTTCCCATATTCAGTTTCAAGTGTCTTTACACCATTCCATTGAATATTAAATTGCTTTTGTTGCCCAAAAAAAGATAATGAGGAAAAGAAACAAAGAAAAATATAGCAATTTTTCATTTATAAAATATTGGTTTTTATCTTCAGTAAATTTATAAATATGCATCACTAACCTGATAACTTATATAAATTCACATTAAAATAACGCCTACAACAGTAGCTTATTATGGAGCTTCAATTTTTATTTCAAAAATACAACAATAATTTATTTTAATGCTCGTTATTAAGAAGCAAAATGCGCCGATAAATTGACTAAATATCCGTTATCGTGTTCAAAAAAAAGGATGAAATGCATATTTTTTTGAATTTTGATGCGAAAAAAAGTTGTCAGTTTACCTTTAATTGTTATATTGCGGAACTAAAATTAAACGCGCTTACTTAAACGTATGGATATGAAAAATGTCTCAAACCTAAAATTTTTAATAGCACTAACGCTTTGCGCCACTATTGTGAGCTGTAAGCGATCGTCTAATTCTAATAATGTTGATAGTGCTACGGGCTGGAAAATCAACGACAAAAACGGTGGTTTTCAATACAATACCAACTTTAAAGAACAAGAAACACCTCCAGGTACTGCATTTGTAGAAGGAGGAACATTTACTATGGGTAAGGTACAAGATGATCCTATGCACGATTGGAATAATACTCCAAATCAGCAGCATGTGCAATCATTTTACATGGATGAGAATGAAGTGACCAACCTTAATTATCTATTTTATTTAGATTATGTAAAGAATGTATATCCACCAGACGATCCAAACTATTCTTTGATATACAATGGAGCTCTTCCAGATACTTTAGTATGGAGAAATCGTTTAGGTTATAATGAAATGATGACTGAGAATTATCTACGTCATCCTGGCTATGCAAATTATCCTGTTGTTGGAGTAAGTTGGATACAAGCTGTAGAATATGCAAATTGGAGGTCTAACCGTGTAGCTGAAATGTCTTTACAAGAGGCTGGCTATATTAAAAGAGACGCACAATACACAGATTTAAGTGCAGAAAGTACTTTTGATGTTGACACATACATTAATGCACCAACACAAACTTATGGAGGAAACTCTGAAGTTTTAGAAGGAGGTAAGCGAAGACAACAAACTGATGCTGAAGGTAACCCAATTAATATATATGCCAATAGAGAATCTGGATTGATTCCTGTAAAATACAGACTACCAACTGAAGCAGAATGGGAATATGCTGCTTTAGGTTTAAGTGAATTGAGAGAATACAATGTCTATAGAGGACGTAAAAAATATCCTTGGGATGGACAATACACCAGATCTGGTAAACGAGTTAATCGTGGTGACCAATTAGCCAACTTTAAACAAGGTAAAGGTGATTTTGGTGGAATTGCAGGATGGTCTGATGACGGAGCTGACATTACAGCTGAGGTTAAATCTTACCAACCTAATGACTATGGTTTATACGATATGGCAGGTAATGTTGCAGAGTGGGTAGCTGATGTCTATCGTCCAATAGTAGATGATGAATTTAATGACTTCAATTATTACAGAGGTAATGTGTATACTAAAAATGCTCTAAACGAAGATGGTACTGTAAAAATAGTTACAGTTGATGAAATTGTTTACGACACTCTACCAAACGGTAAAATTATTGCTAGAGATTTACCAGGAGAGATTGCAAAAATCCCAGTTGACGAAAAAGAAACGTATTTAAGAACACAGTTCGATAGAAGTGATAACAGAAACTTTAGGGATGGAGACAAGCGTTCTTCACGTTATTACAGAGAAAGCTTTGACGAATCTGATGATAGAACTAACACTACTGGCAAAATGTATAACTCACCAAAGCATAGAGTAGAGGTAGATTCTGCTGAGGGCAAACTTGTTAGACAATATGACAAATCCAATAACAGAACATCTTTAATCAATGATGAGGTCAGAGTCTTTAAAGGTGGGTCTTGGAGAGATAGAGCGTATTGGTTAGATCCTGCACAGCGTCGTTACTTCCCTCAAGATATGGCTACAGACTATATTGGCTTTAGATGCGCAGTATCTAGAGTAGGTTCTAAGTCACAAAAAGGCGGAAAGAAGCGTAATTAATAACGTTAAATAATATTTAGAAAAGTCCTGATAAATTTATCAGGACTTTTTTATTTTTAAGCCTATGGAAATTGAATCGATATATCAAAAATTTGAGGAAAGTAATGGTGTATGTACAGATACCAGAAAATTACAAAAAGCATGCATTTACTTTGCTCTAAAAGGAAACAACTTTGATGGTAACAAGTTTGTTAACAGAGCTTTTGATGGTGGTGCAAAATATTGCATTGTAGATGACAAAAGCGCTGTTGTAAATGATAACTGTATTTTAGTAGACGATGTGTTGACAGCACTTCAAAACTTAGCAACATATCATAGAAATGAAATAGGTATTCCCATTATTTCTTTAACAGGAAGTAATGGCAAAACCACAACTAAAGAACTTATATTTTCTGTTTTATCAACACAATATAAAGTTGGTGCTACAAAAGGCAACCTTAACAATCATATAGGTGTTCCACTAACGTTATTAGACTTTACAAATGATTTAGATTTTGGCATTGTAGAAATGGGAGCCAACCACCAAAATGAAATTGAATTCTTGTCAAATATAGCCCAACCAGATTATGGGCTAATTACTAACTTCGGAAAAGCACACCTAGAAGGTTTTGGTGGTGTAGAAGGCGTAATAAAAGGTAAATCTGAATTATACGATTATATAAAGCACAATGAAAAAATAGCTTTTATAAACACAGATGATCCTACTCAAGTTAAACAGATTAATAACTATACAAATACAATTACATTCGGCTCTAGTCCTAAAAACGATTGTAATATCGAATTTATCTCAGCCGACCCTTTTGTTTCCTTAAAATACAACGGTATTGAAATTAAAAGTAAACTTATAGGCAACTATAATTATGGAAATATAGCTGTGGCTGCAGTTATTGGGCAACATTTTAATATTTCTACAAAAAACATTAAAACAGCCATTGAAAATTATCAGCCAGACAATAATCGGTCAGAAATTATTGAAAGAGGCACAACCAAGATTATTTTAGATGCTTACAATGCCAACCCAACAAGTATGTTAGCCGCACTTAATAACCTTAAACAATTAGAAGCAAATAATAAATATCTTTTTCTCGGCGATATGTTTGAACTTGGTGATGAAGCGGAAAAAGAGCATCAGGCTATAACAGATTTTGTTGAATCTAATTTTGATGAAAACATCTTTTTGATTGGTGAAAACTTCTTTAATACCAAAACACAAAAAACGACACATACGTTTTCATCCTTTGAAGACTTAAAACCTATTATAGAAACTCTCAATTTAAAGGCTTCTACAGTATTGATTAAAGGCTCTAGAGGAATGGCTTTAGAACGAATTTTGGAATTTATTTGATATAATGAATAATGAATGTACAAGCAATTATTGCCTTTGGTTTAACTACGCTATGGGGCCAAAACCGTTTCTACAAATAAAAAAAACCCGATTTACTAAGGTAAATCGGGATTCTGTTTTACGTGGGTCATACTGGATTCGAACCAGTGACTTCTACCCTGTCAAGGTAACACTCTAAACCAACTGAGTTAATGACCCTAAGTTTAAATAAAAAAAGTTCACATTTCTGTGAACTTTTGTGGGCGCGAAGGGATTCGAACCCCTGACCCCTTGGGTGTAAACCAAGTGCTCTGAACCAACTGAGCTACGCGCCCTAATTATTAGGACTGCAAATATAGATTAGTTTTTAAAATCTCAAAAGGTTTTTTATAAAAAAAACTAAATTATTTCGGCCACCACGAAAGTACTGCCTCCAACATAAATCAAGTCATCTTTTTTCGCATTGAATATTGCAGATCTATAAGCTATTTCTACACTTTGGTAAGTGTTTCCTATTAAACCATATTTTGTAAATACTGATTGTAATTCTTTGGCATCTAACCCTCGCTGAATATCGGGTTTACATAAATAATAAGTAGCATTCACAGGAAGCAATGGAATTAAAGCATTTAAATCTTTGTCATTAACCACTCCGAAAACTATATGTAATTTATCGAATTGCTCGGACTGTAATTGCTCCATTACTTGAGTCAATCCTTCTCTGTTATGAGCTGTATCGCAAATGATTTTTGGATTTTGCCCTAATACTTGCCACCGACCTTGTAACCCAGTATTCTTAATAACGCTTAAAAGTCCTTTTTTCAATTCCGATTCAGAAATTTGAAATCCTGATTCTCTCAAAACTGTAATGGATTGAATCACCGTTTTAATATTATGCGTTTGATAACTTCCTTTTAAATCAGATTCTAAAACAGAATTCACCAATTGATCTGCAAAATAAATGGTAGAATTTACGGCTTTAGCTTTAGTTTTAAATATTGTTTTGGTTTCCTTTTGCGTTTCACCAATCACTACCGGAATATTCTGTTTTATGATTCCTGCTTTTTCACCAGCAATCTTTTCAAGTGTATTACCCAAAAACTTCATATGGTCAAAACCTATATTTGTAATTACAGATAATTCTGGAGTGATAACGTTTGTAGAATCTAATCGCCCGCCCAAACCAACTTCAATTACAGCTATATCCACTTCTTGCTTGCTGAAATAGTTGAAAGCCATCCCCACTGTCATTTCAAAAAAAGATAATTGATTTCGCTCTAAAAAAACTTTATTCCTTCTAACAAAACCAATAACAAATTGTTTATTAATAACTTTGCCGTTAATACGGATACGTTCTCTAAAGTCTTTTAAATGAGGGGATGTGTATAAACCTATTTTATAACCAGCTTCCTGAAGTATAGAGGCTAACATATGACTGGTAGAACCTTTACCATTTGTTCCGGCGACATGAATGGACTTAAAATTTTCTTGTGGATTCCCTAAATGCCCTGAAAGTAAGAGTATATTGGATAAATCTTCTTTATAAGCTGATTTACCCTTATTCTGATACATTGGCAATTGCCGAAACATCCAATTGACAGTATCTTTGTAATTCATAAAACTATTGGCCCAAATCAAAATTAATACTTACAAAACCTATTTGCTTTGCTGGCGCATCAGGATCTGAAGGCCATTTATGAGATAATGCAATCTTTTTTGCCGGTTCCAATAAACAAGGATGCGTGTTTGTAGTTCCCCGAATCCCTGGTGTGGCTTCAACAACCTTTCCTTGTCTATTTACTTCTATCTTAACCACCACTAGACCGTATTCATTACAATCTTGTTTATAAACTTTACGTGATGGTTTTCCTCTACCACCTAAACCATAACCAACACCACCTTTCCCTGGACCAGATCCACCAAAATAACTTGGAGCATAAGGGTCGCCATCTAATTGTCCTTTATTTCCTCCTTTATTATCTGGCCCTTCTCTTCCATCATCATTTCCATCAGCGTTTTTAACACCTCCTATTAGATTGTCTAGCTTCTTTTTCTTTTCGGCTTCTTCACGTTTCTTTCGTTCTTCAGCCTCTCTCTTTTCACGTTCAATACGCTCTGCTTCTGCCTTAGCTTTAGCCTCGGCTTCTTTTTGTTTTTTTATAGCAATAGCTTCGGCATTTTCTGCCGTCATAACCTCTTCGGTTTTAGTATTTGCTTCATTAGGTTCTGCTTTGGACGTTTCCGGCGGTGTTTCTTCTACTGCCTTATCTTCTACTGCTTTTCTAGGCTGAGCCAATGGTTTGTTCCCACTTCCAAAATCCGTGGTGCCAAAGTTGACTGCTACTCCGTATTCTTCTGGTGGATCTAAATATTGAGGTCCAACAAAAAACAGCAACAAGAAGAGAATCAATGCTATTAAGGCAGTGATTCTTGCTGAATTACGTTGATGTTTAGTCTCAAAATATTTCATTTCAGCACTTTATCTTTATTTAGTATAGTTTCAAAAATGATGCCGTTTAGTTTGGCTTTACTGCCAGTATCACTTTAAACTTGTTGCGATTGGCAATGTCCATAACCTTTACCACATTTTCAACTGGTACAGATTTTTCTGCTCTTAATACAATTGTCGGTGTTTCTTGTTTTGATAAAATAGAAATCAACTGACTCTCTAAAACACTTTCCCCAACACGTTTCTGATCGATATAATAGGTTAAATCCTTTTTGATGCTTACCGCTGTGGACTTTTTGTTTTCAGTTTTACCACTAGCTTTTGGCAAAATAATGTCAATGGCATTCGTGGTCACCAACGTTGAAGCAATCATAAAAAAGATCAACAACAAAAATACAATATCGGTCATTGATGCCATATTGAATTCTGGTGTTACCTTATTTCGTCCTCTAATGTTCATTTTAGATAGGTTCGTTTAAATGATCTAAAAATTCTACTGAGTTAGCTTCCATTTGGTATACCACCTTATTGGTTTTTACGACGATATGGTTATAAGCTACATATGCTATAATACCAACGATTAATCCTCCAACCGTTGTAGTCATTGCTGTGTATAAGCCACTTGCTAAAACATCCATTTGTATGGTTCCCCCAGCATTGGCCAATTCAAAAATAGAGAGAATCATACCGACTACTGTACCTAAGAAACCTATCATTGGTGCTACCCCAGAGATTGTTGCCAAAACACTAACATTTTTCTCAAGGCTGTAAACCTCTAGTCGTCCAGCATTTTCAATCGCCGTATTAATATCTTCAAGCGGTTTACCAATTCTGGTAATTCCTTTTGCTATTAAGCGAGATACAGGTGAATTCTGTTGCGCACACAACATTTGTGCAGAATCTATTTTACCATTACTAACATGATCTTTTATTTGATTCATAAAATTAGAATCAACTTTAGAAGCTGCCTTTATAGCAAAAATACGTTCAAAATAAATGTAAGTCGCCACGATGAGAAGTAAGAATAGAATAAGGATAATCACCATACCAGATGTTCCCCCGCTCGTAATAAGCTCTATAATGGATAATGTTTTTTCAACGGATTCACCATCTGTTAGAACATCCACTTCATCTTGAATATTACTTAGTAATATCATATAATACGTTTTAAGTTTAAAAGTTTCTGTAAATTATAACGTTAAGTTTTTTACTTAAGTATGTTTAGATAATACCTCTCATTACTATGAAGGCAATTGCACCAGCTAAAAAGCCTACTAATGCCAACCAGGATATTTTCTTAAGATACCAGAAAAAATCTATTTTTTCCATTCCCATTGCCACAACACCAGCTGCAGAACCAATAATCAGCATGCTTCCACCTGTACCTGCAGAATAGGCTATAAAATGCCATAATTGATCATCTAATGGTTGAGAGAACATACCCAAACTTGCAGCTACCAAAGGTACATTATCAATTACCGCCGAACCTACACCCAACAATAACACAACTAGGTCAGAAACACTTGTTCCAACAGGTTCTGTACTCAACATTGGCATGGTCTCTTGTAAAGAACCTGCAAAACCAAAAAGAATACCTAAAGACTCCAAAGCCGCCACGGCCATTAAAATTCCTAAGAAAAATAAGATACTTGGCAACTCAATTTTAGATAATGAATAGTGTACAGGACTATGACTTGCATGTGACGAGTGCTCATCCGAAGTCACCGTAGAGATCGCAAACTTAGAGTTACTATAAATCTCAGCAAAAATTGCAACAACGCCTAGCGATAGCATCATACCAACATATGGTGGTAAATGTGTAATTACTTTAAAAACAGGAACAAAGACAATGGCCCCAAGTCCTAAAAACAACATTGTAGAACTGAATTTATTCTTTGGTTTATCATCCGCCGCTTGTAACTCCAAAGTTCCCTTAAAAGGTTTAAGCATTGAAGCTATAAACGTTGGCACAACCATACACAACAATGAAGGTATAAACAGGTATATAAATAAATTACCCGTAGAAACTTTATCACCAATCCAAAGCATGGTAGTCGTAACATCACCAATTGGCGACCAAGCTCCACCAGCATTTGCAGCGATAATAATTAAACCTGCAAACCATATTCTAATACTTCTATCTTTTACGATTTTTTGCAAAATGGATATCAACACTATTGTAGCTGTAAGATTATCAATGATTGCAGATAATACAAATGCCAAAATAGCAAACATCCATAATAATTTTTTCCTACTATTAAAATTTACTGAGTTCTTAATAGTTGAGAAGCCATCAAAATAATCTATAATTTCTACTATGGTCATTGCTCCCAATAGAAAGACTAATATTTCTGCCGTTTTACCTAAATGATGAAGTAAAGTCTCTTCCATGAGATGCATTTTTTCTTCATGAGGAAGCAAACCGAAATTATCCATTAAGTTATGCTTGGCCGAATCAAACCATTGTGAGAAGTCGTCGATGCCAAGAGAAATCAAAGCCCAACTTATGGCCATCATAACCAAAGCCGGAATTAATTTATCTATCTTAATATTGTGTTCTAAAGTAATGGCTAAATAGCCAAAAACAAAAACAAGAATTATTACAGTTTCCATAGTAGTTTTAAATTAGTTGTCTCAGTGCAATCTCAAAAGCTGTTTCGCTCACACCAATTTTAGTAGGATTATTTTTGTGTACTTCTTTTAAAGCTTTTTTGATAACCTTTGAGGTGTCATTAAAAATAGCTTCGTCGGTCATTAAAACTTTGCGCTCCATAAAATATGCAAAGACTCTAGCCATACCACAATTTGAAATGAAATCTGGTATTAAACTTACTTTTTGATCCGTATGCTCCATTATTGGCCCGAAGAAAATTTCCTTATCTGCAAAAGGCACGTTGGCTCCGCAAGTAATAACCTCTAGACCAGTATTTATCATCTCATCTATTTGATCTTGTGTAATTAACCTTGAGGCTGCGCATGGTGCGAAAACTTCAGTCTTTAAAGACCATATTTTCTCATTGATCTCTTCAAAAGGAATAAGATCATCAGCGATAAGTGTATTCCCATTTTTTCGCAGATATAAATCCGTAATTTCCTTAAAAGTAAAACCTTCAGTGTTAATCAGTCCGCCTACACGATCAATAATACCGACCACTTTAGCTCCCATTTGAGCAAAGTAAAATGCAGCTGCTGCACCAACATTACCAAAACCTTGAACAACAACACGTTTCCCTTTTATAGAATCATCCTTAATAGCATAAAAATGCTTGGCAGCAACCGCAACACCATAACCTGTAATCATATCTGCCACAGTGTATTTCCGAGTAACGTCTGGTGAATACTTTGGGTTTTCAAGCACCTTTATCACACCTTGCCTTAACTGGCCAATTCTATTAATTTTATCAGCTTGAGAAGGTTTAAAATGCCCTTCAAAAACACCTTCTTGCGGATGCCATACCCCGCTCTCTTCCGTAATTGGTATCACCTCATGGATTTCATCAACATTGAGGTCTCCTCCTGTGCCATAATAACTTTTCAATAAAGGTGAAACGGCAGTATACCAGCGTTCCAAAACCCCTTTTTTTCTTGGATCATGGGGATCGAAGTTAATCCCAGATTTTGCTCCTCCAATTTTAGGGCCAGAAACCGTAAACTTAACTTCCATAGTTTTTGCAAGTGATAATACCTCGTTTCTGTCCAATCCTTTTCGCATTCTTGTGCCTCCTCCCGCTGCTCCACCTCTAAGCGAATTTATAACAGTCCAACCTTCTGCATCTGTTTCAGAATCGTTCCAATGAAAGACGATTTCTGGCGGTCTATTTTCGTATGTCTGAAGTAATTTCTTTATCAATGATTATGTTAGTTAAGTTAGTTGTAACAAATATAAAAAACTCTAGTACCTTTGAAATGAAATAAACATTAATTTTGAGTACTGGGAATCAAAATCTTCCCTGAAGAATGATTAATACTTGCGCCAGTTACACTTTTGAGACAATTAATTTCATTTCTAACTCTTAGCACTCCCAGAAGTCCAAAAATTAAGGCCTCTTTAAATTCTACTATGGCTGCTTTGGGAATTATAATTTCTGACTTAGAAAAGTTTTTTAATCTTGACATTAAAAATTCATTGTAAGCCCCGCCGCCAGTGACGAAAACATCACTATCCTTAATTTTTAAATTTTGAGAAATCTGAATGGCAATATGCTCTACAAAAGTTCTTAGAACGTTTTCAGTTTGCATGTTAAACGAATCAATCATGGAAAAAACATAAGCCTCAACCCACTCTAAACCCAAAGATTTTGGGGGTACTTCCTGATAAAATTCCAAAGTGTTCAACCGATATAATAAGTCTTCATTAATGTTTCCTTTTGAAGCTATTCTGCCTTTATCATCATACTCTAATTTCAATTTTGAAACATAATGATTCAGAACAATATTCACAGGGCAAATATCATAAGCTACTATTTCATTATTATTTTCATATGAAACATTCGCAAAGCCTCCTAAATTTAGGCAATAATCATATTGATGAAATAACAAGCGATCACCAATTGGCACTAAAGGCGCACCCTGTCCACCAAGTTTAACATCCTGCACTCTATAATCACATATTACTTTTTCATTTAGAACAT
This sequence comes from Winogradskyella luteola, assembly GCF_019203985.1. GTDB lineage: Bacteria > Bacteroidota > Bacteroidia > Flavobacteriales > Flavobacteriaceae > Winogradskyella > Winogradskyella luteola. The sequence continues at coordinate 4,194 of NZ_JAGSPD010000013.1, read as the reverse complement.
CACTTAAAATCTGTTGATTGCCAATCTGGAGTGTCATGCCATCCTCTGGTCGATGCAAAGCTGTATGGCCATGAGAAGAAATAAAGTCTATATTTTCAAGCTTATGTTTATTAATAAAACCTAAAATAACAGTTGCCAAATACTCTGAATATTGTTGGTCTATCTTACATAATTCATTCTTGGATTTATAAACCAATTGACTCAAAATCAGTTTCCAGTCTTTGGTATATTTTATCGTTTCACTATGGTGAATTTCAGATTCCCATATACCATTAAAAACGTAAGTAGCAAAAATGAGATCTATTCCATCCAAAGACGTTCCAGACATTACTGCGACTACCTTATATTCTGACTTTATCATATTAGTAAAAATACTATTCCTTATTGAAAATACCGTAATAAAAAGTTATCTTTGCATGAAAATTTTATCAATTCAATAATTAATCAATTTTATGGACTTTAACTTAACAGAAGAACATTTAATGATTCGTGATGCAGCTCGCGATTTTGCACAAACCGAATTACTACCAGGCGTTATAGAACGTGACAATGCACAAACTTTTCCTGATGAATTGGTTCGTAAAATGGGCGAATTAGGATTTATGGGTATTATGGTAGATCCAAAATACGGAGGAAGTGGTATGGATGCTATCTCTTACGTATTAATTATGGAAGAACTTTCAAAAATAGATGCATCAGCTTCAGTTATGGTTTCTGTAAATAATTCATTGGTTTGCTATGGTCTTGAAGCTTTTGGTACTGAAGACCAAAAACAAAAATATCTTACCAAGTTAGCTACAGGTGAAAACATAGGTGCTTTTTGCTTAAGTGAACCCGAAGCAGGTAGTGATGCGACTTCGCAAAAAACTACAGCTATTGATATGGGAGATCATTATGTAATTAATGGTACAAAGAATTGGATTACAAATGGTGGACGTTCTGATGTTTATTTAGTAATTGCACAAACCGATAGAGGAAAAGGACATAGAGGTATCAATGCCTTTATCGTTGAAAAAGGAATGCCTGGTTTTGATATTGGCCCTAAAGAAGATAAATTAGGAATTAGAGGAAGTGATACGCATACACTTCAGTTTAATGATGTTAAAGTTCCTAAGGAAAATAGAATTGGTGAAGACGGATTTGGATTTAAATTCGCCATGAAAACCTTATCTGGTGGACGAATTGGTATTGCTGCACAAGCCTTAGGAATTGCGGCTGGCGCTTATGAATTGGCATTGAAATATTCTAAGGAGCGTAAAGCGTTTGGTACAGAAATTTGCAATCACCAAGCCATTGCGTTTAAACTAGCAGATATGTATACAGATATTGAAGCTGCGCGGCTATTAGTTATGAAAGCAGCTTGGGACAAAGATCAAGGGAATAACTACGATATGTCTAGTGCCATGGCAAAACTCTATGCAAGTAAAGTGGCTATGGAACACACGGTTGAAGCTGTGCAAATCCACGGTGGTAATGGTTTCGTTAAAGAATATCATGTAGAGCGCTTAATGCGAGATGCAAAAATTACACAGATTTATGAAGGTACTTCAGAAATACAGAAAATTGTAATTTCTAGAGGAGTTATTAAAGAATAACTCTTTTTAATAATATGTTGAAAGGCTTCAGAATTTAACTCTGAAGTCTTTTTAATTATTAGTAAGCTCATTAACCACTAACCGCAATTCACCATAAGAGTATTTTTCATCAAGTTGATGCTTTAGATCCGAAAGGTTATCGAAAGTTTTAGTAGGAATAATTGTTTTTAATTCTGAATAATGCGATTCTGGCATTAAGTCTGTGACCTTTACTTCTCCTGAAGGAATAAAACTTGCTAAATGGCCAAATATTGTATTAGGATTTAATTCTCGGTCTTCGGCTATTTCTTCCAAAGATTTTCCTTTTTTAAACAATTCCAACGAAACTTTCTTAGTATCTCCTTTTTGTAATTTTGCTTTTTTGGGAACTTCAAATACCGAAATATTACGGGAGGTTTCAATTTCATTTTCTTCGCAATAACTTTTTATAACTTGTAGTATTTCTGTTCCGTAATTCTCTATACGTGTCTTACCTATGCCATGTATCGCTTTTAATTCTTGTTTGGTGGTTGGCAACATCTCACACATTGCATATAAAGACTTCTGAGTAAAAATTTGAAAATGTACTAAATCTTCTCTTTGAGCAATTTCGTTTCTCAAGGTTTTCAATAACTCAAAGAGTTCTATATTAGCAGTACTATTTATAATGATTTTGTGTTGTTTCTTTGGTTTTTCTTTAGCTAAAAAGACAGTTTGAGCTCTTAATTCTAAAAAATGTTGAACATTAAATCCATTTTTTAGGCCATCAAAAAATAATAGTTTAGCTGCTAATAACTCTTCCAAAGTATCTAGCTGTTTTGTTATATCTTTGTTTATGGCTTTGTTATCTGTAGTAAAACTTAAAGCTTGTAACGAATTTTCTATAGTCGCTTTTGTTTGCTCATCGAAATATTTGATAGCTTTAGTAAATCTTTCTTGTAGTGTGTTATTTGATTCAGGGATATCTACCAAATCTCCGATTGATTTCAATTGATTATTAAAAGAATTACTTATTTTGAGTAGATTGGCAATAGAATCTTTAATAGTTGTCAAAGGTGTTTCTACATTACCTTCAATGCTCCCTGTGTTTTTATAATAAACATCCAAAATTCGATTTGCAGGGTATAAAAACTTATAAAAATTAAAAATCTCTGAAATTAAACTTAATTGAAATGTACGCTTTGACTCTTGAAGAATTTTTGCATCAGGTTGGTTAGCTTCTGCATTTTCATTAAATGAAGTAACATTACTATTACTAATAATTTGGTTTGGTGTTATTTTACTTTTAAGTATTAAACCATCCAAAGACTTACAGCGACTAAGTGCCACATAAGTTTGACCGTGAGCAAACGCATCTTCAGCGTCTATTATAGCTTTTTCAAAAGTCAAACCTTGACTTTTATGAATGGTTATTGACCACGCCAAACGAAGTGGCATTTGTGTATAACTACCAATCCTATCTTCAGAAATAGCTTTAGTATCCTTATCTACAGTGTATTTAATATTCTCCCAAACTTCTGGTTTTGTAATGATATTAAAATCATCATCTGGGCAATTTACTACAACTTCATCATCATCTAGTAATATAACTTTACCAATTTTACCGTTGAAATAGCGTTTATCAGGTGAGCTATCATTTTTAATAAACATTACCTGTGCACCAACTTTTAGTTTTAATTCTTCTTTGTTTGGATACGAATGCTCTGGAAATTTTCCTTCAACTACGGCATTGTATACTTGTGGTTTACCTTTTAGTTTTTCAATCTCTTGCTTGTTTATTCGGTTTGCTTTATGGTTGTGAGTCGTTAGCGAAATATACCCATCATTTTCATTTGGATTGAAATCGGGTTGATACCTTTTATTTAGTTCGTCTGCCGAAACTTGACTTAATTTATTAGTTCTAATCTCATTAAGAATATTTATAAATATTGGATTTTCTTGTCTATAAATATGCTTAAGCTCAATCGTAATCGGATTAGAATTCTGGTACGCTTTACTACTAAAAAAAAATACATTTTTATAAAATGGTTCTAACAACTGCCATTCTTGCTCTTTAACAACCGGTGATAACTGTTGGAGGTCACCTATCATCAATAATTGTGTTCCTCCAAATGGCAAGTCCCTATTTTTAAAGCGTTTTAAAGTTCTATCGATTCCATCAAGTAAATCTGCTCTTACCATACTTATTTCATCTATAACCAAAAGATCTAAGGATTTGATAATGTTGATTTTAGTTTTACTGAATTTTCTATTGAAAGTTGATGAAGAATCCAATTCTCCATTAGGCAAAATTGGTCCAAATGGCAACTGGAAAAATGAATGGATAGTAACTCCTTTGGCATTAATAGCTGCAACACCTGTTGGTGCAACAACTACCATTCGCTTTTGAGATTGGAACTTTAATTTATGTAAAAACGTAGTTTTACCAGTTCCAGCTTTACCAGTTAAGAAGATATTTCTGCTTGTATTATTAACGAAATCCCAAGCAAGGTCAAGTTCTTTATTTTGTTTCATTTCTCTTTGTCTACTAAATCTTGAAGATAACAAATCTGAAACTTTTAAAACGGAATAAAAACTACTCCTAACAAAAAAATCCCGATTCTTTTATCAAGAATCGGGA
>NZ_JAGSPD010000012.1 GCF_019203985.1 Winogradskyella luteola | reverse complement strand
CACCCTTACTATCTTTAGTAAGGGTGTTTTTGTTTTTATATGTGTGCGAAATTTAAATTATGAAAAATAGATGGAATAGTTATTTTTTTTTGAAAATGCTATTTAGAATAGTGTTAAGACCTATATATAGCATAACTATAGCTGCTATGCAAAGTATTATGGCTACAATAAGTAATGGAATATAAAGGGGTTTGTCATCATTATCTAAAGAGAGATGTAATAATGTAGGTCCCATGAACATTAATACAAGACATATACCCATACGTTTTAATCCTTTACCTAAAAGCTCTTTGTCTGTTTTGTTATTTTTTTCCATGTATTATACTTTGTCTAACACTTTTATATTCTTGAAGTAATTTTAAAGCCTCTTCTTCAGATACTTTTAATTCGTTCATAATCATTTTTATACCTCTATCAACCAGTTTGTCATTGCTTAGCTGCATATCTACCATTTTGTTACCTCTTACTCTTCCTAATTGAATCATAGTAGTTGTGGTAATCATATTAAGTACCAACTTTTGAGCTGTTCCAGCTTTCATTCTTGAACTTCCTGTTAGGAATTCTGGTCCAACAATAATTTCAATAGGGAATTGAGCGTTTAGACTCAAAGGACTATTTTTATTACAGGTAATACAGCCAGTATCAATATTGTTCTTGTTACATTGCTTTAAGGCATGTACAACATAGGGAGTAGTACCAGATGCGGCTATACCAATGACGATATCTTTTTCTGATATGTTATACTTCTTAAGATCTTCCCAACCTTGAGTTGTAGAATCTTCAGCATTCTCTACAGCTTTTCTTATAGCAGCGTCCCCACCAGCAATTAAACCAATAACTAAATCATGTGAAACTCCGAAGGTTGGAGGACATTCTGAAGCATCTAAGATACCTAAACGACCACTTGTACCTGCTCCTATGTAAAATAGACGGCCGCCATTTTTTAATTTACCGACAACATTTTTAACTAATAATTCTATTTGGGGAATTGATTTTTCTACAGCTAGAGGAACTATTTTATCTTCAGAATTAATGCTTGCAATTATCTCATTAATTGACATTTTTTCGAGATGATTGTAATGAGAATCTTGTTCTGTTGTCTTAATAAAATCCATAGGTTATAAAGGTAAGAAATATATTTGGCTGATTGGTGCGTTAGCGGTAGTAACGGCATCCTCTGCTTTTTTTAGCAGAGATATAGTGGATGACGCGACCCGAAAGGGTAACGCTATAAACTTAATATCTATTATTCTACAGTATAAACAAGTTCGTCGACTTCTGAGAGTCTAAAATAGCCGAATGGAAAATTATCTGGATTGGTTACATTGATGCAGTTTCCTCTAACTGTTGCTGGTTGTGTTTCAAATGGCCCGCCACCTTCTTCACTCCCTTGTTGTAATAACACAAACATAAATTCATAAAAACGCTCACTAATTCCGTAGTTTCTTATGGTAACTACATCCCCAGGCTCTAAATCTTCTTCAGTATAAAATCCAAAAATTTGATTACCATCGGTAAATCTGTCTTCATAGACTTCTAGAGTGGGAATGACAGGTATATTGCTTGTAAATTCAAAAAAATAATAGTTTTCTATATCTGCAGGATCTGTATAAAATGCCTTGAGCTCTATATCTTCGCCCGTAAATCCACCTTCGTTTTCTTGTTCTACAAAGTCAATAGGCACAACGGATTTGAGTGTTTCTGTGCCTGTGTATGTTTCTCCTTGATATTGTATGGTTAAAGTGTACGCTTCATCTATTACCGGTACAAAGCTGTTGTTTCTATATATACCAGTCTGTCCGTCTTCTATAAAATTAAAGATATTATTATTTGAATCCGTAATTTGAACACTTGCCCCATTAGCAGGTGGAACACCGTCATCAAAGAAAGGAGCTGAAAGACTTAGCCTGATACTTTGCTCATTACCTGATGTGTTTTTAAACCAGTTTATAGAAGCTTCTATGACTAATCTAGGTTCGGTTTCGTTAAGGTCTACGTCTATTACATCTTCACAGTTTGTACAAAAACTAAAAAGCAATATTAGGATGAGTAACTTCTTCATTAGTTCTAAAATTTAAAGTTATATGATACTGAAGGTACAATACCAAATATGGCAAGTCGTACCGCTTCATTTGTGCCAGACATTCTGTTTTCTCTAAATGTAATATTAGCAGCATTCCTACGGTTATATACGTTGTATATCCCGAAAACCCATTCTCCCTTAAAGCGCTTTTCACTATCTGGTTTTGGGTTATAATTTACAGCTAAATCTAATCGGTGATAGGCTGGTAATCTACTAGAGTTTCTAGCTTCAAAGCTAGGTACGATTATACCATTATATTCGTATTGGCCATTGGGAAATGTTGCGGGCTGCCCAGTTTGAAATAAAAAATTGGAACTGAATGACCATTTTTTATTTAATTCGTAACTGGCAGTCAAAGATATGTCGTGAGTTTTATCGAAAGGTGTATTGTACCATTCTCCATTGTTTATTCCGGTTTCAACAGCGGTTCTACCTGGTGTACGTTGTTCGGATTTTGATAATGTATAAGCTAACCAACCTTTAAGTTTTCCTTCATTTTTTCTAAACAGAACTTCCATTCCATATGCTCTGGCTTCTCCATTAAGTATAACTTGTTCTATGGCATTATTGGCTATTAAATCTGCACCATCTGTATAATCTATGCGGTTTTGTATGGTTTTATAGAAGCTTTCAATTTCTAATGAATACTCATTGTCCTTAAATGTTCTAAAATAACCCAAAGCAATTTGATCTAACAATTGAGGTTTTATATATTTGCCGCTAGGGGTCCAAACGTCTAGGGGAGTAGGTGAGCTCGTATTTGACAAGAGATGCAAATATTGACTCATTCTATTATAACTCGCTTTAATGGATGATTCATCATTTAATTGATAGGCTATTGCCAAACGAGGTTCAATATTTGCAAAGGATTCAATAACATCGCTTCGATTAAACGTTTCAGTACCTATTGGATCTGCTTTTTCATAAATGCCAAGCTCTTCATTGAAAATAAGAGGATTATCATCTTCATAAACATTTAACTCATCTTGTCCTAACCGGTGAAATGTACTAAACCTGGCTCCGTAACTTACAGATAGTTTGTTACTTATTTTATGTTCTGCATCGAGATAAATTGCGTTTTCAAATGCATATTTATCAATTAATTTAAAAGGATTAATGCCAGAGCTTTCAGTTGTAGGATTGATTTCTCCTGGATTGAATTTATAATACATACTATTGAGCCCATATTCTAACTTAAAATTATTGCTGATGTAATGCTTAAAATCGTATTTAAGATTGAAATTTCTAATACCAGATTCCCAATCGAACTCAACAAAATTCAATTTTAACCCATAATAATAGTCGGAATAAATCAATGAGAGATTTGAAAATAGTTTATCTGAGAATAAATGGTTCCAACGAAAATTAACAACGGTATTTCCATAGGTATTTTCAAAACTATCTTGAATTTCAAAGACATCTCTGCCAAAATAACCAGAAAGATAAATACTATTGTTATCATTAAGTCTATAACTCAATTTGGTATTTAAATCGTAGAAATAAGCGACATTATCTAAATCAAAAAGCGGTAGAAACAAATGTGCATAACTACTTCTTCCACCTAAAAGAAAAGAGCCTTTGTCTTTTTTGATTGGCCCTTCAGCAAGTAACCTACTTGAAATTAATCCAATTCCACCATTCATATGGAATTGACTACTATTGCCTTCTTTTTGATAGATATCCAACACAGAAGATACACGACCACCGTATTTCGCTGGAATCCCACCTTTGTATAACTTAATATCCTTAATGGCATCTGGGTTAAAAACCGAAAAGAAACCAAACAGATGTGATGAGTTGAAAATGGTAGCTTCATCGAGCAAAATAAGATTCTGATCTGCTGCACCTCCTCTTACGTTGAAACCAGATGAACCTTCACCAGCATTGGTGACACCAGGAAGTAGTGTAATGGATTTTATGACATCGACTTCTCCTAAAACCACAGGCATATTTTTTATCGTTTTTATTGATAAAGCATTAACACTCATTTGTGGTTTTTTAATATTTAGCTTTTCAACATTTTCTGTTATAACAATCTCGTCTAAGCTTTCAGCCGATTCAGAAAGCTTAAAATTCTTAACCATATCGTTATTAAGAACAATCGTTTCAGAAACGGTCTTAAAGCCTAAATAGCTTATCTGTATTTTATAAGTTCCTTCGGGAAGTGTAATGGAGTAGAAACCATATTCGTTGGTAATAGTTCCTGTTTGTAGCTCGGGAATGATAATATTAACGCTTATTAATGTTTCATTACTTTGACTATCTGTAATTGTTCCGCTTAAAGTAAATTTTTCTTGTGCTGATATTTTAAGAAAAGAGCTTATAATAATTATAAAAAAAATAAGATGTGCTTTATTCATCAATCAATTTTTTGTAAAAATATAAAGCTTCATTTTTTAATGAAGCTCTTTTAATTTAAGTTTAGTTTAATATTGAATTAAATGTTTTGCTAGGTCGCATTGCATTGCTGGTTAAATCCTCATTTGGCAAATAGTAACCATCAATGTTAACAGTGACACCCTGACAATCGATAAGCTCTTTAATAATACTGTCTTTATGTGATACAAGGTTGTTATAAACTTCTGTAAACTCAGCTTTCAGTGTTTTATCTTTATCTTGATTTGCCAAGGCCTCGGCCCAATACATAGCTAAATAAAAATGGCTTCCTCTGTTGTCTAATTCATTCACCTTTCTAGAAGGCCCTTTTTTATTATCTAATAACTTTTCAGTGGCATTATCTAGAGTTTCACCCAAAATTTTGGCTTTTTCGTTGTTGTTAACTTCTCCAAAATGATCTAAGGAAACTGCTAAAGCCAAGAATTCTCCCAAGGAATCCCAACGTAGATGGTTTTCTGTAACAAATTGCTGAACGTGTTTTGGAGCAGAACCGCCAGCTCCTGTTTCAAATAAACCTCCACCGTTCATTAACGGTACTATAGACAACATTTTAGCACTTGTGCCCAATTCTAAAATCGGGAATAGATCCGTTAGATAATCTCTAAGTACGTTACCGGTTACAGAAATAGTATCTTTTCCAGCTTTAACTCTATCTAAAGTAAATTCAGTTGCTTCTATAGGTGATAAAATTCTAATATCTAGTCCAGAAGTGTCATGGTCGGGTAAATATTGATTTACTTTTTTAATCAATTCAGCATCATGAGCTCTGTTTTTATCTAACCAGAATACAGCAGGCGTTTGTGATGCTCTAGCTCTTGTTACTGCAAGTTTTACCCAATCTTGGATTGGGGCATCTTTAACTTGGCACATTCTCCATATATCACCAGTTTCAACATTATGTGATGTTAATACCTTTCCCGAAGCATCAATAACTTCCACTTTTCCGTTAGACATGATTTCGAAAGTTTTGTCATGAGAGCCATATTCCTCAGCTTTTTGAGCCATAAGACCAACATTAGGAACAGTTCCCATTGTGGTGGGATCGAATGCTCCATGTTTTTTGCAAAAATCTATAGTCGCAATATAGACACCTGCATAACTACTATCTGGAATAATAGCTTTGGTATCTTGTTGTTTTCCTTCTGCATTCCACATCTGGCCTGAAGTTCTAATCATGGCAGGCATGGAAGCATCAATAATAACATCACTAGGTACATGAAGATTGGTAATGCCTTTATCACTGTTAACCATTGCCAAGTCTGGTCCGTTTTCTAATGCTATTTTAATATCAGCTTCAATAGCTTTGCGTTTGTTTTCAGGTAATTCTTTTAAATTTTCAAGCAAGTTACCGAAACCATTATTGACATCTACGCCAATTTCTTTAAATGTATCTTCATACTTTTCAAAAACAGATTTAAAATAGGTTCGCACGGCATGGCCAAAAATGATTGGATCAGAAACCTTCATCATGGTAGCCTTCATATGTAATGACATTAAAATATTTTGATCCTTAGCATCTTTAATCTCTTTATCTAAGAAACTCAATAAGGCTTTTTTACTCATTAATGTGGTGTCAAAAACTTCATCTTTTAATAAGCTCAAACCTTCTTTTAAAATGGTTTGGTTACCACTATTGTCAGTATGTACAATCTTTACTGTTGTAGCTTCTGCCAGTGTAACCGAAGTTTCGTTATGAGCAAAGTCACCTTGAGACATTGTAGCAACATGTGTTTTTGAGTCTGAAGGCCAAGCCCCCATTCTATGTGGATTTTTCTTGGCGTAGTTTTTAACCGCTTTTGGTGCTCGTCTGTCTGAGTTTCCTTCTCTTAATACCGGATTTACAGCACTTCCTTTTATTTTATTATAACGTGCTTTTATCTCTTTTTCGGTATCGTTTTTTGGATCTTCTGGATAATCGGGAAGTTTATAACCTTTGGACTGTAACTCTTCTATTGCATTAGTTAACTGCGGAATGGAAGCACTAATATTAGGTAATTTTATAATATTGGCTTCGGGCTTTTTTACCAGTTCGCCAAGCTCTGCTAAAGCGTCATTGATACGCTGATTTTCTGTTAGATAATCAGGAAATGTAGCTAAAATTCTGGCCGCTAGAGAAATATCTTTAGTTTCAATAGTGATACCTGAAGATTTTGTAAAGGATTTAACTATAGGTAAAAAAGAACGTGTAGCTAAAGCGGGTGCTTCGTCTGTTTTTGTATAAACAATCTTTGCTGTTTTAGTCATAGGTCGTTAAAAATAAAATGATTGTGCTAAAGCTTAATTTTAAGCTGTGCAAATATACAAAAATGCTTCAGTTTTGTTGGTGTGAGATTGACAAGAGCATACTTAAATTTTTGATGAATTCGTAATTAAAAGATAGTAAAATTACTAATATCATTTCACTTTTATTTTGAATGGGGCTAAGAGTCCTATAAGATTTTCTTTTGAAAAAATAGCATCCTTCAAATTGTTGAGAGAAGGATCTATGTTGAAGTTGAAAGCCGTTGAAAAATCTGATTTCTCGAGATTGGTATTTTTAAATATGGCATTTTTAAGATCACATCTGTGAAACTGACAGGATTTAACTTCGGTATGTGTAAAATCGACTTGATACATCTTACAGTCCAAAAAGTTGGTTTTATTGATGGTCATATCCGTAAAAGCACTCAAGTTTAAAATACAATCCTTAAAACCAAAGGCCAATAAAAAGGCGTTACAATTTTTAAAATTTACACCTACTAATTTGCACGAAGTAAACATAACATCGTTAAATGTGGTATACTTTACATTGGTATTGCTAAAGTTACAGTCAAGGAACTCGCATTCCAAAAACACAATATTAGAAATATCCGAATTTTCAAAATTACAATTAGTAAAGCTGCAATAGCTGTATTCTGCTTTTGGTAGAATATCTGAAGTGTAATCTTTGTTACTGAAGTTTTGATTGTCTACAAGTGGTAATGTCATAGACAAATATAAAGTACTGAATTGAATTCAACAGGTCAAAAAAGGTCTGAGGTACTGAAAAACCAGTTCATTAAAAAGCAAAAAGCCATATCACTACAGTAAACTGCGCTGACATGGCTTCTCTTGAAACAGTACTAACGTGACTTATTTAGTTTTCACTAACTCAGCTGTATGGTTTACACCATCATCCTTTTCAGTTCAAGTGTTTCTGTTTCGGTGAAACGTTTCATATCTTTCAAAATGTATTGACCTGATATTACTAAGCTTCTTAAGACTTGTTTTTCTTGATGCGCTCTTTTTTACCATTCACTTGCGTGTTTGATACGGCTAAACGCATTACTCATCCTTTTCACGTTCACTTTCGATTCTGTTACTTCTTCAAAGCTTTTCACTTAGACTTTTACAACCTGCAAAACATGCTGTAAACCCTAAGCTTCATGATTAGCTCACCAACACTTGCCTACACAAGCGGTTCACCAATCTCAAAAAACAATCTTAGTATATAAAGAACGTTACTTTATTACAATTTAACATAAATTCAAAATTTCTTTCAAAACCAAACTAGGTTTGTTGTTAATTGCTTAGCTAAAGTATGCTTATATTACGAAAAAACAAATTTTTTAACTAATTAGATATAAACATCTTATAAACTGTAGTTATTAACAATGGTTAATAACCAAAAAAAGCTCCAAGTCATGGGAGCTTTTTTTATAGGATAATGTAAGTTAAATTATCTTCTAACTTCTTTAATTCTAGCTTTTTTACCAGTAAGACCTCTAAAGTAGAATATACGTGCTCTACGTACCTTACCACGCTTATTAACTTCAATTTTTTGTAATGCAGGTAAGTTAACTGGGAAGATACGCTCTACTCCAATTGTGCCAGACATTTTACGGATGGTAAATGTTTCAGAAGTTCCTGTGCCTTTGCGTTGTAATACAACTCCTCTAAAGAACTGTGTTCTTACTTTTTCACCTTCTCTAATTTCATAATATACTGTGATTGTATCGCCAGCACTAAATTGAGGGAAGTCTTTTTTGGTTACAAATTCGTCTTGTACAAATTTTACTAAAGAATCCATTGTTTTTTCTTTTATAAATGGTTGTTTTAAATCAACATTCACGATTTTCGCCAGAGGTTAATCTAAAGTGGGTGCAAAGATAATTAAAAAGTTAAAAGTAAAAAGTAGAAAGTGAAAAGTTTTTGTGTTGGGCATTTGGCATTAGTCGTTTAAAAGATCTGGCCGTCTTTCTTGGGTTCTTTTATAGGCTTGTTCCTCTCGCCACTTTTCTATTTCACCAAAATTACCACTGAATAGTACCTCAGGAACTTTCATGCCTTTATAATCTCTTGGCCTAGTATAAATAGGTGGCGCCAATAAATTATCTTGAAACGAATCGGTTAGGGCAGAGGTTTCGTTGCCCAAAACACCTGGTATCAATCTTATAACTGCATCGCACAACACGGCAGCTCCCAATTCGCCACCAGACAATACATAATCTCCAATGGATATTTCTCTGGTTATAAACTTATCGCGAACACGTTGATCTACACCTTTGTAATGGCCACATAGAATAATAATATTTTCTTTTAGAGATATTTGGTTGGCAATACTTTGGTTTAAACGCTCACCATCTGGTGTCATATAGATAATCTCATCATAATTGCGTTCTTCTTGAAGACTAGATATACATTTATCAATAGGTTCTATAAGCATTACCATGCCAGCTCCACCACCAAATTGATAATCATCAACCGATTTGTAATTGTCAATTGTGTAATCTCTAAGATTATGAAAGTGAACTTCTACTAAATCAGCTTCAATTGCACGCTTAAGGATTGAGGCTTCAAATGGACTTTTTATAAGTTCTGGTAAAACGGTAATGATGTCTATACGCATGGTCTGTATAATATAGAATGCAAAGGTAGTTTAATTGAGGGATTTAGGAGTAATGAATTTTAAGTGTGGCAACTTATCAAAACATAATGTTAGGTAATAATATCCTGCGAGGTTTTTTAACCTTGTATGTATAGTATAAATTATTTGAAAATATGAGTATTAACTAATTTCTAACAATAAAAAATCCGCAATTAATATTACGGATCTTGAGGTTATTCGCTATGTTCGGAATAACATCTACGCCTTGTTCTTATTGATTTCGTCCTGCAACTGACGTCTTACTTTTTGTTCACGTTCTAATGCTGTACGTCTATGGTCTTCAAATTCAGTTTCTACCTCTTCTAACTTAAACTTGGCATCTCTTGTTAGCGAGTTACTGCTCTTAAATTTATAGATAAAAAATAATAACAGTGCTGTAAGACCAGCTATGATACTCCACATAATAACATTATAATTGGTCTTACTGGTTTGCATTCCCAATAAAGCCATATTGTTTTTTTCTGTATTGGTTTGGTCTAACGTAGTTTGCGTATTGCCGAGTTTAGCTTTTAAATCCTCAATTTCCTTAGCTTGGCTGGCCACTGTATTTTCAGAATCTTCCAAGTTTTTATTGATGGTTTTTAAGGAGTCGAGAACATGTGCTTTTAAAGTTAAAAGCCAAGCAGTTTTAACAGCTTCGTATCGTTGTCCGTTAGTGCCTTTAAAGTTTCCGGATTTTCTAAAAACATATTCAAACTGACTGTCAATAGTACCACTGTTTAATGATAATTGATCGTCCGCTTCATCTTTTTTTGTTTGACTGTTTATAGATTGTAAACTAAATGTAACTATAAGAATTACAGCGACTTTGGTTAAGAATTTCATCCTTAATATAATTTTGGTTGTGTTAGATTAATTAGGTGCCAAGATAACAATTATAAATAAATTACTTAGCAAATCGACTTTGAAATAGAAAAGCCAATTTATATACGATCGAAGTTTAAAAATAGATGTTATGGCATTGTCTAAAAGCAAAAAATCTTGCCGTTAAGACAAGATTTTATATTCTCTTTTTCAAAGAATTCTAATAGTAAGCATAGCGTCTTACTTTAGAAATATATTTTGCTAGTCGAATAACCTGATGGCTGTAACCATATTCGTTATCGTACCATATGTATAGTATTACGTTCTTTCCGTCTTCTCTTACAATGGTTGCTTTGCTATCGTATATTGAAGGTGCAGAACTGCCAACAATATCACTAGACACCAATTCATCACTCATTTCGTATTTAATCTGCTCTACTAAATTACCTTCAAGGGCATATTTTTTCATCATAGCGTTCATGCACTCAGTTGAAGTTTTATTTTCCAATTCTAAGTTCAAAATAGCTAACGAACCATTTGGTACAGGAACTCTAATGGCATTAGAAGTTAACTTGCCTTCTAAAGATGGTAATGCTTTACTTACGGCTTTTCCTGCACCAGTTTCGGTGATTACCATGTTTAAGCCTGCAGCTCTACCGCGTCTGTATTTTTTGTGAAAATTATCTACCAAGTTTTGATCGTTGGTATAAGCATGTATAGTTTCTAAATGGCCAGATTTAACACCATAGGAATCTTCAACAGCTTTTAAAACAGGAGTTATAGCATTTGTTGTACAAGAAGCCGCAGAGAAAATATCTACTTCATCAGGATTGTGTTCTAGGTGGTTAACGCCATGTACAATGTTTGGCACTCCTTTTCCCGGGGCAGTCAATAGCACTTTGCTAACACCTTTAGACTTTAAGTGTCTGCCTAGGGCTTTTTCATCTCTAAATGCTCCTGTATTATCAATTACTAAAGCATTGTTAATACCATATGCCATATAATCTATATCTTCAGGTGCATTTGCCGAAATAATATTAACGGTAGTTCCATTAATAATTAAAGCATTGTTTTTTAGATCTACACTTACCATACCAGAAAAATCCCCGTGTACGGAATCATTTCTCAACAATGAAGCACGTTTTTCTAAAACAGTCTCGTTAATCTCACCACGTGTTACAATAGCTCGCAAACGTAATTGGTTGCCTTTACCGGTCCGCGTCATCAATTCGCGCGCTACTAAACGTCCAATTCTACCAAAACCATAAAGTATAACATCTTTTGGCTCAATGTTCTTGGATTTTTTTGCTTCTCCCAATTTAGCAGAAACGAAAGCCGTTGCATTTTCGTACTTCTGGTCTTCTAAATGGTACTCATAGGTTAGTTTGCCGATGTCTAATTTAGCAGGAGGTAAATTTAATTTTTTAATAGCCTGCGCAATTTCTACAGAATCAAAAATTGAAATTGGTTTTTGAACAAATTCACCTGCATACTCATGCAAGTTTAAAATTTCGCTCACTTTTCTGTCAATCAATTGATTTCTGAATAAAACCAGCTCAACAGAATTGTCGTACCATAGGTCGCTAACCGTTTTAATAAATTCTACAGTTGCTCTGCGGCGATCAGCCTGAAACGCTAACTCTTTTTCGTAAGTGTCGTTAAAACCCATTTTGTTTTGGTTTAGTGTTTTTAAATTTTGCGCAAAAATACATATTTCAAACGTTTTCGTAATACTTTTTATCGAAAATAAAAACCCTTCAAAGTACTATACTTCGAAGGGCTACTTTTATTTGTTTTAAAAATGTCTATCTAATCATTATAGATTCTTTTTCGCCATTATTGTTTATAAATTCTATACGCAATGGTTCATTGAAGTTATGATTTTCGATAGAACTTTGGGCGTCATCAACAGAATAGAGCTTCTTGCCATTTATTTTTGTTAAAATGTTGCCCACTTCAAAACCATATTCTTTGAGGTATGGCCCATATTTTTTATTTAGTTTTTTGATTTCTACACCATAGTCAATTTTTAATTTAGTTAAATCCTCATTTTCAAGATTTTTTACTCTTCCTATAATAGGAATTTCTGCCACACTGTTTTTTAGTAAAGTCACTGGCAATACTTTTTCATCATCATTTCTTATTAGGGTAACATTGACCACATCATTGGGGCTTTTTGTTTTTAGGTATCCTGTTAAATCTGAAAATTTATTAATCTCCACGCCATCAACCTTTTTAATGATATCACCAGATTTTATACCTGCTTTTTCAGCTCCTGTATCTTCTGTAACTTCACTGACGTAAAACCCTTCGGTAATATCTGTACCCAATTCTTTGGCAGCTTTACTATTTAGCGCTCCACCAACAACACCAAGAATGCCATTCTGTACGTTGCCATACTCCATAATATCGTTAACAATTTTCCGTGCGATGTTACTTGGTACAGCAAATGAATATCCGATATAGGATCCATCACGAGAAGATATAGCCGTATTAATACCGATTAAGTCCCCATTGGTATTGACTAAAGCACCACCAGAGTTGCCAGGATTTACAGCAGCATCGGTTTGAATGAACGATTGTGTATTGCGACCGCTTAAGTCTCTGGATTTTGCACTGATAATTCCTGCAGTTACTGTTGAATTTAAGTTAAAAGGATTACCAACAGCCAAAACCCATTCACCAATTTTAGCGTTATCTGAGTCACCAAAAGCCATAAATGGCAGGTCCTCATCTGTTTCAATTTTTAATAAGGCAATATCTGTGGTTTCATCTGTACCTATCAATTCAGCCATATAAGACCTATTATTATTTAGTGTAATACTGATTTCATTTGCATTTTGTATCACATGGTTATTGGTAACTATGTATCCTGTTGGTGAGATGATAACACCACTGCCTGTGCCAACCTGGGCACGTTGTTGGCTCCGCCCATAAAATAAATCTTGCATAGTCATTGGTGCAGAAACAATAGCTGTGTTTTTAACATGAACTACAGCATCAAGCGATTTTTCTGCAGCTTCAACAAAATTCGGAGCTATATTACTAATGCTATTTGTCGGTGAGGTTACATTTGTATGTGTTGGTACATAGATGGGTAAATCAGAAACCTGCTCTACGGTTAATTGTTCTTGTTTACCGTCTTCAACAAAAAGTTTGTACCCTCCTAAAGTCAATAGACCACCTAATGCCGAAACGCAAACTAAGGTTAAAATCTTCTTCATAATTTTTCAGAATTTAAGTTTAACTATTTAACGATTAAATTTAGATATTTATTGAATCTCATTTTTGATTTTAACGACTATTTAACGCCAACTTTAACGCCGTTTTAACATCGCATTTCTCGGTCTAATATTCTTATATTTGCCAATATTTATTAAGATGACATTTTACAAATATCAGGGCACAGGAAACGATTTCATTATCGTTGACAATCGTTTGCAAAAAATCGACAAAAATAATACCAAACGCATAGCAGAATTATGTGACAGACGTTTTGGCATCGGAGCAGATGGATTTATCCTTTTAGAAAATGACAAAACTTCAGATTTTAAAATGGTCTATTATAATGCTGATGGTAATGAAAGTAGCATGTGTGGTAATGGAGGGCGTTGTATAACAGCTTTTGCCAAATTTTTAGGTCTTATTGATGATGAAACCGAATTCAATGCTATAGATGGATTGCATAAAGCAAAAATTGAAGATGGCATTGTGCATTTGCAAATGCAAGACGTTTCCTATATTGAATCCTTTGAAACTCATACGTTTTTAGATACGGGTTCACCACATCATATTGAAATGGTTACTGCTATTGAAAGTTTTAACGTTAAAGAAAAAGGCTCAACGATAAGGTACGGAGGACTTTATGGCAAAGCTGGGAGCAATGTGAATTTTGTTGAGCAAATTACGGATGATACATTTGCTGTTAGAACTTATGAGCGTGGAGTAGAGAACGAAACTCTATCCTGCGGCACTGGTGTTACTGCTGTGGCTTTAGCAATGCATTCTAAAGCCAAAGCATCTAAAAATGTTATAAACCTTAAAACCCAAGGAGGAGAGCTTAAGGTAAGTTTTAATAAAAATGAAAAAGGCTATGACAACATTTGGCTTATAGGTCCGGCTGAACAAGTTTTTAAAGGAGAAATGGAATGGTAAGTTTAAAAGGTAACCATATTTATTTGAGAGCTTTAGAGCCAGAAGACTTAAATTTTGTTCATAAGGTTGAAAACGATATATCGCTTTGGCATTTGAGCGATACCCAAACACCATATTCTAGATTTTTAATTGAGAAATACCTTGAAAATGCACAGCAAGATATTTTTGAAGCTAAGCAATTACGCTTAGCTATTTGCACTAATGAGAACAATACTATTGGGCTTATAGACGTTTTTGATTTTAATATTAAAAATAAGCGCGCTGGTATTGGAATTTTAATTCAAGATGAATCTGATAGACATAAAGGCTACGGAAAAGAAGCCTTAGAACTTCTGATTAACTACTGCTTTAAAACGCTCCACTTGCATCAGGTCTATGCTAATATTTTAGAGTATAACGAGGCCAGTTTAAAATTGTTTGAAAATAATGGTTTTAAAAAAATAGGATTGAAAAAAGATTGGAGTTTTGATGGTAATCAGTTTTTAAACGAATATATTTTACAACGTATTAACGACTAATATATGTATATAAAAAAAATTCTTTGGGCAATTGCCTTGATCGGACTTGTGATTTTTGCATTCATTGCTTATTATATATATGGTGCGATGTTTCAACCCAATACGGCTTTTAACAATGAAACGGCATATATTTATGTGCCAACTAATGCCACATATCCTCAGGTAAGGGAACAGTTAGAACCACTTTTGGATGATATCGATACATTTGATGCATTGGCAAGTCAAAAAAAGTATACTACAAATATCAAAGCAGGCCGTTTTGCCATATCTAAGGGTATGAACAATAATGATATTATCAATTCCATTAGGAGTAAAAACTTGCCAATAAAAATAGCATTCAACAATCAACACAGTTTAGCAGATTTAGCAGGAAGAATAAGCACACAAATTGAAGCTGATAGTACATCATTACTTGCTGCTATGACAGATAATGCTTTTTTAAACAAAAATGGATTTACAAGAGCCACAGCTCTAGGGATGTATTTACCCAATAGTTATGAGTTTTTCTGGAACACATCTGCGGAAGGGTTTAGAGATAAGATGTTAAAGGAATATAATCGTTTTTGGAATGAAGACAGGCGCAATAAAGCCAAAAAAATAAACCTTTCGCCAGATGAAGTGATGACGCTTGCCTCAATTGTGCACGAAGAATCTAAACAACCTGAAGAACAACCAAGAGTAGCAGGTGTCTACCTTAATAGATTGAGGATTGGTATGGCTTTACAGGCTGATCCAACTTTAAAATTTGCAGCTTATCAATTGCCAGAATATAAACATACAGTGATAAGACGTGTGCTGAATATTCATAAAGAAATCGAATCACCTTATAATACTTACAAGAACTCAGGATTACCACCTGGATTGATTGCTATGCCAGATTTGTCTGCGGTAAAAGCAGTTTTAAATCCCGAAAAGCACAGTTACCTCTACTTTGCTGCTGATGCAAAGCGTGTTGGTTACCATAAGTTTGCCAAAACTTTAGTGCAGCATAACAATAATGCAAGGGAGTATCAGCGTTATTTATCTTCTCAGGGCATCAATAGATAAGATTTGAAAAATTGCCTTTACATAATCTTGTGGCTTTGTATTTCTGGTTCGCTTTTCTCGCAATCAAAATTCAATGAATTTTTAAAGCCCAGTGATACTTTAAATACACCCCGAAGAAATGCAGTTGTTATAACCGAAGTTTCATTGGCATCAGCTGCACTTATTGGGCTAGATCAGTTATGGTATTCAGATTATCCGCGTTCTAAATTCAAAACTATTAACGATAGTGAGGAGTGGTTGCAAATGGATAAGTTGGGTCATGTGTTCTCATCTTATCAATTAGGTAGGTTGGGAGCCAATACTTTAAATTGGGCAGGTGTCAGTAAAAAGGATCAATTGCTATATGGCTCAACTTTGGGTTTGGGATTTTTAACGGCTGTTGAAGTTATGGATGGTTTTTCTGAAGAATGGGGGTTTTCCTGGACAGATATGGCGGCCAATGCAGCAGGCACAGGATTGTATGTGGGTCAGGAATTGCTTTGGAAGGAGCAGCGCATCACATTAAAATATTCATTTCATCGGACACGCTTTGCGAAAATGCGTCCAGATAAGTTAGGTGATGGCTGGTCTGAAGAGTTTTTGAAAGATTACAATGGACAAACCTACTGGCTAAGTGCCAATATTCATTCGTTTTTAAAAACTGATGCGATACCTCATTGGTTGAATTTGGCTTTTGGCTATGGAGCTGACGGAATGTTGACGGGTGAAGCTAACGATCCGCTGTTTTTAAATCAAGATAGAATACGTCAATACTACTTGAGTTTAGACATTGACTTAACCCGAATTAAGACAAGTTCACGCTTCCTAAAAACCATATTTGATGTTTTTAATGTCATTAAGGTACCTTTCCCTACTTTAGAGCTTAATAGTAAAGGGCGTGTAAAGCTACATTATATCTACTTTTAGCGGGTTTTAACAAAGCTTAACAGATTGATTTTCAGTATTCAATAAAAATTCGTATATTTGCACCCGAATTTAATAAAGCAAGATGGGGAATGTTTTATTAGTTTAAAATTAGCTGTTATGATAAATAAGGTTAAGAATTTTATATTACCATTTTCAATCTGTGTACTAATTGCTTTGGCGTTGTATCCAGATTCCTCTCTAGATTCTAATCTGTATTCTACAGAAGGCTTGGATCTCAATTATAACATATCTGAAGAGTTGGCAATGGCATCTGAAGCTGATGCTGCAAACACTACTATTTTCACTCCACACTTGGGTAAGTCTTTTGAGGGTTTTAAAGAAGCTTTAGCGTTTAAGGAATCGAGAGGTGATTATTTTACAGTAAATACATTAGGCTATTTAGGAAAATACCAGTTTGGTGCTGAAACATTGAAGCTTATAGGAATTTACAATCCCAACCAGTTTTTATATAACCCAGAACTACAGGAAAAAGCATTTATAGCAAATGCCGAGCGTAATAAATGGATTTTGAGAAAAGACATAAAACGTTTTGAAGGTAAAGTTATTGGTGGGATAAAAGTTACAGAATCTGGTATTTTGGCTGCTGCACATTTAGCGGGTCCAGGTAGTGTTAAAAAATATTTACGAAGCTATGGAAGCAGCAATTTTGCTGATGCTTATGGTTCTACTGTGAAGCATTACATGAGAAAGTTTTCTGGCTACGATACTTCCGTTTTAGAGCCAAATAAAAAAGCTAAGGCTAGAATTTAATTTAATCTTTTTGTATAATAAAAATGGCAGGTCTTTTGTGAAAGTCCTCTTTGTTGTGCTTCCAATCCTTTGCAGGTAACGTTTTAATGAATTCTGAAGGTAATGTTAGGTCGCACGCTACACAAACTCTGGTTTCTGGATGCAGAACTTTTGCTAAATCCTCTAACATCTTCATATTTCTGTATGGAGTTTCAATAAAAATCTGAGATTGATTTTGTTCAAATGAAAGCCTTTCTAAAGTTTTCAATCTAGATTTACGCTCGTTTTTATCAATGGGCAAATAACCATTAAAAGTAAAACTTTGGCCGTTCATTCCAGAAGCCATTAATGCCAATAATATTGACGATGGGCCAACTAGAGGTACGACTTTCACATTCATTTGATGAGCTAGACTAACAATGTCTGATCCTGGATCTGCAATAGCGGGACAACCTGCTTCTGACAATAAACCTATGGATTCACCTTCCAGGCATGGATTTAAAAAGGTGTTTTGCTCACCTTCGGTGGTATATTTGTTTAAGACACTTAATTTTAACTTAGACTGAGATTTACCAGGAGAAACGCGCTTAATAAAACGACGTGCTGTTTTTTCATTCTCAACGATATAAAAGTTTACGTGCTCAATAATTTTCTTTATTGAAATTGGTAATACTTCAAGTGGTGGGTTATCACCTAATCTAGTAGGAATAAGGTATAGTTTACCTTTGTGACTATTCATTAATTAACAATCAGTTTATGGGTGAGTTGCTCTCCATTTTCGCTATTAATCTTCATGAGATAAATACCCTTAGCATAATCTGAAGTATTTATTTTCCAAATCGTATTTGTGTTTTTGGCTATGGAGGTCACTTTTTTTCCTTGCATATCGTAAATCAAAATCTCTAAAGAAGAAGTATTGGTTGCAGAAAAATCAATAATTAATTCGTCTTTAGCCGGGTTTGGGTAAATAGATATTCCTTCCAATCCATATTCATCTGCGTTTAGCGTAGTATCAACAAGCTTAGAGATGTTACCACCTAATGAAGCTATGTAAAGTTCTCCGTTGATGTCTTCTCCAAATGCAGCCAAAGCCCCGGAGAAATCTTCAAAAGTTGAATTCCAATTTGCACCATCAAATTCTATGTAACCTACTTCTTGCGAACATACATCAGCGAAGAAGTATAAGCCATCAAAATTTGGATAATCTGATCCTCTGTAAACATAGCCACCTGTTATGGAGCATCGGCCAGTACCATGTGCATACTCAAAAACAGGAAATGTCAATGTACTGCTACTTGGGCATCCAGTAGTATTAAAGGTGTTATTGCCTTCATAGCATCTCCATCCGTAATTAACACCAGCTGTAGTAGAGGGCACATTGTTTACTTCTTCTCTTGCGCTTTGCCCAACATCCCCAATCCACAAATCACTATTCATTCTATCAAAAGAAAATTTCCATGGATTACGTAAGCCATAAGCCCAAATTTCACCTCTATTCCCAGCAATACCAACAAAAGGGTTATCCGATGGGATTACATACGGATTTGTAGATGTAGAATTATTGACATCAATTCGTATTAATTTGCCCAAAAGGTTCCCTAGGTCTTGACCATTGTCTTGAGGATCACCGCCAGAACCTCCATCTCCACTAGATATGTATAAGTAACCATCTGGCCCAAATTGCAACTCACCACCATTGTGATTGCTAAAAGGTTGTGAGAAAGTTAGGATAATCAATTCTGAGTTTGAATCTGCAATAGAGGGATTGGATGTGTCTCTAGTAAATCGGGACACAACAGTATCACCAGAAAGGTTTATATAATTCACAAAAAAGTGGCCGTTAGTATCATAATCTGGATGAAAAGCCAAGCCTAAAAGTCCTTGCTCATTACCAACACTTCGAACACGAGGGTCTATATTCAAAAACGGTGTGCTTTCTACTGTGCCATCAGAATTTATGATCTTAATAAGACCATCTTGCTCGGCAACAAACAATCTGTCATCACCAGCATGTTTTATGTTTACAGGTCTATTTAGACCTGAAGCAAATAATTCTAAATCTAGTTGTTGCGCTTGTACAAATGCAAAACAAACGCAAAATACCAAGGAGGTTAAAGTTTTCATAGCATCAATATTAAGGGTAGTTTTTGATACTAAAATACAAAAAAACTTACATTATTGAAAAAGGCTTTATAGATAAGCACGCATTAATTTTTTTAAGAGCAATTTAGAAGTCGATTCGATAATATTGAACACATGTTCAAAATCGCTCATATCACCATAATAAGGATCTGGTACATTTTTGTTAAAAATAGCAGTATTCTCTTCTAAAAATAACTTTACTTTACCAATATCCTCATTGCCTCTTGCAAGACTAATGATGTTATTATAATTTGAAGAATCCATGGCGTAGATGTAATCAAAAGTATCAAAATCTGATACTTTGAACTGTCTTGCACTCTGGTGGCTTATATCAATTCCATGAGTTTTGGCAACTTTTATAGAGCGATGGTCTGGTGAGTTTCCTATGTGGTAAGCTGCAGTGCCTGCAGAATCTACATAAAAATGATCTGAAGGGAGTTTTGATTCTAAAATACCATGAGCCAATGGCGAACGACAAATATTGCCTAAGCACACCATAAGAATACGAGCCATAATGATTGAATTTTACAGCGATAGTTTTTTAGCCAAATCCTCAACATATTTCCTAAATTGTTTATCCGTTGAGGATAAGTTATCTACTGTTTTGCATGCGTGCAATACCGTAGCATGGTCACGTTGCCCTATTTGAGAACCAATACTGGCCAATGATGCTTTGGTATATTTTTTAGCAAAAAACATAGCTAGTTGACGTGCTTGTACAATGTGGCGTTTTCGTGTTTTGGATTGAAGCGTACTTACATCCATTTGAAAATAATCCGAAACAACCTTTTGTATATAATCTATGGATACTTCGCGCTTGGTGTTTTTTACAAATTTCTCAACGATATCTTTAGCGAGATTGATAGTGATCTCTTTTCTATTGAAGGAAGATTGAGCAATTAAAGAAATGATAGCACCTTCTAGTTCTCTAACATTAGTTTTAATATGCTTTGCGACATATTCAATGATGTCTTCTGGCATCTCTACACCATCTCTATACAACTTGTTTTTTAGGATAGAAACTCTGGTTTCAAAATCTGGTGTTTGTAATTCTGCCGAAAGTCCCCATTTAAATCGCGACAAGAGACGCTGCTCTATGTCTTGCATATCAACTGGTGCTTTATCACTGGTTAATACAACTTGTTTACCATTTTGATGTAAATGATTAAAAATATGGAAGAATACATCCTGTGTACCGGTTTTGCCCGATAAGAATTGAACATCATCAATAATAAGAACATCAATGATTTGGTAGAAGTGAATAAAATCGTTCCTATTGTTCTTTTTTACTGAGTCAATATACTGTTGTGTAAATTTCTCTGCAGAGATGTATAAAACGGTTTTTTCAGGATATTTGTCTTTAATATCAACACCGATAGCATGTGCCAAATGTGTTTTTCCTAGACCAACACCTCCGAAAATTAAAAGTGGATTGAATGATGTGCCACCAGGTTTGTTGGCTACTGCAATACCTGCATTTCTAGCCAAACGGTTAGAGTCACCTTCTAAGAAGTTTTCAAATGTATAACTGGGATTTAATTGCGATTCTATCTTAACGTTTCTAATCCCAGGGATTACAAACGGATTTTTTAGTTCAGGACTTTTATTGTTGAAGGGTACATCTACGTCTTGAGATTTAACAGCAGTCCTATTGGCACTCGGAATTTTTTCTGTAAAAGGTTGTTTGTTGCCATATGTGTTTTCCATCTTAATAACATACACCAATTTAGCATCTTCGCCTAGTTCTTTTGTTAAGGAAACTTTTAGGATTTTTACGTAATGTTCTTCTAACCACTCATAGAAAAATTTACTTGGCACCTGAATGCTGAGCGCATTGCCAGAAAGTTTTACAGCTTGTATAGGTTCAAACCATGTTTTATAGGCTTGTGGTTGTATATTATCTTTTATAAAGGCGAGACAATTACTCCATACAGATTCCGCTGTGTTATCCATTCGTAAAGTTAGATTTATATTGTTAGTTAGATTAGCAAAAAAAAAGAGAATTAAGATTCTCTTATTGTTTTGAACATGACAAATATGTGAACAAAATTCTTAAAAAAAAAATCAAATAACATTGAATATTTAGAATTTTTTTACCATGTTTAAAACATGTTGAAATTACAAATTTTTTCTTAAACTGTCCAAAAAAAATGAATTTTAATGAAACAAAAATAAGAGTTCGCTATGGTGAGACAGACCAGATGGGCGTTGTGTACCATGCCAATTATGCAATTTATTTTGAAGTTGGAAGAACTGAGTGGTTACGTGAGTTTGGGCTGAGTTACAGTAATATGGAAGCAGAGGGCATAATGCTTCCAGTAATTTCTTTATCTATAAATTACAAAAATTCAGCACGATATGATGATGAGCTTAAAGTAAAAACTATGCTAAAAAAAATACCAACGGCATCTATAGAATTTGAATACGAATTACGAAACCAAGCCAATGATTTACTGGCAACTGGACATACCATTTTAGCTTTTATCGATACGAAGCGCAATAGACCTACACGTTGCCCTAAATACCTTTTAGATAAACTGCAAAATTATTCGTTATAATTCACGGATTTCAACGCCGAAAAAAGTACTAAAAAGTTCAAATACTTTATTGCCGTCTCCTTTTCTGACAGATATTTCTAACTGGCAGTCATGCTCTAAGGTTTGGCTGGTGATTTCTGCCTGATTTTCTTTTAGCATTCGCATAACCTTGCTCATATTTTTATATTCAAAATTGAGCTGAAATTTTTTGTCAATAGTCTTTTCTATAATCTCAGCAGCTTCCAAAGCTAATTGTGCTCCTGTTCTGTAAGCATTAATCAAACCACCTACACCAAGTTTTGTACCGCCATAATAGCGGACGACTACGATAAGAATGTTGGTAAGCTCAAAAGATTGTATTTGCCCATAAATAGGCATTCCGGCAGAATTATTTGGTTCTCCGTCGTCATTTGCTCTGTGCTTTATGGTCTCTGTACCAATTTGGTAGGCATAACACCAATGACGTGCCGAATAATGTTGCTTTTTTAGAGTCTCAATATGGTTTTTTACTTGTGTTTCTGTAGTTACGGGAAAAGCAAACCCATAAAATTTACTGTTTCTGTCTTTAAATACATCTCCTTCAGAAGTTTTTAATATGGTTTTGTAAGTGTCTTTAATTTCCATCATTTAATGTTACTAAAATAATTGAAACCATAGCTATTATAATACCCAACCAATTTTTTCTAGATATCTTTTCTTTAAAGAGTATGAGGCCTGTCAATGTTGTAAAGGCAACAATGGCAACATTGTTAATGGTGAATACAGAAGAGCTCTCAAATCCATCGACATGCAAAGCTTTCAGCAGAAAATACATTGAGCTGTAATTTACAATTCCGAGTGCAATACCAAAAGGCACACTTTTTAATTGAAAGTACTGCTTTAGTTTTATGGCTTTATAACCAAGAATGAAGAATCCAATGCAACCAGCCATACCAAAAATCACAGCCAAAAATAACTGCATTTCATTTTTTGGCGCAAAATGATTTACCGAAGTATCTATGATGCCAGACCCCAGAAATAATATGACCGGTAGATACAAGGATTGTGTTAAAACAGCATCATCTTTTTGTTTTACAGAAGTCAAGTAAACCGCAACTAGGGCCAGAATGACTCCTACAATTTTTAAAACCCCTGTACTTTCATTATAAATAATGATACCAAATAAAATAGGAATGATGACACTCATCTTACTGGCAACGGAAACTACTGAAAGCCCATTTCTTTGTGCAGTTAATGCCATGACATTGAATATGGCTATGAAGAGAAACCCAAGTGCTATGGCGGCAAAAAACCAGTTTGTATTTGCAATTTCTGGTTCAATCGTACCTTCATAAAAGAAAAAACCACACGAAAAAGCTGTAACATAATTAACGACGATAGCTTGTATTGTATTAATTTTAAACTTATCAAAAAGTTTAAACAACACAAAAATTGCCATCGATGATAATACACTAAGGAGTAAGTAGATCAAAAGAGCGTAGTTTTAATTTTAAAAAGGTTAGCAACATCTTCTTGGGTTTCATCGATATCCCAAACATGAAACCCCATAGATTCAGCTGCATCTGTATTCTCTTTAGTGTCATCTACAAAGAGGCATTCATTAGGGTTTAGATTGTTTTCATTTAAAATAAATTCAAAAATGTCTTTATTGGGTTTTCTAAGATGAATCTCTTGCGAGAGATAAAATTTATCAAAACATTGCTTAAAATCATTGTAAAAGTAAACATGTGTTTTAATGAAATCGATATGCATATCGTTAGTATTGCTTAGCAGTATAAGTTTGTAATCAGTATTTAGAGCCAAATTTTTAATAAACTCTAAGCGATGCTTAGGAAAGTCTTTTACAATATAGTTCCAGGCATTTTTTATCTGGGTTTGGCTAAGGTTAGGAAACTTTGAAAGGTAGAACTTTATAAATTCTTCAGTTGAAATTCTACCAATTTCGTATTGCATGTTGGTCTCAATCATATCCGCTTCAAAAACCTCAAGACCAAACAGTTTCAATGCATTTTGCATCGCACCTTCTTTATCTAAGTTGATAAAGACATCTCCAAAATCGAATATTAATGTTTTAATCATATTCATGTCTTACGAAAATAGAAACCCATTAACTATTAGCATAAATTTTTAAAAGGTCACTTTCTATTTTTGATTCTGAAATCAATTGCCCTTTCAGTTTGGGAGCTTTTATGCCAGTTTTAAACTCCGCTTGTCCTGTAAAAACCCGTGCTTCATCCCATAGGTTTTCATGTATAAAGGTCTGAAGCGTTTTTGCTCCACCTTCAATAATAATGGAATTAATATTCTTTTTATATAGAATGGTAGCAATTTGATTGGCCACTGGTTGATTAAAGTCAATATCTTTTTGCGATATCCTAATGGTTTCGGCTTCACTATTGAAAACTTTGAAATCAGCATTCAGTTTTAAGTCTTTATCTATAATGACTCTGATGGGATTTTTACCTTCCCAATTTCTTATCGTTAAACTTGGATTATCTTCTAAAACTGTATTGGTACCTACCAAAATTGCTTGTTCTTCTGCACGCCATTTATGTACTAATTGTCTTGAGTAGGGATTGGTAATCCAAACGGGCTTTTGCTCATTTTTAAATTTTGGTGCTATAAAACCGTCTGTAGTTTCTGCCCATTTCAAAATAATACAAGGGCGTTTTTTGTTATGAAATGTAAAAAAACGTTTATGGTGTTTTCTGCATTCATCTTCTAAAACGCCTAAAGTAACTTTACTGCCAGCAGCTTTGAGTTTTGTAATACCACTACCAGCCACTTCTGGATTGTCATCAACACAACCTATGACAACTTCGGGGATTTTATGCTTTATGATTAAATCGCTACAAGGTGGAGTCTTGCCATAATGACTGCAAGGCTCTATAGTAACATAGAGTATGCTTTTTTGTAATAAAGATTTATCGTCTACGGATTTTATGGCATTGACCTCGGCATGATTATGACCATAAGGACTCGTGAAGCCTTCCCCAATAATACTATCCTTATAGACTACAACAGCACCAACCATAGGGTTGGGGCGTGTTGTTCCCAAACCATTTTTAGCAATCTGTAAACAGCGTTTTATGTAAGTTTCGTGCTGGTTCAATTATAGTTTTATTTTCACATCTTGAGTTTCATCAACAGCATAAGTAGAGGAATACCCTAAAACTTTATATTTAATATCACCTTTGTATTGTACTTTCAATTTTTGAGAAATCAGACTCCCTAATAAACCTCCAAGGCTTTTTTTATCGATAATACTATCTGTGGCAACAGCAACAATTAAAGGGATGGTAAAGTTTTGTTTAGAAGGTACGGTGAACTCGTCCGAAACTACAGTAGCGACTTCTGTGTCATTAACATAAACCTTTAAATCATCAGTCTTTAAAACACCTCCAACATCATTGGGGTTGGCAAATAAAGCATCTGCCTTTAATGTAATTGACCTTATGTTGGAGTTAACAACCTTAATGTTTTCTAAACCTAAAAACTTAGGTTGTTCGGTTACAGTACAGTTGAAAAGTAATGTAAAAAATAACGAAATGAATGTGATTCTTTTAAGCATAAAATAGGAATTATCTATATCTTCGGTGCAGTCTTCAAAAATTGATTTAAGTGTGTAAAGATACTATTGTTATTCGAGAAATAGAACTCAAGGACAATCCAAAGATTGCACAAGCCATTCGTTCTGTTTTAATAGAATTTGGTGTGCCAAAAGTTGGAACGGCTTATGAAGATGCAGCTTTAGATTGTATGACAGAAACCTACGACAAACTCCGTAAAGTCTATTTTGTTGTTGAAAAAGGAAGCGAAATTATTGGCGGAGCTGGTATTTCGCCATTAGACAATTACGATGGTAACATATGTGAATTGCAAAAAATGTATTTTATGCCTGAAGCAAGGGGAATAGGTTTGGGCAGTAAAATGATGATAAAATGTTTAGCCTTTGCGAAAAAAGCTGGTTTCGATCAGTGTTATTTAGAAACATTGCCATATATGGAAGATGCCAGAAAATTATATAGAAAAGTAGGTTTTAAGCGTATTGATAAGCCTATGGGAAATACTGGTCATTACTCATGTACCGAATGGATGCTTAAAGATTTATAATTTTGAAGGCAAAAGATTTAAAACATATTTTTCATAAAGAATTAGACGCAATTTATGGTGAAAATGAAGTTGAGAGCTTCTTCTTTTTATGCGCTGAGTACTATTTTGATTTTGCCAGAATTCAGTTGGCTTTAGAACCAGAATTCACCTTTGTTAAATCTGAGGCAGATACTTTTTTCGAAGTTCTTGAGAAATTAAAAAAGGAAATTCCAATACAATATATATTAGGCGAAACGGAATTTTATGGCTTAAAGTTTAGGGTGAACGAAAATGCATTGATTCCAAGACCCGAAACTGAAGAACTGGTTGATTGGATTGTTAATTGTCATTTAGAGCGAAGCGAAGAATCTAAACTTAAAATCCTAGACATAGGTACAGGTTCTGGCTGCATAGCAGTTGCTTTGGCAAAACATTTGCCAAATGCAGAGCTGTATGCTATAGATGTGAGCAAAGACGCTCTACAGGTGGCTAAGCAAAATGCAGAGCTGAATAAGGTCAATATTACTTTTATTGAAGCAAATATCTTAAGACCAACGTATCGTTCTACATTAGATACGGAATCTAATTTTGATGTTATAGTATCCAACCCGCCTTATGTAAGACACTTAGAAAAAGCAGAAATCAGATCTAATGTTATAGACAACGAACCACATTTAGCTTTGTTTGTAGAGGACGATAACCCATTGGTATTTTATAAATCAATAATGGATTTCGCTGTTGATAATTTGAAGCAAAAAGGCCAACTCTATTTTGAAATTAACCAGTATCTTGGAAACGAAACCAAGCGGCTTTTATTAAATGCTAACTTTGAAGGTGTTGAGCTTAGAAAAGATTTAAATGGCAATGATAGAATGTTGAAAGGAATTAAAAAGTGAAACAAGTGTAAGACTGAGTGCAGTCGAAGTGTCAATGAATTAAAGATTCTCATTTTGATGGGAAATAAACATGAAAAGTATATCAGTATTTTGCGGAAGCAGTAAAGGCAACGATCCAAAAATCATTTCTGATGCCTATACATTGGGAAAAACATTGGCTAAAAAAAATATCACGCTTGTTTATGGCGCAGCAAAGATTGGCACTATGGGTAAAGTCGCTGAAGGCGCTTTAGATCATAGCGGCTCAGTTATTGGAATAATTCCTTATTTTCTAAAAACTAAGGAAATAGTACATACCGAACTTTCAGAACTCATTGTTACAGATAATATGCACGACAGAAAAGTGATTATGTACGATAAGAGTGATGGATTTATCATCATTCCAGGTGGGTTTGGAACTATGGATGAGTTTTTTGAAATCACAACTTGGGGACAATTGGGCTTACATACCAAACCCATAGGGATACTAAACAGTAATGGTTATTATGATGCTTTGATAGCACAATGTAAGATGATGGTTGAAAGAGGATTTTTAAAACAAGAAAATCTTGATGCTGTTGTTATTGATACCACAATTGAAGGTTTACTAAAACAAATGCGTAATTATGTGCCATTGCCGGCACCAAAATGGTTGAATAAAGAAAGACTTTAGGATGAAAATTGAACAAAAAATACAATCTCTTAGAGACGAACTCCGTCAGCACAACTATAACTATTACATTCTCGATAATCCAACAATTAGTGATTATGAGTTTGATATAAAACTAAAAGAACTTCAAGCCTTAGAAGAAGCGCATCCAGAATTTTTTGATGTCAATTCGCCGACACAGCGTGTTGGTGGAACAATTACAAAGAATTTTAATACGGTTGTCCACGATTTTAGAATGTATTCTTTAGACAATTCGTATTCCAAAGAAGATTTGTTGGATTGGGAAAAACGAATTAAAAAAATGGTAGACGGAGATGTGCAATATACCTGTGAACTTAAGTACGATGGTGCATCAATGAATTTAACTTACCAAAACGGAAAATTATTGAGAGCGGTAACCCGTGGTGATGGAGTACAAGGAGATGAGGTGACATCTAATGTAAAAACAATCAATACAGTGCCATTGCAACTAAAAGGGGATTATCCGGAACGTTTTGATATTAGAGGAGAAATCATTTTACCAATAGAAGGTTTTTTAAAAATGAATGAAGAGCGTATTGCCAATGACGAGGAGCCATACCGAAATCCAAGAAATACAGCCTCAGGGAGCTTAAAACTTCAGGATAGTGCTGAGGTAGCAAAACGTCCTTTAGAATGTTTATTGTATAGTATTAAAGGGAATAACTTAAATATATCAACACAGTTTGAAGGTTTAGAAAAAGCTAGAGCATGGGGTTTTAAAGTTCCGAAGGAAGCCCAACTGGTAGATTCTATTGATGAAGTTTTAGAGTTTGTTGAGTATTGGGACAAACATCGTCATGATTTGCCTTACGAAATAGATGGGGTTGTGGTTAAGGTCAATAGTCTTTTCCAGCAAGATGAATTAGGTTATACATCTAAGGCACCACGGTGGGCAATGGCTTATAAGTTTAAGGCAGAGCAAGTATCTACGAGGCTTAATGAAATAACCTATCAGGTTGGCCGAACTGGAGCAATTACACCAGTTGCCAATTTAGAGCCTGTACAATTGGCAGGTACCATTGTAAAACGTGCTTCATTACATAATGCAGATCAGATTGAAAAATTAGATATTAGAGAAGGCGATGAGGTCTTTGTAGAAAAAGGAGGTGAAATTATTCCCAAAATTATTGCTGTAGATTTAAGCAAACGGCCAGAAGATTCTCAATCTACAGTTTATATATCCAATTGCCCAGAATGTAACACTGAACTCATTAGGCCAGAAGGAGAAGCCAAACATTATTGTCCTAATT
This sequence comes from Winogradskyella luteola, assembly GCF_019203985.1. Classification (GTDB taxonomy): domain Bacteria; phylum Bacteroidota; class Bacteroidia; order Flavobacteriales; family Flavobacteriaceae; genus Winogradskyella; species Winogradskyella luteola. Next base: position 61,134 of record NZ_JAGSPD010000012.1, on the reverse strand, counting down.
ATAATGTTTGTCCGCCGCAGGTTGTTGGTAGAATTCAGCATTACATATCTAGAAAGGCAATGGATATTGAAGGTCTAGGTGGAGAAACAGTTGCATTATTGGTTAAAGAAGGATTGATTTCTAATTATTCAGATTTGTATGAATTAACCGTTGAGCAGATAATTCCTCTTGAACGTATGGCTGAAAAAAGTGCTGAAAATCTTGTCAGTGGGGTAGAAGCCTCTAAACAGATTCCGTTTGAGCGTGTCCTGTTTGCTCTAGGAATACGATATGTTGGTGAAACGGTCGCTAAGAAGTTGGCAAAGCATTATAAATCCATTGATGCTCTTATGTTTGCTTCAACGTTAGATTTGGTAACAGTCGATGAAATAGGCGAGCGTATAGCTGAAAGTGTAGTTGAGTTTTTCTCATCGGAAGAAAATAAGAAAATCATTGAACGCTTAAAGTCGTTTGGAGTGCAATTGGAAATTTCGGCAGACAAGCTGGCCAATCAAACCGATAAGTTAAAAGGACAGACATTTGTTGTGTCTGGTGTTTTTGAATCCTTATCTCGAAATGAGCTTAAAAAAATAATCGAGGATAATGGCGGAAAAGTATCCTCATCCATTTCATCTAAAACAAGTTATGTTGTTGCTGGCGATAAAATGGGACCAAGCAAACGTACAAAAGCAGAAAATCTTAATATCCCAATCCTTTCTGAGCATGCGTTTTTAGAGTTTTTAAAGTAATTTCTTACGTAAAATCTTATATTTAATCGATTAAATGTAATTTTTTATCGTTTAATTGTAAAATATTTTTATATTTGTTTTATTAATAAGGGATTAATTAATGTTAGTGAATAAAATATTAAAAGTAGTTTTATTACTTTTAGGCGGATTGTTTATAGTGCTTCAGGGCTTTGCTTTTGAGGCGGAAGGTTCTGCCATAAGTGCTTTAATGCTTGTGCTACTTACATTCTTGTATTGTCGTTGGACAGTAAATAAAACCAAATATTTCTTTTGGTTCTTGGTCTTTTTTACAATTGCTCAATTGGTCAGCTTTTATGCTAATTATATTCCAGAACTTAAAAATGAGGAAATAGATTATGTTTACTACATAGCCAATATTTTTTATATTATTTCATATTCATTCTTAACCATTAAGATAGTTATGGATCTCAATTTAAAAAAGGTTTTTTCTGAGTTGTCCATACCTATTATAATATTGGTAGTTTTAGACATTTTTTGTGTTACATTGGTTACGGACACAACGCAGAGTGTGCTTTCTTATGAAGAGTACATTTTAGAGTTTGTTTATAATGCTGTTATAATGCTGCTGCTATCTGTAGCTCTGATTAATTATATGTATAGAAATGATAAAAAATCCATGCTATTCTTAATTGGATCTATTTGTATTGTGTTTTCTGAGATAATTCAATTGACCTATTTCTATATACTGGATGATAACAATCTGGGATTTATCTATTCATTCTTATTGGTCATGGCATTTCTGTTTTTCTATTTACAGTCTCAATTGGATTTTACTGGTCCAGAACCAGAACCTGTATATAAAGACGAAAAACAATTAGAAACTTAATTTTTTCCAATAATCGGTATATTCTTGCGTTGAGCATATAATATAATTGCACTCAATGCAAAAGTTAATATTGCTGTGTAAAATAATATACCTCCATCACCTTGTACTTCAATTCCCAACCGAGTTAGGTGTATCATAATAGCACCACCAATAAGGCCTAAAGTTAGTGTTGCGCCAGCCCAAACTGTTTTTGGTATTAAAAGCAATATACTGGCAATAAGTTCTAATATACCTATGCCAATTCTACCATAAGGTTCTAAGCCTACAGTTTCAAAAATATAGACACTATCTGGATGGGCTGTGAATTTAAAACGAAGTGTTTGTATTAAGATAATAGCGACTATAATTCTTAACGCCAAAATGATTTTCTTAGATTTCATGGTTTATACGGTTGTGTTGAAATCTTAGACGTTCAAATTAAGGTTACTTACAAATCCACTACACAATTATAGAAGCTCCGTGTGTTTTTGTGGGTTTTCCAGGCTCAAAATAGAAATCAATTTTTCCAAGGTACAAGCCATAAGCACCAACTTGATTGATAAGTACATTTTCCCCGACACTATTCTTTTCAATCGTAGGTTTTGGTAAAAACGTATGGGTATGTCCGCCAATAATAAGATCAATATCTTTAGTAGCTTTTGCCAACGCTAGATCACAAACTCTGTCTGGTACATTTCGATAGTAATAGCCTATGTGAGATAAACAGATCACCAAATCACAGGCTTGCTCCTCTTTAAGCAGACGAGACATGTCTTGGGCTATCTCAATAGGATCGTTGTAAACCGTTTCTTTGTACATATTTTTATCAACAAGCCCATCTAGTTGAACTCCGAGTCCAAATACACCTATTTTAATTCCGTCTTTTATAAAAGTTTTGTATGGCTTTACATGTGTATCCATTACAGTATTTGTGAAATCGTAATTAGCAGATACAAATTCAAATTTAGCATGTGGCAATTGTGCATAGAGCCCATCAATTCCGTTGTCAAAATCATGATTGCCAATGGTTGCCAAATCGTAGTTAAGCATGCTCATTAGTTTAAACTCTAGTTCGCCTCCATAATAGTTAAAGTAAGGCGTGCCCTGAAAAATATCACCTGCATCTAGCAATAGCGTATTTGGATTTTCTTTCCGAATCGATTCTACCAATGTCGCACGTCTTGCTACACCACCTTTGTTAGGATTTCTTTTGTGATCTGGCCCAAAAGGATCTATATGACTATGCACATCATTAGTGTGAAGAATGGTGATTTTTTTAGCTTTAGAAGTATTAAAAGATTGCAAACCAATACCTCCCATACCTAATAAGGCGGTTGCTGCGGTTGATTGTTGTATAAATTGTCTTCTATTCATGTCTAATCTTCTAATTTTATATAACGATTATCACGTTTGGGGCGAATTGTATCCTTCCTTTTAAAATAATCAATGAGTACATTTCTAATTTTATAATCAAGGACATAAAAGCTATCATTAGGATGAAAAAAATCCATACGATCTCCACCATTATATAAATAGTCATTTGTAGCCACATAATACGTTGTGCCTTTATCTATTGGTTTTCCGCTGATTGTTGCCTTGGTAACTTCGGAATTCTTGTTTAATGATAGTTGTAAGTGTTTAGAAACAGGATGTGCGCGTTTATCCTTTGATAAATAATCCATCATTTGCAGTACTTGCTGACCTTTAATTGCAACAACAACTACTGAATTCTCAAAAGGCATGACTTCAAAGGCAGTGCGTATTTTTATATTTCCCTGTGAAATAATGGATCTTATTCCACCGTAATTTAAAAGTACCAAATCGATAGTTTTTCCGGTACGCTTGTTAAAAATCGGATTGCTTTCTTCAAAAACCGCATCGGCCATTAAGTTGCCAATGGCTGTATTAAATTCCCCATCAGATTTTGAATATGTATCTGGCGCATAAGAAATAACACTGTCAAGATTTTTATTGACGTTTTCTCTATATGGTTTTATGAAGTTTTCAATATCAGAATCTGAAGCGATGGCAGCGTCAATTTCTATACGCTCTCCTTCTATTTTAGACAGATGCAAATCGTTATTGCATGAAAAAACAAAAACTAAAAAATAGAGTTTAAAAATATGTTTAATAGTCATTGAATAACTTATAGGTTGTTAACTGATATATGTGCTTGCTTTTACTAAATTTGCACAAAGGCTAAAGATAAATGTTTTTAAAAGCTTTTAAGGAAAAATCGAACCGAAAGTACGTTAACAAATTGTTAGATGCCAGAAAGGTAGCTGTAAGCAACCAAAAGGTAAAGGTAATTTCGGTGTTATTGAATGCTGATGAATTTGATGATTTTGAAACCTTTAGAACATATTTTAAGGAACTCAATTTAACATCTCCACGGCATAAGATTATAGCTTACACCAATGATGATAAATTTGAATCCAGCCAATGGGAAACCTATTTTAGTCCTAAGGATTTTGGTTGGAAAGGAAAAATTAATAATATAGATTTGCAGGCTTTTATAAACGAAGATTATGATGTGCTGATAAGTTACTATGAAAATGAAAATTTATATTTAAATCTCATTACAGCATTATCTAAGGCAAATTTAAAAGTTGGTCTGTGCAGAAATGACGAACGTTTGTACGACCTAATCATTAAAACCAAACCAAAGGATATAAACACCTTTAAAATAGAATTTAAAAAATACCTCAACATTTTAAACAAATTATAATGATCAATTTTATAGGTACAGGAGTAGCGTTGATAACACCATTTAAATCAGATTTAAGTATCGATTATGATGCATTGCAACGTTTGGTAGAGTACAATATTGAAAATGGAACGGACTACTTGGTAATAAGTGGAACAACCGGAGAGAGCGTTACCGTTACCACTGAAGAAAAGAAAACATTGGTAAAATTCATAGCCAAGGTAAATAGTGGAAGATTACCTTTGGTCTTAGGTATTGGAGGTAATAATACGGCTGCGGTTATAAGTGAAATCAAGACAACGGACTTCTCTAATATTGATGCTATCTTATCAGTTTCGCCATATTACAGTAAGCCAACACAAGAAGGCATATACCAGCATTTTAAAGCTATAGCTGAAATATCCCCAAAGCCGATAATAATGTATAATGTTCCAGGCAGAACATCTTCTAATATGTTACCGGAAACAACACTTAGGCTAGCCAATGATTTTGAAAACATTATAGCAGTAAAAGAAGCTGGAAACAATGTACATCAATACTTAGAATTGTTAAGATCAAAACCAGATGGTTTTTTGGTAATCTCTGGTGATGATGATTTGGCTCTGGGGGTTGCTTTGGCGGGAGGTTCTGGTGTAATATCGGTTATTGGACAAGCCTTGCCAAAAGAATTCTCTGAAATGATTCGTCTAGGTATTGCAGGTAAAGCAAAAGAAGCTTATAGTATTCATTTTAAATTAATGCCAATTACAGGGTTAATTTTTTCGGAAAACAATCCCGCAGGTATTAAAGCGGTTTTAGACGCTCTGAACATATCAAAATCGCACGTTAGGTTGCCCTTAGTGGAAGCTACGGATAAGCTCAAAAAAAATATTGAAATGGCTATACGAGATTTGGGCAAAAGTTAAATTTAATCTAAACTGTATTTAGCACCCAAAATTGAGTTTATTTTAGCATATAATTTTCACTTTCAAATTCCGTTATAAATGCGTACTTTTGCAACTTGTTTAAAATTTATGAAGCGAGGACTTTACATATTATTTGGTGCTATAGTGTTAGTGTCGTGTAGTGACTTTCAGAAAGCGCTAAGGTCTGAAGATGTAGGAGAGAAATTCAAACTAGGGACAGAATTGTTCGAGGCTGGCAAATATAATAAAGCTAAGCGATTGTTCGATCAAGTTCTTCCAAAGTACAGAGGGAAACCTCAAGCAGAAAAACTAACGTTTATGCATGCCATGTGCGCTTACGAAATGAAGGACTATTATATATCTAGTTACCATTTCGATAAGTTTACGGATATATATCCTAAAAGTGAAAAAGCTGAACAAGCCGCTTTTTTATCCGCAAAAGGCTATTATCATAATTCACCCGTATATTCCAAAGAACAAAAGGAAACTGTTGAGGCTATTGAGAAGTTTCAGTTGTTTGTAAATCAGTATCCTAATTCGCAATATGGTGAAGAAGCTAATAAACTTGTTAAAGAATTAGATTTTAAATTAGAAAAAAAAGCCTTCGAGATTGCAAAGCAATACGATTTAATTAGGGATTATAAGGCTTCTGTAAAGTCATTCAACAATTTTTTGTTTGATTTTCCAGGTTCAAGATTAAAAGAAGAAGCATTATATTACAGATTACATGCTGAGTATAATTTAGCACTTTTAAGTATAGAAAACTTAAAAGAAGAAAGAATACAGCTTGCTATAAATTATTACAGAGCTTTCAAGAAAGCGTATCCAAATTCTGAATTTCAAGAAGAAACTTTAGAATGGAACAAAAAATTAAATGAAGAGCTAGAAAAAATTAAAACAAAAAGTTAACACTATAATAATGATGGATTTAAAAAAGACAGACGCTCCTGTTTCAACGGTAACGTACAACAGAAATGAAGTTGATGCTCCAACAGATAACATTTATGAAGCTATTTCTGTAATTGCAAAGCGTGCGGAACAAATCAATACGGATATAAGACGTGAGTTAATTGATAAGCTCGAAGAGTTTGCCACATACAACGATAGTCTTGAAGAAATTTTTGAAAACAAAGAGCAAATTGAGGTATCTAAGTTTTACGAAAAATTACCAAAGCCACATGCCTTAGCGGTTAAAGAGTGGTTAGATGATAAGATTTATCATAGAAATACTGAGGACACTCAGTCATAATTATAAATGTCTATTCTAAAAGACAAAAACATTTTATTGGGCATTACCGCTGGTATTGCTGCATATAAATCTGCTAGTTTAGTAAGATTATTCATTAAAGCAGGCGCTAACGTCAAGGTTGTTATGACGCCTGCTTCCAAAGATTTTATAACTCCACTCACACTTTCTACATTATCCAAAAACCCAGTATATTCTTCTTTTGTAGACGAAGAAGATGAGGGGCAGGTTTGGAATAATCATGTTGATTTAGGGCTTTGGGCGGATTATTTTATTATAGCTCCCGCTACTGCAAATACCATGGCAAAAATGGCAAATGGTGTTTGCGACAATATACTTTTGGCAACATATCTTTCGGCTAAATGTCCTGTATATTTTGCACCAGCCATGGACTTGGATATGTATAAGCACCAATCCACTAAAAACTCGTTTGAAAAATTAGCCTCCTACGGAAATAAAATGATTCCTGCTGGCACGGGTGAATTGGCAAGCGGATTAGTTGGTGAAGGACGAATGGCAGAGCCAGAGTATATTATAGATTTTATTGAAAAAGACCTTCTAGATCAATTGCCTTTAAAGGGCAAGCAAGTTATTGTAACGGCTGGCCCAACTTACGAAGCTTTGGATCCTGTGCGTTTTATCGGGAACCATTCTAGCGGAAAAATGGGATTTGAAATCGCTAAAGCTGCTGCTAATCTTGGTGCTGAAGTTATCTTAATAACGGGTCCAACTCATCAAAACATTAGTCATAATCTGGTGATGGTAAAACCTGTTGTTAGCGCTGAGGAAATGTATAATGAAGTCCATAAGCATTTTAACACGTCTGATATAGCAATACTTTCAGCGGCAGTTGCGGATTATAGACCAAAAACTGTAGCCAATAAGAAAATAAAAAAGAAAGATTCGACGTTTAGTATTGAGTTAGAAAAAACTAAGGATATTTTAAAATCGTTGGGTGAGATTAAAAAACACCAATTTTTAGTTGGTTTTGCGCTCGAGACCAATAATGAAATAGAACATGCCAAAGGCAAGCTAAAATCTAAAAACCTTGATTTAATAGTGCTCAATTCTTTACAGGATAAAGGTGCAGGTTTTGGAGTATCAACAAATAAAGTTACATTTATAACATCGTCTAACGATATTATTGAAAATCCACTTAAGTCTAAAGCAGAAGTTGCTGAGGATTTAATGCAAAAGATATTAAAACAATTACATGCGTAACATATTAGTACTACTGGCTTTTTTATTATCAACAATTGTGTTTTCCCAAGAACTTAATTGTACGGTTAATGTGATAGCACAACAAACAGGAAATGATAACAATGTTGTTTTTAAAACGCTCGAAAAGCAATTGACTGAGTTTGTTAATAACACCAAATGGACTGAAAAATCTTTTGGTGCAGAAGAGCGTATCAACTGCAGTATGGTCATTAATGTAAGTAGTTATGAAAATGATAGATTTAAAGCTACATTGCAGGTGTCATCATCCCGACCAATCTATAATTCTACCTACAGTTCTCCGGTATACAACTATAATGATAAAGATTTTAATTTTCAATATTTAGAATTTCAGAATTTGGTATTCAATCCTATTCAGTTTGAATCTAACCTCATATCTGTATTATCTTTTCACGTCTATATGATTTTGGGTACAGATGCAGACTCTTTTGAGCTCAACGGAGGTGATGAATACTTTAAGCAAGCACAAACTATTGCCAATTACTCACAACAAATTAATGGACAAGGCTGGAAATTAGAAGACGGTTTACAATCGCGTTTTGCCTTAATCGATAATTTAGTATCACCAACATTTAAAGAAATTCGTTCCACAATGTATAGCTATCATATAGAAGGTTTAGATATTATGGCTCAAAGTGCAAAAGAAGGCAAAGCGAAAGTTATAGCTACATTATCAGAATTAAAAAAAATACACAGAAGACGACCAAATTCTTATTTATTGCGTGTGTTTTTCGATGCTAAGTCCGATGAGCTAATGGATATTCTTTCTGGTGGGCCTAATGTTAGTATTACAGAAGCAGTAGATATTCTCAATAGAATAGCACCTATGCACTCACAAAAGTGGAGAAATATTAAGTTTTAATTTATGGTGCTTATTTTTGCTGTATCATTATGAACTTGCCAGCGCAGAACTTGTTTCAGTAATGCGGAATCGATACTTTTGTAAAAAACAATTACAGATTTTTTGCTCACCTCACTTTACATAAAAAACTATGCCCTAATCGATGAGTTAAACGTACAGTTTAACAATGGACTAACTATTATTACTGGCGAAACAGGAGCTGGTAAATCTATCCTTTTAGGTGGTTTATCTTTGGTTTTAGGCAAACGTGCAGATTTAAGTCAGGTAAAAAAATCAGATGAAAAATGCGTTATCGAAGCGATTTTCGATATTGCTAACTACAATCTTAAAGCTCTTTTTAAGTCTTTGGATTTAGATTACGATACACAGACCATTATAAGACGTGAAATTTTACCATCCGGAAAGTCCAGAGCGTTCATAAACGATACTCCTGCAACTTTAGACCATCTTTCAATGTTGAGTAGTCATCTAATAGATATTCATTCTCAACATCAGACATTGCAATTAACGCAAGACGATTACCAATTTATGGTTATTGATGTATTGGCAGATAATACTTTAGACTTAGATGTTTATAAAAATCAATTGCAAGGCTATAAATCACTTCAAAATGCATTAGAAAAATTGAAACAATCTAAAGCTGAAATGATTAAAGAATACGACTATAACCTCTTTTTAACCAAAGAGCTAAATGAAATCGACTTAGAGTCTTTAAATCTCGAAGATTTAGAAGCGCAATACGAGCAGCTTAATAATGTTGAGGTCATTGGAGAGAAGCTGGGTAATACCAAAGCTATCTTAAATACTGAAGACTTAGGTGCTATCGACCAGATTAATAATGCCAAACAAGAATTATTTAAGATTTCAGAATTTGGAAAAGCCTATGAATCGTTATCGGAAAGAATTGTAAGTGTAGGTATTGAGTTAGATGATATTTTGGCTGAGTTAGATCAGCTAGAAGATAATTTAATCACCGATCCTCAAGAATTGGAGCGTGTTAATGGCAAACTTCAAATTATAAATAATTTATTTCAAAAGCATTCAGTCTCTAATCTTCAAGAGCTTATCAAAATAAAAGATCATTTAGAGTCTAAAATTTCCAATACTGAAAATTTAGATAATGCCATTGCCAAAAAAGAAAAAGACATTGAGCAATTACATGAAGCCTTAAACAAAATTTGTAAAAAAATCCATAATAAAAGGGTATCGTTTATACCAATTTTAACGACAAAGTTAGAGACTATATTGGCCGATTTAGGAATGCCAAACGCTAAGTTTAAAATAGAACTTGAGCCCATAGAGCAATTCACGGCAAAAGGTAAAGACCGCTTACAGTTTTTATTTACTGCAAACAAAGGTACTAACTTTAATGCGTTAAAAAAGGCAGCCTCAGGAGGAGAACTATCTCGAATTATGTTAGCAATCAAATCGATTTTGGCAGAATACATTCAATTACCTTCTATAATGTTTGATGAAATAGACACTGGTGTTTCTGGAGAAATCTCGAATAAAATGGGAGAAATCATGAAACACATGAGTGCTAAGATGCAGGTCTTTTCCATTACACATTTACCACAGATTGCGGCTAAAGGTGACTCGCATTATAAAGTATATAAAACAGACGTTAAAGATGCCACATTAACCCAGCTAAAGAAACTAGACGAAGAAGAACGCATTGTTGAGATTGCCCAAATGTTAGGCGGAATTGATATCACAGAATCTGCTTTGGCACATGCCAAACAATTGCTCAATTAGCTTATCATTTCTGTGTGTCACAGTAAGCATGTCGAAGTGAAGATTAATCGCATAATAATTTGTTCTAATTTATACTATATTTGAAAACTAACGACTAACAACTAAACATATATAAACATGTCATACAACTTACTAAAAGGAAAAAAGGGAATTATTTTCGGGGCATTAGATGAAAACTCGATTGCATGGAAAACGGCTGAACGTGTTCATGAAGAAGGTGGGGAATTTGTATTAACTAATGCACCGGTGGCCATGCGAATGGGGCAGATTAATGCATTGGCAGAAAAGACAGGTTCTCAAATTATTCCTGCAGATGCTACCTCAGAAGAAGATCTACAAAATTTGGTAGAACAGTCTATGGAAATATTAGGTGGTAAATTAGACTTTGTTTTGCATTCCATAGGGATGTCTATAAACGTAAGAAAGGGAAGGGCTTATACAGACCAAAAATATGATTGGACACAAAAAGGGACTGATGTCTCTGCAATGTCTTTTCACAAAGTAATGCAGACCCTTTATAAAGCTGATGCTATGAACGAATGGGGCAGTATAGTCGCTTTAACCTATATGGCTGCACAACGTGTGTTTCCAGATTATAATGATATGGCAGATAACAAAGCATATTTAGAAAGCATTGCACGTAGTTTTGGGTATTTCTTTGGTAGAAATAAAAATGTAAGGGTTAATACCATTTCACAATCGCCTACACCAACAACAGCGGGTAGTGGTGTAAAGGGATTTGATGGCTTTATTGCTTATGCCGAAAAAATGTCACCGTTGGGTAATGCTACTGCAATGGACTGTGCCAACTATACGGTAACTTTGTTCAGTGATTTAACGAAACGTGTAACCTTACAGAACTTATATAATGATGGAGGCTTTAGTAATATGGGAGTCAGCGACGCGGTTATGGACACTTTTATAAATAACAATTAAACGGAATAATCGTTAATTTAAAGCTGTTATGCAAATTTGTATAACAGCTTTTTTTATATTGCAATGTTAAAAAATGTTAAACTTGCCTATAAATATTGGATACAAATACATGGAAAAAACATTACAGTATAGCCTTAAGTTTTCAGTTATTGCATTTTTGGTAACTATAAATATGTCTATGTATGCCCAAACCTTTAATAGGGTAGAGGATGTTGTAGGCTTGGGAATATTGGAGGAGAATAATGGAGTGTCAGTTGCGGATTACGATAATGATAACGATCTTGATATTTTTGTCGTAGCCAAAGCAAAAGATCATCCAGATAGCCCAAAAACACTTAGTCGTTTATTTAGAAATAATAACGATGGTACATTTACAGATGTTACCGAATTTGCAGGCTTTACTGATTTATTTCCACAAGATATAGATCCTGAAGATTTTTTAGGCTTAGCAGGTTATAAGTACGGCGCATCATGGGGAGATTATAATAATGATGGTTTTCCCGATTTGTTTATGACATTTTTAGATAGGTTACAGTTGTGGAGAAATATGGGTAACGGTACTTTTGCCAATGTTACCGAAATATCTGGGATTACAGAAATAAACGGCTGTGGTAATACGGGCGCAACTTGGTTCGATTATAATAACGATGGCTTATTGGATGTATTTATTGCAGACTGGCAGCGATGTGGTGAAAACTCATTATTTCTTAATAATGGTAATGAGACATTTTCAGATATAAGCCAATCAACAGGCATACACAATATGCAAAATTATGCAAGTTTCGTAGGGTTGCCTTTTGATTTTAATTTAGACGGATTTATAGATTTGTATGTCACTAATGATGTGCACCATCCCAACGAATTATTTGTCAGTCAAGATGGGATTAGTTTTTTAGAAGAAGCTGCTGATTATAATATAAATACTACTGGTGAAGATATGGCTATTACCATAGGTGACTACAATATGGATGGTCATTTCGATTTTTTTATAACAGCAATAGATTTAAACTTTCTATTAACAAACAATGGCGATGGAACATTCACAGAGAATGCAGATGAATATGGAGTGGGTAACACACTTTGGTCTTGGGGAACAAAATTTTCAGATTTTGATCTAGATGGTGATGAGGATTTGTTTGTGGCAAATGGCTATTTTTTATATAATAGAGAAAATGAACCTAATTATTACTTCAAAAATTCAATAGTACAAGGAGAGACTTCTTTTGTTGATTCATCTAATGAATTGGGCTTAGATGAATCGGGCACTAGTGTAGAGGCGTTAGATTTTGATTATGACAATGATGGCGACATGGATTTATTGGTCACAAACAGTAACAAGGAGTGTTTTTTTTACGAAAATAAACTTTTAAATTTTGATGATGCTTCAGTATCTCTAAACTGGTTAAAAGTTAAGTTAGAAGGAACAGTATCCAACAGAGATGCTATTGGAGCCACCTTAACGCTTACTGCAAATAATGGAAATGTGTTGAGACGTTATTATTCTGGAGTAGGTTTTCTTGGCCAAAGTTTAAAAGGTGTGCATTTTGGCTTAAATGACGTTACCCAAATTAGCTCATTAGAGATTAAATGGCCATCAGGAATATCAGAAATTTTTACTGATTTAAATACAAATATTACCATAAAGGCTACAGAAGGACAGGGCATTGAAGTTTTAGATATCATTCCAAGTCAAAAAACGTATGGATGTTTGGATCCGATGTCATGTAATTACGAGCCCAATGCAACATTAGACGATGGTTCTTGCATTTATTTGCCTTCACAAACCATAGATGGCAATACTAGCTCTTCATTTTTAAGGACAGAAATGTATGCCTATAATATTATACCAGGTTCAACAGTGAATTGGCAGGTTTCTGGCGGAGAAATATTAAATGGGCAAGGCACAAATACTATCACGGTAAGATGGCATTTAGAAAATATGGGCAGGGTTTCTGTAATTGAATCCGATGGTCAATGTTCTAGTCAGGAAGTTTTAATAGATGTAGATTTGGGTATTGATAATTTACCAGAGAATGTATCAATTGCTAGATTATGGAATGAAGTTTTACTGGAAGCTATCCGGGATGATTTTGCAAGGCCGACGGTACACGCCAGAAATTTATTCCATACCAGTGTAGCTATGTATGATATCTGGGCAATTTATGATGATACAGCCACACCATATTTAATAGGTAATGCAGTTAATGGGTTTACGAGTACACTTGAAGAATTTACACCAGATGAAGATTTAGAAATCGCCCTAAGTAAATCTATTAGTTATGCCATGTATCGCTTAATGTCTCATCGTTTTCAAAATTCTCCAGGTGTGAATGAAACCCAAGCACGATTAGATCTGTTGATGGATAAGCTAGGCTACGATACCAACGTAACGTCTTTGTTATACCAAGATGGAGACGCAGCAGCCTTTGGCAATTATGTAGCTCAGACCCTTATTGATTATGGGCTACAAGACGGCTCTAGGGAAGCAACGGGTTATGATAATGCCTATTACCAGCCGGTTAATGCGCCTTATGCTTTGGATATAAACAGTGGGGATAACCCACCCATTAACGACCCTAATCGTTGGCAGCCCCTAGCCTTAGATATATTTATTGACCAAGGAGGAGAAATTATTGATGATGACACACCACCGTTTTTAAGTCCAGAATGGGGAAATGTGTCGGCATTTGCCTTAAAGGATGAAGATTTAGTTACTTATCAGAGAGATGGCAACGATTTTAATGTATTTCATGATCCATCGGCGCCACCATATATAAGTCTTACCGAAACTAATGCGGATAGTGATGCCTATAAATGGGGATTCACTATGGTTTCAGTATGGCAAGCGCATTTAGACCCTACGGATGGTGTGGTTTGGGATATCTCACCAAACTCAATTGGGAATGTAGGTATATCTACATTCCCAACAGATTATGCAGACTATGAAAACTTTTATAATTTTTTTGAAGGTGGAGCCAATAGTAATGGACATGCTTTAAACCCAATAACAGGAAATCCTTATGAAACCAATATGGTACCACGAGGAGATTATGCTAGAGTTCTTGCTGAGTTTTGGGCAGATGGACCAGACTCCGAAACCCCACCAGGTCACTGGTTTACCATTTTAAATTATGTCAACGACCATCCACAATTTGAAAAACGTTTTGAAGGTATAGGAGATATTTTAGATCCTTTAGAATGGGATGTCAAAGCATATTTTATTTTGGGAGGAGGTATGCACGACGCGGCTATTTCAGCATGGAGCGTAAAAGGCTGGTACGATTACATACGACCGATTTCGGCAATTCGTTCTATGGCTGAGCGCGGACAAAGTACCGACAGTAACTTGGATAATTACCATGTAGGCGGTATTCCATTAATTGAAAATTATATCGAAATAGTTGAGATTGGTGATCCTTTAGCTGGTTTTGCCAACCAGCACGTGGGTAAAATAAAATTGTACACTTGGAAAGGTCACGATTTTATTTACGATACAGAAACGGACCAAGCTGGAGTAGGTTGGATATTGGCGGAAGACTGGTATCCTTATCAAAGACCAACATTTGTAACACCGCCATTTGCAGGTTACGTATCTGGGCATTCAACCTATTCTAGAACTGCTTCAGAATTAATGACTATGATGACCGGTAGTGAATTTTTCCCAGGTGGATTAGGAGAATTTACAGCAAAGGCAAATGAATTTTTGGTTTTTGAGGAAGGTCCTTCGGTAGATGTCGTATTACAATGGGCAACTTATAGAGATGCCTCAGACCAAACGAGTTTAAGCAGAATTTGGGGAGGTATACATCCACCAGCAGATGATATCCCAGGACGTTTTATAGGACAGGTTGTTGCCGAAAATACTTTCGATTTTGCTGTGCCGTATTTTAATGGCTCTCTTAATATTGAAGTACATGATGAGGTATCAATAAACATTTACCCAAATCCTACGACCAATAGAGAGATTTTTATCAGTAATACTATTGGTTCGGAAACTATACAGATCTTTGATATTAATGGAAGAAATATAGACTTGGAGGATAGAACTTATAACAATTTGGATAATACAACCACCTTAAAATTTAGCGAAACCGCTTCTGGATTTTTTTTGTTAAAAGTTAATAATGTATCTAAGATAGTCGTTATTAATAATTAAGAGTCAGAGAGCTCATACCTTATTAGTAAAGCATATAGAAAACACCTTATCAAAGGTGTTTTTTAATATTAAATTTAGCGAAATTGTATTTTAGCGCTAATAATTACCTTTTATCGATTTATGTTTTTCTGATATGAATCTTACAGGGAATTAACATATTTTTAAAGGAATTACTAACTTAAATATATGTTTTATGAAAAAAATTACATTAATGTGTTTTGCTATACTGGCATTTTGTTGGCAGAGTAATGCGCAAATTATTGATGAAAATGCAAGTTGGCCTAATGCCGCTTGGACCGTAACAGGCACTTACAATGCTGGTGCTACTTCATTTGAAGCAGATCCAACAGTAGATGACAGATTTTCTTTTGATGATGATGATGCGGGAAACCCTAATTCAGATGATATTGCTGCAGAATCCCCAATAATAGATTTGACACCAGCTGACTTAGGAGGTGAAAATTTAATGAAGGTTTCTGGTAATTATTTTTTTAGAGAAGTAGTTCTAAATAATGAGGATAAACTGGCCTTACAATGGTGGGATGCTGATAATACTGTTTGGGTAGATTGGTTGGTGCTCACTGGTGTTACAACTGGAGCAACAAATGAGTATTGTTCAGCTACTTTAGGGGCTTATGAGTCTGACGCTTTAGATATAAGTGGTTTTTCTGCAACTCAACTTTCAGGGTTTAGATATCGTATTTTTTATGATGATGATGCCGATGGCGGAAATGGATGGGAATATGGGTTTTGTATGGACTCCCCAACTTTGGTGTCAAGTGCAGACACAACATTGGATTTTTACAATTTACAATTTCCACAAACAGGAACCATTGATGGTGTAGAAGAATTTTTAGTATTTGCCCAAGCCTTTGAACCTGGTATTACAGATCAGGGTTCTGCAAATGCTGCCCCTGAGATAGAGGCATGGATAGGGTTTAATGATATGGATACAGACCCTTCTGGCGCAGAATGGACTTGGGTTGCTGCAGTACCAAATCCAAGTTGGGATTTTGCTGGTCAAAATAATGATGAATATCAAGTAGACCTAGGTTCTGAAGTACCTGGTGCAGGAACTTATTATTATGCTTCTAGGTTTAGATTAAATGGAGCTTCTTTTACTTATGGGGGCTTTAATACAGGATCGGGAGATGGTGTCTGGGATGGTACAGATGATGTTAGTGGAACGTTAACAGTAAATCCACCAGTAAATGACGAATGTGATGACCCTATAGCATTAACAGTTAATACGGATTTAAGCTGTACAGACGTAACGTCTGGTACTACCGTGTCTGCAACAGAATCTACACAAGATGCTACAGGCACTAGTGGTGAACCTAATAATGATGTCTGGTTTTCTTTTACAGCAACATCAGAGCAACATGTAATTTCTCTAGAAAATGTAACTGCTGTAATTGGTACAGCGACAGATATGGGTATGACACTTTATGAAACCACTGGAGATTGTGATGCACTAGCATTTGTACAAACCTCAGATCCTAATAGCATGACGGTAACTGGTCTAACCATAGGATCAGATTATGTTTTACGTGTTTATGGTTGGGCTACAGGTGCCGCCACTGCACAAACAAACTTTGAGGTTTGTGTAGGAACACCACCGCCACCGCCACCTAATGACGATTGTGCAAACGCAGAATTGATTGTAATAAGCGACATATGTAACGTTATAACAACAAGTACATTTTCTGCAACCGAAGGAACAGATGAGTTGCCAAGCTGTGATACTAGTGGAAACCTAGGTCTTTGGTATACTTTTGAAGGACCTGCAAGTGGTGAAGTTATTTTTGAATCTGCTACACCAGGTATGGGAATGGTTATTTATGATGGTACTTGTGGAGCATTTACAGAGGCAGATGGTTGTGCTAACGATCCAACGTCTAATACACAAACGTTTTCAGGATTGACACCTGGCACAACTTACTATGCTATGTTTTGGACAGATACTGCTCAAGATCCTGCAGAGTTTTGTTTATATAGCTTAAACTGTACACCGGCAACTGTAAACTATACAATAGTAGATGATTGTGCAAATAGTGGTGGCTTTAACATTGATGTAGAAATTACAGATATGGGCACCGCAACAGGTTTAACAATTTCTGACGATCAAGGTAGTGCAGACCAAAATGTTACTATGACAGGCACGTATACTTTTGGGCCTTATGTAAATGGTACAGATGTAATAGTAACGGTTGCTGATGATACTGATGCTGCCTGTACACAAGACAGCGGTACTATAACACAAGCAGTTTGTCCACCTGATAATGTTGACTGTGATACTGCTGAAGCTGTAACATTGGGCATTAATGAAGCGGGTCCAGAGGTAACAGGTACTAATGTCGGAGCAGGCGATTCAGGTGTGCCAGACCCAAGTTGTAATAACTTTTATGATGGTAGTGATCTTTGGTATTCATTCACAACTCCAGCTGACGTAGACGTGGTAACCTTAGATATTGCTTCATCTGGTTTTTCATCTACAATTTCAGTTATATATGATAACTGTACAGATTTAAATGAAATTGACTGTGATATACAATTTACTAGTGCACCTACTGTGGATTTTGAAAATTTGGCATCAAACACTACTTATATTTTAAGATTATATGATTTTAGTGGTGACGACTTTGGGCCTATTAGTTTCAATATGAGCGCAACAACTGCTTTAAGCATAGATGATGTCCAAGGAGAAGCGGCATTTACGTATTATCCAAATCCAGTTAAAAATACATTAACATTAAATGCTCGAAATACTATTGAGAATGTTACAATGTATAATATGCTAGGTCAAGAAGTATTAAGATCTATGCCTAACAATGTAGACAGTGAGTTAGATATGTCAAGCTTACAAAATGGCACCTATTTTGTTAAGGTAACTATTGCAAATATTACTAAAACCGTGCGAGTGGTTAAGCAGTAAGTATTTAACATTTAGATTTTTAAAGCCGCTATTTTAGCGGCTTTTTTTAGCTTATTACATGTAATCATAAAACTTTTATGCTATCACAATTTCTAGCTTGACTTTAAAATGAAATTATCAAAATAGTCAAGTCGTGATGTTATGGTCATTCACATTTGGTTTACGAGTATGAAGACTGTTTTTTTTAGGTGTATATTTTTAATAATAGATAAACTAATAAAGCAATAGTATTTAATAATTTTAATGTATTCCTATAAAGGAAATTTGAAAGCTAATTACAACTTCAGTAAACATAAATAAGGCACTTTTAATCGTTAATTTTTGTTTTTTGTCGATTTGAATTTACCATAGGAGTATTTTAAAGATAATTAACATATTTTTAATGAATTACTAACTTAAATATTTTTTTATGAAAAAAATTACATTTTTATGTATTGCTATGCTAGCTTTCTGCTGGCAAAGTAATGCGCAATTAGTACCAGATGATACCTGTACAACAGCGTTTACAGATATTAGCGCAACAGGTACAAATTTAAATTTAACCGATGAATCTGAAGCTAACATTACACTGTCTTTTGCTTTTGAATTAGATGGTGTATCATCTTCAGACCTGCGTGTAGGCAATAATGGTGGAGTTCTATTTAATACAACCACTGGTGATATTACAACTACACCGACTCCAACAGCTCAAGGATTTTATCCTTTAGCTACAGATATAGGTGACGATGCTGGTGATGTATTCTGGGAAGAAATAGGAACTGCGCCAAACCGTATTTTAGTAGTACAATGGAATGATAGACCGCATTATGATAGTGCTACATTTGGAGAAACTCCAGGCGGTGGTACATTTCAATTGCTCTTATACGAAACAACAAATGAAATTAGGTTCATTTATGAAGATTTAGATTTTGGTGATCCAACTTTTGATGACGGTGTAACAGCAGGTGTTCATGTAATTGGCGCTAACGGCACTTACACTTATTCGTTAGAATCTTCTCTTGCTGGTATATCTTGTGTAGAGTGGAATGCTCCTTCTTGCCCTTTTCCTTCAAGTTTGACAGCAACAAGTATTGATACAGATAGTGCTGTTTTAGGTTGGACAGAAACAGGTTCTGCAACCAGTTGGAATATTGAAGTTGTAGATGTAGATGCAAATCCTCCAGGAACTTCTACAGGAGTACCTACACAATCAGGTGTAACTAATCCTTACATGCAAATGAGTTTAACACCAAATACTGCTTATGAGTTTTACGTACAGGCAATTTGTGGAGCAGAAACTAGTCAATGGGTAGGGCCATTCGCATTTGAAACGGAATGTCTGCCATTTACACCAGATTATAGTGCGGATATGAGTGTAAATGTTCCTGACTGTTGGGAAGAAGCTGGTAGCGGTACACCTGCAACAGGCCCGTCAGATTTAGGAACTGGGCTTTGGTTTGCAAGTAACCATAACGGAACACCAAGTAATGTAATAAATCTGTTTACCGATAATAGAGAAGATTGGATTATTTCTCCTGTATTTGATTTATCGGCAGCAGCTGCAAGTGAGCTTGTGGTTTATGTTGCTTTAACGGAATCAACTACTAGTGGTGCTGATGCGGATTTAGGTTCAGATGATTTAGTAGCTTTATTAATGACTACTGATGGTGGTGCAAATTGGACTACCATGCAATCTTGGGAACAGGGTGATGTACCTACAGACGTAGGAGAACAAATAACATATGATTTATCAGCTGTAACTGGTGATGTGCAATTTGCTTTTTATGGAAGTGACGGACCTGTAAATGATGCTGAGGATATATACTTTCACGTTAGTCAATTTACAGTAAGAGAATCTCCTACAACGCCACCAGCTTGTCCAACCGCTACAGCAACTCCAGACCCTAGTTGTGGTAATTTTGCGAATGAGATATCATGGATGGCTAGTGCAGGAGCAGATGGTTATAATATTACCGTTGGTACAACACCTGGTGGTAACGATATTGAAGATAATATAGATTTGGGTGATGTAACTAGTTATACATTTGAAGGTGCAGTAAGCACAACTTATTATTACACAGTAACAGCTTATAATAGTTTTGGTAGTTCTGCAGGTTGTACAGAACAAGATTTTACTACAGCAGTTGATAATTGTTATTGTATACCTCCAAGTACAAGTACTGATACAACAACATTAATAGATGATGTTACTACTACAAATGCGCTATCAGATTTATCTAATACGGGTACGGGTTTATCAGCTGATAGGTACGGGGATTTTTCGGCAACTAACTCAGTAACTAGCTTTGCAGATGGTACATTTGATTTTTCTGTGGAAATAGAAGGTGGAACCGTAGGTTGCGCAATTTGGGTAGATTGGAATAATGATTTTGCCTTTGACCCTACTACAGAAGTTGTGTTTAACACAACGGCATATAGTAATGGTCCTTTTACAGGTACGATTACTGTTCCTGGTGGTGCTGCCAATGGCGATTATAGAATGCGTATTATGATAGATTTTAATGATCCTAACCCTGATGATGATGCATGTGCTTACGGTGCTCAAAGAGGTGAAACTGAAGATTATACATTAACTGTAGATGATGCGCCAACAGATGCATTGGATTTCTACAACATACAATTTCCTGGATCTGCAACAATAACAACTGGCAATCCACAACTTGTTTATGCGCAAGCTTATGAAGCAGGCTTAACAGATCAAGGTAGTGCTACAGCTTCCCCTGGTATAGAAGTTTGGATAGGTTATAGTGATATGGATACAGATCCATCTGGTGCAGGTTGGACTTGGGTTGCAGCTGTGCCAAATCCTGGCTATGATTTTGCAAATAATAATAATGATGAATATCAAGTAGACCTTGGTACAGAAATTGGTCTACCAGGAACTTATTATTATGCTTCTAGATTTAGATTAAATAATGCAGCCTTTACATACGGTGGTTTTGATACTGGCGGTGGTGATGGTGCTTGGGATGGTACACAAGATGTTAATGGTGTTTTAACTATAGATCCAATTCCAAATGATGATTGTGCCAATGCTATAGCAGTTAATTGCGGCGATACGTTAATGAATCAAACTACAGTAGGAGCTACAGGCGGATCGTCTACTTCTTGTCAAGGAAGTATAGGAAATCCTGTTTGGTACTCTTTTACAGGTGATGGTAGTGAAGTTACAGTTACAGCTAATGCTAGTGTACAAGAAGCTCAAGTAGATGTTTATGAAAGTACAGATGGTACTTGTGCTGGTTTTACAGCTGGTAGTTGCTCACCTGGTCTAGTACAATCTGGTGGAGGTGTTAATCCATATAGTGCAACATTCCAAACTACTGTTGGCACCGAATATTTTATCGCAGTTGGTAATTGGATTAATGGGGACCCAGCTATTGAATTCGATTTAGAAATTACTTGTATAAATTGTACTCCTTCAACAGTAACATACAATGCTGTAGACGATTGTGCCAATAGTGGTGGCTTTAATATAGAAGTGGATATTACAGATATGGGTAGTGCTACAGACATAACTGTTAGTGATGATCAAGGTAGCCCTACACAAGCAGCTACTATGGCAACAACATTAACGTTTGGACCATATACTCTTGGAACTGATGTTGTTATTACTGTTACTGATGATAATGATGCAAATTGCACACAATCTAGTTCTGCAATTACACGCACCTCTTGTCCACCAGCTAATGATGATTGCTCAGATGCGATTGCATTAACACCTGGTGCTGTTTACGGTGACAACCCTGTGGATGGCACTGTCGTTGGTGCAAGTGGAGATGCTGAAGATGTTGATACTTGTGGTGAACCAGGCCCAGGAGTTTGGTACTCTGTTGTAGTTCCTCCAAGTGGTGATATTACTATTCAGACTGGAGATACTTCAGGTGGAGGTGTAGGTTTTGATTCTGTAATTGAGGCTTTTTCTGGTACATGTGGAGCTTTAACATCTATTGGGTGTGATGATGATGGTTCACCTGGCTTTGCTGATGGATATTCTTTATTATCTCTTTCAGGACTAACTGCTGGTGAAACAATTTATGTAAGAGTCTGGGAGTATGATGGTGATGAAGAAGAGCCGTTCTCAATTTCTGCTTACAGTGCAACTTTAGGTATCGATGATAATGATAACAATGCTTCATTTACTTTTTATCCTAATCCAGTTAAAAATATATTAACATTACAAGCTCAAAACACTATTGAGAATGTAACGATGTATAATATGCTAGGTCAAGAAGTATTAAGAGCTACACCTAATAATGTAGACAGCGAGTTAGATATGTCTAGCTTAGAAGACGGTACTTACTTTGTTAAAGTAACTATTGCTAATACTACTAAAACTGTAAGAGTAATTAAGCAGTAAGTATTTAGCTTATAAATTTTATAAAGCCGCTAGAAATAGCGGCTTTTTTAGTTTATTCCATTATCCCGCTCTGAAATAAAGATGTTTATTAAGTGGGCACTAATAACTTAACTTCAAACAAAACCACCTGAATAATCAAACAATGATGTTGTTATATTTTGAATTTGGTTTACTTACCTTTGTAGGGTATGGAGGCTATTTCGTTTTCTTTTATTATTCCAGTATATAATCGGCCAAATGAGATTAAGGAACTTTTAGAAAGTTTTTGTCTACTAGAAGGTGATTATACCTACGAAATTGTAATTGTAGAAGACGGTTCTACCGAAACGTCAGAAGCGATAGTTAACACTTATAGGCAGAAGCTTAATCTATCATATTATTACAAGCCTAATTCAGGGCCAGGTGATTCAAGAAACTTCGGAATGCAGAAAGCAAATGGTGACTATTTTATCATTTTGGATTCTGATGTTATTTTGCCACCACAATATTTACGTGAAGTCAAAACATTTTTAGATAAGACATACTACGACTGTTTTGGTGGTCCGGATGCGGCACATTCGTCATTTAGTAATCTTCAAAAAGCAATTAATTTTGCCATGACTTCTTTTATTACTACAGGTGGAATAAGAGGTGGCGATAAGCAGCTAGAGGATTTTCAGCCAAGAAGCTTTAATATGGGTTTATCAAAAAAGGCATTTTTAGATTCAGGCGGATTTGGAAAAATACACCCTGGTGAGGATCCAGACTTATCTTTGAGATTACAGAAATTAGGCCATAAAACAGTATTAATAAAAGGAGCTTATGTTTTTCATAAGCGTCGTATTTCTTGGTCTAAATTTTATAAGCAAGTATACAAGTTTGGCAAGGTAAGGCCTATAATAAATCAATGGCATCC
Source organism: Winogradskyella luteola (assembly GCF_019203985.1). Lineage (GTDB taxonomy): Bacteria > Bacteroidota > Bacteroidia > Flavobacteriales > Flavobacteriaceae > Winogradskyella > Winogradskyella luteola. Next base: position 37,584 of record NZ_JAGSPD010000012.1, on the reverse strand, counting down.
CAATTCTAAAAGTTTAGTATATTGGTTTCCTACATTTTTTAGCTTAGGCCTATTGGTTTCAATAGTGTTATTTATATTCAATGTTAAATGGCCAATCTATCTGTATGGTTTATATTTTTTCATAGCTTTTGTTATGGCATTATTTTCTACTATTAATTTTATAGTTGCAATAGAAGCCGTATTTGCTATTATAATACAATTTTTTGGCTATGGCTATGGCTTTTTAAAATCTACTTATAATTTAGTAGTGCTGCGTAAACAACCAAAGGAAGCGTTCCCGGATTTATTCTTTTAAATTATAAATGAATACCAAGAAGAAGTTAAATATATCAAGTTATCTAAAGAGAAAGAATGCTAAGCGTTTTAGCCTGTTTGTTGTCATTTCTTTTATATTCTTAATTTTTTCGAAACTATCAAACGACTATAAGCAAACTATTAAGCTTAAGGTAAACTTAGCCAATTTGGAAGATGAAATTATACTAAAAGACGATTCTTCGCTTACTATGGAAGCTTATATTGAAGCAAAAGGTTTTGCATTAATCCCATTTGTTTTTAGGAATCATAAAACTATTGTTTTAGATGCGCAAACGGATGTTGTTACAAAACCAAAGCACTATATTTTCGATGTTGATAAGCATAAATTCCTTATAGAAGCACAGTTGGGTTCACCTTATAAAGTAATGTCCGTAAAGCCAGATTCTTTGGTGCTACCGTATTCGAAAAGGGCTTCAAAATATGTTTCTCTAGATTTGAGAACACGTATAGATTTTGCTCCAGGATTTGATATTTTAGAGGGCTATTCGTTGAGTAACGATAGTGTTAAAGTTGTGGGTTCATCAGATCAAGTGAGCGGCATAGAGTCGATTTTAACCGATAAGTTGACCCTACAAGAAGTTAACAAGGATATTAACGAAGATATAAAACTTCAGATACCAAAAGGTCTGGAAGTTTTTCCTAAATCTATAAACGTAAAAGCTAAAGTAAGGAGATTCACCGAAGGTACAATCGAAATCCCAATTACTATCAAGAACAAACCCTCGGACACTGTAATCAATTATTTTCCTAAAACTGTTACTGTGCTGTATTATGTAGATTTAGATCATTATAATACCATTGATGCATCAGGCTTTAGTATAGAATGTGATTACACAGCAGTTAAAAATAATCAGTCGTATTTTATCCCAAAAATTGTTAAAAAACCTGAATTTGTTAAGCGAATAAGTATGAAACAAAAACGAATTGATTTTATAAAATTATAATATGATAGTAGTTGGGTTAACAGGTGGTATAGGAAGTGGTAAAACTACAATAGGCAAATACTTTGAATCTTATAACATACCTGTGTATATAGCAGATAAAGAAGCTAAAGCACTGATGAACCGTTCAAAAGTTATAAAACGAAAACTTATAGAGCTATTTGGTGAATATGCATATAAAGATGGAAAATTGAATAGACCTTACCTAGCTTCAAAAATTTTTTCAGATAAATCGCTACTCTCCAAGATGAATGCCATTGTGCATCCCAAGGTCGCATCTCACTTTAAACGTTGGTTAAAAAAACAAGATGCGCCGTATGTACTCAAAGAAGCTGCTATTGTTTTTGAAAACAACCTAGAGCATCAATACGACTATATTGTTATTGTTGTTGCAGATGAAGAATTAAGGATTGAGCGTGTTATGAAACGCGATGATACTTCAAGAAAGAAAGTGAAATCTATTATAGACAATCAACTGTCTGACGAAGAGAAAATTAAAAAGTCTCACTTTGTGATTTTTAATAATGACTTAGATGTAGCAAAACAGCAGGTAGAAGAGATTCATCATGCTATACTTCAAAAAATAAAATAAACTGACAAAAGCTTTTGTTAATGTAAGGTTAAACCTAATTTGTGCTAAATGTTAAAATGTTAAATTTGGCTAATGGGCAGAAAGCTATTCATCTTATTGGTGGTATTAATGAGCCTATCGCTCATTGGTATAATATTTGTGCAATCATTTTTTATAAATAATAGTTTAGAAAATGAGGAGAAGAATTTTACGTTAAGTGTTACGCGAGCACTTAGTTTTGTTTCGAGAGATATTGAAGAATTCGAAATTAAGAAATATCACAGTTTAATTCAACCTTTTATTGCTAACAACAAAGAGCCTGATTCTACCATAATTAGGCAACTATACATTACCACTGAAGATGATGTGAATGATGAAACCATAATTCATAGAAATACGGTTTTGGAGGAACGCTTTAAAGTGCCCTCATTGTTCTTTGAAATTGATGCAGACAGCATAGATATAAGTAGTTTTACTAATGAACGTGTTACGGAGTACTACAACAAATCGAGGTTAGATGGAAGTGAGTTGGGGATTAAGCCTCAACGACGTTTGGTGGAGTTTTCTAAGTTACCTTTAATCGATAAGCAGAGCTATGAGACTTCATTTAAAACACTGCTCAAGGATGTGCCAATACACAAAAGAGTTTCTGCCCCTCACGTTGAGGTTTTGCTCGAACGTGAATTGCATAGTGAAGGGGTGGATTTAGATTTTGAATTTGCCATATATGACGATGATCTAGCTACAAAAATCCAGACACTAAATTTTAGTATGGATAAAGAAACAACTGTTGGTATACCTGTATTTTTAGATAATAATAATGAAAGCAATTATACATTGTATGTGGATTTTCCAGATAGGAAAAAGTACTTAATATCCTCAATATTGCCAATGGTGGTATTGTCAATTATTTTTACAGGTATAATTATTTTGGCGTTTTCTAGTGCGATACACCAATTGATAAAACAGCGAAAAATATCTCAGATAAAAACGGATTTTATTAATAATATGACGCATGAGTTTAAGACACCGATTGCTACAATAAATTTAGCGTTAGATGCTATTAGAAATCCAAAAATAATCGGAGATCAAGATAAGGTGAAGCGTTATTTGGGTATGATTAAGGATGAAAATAAACGTATGCATGCTCAAGTAGAGAATGTATTACGAATATCTAAGTTAGAAAAGAACGAGTTAAATATTAGTAAGGAACGTATTAAGTTGCACGACCTAATCGAAGATGCAATAACCCATGTAGAATTGATAGTTGAAGATAGAAAAGGGTATGTGAAAACATATTTAAATGCTGCAAAGTCATCAGTTTTGGCAAACGAAACACATTTTACAAATGTAATCGTAAACATATTGGATAATGCCATTAAATATTCAGATGATGCACCAAAGATTGATGTGTCTAGTGAAAATGTTGGTAACAATATTATACTCAAAATTGCCGATAAAGGTAATGGTATGAGCAAGCAAGTTGCCAAGCGTGTGTTCGAAAAATTCTATAGAGAACACACAGGTAATGTACATAATGTAAAAGGTCATGGGCTTGGTTTAGCTTATGTAAAACGAATAGTAGATGACCATCAAGGTTATATATCAGTAGAAAGTGAAAAAGGAAAAGGTAGTACTTTTATTATAAAGCTACCGTTAATATCATAAAAACGAATTATGGAAGAACAAAACAAGAAAATTCTTTTGGTAGAAGACGATCCAAATTTCGGAACAGTCTTAAAAGATTATTTAATGATGAACGATTACGACGTTGTCCATGCCAAGAATGGAATGGAAGGTTTTGAGAAGTTCAAAAAAGACGATTACGACCTTTGCATCTTGGATGTAATGATGCCATATAAAGACGGGTTTACCTTAGCAAAAGAAATCCGTGAAAAAAATACAGATGTTCCAATTATCTTCTTAACAGCTAAGGCAATGAAGGAAGATGTACTAAAAGGCTATAAGGTTGGAGCAGACGATTATCTCAACAAACCATTTGATAGCGAAGTCTTGTTAATGAAAATAAAAGCTATTATGCAGCGCAAAGCTACCGATAGTGTTGCTGATAGTAAACAATTTGAATTTAAAATCGGACGTTTCGATTTAAATTCTAAACTTCGTTTTTTAAAGTTTGATGGAGGTGAGCCAACTAAGTTATCACCAAAAGAAAATGAATTGTTACGCTTATTGGCACTTCACGAAAATGATTTAATGCCAAGAGAATTAGCATTGACAAAAATATGGAGAGATGACAATTATTTTACATCTCGTAGTATGGATGTTTATATCGCTAAACTCCGTAAATACTTAAAGCCAGACCCAAAAGTAGAAATACTGAATATTCATGGCGAAGGCTTTAGGTTGGTAATTAACAAATAAAGATAATTAAAACAAAACCCGGCTTTTAGGTCGGATTTTGTTTTATAGCTTTTCTTCAACGAAACGGATAATTTCATTGATATCTGTTTCATAATCAAACCATTTTATAGAACTATCTTTTTTAAACCAAGTGAGTTGTCGCTTGGCAAAGCGTCTTGTATTCTTTTTTATTTCGGATATGGCAAAATCTAAGGTGTGGTTTCCTTCAAAATGATTAAATAATTCTTTATAACCAACAGTATTTAGCGCATTTAAATGCTTATACGGAAATAACTGTTTGGCTTCTTCAAGCAAACCATTTTCCATCATAATATCCACACGCTGGTTAATCCTATCGTAAATAATAGAACGTTCGGCATTTAGTCCAATAGTTATAGTTTTAAAATTACGAGTCTTTTCAGAATTGGTTAAAAATAAAGAATACGCCTTGCCTGTACCTATACATATTTCTAAAGCTCTTATAAGACGTTGCGGGTTATCTATGGCAATGGTGTCATAAGCTTTTTTATCCAAAAATTTTAATTGTTGTTGTAGGTGTTGCAATCCCTCAGATTTTAGATTAGCATTCAGTGTGGTTCTAACCGCAGTATCAACTTCAGGAAAATAATCCAGACCTTTGGTTACGGCTTTTACGTATAGACCAGAACCGCCAACCATTATAGCGACAGGGTTATGTTTATGAATTGTAGATATTAAAGCAATCGCATCGCGTTCAAAATCGCCAACATTGTAATAGTCTTCTATTGACTTATGCTGAATGAAATGATGTTCTGCGGCCTTTAGTTCTTCTTTTGAAGGTACAGCTGTACCAATGTTCATTTCTTTATAGAACTGTCGTGAATCTGCTGAAATAATTTCCGAGTTAAAATGTTGAGCCAATTTTATACTTAAGGCTGTTTTGCCGATAGCAGTTGGGCCAACAATAGAAATAAGCGTATTAGTCATGATGTAATTTGCATCCACATTTGTGGCAGAATTCAGCACCATCCTGATGTTTTTCGGCCAAACAATTAATACAGCATTGCGAGTTGGTGTGTACTTCAACCAGATCGGCATCCTCTAATTCCTCATCACCTTTTTTCTCAGTGTCTTTGTTAGCGTTTTTAGCGTATTCCGCAGATACAATCCCTGTTGGTACTGCTATGATTCCATAACCTAAAATCATAATTATTGTGGTAATAAACTGCCCTAATGCCGTATTGGGCGCAATATCACCAAAACCTACAGTTGTAAGGGTAACAATACACCAATATACACTTTTAGGAATATTAGTAAAGCCGTTTTCCTCACCTTCAACCAAATACATTATAGTTCCAAATATTATAGAGGATACCATCACAGCAAAGAGGAAGACAAATATCTTTACGCGACTTGCAATTATGGAATCTTTAAGTTGATTAGAAGCTCCTAAATATCTTGCTAATTTTAAAATTCTGAAAACTCTTAGTAGTCGTAATGCTCTTAGTGTAACTAAAGCTGGAGTTCCTCCAAACAAAAAGGTGAAATACAAAGGTATTGTAGAGAGAAAATCTATAATCCCGAAGAAACTAAAAATATATTTAAATGGTTTTTTTACACTAATTATTCTAAGAATGTACTCGATGGAAAATAAAATCGTGACAAACCATTCTCCAAAATATAAAATATCATGATATTTTTTATCAATATTGTTAACGCTCTCTAGCATTACTAAAACAATACTTAACAAGATAAATATTAGTAATAGTATATCAAATAGTTTACCAGCAGGTGTATCTGCTTCATAAATTATTTCATGGAGTTTGCTTTTCCAGTTATGTCTATTGGTTTTTTCCACGTTTAAAAATACGAAAAGTAATACTATTGTTTTTCTAAAACAATTAAGGCGTTATTTTGAGTTTCAACAATTTCACTCATAAAGTCCTTTAAGTAATCATAAAATTGCGGAACGTAGATTGCATTATCAAACTTTATTCTAAAATATATTGTAAGGTGATTGTCCAGTTGCTTTACGCTACATGTAAATGATCCGGAATTGTTAGGTAATTTATGATTAATATCTTTAGGGGTTTCTGTTACACTTAGATTTTCACCTAATTCTAATTTCATGGCATAAGTATAGATGTCCTTATACCCAAAGTCTATTGGGTAAGTACGTTCTTGTAACTTAAAAGGATTTTCTTTAAAAAATTTAAATACAAACGGATTTAAATAAATCTTATTACCAATGATTTCAGGTTCCATAGCGATTTCAATAGTTTCTTGAAAATCGTATTCGCTCTTATCAAAATTTGAAATATCGTGTGCCTTTATTTTTATGTTTGGATTGGCATTTACCTTCTGTTCGAGATAAGCTTGTGGACTTTCTGTACAGATACGTTTTAAACTATGCGCATGATATCCTGTAAATTTACTGTCTATAGTACCAAGGAACATATCGTCCTGAAACGTCATATTAACTTTATGATGTCTTAATGAATGTTTTTTTACAGTAATATTTTCCCAGTAACTTCCGTTTTCAAAATCCATTAATCGTCCGTATTGATTAAGGCACCTGAACGGGAGCTCACCAAATGGTATGTATTGTTCTGTGGCATCCAAATAATAATCTTTGCCATCAATAGTGGTTTTTAGAATTACATAATTAAAATCTGTTAAAACCGGGAAGATTTTAGTTGGTAATCCATTGTTTCGTGTTGATATCAGTATTGGATATACTTTATAGCCTTCACTACTTAGTAAATTCTCAAGAAGCAGGTTAATTTCAAATACGCTACCAACTTTTTCTTTCAATAATTCTTTTACTGATACATCGTACCGCTCATATTTTCCATTCCACTTAAAATTATCTACTACAAACTGTCTTATGGCTTTTGCCTTTTCTAGTTGATTATCTTTAGACGATATACCACTTGGAAGTATATTTTTTATTAAACTTTTTTTACTTATCTGCTTACCAAAATCACTATCGGTTTTTAATTCTTTGTCAACATAGTCCCATGTTTTGGTTAACCTTTCCACACTACCGTTAAATCGTCTAATGACACTTAGCTCGTACTCAATTCTAGCTATATAATTTAATGCGGTAGTGGTGAATCCTTCAGGTTTGTAGGCAGGTATGTTTTTCATAACATACTTTGCAACTGCACAATTCGCCGATGCTCCCCCATTGAGGTAGATACAATCTTTTTTTACTGTTTGGTCGTTCGTTTCAAGAGGAATATTTCCAACCAATTTTATATGATATTCGTAATTACCAGGTATGCTTGTATTATATTCACTATAGAGTACTGGGTTTGCCCCCTGAAAATACCAAGGTTGAAATTTGGCCATGAATCGCGATTGGGTTTCATAGCTGTAAGTTATTACACTTCCTACCTTTACCTTGGGCAAAACAAACTTTACCAAAATGTAGTTTTCATTTTCCTCTTCAAATATTGCAGAAGGTTTTAAAACATCTTTTACTATAATTTTATTTTCTAAATTATATGTGGCTGCCTTAATGTTTCTAATTTTCTCTTTAGAGGATTTTCCTTTGTAGAGCCGTACTTCTATTTCCCCTTCTTTTAGGCCTTCAGCTTTTAAGATTTTTATTTTTCTTTTTACTTGAAACCTTAGCCAAAAGGTGTCTTCATCTACAAGACTGTTTCCATGGTCGTATATAACCAAAGCATTTGCAGTAGAGTCCTTAGAATAATGATTCAGTTCGAGATCACTTTTGGTAACTGACATTGAAACGCTATAATCTTGGGAAAAAGAAAAAAGGGAGATTGTTAAAGCTAAGAGGTTAAGTTTTAATTTCATTGATTTTGGAGTTCTACAATTTTTAATCTTTTATTTCGACGCATATAACTTTGAATGATATGCTGTGTGTCTCTGTCATTTTGCATTGGTGTTATGAGGGAGGCTAAAATAGCTCTATTATTTATCTGATGGTTAAGGTCAAAATACCCCATACCTTTGAAGATGCCATTTTCTATTAGGTAAACACTCTTTTCATCAATATCCCTGCCTTTATCGATAATGAGCATATTTTTATTTTCGTAGCTATATTTTGTTATTAGCATATTAACACGCTCATTATAGACTTCGGGAGATTCTTTATTTACACATGCTCCCAAACATTCTTTCACATCAAATTTAAAGCAGCTTGTTTTAGTGGTATCTATACCCGTTAACTTATGGCATAACCTGTAATCCTCAGCAATTTTAAATATAAAATGTTTCCCGCTAGATCTGGTACTGAATGTTGTTATAGCCGGCACATTATTATCGGCTTTATCTATTTTTATATTAATATAGCCATTCTCATCAATAAAACTGTATAGAGCGTGTGTAAAAATACTTCTTCGCAAAGCACGATTGAAAATAGGTTTGTTCTTTTTTATTTCCTCACTTTCTTTTAACAGTGCTGCTAGTTCACTACCTGTTTTTTCGTAGGTTACTGCACTAACCAAGGCTTGGATTTTTTTGGACTTAGAACTTGTGCCGGTAAAATGTTGTATTATACGTTTTTTTATATTGTTGCTTTTGCCAATGTATATAATTTCACCTTTTTCATTATGTATATAGTATACACCCGTTGCAGATGGAAGCTCTTCAATAATCTCTTTTAAGTTGGGAGCAAGCTTAGACTTCTTTTCAATTTTAACAGCGCTTTTAATAATGGCCTTCTCCAAATCTTTATTCAGCAGCATTTTGAAAAGTTTTACAGTAGCCATAGCATCTCCATTGGCTCTGTGTCTATCACTAACAGGAATGCCCAAAGCCCTTGTTAATTTCCCCAAGCTGTAAGATTCCATACCTGGCATAAGTTGTTGCGAAAGCTCAACAGTGCATAGTGTTTTACGTTTAAAAGGGAAGCCTAAACGTTTAAACTCTGTTTTGAGGATTCTATAATCAAAAGATGAATTGTGCGCAACAACAATACAACCCTCAGTAATCTCTACAATACGTTTTGCAACTTCGTAAAACTTGGGGGCGTTTCGAAGCATTTTAGAGTTTATACCTGTGAGGTTTACAACAAAAGGCTGAATTTCGCGCTCAGGGTTGACTAATGAAATAAATTGGTCTTTAACCTCATGACCGTCAAATCGATAAATGGCAATCTCAGTAATACCTTCTTCATTGTACTTACCGCCTGTAGTCTCTATGTCTAGTATTGCGTAGATACTATTATTTTATTTTTGTTAAGTCGAATACAGAAAATTTTAACTGCGACTTAAGGCTAATTATTATAATTTCTTGCACCAAATATACGACTTCCAACTCTAATCATGGTGCTTCCACAATCAATTGCTAATTGGTAGTCTCCACTCATGCCCATACTTATAATTTTGAGTTTTGGATTTTGAATTTTGAGTTTATCAAACGTAGTTTTTAGAAGTGTGAATTCATTTTCAATTTGCTTCGTGTCATAAGTGAATGTTGCCATTCCCATTACCCCAACAATACTTATATTTTTTAATTCTGAAAACGTTTCAGATTGAAGTAGGGTCGAAGCATCTTCCGCAGACATACCAAATTTACTGTCTTCTTCGGCAATTTTAATTTGAAGCAAACAGTTTATAACCCTATCGTGCTTTTTTGCTTGCTTATTGATTTCTTTTAATAGTTTTAAGCTATCCACACCATGAATTAGATTTACAAACTCAGCCATGTACTTCACCTTGTTACGTTGAACGTGACCAATCATGTGCCATTGGATATCCTTTGGCATTTGCTCGTACTTTTCAACCATTTCCTGTATTTTGTTTTCCCCAAAAACGCGTTGACCAGCATTGTATGCTTCCATTAAGTCACTTACAGGTTTGGTTTTAGAGACGGCAACAAGGGTTACATCTTTTGGTATGCTCGAATTTATATTATTTAGGTTTTGTTCGATGTTCATTTTTAGTTCAAAAAAGTCTATAGTCTATTATCTACGATCTAGTATTTGACAGGTCTACTTTTTAATACTCATAAATCGTAATTGCGCTTCTTAGTTTTGGTAAAATATAAGTACTCTTTGGCGGCATTTTTAAACCTTCATTTGCAATTTGCTTCATTTGCTGAACGTTTGAAGGACACATACCAAAACCTACCATAAATTCGCCACTATCAACACTACTTTTAATGGTAATCATTTCATGCTTTCCATTAACGTATTCTATACGGTCATCGTTTCGTAAATCGTGTATACCGAGAATAGGTCGTAGAATGGTTTTATAGAGTAATTGCGCATCTAACGCATCTAACGCAGTTTTAAATTGGTAGTTGGTTTTTCGCAAATATAAAGAGTAGAACTCACCATCTAAATACATGCTAAAATGATGTGGTTTTGACGGGTTGTAGGGCATTAAGCCGCGGTTTTCTATACGGTAGCCTTCATCTAACTTTATAAGAAACTCTTCTTTAGTTAAGCCGTTTAGGTCTTTAATCAAACGATTAAACTCATGGATTACCAAATCAGATTCTGGAATGAGATATGACATAAAAAAGTTGTATGACTCCGTTCCATTATGACTGGGATTTCTCCCTTTTTCGTCTTTATACAAAAGATACGAGGATGAAGAGCGATGGTGACCATCTGCAATATAGATGGTTTCCATTTTTTCAAATTCTTTTTGTATAGTTGCAATGGTATCCTTATTGTCAATTTTCCAAAGATAGTGAGTGTCTCTGTAAGTCATGGTAAACTCAAACTCGGCATGGCCTTTTTGAGTTTCGCGTATTATTTTAGCTATAGTATCATTATCTGGATAGGTGAGTAGTACAGGTTCTGCATTAAAACCTACAGTTTTAAGATAGGTTTTAAAAGTTTGCTCACGTTTGGCTAAGGTATCTTCGTGTTTTTTAATGACATCACGTTCGTAGTCTTCAGCACTTGTTGTTGCTATAATACCATTAAATTTCTGACCATATCGGTTTACAATTTTATAAATGTAGAAACTAGGTTTTTCATCTTGTACAAAAATACCATCTTCCTTAAATTCTAAATACCTATTTTTTACCAGTTTATAACGTTCTTTTCCGGTGACTTCCTGATCATATTTATAACCAGGATTAACAATGTGAAGAAAACTGTAGGGATTATATTCCATACGCGATTCACGCTCATTAACCGTGTAGCTTTGGTATGGACGTGCAGCGACTAATCCAACGATTGCTCTGGTTGGTCTTACTGCTTTAAAAGGTTTAACTATGGCCAATTTTGTTAGTTTTAAGTGTAACGTAATAAGTGGATAGTACGATTTCTACTAATATTTGAATATTTTCATAATTATTGTTCACTTGAGCCAAACTTTTCTGGATTTAATATCATATAATTTAAAAGTTTAGCAATCTCTATAGATGCCTTATACAATTCATCAAATTGGTTGGTCGAGATGTATTCACAAGCTAATGCAAATTCTAGCCAAGTTTGTGTTTCTCCATTTTCAGCATCAGCATCAGTTAGCTTACTTATGAAGTGTTTTGGATACCTCCTTTTACGATAAGCTTCAGATAAATTAGAACAAACACTCCGAGAGGAACGTCTTACTTGGTCTGTAAGTGAATATGTTTCTTCTTTTGGGAGAGATTTTGAAATGTTGTATATCTCCATTGCAAGATTAAATCCTTTCTTATATGCTAACAAATCTTGTACTTTCATCCTAAATCGTTACGCTTGCTTCACACTTTATACTTTGAACTGTTTTACTTCAAAAATTGATTAGCAATTTTCTCTGCTTTTCTGCTTTCTGAATAATCATAGAAACCTTCGCCAGATTTTATACCCAACTTCCCAGCTCTTACCATATTAACTAATAGGGGACAAGGTGCATATTTTGGATTTTTAAACCCATCGTACATAACGTTTAGAATCGATAAACAAACATCTAGCCCAATGAAATCTGCGAGTTGTAATGGTCCCATTGGGTGCGCCATACCTAATTTCATTACGGTATCTATTTCTTCAACACCAGCAACTCCATTGTATAATGTTTCAATAGATTCGTTTAGCATTGGCATTAAAATACGGTTTGCAACAAAACCTGGATAATCATTTACCTCAGTTGGTACCTTGCCAAGTTTTTTAGATAAATCCATAATAGTGGTAGTAACATCATCACTGGTGTTATAACCTCTGATAATCTCTACCAATTTCATAATCGGTACAGGATTCATAAAGTGCATACCTATAACCTTTTCTGGTCGAGACGTTACAGCAGCAATTTGTGTAATTGAAATAGAAGACGTATTAGTTGCCAAAATGGTGTTTTCTCCACAAGCTTCATCTAATTGTTTAAATATTTTAAGCTTTAAATCTATATTTTCGGTTGCAGCTTCAACGACCAAATTAGCATTTTTCACCCCAGATTCCGTATCGGTAAATGTTTCAATGTTGCCGAGGGTTTCAGACTTGTCTGCTTCAGTGATTTTTTCTTTAGCAACCATACGGTCTAAATTCTTAGCAATGGTATCCATACCACGTTTTAATGAGGCTTCGCTAATATCTATTAGTTGAACTTTAAATCCAGATTGCGCAAAGGTGTGGGCAATTCCGTTTCCCATTGTTCCTGCTCCAATTACGGCTATGTTTTTCATCAAAAATTTTAATTTTTGTTCCTGCGAAAGCAGGAATCCGTTTATTTATATTTTAGTTATTATCATGAGATTCCCACGAAAGTGAGAATTAAAACTGATTAATAATCATAGTGGCTACACGTAACGCTTCAGTCCCATCGTGTAAGGTAACAATGGGTTTAGTATTGTTGTTAATGGCATCTGCAAAGGTTTCTAGCTCGTCTAAAATGGCGTTATTGTTTTCAATTTCAGGATTATCAAAATAGATCTGTTTTTTTACACCTTCAGCATTCTGTAGAATCATATCAAAATCGCCAGGATTTTTTGGTGCATCCTTCATTTTTACGACTTCGCACTTCTTTTCTAAGAAATCTACTGAGATATAAGCATCCTTCTGAAAGAAACGTGTTTTACGCATGTTTTTTAGTGAGATACGACTAGCAGTTAAATTAGCCACACAGCCATTTTTAAATTCTATTCGTGCATTAGCAATGTCAGGTGTTTCGCTAACTACCGAAACTCCACTGGCCGAGATATGTTTAATAGGTGACTTTACAACACTAAGGATAATATCTATGTCGTGTATCATTAAATCTAAAACCACTGGTACGTCTGTACCGCGCGGATTAAATTCAGCCAAACGATGTGTCTCAATAAACATAGGATTTTCAATCTTATCCTTAACTCCAATAAATGCTGGATTAAAACGTTCCACATGGCCAACCTGTCCTTTAACACCGTGTTCAGCCACTAAGGTTCTTATGGTTTCGGCTTCTTCAACTGTATTGGTAATCGGCTTTTCTATAAAAATGTGCTTGCCTTTTTTAATGGCTTTTTTTGCACAATCGTAATGAGAAAGCGTAGGCGTAACAATATCAACGACATCTACGGCATCGATTAAAGCATCAATGGAATCGTAGTATGTATAGCCAAATTCCTCAACGACACGTTTTGCATTTTCTGAATCAGCATCATAAAACCCTACAAGCTCATATTTTGCAGATTGATTGAGTAATCTAAGATGAATTTTACCGAGATGACCAGCACCAAGAACACCCGCTTTTAGCATATTTTTCAGTTTTTAACAAAAATAGGCGTTTTGATTCAAAAATTTAAAAAAGAAAATATAAAATACTGAGAAATTAATAAACGAAATTTGAGATTGGAATTTGCTTTTCTTTGCGTTAATTTAGCGTGAAACTAAACTAAGATTTGAAAGATACATTTAAGCATAAAGGCATGCGCCAGCAATTGGTTGATACACTGGTTAGAAAAGGAATTAAAGATGAATCTGTTTTAAAAGCGATAGGTAAAATTCCAAGGCATCTATTTATGGACTCTGGATTTATTGACCATGCTTATGTTGATAAGGCTTTTCCTATTGCAGCAGACCAAACTATTTCTCAGCCTTACACCGTGGCTTTTCAATCAGAATTATTACAAATAAACTCTGGTGATAAAGTACTCGAAATAGGGACAGGAAGTGGTTATCAATGTGCAGTTTTAATTGAACTTGGTGCTAAAGTTTACAGTATAGAACGTCAGCAAGAACTATTTAAAAAGACCTCTAAATTTCTACCCAAAATAGGATATAGAGCTAAGAAACTCATCTTTGGTGATGGTTATAAGGGCTTACCTGAAGAAGCTCCTTTTAGTAGTATAATCGTTACAGCTGGCGCACCGTTTGTACCCAATCCGCTTTTAAGTCAATTAAAAGTAGGTGGAAGGTTGGTTATTCCTGTGGGCAATGATGTACAGGTGATGACCATGTTTATAAGAAAAGGTCCAAAGGAATTTGAAAAACATGAATTTGGCGAATTTCGATTTGTACCTTTATTAGAGGATAAAAATTAATCCATCACATTTTTGTAAGCTTCTTCGCCACCAACTATTGGTAGTGTCAAATGTGTTTTATCTAATTTGATGGTTAATTCTGTTCCTGCTTTTGGGTGAATGGTAAACTCTTGGTCGCTTGAGAATATCATGAATCCAATTTGTTGACCCGCTTTTATGATTTGGTCATCTGGCTGTAAATCAAAATTTATTGTGTAAGAGCGACCAGGTACTAAATCCTCTTCGTCAGTTAAGGATTTATGGTTTTTTGGATCTGCCCAACCTCTGGTAATGATATTATCTGTAATTTTTGTAGTACTGTCTTCTTGCCAAGGTAGTGATACCAACCAAACCGAGAGATTTGCAGCTGGTTTATTAGAGGATAATGTAATGCTCACCTTGGGAACACCAGAAATGTGTAAATCATTTTTTAATTTTGGTGTTACATATAGCAATCTATTTTCTGATTTTTTCGATTTTGCTAAGTCCTTACCAGAAAAAGAGACATCATCTGTTAAAGTTTCTTCAGCTTCAACACCTCGGTCTAAAGTTAAACCTCCGACTGTCGTTTCGCCAAGACTCAAATTTAGAGTAACAGCTTTTGCACTAGGATTTGGATAATCTAAATATGCAGTTGGTTTTTGCCGGTCATCATTTTCCCTAACGATATAAGCTTTATGTTTTTCTCTGTCAACACCATTGTCAATACCATGTAGATATTTGGTGAACCATTTATTCATCATAGGAGTAGGAGGTGGGCCACCATGTCCATTTTGGTGGTAGTAAATTTGTGCAGGCAATCCTTTTTCTTTTGCAGCTTTGTATATGCGGTAACTGTGCTCTGGCATTACATTCCAATCGTTAAATCCATGCGACATCAGTAAAGCTGCTTTCATATTATCCATTTGGTTAAGATAATCGCGTTCTGCCCACCAATCGTTATAATCGCCAGTTTGCCTGTCCATATTGTTCATCATCTCTGTATCGCGAATTGCTTCATTGTTACGGGCACGTTTGTCTTCATCACCGCTGTGTACAAAATCGTAGAGCACGTCTATATCTTCTCCCAAATAACCACCAGGTGAGCGAACTAATCCGTTAGAACGATAATAATGATAGTATGATGTATTTGGTGCAATTGGGATAATGACTTCCAGGCCATCAACTCCAGTTGTTGCTGCAGCTAATGGTAAGGTTCCATTATAAGATGTACCTGTCATACCCACTTTACCTGTAGACCAATAGGCTTTTACTTCCTCATTTCCGCCTCTTTCCGTAAAGCCTTTTGCTCTGCCACACAGCCAATCGATAACGGCTTTTGGTGCAAGAGACTCGTTTTTGCCACCTATCGTTGGAGCACCGTCTGAAAAACCGGTTCCGGGAGATGAAGAATGCACAACAATATAACCTCTAGGCACCCATTTTTTTAAGTGTGAATACGAAATCATTGGTCGTGGTGCCGAACGGCGTTTCACTTCTGGGTGAACACGCTCTTTTGATTTTTCATTTAATTCCCGTTTAACATCCCACATAATTCCGGGTGCATCTCCTGCAACTCCCGCAAAATAAGGACTGGTTACATAAATAATTGGTAGCTTTAAACCTTTTTCTGTTTGTTCTGGTCTAGTAACTGAAACATGCATTCTATCTAGCTCTCCATCTCCATCGGTATCAAATTCTGTTTCTACCCAAAGATCGTGATGTATCCACTCTTTTGTATTGCTAAAGGCATCTACAATTTGTGCTTCACCATCTTTAAAAATAGGTTTAGCCTGTTCTGTAGTTTCTTGGGCGAAACCGAGGAATGATATTGCTAAGGCTCCTAATAAGCTTATACTAGATTTGAATGCTATTTTCATGTGTTTTCTTTTTATAAAAATAAGGAGTTATTGTTAGACCTCAAATGTATTAAGGATTTGTTTGTAAAAACTGAATCTAAAAATTTTGACATTTCGATGCGGAATTGTTACTCGTAAATAAATAGACTTAGTAAGGCCTACAAGAATGACAAGATTATAAAGTTAAAAGAATTTTAACCCAAACAAAATAGCATCACTTTGAAATCCACTTTGGTACGATCTTACGTAATCTACTCGTAAGAAGCGCCATTTTCCCCAACCAATATTATCAATTCCAATGGTATATTCTTGATAAGGTTTAAAGTCTGGTGTTGCTAACAAATGTGCACCAACAACTAAATTAAAGTTGAGTTTATTCAATAATGGAACTTTACCCAAAAGGAAACCATTAAAGTCGTGCTCGGCATGCGTTTCTAAGTAAGTATCATTGGTACTGCCTGCATAATATGGTAGGTTGTTAAATACATTAGTATAATTACCCTGAGTGCTCACATGGGTTTGATTACCATTAAAGTGTTGGTAATCCATAAAAGCTATATCATCGGCATTAAAGAATTTACCCGCTCTAATGTTATATCTAAAACGGCCTTTGTTGGCAATATTGAAGGACTGGTACAACCGTGCTTTGACTTGGTCAAAATTATAATCGTTATTGGTGGCACCAAATCCCTTCTCATAACTCAATACCAAAGTTGGGTAGGTATCGCTCCCAACATTGAATTTACTATCTGGGTAACTTAAGTATCTTTGTCCAAAATTAATTTGTGCTGTAACGTTGGCTTTTAGAATATTATGAGTTTCAAATGGGGCTATTTCATAAGCTGTTTCATCTAAAGGATTATTGCTGGTGTAAACATCATTATCTTCATTGATAAATACCTGATCTGTCGTATTGAACAAAGCTTTTCTGCGTTCGTAACTTAAGCTTGAAAATAATCTAAATCCATTGAATAATTCTTCAGAATAATTGAGTTGTAAATAGCTTTTGTCGTACAACTTAATATAGTTATCTTCAAAAAATAAGGTGCTAATTGAATTAATAAATGGTGTAATAGGATCTGAAGGGTTAAACTGTTCTGTACTTACACCACCAGAAAGCGTTAAAGTTCGGCGATTGGTATTATTGAATTTATAAGTTAGCGACCCTGTAGCTCTTAAGCGTTTATCGGAAAAACCATATTGTAAATCGGCATTGGCTCTAAAGAATCGCTTAAATTCATCATAATTCTTGGTAAAGAATAGGTTGGCTTCTGCGGTATAACCTTGAACAGTATTAAATTGAATTCCACCAATAGGAATGTTGTACCCCAAACGAAAATCTTTATGCGAATTCTGGTAAGTGTAACCTAAAACATCACCAAGCTTAAATGTATTTTTTGCAGCATCTAAAGAATCTAAATAAGGTTTAGACTCCTTAACCATTTGAATACTGTCTTTCTTTGTGTAATCTGTACGTTCTTCAACTGTAAGCGGTACTGGTCTAACTGTATTCCAGAATAAAGAATCTTTTTTATTGGCTTCATTTTCAAATGCCACGATTTCTGGACCAAAGTCTTTTTTTGTCAACGGTAGGTTAAATTCGTAATTACTATAAACGGCAGTAAAACGTCCATCACCCTTAAATCCTAAAAATTTATAACTAAAATCTAGACTTTGCGATATCAGAGCCCAGAAATTAGTGTCTTCAGAATACGAAAATGTTTGTTTTATAGACAATAAATCTGCGGCAGGAATGCGAGCCTGCACACCTGTGATATCAAGTTCTACTGCATATAATGTCCATTGGTCTTCAACAATATAAATACTACCGGAAAACACAGGATCATTTTTACGTTTTGGAATAACATTAATTTTATTTACAAGGTTGCCACGTTCATCATAAAATACACCTTCTAATTTATAACGATAATAACCAAAGGCGTTATTGGCTATTGGTGAAACAATTTCATTACCAAACTCAATGGTATTGTTATAGAAATTAAAATCAACATCACTAGCATTATTAAAACTAAAACCATTACTATCCCCACTGACTTTTGAAGCCGTAATATGTTCCTTGAGTTTGTTTGGATATAGAAATTGTATTTTTGAAATAGTTTCAGAAAGATATATAATTCCTGTTCGGGTAGAATCCAAGCCGTCAATTTCTATTTCCTGACCCATAAATTTTTCTGGAGCGTCTTTAATACGAATTAGTCCACGGGAATAAAAATCGGCTTTAAAAGAATTTATTCTTTCAAGATTTTCTTTTCGTTTGGCTATGGTTTGCCTTATGATAGCGTCTGCAGGATTTTCTTCCGCATCTATGACAACTTCCCCAAGTGTAACAGATTCTTCCTCTAGGGTAATATTTATTTGGTAAGGAAATTTATCTATGCTTACTGTTTTCTTAACAGTTTTGTAACCCAAAAAGGTGTAAACTATAGTGTAGGTTTTTGGCTGAGAAATATTGAGCTCATAATAACCGTCGTCGTTACTTGTGGTTCCTTTATAGGTGTTTTCGACCAAGATATTAACGAATGGAAGTGCCTTTCCTTTCGCATCCGTAATTGTACCTGTAACTTGAGCTGAAGCTATTGTGCTAAAAACAATACAGAAAAGAATGAGTAGTTTTTTATTCATTGTGTTAGATTGATGGTTGACAATTGGTTTAAATTTTACTAACGTAGCAAAATCCATGCCTTTAATTTTATAGACGTGCATATGAATGAAAAGGTTGCCTATGATATTTCAAACATAGATTAAAAATAAATGTAGAAAGGTTATAAGTATCTTAAAGTTATCGGAAACTTTTCTTAATACGGTCTAAATTACGCTTGTTGTCTCTATCTTTTATGGTTTCGCGTTTATCGTAGAGTTTTTTTCCTTTGGCTAGTGCAATCTCGAGTTTGGCTAAACCTTTGTCATTGATAAACAAGCATGTTGGTATAATGGCATTGCCCTTAATGTTGACTTCTTTTTCAAGCCTTTTAAGTTCACGTTTGTTGAGCAACAGTTTACGTTCTGCCTTTGGTTTGTGGTTGTAATAGTTGCCAAAGGCATATTCTTCAACAGTCATATTGATGACAAAGAGTTCTCCACGGTCATTAAACTCACAAAAACTTTCGGCAATGGATGCCTTGCTTGCTCTGATGGATTTAATCTCAGTACCAGTAAGTACAATGCCAGCGGTATATTTATCCAATATCTCGTATTGGAATTTTGCCTTTCTGTTAAGTATGTTAACGGTTTTTTGCATGAACGGCAAAGGTAGTTTTTAAAGTGAAAAGTTAAAAAGTTTATTGACTTAAAGTAAATGACGTAAACTTATTGGTAGTTTTACGACTGTTTAGACCTAAATGCTCAATATGAAATATTCATTGATTGTTTTGATGGCTTTTATAATGTTTAGCTGCAATAATAAGCCGAAAATTGAACTCTTATCTGCTGAGGAAATTATCAGTAAATCTATTGAAGTTTCTGGTAGTGAAAAGTTTGAAAATTCTATAGTCCGTTTTGATTTTAGGGAAATGGAATATATCATTCATAGAAATAGAGGTCATTATCACTATGAGAGAAGGTTTAATGATGATTTAACTGAGATTCATGATGTACTATCAAATGATGGGTTCGAAAGAACTAGGGAAGGCGTGCTCAAAATTAATGTTGCAGATAGTATGAAGACAAAATATTCAAGTAGTATCAACTCTGTTCAATATTTTGCTTCACTTCCCTATGGCTTAAATGCTAAAGCCGTGAAAAAAGCTTTACTTGGCGAGGAGCAAATTAAGGATAGAACGTATTATAAAATTAAAGTTACCTTTAAAGAAGAAGGCGGAGGCGAAGACTTTGAGGATGTATTTGTCTACTGGGTTGATAAGAAATCATTTAAGGTCGATTATCTAGCGTATTCATACAATGAAGATGACGGAAAAGGGATGCGCTTTAGAGAAGCTTATAATGAGCGCTACGTAAATGGTTTACGTTTTGTGGATTACAACAATTATAAGACAGAGGATACATCAACAAAACTTGTTGATTTAGGAAAGGCATTTGAAAATAATCAACTAAAACTTTTATCTAAAATTGAACTGAAAAATATTGCCGTAGAATTAATTAATTACCTTTAAAAGTGTTGCTGTCTTTGAGTCTCCGGTAACGGTAACAATATAAAGATTTGCATTATTATCATCTGAAATCTGATCATACTTTTTGTCACCAGCTAAAGCGTTAGCAAACATTGGTGTGGTATTACTATGGCCAACAACTAGTACAGTTTTTCCTTTTGTGGCTTTCATAAATGCTTTACCGTCCATATTATTTGGATCATAAAGTGTTAGTTCTAAATTATTGGCTTTGGCGGTTGGTATAGCAGTTTCCTTGGTTCTGTTATAATCAGTAGAATAGACCATATTGAATTTTACATCCTTTAGAACATTAGCCCAATTTTCAGCACGTTTTTGTCCAGCTTCTGTTAAATGTGGATCTCTATCATCTTTGTCTGAGCGATCTTTTTCGGCATGCCTGATTAAGTAATATGTAGTGGTTTTATCATCTTCTTTAAACTTGTCTTCAAACGGACCTTCCCAAATGACTTGTTCTATCATCCATTTACCTTCATCTTTAGAAAGTAATACATAATCTAATCCCCAAAATCCTGTGACTTTAGCAGCTGCGATATGATTGCTTATCTCTAACACTTTAACACTACGCATTTTGGTTTCAGTACGTATTTTACCTTTTTCTTTGGTGTTTTGTGCCATTTTAAGGGCATTCTCATAAGTTAACTGATCATAATATTCATATGCGCCAGTATCTTTATTCTTCCAATACCCAAATTTGTGCAGTCTAGGTTTTAAAGCAGCTTTTAGTTTTGTTGTATCTCCTTGATAGAACCCGTCAATATAGTTGTTGAGTGTAATTTCAATTTGAGCCTTATCAGATGATTTGTCTTGGGCAAATACAGTAAGTGAGACTAAAAGCGATAGCGTTACTAGAAAAGATTTCATGATGAGAATGATAGATTAATACCCTCAAATATAGTTTAAGAAATACGGTTCTATTTTTAAAAGTATGTTAAATAAAGCTTAGGCGAGTTCTAGAGCAATCTCTATCATGTTCTTAAATGTCGTTTCGCGTTCTTTACTTGTGGTATGCTCTCCAGTTACTAAAGAGTCTGATACGGTAAGTATGGCAAGTGCGTTAGCATTGTGCTTTGCAGCTACAGTATAAAGTCCGGCAGCTTCCATCTCCACACAAAGTACACCGAATTTTGACCATTTTTTGTAGGATTCTATATCGTCCTCATAGAATTCGTCTGATGATAAAACATTTCCAGCTTTTATAGGGATATTTTTTGCTTTAGCGGCTTCAACAGCTTTCATAAATAACCCAAAGTCTGCAGTAGGAGCGTAGTCTGCACCACCAAAGCGTAATTCATTAACACCAGAAGTGGACGAGGCCGCCATAGCTAAAACCACGTCCCTTATTTTTACATGCTTTTGGTAAGAGCCAGCACTTCCAACTCTAATAAGATTTTTTACACCAAATTCTTTGATGAGCTCGTTGGCATAAATAGAAATGCTCGGAATCCCCATCCCTGTTCCCATGGTAGAAACACGGTTTCCGTTGTATAGACCTGTGTAACCATACATACCTCTAACTTCATTAAAGCATTGTGGGTTTTCAAAAAAAGTTTCTGCTATCCATTTTGCTCTTAATGGATCTCCAGGTAATAAAATAGTCTCAGCAATTTCGCCTTTTTTGGCTCCTATGTGTACACTCATGGTGTAAAGTTACGTAAAGTGTCTGAACTAATAGGTAGAAAACGATGTTTGATCGTTCATCATAGCTACGCCAGATGAAGCACCAATGCGGTGAACCCCAATTTCTATATATTTTAAAGCGGTCTCTGCATCTCGTATGCCACCAGACGCTTTAATCTTTAGATGGTCTTTAACACTTTTTTTCATGATTTTTACAGCAGTTAGCGTAGCTCCACTTTTTGAGAATCCGGTTGAGGTTTTAACAAAATCAGCTTTGGCATCTATACAGATTTCACAAGCTTTTACAATTTCATTCTTTGAGAGTTCACTGATTTCTAAAATCACTTTCAATGGCACTAAACCTATAGCGCGTTTTACATCGCTAATATCTTTTAATACGGCAACATGATTTTTACTTTTTAGGCGACCAATATTCATTACCATATCAATCTCAGATGCGCCCTGTTCTATGGCTTTTCTTGCTTCGTAAATTTTGGCTTCTGTTGACATGGCACCTAATGGAAAGCCAACAACGGTACAAATTTTCACATCAGATCTTCCCAAGGCTTGTTTGGCAATTGGTACATAAGAACTGTTGACACAAACAGAATAGAAATTGTATTTTAAAGCTTCTTCGCAAAGATTTAGAATATCTGCTTCGGTAGCAGTTGGACTTAATAATGTGTGGTCTATATATCTATTTAACTCCATGTATTATAAGTAGGGTTTTTAACAAAAAATTAGTTCTAGTAATTCCTTATAAAAGAGGGATTACAGACAAGATTTAATGTGTCTTAAGTTTTATTGGAATTAAATAGCTCGATAAAATTAATGATTTATCGGTTAAAATGAATGTTAAAACTTAATTTTTATTGTGCATTTCATCGAAAAACCAGATTCTACTGAGCTAAATAATTGTAAAACAAAGTGTTGTTTGAATTCATGAATTTGAAGAATTTAATCTACTACATACAAGTTTTTAAACTATGATTTTTATCAGTATTTAAGGTTTTTATTGCTCATACTTTTGTGGAAATTAAAACTATATACAAAACAAATAATATCATGAAAAAATTTCTATTGTTTACTTTACTAATTGGTATTTCTTTTAACATTAATGCCCAAGAAGACCAAACTACGGACGACTTTAACAGATGGCAAGCACGTTTAAGATTAATTTCTGTAATACCTTCACCAGGAGATGATTTAGCTGGTGCAGATGTAGATCTTAGTACTGCTTTTGTACCAGAATTGGATTTTACGTATTTCTTTACTAAAAATATTGCTGCTGAGCTTATTTTGGGTACGGCGAAGCATGAAGTTGAGATAGAAGATGGTGCTGATTTAGGTCATGTTTGGTTGCTTCCTCCAACATTAAACTTACAATATCATTTTTATGCCGGTGATTTTAAGCCTTATGTAGGTGCTGGTGTTAACTATACATTCTTTTATGGAGTTGATGAGGGCGATTTTGAAGATATAGAATATGACAATGCATTCGGCTTTTCATTACAAGCTGGTTTAGACTATAATCTAAATGATAAGTGGTTCTTAAACTTAGATATTAAGAAGCTATTTTTATCTACAGATGTTGAAGTTGATACTGGTGAAGGAAAATTACCAGTTGAAGTTGATATAGACCCATTGATTATTGGTGTTGGGGTTGGTATGAAATTTTAGTTGTAAACTAAATATTTCGTAGATAGAGACTGTCTGAAACAGTGTCATTCTCAAATAAAATTAAGAATATCATTACATTTCATTTATTGATTATTAGCTATGTAAGATTCTTTTCTTTTGGATGACAAATTAATTCTCACTTTTCAGACAGCCTCTTCTTTTTTGTAATATTCATCTACTTCTTGGCTCTTAAGCTTTTTAATCGATCTTCGAAAATAGTTGCATCTGTAGGATTAAAAATAGTATCAAAAAGAGCCATCATATCTTCAGAATGTGTTTCGCGTTTTTGAGTCATTAGGTTAAAGTGCACAAAACCACACCAAATTATAGCCTTTAAATGACTTTTATCTTCATTATACATACGCATTTCTGCCTTTAGATGACTGTGGTCAAAATATATGAGTTGAGATTCTATGGATACAGTTTCCATTAATAACGCTGGTTTTAAATACGCAATTTGGTTAGTGCTAGAAACCCAACTTTTGCCCTCCAGTTTTGCCATTTTATATATATCCATATCATAGTTTTTTATTAATTCATCTTCGCGATGGTTCATAAAATAGTCTGTGTATTTTCCATTATTTAGATGGTTAAAAGGATCGCAATCCTGAAATCTGATTTTTGTTTTGCTTTCTACAACCTTTGGTAAATTCATTTCTATATGGTTTTAAAATATACCAATCGGTATATTATTGGTTAAAAAAATATTAAGCTTTAAGTTCGTTGGTAATCATATCTTCAATTTGATTCATGGAATCGTTCATATAAAACTCATCATCCATGGTGTATGTCATAAAAATAGCCCCTTGTATCATAGAATCTAGCCGTTTGGCATATTGCATAGCGTTTATTTCGGTTGAAATTTCTCCTGCTTCAATACCATCTTCTATAATTGTGGCAACCTGATCTTGAATTCGTTCTATTACAACTCTGACTTTGTCCAACAATTCTGAATTCTGATTATTGGCATCCACACCAATGTTTAGAACTGGGCAACCACCATAAGTCTTACTAAGCTTATAATAATCTTTATAAAAATCTGCTATTAAGTAAAGTTTTTGAATTGGTGAATCACTTTTTGCTATGTGTTTAGCAATAAGTGACATAAGCTTTTTAACCGTGTGCTTAAATGCTGTAATAGCCAATTCTTCCTTGTTTTTAAAGTTACCGTAAATGGCACCTTTAGTTAGCCCTGTTGCCGAGGTTAAATCACTTAGGCTTGTCGCTGCATAACCATATCTATTAAATATTGGTGCTACAATCTCTAGAATGTATTGTTTTGTATGTTCAGATTTTGTGAGCATATGAGCAAAAATAGTAAAAATATACCAATCGGTATAATTTTGTAACTTTTTTTCAAAAAATATGGCGAATATAACTTATTCAGTAACAGGGGTTACAGTATATCCTGCTTTTCTGAGTAGCTTAATAACACCATTTTTTCCGGCCAAATGAGCAGCACCAACTCCGAAAAATGTGGGTTGTTCTTTGGCAAAGTCACCAATTTTAGCTACCCAATTTTTATTTCTGTTTTCGAGAAGTATGCTTTGATACTTGGATATTGAAACTTGATTTTTGTCAGTCATCATTTCCAACATTTCAGTGATATTTTCTTTGCTGTAAACCCTATACATTTTCGCAAATACCTTTCTATCGTATTCCATATTATCTTTTGCACTTCTGGCTAAGTCCTCTGCTTGTGCTTTATATGGTATATCATCAAATACTTTTAATTGTTCTTCAATGGTCTCTAAACCATTAACATCTTCACCTTGCTCTTTTGCGACATCAACCAACGCTTCTTCAAAAGAATTCGGAGTACTACAATCAATAAGTTTTGGGTATAGCATTGCAGTTAAGAAGAAAGGCTTAACATTTTCTAACATCTTAACTGGCATTCCCATTGTATTTTTGAATAGTGAATCTATAGCCATATAATCTTCTTCAGAAACGAAATCTTTTAGTGTTTTACCATCTTTCATATACATACCTTGCATCATTTTACTCTGCAAACTGGGATCATCCATATCTAATTCCAAAACAACCTGGGTCGTTTCATCTAGGGCTTTCTTTACATCATCTTCTAATGTGGCATCACAAGTAATATGAATTGTTCCAAAGAGGTAAGACGCTTTTTCTAAATTGTTACCTTCTATTTTCCAAAGTGTAGAGTTTTCAAGTTGTTGTGCATTGCTTAATATAAAAGATATTAATGCAAGACATACTAAACTATATTTTTTCATGTTATGTATATTGAATATCGAATTATTTGTAGCTCAATACGAAGATTTGTTACAAAAGGAAAGCAACACGTCTATAATCCGATAGCTTTTCAGATTTATTTCAGTGTTGCTTTAACCAACCAATCAATATAAAGACTGATTTAAAGCTAAATTGTTACAGTGGTTTGTATTCTTGTTTCTGGTAAGAATTTAATTGCTTGGTATCGTTTTCTTACTGTTTTCTTTTTCAATGATTTTGTGTACCCATTTTATGGCTTCACTCAAATTATCAAAAATGCCAAAAGGCTTATTGTAAAATTGGCTTTCGTATTTTGCGCTAGAACGCATCTTAGGTGTCGCGGGAATAATGGCTATAGCTACTAAATTAGAGATCTTTTCAGATTCTTTATAGACCAAGGGATTAACAGAATAAGAGGTCACTCTATTGGAAATATAGGCCATGTTTTTATTGCTGAAATGTTCTTCTAGGATAAGCTTAAATAGTTTGGTCTCCTCCATATCCACAGTCTCACCTTGTTTTACTTGCTTAATGAGAAAGTCATCGAATACAAAAACTTCTGCGTGGCCTATATCGTAGTAATGGAAGAATCCCATATATTATATTTTTTTTGGGTTGGTACTGTTAAGATATAAAAAAAGTAGATACAAAATAAATGCAGCACCTTTTTCCCAAGAAAAATTGGTGCTGCATTTCATCAACCAATCAAAAAAATATTTTAATTACAGTTCCTCAACTACAAGGTTGCCTTGATTTCTAAAGACAAGTTTGTGGTCAAATTCATCAAGCAAAATTATACTGTCTGTAGTAACTCTACCAGCCAATATTTCCTTGCTCAATTGGTTCAGTACTTCTTTCTGAATGATACGTTTAACAGGTCTTGCACCATATTCTGGATTGTAGCCCTTCTCAGCCAAATAAGCTTTAGCCTCTGGTGTGGCATCAAACGTAATACCTTGTTGTGCAATCATTTTAGTAACATTCTTGAGTTGAAGTCCAACGATATCCACAATGTTTTCTTTAGATAACGGAGTAAACATAATGGTATCATCAATTCGGTTTAAAAACTCAGGTCTTACACTTTGTTTTAGTAAACCTAGGACATCAACTTTCGCTCCCTCAATTGCAGTTTGTATATCTTTAGTCGCTTCAAAACGCTCTTGTATAATCTGACTTCCCATATTGGATGTCATAATGATTATGGTATTTTTAAAGTCTGCAATTCGTCCTTTATTGTCCGTCAATCTGCCTTCATCCAATACTTGCAATAAAATATTAAAGGTATCTGGATGTGCTTTTTCAATTTCATCCAATAAGACTACAGAATAAGGTTTGCGCCTTACAGCTTCGGTTAACTGTCCACCTTCATCATAACCCACATATCCTGGAGGTGCACCCACCAATCTGCTTACCGCATGTCGTTCTTGGTATTCACTCATGTCAATACGTGTCATGGCATTTTCGTCATCAAAGAGGTATTCAGCTAAAGCTTTAGCTAACTCTGTTTTACCGACACCAGTTGTACCCAAAAACAGGAATGTCCCTATTGGTTTTTGTGGATTTTGTAAACCCGCTCTAGATCGACGTACCGCATCACTAACTGCTTCAATAGCTTCTTCTTGCCCAACCACACGTTTATGCAATTCATCTTCAAGTTTAAGAAGTTTTTCACGCTCACTTTGTATCATTTTGGTTACAGGAATACCTGTCCATTTTGCAACGACATCTGCAATATCTTCATAAGTCACTTCCTCTTTAATTAGAGCCGTTTCTTGTTGCTCTGCTAATTGCTTTTGAAACGCTTCAAGTTGCTCAGTGGCTTCCTTTATTTTTCCATAACGGATTTCTGCAACCTTGCCATAATTACCTTCGCGCTCTGCACGTTCGGCTTCTAACTTATAGTTTTCAATGTCTTGTTTTATACTCTGAACGTTTTCCACTGTTTCTTTTTCAGATTTCCATTTCGCATTCAGTTCGTTACGTTCTTCCTTGAGGTTTGCTAAATCTGCTTTTAAAGACTTTAGTTTAGTTTCATCTTTTTCGCGTTTAATGGCTTCATGCTCAATTTCCAGCTGCATAATCTTACGATCCAGTACATCTAATTCTTCTGGTTTAGAGTTGATTTCCATACGTAATTTTGAAGCCGCTTCGTCCATAAGGTCAATCGCCTTGTCTGGCAAAAATCTATTGGTAATGTAGCGATTGGATAACTCTACAGCACCAATAATAGCTTCATCTTTAATACGAACTTTGTGATGCGTTTCGTACTTTTCTTTAATACCTCTTAGGATGGAAATAGCACTTTCTGTATCTGGTTCGTTAACCGTTACTTTTTGAAAACGACGTTCCAAAGCTTTGTCTTGCTCAAAATACTTCTGATACTCATCTAAAGTGGTTGCTCCGATGGCTCTAAGCTCACCACGAGCCAAAGCTGGTTTTAGAATATTGGCGGCATCCATTGCTCCTTGTCCACCACCAGCACCAACGAGTGTGTGAATTTCGTCTATAAAGAGTACAATATCACCATTACTTGTGGTAACTTCTTTGATGACAGCTTTAAGGCGTTCTTCAAATTCACCTTTAAATTTAGCGCCTGCAATTAGCGATCCCATATCCAAGGCAAAGATTTGTTTGTCTTTTAGATTTTCTGGAATATCGCCATCAATAATTCTGTGTGCTAAACCTTCGGCTATGGCTGTTTTACCGGTACCTGGCTCACCAACTAAAATAGGGTTGTTTTTGGTACGACGTGATAAAATTTGAAGAATACGACGTATCTCTTCATCGCGACCAATAACTGGGTCGAGTTTTCCATCACTGGCCAACTGGTTTAAATTCTTGGCATATTTATTAAGTGAATTATAGGTCTCTTCTTGACTTTGGGATGTCACTCTATCACCTTTGCGCAACTCTTCAATACTTGCATTTAGTGCTTTTTCGGTAACACCTTGGTCTTTTAAGATTTGAGCAATCTTACTTTTAGATTTAAAAATCGCCAAGATTAAATGTTCAATAGAGACAAAATCATCATTCATCTTCTTGGAAATGATCGATGCTTCATTGAGTGCTTTGCTGGCGTCTCTAGAAAGCATAAGGTCTCCACCAGAAACTTTAGCAAAGCTTTCGAGTTCTTTGTCTAAGATCTGTTGTAACATGGACACGTTAACATTCAGCTTTTTAAGCAAAAATGGTAATACGTTTTCATCAACATTAAAAAGTGCCTTAAAAATGTGCTCATTTTCTATTTGCTGATGGCCGAAACCTTGTGCAAGCTGCTGTGCTTGCTGTATGGCTTCTTGTGATTTAATGGTATAATTATTAAAATTCATAATGTTTATTTTCTTTTTGTCATTCAGAACATTAGTGAAGGATCTGGTTAGATTCCTCATTTTATTCGGAATGGCAATAGCATTGTTTTGTTATTGTGTTTGCTTATCTTTATTCAATAATCTTACCAAGACGAAATGGTAAGATAAAAACGACAAAATGTCTGCTCTAGTGTATTTTTACGTGACGTTTTGTCCTTTGTGTGTAAGGTAGAGGTAAGGCTTCGACTATGAATATAAATATGGATTCTCGTTTTCACGAGAACTTTAAAACGCGTTTTATAATGTTTAAGAAATTATTTGGTTCGTCAGAGCCTAAGGAGGAAAAAATATTACCGTGGATTGCGCTGAACAGTGTTGAACAACTCAACTCCATAGCAGAAAAATCCAAAACCAAGACACAGCTTATTTTTAAGCATTCTACACGTTGTGGTATTAGCCGTATGGTAATGGATCAGTTTGTATCTGCATATGACGTGGATGCCAATGCCGATTTGTATTACCTTGATTTATTGAGTTACAGAACTGTATCTGATGAAGTGGGCTATACATTTCAAGTGCTGCACCAATCTCCACAACTATTGGTAATTAAGAATGGAGTCGTGGTGGCGCATGCATCTCATGGTGGGATTAATGAGATGGATTTGGGTCGATTTCTTTAAAATACGTATCTATACGTATTGATTTTATAGTTGTGAAGGACTAGATTTGTTTAGCTATTGATATAAGTTATTCGAGCGGACTTATATTATTAAAGTTGTACAACATATTGCATCAAAACAAAAATCAACAGCTAATATGAATTAATTGTATCTTTGAAATGTGGAAAAAATTGGAGAAATAGAAATTCGAGTTGTAGGCAAATCTGGAAATCAAGATTTAAGTCCTGAGAACTACGATATTAAACATATTGCATCAATATTGCAAAATGTTGAGGATTTGCTATTTCCTACCAATAAAAAAGATAGACCAATTATCACCTACGATATTCAAGAGGGTTCTGTTCGACATTTTTTCAAAACCACTATTCAAACTGTAATTGGATTTAGTGCAGTTTTATCTCAAGTTCAGGCTAATGAATCAATCGATTTTCTCGAACTTAAAACTGCTCGAGCTATTGAGAATATTCAAAATTTGTCTCGCCAAAAAAATTATGAATTTCAAATAAAAACATCACTGAATGATAGTTATGAGTTAACTATAAACCCTAACACAAAATTTATTAGGACAGAGAACATTTGGGTTGATGCAGAATTTTATTTTTACGGTATTTTAAAAGATGCTGGCGGGAAAAGCAAAGCCAATATACATTTAGATACAGATGATTTCGGATACTTATCAATAGAAACTGGAGAAAAATTTCTAAAAGAAAGAGAAGAAAACCTACTATATAAAAAATATGGTGTTCGTGCCAAAGGCAAGCAAAACATTGAAACTGGGGAAATTGACACTAAATCACTTCAATTAATTGAGCTTATAGATTATCAACCGAAATTTGATAATGATTATTTAAATTCTCTTATCAAAAAAGCCAAGGATAGCTGGAAAAATGTTAATCCTGACGAATGGCTATTAAACTTAAGAGGTGGTTATGAAGCATAGTGTCTTATTAGATACAAGTTTTTTCATTAGGCTTCTAAACGATGAAGACC
The DNA here is from genome assembly GCF_019203985.1 of Winogradskyella luteola. Taxonomy (GTDB): domain Bacteria; phylum Bacteroidota; class Bacteroidia; order Flavobacteriales; family Flavobacteriaceae; genus Winogradskyella; species Winogradskyella luteola. The sequence goes on along the minus strand of NZ_JAGSPD010000012.1, from coordinate 6,514 downwards.
CACTTCATTCAAATGCAGTTGGATATTTCAGATACTTTTTGGAAAATGATATTGTTTTAAAAGTCTCAACAATTTCAATTGCAGAATACTGTGTACTTGGAAATTTAGAAGATTTGCCTTTAAAAAATATTCAAATTGCTCCTTTCAATTTAAAAGAAGCCGAAAAAACAGGACAATTTGCGAACATAATCTTTGCGGAAAATAAAATCAGTGAAGAAAAATTAACGCCACGTGCTATAATTCCAAATGATTCTAAGCTCTTTGCCCAAGCTGATTTAGATAAGTCAGTTACATATTTTGTAACATCTGATATTCGCTCCAAAAATACTCTTGCATTATTGAAAAAAGGAACTAACCCAAAATTTGAAATTATTTCGATTGACATTCCTTTTACAGAAACATTTGGTATTTTAGACCTGTGAAAATATATTGCACAACAACGACTGTAATTCATTACGGCCAAAATTCCGAGTAGGAATTTCAAGCCTTTTTGATTAAGGTAAAATCAATACTTAACGATAAGTTTTTTGTTTAGTGTTCCTTTATTGGTTTCTACCTTTAAGATATAATTACCTTCAGATACTTTCTCGACAGGGATCTTAAATGTGTTGCTTGTTGGCAGACTATTGGCATTCCAATTTCTAACGGTTTGCCCTAGTATATTAATTAATGCCATCTGCTTTACTTGCATAGATAATGGTAGATTCACATAGATTTCATTGGTACTTTGCAGATAATTTACCATCACTCGGTCAAGTTCTTCTTCAATTGTGGATAGCGAGTTGTCTTCTTGGAATACCAAATAAAATCTATTGCTATAGTTTCCTGTTTCGAGATGTTTTTGGAAGTTAGCATCATTAATTCTTGTATAACTACCATTTAGAGCATCAAATATTAAGACGTCGATGGTGTCTTCAAAATTTTCAAGTGCATGCAATGCTATTTCAATGTTTCCGCCACTGGCCAAATCTATATCTAAAGGATAACTTTTTGTATCGTCAAATGTACTTACACCTTGGATAACGAATTTTTCTCCTTCAATATTAAATGACATATCATTAGGGAAATGATCTTGGTTGATACCATCATAGCCATAGTCAATCCCGTCTGTTGCACTATCATTGTCCATAAAACCAATTACGATATGCCTTATAGCATTTTCTGGACTTATAAAATCCAATCTTATGAATTTGTCATCATCAAGACCTTGCTCTGTATTTGTCTCCACGTTTGACTCGTGATTCGGTCTTAGGAATACCGAGTTGGCTCCTAGTTCTTTTACAAATGTACGTTGGCTATTTCTAAAGGTAATGTTTCCACCTGTAGCATTTCCGGTTACAAAGAAGCCTTGAGCTACTGGTACATAACGTCCTGGGATTTTATTGGCACTTCCTTCTCCGTTAATCTCTGGTGGAGAAACGGCTGGTATACCCGTAGTTAAATTACGTGCGGCATAACCACCTTCGTAAGCTGATAAGTTGTGCGAGCTATTTGTTGCTGCATGCTCCCAAAAGTACAAGGTGCCATCTGCCAATACGCCACTATTATCTAATATAAATGCATTGGCATCTATTGCAGAAGGATATGGGTTACCTACTAATGCCTGATAATCTGGAGTGACAGGCGAGGTAATTGTACCATTATTTGGTTGTCCGATAAAAGTATAATTTTGATCTGCTGATGAACTACCACTACCTTTCATGGAAAAGCCCAAACCAACAGGTATGTTTTGGTTTTCGTCAATAAAATTCCAATCGGCTATGGAATTCTCAGGATAATTTTCATATAAGTACAACCATCTTCTACTTAAGGTTATAGGGGTTGTCAATGGATTGGCATTATTAGCATCCGTCCAGCTTAACGGTTGCGGATTTGTAGCTGTAGTACCATCATTTAATACATTTCCTATACTATAATTAGAACCATTGTTGCTCACTGGTGATGCCCAATAATTATAATTATAAAGGTTGGATGTTCCTTGTTGATCACGTTCTAAACTACCACTACCAGAATAATCTACGACACTTCCCAATGGTTGCAAAAGCTGAGACTGACCGACAAGGTCTAGTGTTCCATCTATTTTTAAATATGTATCAATAGTCAATGACTGGTCATAGGTTATTGATAGTTTATTGGCATCTACAAGCATGCTGGCTACTTGTATTGCTCTGTTTGCAGAGACATTGTGCTGTGACACAACAATATTCCAAGTTTGAGCTAAGCCGTTAATACTATTTACTGCTGAATTGGGTAATTGCTGTAGATTCCCATTTTCCCAAGTATTTGTGTTATCCCAAGCACCATTATTTGCTGTAATATATGGAATTGGTGCAGTTTCAGTTTGTGTAGTCGTCATTTTACTTAATTTGCCATCAACTGGTGAAACTGTAGAAATATCTTGCAAAATACCATTGGCGAGGACTGTTTGAGGACCAAATCGCATTTGATAGTAGCCAATGAGATTATTCCATTGTAAACCTGAAATGTCAAAGGGAACAACAACACCTCTTACATTTACTCCATTGGCTTCAATCTCTTGATTCATCATTTCTCGAATCTGATCTACAGATAACTCCGTATTCCAGAAGCGAACTTCATCAATATTACCATCAAAATAGTTTATGGCTAAATCATTGGTCGTATCCATTGCAGCAATTAGTGCTTTGTTGGTGTTCGACGTAGGAGATGCCCCACTGTTATTAGTCTGTACCACAAAACCATCAATGTATAATGTATAGGTGTCAGAGCCATTAAATGTCACGGCCAAATGATACCATTTTGTGTTGTTCATGGTTTGTGTTGAGAACATACTTTGGTTATTCCAACGGAAAAATAATCGGTTGTTGATTAAACTTAAATCATAACCTGAGCTGAGGTTAGTACTATTTCGTTTAGAAACTATAGTTTGTGTCCCTGTTACGATATCGGGTTTTACCCATGCTTCAAAACTAAAAGCTCCAGTGTCTAAGCCATAGTTATCCCCAAAAATTAAACTATCATCAAAACCATCAAAAACAAGTCGATCTCTACAATCAGGTATTTCTAGGGTCATTGTGTCTACATCGTTAGTGCAAGCGCCTGTGTTTGTAGCTTCCCATTGTAAGGTATAGATTTCACCACTTTCGCCAGTAAATTCTGTGTTGTATGATGTAGCATCTGCAAAATAATAGCTGTTTGTTGGCTGTCCTGATATGACACTCCATAGTCCTACTACATTATTTGCCGCTAATTGAGTTGTTGTTTTAGAACAATTAGATCTTACCCTATCTACTCCGGCATCAGCTGTAATATAGGTAGATATATCCATATCTAAAGTTTCTGTTACAGCATCACACGGTCCACTTGGGTCATCTGTGGTAAAGGTAAAGGTTGTAAGTCCAGTTGTTGATATGGTATAAGCGGCAGTTGCTGTATTTCCAGTAATTGTTGTTGCTATTGGTGTACCGCTAATACTCCAAGTACCTCCAGTAGCTGCACCGCCTATAATAGCTTCTAAATTAATTGTACCTTCTGTTTCACATACAATTGAGGAAGGGGGATTTGTGATATTGACTGTAGGTGCTTCATTGACAACAATAGTTCCTGAAGCTGTTTTTGGTGTACCACAAGTACTACTCGTAGAAATGGTATATGTAAATGTTCCAAATTGTGTTGGAACGCCATTGATTCTATATTCCTCGCCATCAAAACTTGTTTGTACGCCTGTTGGTAGTGTGTTGTTTGGAAAGGGGCCTGTTCCAACTGGTGTACCATCTAACCACCATTGAATATCTGCTCCGTTACTAGCTCCGCCTACAGCGTAGGTTATATCATCAAAAGCTGTATCCTGACATACTATTTGCTCATCATCCGTATAATCAGGAGATGTTAAAATGATAAACGGATCTAAAGTACTAAAGGATATGTCGTCCAATCCAAAATCAATACCTGTAGCTGAGTTGTTTAAATTTCGTATTTCAATATCGATGGTTTGCGGTCCTGGTGCGTTTGGAGATGTCCAACTTCCGTAAAGTCGTGTCCAGTTGTCTGATCCAGGATTGTTGTTATTTGGACGTGTGGGCAAACTTACAGGAGTACCTACATTGGTTCCATCGATGTTAAATGTTAATTGTGCTGTTTGGCTATCGTCATTTAAACTCATTCCCCAAACAGCAAAATAATATTCGGTGTTTGGTTCTATGGTAACTTGTTGTCTCCAAACTACAAGCGTGTTTCCATGACCATTTATCGCCATAAAGTTACTTGCAGCATCTCCCGTACGGTCATTGCCCCAAAATGAGGGGTTAACATCATTACCGTTGGTTGTTACGGAATAACCATTAGTGCCAGAATCATCGACTAGCTCATTATTTCCTGCGACATCAGGGTAATAGGTATAATCTGAAGTAAAGCCTACGTTACCTTGAGAGAAGTCTCCATTTGTAACAAGTTCTGTGGCAATATTGATGGTTGCAGAAGAAGTACAACCACTAGGTGCGGTTGCAATGACTTGATATGTGCCAGCCGTATCTACATAAGCAGTGGCAGATGTATTGCTATGGCCTCCATGTGTATAATCTGAGTCACCAGGATTTGGATAAGTAATAATCCATTGATATGTAGTGCCAGGAATTGAAGACATAGCCGTGATTTCTACCTCATTGTTATGAGGTGCACTGGGACAGTAATTCGTAGAAAACGAAATTTCTGGTGCAGGATTTACATTTACCGTTATTGTTTCTGAAGCAGGACAACCATCAATACTTGTAACTGTGACCTCGTATTCTGTGGTTACGTTAGGTAATACTGTAATTTGAGAATTGTCTGTAAAAGCTGGTAAGCTTGATGTGTCACCAGATAAAACAGACCAGTTGTACACAAAACCAGGGCCATTTACAGAAGCTCTAACTTGAAAATTATCTATTTTAACATCAGGATTTGTTTGGTTACTATAAGTTCCGAAAGATGAAGTGTAAGTCGAACCATCGTCTACACTTAATCTGATTTGTAAGCTATTTGGGTTGCTCAATCCCGATAAAGTACGATTAAATCTTTTATACGAAGTTGTCCCTGCACGTAAGCTTCTTGAGCCAGCTGAAGACCAGGTTGCACCATTATTGGTACTGAACTCTATTAAAATTCTTTTGTCTAGTCCTCCAGCTTCTACACGTTTTGAATCGAAATATACTTCAAAGGTATCGTAATTTGGTAGGGAAGGACCTCCTAAAGTAAATATCAATTCACCATCATCTGGTGCTCCACCTGGATCATTCGTGGCGTCAACAAATCCATCTTGCCAATCATCTCTTACGGTTAACGACTCACCTGCAATGTTGGGTGCAAATGCAGGAGGGTTGCTTACACCTCTTCCGCTTTGGGTGCGATCAAAAATAATGTTGGGACTATTTAAAGAACTTGTAATTCCTGACGCTTCTTGACCGTTTAAGCTTCCATAATCATTACCTGAATTAAAGTTGTAGTTAACAAGTACAACATCTGTAGAGCCAGCTCCAGCGCCAAACACCGTTGCTGTCAAAATACTATCATCACCTTCACATACTGTATCTGGTGAAGCTACAACAGCATCTATTTGAGGTACTTGCAATATTTCAATAAATGCTGACGTTGTGTTACATCCTGTAGATGAATCGGTAAACGTGAAATTTACATAACCATCACTAATACCAGTGATAACACCTGCATTAGTAATAGTAGCAATTCCAGTATCACTACTTGACCATGTACCACCAAATGAAGGAGATAATGTATGTGTCTCATCTACACATAGCTCATTGTCTGTTGGTAGGTTGGAAATTATAGGTAGTGCATTTATGGAAACACTATTCGTTGTACTGCTGCAGCCTGTTGCGCTATTTGTGAATGTGAATGTCACATTTCCACTTGCGACAGAAGTAATTAATCCAGAATTATCAACAGTTGCAACTGTAGGATTATTACTTACCCATGTACCGCCAGTATTTGGCATTAAGTTTCCAGTATCTCCTATACAAATTTGTGAAGGTGAAGTTACTACTGGTAATGATTCTACTGTTACCGTAATTGTATTACTTTGTTTTGGTAGTGTACAAGCCGATAAACCTGATTGCATTCTCACAAAGATGTCATGGTCCCCAACAGCTAAAGTGGTGATGGGTGTGAAATTTGGACTGTTATTTCCAAAAGAAACATTGTCGATAAACCATTCATATATTGGTGAAGCACCACCATCAAATGGAGTAGCAGTAAAAGATATAGTGTCGTTGTCACAAATAATATTATCACTATCATCTGATACTATACTTACCGTTGCATTGGCTGCAGGATCAATTACTGTTACGTTAGCTGTACAGGTTGATAAATTATTCGAAGTATCACGAACAAATAATGTGACTGTATTGACGCCAAGATCAGAACAATTGAACGTAGTCTGATTTAAAGTTATAGATGAAATTCCGCAGTTGTCCGAGGACCCGTTGTCGATGTCCGCTGGAAGTATCGAGGCGTTTCCTGTGGCATCGAGCTGAACGGTTATGTT
>NZ_JAGSPD010000011.1 GCF_019203985.1 Winogradskyella luteola | reverse complement strand
TACCCTGTGGTGTTGATCGTGATGCCTGTGCCTACGTTGGCTGATACGAAAGCAAATACTGGACTTCCGCCTAGACCTACATCATCTCCCGTTTCTACTCCCACTAGTGACGCTGTTCCTGTGGCACTTGCTGCGGTCGTATCGTCATAAACCTTGTCATCTCCTGTCAATCCTGTTATAGTCAGTTCTTTTGCAGTGATGTCTGCCGATAAAGTAGGCTGAGTCAACGTATATTTTCCTGCATCTGTTCCACTTAAAGTGTACCCTGTCGTATTGATCGTAATTCCCGTTCCTACATTTGCACTTGCAAAAGTGAAGACTGGACTTCCGCCTAAAGAGACATCGTTCGCTCCTGAGACAACTCCTGAAAGTGACGCCGTTCCTGAAGCGGATGCTGCTGCGGTATCATCGTAAATTTTGTCATTTCCAGTCAATCCCGTGATAGTTAATACTCCAAGGGCTGTCGTATCATTTGCATTGAGCCCTGTCGTTTCATAGGTCTCTGTTCCTGAACAATCATTGTAGGCATACACTTGAAAGAAATATGGTGTTCCAGGATCTAAGTCTGTTACTGTTATACTTGGTGATGCCGAAGTTCCAAAGTAAACAGCTTGCTGTCCTGATCCGTTCCAACTGGTATCCGCCGTTGGCTCATCCCCATCACTTGGTGAGGTAAATGAGTTCGTATCGTTGATATAAATTGCATAGCCATCTGCACCACTTGCAGGCACTGTAAAACTTGATAAAGTTAATGTAGAGCTGGTCTCGGTTCCGAACACTGGGCTTGTTATCTGTGCTGTGGGGGCTGGGCAGGATTCAACTGCAATATCCACCTCAAAATTCAGGTCAAAACCACTTTGTGCCCCTCCATCAAAATATAGAATACCGCCTGCATAAGCCGATGATGGTGCATTATGGAGAAAAAGTCTCATAACTCCAGAAATATTGAAAGTATATTTACTTCCACTTGTCAGGCTGATTCCCAGACCTGAAAAATCAAAAACAGTGGCAAAATTGCTTAGGGAGGTAGTCTCTTCCGTAATATTTTGACCAGTAAGCTGACCGAGTTGTGTTCCTCCCATTCCCTCTCCTGCATAAAGCGTTACGGTATGACCGTTGGAGGGGGCAGCCCCAATCACTGAAATCGTATTTAAAGTACCTGAACAGTTAGCCGTAAAAGACTGGCCTTTACTAGTGCCACTTGTAATAGAACCCGTACCGCCACCATCTACAGTAATGGTACATTGAGAATACGATTGATAGGAAAAAAAGACTAACAAAAGAGGAGTTAGTAGATAGGTAATTTTTTTCATAATGGTTAGATTTAAGGTTTATACAATAAAAACACAACTTGTTTTTGCATGCGCAAGTTAATATATTTTTTAATATTTATCGATTAAAAGCGATATTTATCGACAAAAAGCGTATTTTAGTAATGGTACGGATTAGGGTAGTAAATTAGGTCATGGAAAAATTCTATGTCCCAAGTGCAAACAAGTTCCTGTTAAAAATGGATTTCAAAATAACAAACAGCGAGCGTTATAGGTGCAAATTTTGCAACTATCGCTTTCAAAGAGAATGGTAGTGTAGTAAACTGGTGCTTTTGAAAAAGGCATGAAATCGGATATTGATAATCAATAGATTATAAAATAATAAGCTTTCGAAAGAGGGCTTATTATCGTTCTTTGAAATAGTAAAAGTTTGATAGATGTTGTTAAATAAGGATTCTCTATCCTTACGTGTAGTAAATTGGTGCTTGATTATTTTTACAGATATGAAATGTAAAAACTGTAATCAGTCAAGTTGTATCAAAAAAGGAAAAAGAAATGGTGAACAACGTTATTATTGTAAAAACTGTCAATGTAGTTTTCAATTAAAATATACCTACAAAGCTTACAATTCTAATACCAATGAATTAATCAGAAGTCTATTAAAAGAAGGCTGTGGTATTAGAAGTATTTCGAGAATCGTAAATATTTCATCTAAAACAGTTCTTTCAAGACTATTAAGAATTAGTAATCAAATTAAATCACCATATTTCAATAAGCTAGGCTGTAAATTCGAAGTTGATGAAATGTGGACATATATAAATAATAAAGATAACTTTACTTGGATTACGTATGCTATAGAAAGAGAAACAAAACATGTTATTGATTTCTTTGTTGGTAGTAAATCAAAAGAAAATATTAAACCATTAATCAATAAACTTCTCCTTCTCCAAACAACAAAGATTTATACGGATAGGTTAAATATATATCCACCATTAATTCCAAAAGAAGTTCATAAACGTTTTCAATATTGTACAAATAGGATTGAACGGATGAATTTAAATTTAAGAACTCATATCAAGAGATTGAGTAGAAAAACAATATGCTTTTCTAAGAACAAGATTTACTTAGAAGCTCATTTGAAGATATATTTTTGGGGATGAACTACTAAAAATAATATGGTATATTTAAAATATGAATGAAGGTTATTATAATAAAAAAGGGGAACTTGTAAGCAAACAGGAATTTGATAAAGAACGTGAACGTATTATTGCTGAGCGTATCAAAACTGCTGAAAATGATGATAACTTGATTGATGATGAGGATTTAGATTTTTACTTATCTGAATTAGAAAAAATGGCAGATTAAGTGGATTACAAAATCAAATATACAAATGAAGCAATCGCAGAACTCAACAAAGGGTTTCTTTGGTATCGATCTAAGGAATTAGAATTAGGTCAGCGATTTAAAAATGCTTTCTATAAAATTCGTACTGAATTAAAAGACAATCCAAAAATATTCAAAGAAATAGGAAATAATCATAGAAGAGCCGTTTTAGGTTCTTCTTTTCCATTTACGATTCATTATTTAGTGAATGAAAAAACCAAGACTGTAAAAATAATAGGTGTATTTCATCAAGGTAGAGATATTGACTTAGTGAAAGAGCAATTAAAGTTGAGAAAGATTCATGAACTCAAAAATGAAAAAGGCCAAAGATTAAATCAATTAAAAAAGATTCATCAGCGACAAGAATTAGAAAAAGATAAAGGAAAAGAAAGAGATAGAGGTTTGGAACGATAATCCAAAAAGAAGGGATAATAGTTTCAAATTAAAGATTATAAATAAAATTAAACGTTCTTTTAGAATACTGTAATAAAAGTAAGAAATAGCTTTGATTTTTTAACAAAACAGCAAAAAAATCATCTTAGGCTACTATCCCTTTGGACTGAAGCACAAGGGGTACAATGACGTGGTCTCTGCTAATGTGAACCCCGTGGCGAGCAGGTTTAAGTACAATGGCATAGAACTTGAAGAATCATTAGGTATGGATTGGTATGAGATGTCCTTCAGGTAATATGACCCAGCAATCGCAAGATGGACAGCTATTGATCCTGTAGATCATTTTGAATACTCAACTTATTCTGCTTTTGATAATAACCCTATATTTTGGGCGGACCCTAGCAGTGCTGATGGTGAGTGTCCTAGTTGCGAAACCGAAGAAGATTGGGAAAACTATTATTCTCAATTGGATAATTCTGCTAAATCTGCAGGATATGCTAACTTTGAAGATGCATTATTTCAAAGTGAACATTTAACTGCTAGTTACGATGGAAATGGTCGTATGACTGCATATAAAAATGGCGAAGCTATCGATATTGTAAAGTATGATAGCCAACTAGATGCTATCTCCAGTTTTGTTGCCGATGCATTATTGATCGAAGCTCCACTAATGTTAGGTAAGTTTATTAGTAATTTATCTAAAGGTGGCTCTGATGATGCAATTGAGACGGCTGTTAAAGTAGCTGATGGTGTAGAAGATGCATCTGGTACAGCAAATATATATAAGTATGAAGGTACAGCTGATAATCCTTTTGGTCATTACAAAGTTGAGACATCTTTTGATGGAACAACTTTAACCACAGATCAAGTTATTACAAGTTCTGATTTGTCAACAACAACGATAAGAGCAACAAACGGTAATAATGCTTCAGTTGTAGCTAAGGTTGATTTACCTAACGCTAAGGCAGCTCAAGGTTATTAAAGAAGTCAAATAGGCAAACAATTAGGTGCATATAATAAGAGTTGCAATTCTTGTGTAAATCATGTTGGAAGTGTTTTACGCAATGGCGGGCTAAATGTCCCAAATAGTGCCTTGAAAGAATATGGGTTTATAAAAACATTATTTTGATTAAATTATGGGAAGATTAATATGCAGTAATCATCATGAAAGTGATATTATACAGATGAGCAAGATTTTATATAAATATTATATAAATAAAGAGAAAACAAATGTTATAAAGCTCATTTTTAATGTTAATGACTTAGGGCAATTTGTATATTACTTTTCAGTCGATGATGATATTGAAAATATAGAAAAAATTAAATCAATTAATGATTTTGAGAAATTTTTCACTAGAACAAGTGGTGATCCTGGTTCATGCCTAAAATGTTTTAAGTCTTATCTCAAGTTCAATAATATTAGTATACAAGAAAAGAAAGTCAATATTTAAATTAGGGCTAAAAACTCTAATAGGACTATATATTTAATAATTTTGTACTAATGAAACTATAAAAGCTAAGTTATCTTATATACTGCTCAATGTTTTTTTCGTGTAATATGGATTTTAAAAAAGAAAATATAGGTACATTTAAAATCTTTCGGAATGATTCAATAAATGATTATTTGATCAGAAATAATGATTCTCAAATCAGATATTATGGTAATCCAAATTTAGAACCCCAGCATTCAAAAATTAAGTGGATATCGAATAAAGCTTATTCTCTAGAAGTTTTAAATGCAAATTCTAAATTTGATTCTTTAGTATTTTTAGTCGAAATAGATAGTATTAAGAATGATACATTTTATGAATCTATATAATATGAGAGGCCTTAATATTAAAATTAACAGGAGAATGATTAGGGCTAATAACACTGATTTACCTAATTAGGGTAGTGTCCCAAAACAGGACATGCCTTAAAATTAGAATCTAAATAATTGATAAACAGCAATTAGTAAATATACTAGCTGCTGTTTTTCTTCGTTCATGATATATTGAAAACAAAAAAAGTTTCTAAAAATTTTAAAATATGGGTAAAACCTATCACAATTTGCAAAATTCGGACATAGTATACCACTAATATCGGATGAAACTGAGCCACCCGTGCTGGACCAAAGTGAGCATAGCGTGCCGGCTTAAAGTGGGCCACTAAAAATCGTTTCTATTTGTGTTTACAAATAATCTTTCTTTTACAGGAAAAGATTATGGCAAACAGATAGACATGCGAAAAGTAAAAACATTATTTAAGTTATATGCTGAAGGTGTTAGCAAGCGGCAGATCAGTGCCCAACTGGGTATATCTCGCAATACCGTAAGCAAATACATTACTTTTTTTTAAGAGTTTTAAACTGACGGCTTATGAAGTGTCCGCATTAAGTGTAGAGGAACTCCATAAGTTGTTTTCAACCAAAACTAAGACTAAAAGTGAGCAGCTAAAAACCTTAGAGCAATACTTTCCATATTTTGATAAAGAAATAAAGAAAACTGGGGTTACACAATACTTGTTGTGGGAAGAGTACAAAGAGAATCATCCAGATGGTTATATGTTCTCACAGTTTAGGTACTGGTACCTAGAATGGCGTAATGAAGTCTCACCGGTAATGCATTTCAATCATAAGGCGGGGGGATAAACTGTTCATAGATTTTACAGGAAAGAAATTAACCATTGTAGATAAATACACTGGTGAACTGCAAGATTTAGAGGTCTTTGTTTGTGTATTGGGTGCTAGTCAATATACTTATGTCGAAGCCTGTGATAGTCAGAAAAAAGAAGATTTTATACGTTGTATTGAAAACGCCTTGTGGTTTTATGGTGGTGTTCCAAGGGCATTGGTAACAGATAACCTTAAGGCGGCAGTCACTAAAAGTAGTCGTTATGAACCAAAAATAAATGCGACCTTCTCTGATTTTGCAGATCATTATGAAACCACCATACTGCCCACAAGGGCTTACAGGCCAAGAGATAAAGCTATTGTAGAGAACGCAGTACGAACTATATATACTAGGGTTTTTGCTAAACTTAGAAAAGAGACTTTTCACAGTAAAAAGGCTATCAATGCACGTATACTAGAACTGATTGCTCAACATAACAATATGTCTTTTAGAGGGCGTGAATATACAAGAGCTTCATTATTCCGAGAATTAGAAACTTCAGAACTAAAGGCATTGCCGACAAAGCGCTATGAGTTAAAGCACTATGCCAATGGTACAGTCCATAAAAACAGCCATATCTATTTTAACAAAGACAAGCATTACTATAGTGTTCCCTATAAATACATAGGAAAAAAGATACGGATTGTTTATTCTGATAGTTCCGTAGAGATTTACTACAGGCACAATCGTATCGCTTTGCATACAAGGCATGGAAAAAAGTATGCCTACACTACCAATAAAGAACATATGCCGTCACATCACAATTTTGTGAGCGATTGGAGTCCAGAAAAATTTATAAACTGGTCTGCTAATATCGGTGATAACTGTCAAAGCTATATCATTAAAATACTAGACAAGAAACGACATCCAGAGCAATCCTATAAATCTTGTGCTGGCATTTTACAATTGGCAAGAAAAGTAGGAAATGAGCGCTTAAATAATGCTTGTAAAAGAGCACTGGATTATGGTGCCTATAATTACAATATTATTGTGAGCATCTTAGAAAAAGGTTGGTATGTTATAGAGGATACGCCAGATGAGCAAGAAGAGGTGCCACCACATAAAAACATAAGGGGAAATCAATATTATAAATAAAAACAGAGATATGAATACACAAACACTAGAACAAATGAAGCATCTACGCTTCTATGGTATGTACAGAGCTTTTAATGAAACTTTGCAGGCCAACACCGTCGATTACACCAATGATGAACTCATTGCTTATTTAATGCAATCTGAATGGGATGACAGATATAATAGGAAAATAGAACGCCTTACTAAAGCTGCAAAATTTAGATACAAAGCCATATTGGAGAATATTAACTATCAGCCAGGCAGAAACATCGATAAAAACCAAATACAACGGTTTTCTTCTTGTGATTTTATTAAAAGTCAAGAGAACATCCTCATTACAGGAAGTACGGGTGTTGGTAAAAGCTATATGGCTTCTGCTATTGGCCATCAAGCCTGCTCATTAGGATATAAGGTCATGTACTTTAATACCAATAAATTATTTACCAAAATGAAAACGGCTAAAGCGGATGGCTCATACCTAAGAGAAATAAACCGACTGGAAAAACAGGACCTGCTCATTTTGGATGACTTTGGGCTTAAAACTTTAGATAGTGCCAATAGACATATTTTTATGGAAATCATTGAAGATAGACATGGTAGGCGTTCTACCATCATAGCCTCTCAATTACCAACTGAAGCTTGGTATCAGATCATTGGGGAACAAACTATTGCTGACGCTATTTTAGATAGACTGGTGCACTCTGCTCATAGAATTAATCTAAAAGGAGAATCTATGAGAAAAAAATTAAAAAAGAATCACTAATTTTAAACCACAAATGAAACGATTTTTAGTACTTCATTTACACTGCTCAATTTAATCCGGCACAGGTGGCTCACTTTACCCGAATTTTCCAATCGAACCGCTAAACTAGATTTGCTAATCTCTGTAATCATTAGTAAAAATAAGCCTTTCAAGAGATTGGAAATAAAAAATCCCGTCGAAATCGACGGGAAGTCTAATCAGGCTCCTCAGGTTGGGCTCGAACCAACGACCCTCTGATTAACAGATACTTAAAGATATTTTTCATTGTTTTTCAATAATTTTCAAATAGCTGAAAATAAACATTTTATAAAAAAAGTACTTTCATATACTTTCAAATAATTACATCCTGTTTTAAAAATGTTGCAGCATTGTTGCAGCAACTTTTTTTTTAATCTATCTTATTACATGTAAGACTGTAAAAGCTGTAATAACTGTTAAAGGGTATAATTCTTGTTAAAAGAATCGGTCTGGACGGGACAATTCCATTAAAGTTTTATAATCTTATATGCAGTAAATTACAATTAATATCAACCTTATGTATGACTAATTGTGTGCCTTTTACAGTATATCTCCTGTTACATATCTATACAGTCTATATTGAATGCAAAGTTCCTCCACAATTAAACCTAACTTTCAATTTTAAACGGCAATTTACCTATATTAGGAATTTAAATATTTTAAAATCCATGCTGTAAATAATTTATATTACTTGTATTGTCTGCCGTGTTATATAGCAGTACAACTTCATAAACTGAATCTGTACAAATAAATAAATTCTCCAGACTTTCATTCAAAATTGATATATTATTTGAAAGGTCTTCAATGTTAACTACGATAGATTCTAACCCACTTCCTCTTCCACTATTACTATTATTAGCATCAAAGTTTAGCAAAGTTAACTTTATACCTATGGTATTTCCTGCTAAGTCCATCTGTTCTGATAGCTGCATAAAATTGGTAGTACCATTAAAAGAATTTGTGCCAACAGAATTTCCATCTGACACAAATTCCACACCAATAGAATAAGTTCCATCTACATCACAACTATCTGTTGAAGAACTACCAGAGAAACTTATCTTATGTGTTGGATTACTTTGTTGTTCTTCATTATTATCATCTGAATCACATGAACTAGCTAGAGTTATTGATAATGCTATAAGGCTGAATTTCAAAATTGATTTCATTGTCTTCATATTTCTATATTGTTATTTATAAGCAATAGCTCATATTTCTTTTCTTGAATTGTTTTTAATTGGTCTTCCCTAAACTGACTATTCATCATACAAATACCAGTAGTTTTATTGTCAGTTACTAAAATTTCAAAAAATAAATCTTCTGAAAATGTATACAGGATTGAATTTCTATGTGTTGTTTCTACTTTACCACGATTAGGTAAATTTGACTGTATGCATTGGTTGAAATAGTCTAATAAAACTCCTTCAAATTTGTAAAAAACAGCACATAAAACATTTTTATTGAATAAGAGTATGATTTCTTTAAAGAAGGGTTTAGAGAAAAGAGAATCAAACTCAACTATATTGGATTTAAATAAATTATATTTTGTTTCAAAATAACTATCAGACTTGATTTTATGCTCCAATATTTTATCTGAATAGTCCTCTAATGACTTTCCTGTTTCAAAATAAAACTCTTTAATGAGCTTTTGATTCATTGCATTTAATCTATTAGGTTAAAAAGGTAATTCCTCAAATAGTTCTTTATAAACTTCATCTGAAGCACGAACATCTCTACCAGCCACTTCAAAAATCTTGACTAATCCTAAGAATATTTCCTTAGCTATTACTTTTCCTTTTTGCTGTATATAATCTTCTGTAAAAGACTTAAGATTTAAAGTTGTACCAATGGCTTCTTCTCTCTGGCTAATAATATTCTTTGCAGAACTTATATCATTTTGGGTTATACCTTTCCTAGCTAAATAGGTCAAATGCTCTTTAGTTTTAACCCTTAAACTAACTTCATTTTTTATTTGGTCTGGCAACTTAGATTCATAGTAAATACGCTCTAAAGGACTGTATTTAATGTTCTTTTCAATTTCATCAACTGCATCATTAAACTGAGTTATTGAAGTATATCCAGCCTCATAATGTTCTTCTTGTTCAACATTTTCCCTACTAGAAGTTTGTTGGCTTCTAAGAGCTTCATTTAAACTTTTTGCACGAGACTTTTCATCTTCAAGTTTTTTTATCCTCTTTTCATAAAATTCCCTTGAAGATTTCTTATCCTCTAAGATTAGAGCTATTACCACTACAGCAATAAATATTATGCCTATTATCTGTGTCACTAAAATTAATTTAAAGCACAAACCTATCATATACGATATATGCTAAAACAAATATAACAGATTCATTGAGCCTATCAAATAAGATAGGAATGAATAAGCAAATTGTATTAGAAAAAGTTGGTCAAAGAATTAGGGAAATAAGACTTTCAAAAGGGCTTACACAGGTTGAATTAGTAGCCAGAATGGAGATTACTACAGACCCTAATAATATTTCAAGGCTTGAAGCAGGCAGAAGTAACATTACTCTTTTTACAATTTACAGATTGAGTGTTGCCCTTGAAGTCCCTATGAAAGAATTGTTAGATGTTGATATCCCAAATTAAGAAAATGGCTACTTGACAGTTACAGACTGAAATTGCACTAAATACTATCCAAAAGATAGAATTCAGTCTAAAGTCACATTTAGCAGGATAATTTCATACCATCAATAATAAGTTCCGCTATATTTAAATATCTACTTCCAACATATAAAGTATTGAAAAAGCTAATGATAACCATTATTAAACACAAGCTCATTCACATGCTTTTAAAAAAACAAGACAGGTCAGATATATTACAGATGTTGCAAATTTTGCAATTCCTGCAAATTAAAATATTCCATTATCTGCAAAGCTGTAGTAAGATTCCTTTGTGATTATTAAATGGTCTAATAATACCAAGTCAACTATTTCACAAGCCTCTTTCAACTTTTTAGTGAGAATTTTATCACTTTCACTAGGTAATAACTTCCCAGATGGATGATTATGTAATAACACTATTGATGAGGCATTACCTTTTAAAGCAATACTCAATATTATTTTTAAGTCAACACTACAACTTGCCACTCCACCTTTAGATAAGTCATAAATACCAAGTATAACATTAGCTCTATTAAGTAACATTAACTTCACTTCTTCTTGAAACTCAATAATATTCTTATCCCAATGAGCTAAAGCAATTTCAAACACAGTCTCACTATTATTTACAGTAATCCTCTTATCTCCTTGATTCGAATAAGACACTTGAATTTCACTAACTTTCATATATGCTAAATTTAAAAAGTGTCCACTATTGGTATAGATATAATATATCAATACGAACTATGGACACTTTTGATTAATTACTAAATTGCTTGTTCAGCTAACTGTCCATTTTCTGAAAGTGATGAATCAGTCATTAATTGGTCAATAGCCTCATCTTGTTTATTACTCTCTTCAGATTTTGGAACAAATACCCACTTGTGAGTTAAAACTAATTCTTCACCAGTCTCCTTTACAACATAAGTGTAAGGTTCTACTTCTTTCTTTATAATAGCACCTGGCATTTCAGTCCCTATTAAAGCTTTGCAAGTAGGCTCATCAAATGTGCTGGTAACATATGCCTTTTTAGCTGTAGCGTAGTATTGTTCTGTTTCTTTTGACATTAACATTTCTACTCCACCTTGTAATTCTAAAATAAAGAATGGATTTCCATCCTCTTTTTCTCTTTGTTTGTAACCTATGATTCTAACCATAATAAATTGATTTTTGAGTTATGAAATAACCTAACTAACTATTTCAACAGAATATCATTACAACTATCACCTTGAATGAAATACTATTAAAATACTATCAGGTACAAATGGGATTCATCTGCACAAATTGGTGAGGGTATTTAGTGCTGTGCTCAGTGCGTCTGAGTGAGGGGTTGGATTGACCACTAAGCTCAATAAATATCTTAAATGTTTTAGTTAGAAGCGAAGTCTATAGATTGGTAAGATGATTTTTTGAAACTTTAAAATTTATCGCAAAGAATAAATTCCTTAAAAATCAATTTTTACATATGCTGCCTCAAAAAAATAATTTCCTGTCAAATTGGGGTGGGGAATGTTACTTTTTTGAAGGTAGGGGGTGCTTTTTATAGAGAAGGGCACTCGTGCATAATCGATATTTAATTTTTTTTAGTTCAAAAATTTTTTTCAAATTTTTGATTATCATATTTTTAGGGATTAATCATCAAAATAAAAATGAAATCTCTTGTTGTAGAGTCACTTAATGAATAGTAGTTTTAAAGACATAAAATTTCCACCAACTTATAAGTATAGTTCTGACTCTAGCAACATTCCATTAGAATTTTATGAAGATGCCTTCCCAATATCCAAGACAATAGACTTACTCCTTGGGTATTTTAGCTCTAACGCAATAAAAGTATTATCTCAAAGCATTGCTGAATTTGTTTTTAATGGTGGTGTAATGAGATTAGTTACTAATCATGTTTACAGTGAATCTGACTACAAAAATTTAATAGACAACACCGCTATTAATGATGAAGACAAAGTACTAGATATATTTGGAGACCTAGCTGAATTAGAGAGTAATTTGAGTCAAGAAGGAAAACATTTTTTTGACTGTTTAAAATATTTACTTAAAGAAAATAGACTAGTTATTGTTCCTGTAAAATTTAATGGAACTAATCTGGCTCACAGAAAAAAAATGCTACTTTATGATGGTGAATCTTATATAAGTACAGAAGGAAGTATTAACTTCACTCTTCCTGCACTTTTAAAAAATTCTGAAAGCTTTCAAGTAAATGCTCCATGGGTTAGTGATGTAGCAAAAGCTATAATAGAAGAAGATAAAAAACAGTTTGAATCTATAATAAACAAAGAGCATAAGAGCTATAATTACATTGATAAACAACAAATAGAAGTTGTAGTTAATTCTATTGGTAGAGATAAAAATATTAGTGACTTATTAGATGACTCTCTCAAATTAGGAAATGATATTTATGGTTCAAAAGTAAAAGCCATAATTACCAGAAAAAAAGAGAGATTTGAAGCTAAACTTGAAGAAATAATTAATACTCCTAGATTTCCTTTTGCACAAGGACCAAGGGATTATCAAAAAGATGCTTATTCAACCTGGAAAGAGAATAATTATTCTGGTGTTTTTGCAATGGCAACAGGAACTGGTAAAACCATAACTTCTCTAAATTGTTTGTTGAATTTATTTAATATTGAAGGTAGCTACAGAGCTATAATTCTTGTGCCATCTATAGCACTTTTAAACCAATGGGAAGAAGAAGTGAAATCATTCAATTTTGGTAATATTTTAAAAGTAGGTGGTGGTAATAATTGGGAAAAAGACCTAGCTAACTACTGTAGTAATTATTCTTGGGGGCTTAAAGAAGACTTGGTTATAATTTCTACTTATGGTAGTTTCACATTAGATAGGTTTCAAAACCTTTACGAAAAAATTCAATCAGAATTTCTTCTAATTGCAGATGAAGCTCATAATATGGGAGCTAATAATATTAAGAGTAAACTATCCAATATCAGTGTTACCAGAAAAATTGGTTTATCAGCTACACCTAAAAGAATTTATGACCCTGAAGGAACTATTGCAATAGATAAATTCTTCAATGACACTCCTCCATATACCTATAACTTCAGTATGGAAAAAGCTATGGAATTTGGCTTTTTAACTGGTTATAAATATTATCCATTAATTGTTGAATTAACAGAAGAAGAATTTGAGGAATATTCCATTATTTCTAAACGCCTATTAAAATATTTTGACTTTAAGAATGGGGTTTTTAGAGATGACCCAATGGTAGAAATATTATTATTGAGAAGAAAGAATATCATCCATAAGGCTCATAATAAAATAGACTTATTTAGCTCTATAGTTGGGGAATTAAAGAAAACTAATAAAGACAAATATGTCTTTGCTTACATCCCGGAAGGATACTCAAATAATGAAGAGGGTAAATCAACTAAAATATTAAATGAGTATTTAAAAAGAGTACACAAGGATTTCCCTGAAATAAAAATGAACTCCTATACTTCTGAAGACCAAGATTTGAAAGATATCTTGAAAGGGTTTGAAGATGGGAAAATAGAAATATTGTTTGCAATGAAAATGTTAGATGAAGGTGTTGATGTTCCAAGAGCTGAAGTAGGCATATTTGCAAGTAGCACAGGGAACCCTAGACAGTTTATTCAAAGAAGAGGTAGACTTTTGAGAAAGCATAAGGACAAAGCTTATTCAACAATATATGATATGGTAGTGATACCAAAATTGGAATCACATACAGATGAATTTTTCAACATAGAAAAGAGCCTAGTTCGTAATGAGTTAAATAGGGTTGCTTATTTTTCAAGCCTATCAATGAATTTTTATGATTCAAAAGACACTTTATTAAGTGTTTGTAGAAAATATAATTTAGATTTAGATACCATAATTAACGATTTATAATATGGAAAGAAATGACATACTAAAAGAAATTCTATCAGACCCAGATTTGATGGAGAAGTATGATATAAAAGAGAAAGACCTTAAAGAGTTAACTACTAGTGCACCTTACAATAAGAAAATTATTGAAGTACTATCTGTTATTATAAATGAGAATGATAATCATTTGAATAGCTCAATGATTTACAAAAAGATTAAAAAAGTACATAACATAGGATAGCATGGCATCGATTATAAATAGTATTTCATTCAAAAATTTCTTCAATTATTATGGAGATTATGATACCACAAGGTATGACTTTGAAGAAGGAGTTAATATTGTAGTAGCAGATAATGGTGCAGGTAAATCAAAATTTTTCAATGCCTTTTTATGGCTTTTTTATGATACTGTACTTAATTCAGATGATAAACGAACATATCCTGTAAAAGACTTTGCAGTTAAGATTATATCTGATAAAGCTAAAAATGAAACCTTAATGGGTGATTCTGTAGAAACAGGTATTAAATTAGAATATTCTACTGGTAGATATAAGTTTCAAATAGTTAAGTCTTTTATAGCTACTAGAATTGGTGAAAAATTATCTGACTTTGATAGTTGGCAAATAACCCTAAATGATGTTGAAGTTGATAAAACAGACCACGTATTACCAAAGTATAAGCCTATCTATGATGCTGAAGAAAAGCATAGAGTAATAAATCAACTAATATTACCCACTTTGAGACAATATTCTTTCTTTCAGGGTGAAGAGGTTGATAAAATGATAGACTTTACAAAGAAGTCTAGTATTGAAGATGCCGTAAGAACACTTACCAACATTAGTAAGTATGAAGATATTGCAAAAATTGTTCAGGATATTTCAAATAAAGCCTACAATGACCTAAACAAGCAAACCAAATCTACTAGTGACCATAATGATAGATTAGAGAGTGCAATAGAATTAAAAAAATCTCTAGAGATACAGCTGGAGCAGGAAAATGAAAAGCTGAATATTCAGAAAGAACTTTATGAAACAGCAGAACAAGAGAAAAATGACCTAGAACAAAATTTTGCTAATGCTGAAAAGAGAAAAGAACTAGATGATAAAATCTCTCAAAAAAGTAGAGTCTTACGAGGTGTAAAAGAAGATTATGATAATTTCCTAGAAGGCATTAATAGTAGATTTTTTGATGGTGGTTTCTCTTGGATTTCTTTAGGATTTGAGCGATCTGTGGTTGATTTTAAAGATAAAATAAAGGACTTTAGGCAAAAAAGATATGAGAAAAGAGCATTATTGAATGCTACTGAAAATCCAAATGATTACTTCACTATTCTTCCATCAGATTCACCAGATGCAGTGACACTAGAACAAATGATAGAAAGTGAACATTGCCACGTTTGCAATAGGTCTGCCGAAAAAGGTTCTGATGCACATAATTATCTTTTAAAATTAAAGAATAGACCTAATGAAACTGACTCTACAAGAGATTTTGTCAAGAATGATTTAGAGGATTTTTTTGGCAACCTACAAATTAATGCATCACCATTTCTAAACAAGTTTGAAGCTATACCTCAAAGTGTTTTAAGAACACGTGAAAAAGAACTAGAATTAAAAAAGAGATTAGATAAACTCAATTCAGAATTAAAAACTTTAAAAGCTAGAAGAAAGGATATTCTAATTGCTGGGACAGAATCTGAAGGTGCAGATAATGCTTCAGATATTATCAACCAATACAAAGGTTCAATAAGAAGAATAGAACAAGCTTCTGGCAGGATTGAAAGATTACAAAATAATATTAGTGAGCTTAAAACAAAAATCACCAATACAGATAAAGAGATTACTAGTTTAAGACCGAAAGATATTCCTGAAGGTTATACCGTAAGCTATGAAATTACTCAAGATTTAGTTGAAGCAACTAATAAAGCTCAAGCTCGAGTATTTGACAAAATGGTAAGTCTATTAGAAAGTCATGCTAATGAACACTTTGAAAGTCTTATCAAGTATAATGATATAAAAGGTGGTGTTTTAAGCTTTGAAAAGACACCTTCTGGCGGTATTTCATTAGATTATATAGATGAGTTAGGAAATGATGTTTCTGGAGCTTCTGAAGGCTTCCAGAGAATGAAAAAGTTTGCAGTAGTTATGGCTATTATTTCTGCCAATACTTCTCAATACAATTACCCTCTACTAGCTGATGCACCATTATCTGCATTTGGAAAAGCCTTTAATAAAGGTTTCTTTGAGGCTATACCAGATGTTTTTCCACAAAGTATAATTCTTGTTAAAGATTTATATGATAAAGACCTAGATGGCAAACTAACAGATTTAGGGCAAAAGCTACTTGAAAGTAATACCATTAGAACCTTATATCTAAATGAGGTTGATGAGGAATTACCACAGATAGAAAGAACCACCAAAATTGAAAGAAGAAAATAATGAATAGTCAAGAATTTAGAAATAATTTACTTCTTAAAAGACCTAGATACGCAGTAAGTAGAATCCCTGTGTTGGATGCTTTTTCAGAGAAAGGAAGCAAAAGTGCAGATTATAGCAGATTTGGACCTTACTATGAAATTTATATCTATGCCATGATGTTAGGTATAAAGAAAAAGCAAAGACTACCATTACCCCCTAGAGACCTTACTAAAGACTTTATTGAAATGGGAAAATGGAAAAGAGATTCTTCTCTAATAGATTTTCTTTTGATGGTAATTTTTACTCAAACAGATAACTTACAAATTGATTGGAATGAACTTGAGGATATGGGACAAGAAGACCTAAACAAGGTAATCTCAAGTGTTGTAAATTTAATAGAAGAATATGCTAATGGTGGTTTAGCATACCTAGAAGAATTATGGGAGAATGGAAAACTTGACAACTCCCATTATATGTTTATAGATTTATATAATACCAGTAGTAATAATGACAATTAAAGAAGCAATAATAAAGTGTCTAGAGAGCACAAAAACTATGCTTACTACTTCAGAAATCCATAATCACATAGTAGATAATGGCTACTATGAGTTTGGAGCTAAAAACCCTGTAGCAGTAGTATATAGTGAAATAAGAGACCTAAGAATTAAGGGAGACACCAGAATAAAAAGGATTAAGTTCACTGGTAAAAATTATAAATATTATTCTAAAAAATATGAGAACGAGATAAATATTGATTCATTTGAATTAAACCTGGTAAAATCATCTTCTAAGAATTATTTTAAAGAAAAAGACTTACACATTTTGCTTGCAACATATTTGAAAAACTCAAATACTTACAGCAAAACGATTTTTCACGAAAAATCTAGAAACTCTAGAGATAGTCATCAAAAATGGGTACATCCAGATATTATTGGCATCCAATTTACAAGTCTTAAATCAGAAGTAAATCAGGTTTTTTTAAAAGCAATAAATAGGCTTGAGTCATTTAAAATATCATCTTATGAAATTAAAAAAGAAATAAATTCAGATTATGAATTAAAAAAACACTATTTCCAAGCTGTTTCTAATTCAAGTTGGGCAAATTATGGCTATTTAGTGGCATTTGAAATAAGTGATACTCTTTCTGAAGAAATGGAGAGGCTTAATCAATCATTTGGAATTGGTGTTATTCAATTAAGGGCAAATCCTTACGAAAGTAAAATTCTATACCATGCAAAACATAAAAATCTAGATTTTAAAACGATGGACAAATTATGTAGAATAAATCACGAATTTGAAAATTTTATAAAACAGGTGGAATTATTGCTTACAGCTGGAGAAAGATACGTTCAAGCTACAGAAAGAGAATTAGATAGATTTTGTGATAAATATTTTACAAATGATTCTGAAATTGAAAAATATTGTACAGAAAAGAAAATATGTTAGGTAAGCTAATACTTACCGCTTATATATAATCACATACTTCTTTAAGTATTTTCTTGGCATATGCATTTGCGTAATTCCAATCAGATTGTGGTATTCCTCTAGGACAAGTTTTACTTGTATCTGAAACTAATTGAAACCTACTTATTTCTGGCTCATATTTCTCATAGTATGACTTAATTAAATTTCCTTGAGATTTGCATAATTCCGTGTGAACAGAATGCTCTATGGCTTGGGTAAGAGTTTTCCATCTAATTTCTGGAAAATCTGTTCTCAAATCTGTTAATTCTACAGATAATAGATTGATTCTACTAACGTAATCAAAATCTGAATCCCCATATCTTTTAATCTTTTTAGTAAAAGTACCAGATTTATAAAAATGTTGAACCCATCTTGAAAAGGTTATTTTCTGTGTTTCGCCAATGTACAACAAGTCTTTCGAAAAAATAAAATATACAAAAGAACCCTCTAAATCATAATTATTAAAACCTTTAATCTTCATCTTCAAATAAAGACCAATTATTATTAACCCAATTATCGACCTGATGAGATGAAGACCTTGAAAACTTATTAAATACATTTACAGCCACCTCTGCATCAATATTTTGAAATTTCTGAATTGTTTGATTTTCGCCAACTGCCAACGCGTGAAATAAGGCTTCAATAGACTGTCTTTCAGGTGAACCTTTTTCAAGCTTACTTAATACTAAATCATAAAAAGGATGTAATCTATTTATTAGAACATAAGTTCCCTCTAATCTATCAGTTGCACTTTCCCATAAATTTCTTCCTTGTTCCCAATATCTTACCCTTCTAAAAGCTTCTTTATCCTCCTCATCTTCATATTTTGAATCATCTTCCAAATTTAACTCATCAGATTTTGATTCTAACAATTCTTTTCTGTTCTTAACTTGTTCAGGGTCTATATCTACTCCTTCTTCCTCTTCTTCCTCTAAAACAGAATTTTTTACATTAAATTCTGCTCCCTCATTTCCATTATTTCTTGAAGTTTTTAAAAGCTCATCACATTTCTTAAAAACATCTTTAGATTGTCCCCTAGCAACACTTACCAATGTCATCAATATTTTTTCAATTTCTTCCGAAATTGTCAAATGCTGTTTTGACACATCAACATCAAATAAATCATCATGTTCACTAGTGAATAAAATTTTGGCTCTAAATCCAAGTTCACCACGTCCTATGAATAATTTATCTCCCCATTTTATAAGTCTCCCATTTCTGTAAAAATAGAATCCTGCATTTTTTTGTCCTACTTCATATTTCTTGATATTTTTTTGTTCATTTTCATCAAAACCAACAAAATTTCTCATACTATCCTTTGGAAATACAGCAACTTGAATTTTAATATTTTCCCCTTCAGGATTTAATGGATTTTCAAATTCAGATTCTAACGCCTTACATGGCTTCTTACAATCGTAACTTTCTTTTTTAAAAGACTCATAGCACTCATCCCAAAATAAAATATCTTTTGGGTTGATTAGTCTCTCTTTTTCAACACTTTCTATACCTTCCTTAGATTTTATTATTTTTACCTTAAAATGTCTTCCTTCCTTCGACAGGTATTCATAATAACTTACTCCAGCTTTCTGTGCAATATCTGTTATAATTTTATTAGCTGAAACCCTAGATGTATAAATAATATCACTTATTGTTACTATAGTTCCTGTTTCAGCTTTATTCAATTTATCTTGAATAATATCAGAAGAAAGAGTAGTTGAGTATCCAAATTTATTGTTCTCTCTAATTATTTCTCTATCCAAGAAAAAAGTGTCTGAAATGACATCTTTTTGTTTACTTGTAACCTCAACTCTATTTCCTAACGAAAAACCTGCTGACTTTAAACCTAAACCATATTTTGAAAGACTATTCTGAGAATACTGAACATCTGAACCTAATTCAAGTGCTTTTTTTATTTCTTCAACATTCATTCCCGTACCATCATCTACAATTCTAATTTTTTCAATATTCTGAATGTTATTTAAAGATTTTCCATCTTTTATATGAAGCTCTATTGTTATATTATTGGCATTAGCCATAACAGAATTATCTACTATATCTAGTATAGCTGAACTAGGCTTATATCCTATTTTAGAAATTGCTTCACATATTCTATCTGCATTAATTGGTAAAACTTCGAAATTGCTCATATTTATATACTAATTATTGTCTTTTCAATTTTTTCAACAAGAAAATCAAACCCATCTATATTACTATTGGAGTTAATCTCATTATTTAGTAGTTGTAAACCATCATCAATGTGGAGCTTTACATATTTTCCTAAATCTTTATCAGAAATATGGATGTCATAATGTAAAGCTACCATACCTAGATAGTAGTCTAAATAATCTCCAAATAGCACTGACCTACTATATTCCTTACCACTTGAATTTTGAATGTCTTTAATATTCAACTTTTTATCTTGTGATAAAGAATAGGTTAATGCTATTCTGGAAATTATATTTTCTGTACCCAAATTAAGCTTGCGTGTTAGTTGGGCAACTACATCTCTATTCTCTTTACTTGTTCTAATATGTGTAAACATCTTTTTCTTTTTTAAACTCTTTAAACAAACTATTTACAGGTAAAGCTTTTAATGTAGAAGCTCCTAACTTATTCTGTATTAAAAAAGTCTTGCTCAAGTTTGGCTTAAGCAGTTCATATTCTTTTTCAGACAGCTCTTTTTCTAATAATGGGAAAAGTACCACTTGTTCTGAAATAGATGGGTAAAACTCTTGTATGATATTTTTAGAGTGAAACTTGTCAAACTTCTGTAATGGGCTATCAATAAATACTGGAAACCTAATGCCAGACTCATCAACCAATGCTTTAAGTAATGCAGTAGCATACAACTGTTGCTCTCCTTTAGATAGGGAATCTTTATCAATGACATTATTATCCTTATCCAGTAAATCTATATCCATTACATCATCTACAATATTTACTTTTACATTGGTAATAAAGTCCTTTTTATGCATTAGCTTACTTAAACCAAGGGATACAGATTTTTGAAGTGAGTATTTCTTCTCCTCTTTAATCTTAACAATAAGATTATTTATTTTTTCTAGTAAAACTTTAGTGACTTCATACTTCTTTTTATCAGTCTCTACAAGATTGAAGTTTTTCTCATATTCAACTCGTACTTTTTTATGAGATGAGAGCTTCAGTTTTAACGCACCTAAACCTTCATTTAGTTTATCCTTCTCTTTGAGAAACTTATTAATTGAAGTATCTGTTTCAGACTTTTCATCTCTAAACTGTCTAGCTAGATGGTTGTCCTTACGAGCTTCAGCCTGCTTTATTTTGTTTATAGTTCTGCTCAATAAAGCTCTATTAGTGCGCTCCTCTTTAACTATAGCATTAAATTGACTTAAGAAAGTACTTTTGATGTTATTCAAAATAGCTTCAAACTCCCTGTATCTTTCTTCTGCAAATTCTAATAATACCTTACCAGACACATCACTTCTACTAGAGTTTAACTTATCTTCCAGAGATTTTTTAATAGCTTTTTTTACTTTAGAATCAATTGTTTTTTCTAAATCTAAAGCCTGTAAACTTTTTAATATACTATTAGAAAATGCTTCTAATTCCTTTGATAATAGCTTATCATTTAAAGCACCATATAAAACATTACTTTCTGAATCTAACTGCTCTTTAAGCTTGTTCAAGTGTTTACCAGCAATAACTAAAGGTGTTAAATCCAAAAGCTTTTTCAAGTTATTTTTAATTTGAATAGAATCTTGCTTTAAATCATCTCTGCGAGATTTTAATTCCTTCAGTTCATCTAAAGTAATTGAGTTTCCTTCCCTAATTAGTTTTTCCTGAAGGCTATCACTTTTAGATTTCAACAAAACTAATTGCTTGTCTATATCAACTTGCTTATCTTGATTATGGCTAATCTCTTTTTCTAATTCACTTTCATCATTAAGAAGTTGCGTTAGCTTCTCTTGTTGTAATTCAGAAACTCCTCTTCTCTTTAATTTAACAAGTAAGGATTCTAGGTTTTTCTTTAATTCCTCATACTTCTTAATCCCTAAAACCTCTGAATAAGCTTTACTCAAACTACGTAATTCACTTTTAGATTTAGCCTCTGCAAGTGACACTATTTTTTCAGCATCAAAGAAGAAGAATTTTGCTATTTCTCTAGGTAAAATGAAGTCATTTATGAATACCTCATAACCTACAGATTTTGTAAGCTCATTTTCATCTCCATCAATTAGAATAGTTACTGTTTCTTCTAAACTAGAAAAATCATATGTACGTTTGATAGTAACTGTTTTACATGGTATGGATGGTATAAGTAAATCTTCAAGTTCAATTTCAACAGACATCTTATTGTTGTCCACTCCTTCTCCTAAAACATCTCTATTCAAAAGTGAATTAACATATGCTTCATAACCACCAGAATTTCTAATATCCTGTTTGTACTTGTCTTCTACTTGAGACATCAATTTACCATAGAAACACCATATTAAAGAAGTTAAAAATGTTGTTTTTCCAAAACCATTTTTACCAGCAATAAGACTAATATTTTTGTCTTTTTTTGGGCTTAAGTCTATTTCATTAAGCCCTTTATATATTCTAAAGTTTTCTAATGTTATTCTATCAATTCTCATTGTTCAATTTCTTTCACAAAGCTTTCTATTCTATTTTCTACATCATTGTGTAAACCATATTTAGATAGCATTAGTGTTTTGGTTTCTTGTAGCGTAATTAAGTTATCTATAAGATGATAGTAAGACATATCTTCTACGCATATTTCTCTCAATATTCTTTTCTCTGTATCATCTAGAGACTTAATATTATTTGTGCTAATTTCTTTATTGTAAACCTCTCTGTAAGCATTACCTACATTAAAGTCAAATATCATATCTCTATTCCAAACCACTTGTATTGCTATAAGCTCTTGGTTAGTAATAAGTGCAACGTGAGGTCTTTCTTCTTGTATATTCTTTTGAATTTGAAGAAGTTCTTTTAGTAGCCTATGTCTATACTCTGGAGTATAGTTACCTTGATTGTGCCCATCTTCAGTAACAGCCTTTTGTCCATTTCTTCTGGTAGTCATTCTGTTTTCACTAACATTTCTACCTTCAACCAGACTATCCCTAAAGTCCAACAAGGGTTTCATCCAATGTTGACCATTATCTATTAAAGCAGACATAGACTTGTCTTTCTTTACTACAGTACAAGTCCAACAACCAAATCTACTTTGTCCACAAGAAGAATGCTCTTTATTAGTTACAACAGTTGGGCATTCATAATCATCAGCACTTGCATCTGCATAGATTTGAAAAAGTATTGAGTTATCAAATCCCCAAGGAGATGGAACAGCATTAATAATATACCACACTTCCTCAAGCATCAATTCTTTGATAGGAGCATAGACATATGTATTGGCAGTAGTGTTGTGTTTAGATAATCTATTACCCTTTATCTCATGCTTACGCATTGACCTTTCTCTTGTAGCACTTTCTTCATATCTAGTACCTAACAATACTATTGCTTCTCCCTTTTCATCTATTTGCTCTAGTAGAAAATTAGAAGTAGGTCTAATCTTTAACTTATCTGTACACCATCTAAAGGTGTTGTTTGGAACTGGGTAACCTTTTCCCAATACATTAATCCAGAATGATTCTTCTAATTTTGGTACTGTTTTCTTTACTATAATTGGTAATCCTTGGTCTCTAGCAGCAGTTTCAATTTTTAATAAAACATCTTCTACATAACTACTAATAATAGGGTTTTCAACCATTGTGTCATTGCAGACTACATAAACAGGTCTTCTTAACTGAAATGGATATGGCATTTCATCTTTTATTCTAGTCAAAGCTTCCCACATTAAAGTGAGTAACACTGTTGAATCTTTTCCACCACTAAATCCAATTATCCATGGTCTTTCTGATTTATCTGCATAAGCATACTGGTCAATAAGCTCATTGACAATTGATTCTATTTTTTTATTCTTAATTTTCATAGTGGTAATTATAATTTGACTAATTTAAAGAGTTCTGTGACTCAAAACAATTGAGTTAGGCAATTGTTATTCAATTAATTTTAACAAAAAAAATCAAACCTCTCATAATGTAAGCTATTGTTAATTTTTCAGACTAATGTATAATCATGAGTCAAGAAAAAAAATCATCTTGGTTGTCTAGTAAAGAAGCACAGAAACATTTTAAAATTAGAGGGTGCGACTTAATGCATTATAGAACTCAAGGGAAGCTTGAATTTGAAAAACGTGGTAAAGCATATTTTTACTCGAAAAAGTGTTTAGAAAAGTTACACCACTCTAATTAATTTATTCTTTTTTTTTAACTCCTAGATAGGGGTAATATGGAGTTGGATTTTTATGATAAATCCCATTTTCATCCCAAAAATTGGATAAAAAAGGTCTCACCTGCCCATCTACGTAATTTACCAATCCAACCATAATATCTGGTTCTGCGTTCAAAACATCTTCAATTAGGGCTACTTGAAAAACTTTATGTTCGTTAGGTTGATTTCTGTCATATACATTCATTAAAACACAAAGATTATTTGGCAATCC
Source organism: Winogradskyella luteola (assembly GCF_019203985.1). Classification (GTDB taxonomy): domain Bacteria; phylum Bacteroidota; class Bacteroidia; order Flavobacteriales; family Flavobacteriaceae; genus Winogradskyella; species Winogradskyella luteola. The sequence goes on along the minus strand of NZ_JAGSPD010000011.1, from coordinate 78,095 downwards.
AACTATTTCTAATCCCAATTCATTTCTATTTATCTCTTCCATTATCAATAAATTTTAAATAAATTTAATGAAATACTTTAAACATCAACAACATGAAATTATGCATTGGAAAACAAAAAACAAGCTAATAAATAACACTACTAAAATTTATCTTATAGAACCTGAAGAAGATAAAGCAATTGAATTAAGGTTACAGTTGCATCAAGAATACATAGCCTTTGAGCTCCATTTACCTATTCCTAAACATATTCAATACAAAAGCCTTTTACATGGCGGATTCAATTACAATCCAGAAACAGATATCCCTATTACTCATTACCAAATAAAAAGAGTAATAAGAAACCTAGAAAACTCCAAATTCTATAGAAATAATAAATCCGAGACAATTGATGAGCTAATAGTATTATTAAATTCAATGTCGTGTTTTTTATAAGGAATTCTATAAATGAATGTAAATTATTTCAAATTATGATATATGCCTAAGATAAAAAACTGTCGTGATTGTAGGATTCCTGGGGATTTGCTTATGGAAGGTGATGGTAGATGTAAAGCATGCCATGGTGATGGTAAAGATTTTTATAAGCAAGTTGCAAACATCCCTGGAGAACTGGTACTTGAAGCTCTAAATATAGAACATGATTCAGATGAAGATTGTGAAATCTGTTCAGGTACAGGTCAATGTCAAACTTGTGGTGGCACTGGTCAGGTACATATAGAAGAAGAGGAGAATGAAGAACCCCACTCTATTGAAAGTGAAGATACAGCAGAAGAATCTGCGTCCTCAATTTCTAATACAGATGATAGCTATCTTGACTATCTAGATTATGATTCAAGTTCTTCATATAAAAATTCAAAATCAACTCACAAAAGAAACAAAGACAGTCATTCTATAACTTTTGGTTGTATAGCCGCTATTATTATAGGTGCACTAATTTATTTTGGAATTGCTTCATTGTTTGACAACAAATCTGAAACTCAAAAACCAACACAAACAGAAAATAGAATAAATAGGATTGGTTATATATATATTAATTCAGGCTATGCGAATGTTTATTCTGGACCATCTAGTGATTATAATGTTTTATATAAATTAAAACGAAAAGAAAGGGTGCAGGTGTTGTCTCAACATATTAGGTCGAATTGGTATAAAATTTCTCATAATAATCAAACTGGATATATCTCAAACGAATTACTAACTTTCAATTATAATGTCTTTAAAACATACAATGGTAAGTTCTACAAGGAATTTTATAATAAATCTATCTCATTAACTAAGGAGAATAGAAAGATTATTGAGAATATAATGGAACAACTTAAAGATTACTCTGATAATTTTGAAATCGTTTGTTATGATTACTTAAATCAGAAATCAGCAGCAATTCATAGAGGTCAAGAAGTTAGGTTAATTGCTGGTAAGGCTAAAATTTCTAGTCAGTTTAGTATTGTATATAACAGATGGACCAATAGCAATAAAAACTGGAAGAATATTATAGTTATAAGAAGTAAGGGGGTAAAAAAAGAACCACTCATAAAATCCAACAATCAAAAAAAATCAAATGTTATAACTAATCCTAATTCTGTATTATCTGATAAAATCCTTAGAACTAAAATGGGTAGCTTTCTAACTCAAGGAAGGTTAAAGTTTAACACTATAGTTGACGGAAAACTGGAAAATCTTTTCTATCAAAATTTTAATATTCACGTTACAAGTGAAAGCCTAAGCAAGTTAGGTTTTATACAAATAGGTCACAATAAGTTCTCCCATAAACACTCCAATCGCACTTACACACAAAATGATATTTATCAAAGGATTATAATACCTAAAGCAAGAAATATACTCAAAAATTAATTGGAAAGAATCTTATCTTACCGATTAAGGTAAGATAAGATTTACTCAACTCAAAAACCAAGAATAGTTAGAATCACTATTTAGGGTGTTTTTAAGTCCATTTGTAAATTCAAATGCGTTAACATTTCTATCACCAAAAGTATCAATATAACTACTCTTATTAGCTGATGTGAACAGGTTATATACATTCCAAAGATTGATATTCCCATCTCCATTTTTACAAAACCTCTCATCTTGATAATAATCTTTAGCTATAGTAGAAACTTGCCCATCATTTAACAGCAATTGTGGAATCTGGATTTTTTCATTCTTTGGTAGATAATTGTACAGTCTTGACCTACCTATTAACTGTGCAAATTGCTTTTCAGTAAGGCTGTAATCAGTTAAAGCTAACATCTCTTTTAAATGCTTTTCTGCATCATAGTTGGCAATTAACTCTTGTACTTTTGCTGCCAACTCATTTACACTACCTACACGCATTTCTGATTGCATACCATCTGTACTAATACATAGGTTACAGCAAATCATGTTCTGAAACCCAACAAATACCTGAAACTTCTCTACGGACTTCTTTGAATATAGATTCTCCTTGTTGTATGCACGCACTCCGCCAATAGTTAGAGCTAATTCATTTCCATTAATACTTTCAGTAATACTAGGTACACGAATTATAAAAGCCATTCTTTCATAATAGATGGTCTTTTCATGCTCTAGCAAGTCTTTTGCTGATTTATGTATTGCACTTGGTGTTCTACCTTTAATTTGATGACTTATGCGAACTTCTGGAACATCTATACTATGATGTGAAAATGATGCTGAAATAGCATTTTGAACCACATGAATAAATTCAGTATGAGCAATAGTGCGTTCATTGTCTTTAGAAAAGACAGGTATTATACAATCCTTTTGTAAATGAGAGAGGCTAATACTTTTGGTATTAGCCTCTATGAAAGGACTTGTATTATATTCCTTTTGCACCAATGGTTTTACTAAATCTTCTGAAGAACCTAAACAACCATCTGAACCTTGTTCTTTTGGTTTATTATTGTGTACTGCTAATAGTTCCATTGTTTGATATGTTTTGTGGGTTTAACAATTGGGCTTTTGATTGAATGGTTTCTTTTTGCAGTTTAAAATCTGCTTCCAACTCCTTTATATGGTAGTTCTGCCTATAAAGCTCTCTTAATTGTTCTAAGTCATTACACTGCTTTATCTTAGCTCTAACATCATCTATATTCTCACCTTGATTGCACCATAGCAGAATCTTTCTTCCTGTGGCTTCATTTATTATAAACTCTGGTTTGCCCATAAACAAGCCTGTCCTATCTTTAGAACTAGTCACAAAGTGTTTAATATCTACATCAAAAACTAGGGTAAATTCATAGTCTGTTCCATCACGAGAAATAGACTTCAAGCCAACTTTTTCAGGAACATACTTACCATCTTTTTGATTTAAAACATAATCTTGTTTTGTTCTCATAGTTGCTATGATATGACAAGGTGATTGTAGTACTTTATTCAAAAATACTTTTTCAAGCGGTTTAATTTTAGCCCAATTTGTAAATGAATTACCTGCCATTTTAGAATGGTAGTCCAATAGGTATTCCCAACAATGTGAGATGGAATCTATTATGATAACTTCCATACCAGCTTTTTCACACACCTCAATGGCTTTAACGTACTTTTCTGGTTTAAACGGTGGTTCTAATGAAAGTACATTGTAATTTCCTAAATGAGCATACAAATCTGCACTACCATTTTCACTATCTATAATAGCTACTTTAGATAAATCACCATTAGTTAGTCCTTTAGCTAACAATAAACTGGAATAGGTTTTGCCACTTCCAGAACTTCCTTGTAAAGCCAGTTTGATTTTTGCTTTTTTTCTCTCTGATTTTCTTAATTGCATAATCTAAAAATTAAAAATTGTTAATATTAAAACGAACTCGTAAGTCCATAAACTGAAAAAGCACCTATACAAACTGTAAGGTGCTTTTATTAAAGTATTTGTGTAAAATGTTTCAGTAAAAACTGAATACAATCTGAATAGTTATAAGTCAATAAATTTTCTATTCTCTTCATCTAAATCCTCATCTGAAAACTCCTTGAGGTAGGCAATAGTAATGCTTACATCACTATGACCCATCATCTCAGAAATCTTCTCAACTGAAGTACCCATCATTTTGTGAATGGTTGCCCAAGAATGCCTAACTACATAAGAACTTAATCTTTTCTCAATCCCTGCCAGTTTAGCTATTTCTTTTAAGTTCTGATTATACCTGCTTAGTACCTTATGCTTTCTGTTTGCAATTTGAGTCGGTGTTAGATTTTCTTCTAAAAGAATAGGAAACACATAGTTTGTAGCTCTATTTTGAGCCTTGTAAATGTCTAATATTTCTTGTGCCGGGGGAATTACTTCCATGTTGATTCTACCTTTAGTTTTAGACCTTGTGTAATAAATTCTATTGTTCCTTATATCAGACCATTTTAATAGCATTAAATCTTTAAAATTCATGCCTCTTGTGTACACTGAAAACATGAAAAAATGATAGGTTTCCAGTAGATTAGGATGCTCAGATAAATCTACATTCTTAAACTTTTTGAACTCTTCTAATGTCAATGCTATTTTGTTAGATTCAGGTTTTAGCTTTGAGATTTTATAGGATTCAAATGGATAAGGTTCTTTAGGTACAAGATTTCTTTTTCTTGCTTTATTAAAAGCAGCCCTAAGCTGTCTCATTCTGAAAGCTACACCACCATTTTTACTACCAGTTTCTCTAAGAAACACTTCATACTTTTCTAAAAATGTTGGGGTTATATCTTTAAATTGAAACTTCTTATTAGTATATTTAATGAGTGAATTTTTGGTGTCATGGTAGGCTTTTGCACTTCCCATTTTACCTGCTCTTTTTAGTTCATCAATTAACTCATCAAAAAAATCTAATACCATTAGGTTTTGATTTCTTTTATTACCTCTAAAAACTTCTTCAAATTCATCTAAAGTAAAATCACTTTGAGATACTTGAAACTCTCTAATGATTTTTAATGCTTTTGATTTGAACTTTAGAAGTACTTCGTTTTCTATTTGATAATTTGGATGTTGCTTGGTAAAAGATTCATTTTCAAAATGTTCTTTATAGGCTTGAAGCCCTAAACTTATATTTTTTCTTTTTCTATCCTTTATTAATCTTAGGTATATTCTATGCTTACCATTAGACAAGGCTCTGGCATCCAACACCAATTTTACTGTTGTTGTCATCTGTTCTTAATTTAAAATTTGGCAAATAACTGCCCCCAGAATAGAGGCAGTTTAATTACATGAATTACAGGTTTTACAACCTTACATTATAAAAGTTTGTATTGCCCTTTTTTGATTCTCCTAATTACTCTCTTTCTATGCCATTGCTGTAACTTATCAAACATAGTTCTTTGAGTTACATTATACTTTTCACCTGCTTTATAGGCTTGTTTAGTAGTAAATGACATACCTAATTCAGATAAGATTTCATCATCTTGCATTGACAATCCACCATTATCAATTGAGTTATAAGTAAATTGACTGTGACTTAATAATGTTTGCATCAATTTTAGTGAAACCATAAAATCCGTATCACTACATTCCACATTTTCAAGGTTTGGCAAATTTTCCATATTTCTAATTGCAGTTAGTATCATTGCAATTCTAAAAAGAATTAAGCCATGCCTATGAAGATTTGAAACAAAACCTTCTGAATGAGTTTGAATAATATTAGTCCTTATAGGTCTTATTCTATCCAAAAACTTCTGCTGTTGAGCTTCAGTAAAAGTGAACTCAATAGGTTTTTCAAGTGATTGTAATTTGCTGTACAATTCAAATATTTCAGTACCCAGTTTCTTAAATCCTGTTTTATGGTTTCTTGTATTCTGGTCAAATACATTTTTAAAATCACTTAACTCATCAAAATTGTAGATAATGAACCTTGAAAACAAACCATTTTCTTTTGACTTAATTAATGGTTGCAGTTGGTCTGGTGTACCACTTATTACCATTGAAAGTTTGGGCTCTTTTATATCCTCAAATACCTTTTCTAATTTTCTACTTATAGAAATAGGCTCATGATGATAGGCTCTTCTCAAAACATCAGAATAATTGCTCCAATCATTTCTAAGCATATTGCTCATTGTATCAGCTTCACTTTCCATAATTAGTAAACCATGATTACTACTTCCCATATAAGAGTACATTTCTGAAGTACTAATATTTGCAGGTAGAATTTTTACCATTATATCTGGGCAGTCTTCCTTGTCATTTTTCTTGCCTTTGTTTTCACTTTCACATGCCAAATATTCATTTTTACTTTCTTGGTAAATCTTATCATGTATAGGTTCTATCAATAGCCTTGCATAATTCATTACTCCTTTTCCACTTGCTGGTGGTGCAATAATCATTACATATAAATTAGTACTAATTTCATCTCCATCATAAACTCCATAAATATTTGGTAAGCAATTACTAAGTACTCCTAAAGAAGACAACAATACAATGTCCTTTTCTCTATCCTTAAAATCATCTGTAAGAGATTTTAATTTTTCAGGTAATCTGCTATAAATAAAATCTTCAATCTGTCTTCTTTCCATCAGTCTTGCTTTTTAACGATTTATCCAAATTGTGGTTTTGTTTACTATTACCTTTTAAGTGATTATACACTTCTTGCTCTAATTGCTCTTTTGAAGTAGATTCATTCTTCATCATCCAATTATCTAAATCAGACTTCTTAAAGTAGAGCTTGCCGCCATTTGGCTTTGTAAATTCAATTGCTCCTTTTGAAGTTAACTTATATAAAAAGGATTCACTAACATCTAAATAAATCAGTGCTTCTCTAAAACTCAATATCTCCTTAAATGCTATGAGTTGCGTTTTTTGAACATAATCTGTCCTTCTTAATTCTTTTTTCATCTTAAAAATTTTTATAAATACCCTGAGCTCATTTAATTTGGGTATCTTATTTCTGAATGCGAATTTGAATTAAGAAGGATTGTAGGTCAAATGCCAAAAATGTAGATTTTCAATATTTTGAAAGAAATATTGTAGAATTTATGTAGAAGTAAAAGAATTAGTCTCTAAAGTACTTAGAAATGACATTAGGAATGAACGAATCTCTTGCTATTCTAGCTTGAACCGCAAACATTTTTTTTATACTTGATAATTGTGAATTATTTGACTGAACAAACATATCTTTCACAAAATTATAAAAGCAAGGCTTAATTCTCTTAGTAGTGTATAGCTCTTTGTGCAGTACCCAATAAGTAAACCTCAATAGCTCAAAAGTAATTTTAGGTTCTAATTGGCTCTCTATTTCAGGAACTTCTTCATTTTCTACTAGATAGTTGGTGTAATCAATAAGTCTATTAAAATCATCTTGACTCAAAATAGTTTCTTGCTTCTCATTTTTGCCAGCCATAAACTTTAATATCGAATAAACTTTCTCGCTATTGATGGCATCAAAGTCCAGATTACTTCTTAAAGGAATAATTTTTACAATATCTACATCAATGATAAACTCATCCATACCTGGTATAAGTAATAATTCATTGATGTACTTGACAAGACCTTTAAGTGGAATTAAAAAATATGGATGATAAGCTAAAAGGTCTTTGCTTTTATTGATTAAAAGCTGAATTGCTTTCACTTGAATTGACAAATAGCTTTTTATAGCAGTATTATCATTTCTAATACAAAATTGATATAGATATTCTCTCGAAGTATAATATTGTTTCTTAAGGTATTCAATTATTAAGTCTTTAGTATATTCTATATATTCTTTAGCTTCACCTGTTTCATCATCAATCTCAATACAGTAAACCACCGTTGAGTTTTCTTTAAATTTATAAGAAATATAAGGGCTGCATTCAAGAATATTATTTGCAATATCCCTTATTTTACTCTCCTCGCTTAAGGTAATTTCAAAAAATTTGATAGGATTTGTTATTGTACTTATATCCATGACTGCAAAATTATATAAATGTTGCAGCATTGTTGCAGTAAAAACAAAAAAAGCACCTACAATAAATTTGTAAGTGCCTTTATTTACTAAGCTCCTCAGGTTGGGCTCGAACCAACGACCCTCTGATTAACAGTCAGATGCTCTAACCAACTGAGCTACTGAGGAAGATTGTTTTCGCAATAGCGAGCGCAAATATAAATTATTTTTTAATCTCTACAATATGAAAATCTATTTTTTTAGAGCTATTTCTAAATTTATTTAACGCGTAATAGCTTTAAAAATATCATTACCATTTGCAAACAGTACTAAGGCAATTAAAATAAAAAATCCTACGATTTGTGCACGCTCTAAGAATTTTTCACTTGGCTTTCTCCCAGAAACCATTTCGTACAACAAAAACATAACGTGGCCTCCATCTAATGCAGGTATTGGTAATAAATTTAAAACAGCAAGCATAATTGAAAGAAATGCGGTTAGCTTCCAAAAGGCTTCCCAACTCCAAAAATCTGGAAAGATATCATAGATCGCCTTAAAACCACCTAAGCCCTTGTATGCTCCAGTACTTGGGTTAAAAATAGCTTTGAGTTGAGAGAAGTAATTAACTATTGTAGATTTAAATTTGGTAGCACCGGCCGCAAAACTCTCACCAAAAGAGTATTCTCTTCGAGTAACGTCGTAATAACCTAATTCTGTAAATCGTTTTGCATCGATAAGTCTAAAAATATTCAGTTTAGCATTATTGTTAACCTTAAGGTCTTTTGTAAGCACATCATTACCTCTTAATATTTCTGCATTGACTGTTTGTCCTTTAAGATTTTGTAATTCATCTTCAAACAAATCAAAATAATCTAGCTTTTTTCCATTAAGGCTTAAAATAACATCACCTTTTTTTAAATCCGCGGATTTATTAGCTGAAGAATCTGGAACGGATTCAACAATAAAAGGGTATCTGTATCTAAATAGATTTCTACTACCTTGATCCGACAGCTGACCCAAAAAGTTTTCGGGCAATGTAATTACTTTGGTTTGGCCATCTCTTTCAATAGTCATTTCTTCGGCACCAATAATATACTGTCCAATTTCTGAGTCTTTTTCAATATTCTGATCATTAATGGCCATAACCTTATCCCCTGTTTTAAAACCTGCTTCTTGAAGCACAGGGTTTTCAATTAAATAACCGCCTTTTAGACTATCTATTTTAATATCCGTATCTCCATAAAAAAAGGATACAAACACAAAAATTACGTATGCCAAAATAAAATTAACCGTAACACCACCCAACATAATGATTAGTCGTTGCCAAGCTGGTTTAGATCTAAATTCCCACGGTTGTGGTGGTTGTGCCATTTGCTCTTTGTCCATGCTTTCGTCAATCATCCCGGCAATTTTTACGTAACCACCAAGCGGTAACCAGCCAATACCATAAACGGTTTCTCCTATTTTCTTTTTAAATAGCGAATACTTTACGTCAAAAAAAAGGTAAAACTTTTCAACTTTGGTTTTAAAGAGTTTCGCAGGTATAAAGTGTCCTAGCTCGTGCAATACGATTAGAAGTGATAAACTCAGTAAAAATTGGGATATCTTTATTACAAATTCCATGTAGTCATTTTCAAATTTCGATTGACAAAAGTAATGTTTTCAAGGCATTTAGAAAACAATTGTATTTTTAATCGATTTATTTTTAACAACGATTTATAAATCGTAGAGTTTCAGTATCATATTTGTGTTAAAAAAGTTCAAGAAAATTAGCTTGAATTGTACCTTTGCCATTTAGAATTTGAACTTAAAATTTATGTCATTTCTTTCATACTTTAAACGGTATAGAAACTTCGGGTTTTTTTTTACCGTATTGTGTATAATCATTATTGCGGTTATATATAACATACTTAGTGTAAAGCAACCCTTGCCTATTTACCAACCTGCTATGGTGAGTGAAGAATTGGTGGATAGCACTATTCAGCATAAAGCAAAATATCATAAAATAGCTGATTTTAGCCTCATCAATCAAAATGGTGAAACCATTACCCAAGATACCTATAGGGACAAAATATACGTGGCCGATTTCTTTTTTACAACGTGCCAAACCATTTGCCCGATTATGACGGACCATATGTACAAAATTCAAAAAGAAATTATTAATGACGATGATGTAATGTTATTGTCGCATTCCGTGACTCCAAAAATCGATACTGTAGCTCAGCTTAAAAAATATGCAAAAAAGAAGGGTGTTATTGACCGAAAATGGAATCTGGTAACAGGAGACAAAAAACAAATCTATGAGTTGGCAAGAAAAAGCTACTTGGCGGTAAAGACAGATGGTAATGGGGATGAATATGACATGATACATACCGAAAATTTTATGCTTATAGACAAAAAACGTCAGATAAGAGGCTTTTATGATGGCACACAACCAGAGGATATTGATAAGCTTCTTGAGGATATAGAAACTTTAAAAGACGAATCTTAAATTCTTTAAAAAGGGCTTTAACCACTTAAAATTTTAGCTTATTTTTGCTTCTTTAAAATTATTCTAAATAAGCAAAGAGTTGACATTAGCAGATTTAAAGCGCGGGCAACAAGGTGTAATTACAGATGTGTCTTCTATTCATATTCCATTAAAACTTCTCGAAATGGGATGTTTACCTGGTAATTCTGTTGAACTTGTACAGGTTGCTCCTTTTGCAGACCCCATGTACCTCAATATCAATGGATCGCATTTAGCCATAAGAAAAGAGACTGCTATTCACATTTTAATAGAAACCGTAGATGAGTAAGCAAATCAATGTTGCTTTAATAGGAAATCCCAATACAGGAAAGACCTCTGTATTTAATGCTTTAACGGGTTTAAATCAGAAAGTAGGCAATTATCCTGGTATTACTGTAGAGAAGAAAGAAGGTGTTTGCAAACTGCCTCGTGGTGTTAAAGCACATATTATCGATTTACCTGGAACTTACAGTTTAAACGCTTCTTCGCTCGATGAGAATGTGGTTATTGAACTGCTTCTAAATAAAAATGATAAGGATTTCCCAGATGTAGCAGTTGTTGTTAGTGATGTTGAAAATTTAAAACGAAACCTACTTTTATTTACGCAGATTAAGGATTTAGAAATTCCGACCATTTTGGTGATTAATATGTCTGACCGCATGGATTACAAAGGAATTTCTTTAGACATAGATTATTTAGAGCAACAGCTCGAAACCAAGATTGCTTTAATAAGTACGAGAAAAAACAAAGGTATAGCAAACCTAAAAGAGCTTATCACTAATTTTAAAGAACTTTCCGTTAAACCTTGTATGAATGCTTCCTCTATTGATAAAACTTACTTTAACAACTTAAGAAAAGCTTTCCCAAATCAGCTATTATATAAGCTTTGGCTTGTTATTACTCAAGATGTCAACTTCGGAAAAACCGATAGAAAAACCATTGATGCGGTTTCAGATTTTAAAACCAAGTCTAAGGCCGATTTAAAACGTCTTCAGCAAAAAGAAACCATAAAGCGCTATCAGTTTATTAACGAAACGCTTAAAAAAGGACAAACTATTGACCTTAAAGCTGCAAAAGACCTTAGAATAAAACTCGATAGAATTTTAACACATAAAGTTTGGGGTTACTTAATCTTTGCAATAATTCTGCTAACCATCTTTCAAGCTATTTACGACTGGTCCAGTGTTCCGATGGATTTTATTGATAGTACGTTTGCTTCTTTTAGCGAATGGACTAAAACCGTATTACCAGAAGGTGCATTTACCAATTTAATTGCTGAAGGTATTATTCCTGGGCTTGGTGGCATTGTTATTTTTATACCGCAGATTGCCTTCTTGTTTCTATTTATTTCCATTCTCGAAGAAAGTGGTTATATGAGCCGTGTGGTATTTTTAATGGATCGCATTATGCGGCGTTTTGGTCTTAGTGGAAAAAGTGTTGTACCCTTAATTTCGGGTACAGCTTGCGCTATACCAGCAATTATGGCAACACGTAATATTGAAAGCTGGAAAGAACGCCTTATCACTATTTTAGTCACACCATTCACCACTTGTTCTGCTAGGCTTCCAGTATACCTTATTATTATTGCACTGGTAATTCCTGAAGGTCGGATTTTTGGACTGAGTTATCAAGCATTAACCTTAATGTTATTATACTTAATAGGTTTTGGAGCAGCCGTTGGCTCAGCATGGATTTTACATAAAGTACTTAAAATAAGAAGTAAAACTTTCTTTGTGGTAGAGATGCCAAACTACAAATTACCTTTGCTTAAAAATGTAGGTTTAACCGTTTTAGAAAAAACCAAAGCTTTTGTTTTTGGTGCTGGTAAAATTATCTTGGCAATCTCAATTGTATTATGGTTTTTAGCATCTTATGGGCCTGGAGACAACTTTAACAATGCTGAAAGTATTGTTACTGAGCAATATGCCACAAAGGATTTATCGAAAGAAGAGTTTCAACAAAAATTGGCGTCTCATAAATTAGAGCATTCTTTTATTGGTATCGCTGGTCATGCAATAGAACCCGTAATAAGGCCTTTGGGTTACGATTGGAAAATTGGTATAGCGATTGTGAGTTCTTTCGCAGCACGCGAAGTTTTTGTCGGTACTCTAGCAACCATTTATAGTGTTGGTAGTGACGAAGAGGAAACTATAAAAAATCGAATGGCAGGCGAAGTCAATCCTATATTGGGCGGACCATTATTTAACTTTGCTTCTGGTATTTCGTTGCTGTTGTTTTATGCCTTTGCCATGCAATGTATGAGCACACTGGCTATCGTAAAACGTGAGACCAATTCTTGGAAATGGCCAATGTATCAACTCTTTATTATGAGCAGTTTTGCCTATATTGTAGCGTTAATAGCTTTCCAAACATTAAAATAAATGAATACTATCATTCAAAATATATTGGTTTTTTCTGCATTGGGAGTTGCACTCTTGTTCTTAGTTAGAAAATTTATGTGGAAGCCTAAAAAGTTAAAATCCACCAAAGCTTGTGGAAGTGATGATGGTTGTGGTTGTCATTAAAAAATCACTTCAAAACTTTAGGCTGAAATACAACTTCTAGTTGATAATCTTTATTGGTCAAATCTACAACACCCTCAGGGTAAGGCATCAAACCAAATCCATATGCTTTAAAATTAAGTGTATCAAAAGCTAAGTTATTAGCTTCGATAGCATATTCACTTGTGTCTATCCTAATCTTCTTATCCTCTATAAAACTTCCTTTTTTATATATTGAAAGTAAAACCTCAGCCTCACCAGCTCTTACGCACATTACATTTTTTGGGCATCTAGAATCCGTAATTACTTTTTTGAACTTTATTTCATAACCTTCAAAATCTAATTTTTCACTTAACCTTAGTAGTTTACTTATGCTTAAAGAATCTTTTACCACTTGATTTTGTGCTTCTGTAGAATTAAATAATCCAACAAAGCCCAGTGCCAATAAAAATAATATGCTTTTCATCTGTTTAAATTTTTGTAATAGCTTGTTTTTTCCATTTTTATGTTTGTTGTCATTGATCATTGTTTACCAAATGCCCATTTTGAGCCTTAACATTTACCAATATATCTGAGTTCAATTATTAATGAACTAATTTTAAATAACATATATTATATATACAAAATTATGATAATCAATTAAATAAAAATATTAACCAAGCTCAGATAATATATAGCATAAAGACCAGAATAATTATTTAATGTGACATATTTTAAATATTTTAGCTACATTTGAAAACTTTTTAAGTTAACTTAAAAATTAATTAAAGCTATTAAAAATGTCAATTGCTATCGAAAACTTTGTAAAGGCTATATACAATAATAACTCACATGATGCTAGAGATACAAAACCTGGCAATATTGCAAAAAAATTGGGGATTTCTAGTGCAGCTGCAACAGATATGGCAAAAAAATTGGCCACAAAAGACTTATTGCATTACGAAAAATACCAAGAATTACAGCTTACTGATAAAGGTAGAAAAATGGCTATTAATATTGTTAGAAAGCATCGTCTTTGGGAAGCTTTTTTATTTAAAATGTTCGACATGTCACTTCATGATATTCATAAAGAGGCAGAACTATTGGAGCACCAAACCTCAGACCTATTAGCTGAAAAAATAAGCGAGTACCTTGGCCATCCTAAGTTTGACCCTCACGGTGATCCAATTCCGAATGCTAATGGAGAAATCACAACCACTGATACGTCGATTCCACTTTCAAATGCTGAAGAGAATAAAACCTACATTATATCGCGGCTTACAAGCGACGATAAAGAATTTTTTGAATTCTGTGCCAAACAAAAGCTTAAATATGGCCACGAAATTAAAGTGTCAAAGCAATTCAAAAACAACAAAATGACTGAACTTTCAGTCGAAAACAACACTATTTTATTAAACGAAGACTTTACAACCTTAATCTATGTCAATGAAATTAACTAAAAAACTAATATTAAGTATCACAATGTTAGCATCTACATTACTTTCCTTTTCTCAAGATGGAGAAAGTGTGGCCCCACTTGTTACTGATAGACCAGATGCCACCGAAGCCTCATCTACAGTTGGTAAAGGTATTTTACAATTTGAAACCGGAGGATTGTACGAATCCTTTGAAGAGAACAATATAAGATTCGAAAACTATACCTTCAACACAATGTTGATTCGATATGGAATTTTAGATAATGTAGAGTTGCGTCTGGGTTGGGACTTTGTAGAAGGAGTTACAAAAGTCAATGGCAACAAATTAGATAATGTTACCAGTGGTCTATCACCGTTATTACTTGGTATGAAAATTGACATTGCCGAGGAAAAGGGCTGCATGCCAGAGATTGCACTTATTGGTCATGTATTCCCTGTGTTTAGTGCATCTGCAGATTACAGACCAGAGTATACAGGTGTAGATTTTAGATTATCGTTATCGCATACCCTTAGTGAAAAATCAAGTTTAGGCTATAATATTGGAGCAGAATGGGGAAATGATTCCCCTGAAGCTACAGCGATTTACACTTTGGCTTATGGGTATAGTATATCAGATAAATTTGGAATGTATGCTGAATTATATGGTGATTTCCCTGAAGATAACTCAGCAAATCATTATTGGGATGCTGGTATGACTTATTTGGTCTCCAATGATTTACAGTTAGATGCTTATGTAGGTACAAGCATAACCGAAGGCCAAGATTTATTATTAGGAATGGGAGTTAGTTACAGGATAAGAAAAAATAAATAATAAAAATTAAGACTAAGTGTGTTGCCTTAAGTACAGTCAAAATGTATTAGAAATTAAAAAAAAGCTCAAATGAAAAAACAAGTCGCAATATTACTGATACTATTAACTACTTTTTGTTGTGAAAATGAAACAAAAACTAACGGTAAATTAAATGTTGTTACCACAACAACTATGATAACTGATTTAGTTAAAAACATAGGAGGCAATATCGTAAATGTTGAAGGTCTTATGGGAAGCGGTGTCGATCCTCATTTATATAAAGCTAGCGAAGGAGATGTATCTAAACTGGTCAATGCAGATATCATATTTTACAATGGTTTGCACTTAGAGGGCAAACTTGTTGAAGTGTTCGAAAAAATGGGTAATCAAGCTAAAACACCAATAGCATTGGCCGACGAACTCGATAAAAAGGGCTTGATCGGCTCAGACTATTTTGCATCGAATTACGATCCGCATGTTTGGTTTAACATTAACTATTTTAAGCAGTTTGCCGAAAAAGTTACTTCTGTTCTATCTAAAAAAAATCCTGAAAACACATTGGCATTTGAGCAAAACAAAGATAAGTACATTGCCAAGTTAGATGCACTTCAAGCTAAAGTAAAATCAGTAATTGATGTACTTCCTAAGGAAAAAAGAATATTAGTAACTGCACATGATGCGTTCAACTATTTTGGAGAATCCCATAACTTTGAAGTTGTGGGTTTACAAGGGTTATCGACAGCAACAGAAGCAGGCGTACTAGATGTACAAAAATTGGCCTCCTTTATTATTGAAAAACAAATCAAAGCTATTTTCGTAGAAAGCTCAGTTCCTAAACGAACAATTGAAGCTTTACAGGCTGCTGTAAAATCAAAAGGCCATAACGTAGAAATTGGTGGCACTTTGTATTCTGATGCGCTAGGAAATACGGGTACGATTGAAGGAACTTATATCGGAATGTATGAGTATAATGTGAATACTATTGTTAATGCTTTGAAGTGACATTCACTGTCATCCTAAACTTATGAAACAAAAAACAGCCGTAAAAATTGACGATTTAACCGTAGCTTACAACTACAAACCTGTGCTTTGGGATATCGATTTAGAAATCCCAGAAGGTGTTTTAATGGCTATTGTCGGTCCTAACGGTGCTGGTAAATCCACACTTATAAAAGCTATTTTAGGCATTTTAAAACCCATAGCTGGTAGTGTAACCATATACGGTAAGCCCTATGAAAAACAGCGGCAGCTTGTCGCTTATGTGCCTCAAAAGGGAAGTGTAGACTGGGATTTTCCCACTACCGCTTTGGATGTCGTTAAAATGGGAACTTATGGTAGTTTGGGCTGGATAAAACGTCCTGGGCAAAAAGAAAAGAAAGCTGCTTTAGAAGCACTCGAAAAAGTAGGTATGCTTCCTTTTAAAAACAGGCAAATAAGCCAGCTTTCTGGTGGTCAGCAACAACGTGTGTTTTTAGCAAGAGCTTTGGTTCAAAATGCGTCTATATATTTTATGGATGAACCTTTTCAAGGTGTAGACGCCACGACTGAGATTGCTATTATCAATATTTTAAAAGAATTACGTAAAGCTGGTAAGACTGTAATTGTTGTTCATCATGACCTGCAAACCGTTCCAGAATATTTTGATTGGGTGACGTTCTTAAATGTAAAAAAGATTGCGACCGGACCAGTAAAGGATATTTTTAATGATGATAATTTAACTAAGACTTACGGTATTAATTACAAGGTGAGTATACAGGAGTAACTATCATTACTGCTTTTGCAGAAATTATGGACATAACAGAATACATACAACTCGTTTTTACGGACTACACACTAAGAACCATTACGCTTGGTACAGCAATACTTGGAGCAGTTTGTGGAATGCTCGGTAGTTTTGCAGTGCTTAGAAAACAAAGCTTATTAGGTGATGCCATTTCCCATGCTGCACTTCCTGGAATTGCCATTGCTTTTTTAATTACTGGAGCTAAAGACACTAATACGCTTTTAGTTGGCGCATTAGTTAGTGGGCTTATTGGTACGTTTTGGATTAGAGGTATTATAACCAAAACCCATTTAAAATCCGATACAGCATTGGGACTTATCTTATCACTCTTTTTTGGTTTTGGAATGCTATTGCTAACCTTTATTCAAAAACAACCCAATGCTAATCAGGCAGGTTTAGATAAATACTTATTTGGGCAAGCGGCAACTTTGGTTGAGAGTGATGTGTGGTTAATGGCTATTGTTGCCAGTATTTGTTTAATAGTGTTACTTTTCTTCTGGAAAGAATTCAAAATTCTTCTATTTGATGCCGATTACACCAAAACACTTGGGTTTAATACCAAAACTATAGATATTCTCATTACCAGTTTTATTGTATTGGCTATTGTGTTGGGTTTACAAACTGTAGGAGTTGTTTTAATGAGCGCTATGCTTTTAGCTCCTGCCGCTGCTGCACGACAATGGACTAATAGCTTAGCAAAAATGGTGTTTTTAGCAGCAGTTTTTGGCGCATTTTCCGGTGTGTTTGGTACTGCAATTAGTGCAAGCCAAAATAACTTATCCACAGGACCTGTTATTGTTCTTGTGGCTGGGGTATTTGTGGTGTTTTCCTTTATTTTTTCACCTAGTCGAGGATTATTATTTAAGCAAATTCGATTTATTAAAAATAGACGCGATTTACAACTACATAAAACATTGGCCTTTATGCACAACATCGCGGAAACGCACGAAGATATTTCGCATCCGCATGCTATTAGACTTTTAAACAATTTTCAAGGTTACACCAAAAGTACGCTTCAAAAATTGGTGGATAAAAATTACGTAGAATTGAATGGAAATATGTGGAGCTTAACAAAGACTGGTTTTAAAACCGCTGCCAATTTATATACAAAACAAAGTATTGAAGATGAATAGCGCACAGTTAGAAATACAATTAATAGCGAGTTTGGTCGCAGTTGCTTGCGCCATTCCTGGAACATTTTTAGTGCTTCGGAAAATGGCAATGATTAGTGATGCTATTAGCCATTCAATCTTACCAGGAATTGTAGTTGGTTTTCTCATCACTCACGATTTAAATTCCCCATTACTCATTTTATTGGCAGCCTTAACAGGAATCATTACTGTCGTTCTTGTTGAATACATACAAAAAACGGGATTAGTTAAAGAAGATACAGCCATTGGTCTAGTATTTCCGGCCTTGTTTAGTATTGGAGTCATAATGATTGCTAAAAATGCCGATGATGTACATCTCGATGTGGATGCTGTTCTTCTTGGCGAATTGGCTTTTGCACCATTTGACAGATTGATTATTGACGGAACAGACCTTGGCCCTAAATCCCTTTGGATAGTGGGAACCATTTTGTTTATTACAATTACCTTGCTATTTACTTTTTTTAAAGAATTAAAAGTGAGCACTTTTGACAAAGGTTTAGCAGCTTCTTTAGGGTTTTCGCCTGCAATTATACACTATGGTTTAATGTCTGTATCCTCCGTAACTACAGTTGGTGCTTTTGATGCCGTTGGTGCTATTTTGGTTGTAGCGTTAATGATTGCTCCTGCCGCTGCCGCCTATCTTTTGACCAAAGATTTAAAAAAAATGTTGACTTTATCCATTGGTTTTGGAATTTTTAGTGCCCTTTTGGGGTATTGGGTAGCGCACTGGCTAGATGCTTCTATTGCTGGCTCAATAACCACGGTGCTTGGTATTGTATTTTTAATAGTATACTTGTTTGCTCCTACAAAAGGGATCATTGCCGTGTTGTATAGAGAAAAACAACAACGCACCGAAGTATCATTGCTAACATTTTTGTTGCACCTAAAAAATCATGATGAAATTTCAGAACGTCATGTAAAACACCTCAACGAGCATATTAATTGGCAAAAAGTACGCTCTAAAACGGTATTAGATCTAGCTCAGAAAAACAATATGATTACCATTGAGAATAATATCGTTTCTCTTACTGAAAAGGGTGATGAATTTACCTCAAAAGCCATTGACTATATCATTACCAACGAAGATGCACAAATTGAAGATATGAAAGATGATTTCTTTTTGTTTAGAGGATAAGCCGATTTTAAGATTCTTCGGTCACCACGTTTCTTCTGAAAGGTATATTCATTTATTGGGATTTCATCAAAATCATATTGATTATTAGTCTTTCTATTAGGTAAAATATTAAGAATCCTCCTTACGCTATTTCTAATCGTGACTAAATCCTAATCACTTAAACCCACGTTCTTTCTGAATATGCTCATAAGCACTTTGAACCTGTCTAAACTTTTCTTCCGCTCCTTCTTGGTGCTCCTTACCTAAATGCCCAACACGATCGGGATGATATTTTTTTGCCATTTTTCTGTAGGCACGCTTTACTTCATCATCAGAAACGGTTTTATCAATTTCTAGAATTTTATAAGCATTATTGGTCATATCATAGAACATGGCCTTTATACTTTCAAAATCTTTATTGCTAATGCCCAAATAACCAGACATGGTATAGATTTGTTTAATTTCTACATCAGCCACATGGCCATCTGCTTTGGCAATACCAAACAAAAAGTGTAATAGTTGCAGTCGTGATGCATGATCCATCATTTGTCGTATCTGCATACAAACCTTGCGCATGGATACATTTTGTTTGCTAATGCGTTTAAACAACTCAAAAGCGTGGTTGGCACGTTCGGCACCATACATATTTCTAAACTGTTGACGTACAAAATCCAATTCGCGTTGATCTTGTTTGCCATCGGCTTTAATTATAATAGAAGCTAAAATTAATAAGCTTACTTCAAAATCACCAGATTGCGTTTTGGGTTTTTGGTCTTTTCGGCTTTGCTTTGGGCGTTTTCGGTAAGGATCGCGCTGGTGTGATCTTCCTGTTTGGCGTTCTCCCAACAATGGTGATCCGTTGCCCGATAAATTATCTACAAAACTTCCTAATGCAATTCCAATGATAGCTCCAATAGGCCCTCCAAAAGACCAACCAATAGCACCACCTATCCATTTAGCAAAACTCATGTATTATCGTTATTTAAAGTAAAAACCAAATATACTATTTGTTAGTAAGATGAAAATGTATTTTGTTACGTTTATCGCATAACCTTTTGTACTAAACCGCATCTTACAATATATAATCAATACTATAACGCTAATGAAGTCTAAATTTTACATTTTGATCTTAATATTGGTTACACTAAGTTGTAACAATGATGACGATGCTCAACAAAACAACGATCCAACACTTAACGGCTCTTGGTCTTTAGTTAATGTTTCTGGTAGATTAATGGGGTTGGACGACGATTATGATGCTGGCCTAATTACTTGGACTTTTAATACCGAAACATCTCAGGTCATCGTTTCCAATTTAAATGTAGAATTTGTTGTTTTTGATGGCTTAGCTACAGGTACTTACGACTATGTTTTAGATTCAACCAACGACATTCAAACGTTAACTGTTGAAAATTTAACCCTAGATATTACTACCTTTGAAAATCTGCAGTTGATATTAGATGAAGGTATTGCAGCAGATGGCTTCTTACTCACTTTTAATAAATAGAGTCACTATTATATGTTTTTTTAACATAGAAAATCGAAATAGTGCAATTCATTCTACCAACCAAATTCTAACGTTCACGCTAGTATTTTTCATTATCTTTGCATTTCAAAATAGGTAATTAAAAAGATTAGAATATGTATCCAGCAGAATTAGTAAAACCAATGCGTGAAGACTTAACCAACGTAGGTTTTGAAGAATTACATACAGCAGAAGCTGTTGATGCTGCCTTAGCAAAAGAGGGAACGACTTTAGTGGTTGTTAATTCGGTTTGTGGTTGTGCAGCAGCAAACGCTAGACCAGGAGCTCGTATGAGTTTACAAAATGCAAAACATCCTAGTAATTTAGTGACTGTTTTTGCAGGCGTAGATAGAGAAGCAACGGACAAAGCCAGAGAACACATGATTCCTTTTCCACCTAGCTCGCCAAGTATGGCTTTATTTAAAGATGGAGAATTGGTTCATATGTTAGAGCGTCACCATATTGAAGGTCGTCCTGCAGAATTAATAGCAGAAAACTTAATGGATGCTTATAACGAGCATTGCTAGGAAAACACAAATTTGAAGCCTAAAAGCATAGAAGCTTCGAATTATTAAATTATACTTACTGTCACATTGAACGTAGTCGAAATGTCTTTTTGAAACTAAAAGGTTTCTTGACAACGCTCAATGTGACAGTTTTTTTATTTTTACACCATCATGAAATTTTTGGCTTATCCACTTACCGTTTTATATTTTATCTGCTTTGGTCTAACCTTAGTGATTTTTCATCCTATACAGTGGCTTTGTAAAAATCTATTTGGTTACCAAGCCCATAAAATTAGTGTAGACTGGCTGCAGTTTTTTATAATGCGAAGCCTTAACGTTTTAGGCACTACATTTTCTTTTACCAACCCTTATACCATAGAAAAAGGTATCCCGCTTATAATTGTTACCAATCACCAGAGTATGTACGACATTCCACCTCTAATTTGGTATTTGAGAAAGCATCATGTAAAATTTATTAGTAAAAAAGAATTGGGTAAGGGTATACCGAGCGTATCCTATAACTTACGCCATGGAGGATCTGTTCTTATAGACAGAAAAGATCCTGTCGGCTCCATAAAAGCTATTGAGAGTTTTGCCAAGCGCATTGAAAAAAATAAGTGGGCTGCTGTTATTTTTCCCGAAGGCACAAGGAGTAGAGACGGCAAGCCTAAACCTTTTAAAACCAAAGGCTTGCTGACTATGATAAAGCATGCGCCAAACGCGTTGGTGGTTCCTATTACTATTAATAATTCATGGAAAACATTGCGTTATGGAAAATTCCCAATGGGACTGGGAGCAAATATCTCCTATACTGTTCATAAGCCTCTAAAAGCTAATATATACGAAGATAAATTAGAATTGATAAGTCTAATTGAAGCGCAGGTAAACAGTAGCATTGAAGTATGAACAACAAAGCACTTATAGAATCTACAATTGCCTTTGTAAAGGAGGAATTAAAAGGTGCTGAAGGTGGGCACGATTGGTTTCATATTGAGCGTGCTTATAAGAATACATTAGCCATTGCAAAAAATGAAAACGCAGATAATACCGTTGTCGCATTAGCTGCTTTACTGCACGACATTGCCGATCCTAAATTCTATAATGGTGATGAGAGTATTGCACCTCAAAAAGCAAGCGAGTTTCTCTTAAAACAAAATGTGGACAGTAAAATTATAGAACATGTGACTCTGATTATTGAAAACATGTCTTTTAAAAACTCATTTGATTTAAACACGTCTTTTACATCAAAAGAAATGGAAATTGTGCAAGATGCCGATCGCTTAGATGCCATTGGTGCCATTGGCATAGCACGTTGCTTTAATTATGGTGGATTTAAAAACAGACCTTTATACAATCCAGATATTCCACCAAAACTCAACATGACAAAAACCGAATATAAAGCTGCAAAAGCACCAACAATAAATCATTTCTACGAAAAGCTATTGTTATTAAAAGACCAAATGAATACTAAAACAGGAAAGCGAATCGCTGAAAAACGCCATGCTTTTATGGAGCAATACCTTAATCAGTTTTATGCTGAGTGGGAAAGTGAAAGATAAATCAGTTTTCCTTAGCTATTTCTAAGGCTGTTAATTTGTATTCTATAACAGCCATTTCCTCACCACATTTTATAAGTTCGTCAGCCGTTAAATCTGCTTTGGAATTTACCAAGCTTAAGATTTCTTTACCTTTAGTTGTGTAATAGTCTATTGCACTATCAATTTTCTTACCCATAATTTTTGAAATTTATTGCACCATTAGTTTCAGCTCACTTCTATATTTTGAAGCACTCTTACCTGTAAATTCCTTAAATAGTTTATTGAAATGAGAAAAATTATTAAACCCACATTCGTAACATATATCTGTGATACTCATTTGGCTTTCAGATAATAGCTTGGTAGCATGGACCACACGATATTCGTTAACTAATTTGGTAAAGGTCTTACCTGTTACCTTTTTAAAATAGCGGCAAAATGCAGGAACTGTCATACTCACCTTATCTGCGATTTCATCTAAACTGATATGCTCTTGAAAATTTTGATTAATGTGCTTAAAAATTAAATCAATCTTAGCACTATCTTGTGGTTCAGTTTCAAAAGTAAAACCATCGGCATTTAAAATGGTGTAATCTTCAGATTTTGCAAGCCCGTGTAAAATTTCGAGCAATACCAATATTTTTTTAAAACCTTCTTTTTCTGAAAGCTTTTCAATTTTTTGTCCTATCTTCTTTTTCGTCTTAACACCAAATAAGATACCACTTTTGGCGCGTTCAAATAAATTATTGATGCTTTCCATTTCTGGAACATTGAAAAAATACTCTCCTAAAAACTCTTGTCTAAATTGAACTACAGTTTCTGTACCATTGACAGTAAGACGATCGGTAAATCCGTTGTGAGGTAAATTAGACCCAATAAGTAATAATTGACTGTTGTTAAAGTATGATAAATGGTTTCCGATATGGCGTTTCCCTTTTCCTTTATTAACATAAACCAACTCTATTTCTGGGTGAAAATGCCAGAAAGGTTTGTTCTCTCCAATATATGCTTCGTGCTTTATAACACGCATAGAGCTCCCAAACTCAGGACTTATTTTCTCTAAAGTGGGTTTTCTCTTTGTTTTGTTCATAACCATGTAGTTAATGCAAATTTAATTGTAATTGAAGAGCAAAAACTATGCCCAATTATCATCAATGTGTGCTATTTTAACTCAATAATACAATCAATACTATATTGAGGTTAATTTTGAACATATATATACCAATATTCTTGTTTTCTACTCCTAGGTTATAAAATACCTTTGTACTGTTAATTTAGTTTAACCCCAAAAAATGATAAAGAATGAAAACAATTATTAAAAGTATTTTGGTAGTAGCAGTGATGTTAGGAACATACACAGGCTACGCAAGTGAGACATTAAACGTATTACCTACAACTAAATTGGTAAATGCGGGAGACAATATATCTGTAACTAATGCCTCTGGTGAATTGATTTTCAGCGGTCGTATTAAGCACACAGGCTATATCACAAAATTTTTTGACTTTAGTCAATTAAAAGATGGTATTTACAAGGTTGAAATAGGTAAAGCTTTTGAAATCGAGACCTTAAACATTAAAGTAAAGAACAATGGAGTTGCACTTATAGCAGATTCTCAAGAAAAGATTTTTAAACCTGTTATTAGAACTGAAGATGGTCAACTTATCGTTTCTAAAATAGCTTTAGACTCTAATAAAATGGACGTAAAACTTTACTTTGAAGATGAATTAATTCATACTGAAACAGTTGAAGGTCGTGAAAATATCATAAACAGAGTTTACAGATTAGATAAAACTCATCGAGGTAATTATAGTGCGGTTATAAAAACCAATGACAGAGTGTACGTTAAAAACTTTAGTCTATAAGTTATTGTTTATGTAATTAGTTATTTTTTTAGATAAAGAGTGGGCTTTTCGTAGCCCACTTTTTATCTAAAATAATTTCATCTGTCCATCTTTATATTGCTCATGCAGTGTTGTGTTTAGCTTTGGCATTGCTTTGCCCTTAAAATATTTAAGTCTTGCCAACTTAACCAAGTCATTGATTTGTTTTGCTATTTGCCCTTCACCTCTCATTCTTACCCCAAATCGACTTTCATTTAAGGTGCCCCCATGGCAACTTCCAATCTGATGTAAAACCTTATCTGCTCTATCTGGCATCGTTTTTCTTATCCAATCTGTAAAAATTTCACCGATGGCTCCGTTAAGTCTAACAATAGTATGTGCAATACTTAAAGCCCCTGCTTCTGAAACGGTCTTGGCCATTGGCAAAATTTCATGACTATTAATTGAAGGAATTATCGGTGCCAACATTACATTAACAGGAATTCCTTTAGCACTTAGTTCTTCCACAACTTTTAATCTTCTTTTTATCGTAGCTGTCCTTGGTTCTAATATTCGTCTTGTATCTTCAGAAAGCGATGTTATTGAAACATTAACTGAAATTAAATTATCTTCTGCCAATGCCTTGAGTAAATCTAAATCTCTCAAAATCAAAGCATTTTTAGTGATAATTGCTGTCGGATGTTTATATTTTAAAAATACTTCAAGACACTTTCTGGTGAGCTGAAACTTTTGCTCCGCTGGTTGATAACAATCGGTATTACCAGACATAACAATTGGATGCGCTTTCCAACTTTTCTTTTTCAACAAAGTTTCTAAAAGTTGGGGAGCAGTTTTCTTGACTAAGATTCGTCTTTCAAAATCTAACCCAGCACCATAGCCCCAAAACTCATGACTATTGCGTGCATAACAGTAAATACAACCATGTTCACACCCTTGATACATATTCATGGAATATGCCATACCAACGTCTGGACTCGTTACTTTGTTGACTATGGTTTTAGGAAACACATTGAGGTATTGTGTCTTGTTTTTATCAGCAATCTCTCCCTCTTTTTCGCAAAACTCTAAAAAATCATCTCGCATTTCGTGCGATAATTCAAAAAAACGGTTGTGAATATTGCGTTGGGCGCCACGTCCCCTAATAATAGATTTAGAGCTCATAAATGGATAATTAAAAAGTGAAACTTAAAAAAGTAGGACACTAAAGTTACCTATTATTTACTCTCAAATATGTTAATAACAAATTGGGTTATCCACAAATTATGTAAGAATATATTAATCTCGAAAAGAATCTGATTAATCAGCCTTAAAAATGTTAATATTCAACAGTAATTCGTTAAAATACTTGTTTTCAGTAACTTGAAATATGTTGAAATTTGTATAAAAAAGAATCATGAAAAGGAAATATATTATATTAATACTTCTTAGCCCAATTTTACTTGTAACCTTTATAATGCTAAGCCCATTCTATTTATTGCATATGCTTGTAGACGAAAGGCCTACTAAATTAGATACTGTGTAAAGCTTATCTCCCAGGAAAATCAGCCTTACGCTTTTCTAAAAACGCAGAAGTACCTTCAGTAAAATCTTCTGTGCCAAAGCACTCACCGAATTGTTTAATTTCAACATTATAGCCATCCTTGCCATCCTTATAATTGGCATTAATGGCTTTTATAGCTTTACCAATGGCAACCGAAGAATTCTTCATAATCTTACCTGCTATTTTTTCGCAAAGTGGTAACAATTCCTCTTGCTCAACAACATGATTGACTAAACCATAGTTTAAAGCTTGGCTAGCATCAATCATACCAGCAGTCATAACCATTTCCATAGCTCTACCTTTACCAACTAGCTGTGGTAAACGTTGTGTACCCCCGTAACCCGGAATAACCCCTAAAGAGGTTTCTGGTAAGCCCATTCTGGCATTTGTACTTGCTACTCTAAAATGGCAAGACATTGCTAATTCCAATCCGCCACCCAAAGCAAATCCATTTACGGCGGCTATGACAGGCGTACTTAAATTTTCTACAAAATCAAATAATAATTCTTGACCTTGAGCTGCTAACTTTGTGCCTTCATTGACATCAAAATCTGCAAACTCACTAATATCGGCACCTGCGACAAAGGCCTTTTCTCCACTTCCGGTTAGGATAATGACTTTGGTATCCGTATCGTTATTAGCTTCATCAAAAGCGTCGTGCAATTCTTGGATGGTCTCTGTGTTTAAAGCATTTAACTTTTTTGGTCTGTTAATGGTGATGGTTGTGATTCCGTTTTGGTATTCTGAGAGAATATTGTTATAAGACATTGAGAATATGATTTTAAAAGCACTTCGGCTGCTTCTGTCTACAGACAAAGGCAAGCTCAGTAAGACATTATCGTTTTTGTTCCTTGGGAAAAGTCACTGTAAAAATAGTTCCCTTTCCTTGTTGAGAGACAAAGGTAATACTTCCGTTATAAGTTTCCACAATGTTTTTTACCATTGCTAACCCTAATCCCATTCCGCTGGTTTTAGTTGTGAATTTTGGTTCAAAAACTTTAGCGCTATTTTCTTCAGAAATACCAGAACCATTATCCTCTATCGTAACTTTTACATTCCTATCCTCACTAAAAACCTTAACATTGATCCTTGGATTTTTAGAATTTTCTGATATAGCTTGGATGCCATTTTTAACAAGGTTGGTAACAACCCTTATTAATTGCGTTCTATCAAATTTAGCTATGATTTCTTCCTCTTCAGCTTCAAAAGTTATATAATGTTCATTAAAAATATCTAAGGCCAACTTTACAATATGCACAACATCTAAAACTTCACTTTTTTGTGCCGGCATCTTTGCAAAGTTAGAAAATGCCGAAGCAATAGAACTCATCGTATCGATTTGCTGAATTAAGGTGTTACTATACTCGTCTACTTTTTGATGAATATTCTCATCCTCTGGATTAAATTTTCGCTGAAAACTCTGCACACTCAATCGCATTGGTGTAAGCGGGTTTTTAATCTCATGAGCCACTTGTTTTGCCATCTCTCTCCACGCTTGTTCGCGTTCGCTTGTAGCCAGTTTCACAGCACTCGCTTCGAGCTCGTCTATCATACTATTATACGAGTTAACAAGCGTTTCAATCTCTTCACTAGAGGATTCTATTTGTATTTTTTTGTTACGTTTTTCTAATCGTGTTTCATTCATTTTATCACTAATGGTTTTAAGTGATTTAGTAATGAATTTTGAGATAAAGTACGCAAATACAATGGCAGCCAAAATCATTGCTAAATAGGCGTAACCTAAACGCAGCAAAAACTCATTTAGCTCTTTGTTTAGAAAATCATCGTTTTCTAAATAAGGTAGATTAAGAATAGCTAAGTTTTTAAATTTCTTATCTGTTATATAGGAATAAGAGGACTGAAACGTTTGACCATTTTCCTCTTTTTTAATCACGTAACGATGCTCAGCGGTATTTGATAGTTGATTTAAAACCTCTGCTTCTAAACAGCTCTCGGTGGTATCACGCTGAATGGTACGTTTAGAACTTATTAATAGTTGACCCTCAAGATCGTAAAGATTAACTTGGAGGTTGTGAACAGCATCAATATCAAAAATCTCTTCTTTAAAAATAAGAGGGATATTTTCTGTGGTTACAGGATATGTCGTCTTTTCCCTAATAACCAGATTAATACTCTTTCGAATGGCTTTTTCTTTTCGCTCTAAGCGCTGTCTATGATAATCTCTGGCTTCTTCGTTGTACTGGTAAATGGTAACTGCAGCAATTAAAATTGAAGCCAATAATACCAAAAGTATCATGGCTACAAATATTCGAGCTCTTAAAGACAGTCGTTTAATTTTCATAGAATTGCCACACCTTAATCGTGGTATCTTTAACTTTGAATTGAGATTTTAAATATAACAATAATCACTCCAAAGACAGTGCTTGTAAATTCCAAATATTAAAACCAAAATTCTAGAGCTTATAAAATTTAGAATCTGAGAATTGGTGCTTTTCTACGCTTCAGGATTTTTGGAGCGTATATTTTTATAAAGCTTAAAGCCAAGCATAATTAAAATTCCCAAGACCACAATACCTATGACACCAAAAACCCAATTAATAGCATTCTTTAAAATGACCAGAAATACCACTGCAAACAGAATGAATGTGGCTCCTTCATTCCAGATACGCATAAAGTTTGATGTAACTTTTACTTCGTCTTTTTGAAGTTGTTTATAATACACATGCGTTCTGTAATGATATATAAAGAGTAGGACAACAAAGGTTAATTTTACGTGCATCCAGCCTTGTTCTAACCAAAAGGGCTGAAGCACCATAAGCCAAATTGCAAAAACTGTGGCTAGCACAGCAGAAGGCCAAGTGATAATAAACCACAAGCGTTTTGCCATAAGCTTTAACTGCTTTCCTAAAATTTCTTTTTCTGGTGATGGTTTATGAAAAGCTTCTATTTGATATACAAACAATCTCGGAATGTAAAATAGACCAGCAAACCATGTGATCACAAAAATAAGGTGTAGGGATTTTATGTAATTGTAGTATTCCATTTTATTCCTGCGAAAACAGGAATCTCATCCCGATTTCTTAATATAAGCTATAATTTTGAACAACAAAAGTAAGGTTTTCATTCATTTTACTTTAATAGAGGACGAATCAATCCTCAACAAACAAATAATTCAAATTCTTTAAATTAAATGCTGCATTGAAAGCTTTAACCTCATCATTCAAGATTGAATTAAATGCAGATAGTTGTTTTTCAATTTTAGCGGTTAGCTCATTCTTTACAACAATATCTTGCTCAGTTGGTGCAAAATCCCCCATACTTACCAAGGAATTTAAATGGCCTAATTTGTTGGTTAATTTAATTGGAAAGTTTAACGGATCTTGACCACTTCTATTTTTAGTTTGGTATAGTTCCTTTTCGATATTGGACAATTGTTCTTCCAAGACTTTTGCTTTTTCAACTAAATCTTTTACGTTCTCATCATCTTTATATTGCTTTTGAAAAGCACCTAATTGCGCATTAATATTTCTAATCTTCTTTATGGATTTATGCGCTTTATCCATTGTTTCATTCACATCCTTAATAAATTTAAATTGTTTTTGCATATCCGCTAACGTGCCTTCTGCTCTTGGATCTGTAAGAATTGTAAACGATTGCGACTGTTCTTCACCGTTAACATTTAGACTAACTTTATATTGTCCTGGTATTGCTTTTGGCCCTTGTAAACTCGCCCACCACAAAATCATACCTTCCAATCGCTCAGCACCATCGTAAGTCATATTCCAAACAAACTGATTAGCGCCTTTTTTAACTTCTAGTTTATTTTTTTTATCCTTGGTTGAAAAGGTTTTTATCGTATCTCCTTTTGTATTAAAATAAGTGAGTGCCACGCTGTCATTTTCCTTATAATCTTTCAAATTAAAGTAGGTTATAACGCCATTGTGGTGGTTTGTTCCTCTGGTCTTACTTCCTTTATTACTACTGCCACGCATTCTGTAGGTGTCTTTGGGTTTAAATAATACGTTTTTACTTAAATCCATGTCATATAATTGATGGATAACTGTTAAATCATCTATCATCCAAAGACTTCGTCCTTGTGTAGCTACAATTAAATTATTGTCTTTAATGGCTAAGTCCGTTATTGGAACAATCGGTAAATTTAGCTGAAATGGTTTCCAATCTTTTCCGTCATTAAAAGAAATATACATCCCTGTTTCTGTTCCCGCATATAATAATCCCTTTCGCTTTGGGTCTTCTCTTAAAACTCTTGTGAAGTGTTCTTCATTAATTCCATTGGTAATTTTTTTCCAAGTTTTACCGTAATCTGTCGTTTTATAGAGGTAAGGCGTAAAGTCTCCTGTTTTGTATTTTGTGCCAGCAACATAACAAGTTCCGGCATCAAATGCGCTTGGTTCAATACTATTAATCATCATCCATTCCGGCATACCTTTGGGCGTTACATTATTCCAAGTTTTTCCAGCATCTTGTGTCACATGGATTAAACCATCATCGCTTCCCACCCAAAGCAAACCTTCCTTTAGTGACGATTCTTGAGCAGCAAAAATGGTACAGTAATACTCTACAGAAGTATTATCTTGGGTAATTGGTCCGCCCGAAGATTTTAGCTTTTCAGGATCATTCCGTGTTAAATCCGGACTGATGATCTTCCAAGATTGCCCTTCATTTTCTGTAACGTGAACATGCTGTGAAAAAGTGTACAGGCGATTGGGGTTATGTTTTGAAAATATAATTGGAAAATTCCATTGAAAACGATATTTCATGCCTTCAGCACCGTGCCCCATTGGATTATCTGGCCATACATTTATAGCTCTTACAGTTCCTGTCTTATGGTTTACTCTGGTTAAAAAGCCGTCATAACTTCCTCCATAGACTATATCGTTGTCTTCTGGATCTATAGCAATGTGAGCAGATTCTCCTCCAGCGGTAGACTCCCAATCGTCTTCTCCAATAGACCAACCATCTGTACGGTGTGGTATTCTAATTGTAGAATTATCTTGCTGTGCTACATAAATACGATATGGAAATGCATTATCGGTGGTGACACGATAAAACTGCGATGTGGGCTGATTATGATAGGTACTCCAAGTTTCACCTCCATCATAGGTAACTTGTGCTCCGCCATCACCACCAATAATCATTCTATTTGGGTTTTCTGGTGCAATCCATAAATCGTGGTGGTCACCGTGTGGTGCATTGTGCGTGCTAAACGTCTTTCCGCCATCTGTACTCTTATGGTAGCGCACATTCAACACATAGACTTTATCAACGTCTTCTGTATCTGCATAAACACGTGTGTAATACCACGCACGTTGGCGTAATTTTCGTTCACTATTGACTTGAGCCCATGTTTCACCTCCGTCTTCACTTCGGTATAAACCACCTTTATCTTTATTTTCTACAATAGCCCAAACACGTTGATTATTTACAGGTGAAACAGTGACTCCAATAATTCCTAATATACCTTCAGGAAATCCTTTTTGAGTTGAAATTTCCGCCCAAGTTTCACCACTATCTGTACTCTTCCAAAGTGCTGAACCTTCACCTCCAGAACTTAAACTGTATGGGGTGCGTTGTACACGCCAAGTAGAGGCGTATAAAATCCTTGGATTGGTTGGATCCATAATTAAATCTACAACACCAGCATACTTATTAGAGAACAAGGTCTTTTTCCAAGTTTTCCCACCATCCGTACTTTTATACACTCCGCGTTCTTCTGTAGGCTTGTAAATATTACCCATCACACCAGCATAAACGATATTGTGATTGGTTGGATGAATTGCTATTCTTGGCACATGTCGTGAGTTTTTTAATCCCAATTCCAGCCAAGTTTTTCCAGCATCAACACTTTTCCAGATACCGTAACCAGAAGATACATTTCCTCTTACTGTTTTTTCTCCTCCGCCAACATAAATTACATTCGGGTCACTTTTAGAAACTGCAATAGAACCTATACTGCCACCAAAATAACCATCAGAGATATTCTCCCATTGGCGACCTCCATTTGTAGTTTTCCAAATGCCACCACCAGTAGATCCAAAATAGTATAAATTTGGCTGATTTGGTATACCTGTAACTGCTGCACTTCGTCCGCCTCTAAAAGGGCCGAGTAATCTATATTCTAGAGCGCCATAATCAGATTCTTGAAAGTTTTGCGCTTCAATATTAAATGTGAAGATTGACAGCAATATTACTACAGCAGATAGGAATTTCATAATGAATTAGTGGTTGATTATAGAATCCTAAAATTACGGATTAAAAATTATTCTGTCTCCTTAGGCAACAAATTTAACTTTACCTCGCGATGCAAAAAGAAAACGGTTACAAGCGTTGCCAATACATCAGAAATCGGAAATGCCATCCAAACTCCTAAAGCGCCATAATATTTTGGCAGAATTAAAATTAATGGAATAAAGAAAAAACCTTGCCTTGACAAAGTTAATAGTAAAGCTGGAATCGCTTTACCAATAGCTTGAAAGTATGCAGCACCGATTAACTGTATACCTATTATTGGAGTTGCAGCAAACACCCAACGCATGGCTGGTGGGGTTTCTTTAAGCACCTCGGCATCTTGTGTAAATAATCGTGTAATGGCATCTGGAAAAATCATTAAAAACACAAATATGATAGCTGCTAATAAAATACCATACTTAATGGCCGTCATAATGGTTTCCCGAACTCTTTTATATTTTTCTGCTCCGTAATTAAAGCCTGCAATTGGTAAAAAGCCTTGTGTAATACCATAAACAGGAAACAACGCAAACATGAGCATTCGCACTACAATAGCATAAGCCGTAACAGAAGTTTCACCTCCCAAATCGAACAAAATATTGTTCATAAGTAAATACGTCACACTAACAATAGCTTGCCTGGCCAAGGTTACAAAACCCAATGAACCTATTTCTTTTACAATAGGCAAATCCAATCCAAAGTGTTTAATATTTATTTTTAATTCTGAATTCTTAGACAAAAAGAACCAAAGAATAAATAAAAAACATAAGATATAAGATCCTGTTGTTGCCCAAGCTGCTCCTGCCATTCCGAAGTCAAAAACTTTTATAAACAGCACATCCAAAACTAAGTTTCCAACGGAAGGAAACATCATAGCATACATGGCGAATTTGGGCTTACCTTCTGCTCGTATAACGGTGTTTCCCATCATACAAAGAGCTAAAATCGGCACTCCATACAATACGATTCTATAATATATCTTAGCGGGTTCAAAAATATCTCCCTTACCACCAAAGGCAGGAATAAGATCATTTATAAACCACAACCCAAAAACGACAAATATTACGGTAATAAAAGCGGTTAATGTAATCTGATTGCCAAACGTCTTACAGGCTTTCAATTGGTTGTTTGCACCTAATGCTCTCGAAATAATTGATGAGCCACCAACACCAATGGCCATACCCAATGCGGCAATAAAAAATGACACTGGTAATACAACATTGATGGCTGCTATAGCCGTTGGCCCTATCCAATTTCCAACAAAAATGGTATCAACCAAAATATTTAGTGACATCACCAAAATACCAATTGACGCAGGAACTGCTTGGCGGATCAATAATTTTCCTATGGATTCTTGTCCTAAATCTTGTGTTGATACCTTAGCCATTAAACGGTTAAGGGTTTTTTAGTAGTTGCCCATTCCTCTACCATATTTGCAAGGACTTGAGCAAAATCTTCACGATCGTTTAGGCAAGGAATGACCGTAAATTCTTCCCCACCTACTTCGTGAAAGATTTCCTCCCCCTCCATGGCAATTTCTTCTAGTGTTTCTAAACAATCGCTAACAAACGCTGGTGTAACAATGGCCATTTTCTTAGTGCCTGCTTTCCCCATGCGTTCAATAGTTCGGTCTGTATAAGGTTTTAACCATGGATCGAAACCAAGTCTAGATTGAAATGTAGTAGAGTATGTCCCATTTTTTAAGCCTAACTTTTTCGCCACATTCACAGTCGTAATTTCGCATTGATGACGATAGCAAAATTCATGCTGTGGACTCCCTTTTTTAAAGCAACATTTACCATTCATCTTACAATTACCATTGGTAATATCACTTTTACGGATGTGCCTTTCGGGAACACCATGGTAACTAAAAAGGATATGTTCGTAATCCAAACCATCGAGTTTTTCAGCTATACTTTTTGAAAGTACGTTAATATAATCTTCACGATGGTAAAATGCTGGGGTTCTTGTGATTTTTAACTGAGGGAAATATTCAGCGACCAGTTCATCTACCTTTACATCAATTGTTTCGGTTGTCGCCATGGCAAATTGTGGATAAAGCGGAATGGTCTTTATTTCGGTACAACCTTTATCTACCAATTCCTGTAGCCCATTTTTAATGGCCATACTACCATAGCGCATGGCTAAAGCCACAGGGTAGTCTACCAGTTCTTGAACTTTCTCCTGTAGCCTTTCTGAAAGTACAATTAAAGGCGAACCTTCATCCCACCATATCTTTTTGTAGGCCTTTGCAGAGGCCTTAGGTCTGGTGTTTAGAATAATTCCTTTTACTAAAAGATTCCGAGCCCAAAGAGGGACATCAATGACTCTTTCGTCCATTAAAAATTCACCTAAATACCTTTTAACATCTTTTGGATTTGGACTATCTGGTGAGCCTAAATTTACTAGCAGTATTCCTCTTTTCATGCTTTATTTTTAACCTATTAAATTATTGCAATCGTCTGTCGTTTTAGAATGTAGTTAAATCTACCAATGTATGCGATTGCAGGTCAAATACCCATAATGGGTTTTCATAAGCAAAAATACAACTCTATTTACAATATCATTAATTAGCTACAATAGGAATTATTAATACTGTTATCATGAAATATTTTAACTTTTCGACGTTAATATTTAAGATAAAACATCTAAAATATTAGTTTTTAAACGAGTTTTAAGGATTGACTATGGCTGTTTCAGGGAATTAAATATCTTTACGAGTCCCGATGTTTAATTAAAAGACATTCCATTTTCACGGAACATATAATGAGAAAAATTCTTACGGCCTTTATATTCACAATTTCAATAATAGGTTTTTCCCAACAAAAGTACCAAAGCTTGCTTTGGGAAATCACTGGGAATGGTCTTGAAAAACCATCGTATCTCTACGGAACCATGCATGTAAGCAAAAAGGTGGCTTTTCGCTTAGATGATGTATTCTATAAAGCTTTAAACGAAAGTGACTGTGTTGCTCTAGAATCTGACCCTGTAACATGGCCAGGTTTTAACTATGATATGATGTTAAATGAAATGGGTCGTTATAATAATTACAGAAACGACTTTTACACCAATCTCTTTAAACTAACGCATCCTGAGGAAATGGCCGTAAGAGCATCTGTTAGAATGGATAACGGAGCTGTTAATGCGTACTTGTACAGAAAAAATAATGCTGCAGATAATTTTGAAGAGGAAACCTACTTGGATATGTTTATTTATCAAGCTGGAAAGAAAAACGGTAAGGATATTTATGGATTAGAAGATTTGGCAGAGTCGCGCTATTTAACCACAAAAGCAGCCTATAACGCCAACAAGAAAGATTTAGATCCTTGGATTCAGAAACTGTATGCCAAGGAAAACCCATATCTCATTCAAGAAAATTTATACCGCGATAGAAACTTAGATCTTTTGGATTCTATTGGTGCTGGAGTTAATACTGAGTTTTACAGAGAGAACATGCTCTTTATTCGTAATGAAAACATGGTTAATTCCTTAGTTGAACTTATGCCAAAAAAGTCTGTATTTGCTGGTGTTGGCGCAGCACATTTACCAGGAAATCAAGGCATGATTAATATGCTAAGGGATAGAGGTTATACTGTAAAGGCTTTAACTTCTAAACAAACTGATTTCAGCAAAAACGAAAAAACAAAACTCGATAGTCTTTTTGTAGCGCCAACACTAAAAATGCACAATACACCTGATGGTTTTTTAGGCCTGAACACTTATGATGAACTCAGAGAGTTTTCCTATGGCGGACAGAAATACTATCTAGATCCAGATATGACCAATGGGGCATATTTAACGGTTAATAGAATTAGTCGTTTTACCTATTTACCTAACGAAAAAGAGCATATTACTTTAAAGGAAATCGATGATTTACTCTATGAGGATATCCCGGGCGATATTATAAGAAAAGAAAAATTGACCAACCCATATCCAGGACTTAGCATTGTTAACAAAACAAAAAAAGGGGAATTTCAGAAGTATCATATTTATCAAACACCTTTGGAAATCATTATTATAAAATTTGCTGGTCGCAGTGATTTTGTGTTACAGCACGAAGAAAAAATTTTCAACTCTATAACACTGAAGAAACCTTCGGATGACAATACCTTATTTGTGTCTCCAAACAAAAAATTTCAGGTTAATTTCCCTGAATATTATGTTACCAGCAATATGTACAATAGTGGTAAAAAACTAATAGAAGGTTATAAAAATGATGCCTATTATTTTGTGCAAGAGGCTGTGCTTCATGATTTAAATTATATAGAAGAAGACAGTTTTGAAGCTAAATATTTTCACCATGCACTTTACAAAACCTATAAGCTTAAAGAAGAAAAAGGAGGTTTTAAGGCTGGCACATATAAAAACTATGAATCCTATGCAGTTTTAGATTCAATCTCGGGCAAAAATCTTCATTTAAAAACTATAGTTAAGGACGGAAGCTATTATCTGTTAGGTTATGTTGGCACGAATAAAACAGACAAAACGAATTTCTTTAAATCCTTTAAATTTAACACAACCGATTATACTGGTTTTAAAAAAGTTGTAGATACTTCATTACATTTTTCAGTACAGACCAATGCCAAAGCTCCAATACCAAACCCCTATGGTTATGGCAGTTACAATAATAAGGATGCTAAAGATTACGAAGAAAAGACAAAATCCACAACTTATGCTACAAAATCCAATGAGCAGATAGAGGTTTCTAGAGTGAAATTTCATGACTTGCAGATGTATCATAATGTGGACAGTTTATGGAAAGATATTGAGCGTAAAGTAAATTACGGCTCACGCTATTACACTCCAGAAAATAAATTTCATATCTCTAACCGCACAAAATCTAAAACTGATGACACCTACTATTACAGTTTTACCTATACAGATTCAGCGAGTGCAAAGCAGGTAATGGTAAAGAATATCTTAAGAGAAGGTGTGCTTTTCGAATTGAAGACTTTAATTGATTCCATAAGTGGTCCATCAAAATTTGTAACCGAATTCTACGATACCTTTACACCTATAGACACTTTAATGGGTAAAAGTGTGTTAAAAGATAAAACCAGACAGTTCTTTAAAGCTTTAAAAGAAAACGATAGTATTATTTTAGAGGCTTATAACCTCATTAAATTCAAAACGTATAACAGTAAGGATATTGTTTCGGTTTTAAAGGATTTTGAGTTTAAAAAAGAACGTTTAAACATTAAGTCGCACCTTGTTGAAAAGCTTATTGAAATTGACCTAAAGAACAATTTAGCATTTATTAAGCAGTTGTATTTTGATAGTTATTCCGATCCACAAACGCAGACTTCGATCTTAGAAGGTTTGTTTGATTCCAATAAAAAAGAGAACTATGATTTGGCTTTGGACCTAATGGAACGCGATTTACCCTTAGCATCTGTTGGTAGTATTTTTTATAATTATTACACTAAAGATTCTTTGGAGTTAAAAGCTGCACTATATCCCAAAATCCTTCAGTACAGTACTATTAACGAGTACAAACAACCACTTTACGACTTACTGGCAAAGGTAAAAGATAGCGGATATATAAAAACCAAAACCTACAATAGGTACAAAAACCAATTGATAAACGATGGTAAAATTGAAGTAAAGCGTAGCTTGAGCAACGATACTTACAAATACAGAACTTATTCCGATGATTTATCGACTTATGTAAACCTCATTTTTCCCTATAGAAAAGAGCGCAGTGCTAAAGATTTCTTTGAGAAAATGTTGAATGTGGAAGACAAATCGGCATTGGTAAAGTACTATATTCTGTTAACTAAAAATAAGGAAGCTATTCCGAGTTCACTTAAGGAAAAACTGATTGAAGACGAAGACAACCAATACTATCTTCTTGAAGCCTTAGAGGATGCCAAACTATTAAAAACCATAAAATCGCTTAATATCAGCCAACAACGGTATGCCAAATCTAAACTGTTATCCCAAGCCAATTACGAAAAAGAAAAAGACTCCGTTACCTTTTTAATGAAGCGAAATTTTAAAACGGACAAAGGTAAAGATGCCGTAATGTATTTCTTTAAAATTGACAAGAATGATGACTATTCTGGCAAATCTGAAATATTGCATTACATCTCATTTATAAAACCAAAAGACCCAAAACAATTGGTTGTAGATTTTTATGATATATCTGAAAACTATGGCACTACAATAGATGAAACCAAAACCTTAGAAGAGCAATACATAGAAATTATTAACCTAGCCATTTACAAGGATCGTAAACGTGTAACTCCAAGCTCTAGAGGTGGTTATAATGGGTATTATGATTATTAGATTATGATGATGCTTGAGTATACTTCTTTGGCGTAGTCCCAAACTTCTTTTTAAAAGCTGCAATAAAATGGCTAGACGTGCTGTAACCGACTTTTAGCCCAACTTCATTGACGTTGTAGTCGCCAGATTCTAAAAGCTTGCGTGCCACTTCCATTTTATAGTCAAACAAAAAGCCATAAACCGTATCACCATAGATTTGTTTAAAACCTTCTTTAAGCTTTTTAAGGCTCAATCCTATAGATTCAGACAATTCCTGTAAAGTTGGTGGTTCGGCCATATTGGCAATAATAATGTCTTTTGCCTTTTTAAGTTTTGCCACATTTACCTCATCTACTAAAAATGGGCACTGCTCTATATCTGCATCTTCACTACGGTTAAAGTACAAGCTCAATAGTTCATATACCTTAGCCTTAAAATATAAAGACTTAATTGAGCTGTTGAGATTAAAGCTTATTAACTGATTTAAAACCACAGCCATTGATGGGTTTATTTTACCATCTGTATAATATTTTTTGTTCTTATTGTCTTCAGACAAGAAAGTAACGTAATTGGCATCTTGCGAAAACAAACCATGAAATTTCTCAATCGAAATAACAAAAGATACCAACCAAGAATTAGGCTGTAGTTCTAAATGAATGGGTAAATCTCGTTGTGGATTATAAAGTAATAAAGAGGTATCTTCAGTAATATTTAGTGTATAACTTCCTTTATTAAACACAAAAGCTGCTGAACCCTTGGTACAAAAGTGAAACTGAATAAAAGTGCTATCAATCTCACGTTCAAGAATTTGAACAGCATGCGCTTCATTTTTAGATGTTAATACAAAAAAACCATTCTCAATGAAAGTTTCATTAAAAGTACCTCTAGCGACACTTTTTGAAGTAGAATTTTCTAAATTCATTTTATTCTTATTTAGATTCGTTCTAAACAAAAGATCAAAAACCCCTTGATTTCACTACAAAAGTATGACAAAAATCATGTTTTAATAAAAAATAAACTCAAAAAACCAGAAACGACACTTTAAGTTCCTCTAGCGTTACTTTTTTAGTATTAACAAAATTACATTTGTGATTGTTAATTTCCTAGTCAGGTAAACGAGCGAATGCAACAACACAAAAGCACATATTTTTATGCCATTGGGCTCAGCTACAAAAAAGCTGATGCAGAAGTGCGTGGCCATTTTAGTTTAAGCGATACTGCTAAACAAAATGTTTTGGCACAGGCCAAGGATACTGGTATCGAAAGTATTTTGGTTATTTCTACATGTAACCGCACAGAGCTTTACGGTTTTGCGGAGCATCCTTATCAGTTAATTCATCTACTTTGTGAAAACACCAAAGGAACGGTTGAAGAGTTTCAGGATGTAGCCTATGTTTATAAAAACAAAGAAGCCATAAGCCATATGTTTCGTGTGGGTTCTGGCTTAGATAGTCAGATTCTTGGTGACTTCGAAATTATTAGTCAGCTTAAATTCGGGGCGAGAGCTTCAAAAAAAGCAGGCTTGTTAAATTCTTTTACTGAGCGATTAATTAATGCTGTAATCCAAGCCAGTAAACGTATTAAAAACGAGACGGAATTATCTTCTGGTGCAACATCTGTGTCTTTTGCTTCTGTTCAGTACATTATGAACAATGTTCATAATATTTCAGAAAAAAACATTCTACTTTTCGGGACAGGTAAAATTGGACGTAACACTTGTGAAAATTTAGTAAAGCATACTCAGAATTCTCATATTACCTTAATCAACAGAACGAAGACCAAAGCTGAAGAAGTTGCCGGTAAATTTAATTTGGTTGTAAAGGATTATGAAAATCTAGAACAAGAAGTTAATGGTTCAGATATTCTAATTGTAGCTACTGGAGCACAAAATCCTACGGTTTATAAATCTTTGATTTCAACTGAAAAACCGCTATTGGTTTTAGATTTATCTATTCCGAAAAATGTAAACGAAGATATTAGAGAATTATCTAATGTTACTTTAGTGCATTTAGATGATTTGGCTAAGATTACTGACGATACTTTAGAAAAGCGTAAAGCATATATTCCGGCTGCCGAAGCGGTTATTGAAGACATCATGGGAGAATTTAATGCTTGGTTAGACACGCTTAAATTTGTACCTACGATTCAAGCGATTAAACATAAGCTTACAGATTATAAAAATTCTGAATTAAACACGCAGCGTAAAAAGTTATCTGATTTTAACGAAGATCAAGCTGAACTGATTACCAATAATATTATTCAGAAAATCACCAATCAATTTGCCCATCACTTAAGAGCGGATGGCAATTCTGCAGATGAGAGTATAGAGCTCATCAAAAAAATATTTCAGTTAGAAACTACCAATAATGTCTAAAACAATTCGCATTGGCACACGCGATAGCCAGTTGGCTATGTGGCAAGCAAAAACAGTTCAGGAACAACTTGAACATTTAGGTCATAAAACCGTTTTGGTACCTGTTAAATCTACAGGTGACTTAATACTCGATAAGCCTTTATACGAATTAGGAATCACAGGTATTTTTACTAAGACCCTGGATATAGCAATGCTTAACGAAGACATTGATATTGCTGTCCATTCGCTCAAAGATGTACCAACCATTTTACCTAAAGGTATCGTACAAGCTGCCGTTTTAAAACGCGGCAATGTAAATGATACTTTGGTTTTTAAAAAAAATGAAGAGTTTCTGTCCGAAAGAGATGCTGTTATAGCTACTGGCAGTTTACGACGACGTGCACAATGGCTTAACCGTTACCCAACACATACAGTTGTTGGTTTACGTGGTAACGTAAATTCAAGACTTCAAAAATTAGAAGATAATGACAATTGGAATGCCGCTATTTTTGCTGGTGCCGGAATTGGGCGTTTAAATCTTACCCCAGAAAATTCAATCAATTTACATTGGATGATTCCTGCTCCTGCAC
Organism: Winogradskyella luteola; assembly: GCF_019203985.1. Classification (GTDB taxonomy): domain Bacteria; phylum Bacteroidota; class Bacteroidia; order Flavobacteriales; family Flavobacteriaceae; genus Winogradskyella; species Winogradskyella luteola. The sequence continues at coordinate 36,655 of NZ_JAGSPD010000011.1, read as the reverse complement.
AAGGAGCTATTATGATTACTGCTTTAGAAAGTGATGAAGAAACCAGAGCAATATGTGCCGAAATTAATCATGAAGAAACGGAAATCAGTACGTCTATTGAGCGCGAATTTCTAAATAGACTAGAAGGTGGATGTACCGCTCCGATTGGTGCCTTGGCTTATATAAAAAATGAAGAGGTTAATTTTAAAGGTATTCTCCTGAGCAAAGATGGCACCAAAAAAATTGAAGTCTCTAAGGTGGTTGCCTTAGGAAAACACCATGATTTAGCCGAGTTCTGTGCCAATTATATTATTGGTAAAGGTGGAAAAACGTTAATTGACCAGTTACAGCGTAGTGACAAAGCAACCAATATTTATTCGACTAAAAAATTAACCGACGATCAATATTTACTGTTTCATAACGCTGTTGTTGCTGATAGCAATGATGTCATAAAAATCAGTTTGAATCGTATCCCTAAAACTTTGGTGAGAAACGAAATCCAGAATGTTATCATTACAAGTAAAAATGCTGTTGAAGCCTTATTAACCAATTTTTCTGCTCCAGAGTTACAATTCAAAAATATTTATTGTGTTGGCAGACGTACCAAGCGCATGGTCGAAAAACGTATTGGCAAAGTGACACATACCGAAACTAATGCTAAAAAACTAGCAAACTATTTGGTTGAATTTATGGATGGTACCGAGGTGACCTATTTCTGTAGTGACTTACGATTAGATGATTTACCGAACATCTTAACTGAAAACAATATTAACGTAAACGAAATAGAAGCTTATCAAACCAAGTTTGATGCTGATAAAGTAGGCCACAATTTAGATGGCGTTATGTTTTACAGTCCATCAACTGTTGAAAGTTTTTTAAAACAAAATAAAGCATCTGGAATAGCATTTTGTATTGGCGAAACCACAGCAAAATCAGCAAGACAGTATTTTGAGGATGTGAGAGTTGCAAAAGTACCTACGGTGGAAAGTGTGATAGAATTAGTAAACTTATACTATGTTCAATAGCTGTTAGCCCTTAGCTATTAGTCGAAAAAACGAAAGAAATGAGAAACTTTAAGCAACTTGAAATTTGGAAAAATGGAATTCAAATAGTCAAGCAAGTTTATGTTCTTTCTCAAAAGTTAAAGTTTATTCAACCTGAAGATTTAAAAACCATTTTTGAACTTTTAAACAAAGAAGCAAAAATGATTAATAGTTTAATTAATAAAATCAAATACAGCTAAAGGCTAATGGCTAATAGCAAAAAGCTACCATGATTAAAAACGATTTATTCTTAAGAGCATTAAAAGGTGAAACTGTACATCGTCCCCCAGTTTGGATGATGCGCCAAGCTGGACGTTACTTGCCAGAATTTATGGAAATAAAGGCAAAGTACGATTTCTTTACGCGTTGCCAAACACCAGAATTGGCTAGTGAAATTACGGTTCAGCCTATTAGACGTTATGGAATGGATGCTGCAATATTATTCTCAGATATTTTAGTGATTCCGCAAGCCATGAATATTGAGGTACAGATGAAACCCAATTTTGGACCTTACTTACCAAACCCTGTACGCTCTCAAAAAGACGTTGATAATGTTATTGTTCCAGATGTAAAGGAAGAACTGAATTATGTTTACCAGGCCATAAAAGCGACTAAGGAAAAACTTAATAATGAAATTCCATTAATTGGTTTTGCTGGTTCTCCTTGGACTATTTTATGTTATTGTGTACAAGGTCAAGGTTCTAAAAACTTTGATAAAGCTAAAGAGTTTTGCTTTACTAATCCTATTGCTGCGCATCAGTTATTGCAGAAAATCACAGATACAACGATTGCCTATTTAAAAGAAAAAGTAAAAGCAGGTTGTAACGCCGTTCAGGTTTTTGACTCTTGGGGAGGCATGTTATCACCTGTGGATTATCAGGAATTTTCTTGGCAATACATTCAACAAATAATAGATGCTTTAAAAAACGATGCTCCAGTTATTGCTTTTGGTAAAGGTTGTTGGTTTGCCTTGGGTGAAATGGCTAAATCTGGCGCTTCTGCCCTTGGTGTAGATTGGACATGTTCAGCAAGAAACGCACGTTATTTAACAGGTGGAAATATTACATTACAAGGTAATTTTGACCCAACACGTTTATTCTCTCCACCTTCAGAAATTAGGAAGATGGTACATCAAATGATCAATGAATTTGGAAAAGACAAATACATTGTAAATTTAGGTCATGGCATTTTGCCAAATATAGGCTTAGATAATGCCAAAGCATTTATTGATGCAGTTAAAGAGTATGAAAGCTAAATACTATTTTTACTGTGTAAATACCTTTTTATGCCAAATTCATTTCAAAGATTAGCGAAGAAATACAAACTTCTAAAGCAAGGTTGGACACCTCAGCAAAACCTTTTTTATGGATTTCTCACATATATATTAATTGGGGCAATTCTTTTGTCATTGCCCATTGCACATAAAAATTCAGCAGTAATACTAGATCATTTTTTCATTGCAACATCAGCCGTATCAACAACGGGTTTGGTTACAGTATCTATTTTTGATACTTATAACGGTTTCGGGCAATTTGTAATAATGGCTCTTATTCAATTAGGTGGTATTGGGTATCTAACGTTTACAACCTTTATGCTGCTATCCACGACTCGAAAGATGACCCTATGGCATAAAAAAATTCTTTCTACAGAATTCACCTTACCAAAAACCATAAAAATTACAGATTTTCTTAAGTCTGTAATTCTGTTCACCATTATTATGGAATTAATTGGTGCTATTCTATTTTTTATAGCATTTAAAAATGAAGGTATGCAGACTGGCGAAGCATTATGGTCTTCAATCTTTCATAGTGTTAGTACATTTTGCACTGCTGGCTTTAGCTTATTTAATGATAGTTTTATGGGTTATGCAGATAATGGTTTTGTCAACTTCATAATTTCAATGCTCGCTATTTGTGGCTCATTAGGTTTTATAGTTATTACTGATTTTGGAATGATGATAAAGAACAGATCGCACAAACTTAGTTTTACTACTAAAATTGTCCTTTACGGATTTGTTATCCTGTTAACCGTAGGTACAGCTTTCTTTTATTTCTTAGAACCAACTATTGCTGAAAGTACAGATTCAAGATTTCTGACTGCTTTTTTTCAATGCATGACCGCCATGACCACAGTGGGTTTTAATACTGTAGATTTTGGAATGTTTACACAAGCCATGATGCTTATCTGTATATTTTTAATGTATATCGGAGCATCACCATCAGGAACAGCAGGAGGCATAAAAATAACTACTTTAACAGCTGTTTTCGCAATCATGAAAAGTCGTTTAAGAGGTCGTAAAAACATTACGTTTTTGGGTCGTCAAATTCCATACGAACGCCTTTATATTGCGACTTCAGCTTTCATTTTCTATACAATCATTATTGTCTTTGGTACATTTTTAATAACATTAACGAACGATCTTAAATTTGAAGATATATTATTTGAAGTCTCTTCAGCTCTTGGTACCGTGGGTATTAGTACGGGAATTACAGGAGATTTAAATACCTTTGGTAAATTTGTAGTGATTCTGCTAATGTTCATTGGTCGTTTGGGAGTATTAACTTTTGGACTGGCAATTTGGTCTAAGACTATGAGCAATGAAGAAGAGCGATTACTTAAAGAAGATATTGCGGTATGATAAAAAATATTATTAGAGGATTACAGGTCTATTCGGGTGCTTATGGTTTAATTTCAAAATTAAAACTATGGAAGTACTTTATAATTCCTGTTATTATAAGCATTGTAGTATTTGCAATGATTTTTGTTTCCGCCTATGGCTTATCTGATAATCTCGGTGAATGGATTGCAGGAATTTGGGTTTGGGAAACTGGTAAAGCTACTTTTACTGCAATTTCAACATTTATAGGTGGTATTGTAATTTTTGCCATTGGGCTTATTCTTTATAAGCATATCATTATGGCGTTGTCATCACCATTTATGAGTCCAGTTTCAGAGAAAATCGAAGCCTATTTTACAGGAAAGCCAGCCAAAAACTATGTCAGTACTTCTTTCTCAAAACAGTTAATGCGTGGTATTAGAATTAGCTTAAGAAATTTATCAAAAGAGTTGTTATATACCATTCCTATTTTACTATTAAAATTTATACCTGTTGTCAATATTTTTTCAACAGTCTTACTCTTTTTGGTGCAAGCTTATTATGCAGGTTTTGCCAATATGGATTACACGTTAGAGCGTCATTTTAAATACAAAGACAGCGTTACTTTTATTAGACAGCATAGAGGTTTAGCCATTGGTAATGGAATAGGCTTTTTATTATTGTTGTTAATTCCTGTTATAGGGGTAATTTTGGTCTTACCGTTAAGTGTAACCTCAGCATCTGTCATTGCTGTGGATCTATTATTTGATGATGATGATGAGATTGGTTTTGAACCTTTTGATAAAATAGAACTGGATTGATGCTTATACAATTTGAAGAGTTTGAAATTAGTTCCGTTCACAATGGGGATGCTTGGAAAATCTGTAATCTTATGGTTGCAAATGCCGATCGGTTTAAGCGTTATTTCCCAAAGACTTTGGAGCAAAATCTAAATCCTACACTGGCAAATCTATTTGTAGAAAAGAAAGTGAAGCAATTTAAAAACAGAGAAGAGTTTTTGTTCACTTTAAAGCAATCCAAAAGCAGGAAACTTGCGGGTCTCATTTACATTAAAGAACTCGATTGGGAAGAGAAACAAGGTGAGTTTGCCTATTGTATTGACTATACATTTAAAGGGCAAGGACTAATGAGTAAAGCTATAAAAGAATTGTCCATTTATGCCTTTGAAGATTTAGGACTAAAAACCCTTCAAATTATTGTTAACAAAGATAATGTAGGAAGTGTAAACGTTGCCACGAAGAATGGTTTCCAATGGCAAAGAACTAATATAAAAGAATTCACTCCACCTGGTGAGCAGGCTTTGGATATGGAGGTTTACGAATTGTATAAAAACTAAATTGCCCTGATCCCACAAGGTTTTAAAAAACCTAGTGGAATCAAATAACAACACATGGAAAAACTAGAAAAAGACAATTATTATCACATTTATAATCGTGGAATTAATGGCTGTAAAATTTTCAATTCAGATGAAAATAAGCGTTATTTTCTTGAACAGGCAGCAAAACATTTTGAAAATATTGTTTCTGTAATAGCTTTTTGTCTTTTAGATAATCACTATCATTTTTTAATTCAGGTCAATAAAGAGTCAAAACAAGTAACGCAAGCATTTTCAAACTTTTTCAATGCTTATTCAAAAGCATTCAATAAGCAAAATGACAGAACAGGAAGCTTATTTGAAAAACATTTCAAAAGAAAAAAAATTGATTCTGAAGAATATTTCATAAAACTCTTTTGCTACATTCACTTAAATCCTGGGCAGAATTGGGAAAGTTATCAGTATTCATCTTACCAATATTACATTCATAAAAAACAACCTAAAAACTTGAATATCTATAAACAAGATGCTGTAAACCTATTTGAAGATATTGAGAATTTAAAAATAGTGCATCACCAATACAATAATGAAGACCTACAAGGTTTTAAAAACCTTGCAGGACAAGAAACCAACAACTCTAACCTGCAAGGTCTCAAAGACCTTGTAGGTTTTGAAAAAGACAACTCTATAAAAGACAAATTCTTCAATTACATACACAAACTTCAAGATGCCATCACTTCAAAATTAGAAGCCATTGATGGCAATGCTGCATTTAAAGAAGATCTCTGGAAGCGACCGGAAGGCGGCGGCGGCAGAACCCGTGTTATTGAAAACGGAAATGTATTTGAAAAAGGAGGAGTCAACATTTCGGGTGTACACGGTAAGCTCCCAAAAAGTATGCAAAACTATTTTGGGGTGAAAGATGCTGATTTCTTTGCGTGTGGATTGAGCTTGGTATTGCATCCTAAAAGTCCGATGGTGCCAACGGTACATGCCAACTGGAGATACTTCGAGATGTACAATCAAAATGGCGATATTGTTGACCAATGGTTTGGTGGAGGCCAAGATTTAACTCCTTACTATTTGTTTGATGAAGATGCGAAGCATTTTCACCAGATTTGTAAAGCAGCATGTGACAAACACAACCTAGAATTCTACCCAAAATACAAAGCAAGGTGTGATGAATACTTTTACAACTCGCACCGAAATGAGGCTCGTGGAGTGGGAGGATTGTTCTTTGATTACTGTAAAAAAACGGATTCGATGAGCATGCAGAACTGGTACGACTTCGTTGCCGAAGTTGGTAATAGTTTCTTAGAAGCTTATGTGCCGATTGTAGAAAAAAGAAAAAGTTTACCATACACCAAAGCACAACGTAATTGGCAGGAAATTCGTCGTGGTCGCTATGTGGAATTTAATTTAGTACACGATAAAGGCACTTTATTCGGATTAAAGACCAATGGAAGAATTGAAAGTATCCTTATGAGTTTGCCTCCTCATGTGCAATGGGTATACGATCACCATCCAGAAAAAGGAAGTGAAGAAGAACGATTACTTAATGTATTACAAAACCCTGTGGATTGGGTTTAATTTTTTCATTCTGAACAAAGTGAAGAATCTTTTGAAATTATATTTATAAGATTCTTTGTTGCACTCTGAATGGCATATCAAATAAAACAATAAAGTTGTAAGTCAGTAACTTATAACTTTGTACTTATAATTTATAACTTTAGAACATGTTTCCAATTAGAAGAAATAGACGCCTTAGAACTAATGAAGCCATTAGAAGTTTAGTTAGAGAAACCATTATCTCTCCTAACGACTTCTTAGTACCACTTTTTGTAGTAGAAGGCAAAGGTGTAAAAGAGGAAATTGCATCAATGCCCAATTATTACCGTTACAGCTTAGATTTACTTAAAGCCGAAATAAAAACACTTTGGAGTTTAGGTTTAAAATCAGTGTTACTTTTTGTAAAGATTGATGATGCTTTAAAAGACAACAAAGGTACCGAAGCCTTAAACTCAAACGGCTTAATGCAACGTGCCATCAAAGTGGTTAAAGATGTTTGTCCGGACATGTTAGTGATGACAGATGTTGCTCTAGATCCATTCTCCTCTTATGGACATGATGGTATTGTTGAAGATGGACGAGTTATTAATGATGCTACGGCTGAAGTTTTAGCAGAGATGAGTATCTCTCATGCTGAAGCTGGAGCTGATTTTGTTGCCCCAAGCGATATGATGGACGGTAGAATTATCGGAATTAGAGAAGGTTTGGACCAATCTAACTTTTTGGATGTTGGAATTATGAGTTACTCTGCAAAATATGCATCCGCTTTTTATGGTCCTTTTAGAGATGCCTTGGATTCTGCTCCTGTTGATATGGTAGATGTACCAAAGGATAAAAAGACTTATCAAATGGATGTTGCCAACCGTGACGAAGCCATACGAGAAACCGAAATGGATATTAGTGAAGGAGCAGATATCGTTATGGTAAAACCTGGGCTTTGTTATTTAGATATTGTACGCGATGTTAGAAATAGCTTTGATATTCCAATTGCGGTATATCAGGTCTCTGGTGAGTATGCCATGCTCAAAGCTGCTGCAGAAAAAGGATGGTTAGACCATGATGCCGTGATGCTGGAGCAAGTCACGTCCATTAAACGTGCTGGTGCAGATATTATAGCGAGTTATTTTGCTAAGGATGTGGTGAAGTTAATATCATAATTGTTGTATTTAACCTTATTTCGCATACCTTTCGGCAGGCTTAAAACTAATGGGTCTTGGTATTAATATTATATCCATTGAAGATATAAAACGATAAGTGAGAAGCTGTAATCTCAGCAACCTGAACATCTCATTAATTAAAATCTATAACCTCATACAATAAAATATCTATTTTATTGATTCTAATTGATTTTCTGTATAGCAGCAAAAACCCGACCTGTTTTATGTTTTCTTGGTTAATTATTCAATCAAATAATTTTATGTTCTTTGTACTTCCTCCAATATTGTAGCTTAAGCCTACTGTAGAAATTACATTACCATCAGACTCTGTATTGACATTAAAATCTTCACCGAAAGTATATGTAATTAGAATATTCTTGGCAAGCTTATATTCAATATTTAATACAGCTTTAAGGTCCTCTTTTGAATCATCCATGAGTTCTATATTCTGAAATCTTTGAATAAATTCGCCAGAGAAAGAAAGCTTATCTTTTTCAAAAACCAATTTAGCTCCAATATCAAAATTATCAGTTTCTACATTATCGATAACATCATTCTTTATAAATCTAGCTACTCCCAAAAATTCAAATTTTTCATTTTCTGTTCTATAAGATGGTGTTAACCAAAAGCCCCATTTTGGTACACTCGATTTATCAAATTCATTATCACTGAAGTCTAATGTAAAAGCTGAGGCAAACTCTAAGAAAAATCCTTTGTAATTTTTATTGTTTAAGTCTATGAGTGTTTCAACAGCTTGTGATTTAGATTGAATATCATTTTTGTTTTCAGTTAGTACCTGTACTACTAAAGTGCTATTAATATAAGATAGTAATTTGGTTTGAGTGTCTAAAGGAGACGTGTTATTTTTTTCTCTCAGAGGGCTTACAATATCTTTTTCAATGATTTGTCTAATACGTTCTTTTACTTGTGAGTTTAGGCTCTTAGACTTAAACAAATTTTCAATTTCAACAGGGAAACTATCGAGAAATGCATTAAAATCAGTGTATCTAGGGTCAGCTGCTAAAGTCTGGGTTAGATTAATAGCACTTACCATCGTCAAACGAACCTCCTTTAACTCTAATAAAGCTTGTTGAAGCTTTTCTTTATTCTTTTTTGACGGTGAGCCTGAGAAGATCAATGTTCTATACCCAATACCCAAACGTCTGCCGGTACTTGTCGCTTCGTCATCAATCTGATTTTCAATATCTATAGTTGCTATTGAGATTGAGGAGTTTCTGGCCATATTGGTCCAAACCGAATTTAGGCTGGGATCCAATAATTTATCAAAAGTTAGATTTTTGTGATTAAAGAGCCAATAAGGAGAAAACTCTAATGCTAGGTTTTGAGGAACTGAAAACCCGTTTTCATCAGAAAAATTATCGAATAAATTGGCTTTAAATGCATCAAAAGTTGTTGGCCTGGCAATTTCTGTAGGTTGAACACCCAAAATTGTAAATGCTGGTGATGATGGTGCTTTTAATTCTGTTAGATCAAAATCTTGTGCGTTTGAATAATTAAAAAATATCAGAATGCTTAATATTAATAGTCGTAGTTTCATAACTCAAATAAATTTAATAAACGTTGTATAATAAATAGCTGAATTGTCTTCTTCTACATCCTCACTATATGTTTCCACTTCCTCCCCATTTATATAATAAGATATGCTAGTTTTATTAGTATCGGGATTGGTATCAGTAACTAAAGAGCCTATTAGAATAAAAGTTCCTTCTAACTTTGCCCCTGTACCTATCTTTATATTTATTATACTTCCTGTGTGATATTGGCCTTCAACATCTCTAAAGCTGGAATCGCCATCTTGACCGTTCCCAAAAGTAATCGTTAAATAATAGGCTTCACCTGAGTCCACATTGTACTCTGTTTCATTTACAATATTTTTCATACTTCTTAGTTTAAATTATTATTTAGTCTTTTATTTTTATTAACTTTTTTACATTACCTATATCTCTTTTATAGTCTGTCCGTTTAGGTATTTCAAAAGCTTTGTTTTGTGTTTTGCCATCTATATCTATATATTCTATGGCTATTGTCTTGGTCTCAAGCAATTTTGCTGTGATCATTAGTTTTTGGTCTTTTTCATTCACTTCAATATGAAGCTTCTGTGTTTTCTTAAAATCCTTGTAAATTTCGTTTTCCATCTTTAGAAGATCCTCAGATTTTTTATACTCTGCATCTCTTAACACCTTTTCCTTTTCTGCTTCTTTTATTTCTAGATTCAGATAGTACGTAGTAATAGACCCTCCTATGAGTACTGCAAACGTCGCAAGTCCTACCCACTGTTTTGCGCTAACGATATCTTTCTTTAAATTGATAACCAATTTATTATAAGTATCATTTATTTTTAAAGGGCTTCTAATATCTAAGCTGTCTAAAGAAATGCTTTGTCCCACTGAGATTTTAAATAATGCCCAATAGACCACAACCAACGGCAGAAAAAACCCAATGTAAATCCATGGGCATACCGACTTGAACAATAGCACAGTTGTTAAACCAGCTGTAGTATAAAATCCCAATAAGAATTTTAAATACGTATTATAGTTTATTAAATGCTTGTTAAGATTAGTAAATGTATCATCAACTAATTCTTGCCCTTTCCCTAACCAAAACTGGTCAAAATCTTTAAGCTCACTCATCTTTATTGATCTTTAAATAAACTCTCTGGGTGTTCTTGCCGCACGGACATTTTACAACAATATAATCGTCTATTGGGCCTTCTTCTATTGTATCTGCGCCCCTAATCCCTAAATTACTTTCCACAGTTGGTCTGGTAACTACTGTATATATAGGCGATGTAATTACGCTAAATTCCTTTTGGCAGGAATCATCATTGCAGGTAATCTTCTGTATCTCGTGCAAGGAGGTCTTAGCATCCATAATTCAAAATATTAAATTATGCTACTAAACTAGGTCTAAAGGGAAGGTATTTCCATACCCATTAATGGGTATTTACGCTTAAAAATACTAAATAGTAATATATTAACATAGACCAAATGCAATTTTTTAAACCCCTATATACATGGTAATTTTCACGTAACTTAAGGTTAACGCTAGGTTAACCAGGTGTAATTTCTTTTTTAGGCCAATTCTGGCAGTTAGATTTGTAGTGTACAATCATTAAAACGAATTATTATGAATTTCAAAAAATTACTAAGTTAGGCGAAGATTTAAAACACTTCATCTCTGGTACCGACGCTAAAAAATAAAGTGAAGAAGCTGTAGCAAGAGTAAAACGCGAACTCGAGCGTGCAGAGCGTGAATTGGCTAGAGCTAAGCGCGAAACAGAGCACGCTGAAAGAGAAGTGAAACGCGCTACTAAAAACTAGAGAACTCCCCAACGAAAAAGAAAGACTATTAGAAAAGTGTCATTAAAAACTTTTCTATTAGTTTTTATTTAGTTGCCTTCATCAGACCAAAATCCATTTGCCCATTTTCTATAGTCTTCTTCTGTTATAATATCGCCTTCTAAAGGTTCTTCAATTTCTTCGGCTTCATAATGGTCTAATTCTATACTCTTAGCCAGATAAGTATATTTATTATTCTGAAACTCTAAAACCAATCCTGGAAGTCCATTGAATCCTCTTGGGCCATGTGGAAGAGGAATCTCTTTTGTAAACCAGGCTATGCGGTTTTCCTTTGCCGTTAAAATAGCTTTATAACATAAGTAACCATTAATAGTTTTAGTCTCTTCGGTTATATCCCAAAGTATAGGTTCTTTTTTTATACGTTTTCTAGTTCCCACAACTTCAGAAGTGCTGATGTTATAATTTCTTGTCCAATCAGAGTAGTACAAGTTCGCACTACCCGCCATATACCAACTCATATTTATACCAGATGGTGTAATATTAACTACGCCATTATCGTTATCCCATCTAGGTATTTCAACTTTTTCTTCAACATAATACAAGGAAACGCTATCATTAAACACCAGGTAAGCCTCAACAGGTTGGGACTCATGTAACATTTCTAGAGCTTCGTTTTTAGCTTCAGTATTCTCTGGATTCTCATAAGGTTTTTCAATAGTACTTTTGTCTAAAGATACTTTATAAACTACTTTTCCCTTTTTTTGTGCATTCAATAAAAGAGAGAGAGTTATAATGAAAAAGGTTACAATATTTTTCATATTTAAAATTATGAAAAAAATATTTAGCACCACATTAACTATTCATTTTGTAACTTCGCAATAATTAAACTTCTATGCATTAATGGGCTTACTCATTTTTTACGCTGTTATATCTATTTTCTTTTCATTTTTGTGTTCTATTCTAGAAGCTGTGCTACTTAGTATTACACCTACATTTATCAACGTTAAAAAGAAAGAGGGCAAAGCTTATGCTAACGATTTAGAAGAGCTAAAAAAGGACGTTGACCGGCCCTTAATTGCAATTTTAACCTTAAACACAATTGCGCACACCGTTGGTGCTATTTTGGTTGGTGTACAGGCAAAAGTTGCTTATGTAGAACTCTACGGGACTACCAAACGCAGCATTCTTGGTGTAGAATTCACAGAAGATTTAATGGTTGGTGTCGTTTCTACGATTATGACGATTTTAATATTGGTCGCTTCAGAAATCATTCCCAAAACCATAGGTGCGACCTTTTGGAAACAGCTTGCTAACTTTACAGCAAAAGCGCTCAACGTGTTGATATTTCCATTAAAGTGGACCGGTATTTTGTGGTTGCTCCAACTCACAACAAAATTAATTGGTGGCAAAGGCCACGGTAGTGTTTTAAGTCGCGAAGGTTTTGTGGCCATGACTGAAATTGCTCACGAAGAAGGTGTGTTTGAAGAAAACGAAAGTAAAGTTATCAAAAATCTCTTAACCTTTAAGGAAGTGCAGGCAAAGGACATTATGACACCTCGTACAGTAATGAAAACCGAAAACGAGACCATGAATATCGAAACCTTTTTTGCCGCAAACCAAAATATTCGTTTTTCTCGTATCCCTGTCTATACTGAAGATTCAGATAACATTACAGGTTTAGTTCTAAAAGATGAAGTCTTTAAAGAAATGGCACTTGGCAATGGTTCTAAACTACTTACAGACATTAAACGAAGTATTATCATTGTTAATCGCAGTATGCCAATTCCGAAACTATTTGAGCAATTGGTAGAAAGCCGAAATCACATGGCTTTAGTCGTCGACGAGTACGGATCTGTTAGTGGTTTGGTTACTATGGAAGATGTTATTGAAACACTTCTTGGTCTAGAAATTATGGATGAAAGTGATAATGTATCGGACCTACAAATGTTGGCCAGAAAAAGTTGGGAAAGCAGAGCTAAACGTTTGGGTTTAATAGAAAACGACAATCCTGAAAGCTAATGCCAACTTGCTATATTGAAACACCACTTGGCCATGCTAAAATTGTTGGAGATAGCAATGGCATTGCCTCAATTTCAATATTAGACACACCTCAAGAATTATCTAAAGTTATTCAAGAATCACTTTTAGATTGTGTAACGCAGCTTAAGGCCTATTTTAAAAACGAGCTTAAAACCTTCGACTTAAAATTAAATCCAGAGGGTACCGCATTTCAAAAAAAGGTTTGGAAACAATTGCAAACCATCCCTTATGGTAAAACCATTTCTTATTTAGATTTAGCCAAACAATTAGGTGATGCAAATGTCATAAGAGCAGCAGCAAGTGCCAATGGTAAAAATCCGCTTTGGGTTATTATACCTTGTCATCGCGTTATTGGCAGCGATGGCAGTCTAACAGGTTATGCAGGCGGGTTACACAGAAAACAGTGGTTGCTAAATCACGAGAGTGAACACAAACAACAAACCCTGTTTTAATGTACAAATCGGGCACAGAATTATTAAAGCGATTTTTTAAAGCCTCAACGATATATAAGTATGGTTTCAATTGGTCGCCAATGTATAGAAGAACTACAGCAAAACTAATTGAGGTTAGTGATGATCTACACTACGTAAAAATTAGACTTAAACTCAATTGGAAAAACCGCAACTATGCAGGTTCTATCTTTGGAGGTAGTATGTTGGCGGCAACAGATCCAATTTATATGATTCAATTGATTCAAATTTTGGGAGATGATTATGTGGTTTGGGACAAGGCTGTTGAAGCACGTTACAAGAAACCAGCAAAGTCAACTATCTATGGTGAATTTATCTTTACAGAAGATGAAATTGAAACAATAAAACAGAACGTAGCTGAACATAATGAAATCGATATTTTAAAAACCATGAGTCTTGTTAATGAAGAACAAAATATAATTGCTACTTTTAATAAAACACTTTATATCGCCGACAAGCGTTTTTATAAAGAAAAGCTTAGGAAGCGTAGAACAAAAAACTAATAAATTACCCCCAATGAAATTCCTTAAAAAACTATTTAAATTCTTAATCATCCTTTTCGGATTACTAATTGTTGTTCTTTACATTACAGATACAGATTACCTCATCAAAGCTGTAAGGACTATATACATGAAAGGCCATACCACAGCTTTTCTGGAAGATTACAAAGAATTTGACAACCAGACCATAGAAGCAAGTAACAATCCGCAACCTTGGCCCAATCATAAAAATTATAATACCGTTGAAGCAACCGATGTATTGAAAAATGCTAACAACGATTGGGGAACAATTGCCTATCTAATTATAAAAAACGATAGCATTTGGTTTGAAGCCTATTACGATGGCTTTGGTGAAGATTCAAAATCGAATTCGTTTTCAATGGCCAAAAGCTATGTGTCTGGATTAATGTTCATGGCTATTCAAGATAGTTTCATAAAAAGTTTAAATCAGCCTGTATGCGATTTTTTACCTGCATTTTGTGAAGGCAATGCGGCAAATATGACGGTTGGTGATTTATCCTCTATGGCATCTGGCACCAATTGGGACGAAGCCTATTATTCGCCCTTATCTATCACAACACGTGCTTATTTTGATGATGATTTAGCCAAAGTAATGAATGGCTTAAAAATGAAAACAGACCCAGGCAAAGCTTTTAAATATGCTAGTGGAGACACACAAATGTTGGCTATGGTAATAGAAAAGGCAACAGGTAAAAAGCTCTATGATTATTTTGAAGAAAAAATTTGGAAACCTCTAGGTTCTGAAAATTCAACATTATGGCAAGTGGATAGCGAAGATCACGATTTGGTAAAGGCGTATTGTTGTATAGCAAGCAACGCCAAAGATTTTGCACGTTATGGCAGATTATTTAAAGACCATGGCAAATGGAATGGAAAACAAATCATAGATTCTAGTTATGTCGCAAAGTCCATAAAACCACGGTTTGCTGAAAGCCCTGAATACGGTTACGGTTGGTGGTTACATCATCAATTAGGAAAAGACTTTTTTATGATGCGAGGCCATTTGGGTCAATATGTTATTGTGCAACCAGAGGACAATGTTATTATTGTAAGGCTGGGGCATAAAAAGTCACCAAATCTTGCAAGCGATGGTATATACACGTACGATATTAGTTTGTATATTGATGAAGCTTATGAGATGATGAGCAAAAAAAATTAAAAATTAAAAGCCCCCTATTTTCTCAAGAAGTACCATGATAAGTAAACTTAACCTAGAAAACATACTATTCCTAGATATAGAAACGGTTCCAGAAACTGAAAAATTCAATGATTTAGATCCTACCAAACAGGAGCTTTGGGAGGCAAAATCCAAATATCAGCGTAAAGAAGAGTTTACAGCTGAAGAATTCTATGATAGAGCAGGGATTTGGGCAGAGTTTGGTAAAATCATTTGTATTTCAGTTGGGTATTTTAAAATGGAAGGTGACATAAGAACCCTTAGAGTAACTTCATTTCATGGTAATGAAATTAAAATTCTAAAAGATTTTAAGAATCTATTGATTACACATTTTAGTTCAAACAAGCATCTCCTTTGTGCACATAATGGTAAGGAATTCGATTTTCCGTACATCGCAAGACGTATGATTATTCATAATATAGAATTACCCTATAAGCTCAACCTGTTTGGTAAAAAGCCATGGGAAGTACCCCATTTAGATACCTTGGAGCTATGGAAATTTGGAGACTACAAAACCTACACATCTCTTAAGTTATTGACTAACGTTTTGGGTATTCCTTCCCCTAAAGACGATATCGACGGCAGTGAAGTCTATAATGTCTATTACAAAGACAACGACATTGATCGTATCATCAAATACTGCGAAAAAGACACTATTGCGGTTGCTCAAATATTATTGCGCTTACGCGGTGATGAATTACTCCATAATAATGAAATAAAACACGTCTAGACGACTATTTCTATTTTATAATTAGTTTTTGTGTTTTTTCTTGATTTCTATTTTTAAGCTTCACAATATATACGCCAGCATTTAGTTCTGATGCGTCCACTTGGTGCAAATTAGAGCTAGATAATAATGTCATTTGCTTTACCAATCGTCCTTGCAGATCGTAAATTGTAAATTCAGAATCTAGGTCTAACTGTCCCTTAATATTTATAGTTTGCGTAGCATTTACATTAAAAATGGCAATACCATCAAAATTAGTATCTGTAATGCCTAAAGTACTTTGAGCAAACCTAAGGTAAAAACGCCCTATTCCATTTAAATCAGTATCAGCCGTAAACATATATTCCGAAGTATTCAACAGTGTAAATATGTTGGTATGTCTATCTTCTAAATAAACCTCAATATCTTCGGCGAGAGTTCTTTCAGATATATTGAATACTACTTGTTCCCCTTGAGGAATATGCACTCCCAATGGAATTATAACATCGGATAGTTCCGTGTTTCCAATAGATTGAACACCAATAGCTCTACCGGTATCTTCTTCAACTAATCGTGAATAAATTGCTAGCGAAGGGGATGCACCAAAAATCTCGGAATCGTAATTTGGGTCTTGCCCTAGTGTGGCATTATCCGTAAAGTAGAAATCAGTTTTATAAAAGTCAGACACCCCATTTAGTTTTAATTGTAAATGCGAAATGGTGTTGGTATTATTAGATCTTCCTTCTATAAAATCATCGGAATCTCCTATTGTACGCATTGCGGCTGTAAAGTTGAAATTAATTCCGCTTGTATTGGTTGCCACTAAAAATCCTTGACCAGGCGTTATTACGGCAAAGGGATTGGCTTCTGAATACGCCTGATTCCAAATCTCCCAACCACTAGAAGCATTACCATCGTAACCGTAAATACCAGCGCGTTCTATATTGAATTTTGAATTATTCAAACTCAGAAAATCACTCAGCATAATGTATGAAGGATAAGGGTTTCCTATTAAATTCCATTCTGGTGTAGTAGGTCCAGAAATAAGTACAGGTACCGATACATCCTTGGTCGTTACCAAACCTGAAAATGTAAATGTACCATCATCTGTTGAAGCAGCACGATAACCTTTTGCAACACCTAATTTCTCTGTTTCATCACTTGCATAAGTAACATAGGTATTAGTTACTTTTTCAAAAGGACCAAATAGGTAATGTGTGTTGCCAGCATTGCTCACTATATTAGAATTTGCATCCTTGAAAATATTAAACTGCTGACCAAAAACTGGAGGAGCAACTAAATCATTACCACCAGCGAGCGTGTTAACATGACGTTTATATTGTACATTTCCAACCACAGAACCATTGACAATCAAACTTGAATATTGATCAGAGATTGATTCGAGTATTACATTATCATTAGAAATCAAATTGCCATTAGCAGTAATAGAGCCATTGAAAGCTACAACCACATCTGCGCCAGACTTTACATCAATTGAATTAACAACAACATCTGTATTCACTGTATATGTACCATCT
This sequence comes from Winogradskyella luteola, assembly GCF_019203985.1. Taxonomy (GTDB): domain Bacteria; phylum Bacteroidota; class Bacteroidia; order Flavobacteriales; family Flavobacteriaceae; genus Winogradskyella; species Winogradskyella luteola. The sequence continues at coordinate 19,203 of NZ_JAGSPD010000011.1, read as the reverse complement.
AATATCACAGCATTATTAGCACCCGTAGAACTTGAAGGAGCAAAAGGAGTCCAAGCATCATTGGTATATACTAAATCATTGGTGCCAACCAACTTTACGGTATAGTCTTCCACTTCTCCATATTGAAAATTATCACATGGACCAGGAATTTCGTTATATCGCAATGTTACACGCATTCTGGTTTCTTTCTCCAATGCTGAAGCAGGAACTGTAAAACTACCACTTACTGGTGTATCTTGAGTTGGTACCTGTGTCCAAACCTGTTCATTGTTATCTTCAAAATCGCCATCATTATTGTAATCTATCCAAACAGAATAACCCTCGTCATATAACTGATTTGTCCAAGTTGGTGTTATTGTAATTGTATATTGCGTTTCTTTTCTGAGTATAGTAGATTCAGATGTGAAATCTGAATAAAACTGACCGCCAGATGAATTATCAATAGAACTCAACTGTACTCTACTTATAAATTCGTCACTTACATCTGTACTTGCTGAATTGCAATAGCTTGAAGGATTATTTGCCAATGTTAATACGGCAACTTCGTTACTATCCGTAGAAGTGTTTCCGATGGCATCTTTTGCCCTTACTGTAAAACTATAGATTGTTTCTTCAGAAAGCCCAGTAACTTGATAGGACGTTGAACCTACATTTGTAATTAAAATATCATCTTGGTATATATCGTAAGATGCAACTCCAACATTATCCGTTGAAGCATCCCAATTGAGATCTACACTAGTTGTAGTAACGTTGCTGGCCAATAGATTTAGAGGAATACTTGGAGCTTCTGTGTCTAGTTGGTCCGTGGTTGCATTTACAGAATTACTCTGTGCAGAGCTGTTTTCGGCTGCATCTTTTGCAATCACATAAAATGTGTAAGCGGTACTAGGGGTTAAACCAGTAACTTGATGTGTAAGTGTCTGTACAGTTGCAATAAGGTTAGTGTCTTGATACACTTCATAATCCGTAACTCCTACATTGTCTGTTGATGCGTCCCAGCTCAGGTCTATGGACGATTGTGTAATATTGCTAGCTGCTAAATTTGTTGGAGCAGTTGGAGCCCCAGTATCTGGTTCTAATGTACTGGGATTTATCGTATTACTAGCTGCTGAGCTATTGTTTGCAGCATCTTTGGCTATAATGTAAAAACTATAGGAAGTCTCTGCAGATAGGCCTGTAACTTGGTAAGTAAGAGATGAAACTGTAGCTATAAGACCTCCGTCTTGATAAACTTCATAGTCCGTAACACCAATATTATCTGTAGAAGCATTCCAACTTAAATCCATACTATTTTCAGTTATATTATTGGCAGCTAAGCCCGTAGGTGCTGTTGGTGCTTCAGTATCTGTTAGGGTTCCTGTTATCTCAATATTAAAAGTTTCCTTATAATATCCGCATGATCCTACGGTATAGGTGACCACATAATTTCCTGTTGAAGAAGAAGATAAATCTATTACTCCCGAGCTTGTATTAATTGACAAACCAGAAGTACTGGTAAATGTACCTCCAGATCGGCCAGTAATCGTTGGTGAAGGGTCAGAATCATTGACATCATAAGTGCTTAAAGGATATGTAAACGTTGCAAAATCATTATAGTGTATATCTATATAATCGAGAACAACTGCAGCATACTCTTTTGCAAATGGCACTAAAGTTTGAGGTCGACTATCATAGAAGTTACCATTATAAGTTCCTAAATCCCTGACACGTCTATTTACTTCTGTCATTATACCATCAACATTTCCACCACCATCATTAGAACCAGCACTTGTTCCGCTCCCGTTACCAGAACCATGTCTTCTATTATTGTAATAGTTACCGTCAAAATAAGCATTGGAATGAGGTGTGGTATCATCGCAACTCGTATTCCCGTAATCCGATGCACTAGGCACTGCTCTATAACCAGAGGTTACACCGCAGCCAGGATTCACATTGGTATTATAAAAAACAGCTGGCATTTCTTGAAACAATTGACCTAAACTATTATTACCTCTAATTAGTTCCTCGTGAGTTAGGTTGTTAAGATTAGTACCAACCAGATTTTTAATCGTTGATCTATCGATATTGCTCGTGCTGTTTAAATTACCAGAATTCAATTGATTGGCCGTAATGTTATATCCTATTTCAATTCTCGGAATTGTATGGCTTTGTCCATGTAAATCAATGTAAAGTCCTTTGCCCCAATTGGTTTCTACTGAAGTACTGGCCTGATCTATAAAACTGTGCCAAGCATTCCAATGATCTATAGAGTCAGCATCCCCACAGGTAGCTTCACCTTGTTCTCTATTTGGGTCTAATTTAGAGCGGTGTAGGTTATTGATAATAACGTGTGCATAGCAGCCTGTTAATGCAAATATTTCTGCCTGTATTTCCCTGATTAAAATATCTGTGTTATCATCACGTTCATTGGTACCGCAACTGCGATCTGGTAAAGTAGAATCATCATCTGGGTAAAATACACTTCCAATTGTTTGTCCAGATTGTTTTACACCTCCATGTGGCGCAGAAATTATAATAGGCAAATTACCAGGTATGTATTCTATATATTCTCTGTTATCACCAGAAAATTGTTCGTAATAGATCGAAACACCAGGAGTTTGTGCATTAATTTGTAAGCTAAGAAGTATTGCTATTATTAAGTAAAGAAGTTTAGGTTCTTTTGAGTTTACGTTAAGTAAACTTACTAGCAAAGCGTTTAGGGTTAAGGTAATTTTTTTCATTTGCTTAGGGCTTTCAATGAATTTTGTTAGTCTGCTAATATATTATAAATTATTTCTAAAAACAGATAAAACGCATAAAAAATCGATGAAATGCATTAATTTAAATTATCTAAAAAACATAAATAATTGATTATCATTAATTTAATGATATATTCCTATTCTACTAAATTTTGATACAAATCTGTGTTTTACGCTTATTTTTACTCTTTGATTTTGATTATTTTTACCTATGCCTAATAAAGATTTGTTAAACGTTAAAGATCTGTCTATTTCATTTTTTGATGGAAAAACAGAAAAAAAAATCATTAAGTCCATTTCATTTCAAGTAAAACCAAATGAAATATTGGCTGTCATAGGAGAGTCGGGTTCTGGGAAATCCATTTCATCTCTTGCCATAATGGGTTTATTGCCTAAACAGATTTCAAAAATAACTTCTGGTTCTATTTTGTTTGAAAACATAGAATTAACCAATTATTCTGAACAAAACTATTTAAAGATTAGAGGTAATGACATAGCAATGATTTTTCAAGAGCCCATGAGCTCTTTAAATCCTTCTATGCGTTGTGGGAGACAGGTCGAAGAAATCTTAAGGCAACATTCAACTTTGTCTGCTTCTGAGGTAAAGTCTGAAATTTTACAGCTTTTTGAAAAAGTAAAGCTTCCAAACCCTAATAGAATCTTTAAATCCTATCCGCACGAAATTTCTGGAGGACAAAAACAGCGTGTTATGATTGCCATGGCAATTGCCTGCAAGCCAAAATTACTTATTGCGGACGAGCCCACAACTGCTTTAGATGTTACTGTACAAAAGGAAATTTTAGAGCTGCTGAAAACCCTACAAAAAGAGACAAAAATGAGTATTTTATTTATATCGCACGATTTGTCTCTGGTTGCTGAATTGGCAGATAAAGTTTTAGTGATGTACAAAGGAGAAATAGTGGAACAAGATAAAACCCAAATTATATTTAATTCCCCAAAGCACAATTACACAAAAGCATTGATTGGAGCTAGGCCATCTACTGCATATAGGCTAAAAAAACTGCCTACAATTTCAGATTTTATGGAGGGTGAGGTTAATACAAAACTTATTACCATTGAAGATCGAAAGAAAAACCATGAAAAAATATATGCACAATCCCCATTATTGGAAGTTATTGATGTTGAAAAAATCTATCTATCCAGCAAGGGCTTCTTTTCCAAGGATATTGCTTTTAAAGCTGTAGATGGTGTAAGCTTTAAGGTCTATCCAGGCGAAACTTTAGGTTTGGTAGGCGAATCTGGTTGTGGTAAATCTACTTTAGGCAATGCGATTCTTCAACTAGATAAAGCTACATCTGGAATTATAAAATATAACGGTAAAGATATAACGGGTCTAAGAAAAAAAGAGTTGCGCCGATTGCGAAAAGATATTCAAATTATATTTCAAGACCCATTTGCATCGCTTAATCCAAGACTAACGGTTGGAAACGCCATTATAGAGCCTATGAAAGTGCATAAGATTGGTAATTCTTATGCCGAAAGAAAAGAAAAAGTAATAGAACTTTTAGAAAAAGTAGGTTTAGAAGCCTATGCATTCAGTAGATATCCGCATGAGTTTTCTGGTGGTCAACGACAGCGTATTGGTATAGCTAGAACAATTGCTTTAGAGCCTCAATTAATAGTTTGTGACGAATCTGTGTCTGCATTGGACATTTCAGTACAAGCCCAAGTGCTTAATCTTTTGAATAATTTGAAAGAACAATTTGGATTTACCTATATTTTTATTTCGCACGATTTGGCTGTTGTAAAATATATGGCAGATCAATTGCTTGTAATGAACCAAGGAAGAATTGAAGAATTAGGGGATGCTGATAAAATTTATGAATCGCCTGTGAAAGACTACACCAAAAAATTAATTCATGCTATTCCAAAAGGATTATAGCATGAATATTTTCTTGGTTAACTTTAGAACACCAGAAATAACTCTCATGGTATTTTTTAAGTTTGAAAACATAACATTGTCATTTAAAGTAGGTTCTGGTAGATTTGATTTGGTCGTTTTCATAAGTCATAAAATTTACGGTAGATTTGGGGCAAAATCGTAAATTAAGTTTAGGGTAAATTTGGTTAATTCAATTTGGGATTGCTAATATGGTACATATTTTTAATTTATCGGTTTAAATACCTTATAAATCGATGAAATGCATGTTTATTTAACATTTAAGCACATGATTGAAGATTATGCTTACAAAAATACGATAACTTAGTTGCAGGATTAATTCTAAAGGTAGTATTGTTTATACATTCATTTCTGGTATGTCTCCATCTATAATCAAATGACCTTCGGTTGCATTTTTGATGTCCTCTACCGAAACTCCTGGGGCACGCTCTAATAGTTTAAAGCCCCCATTGGTGACTTCTAAAACAGCCATATTTGTTACTATTTTTTTTACACATTGAACTCCTGTTAAAGGTAAAGAACATGTTTTTAACAACTTAGACGCACCAGCTCTATTGGTATGCATCATAGCTACAATAATATTCTCTGCGCTTGCAACCAAATCCATGGCTCCTCCCATGCCTTTTACCATTTTACCCGGGATTTTCCAGTTGGCAATATCTCCATTTTCCGATACTTCCATGGCACCAAGTATTGTTAAATCAACATGTTGCCCTCTAATCATGGAAAAGCTTGTGGCTGAATCAAAAAAGCTGGCTCCCTGTAATGTTGTTATGGTTTGTTTTCCTGCATTAATAATATCTGCGTCCTCTTCGCCTTCAAACGGAAATGGCCCCATACCCAAAACTCCATTCTCACTCTGAAATTCTACTTCGATATCATCTCTAACAAAATTGGCCACCAATGTTGGGATGCCAATACCTAAATTAACATAGTAACCATCTTTTACCTCTCTTGCTATGCGCTTTGCTATTCCGTTTTTATCTAACATAACTTTAGTTTGTCCATTCGGACCTTATTAAAAAATCTTATTAATTGGAGCTTAATTGTATAAAAGGGATTCCCGCCTTTGCAGGAATAACAGACCTAGGGCCTTTCTCTTACCGTGCGTTGTTCAATACGTTTTTCAAAATGTGCTCCCTTAAATATACGCTGCACAAAAATTCCTGGAATATGAATTTGATTTGGGTCTAATTCTCCAACTGGCACTAATTCTTCAACCTCAGCAACGGTTATTTTTGCTGCACCGCACATGTTAGGGTTAAAATTTCTTGCCGTGCCTTTGAATATTAAGTTACCAGCAGCATCTCCTTTCCAAGCTTTTATAAACCCAAAACCTGCCTCAAAAGCATGTTCTAAAACATACATTTTACCGTTAAACTCTCTAGTTTCTTTACCTTCAGCAACTTCTGTTCCGTAGCCTGCTGGTGTATAAAATGCAGGAAAACCTGCTTGTGCTGCTCTGGCGCGCTCGGCTAGCGTTCCCTGGGGTATTAACTCCACATCTAGTTCTCCAGACAGCATTTGGCGTTCAAACTCATCATTTTCGCCAACATAAGATGAAATCATTTTTTTAACCTGCTTTTGTTGTAGCAATAAGCCTAAACCAAAATCATCTACACCTGCATTATTAGAAATACAGGTCAATCCTTTTATGTTGAGTCTTACAAGTTCTGCTATGGCATTTTCAGGAATACCAGAAAGCCCAAAACCACCAAACATAAAGGTCATATTGTCGCTTACACCTCGTAATGCTTCAGTGACGTTTGCTACTTTTTTATTAATCATGAATTGAGAAATTTAGCTTCTGAAAAATACGAAAGACTGAGCAAACTTCATATTAAAATTTGCCTAAATATTTTGAGAAAATCACAGATATAATTTAAAAATCCACATCAACACTTTGGCCGTCATCTTCATCTGAATCTGCACCAAGATCTCCTTCATCATGGGCTTTACAATCTACATTGATATCTAGTTCTGAAGGTTTTTCAAAGTTACCTGTTGATACGTCTAAGGTTTTATCTGCATAACAAGCTTTCATGTATAAGCCCCAAATAGGTAATGCCATTGCAGCTCCTTGACCGTAAGTAATACTTTTAAAGTGTGCAGCTCTGTCTTCTGCGCCAACCCAAACACCTGTGACTAAATTTGGTACCATACCCATAAACCAACCATCACTTTGGTTTTGTGTGGTTCCTGTTTTACCGGCAATTGAATTTTTAAGTTCGTAAGGGTAGCCTGTAATAATTTCTTTGTAGACAGCCACTTTAGTAGCCCAATTATGCCTTAGTCGTCTTCCTGAACCTGCATTTGTTACTCCTTCCATAAGATTAACAGTCACATAGGCAACTTCTTCACTTAGTACATCTTTACTTTCTGGAGCAACTTGGTACAATACTGTTCCATTTTTGTCTTCGATACGCGTTACCATAACTGGTTTGTTATAAACTCCTTTGTTTGCAAATGTAGAGTAGGCAGCCACCATTTCATACACGCTAATATCTGGTGTTCCTAAGGCAATTGCTGGTACTGGAGTAATCTCTTGCTCTACACCTAACTTTTTTGCCATTTCTACAACAGGTTGAGGACCAATTTCATTCATTAAGCGTGCCGTAATGGTGTTAGTAGAACTGGCAAGTGCATCTTTAAGGGTTTGTTTTCCGGAATAGTTGCCGTCAGAATTTTTTACCGTCCATGGTTCTGGGTTTCCAAATTTATTAGCTTCAATTGTGATAGGTGTTCTTGGGAAAGAATCGCATGGTGACATTTGTAATTGGTCAATGGCTGTAGCATATACAAAAGGCTTAAATGTAGAACCTACTTGTCGCTTCCCCTGCTTTACCATATCGTACTGAAAATGCTTATAATTCATACCGCCAACCCATGCTTTAACGTGGCCAGTTAATGGGTCCATAGACATCATTCCTGGTTTTAGAAACGATTTGTAATAACGCATAGAATCGATGGGTTTCATAACCGTATCTACTTCACTTGCCTTACCATCTATCCATTTAAAAACCGTCATTTCTATAGGTTTATGGAATGAAGCTTCAATCTCCTTATCAGATTTCCCTTGATTTTTTAAAATTCTCCAGCGCTCTCCTCTACGCATACCATCTTTCAACAGTTTATTAATTTCAGATTTGTTGAGTTCTAAAAATGGTGCAGTTGGATTTCTGTCTGGTGTGTTTTGATGATCGAACTCAGCCTGTAATCTTGGCATATGCAATGCTATAGCTTCTTCTGCATATTTTTGCATACGCGAATCAATCGTTGTAAACACCTTTAAACCATCACTGTACAAATCATATTTGCTGCCGTCAGGTTTTCGATTGTTCTTGTCATTAGCCCAATCTTTCATAAAGCCTCGAAGATACTCTCTAAAGTAAGTGGCTATTCCTTCGCGATGCGACTCTGGAGTGTAATTTAAATCCAACTCTGTTGCTTGTAATGAATCTTTTACTTCTTCAGAAATGTATTCATATTTGTGCATTTGAGCTAAAACCACATTACGCCTGTTTTTTACACCAACAGGATTTCTTCTAGGATTATAAAGTGAAGAATTTTTAAACATGCCAACTAGCATAGCCGATTCTTTCATATCTAAGTCCTTTGGCTCTTTGCCAAAATAAATTCTTGAAGCAGAACGAATACCATCACCATTATTACCAAAATCATAAATATTGAAGTACTGCGCAATGATTTCCTCTTTGGTATATTGACGTTCTAGTCTAATAGCAATAATCCATTCCCTAACTTTTTGTAAGGCTCTTTGTATTTTGTTTTGTGAGACTTGATCTGTAAAAAGCTGTTTTGCTAATTGCTGGGATATAGTACTTGCCCCACCTCCTTGTCCAGCTTTAAAAATTGCTCTCAAAGTACCTCTACCATCAATGCCTGAATGGTCATAAAACCTAACGTCTTCAGTGGCGATTAAGGCTTCAACTAAGTTTTTTGGTAAATCTTTATACCCTACAGGCGTTCTATTATCGTTAAAGTAAAATTTACCTAAAGTTTTACCGTCTGATGAAATGATTTCTGTCGCTAAGTTGGTTTCGGGGTTTTCTAACTTCGTATGGTCTGGCATCTCACCTAAAAGTCCCCATGACGCAAAAAGAAACAATAACACAATCGCTAAGATACCTCCTGTAAAGAGCATCCAAAACCATCTTACATACTTTGAAAAACCTTTTACTTCTGTTTTAGATTTAGTTGTCTTCTTTTTTGCCATAGTATTAATTATTGCACTTGTTCTACCCTAAAACCTATATCTGTTATACCCTCTAAATTCTCTATGCCATTAACCTCGCCATTATTGCGCATGGCATGCTGAATATTAACTTTATAGTCTCCATCTTCAGTAAACTTAAATGGTGTTTTATAACCTTTGTACCATAGCATGTTTTCCTTAACATCTGTAAACCCTTCTCCTAGAAGCTCTCCGTTTGGTGCTGCCATTTTATACTCTAAAGTGTCCTTAACTGTTTTTCCGTTTGGATAATTTAGCTCTACAATGAGATATAGATTATTAAATTTATAATCGTTTGTATTTCTTAGATTGACATACAAATTATAGTTGTTTATAGTATCTGGCGCACCAAAGTTGAAACTAGCTACCGAATCCTTATGCCACTCGTTGGGCACGGATTTATAAACATCAAAAGTCGCTTTTGAATCACAAGCCAAAATCAAAAAACATAAACCAACTATGGATAATATGCCATTAATTTTTCTTTGCATTCTGTTTTTGATTACGATTTCTACTGCGGTTTTTGTTTCTGTCCCTATTGTTTTTACGTTTCCTTTTGGATTTTGGATTATCGAAACGTGTTAAACTGTCTTGCCCTACAACGTTTTCAAATTCAGTTTTAGTGTCTTGTATATGCTCAGCAGCATACTCTTCTAAACTGGCAACTTTCTCTTTTTTCTTGTTTTTAGCAATGATTTCATTGGCTTGTTCTGTAGTAATGACATGCCAATTCATCCATTCTCCCTCATAAGCATACCACATTAAGCCTTTAAAAATATCCGTCTTTTGGCATACTGCAGTTCCCTTTTCGGTATAAAGTTTGGTATCATTTTTTGGAAATGCCTTTAGGGCATCTAAATAGGCATCTAATTCGTAGTTTAAGCAACACTTTAATTTTCCACATTGACCTGCCAATTTCAGCGGATTTAAAGATAACTGCTGATATCTTGCTGCAGATGTACTTACGGATCTAAAATCTGTTAACCATGTAGAACAGCACAATTCCCTTCCACAAGAGCCTATCCCACCAAGTCTTGCTGCTTCTTGCCTAAAACCTACTTGACGCATTTCAATACGGGTTCTAAACTCTCTGGCAAAAACTTTAATGAGCTCCCTAAAATCCACACGCTCTTCAGCTGTGTAATAAAACGTAGCTTTACTGCCATCACCTTGATATTCAATATCCGAAATCTTCATCTTAAGTTTAAGATCTATGGCAAATTGACGCGCTTTCACCTTCATGGGCTCTTCTTTGTCTCGCGATTCGGACCAGATGTCTATATCGCGTTGCGAAGCTTTTCGGTATATCTTTAGAACATTTTCTTCATCGTTGATATCAACTTTTTTGCGCTTCATTTGCACGCGTACCAATTCGCCAGTTAAGGTTACCATACCTATATCGTGACCGGATTTTGCTTGGGTAGCGACAATATCGCCTATGCTTAATGTTAAATTCTCAGTATTTTTGTAGTATTGTTTTCTTCCGTTTTTAAAACGTACCTCAACACCTATAAAAGGGTCTTGTCCGTTAGGAAGCGACATGTTAGCCAGCCAGTCGAAAACAGTGAGTTTATTGCAGCTATCCGTGCCGCAAGTCCCATTGTTTTTACATCCTTTTGGTTGACCGTCTTTACCAGTTGAGCAACTGTTACAAGCCATAAAAGTTATATATATTTAATCTAGATCGCAATGTCTAGATAAAGGATTCATAATTTAATAATGAGTAAAGATACTATTATTTCTTTAGTTGAATAAAGTGCTTTTATTTAAACCTCTGCCGGAAAAAAGATAAACTGAAAGAAAATTATAAAGCTGAACAAAAATAAGTCAGTTAAGCTCTATCTCGTAATTGAGTTTATTTGAAAGCGTTCTTAAATGCGATTTTGATTTAAACACGTTTGAGAGCAATAGTTGACTCCAGCCAATTTTTTTAGAATATGTATTGAACGTTTCTGCTCTCCAATTAAAACCATCTTTCCAGAATTTATTTGGCGAAATGTAACAAAACGTATAATCGAATATAAAACTCGATGTGTTTTCATCTTTAAGTTTTTCGAGTTTGTTTGGAGCCATAAGGGTGATATTGTTCTCAGCGCAATTCGCTCTAATTTTAGACACTAAACCCGTATAGTCTTTTTCTAAAGAAGAAATGTCAAAATCATTGTATTCTGTATTTCCAATTTTTTGAATCGGCCTCAACTGAAGTATATCAAAGCCCGAAGCATCAAAATGCTTAAAAAAATCTTCTAGCTCATAAAAATTATCCTTATTGAATGTGTAGTTGATTCTAACTTTAAAGTCGTACCTAGCTTTTAACGTTCTAAACGCGGCAAATGCATTTTGAAATTTTTCATAGCTTGCTTTTTTCATGAAGCTTTCATAGCTCTCTTTTGTAACACCATGAAGCGATATGGTGAATTCATTAAGACCTGCGATAAGTAACTCTTCTATTTTTTCTTCGGTGAGTAAGTTGGCATTTGTAGTTAAAGATATATAGGGCACATTATACTGCTTTCCGAGTCTTACAATTTTTGGTAAATTCTTATATAGCGTTGGCTCTGTGCCACAACCTATTTGCAACTTCAAAGCTCTGTTAAAAATGGCTTTAGCGACAAGATCGAGGTCTTGGTCTTTAAACTGCCCCTTTAGTGTTTTTACATAATCCGCATCTGTAAAATAGCACATTTTACAACGTAGGTTGCATGCCATTACTGGATCTAGGTTAACTGCCAGATAGCGTTTATTAAGCTTATGAAGTACATATAGTGCTAAAAACTTAACTCTATGACTTTTTATCCTTCTGTTGAGCTTCAAAAGCTTGTAAACATTCATACTGTTTTATTTTTTTAAGCTCTCAAATATATTTCTTAAGTCTTTTTTATAAGGCAAGTGATCTGCTCTTCCTTTTTTAAATATATCATTGCTATTGCCTTGTCCCTTTCTCAAGGCTTTTTGTTCTTCGTATGGCAATTTAATGATTTCTTGGCACTGTGTAGAACAACAGTTGTCCATTTTTTCTTTACATTCTTCACACTGAATAAACAATAAATGACAAGCCTCATTAACACAATTAGTGTGTAAATCGGCTGGTTTTCCACATTGATGACAATTAGCTATAACATCATTACTTATACGTTCTGATCGTCTTTGGTCAAATACAAAGTTTTTTCCTATAAACTTATTTTCTAAACCCTCAGCATCAACTTGTCTAGCATAATTTATAATACCTCCTTCTAACTGATACACATTCTTGAACCCTTTGTGCCTGTAATAAGCACTAGCTTTTTCGCAACGGATACCGCCAGTACAATACATTACAAGCTTCTTATCGTCTTTATGCGCTCTTAAATCCTCTTCAATTAAGTCTAGGGATTCCCTAAAGGTATCTACATTTGGTGTAATGGCATTTTTAAAATGGCCTATTTCACTTTCGTAATGATTACGCATATCTACCAAAACCGCATTTGGGTCTTCTATCAGTTCATTGAATTTCTCTGCGTTAACATGAATACCTTTGTTTGTAACATCAAAAGTGTCATCATTAAGACCATCTGCAACGATTTTATGTCGCACCTTCACTTTTAATTTCAGAAAAGCAAAATTATCGTGCTCTATGGCAATATTTAATCTTACATTTTCTAAAAACGTAATAGTGTCTAAGTGATTTTTAAACGTTGTAAAGTTATCAGCTGGTATAGATAATTGTGCATTTATACCTTCGTGAGCGACATAGATTCTACCTAGGACATCAAGCGCGTTCCAAGCCAGGTACATATGGTTTCTAAAAATTTCGGTATTGCCTATTTTGGCATATTTGTAGAAAGAGATCGTTAAGCGGTCTTTGCCTGCTTTTTCAATGAGTTCTGCTCTTTCTTTAGCGCTTAAGTTATTGTACAGTTGCATGCTATACTAATTTTTAAGGTTAAAGATTTTAATATACACCTTCCCCAAGGTTTCGGTGTGTGTGCAAAGGTATTTATTTTATTGGATTAGCATAAAAAAAGCACTTTGAATTTATCAAAGTGCTTTTCTAACCAACCAATTAACTTAAAACTTATTGAAAAAGGTCATTTAACTGAGATATATCAGCTACTGCTTAAAACAACAGTAAAACACCTTTAGTTTTTCGCTAACTTGAGAAGTTCTTCTTTAAAAGAATATTTTATCAAGCCTTTTTCATAGCAATTTTTTCCTTTTTCATTTAGTAGATGTAAAAAGTGTAAAATGGTTGCGTCATAAAATTGAAAAAAATAAAATAAGTGGTATTTTTGATATCAATTTTAATTAAGAAAACAGAAGAAATGAGTAGTGAAAAAGATGCAAAATTAAAAGCGTTAAAGTTAACGCTAGATAAGTTAGATAAAGCTTACGGCAAAGGAACGGTAATGAAAATGAGTGATCAGGCCATTGAAGATGTAGATGCAATTTCGTCTGGTTCTTTAGGTTTGGACATTGCTTTGGGTGTTGGTGGTTACCCAAGAGGTCGCGTTATAGAAATATATGGGCCGGAATCTTCGGGTAAAACAACTTTAACGCTTCATGCTATTGCAGAAGCACAAAAAGCTGGCGGAATTGCAGCTTTTATTGATGCAGAACATGCCTTTGATCGTTTTTATGCTGAAAACTTAGGTGTAGATATCGATAATTTAATTATATCACAGCCAGACAATGGTGAACAAGCCCTAGAAATTACCGATAATTTAATTCGCTCTGGTGCTATTGACATTGTTGTTATTGACTCCGTAGCAGCCTTGACTCCAAAAAGCGAAATAGAAGGCGAAATGGGAGATTCTAAAATGGGCTTACATGCACGTTTAATGTCACAAGCCTTAAGAAAGCTAACAGCCTCCATCAGCAAAACACATTGTACCGTAATTTTTATCAACCAATTGCGCGAAAAAATTGGTGTAATGTTTGGTAATCCCGAAACTACTACAGGTGGTAATGCCCTAAAATTTTATGCTTCTGTACGTTTAGATATTCGTCGTTCTACTCAAATTAAAAGTACAGACGGAAACGTAATGGGCAACAAAACGAGGGTTAAAGTGGTTAAGAATAAAGTTGCGCCACCATTTAAGTTGGCAGAATTTGATATTATGTATGGTAAAGGAGTCAGTAAAGTTGGTGAAGTCTTAGATTTAGCCGTTGAGCGTGATATCATAAAAAAGAGCGGTTCTTGGTTTAGTTATGGAGATACAAAGCTTGGTCAGGGACGTGATGCCGTAAAAACTCTAATTAAGGATAATCCTGACTTAATGGATGAATTAGAAGAAAAAGTTAGAGCATTAATAAATGACAACTAACAACGTGAAATAAAAAGTCCTGAAAAAAAATCAGGATTTTTTTATTTTTCGACGCAACCTTTTTACACTTTCTACATCTATAAATAGAATTAGTTATAATATATTACAATGAAAAAGTGCACTTTAGTTTTTATTGTGTTATTCATGATTTTCACCTCCTGCTCTGTTGATGAAGGGTCTGGACCTGATTTCTCTTTTCAATTTATGCCTATTGAAAGCGTAGAAGTTCCCGAGGAATTTATACATGGTGAAACCTACACGATAAATGTAAATTATACACAACCTAACTTATGTTATGAGTTTAATAGTTTTGCTTATGACATTGACGAACAAACGAGAACTGTAGCTGTTGTTAACACGGTGTACGATGCCGGAGGTGATCCTTGCCCTGGTGAACCCCAAGTTGTTAGTGTAGGTTTTGATTTTACAGTAACAAGCACAGAAACATATGTATTTCAGTTTTATCAAGGTGGAAACACTGCGGGTGTAGATCAATACCATATTGTTGAAGTACCAGTGTCTATGGGTAGACAAAGTGTTGATCCAAAAAATTAAGTAATTATTAATTAATTCCAATAACAATGTGAGTTTAGACAGACTCATAAAAAATTGTATTAAACAAGATGCTGAAGCTCAAAGCCAATTATACAAGCAATATGCCAGTAAATTATTTTCGCTTTGTCTTAAGTATTCTAGAAACTATGCTGAGGCAGAGGATAACCTGCATGATGCATTTATAACGATATTTAGTAAAATAAATCAGTATAATAGTAAAGGTTCTTTTGAAGGTTGGTTAAAACGGATTGCAATTAATACATCATTGCAGCGCTACAGGGAAGATGTTGGTGTTTACGATATTGTAAACGAAGAGAATATAGAAGATGTTTCGGTAAACATAAACGATAAAGATATAAGTATTGACTTTTTACTGAAAATCGTTCAAGAATTGCCAGACAGGTATAGATTGGTATTCAATTTGTATGTATTAGATGGTTATTCGCATGTGGAGATAAGTGAATTGATTAATGTTTCAACCGGAACCTCAAAATCAAATCTTGCTAGAGCGCGATTGATTTTAAAAGATAAAATAGAAGATTACAGAGCGAATAAAAATTCGCGATCATTATAAATAATGAAAGAGAAGAAGAACATAGATAGGCTTTTTCAGGAAAAGTTTAAAGATTTTGAAGCAGTACCAGATGGTGCGGTTTGGAATCGTATAAGCGAAAGTCTACCTAAGAAAAAGAAAAAACGCAGAGTCGTTGCTCTTTGGTGGCAAGTTGGTGGTGTTGCCGCAGTGATTGCCCTATTGCTTACAGTGGGTGTATCTGTATTTAATTCTGAAACTAAATCTACCGAAACCCCTGTTATTGTTGACACTGAAGACACCTCTAAAGACAATAAAAACGACAGCAATGGAAATATTCCTTCAAATCATAATAAGGAAGATAAGCCAAGTAATGATGACGATTTTGAGAAGATTGAACTTGTAGAATCAGATAAAAATGAGGAACCCAATCGTAATGACGGTAACAATCCTCAGAACAAAAACACTTCTAGCAGATTAACATCTCCTATTCACTCAAACCCTAATGCGGTTGCTGAAAATCCTAGTGAAAAAGAAGAGAAAATACGTTCTCAAAAACACAAACCTTCAGTTATTATTAGTGGGAGCAATAGCACTAAAGTAGCTAAGGTAGCAGAAAACACTGATATTAAAGACTCAGAGAACAACAAAAAGACAGCGCTCACTAATGAGGATGAAATAAAATCAGTAATAAAGGAAACTATAGGAAATAATAAAACCGCAGTTACCGATAACACCACAAAAGATACTGATGCTTCTAGTATAGAAAGTGCAGATACCGATACTATTAATGATAGCGATAAAAAAGATGATACCTTATTAGAAGATCCAAAAAAACAATCTATTAAAGATGCCGTTGCGGCTCAAGAAAACGAAGACATTGATGAAAAAGAAAAAGAAGATGAGCAGAGCAGGTGGAGCATTGCACCTAATGTTGCACCTGTTTATTTTAGTTCTTTGGGCCAAGGATCTTCAATACATAGACAGTTTAATGAAAACTCTAAGAGCAGCGATGTAAATATGAGCTATGGTATTTCTGGTGCCTATGCTATTTCAAGTAAATTAAAGGTGCGTGCTGGTATTAATAGGGTTAATCTCAACCAAACCACTTCAGATGTATTAGCTTTTACAGATGGTGAGTTTGCATCGCGAGGTACTCAACAAACTCAAGTGGGAAATATCAGTGCAAAAAACGGGTCGGGAGATGTAACATTAATGAGTGCAAATGTGTTTAACCGAAACTCTTCACCAGAGCTTTTTAATACTAAAATTGCAGGTGATCTCGATCAACGTTTCAGTTTTATAGAAGTGCCTTTAGAGTTGGAATATCGTTTGGTTGACAGAAAATTTGGTCTCAACGTTATTGGTGGTTTTAGTACGTTTTTCTTAAGTCAGAATGAAATATACGTTGATATTGACGGAACTTCAACTTTAATCGGTGAAGCCAGCAATATCAATTCAACAAGTTTTAGTGCCAATTTCGGATTGGGACTAGATTACAAGTTGTCAAAACAATGGAATATTAATCTTGAACCACAGTTCAAGTACCAAATAAATACATTCAATAATACGTCTGGTGATTTTAGGCCTTTCTTTATTGGAGTATATACAGGATTAAGTTTTAAGTTTTAGGTTAAATTTAAATTAGGTTGTTAAGTTATTGCAAATCTAAATGTCACAGAACAGGAAAACTATAAAGCAATGGTGACAGCAATAATAAAAAAGCTACTCGTGGTTAGGGTAGCTTTTTTAATGCCTTAACTATTTAATGCGTCACAAATTACGGTTCTTACCTTTTCATTAAGGGCTTTGGTGCTTTCAATTGTTAGTCCCTCTGTTTTAAAAAATTTATGGATTTTAGCACGCATCTTTCCTGGACTTCCGCTAAAAAACGTATATGAAAATCGCTTTTTATTATCGTAAAATGTAATAGGCACAACCGGAATCTGATGATTAATGGCTAAACGAAACGCTCCGTCCTTAAATGCATCGAGCAAGATATGTTCCTCTGGCACTCCACCTTCGGGAAAAATACAAATACTTAAGCCTTGTCTTAATCGCCTTTGTGCTCTCAAAAAAACAGCTTGTCTACTCCTTGCGCTACTTCTGTCCACTAAAATACATGTACGTTTGTAGAAGAATCCAAACAATGGAATTTTTGCCAATTCCTGTTTGCCAACAAATACAAAAGGATTTTTTACAGAAACGAGCATAAGCATAATATCTGTCATAGAAGTATGGTTGGCAACAAACATATAACTCTTCTTAGGGTGAGGGGTTTCTTCTCTAGTAATTTTATAATTGAAACCCATACCCACTAAAATAAACTTCGCCCAAAAACGTGCTAACTTAAAAAAAAAAGGATACCATTGTTCTCTAGAAATAGAGATTGAGAGTATTGGAAACAAAACAATAATTGGTAAGGCTACCAAAATGTAGAACCAAATGCGATACAAAAGCCAAAAAGAGTATTTAAAAAACTTCATCAGCCCAAAACTAGGGAAATAGTTCTGTTAAAAAAATTATCTTTGTTTTCGATTTTAGAATTAAGTTTAATTTAATGAGATTCCCATTTTTTTGGGAAGTTGGCATGGCAAGAATACTAACAGGCATACAAAGTACAGGAACACCACATCTAGGTAACATTTTAGGTGCAATTTTACCAGCAATAAAAAAAGCAAAAGATGAAGCTAATGATTCTTATTTATTCATTGCAGACCTACACTCATTAACGCAAATTAAGGATGCTGAAACCTTACGCAATAATACTTACTCTACTGCTGCAACTTGGTTGGCCTTTGGGCTAGATATCGATAGTACTGTATTTTACAGGCAAAGTGACGTACCTCAGGTTACTGAGCTCGCTTGGTATTTAAATTGTTTCTTTCCTTTTAAACGATTAGAATTAGCACATAGTTTTAAGGATAAAGCAGATCGATTAGATGATGTTAATGGTGGTTTGTTTACCTATCCAATGCTTATGGCCGCAGATATTTTATTGTATGATTCAGAAATCATTCCGGTCGGTAAAGACCAAGAACAACATATAGAAATGACCCGTGACGTTGCATCGCGTTTTCATGCTAAAATGGGTGGCGAAACTTTTGTATTGCCAAAAGCAGATATCCAAAAAGATACTATGTTGATTCCTGGAACCGATGGTGCCAAGATGAGCAAAAGTAAAGGTAATATTATTAATATATTTTTACCAGAAAAGAAATTGCGAAAGCAGATAATGTCTATACAAACCGATAGCACACCACTAGAAGATCCCAAAGACTGGAAAACCTGTAACTGCTTTGCGCTTTATAATATACTTGGTTCTGATGAGCAAGTAATAGAAATGAAAGCCAATTACGAAAGAGGTAACTATGGTTATGGCCATGCCAAGCAAGCTTTGTATGAACTGATTTTAGAACGTTTTGCTAAACCTAGAGAACGCTATAATTATTATATGGGCAACCTTAACGAAGTGGATACTGCTTTGTCTAAAGGAGCCACTAAGGCAAAATTAGTGGCTGATGATGTATTGAAGCGTGTTAGGGAAAAAGTTGGGTATTAAGGTTATGAAAAAAGAAATGTTAAGTCCTTTATTTACTTTCTTGGCTATGGTTTTAATCATTATTTCGAGAGTAATCGATACAGATAGAACGGGCGACATCATCGGCTATCTTGCAATTATAGTTGCCATATTAGCTTTAGTTCAAGTCTATAAAATCTACAGGAAGTTTAAATAATTGTATCTATCGCATCTAATAAATTTAAATCTAATATAGTTGTTAAATAATGTTCTAGCCAGCTAAAGCATAGAATGATTTAAACATAGATTTTCTATTAGAAATCAATTGGTCTTTCTTAATCATATGCACCATTTCAATACCGGACAAAGTTCTTTTGGCGGA
>NZ_JAGSPD010000010.1 GCF_019203985.1 Winogradskyella luteola | reverse complement strand
AACCAAATATACGCATTGCAGTTATCATTACTTTAATTATGGCTGTTATCCAATTATATGATAATCACATAAATAATTGTGATTCAGTTAGTTTATGTATATTTAACATGATAAATGTATATATAAAGCGAATGTTATGTCATTGACAAAAAAAATATTACTCGAATTCGAACAGAAACTTTCTTTACAACGTTATGCCGAATCATCCATAAAATCTTACACAAATGCATTAGCGAAATTTT
Source organism: Winogradskyella luteola (assembly GCF_019203985.1). GTDB lineage: Bacteria > Bacteroidota > Bacteroidia > Flavobacteriales > Flavobacteriaceae > Winogradskyella > Winogradskyella luteola. The sequence continues at coordinate 124,976 of NZ_JAGSPD010000010.1, read as the reverse complement.
TGATAGCGTTCGAGGGATATTCATTAGAGAAAGTAAAAGAAAAAAACATTGAAAATTTCCTATATCATATACAAAAAACTGAGAATATTAGCAGTGCATATCAAAAACAGATTTTAAGTGCCGTTGGCAAATATTACAGGTTGTTTCATTCAAGAAATTTAAATCTAAAATATCTGTACCCTAAACGAAAACAAAAAACCTTACCCAGATATTTAACAAGAAACGAAGTTATTAGATTAATTTCTGCTTGTAAGAACATAAAGCATAAATGTATCTTGAAAATCCTATACGGTTGTGGGTTAAGGGTTGGAGAAGTTGTAGAACTCCGAGTAGAGAATGTTAATTCCGATCAAATGCTTTTACATATCAATAGAGCAAAAGGAAAAAAGGATCGAACAGTAAAGCTTCCCAAAACGGTTCTAGACGATCTAAGAGTTTACTACAAAAAATATAAACCCAACGACTTTTTGTTTGAAGGGCAGAACAAACCATATTACTCCTCAAAGAGCATCCAAAATTTTATTAAGAAGTATGCTCTTGAGGCTAAAATCACAAAGACTGTTACCCCTCATATGCTCCGTCACAGTTATGCAACTCATTTGGTAGAAAGTGGTCTAGATATTCGCTTTGTAAAAGAACTGCTTGGGCATAATTCAATTAAAACTACCGAAATTTACACACATATTCCAGATATAGCAAAATCTAAATTCATGAGTCCGATAGAATATTTAGATATGTAGGGGTCTAATAATTTACCCTCTTTTGGACAGATTTTCATTTGCATATCTACTAAACTAGAATTGCATCAAAAGAACTGTAAAAAAGAAAAAATATTTATTTTTTTGACCTTTGGTTATGTAAATCAAAGCCAATTAATCTGCGTAATTTATTTATATGATTTGTTTCAATCTCGATGCCCTTTTCAACTTTTGTCACGGCCCACCTATCTATTTGTAATTCTATTGCAATATCCTTTTGTGTTAGCCCATGTTTACATCTATAAATATAGAGTTGACCGCCGAGCGTGCTCATATCAACATCTAAATGTGGAACATAGCCAAGCCAAACAATTATCTTTTTCATCATTCGCGGAACGGGTTGTTTATTTATATTCTCCCAAGTTGAAATAGTCAAAGGTGACACTTCAAGTATCTTTGCCAACTCTACTTTTGTAAGTTTTAAATCTAGCCTCTTTGCCTTTATAGCATCTGCCAAGTTTAGTATCTCTTTTGGATAACCCTTAGGCTTAGGGAATGAGGTGTAGATATCGATATAATGCGTGGGCAACAAAACCCATTGGTGAAGCTAAGGCCATTACTATTGTAGCAGCTTTAGAATTAGGACGACGAAGACGGCTCGAAGACAGTTTGCGGTTAGACAAGATAGAATCTAGTCACTCGGTTTATAAAATAATGCAGCCCATTTTGGGAGAGTTACCTCATGAGGAGTTTTGGATTCTTTATCTTAACAATTCAAACAAAATTATTCATAAAGGCCAATTGAGCAAAGGAGGTATTACAGGCACTTTGGTTGATGTGCGTTTGGTGTTAAAGAATGCTTTAGAGGTTGGTGCTACTGCTTTAGTTTTGTGTCATAATCATCCTTCAGGAACTTTAAAACCCAGTCGAGCAGATAAGGATATCACCCAGAAATTAAAAACTGCAGCGCAAAGTTTGGATATTAAAGTGTTGGACCACCTCATTATAACAGAGAAAGCGTACTTTAGTTTTGCAGACCAAAACCTTTTGTGAAAGTTAAATAGCATATTCAAAACGCTGTCTCAAAAGTTAATTTTATAGAATAGACATTGGTTTTGAATTATTAACATCGGAATTTGTTATTTTTAGTTTTTGGAATTTGCTTCAACTCATGTTATTAGTATACACTCATAAAATCACACCACGTTTAAGATACACGTTTAAGCATATTTGTAAGCGTATATTGGGTTTGGAAGTAAAATTTACTTCTAAAGTAGAAGATTTTATTGCGCACAATAGCCTTAAGATGTCTTATGCTAAACAACCATTGAGTAATGAGTTATTTGTACGTAGCCATACATTACTGTTTGAACAAGGCTTGGCAGATTTAGACATCAATGTGCAACAATGGGAAAATACCAAAGGGTTTTTTGCAACAGGTGAACGTAGTGATTTGCCGTTTGATATTTTTGCAGCTTCATTTTATTTATTGAGTCGTTACGAAGAATACATGCCCCATGTAAAAGACGATTATGGGAGATTTATGGCCAAGGAAAGCTTAGCTTACAAACATCGTTTTTTAAACCAGCCTATAGTAGATGTATGGGCATATAAGCTTCGAGCTGTTTTACAAAAACGTTTTCCTGATTTTGGTTTTTCTAAAAGAGACTATAAAATTCAGCCTGTTATAGACGTACCAATGACTTACTATTTTAGAAAAAAGGGATTGTTACGTACCATTGGGGGAACATTTTCTGATATAGGAAGATTTAGGCTAAAACAACTTTATCAGCGTTATCTAGTTTTAATGGGTTTTAAGCGTGATCCTTACGATACGTTTAAATGGATTATAACAAAACAAAAACAAAGCAAATTTAAATTTCTGGTACTGTTTTTAATAGGTGATTATTCGACCTATGATAAAAACATAAACGTCAATAAAAGAGAATTTGTATCGCTTATAAAGTCTGTTGCAGATTATTGCAATGTTGGTATCAAAGCTTCTTATTTTGCATTAGAAGATATTTCAATATTAAAGAAGGAAAAACTAAAGTTGGAAGCTATTACCAATATTGAGTTAAAAGCGGTTAGGCATTCATTTTCTAAATTAAATTTGCCGCAATCGTACAGAAATTTAATCGAATTGGAAATTCATCAAGATTTTACGATGGGTTATATAGATACACTTGGTTTTAGAGCTGGTACATGTACGCCATTTCAGTTTTACGATTTAGATTACGAGGTACAAACACCATTACAGATTAATCCTTACCATTGTTTGGATTTTGGGCTGTTAAAGTACCAATCAGAATTGGATAAAAAAGAACATTTACAAAAGCTTATCGATGAGGTTAAAGCCGTCAATGGTACATTTATACCAGTATTCCACAATTATACATTCAGTGATTTAGACCGATGGAAAGGTTATAGGTCGTTGTTTAATTTAATACTAGAATCTGCTGAATGAGAAGACATATAAAACACGTATTTTTTGATTTAGATCATACCCTTTGGGATTTTGATAAAAACTCTGGATTAACATTCGAAAAGATTTTTAAACTAAGTGATATTGAGACTAATCTCGAAGATTTTTTGGAAGTCTACGAACCTATAAATCTCAAATATTGGAAACTTTACAGAGAAGAGCGCGTGTCTAAAGCAAATTTGCGTTACAGTAGGTTAAAGGAAGCTTTTGATATTCTTGAGGTTGCTATTGAGGATAAGACCATCAATCATCTTTCGGTAGCATATATAGATTACTTAACAACATTTAATCACCTGTTCGAAGGGACATTTGAGATCCTTGATTACCTGAAAAATAAATATGAATTACATATTATCACTAACGGATTTGAGGAAGCTCAAGAACGAAAAATGAAGAATTCTAATATTAGAGACTACTTTAAGACCATTACCAATTCAGAAATGGTAGGTGTAAAAAAACCAAACCCAAAGATTTTTAATTTTGCCTTAGATTCTGCAAATGCACTTCCTGAAGAAAGTATTATGATAGGAGACAGTCTTGAAGCTGATATTGAAGGTGCCGACAATATTGGTATGGATACCATTTATTTTGATTATAGAAACTTAAACAATACTAAAGATTATAAAAGAATTACTAAATTAAAATCGATAGAAAACTATCTGTAAAAATTACATTATGAGTAAAAAAATAGTAGTTGTAATTTCATTTATGCTTTTGGGATTATATGGTATAGCTCAAAAAAGCATTAATAACTATAAATATCTTGTTGTGCCCATAGAATATAAATTCTTAAAAAGCCAAGATCAACATAGACTGAATACTTTAACAAGACACCTTTTTAAAGCAGAAGGCTTTAACGTACTTTTTGATGTCGAAGACTTTCCCGAAGAATTGATGTTGGATAGGTGTAAGGGGCTTTTTGTTGATGTAAAAAAAGTAAAAGGTGGTTTTCTGTCAACAAATCTAGATATTGTTCTAAAGGATTGTTTTGGTAAAGAAGTATATAGATCAACAACTGGGTCTAGCAAGGAGAAAGACTTTAAGCAAGCATACACCGAAGCATTAAAGCAAGCTTTTAGATCTGTGGAGGAATTAGATTACAAGTATGAACCTATGGAAGAACAAGCTGAAGATGCTAAAAGTCAGCCTAAAAATGATGTTGTTGTCATAAAAGCTGTTGAGAAAGCACAACCAAATCAAGAAACTTCAACAGAACAAAAGCTTTCAGCAGAACAAGAAGATTATAATGATTTATATTATGCGCAAGCTATTGAAAATGGTTATCAATTGGTAAATTCAGAACCTAAAATCGTTATGATTTTATTAAACACAGCTGCAAATAATGTATACTTGGTTAAAGGAAAAAGTGCTATTGTTTATAAAGAAGACGGGTTTTGGTTCTATTCTGAAAATGATGGAAAACTAAAAGAGAAGCAAACCTTAGATATTAAATTCTAGTATATAACTCAATAACCGTATTTCTCTTTCCAAAGTGCTTTGAGATACTTGCGTTGTGCTTCCTCGCGCGCATTATTACCAGGATTGTAAAGAGTGGTGTTCTTTATATCATCTGGAAGAAATTCATGATCAGCAAAGTTATTTTCATAACTGTGAGCATATTTGTACTGGTCACCATAACCGAGTTCTTTCATTAATTTGGTCGGCGCATTTCTTATGGATAAGGGCACGGATAAATCGCCAGTGTCTTTTACCAATTGCTGCGCTTTATTAATGGCTTGGTAAGCTGCATTGCTTTTTGGAGAACTTGCCAGATATGTTGCACATTGACTCAATATAATCCGAGATTCTGGATTGCCTATTACAGAAACTGCCTGAAATGTATTGTTGGCAATAACTAAAGCCGTAGGATTAGCATTCCCAATATCTTCACTAGCTAGGATTAGTAAACGTCTGGCAATGAATTTCACATCTTCACCACCTTCAATCATACGCGCTAAATAATACACAGCAGCATTGGGATCGCTTCCACGTATCGATTTTATAAATGCAGAAATAATATCGTAATGTTGTTCCCCTGTTTTATCATAGCGAGCAGCCTTACTCTGAACCTGTTTTGTTACTAAATCATTCGTTATAATTATAGGTTCGGTCTCAAATGAGGTTACTAATAATTCAAATATATTTAATAGCTTTCTGGCATCACCACCTGAAAATCTTAAAAGTGCTTCAGTTTCCTTTAATTCAATATTTAATTTCGAAATGATTTCATCTTCCTTAATGGCGCGTTGCAACAATGCTTCTAAGTCTGCTTTACTAAATGCATTTAGGGTATAGACCTGGCATCTAGAAAGCAAAGCGGAAATAACTTCAAAGCTTGGGTTTTCGGTTGTGGCTCCTATTAAGGTTACCCAACCTTTTTCAACGGCTTCTAATAATGAATCTTGTTGCGATTTACTAAAACGATGGATCTCGTCGATAAACAAAATTGGATTTTTTGAGGTAAATAAACCACTACTTTTTTTAGCTTTATCAATAACATCTCTAATATCCTTTACACCAGAATTTATGGCACTGAGCTTAAAGAAAGGACGCTCAGATTCGTTAGCAATAACATTAGCTAAAGTCGTTTTTCCTATTCCTGGTGGCCCCCAAAGTATCAAGGACGGAATCACTCCACTCTTAATTTGCTGATACAACATACCATCTTTACCTACCAAATGTTGTTGGCTTAGATAGTCACTGAGGTTTTGCGGTCGTAGTCGTTCGGCTAATGGAGTATTCATAGCCGAAAATTACGAAAATCATTCGTTATAGATTTGCGATAATTAGTGAAATTCATCCTTTATGGGAAATAGATTTCTGACAATATTTCATACAAATGGGTTTTGGCTGTAAATTTGAAGTACAACAACCAAATAATAATATGTCCTCGCAGCAATTTAAATATTCTACCAATACCATTTTATATCCATTGCTCATGGTCTTTTCCATTTGGCTGGTATTTTGGTATCAAGTAAGAGTGGATCATGGTATTAAATCTTTTGGTATAAGGCCTCAAAAACTTGAAGGTCTTTTAGGGATTTTTACAAGCCCGTTTTTACATGGGGATATTAATCATATTTACAATAATTCCTTTCCGCTCTTTGTGCTCAGTTTGGCGTTGTTTTATTTTTATAGAAAAGTTGCTTGGAAAGTTATTTTATATGGGGTTCTCTTATCGGGATTTTTAACTTGGTTAATAGCGAGTAACGGAAATCATATTGGAGCAAGCGGTTTAATTTATGTATTGGTAAGCTTTATATTTTTTAAAGGTGTTTTCGCAAAACATTATAGGCTTATTGCATTGTCGTTAATGGTTATATTTTTATACGGAAGTATGATTTGGTATGTTTTCCCTATAAAAGACGGTATGTCCTGGGAAGGCCATTTAGGAGGATTGATAACAGGCTTGGTCTTTGCTTTAATCTTTAGAAAACAAGTGGCAAAACCAGAACGCTATAAATGGGAACAACCAGATTATAATGAAGACGACGACCCATTTATGCGCCATTTTGATGAAGATGGAAACTTCATTGAGACAGTGCCAGAAGATAATTCTGAAACAGAATCTGAACTTAATATAAATCCAACACCAAAGATTAAATACATATTTAAGAAAGAGGAAGATTGAGAACTAAATGTTCTCTATATAAAAAGAGCCTATTTTCCCAGTTGAAAATAAGCTCTTTAACTAACTCTGCAATTCTGCTTCTTCTATTTTTCTATTAATTTGATGGAAATGCCCATAAATCATCATCTAATAAATGTCCGCCTTGAGCAGAAATCGCAGCAGCATTATTAGCTTCATTATTTAATCGCTCCGTAATTGGGTATAAAAACCGTCTAGGGATGACAAGAGATGGGTTTACACTGGGTACAGCATCTGGACTTGGGGTCAGTTGCGGGTATCCAGTTCTTCTATAATCTACCCAAGACTCTATAGGGGCGTTGCCATAAAGCGCCTTGTATTTTTCAGTTATAATGGTTTCGATTTTTTGTTGCTCACTACCACTCAATGTCAAAGCGTTAGCATAATTATCAATTTCAGATAGGACATTAGAAACACCAACATAGGTCATGTTTGCTCTCACAGCCTCTTGAAGTGCGACCAATGCACCTGTGTCTGACCCGCCAGTTCTTACGATAGCCTCAGCTTCAATAAACTTAACTTCCCAATAAGAGATAAGTGGTGTTGGTGAATCTGCTTGACCCCAAAATAGACCTGGAGTTTTAGCAAATTTTTGTCCATTTGTAGTGTATAAAGGTAATCTAGGATCATTAATCATCATATTATTAAGTGTAGTCCCAAAGCCTAGAGTAGCTGGTCTATCGTTTTCAAACAAATACAATGGATTTGAGTTTTGAGCAGGTAGTGAGTAGACAAAGTCTGGTTGTGCTGATGCACTTGTAAACGCTTGTTGTACTTCTGCCAGAGCTTTAGCAGCAGCTATTGCGGAACCCTCTACTGATGTTAGATGTAAATAATAGCGTGCTTTTAGCGCATGGGCAATGCCTATCCAATTCGCACTACCACCACCAGTACCAAAGAAAGAACCTATACCGCTACTCACTCCCTCATTGATAGACTCGGTAAGCAAGTTTTGTATGGCATTATAAACTTCTTCTTGGCTATCATATAGAGGGGTTAGATTTTCCGATCCCCCAAAAGCATCAGAATAGGGTACATCTCCCCATGTGCTTGTGGCCATGCCAAGATTAGCTGCCATATATAGTTTGGCCAATGCGCTTACTTCACCAGGGAATTTTTTTATAATAAAATCACAGTCTGTCATGGCACCGCCACCATAAAGACCAAAATCCCAAGCATCATCAATATCGCTTTCTCCAATATTATATTGCGCATATTGGGCCTGCTGTGCGTCCAAACCATCAAAGTGTTGTATTACAATGCCTGCGATTCTGCCATTTAAAGCCACTAAATTTCTATGGGTCTGGGTAATCATTCCAGGATATACCGCTCCTGCGTTTACAAGTTCCTCAGCAGGATTGTCTGGGTCAACGTTAACATCTGTTATCTCACACGAGATAATTGATAATGTTAGGATAAATAGTATAATATATTTTATGTTTTTCATAATAATTTAAAAATTAAGTTTTACTTCTAAACCGTAAGATTTTGTGTTGGGTTGATTAAAGTAATCAAGACCGATACCATTGGTGTCGCCTGTAAGATTGGTTTCTGGATCCACACCAGGGTAATCTGTACTTAGCCAAAGATTTCTTCCAAAAACTGATAAGGTGACATTTTCAAGAAAAATATCGTCCAATAGGCTATCTGGGAACCTGTAAGATAATGTTACCTCTCTTAATCTCACCCATGACGCGTCGTATACGTTAGCTTCCGACAAACCTCCAAAACCATAACGCCTCCAATAATTGTTGTTCTCGCTAGCTGTATTGTCAAAATATGGAACAGATTGAGTGTTGACTTGTCCAGTGGATTGCACAATTCCTTGAAAAACGGTAGATTGTTCTCTAATCAATGTTCTGTCTGATGTCCCAAAATAATCTAATATTCCACAGGTACCACACCAAACGTCGCCACCTTGTCTAATATCGAACAAAACTGATAGACTAAAGTTTTTGTAGGCAAAGGTATTACTGATACCAGCTAACCAATCTGGGATAGGGTCACCTACGATACCATCGGTTGCATCTGCGAGTGGATAACCACTGTCGTCTATTAAAATCTGTCCAGCCTCATTTCTCAAAAATCTCGATCCAAATATGGCTCCAAAAGATTCTCCTTCCTTGGCAACGGAAGAAGTGCTCGAAAACCCATTGAGTGTTATCACTTGGTCTGGAGATTGCAGTTCTTCAACCACATTTTCGTAAGTTGTCCAGTTAACACTGATGTCCCAAGAAAAATCCTCAGTTTGTATAGGTGTACCGCCTAAAGAGATTTCAAACCCTTTGTTAGAGATAAGACCAACATTGTCAAATCGGTCAATAAAACCTGATGAAGGTGCAGTGTCAATAGGAATGATTTGGTCTTTAGTCTCTCTATTGTAATAAGTAACATCAAAAAGTAAACGATTTTCGAAAAACTTAAATTCAAGACCAGCTTCAAATTCAGTAGTTTCTTCAGGCTTTAAATCTGGATTGCCAGCTCTAGAGTTTCTTTCAAAAGAAACTTGGTCGTAAGCAGGAAACAATGCACTTTGAATAAATCCATCCCCAGAGGCTGTATATCCTATAAAGTTGGTTGATGTGGCATATTGTGGGGCATCATTACCTGTTTTACCATAGGACAACCTTAACTTTGCATAATTAACGGCATTGGACTCTTTGAAAAGAAGCTCGTTAAAAACAAAACTTGTACCAATGGAGTAAGATTGAAACGTATTGTCGCCAACAGGCAATGTAGAGGACCAATCATTTCTAAAGGCTGGAGTTAAATAAAGTACGTCTTTATAGTTTAAGGTTGTGGATACAAAAGCACCAATTAGTTTTCTATTGGTTCTTGTACCTTCAAAATTTTGTGTGGTTGCTGTATTTACAACGTTAAAAAAACTTGGTATTTCCATACGATCACCAAACGTAGTTCTTCGTGTTGATTTAGTGTAAAAACCATCATAACCAACATTAAAACTGAGATCTAAGTTTTCACTTAAATTCCTAGTACCTGATAATACAGCATTCCAATTGACATCTTGATTATTGATATTGTCTAAAATGACTCTCCCTTGAAAAAAGCTTGCATCTCTTCTATCAAAGCCAATAGTTCTTATATCAGTATATCTGTCAATCGATGCCGATGTTTTAATGCTTAACCAATCATTAATTTGATAGTTTAAGCCCATTTTACCAATTAATCTATTAACGTCATCTTCATTTTTATTTCGTGCTGCTGTAAAATAAGGATTGTTGTAAACACCATCTCTGTATGTTCTTTGGTTTGGTAACTCCTGTCCTGCCACATCGTAAAAATAGGATGAAGCATTATCTGCAGCCGCTTGACCGGTCAGGCCATTACCATTGTCAAAGGTTGGCGCAGTTCTGGTTAAACCTAACATAATACCAGATATATTAGAACCTCTTTGTACTCTATTACCGCCAGAATTGGTGTATTGAGCTGAGGCATTTAACGAAATTTTATCAGATAACTTGGCATCTAGATCCAAACGAAATGTTTTTCTTAAGAATTCCTCATTGGGTGATATTCCCTTTTGTAACATGCGGCCCATTGATGCTCTATATCTAATTATGTCATTGCCACCGCTGGCAGAGATATTGGTATCATAGGTTTCACCAGTTTTAAAAAAATCGTAATGGTCATAAGTTTGAGCAGCAACACCATTACCTGTACCTACGGGAACTAAGCGTCCGTTGGGGTTAAAAGGATAAGTGGAGTTCCCATCATACTCTAGTGTTGAAACCCTTGGCCCCCATGAGTCACCTTCGCCTGTTTCAGGACCTCTCCATATCTGACTTCCTTCTACAACACCACCTTGAGCATACTGTCTTTGTAAACCAGGTACTTTGTTGTACTCAGAGAAACTTACAGAATTGGAAATATTAACCCTTGTCTTCCCAGATTTTCCTTTCTTTGTTGTGATTATAACAACACCGTTAGCTGCACGCAATCCATATAGGGTTTGTGCGGCAATACCTTTTAATATAGAAATGTCCTCTATGTCCGCTGAGTTTAAATCAATTGCTCTATTGGAGAAATCTGAGCCACCTAAACTAGAATTGTTAAATGTTGTAGTTGGATCTTCAGAAAAGGATGAGTTGTCAATTGGTACACCATCTACAACAAACAGGGGAGCGTTAGATCTTGTAATCGATGTATTGCCCCTAATTCTAATATTAGCCGAAGCTCCTACCGAACCAGATGATGCTGTTACCTGTACACCTGCAGCTTTAGAGCTTAAGGCTGTGGCAATATTTGCTTCTCTAGAATTGGTAACTTCGTTAGAACCAACTGATTCTACAGCATAACTTAGAGCCCTAGGTTTCGCTACAATACCTTGTGCGACTATAACAACCTCTTCGAGTGAGTTGTCTTCTTCAAGTGATACATTAATTGTGTTAGAGTCATTAATCGTCATTTCCTTTGTGGAATACCCTACAAAACTAAAAAGAAGTATGTCTCCTTTGTTTGCTGTAATCGAATACTTACCATCAAAATCTGTCGTAGTACCGGTACTCGTACCCTTAATAAGAATAGTTGCTGTTGGTAGCGGTATACCACTTTAATCGGTTACGGTTCCCGTAATCGTTCTTTCTTGTGCAAATGTGCTTTGCATTGCATACATTAAAAATAATGTAAGAATTAACTTGATTTTTGTTTTCATTTATGTTAAAATTTTAACATAAACGTACACTAAAACTTACAATTAACCAAAATAATACTAAATTTTCTTACATCCAAAATTATATTTTTCTTACAAAATAATTTGTTAGCCCAGTGTTTATCTAGGTTTTAAGAAAATTCCTATAAATATTTTTTAGTAGAATAATAAGTTAAATCGTTAGCCTTTAATGCGCTGTTTTACGACTTCGTATAGAAAAGCACCACAAGCTACTGAGACATTAAGTGATTCTATATCCCCTAAAATGGGAAGTTTGGCTTTTGTATCTACAGCTTTTAAAACTGAAGGGTTTATGCCTTTGCCTTCTGATCCCATAATTATGGCACATGGCTCTTTGAAAGATACATCGTATAAATAATCATCAGCCTTTTCGGTTGCAGCAATGACTTTTATACCAGAAGATTGCATATGGAATACGGCATCCTTTATATGATCAACTTTGCAGATGGGTATTTTAAAAATTGCTCCTGCACTGGTTTTTATGGTATCACCATTTATAGGTGCGCCACCTTTTTTTTGAATAATAATGCCATTAACACCAGTACATTCAGCAGTGCGCACAATAGCACCAAAGTTTCTAACATCGCTGAGTTGGTCTAGCAATAAAAATAGGGGTGTTTTTCCAGATTCAATGACCTGCATCACTAAATCATCTATATTATGAAACTCAATTGGCGAAATTTGCGCAACAGCACCTTGGTGATTACCACGTGTTAAACGGTTCAACTTTTCAATGGGTACGTAAGACGAATTGATACCTTCTTGTCTTAATAAATGTTCTAACTCTTGAAACAACTCACTTCGTACTCCTTTTTGTAAAAAAACTTTGTCAATGGTCTCACCAGAATTTACAGCTTCCATTATGGCTCTAATTCCAAAAATTGTGGTTTCATTTTTCATGCCGTAAAGGTATTGAAACCAATTTAAAAAGTGGCAGTTAAACTTACATGAACTTTAGAATCCGATAATCTAAACTGTCTGTTTTCAGATTTTCCACTAGAATAGTTTAATCGAAATAAACCAGCATTGGTAAGTAAACCCAAACCAAAGCCAAAGCCAAAGAGCTTTTCTCTGGTATCAGTGATTTGATTTTCAAAATATGCGGCATCCAATACAGAGTGTACATAAATGCTACTGCTCAATCGGTATCTGTATTCTGTATTAATAACGCCATAGAGATTGGCAACTAAACTATTCTCTTCAAAACCTCTTATGGAGTTGATGCCGCCAAAGCGAAATAATTCGTTATCTAGGTAATCATCAGAAGTTAAAATAGCACCGTTAAATCTTGTGTAAACACTATTCTTGTTATTAAGATTGAAAATTTTATAGGTGTCTAAATTAAAAATGCTTTGCGTTTGTTTTCCAAAGTCATTATTTCTGTTTCCAAAACCAGAAGAGAAATCAAACCAAAAGTTAATAGGAAATAATGGGTCGTAAAACTGGGCTTTGGTATGGTTGTAATTTAATGTATAGAAATTGGATGTATAGTCATTTAATAAAGCGGTATCATTTTCTAAGAGGTTAGTGGAATTGGTAGAAGTAATCCCAACACCAATTCTGTGCTTTGCACTGATTTGATAGTTGATCTTCGCATACTGATTTGCGTTCAAAAAAGTGGAGTCTTTTCTAAAGATTCTGAGTCCAACCTGCAATCCTACTGGCGAACCAAACAAGTAAGGCAAGTCGGCATCCACTCTAAAAGTCTGTTGGTCAATTTCGTCACTTTTATAAAATAAGTTCAAAGTCTCCCCAAAGTTTAAATTATTAATGAGTCTTAAATCCAAATAACCATCAAATTCGATTCTGTTGGTGTTTTCGTTAGTTCCAAAACCGAGAAATCCATCAAAATTATTGGTTCTGGTCTTTTCTATATATAGATATAGTGTGGTAGAATCTTTAGTAAAAAGCACTTCGGGATCTTTAATCTTTCTGGCAAACCGTAGATCTTGCAAAAGTTCAACTTTATCTCTAATAGCATTTAAGTTGAATGACTTACCAGTTCTTAGTTTTAAGAAGCGTTTTACATAGGACTTTGGAAACTTTTCGTAACCCTTTACAATGATTTTATCTATGCGTCGTTTTTGATTGTTTGTGATTTTTAAATCAGCGGAAATCAAATCAGAATTCAACTTAGAGATATTTGTAAGCTGTAAGCTTGAAAACGGATCACCTTGTTCTGCAATTTTTGAGTTTAACTCATTTAGGGAACTTTCAAGTTCAATAATATCTAGCTCAAAGAAATTATCGCCCTTTTTGTGGTTTACAAAATTCAACAACTCAGCATTAAAAGTAGAATCGTATTGAATTCTAATTCTACGAATCTTTTTGCCTAAAAATAAATAAGCATTAAATATAGTGTCATTTTGTTTTGTGATACTGTCGATAGTCGTATCGATATAACCTAGGCGTGCTAGTTTATTTTTTAAAGAGTTTAATTCCTCTCCTAAACTGTTGTAGTTTTTATAAGAAGTTTTGTATCCAACAGAATCGATAACTGAAGTTTTAGTTTCGGTGTCACCTACAACCTTTAGATTTAAGTTTTGAGCAGTGAGCCGATTTACAAAAACCAACAGAGCAGCTATAAGAATAAAATTATAAATTTTAAGCATTTACCTATGTGAGTCTATATTCTAACACCTAATCAGTGCAACGATCTAAATTCTTTAGAAGAATAACGTAAAAATAGACCATTATATATATGTAAAAAATGAATAGTAATATTTCTTTGAAAAATAAATTCTCAACTATTTGAATAATAAATATATATTTCTACCTTTGCAGCCCTCAAAAGTGAGGGTTAAATAAAATTTTATATAGAAATATATGCCAACAATTTCACAATTAGTACGAAAAGGAAGAGCCAAAATAACCAAGAAGAGTAAATCGGCTGCTTTAGATTCGTGTCCTCAAAGACGTGGTGTATGTACTCGTGTTTACACAACGACACCTAAAAAACCTAACTCAGCAATGCGTAAGGTGGCAAGGGTTCGTTTAACAAACGGAAACGAAGTAAATGCATACATCGGTGGAGAAGGTCATAATCTACAAGAGCACTCGATAGTATTGGTTAGAGGTGGAAGGGTAAAAGATTTGCCAGGTGTTAGATATCACATCGTTCGTGGTGCCTTGGATACAGCAGGTGTTGCTGGAAGGACCCAACGTAGATCTAAGTATGGTGCAAAACGCCCTAAAAAGTAATTTAAAACTTTAAGAAGAAGACATGAGAAAAAGAGCAGCAAAAAAGAGACCACTTTTACCAGATCCAAGATTTAACGATCAGTTAGTGACGCGTTTTGTTAACATGATGATGTGGGATGGTAAAAAGTCTGTAGCTTTTAAAGTATTCTACGATGCAATTGATATTGTTGAAGAGAAGAAGAACGATGACGAAAAAACAGCTTTAGAAATCTGGAAAGAAGCTTTGTCTAATGTGATGCCTCACGTAGAAGTACGTAGTCGTCGTGTAGGTGGGGCAACGTTCCAAATTCCAATGCAGATTCGTCCAGACCGTAAAGTTTCTACGGCGATGAAGTGGTTAATTAGCTACGCACGTAAAAGAAACGAAAAATCTATGGCACAACGTTTAGCAGCAGAAGTATTAGCTGCGGCTAAAGAAGAAGGTGCAGCCGTTAAGAAAAGAGTAGATACTCACAAAATGGCAGAAGCAAACAAAGCATTCTCACACTTTAGATTTTAATTAAAATGGCAAGAGATTTAAAATTCACAAGAAATATAGGTATTGCTGCACACATTGATGCAGGAAAAACTACTACAACAGAACGTATTCTTTATTATACAGGTGTTTCTCATAAAATTGGTGAAGTACATGATGGTGCTGCAACAATGGATTGGATGGAGCAAGAGCAAGAAAGAGGTATTACAATTACATCTGCTGCTACAACTTGTACATGGAACTTCCCATTAGAAAACGGAGAGCCAACACCAGAAACTAAAGGATACCATTTTAACATAATTGATACTCCTGGTCACGTTGACTTTACCGTAGAGGTAAATCGTTCTTTACGTGTACTAGATGGTTTGGTGTTCTTGTTTAGTGCAGTTGATGGTGTTGAGCCACAATCTGAAACTAACTGGAGACTTGCTGATAACTACAAAGTGCCACGTATTGGTTTTGTTAACAAAATGGATCGTCAAGGTTCTAACTTTTTAGGTGTTTGTCAACAAGTAAAAGACATGTTAAAGTCTAATGCAGTGCCAATTGTTTTAAACATTGGTGACGAGATAGATTTTAAAGGTATTATAGATTTAGTAAAGAATAGAGCTATTGTTTGGCATGACGAAACTCAAGGGGCAACTTTTGATGTTATCGAAATCCCAGAAGAGCTTAAAGCTGAAGCTAGAAAATATAGAGCTTTATTAATTGAGGAAGTAGCAAGTTACGATGAAAACTTATTAGAAAAGTTCATGGAAGATGAAGATTCTATAACAGAAGAAGAAGTGCATGCTGCACTTAGAGCTGCTGTTATGGATATGGCCATCATTCCTATGATTTGTGGATCTGCGTTTAAGAATAAAGGTGTACAGTTCTTGTTAGATGCTGTATGTCGTTATTTACCTTCACCAGTTGATAAAGAAGGTATTGCAGGTATTAACCCAGAAACAGATCAAGAAGAAATTCGTAAGCCAGATGTAAAGGAGCCATTTGCTGCTTTAGCATTTAAAATTGCAACAGACCCATTCGTAGGGCGTTTAGCATTTTTCCGTGCGTACTCTGGTCGTTTAGATGCAGGTTCTTATGTACTGAATAACCGTTCAGGTAAAAAAGAACGTATTTCTCGTATCTACCAAATGCATGCTAACAAGCAAAATGCAATTGATTTTATAGAAGCTGGAGATATTGGAGCTGCTGTTGGATTTAAGTCCATTAAAACAGGAGATACCTTAACGGCTGAAAAGCATCCTATCGTTTTAGAATCTATGGACTTTCCAGATCCAGTAATTGGTATCGCTGTTGAGCCAAAGACTAAGGCTGATGTTGATAAATTAGGAATGGGCTTAGCTAAATTGGCTGAAGAAGATCCAACATTTACAGTACGTACAGATGAAGCTTCAGGACAGACTATTATTTCTGGAATGGGTGAACTTCACTTAGACGTCATTGTAGATCGTTTAAAGCGTGAATTTAAAGTTGAGGTTAACCAAGGTCAACCACAAGTTGAATATAAAGAAGCTATTACTCAGGCTGCAGACCATAGAGAGGTTTATAAAAAGCAATCTGGTGGTCGTGGTAAGTTTGCTGATATTGTATTTACAGTTGAGCCAGCAGAAGAAGGAAAAGTAGGATTAGAATTCATCTCAGAAATTAAAGGTGGTAATGTTCCTAAAGAATTTATCCCTTCAATTGAAAAAGGATTCAAAATGGCTATGGTCAATGGTCCTTTAGCAGGTTATGAAGTAGATGCTTTAAAAGTAACTTTAAAAGATGGATCTTATCACGATGTGGATTCTGATCAATTATCATTCGAATTAGCAGCTAAACTTGGATTCAAAAATGCAGCAAAAGCCGCTAAAGCAGTAATTATGGAGCCAATTATGAAATTGGAAGTAATTACTCCAGAAGAAAACATGGGTGATATTGTTGGTGATCTAAACAGAAGAAGAGGCCAAGTAAGTGATATGGGAGATAGAGCCGGAGCAAAAACTGTAAAAGCTACTGTTCCATTATCTGAAATGTTTGGTTATGTAACTACATTGAGGACATTATCTTCAGGTAGAGCAACATCAACAATGGAATTCTCTCATTATGCAGAGACACCATCTAACATATCAGAAGAAGTAATTAAAGCAGCAAAAGGCGTAGAAGCTTAAAACTAAAAGAAAATGAGTCAGAAAATTAGAATAAAATTAAAGTCTTACGATCATAATTTAGTTGACAAGTCTGCTGATAAGATTGTAAAAACAGTAAAAAGTACAGGTGCTGTAGTAACGGGGCCAATTCCTTTACCAACGCACAAGAAAATTTTCACTGTGTTACGTTCACCTCACGTTAATAAGAAGTCTAGAGAACAATTTCAATTAAGCTCTTACAAGAGATTATTAGATATTTACTCGTCTTCTTCTAAAACAATTGATGCTTTAATGAAGCTTGAATTACCAAGTGGAGTTGAAGTTGAGATTAAGGTGTAAGTAATTATGATTGGTCGCTGAGCGTAGTCGAAGCGAAACATGTCCGGAGCTGCGAGCAAAGGAAAAACGGTAAAAAATACAATTCAAGGCTGAAATGTATTTTTCAGCCTTGAAATATTTAAATAAGTAAATTAATAATTGATTGAGGATTTTAAAAATCAGCAATCGTAAATCGTAAATTAAAATGTCTGGGTTAATTGGAAAAAAAATCGGTATGACCAGCATCTTCGATGAAAATGGAAAAAATGTTCCATGTACAGTAATCGAAGCTGGACCATGTATCGTTACCCAAGTCAGAACTGAAGAAGTGGATGGTTACAATGCACTTCAATTAGGTTTCGATGACGCGACAGAAAAAAGCGCTACTAAAGCTGACATCGGTCATGCAAAAAAAGCGGGTACTTCTGTAAAACGCAAAGTCGTAGAATTTAAAGGTTTTGATGAGGAGTACAAATTAGGTGATGCTATCACAGTAGAGCAATTTATCGAAGGTGAGTTTGTGGATGTTTCCGGAACTTCAAAAGGTAAAGGTTTTCAAGGTGTAGTAAAGCGTCACAATTTCGGAGGTGTAGGTCAAGCAACGCATGGTCAGCACAACCGTTTAAGAGCTCCAGGTTCTATTGGTGCAGCTTCTTATCCTGCGAGAGTATTCAAAGGAATGAAAATGGCCGGAAGAATGGGTGGTGAAACAGTTAAAGTTCAAAATTTAAGAGTTTATAAAGTAGTTCCGGAAAAGAACTTACTTGTGGTAAAAGGATGTGTTCCTGGTCACAAAAACTCTTATGTAATTATTGAGAAGTAATGAAAGTAGCAGTTTTAGATATAAACGGAAAAGATACGGGTAGAAAAGCTGAGCTTTCTAAAGACGTATTCGCTATAGAGCCTAATAATCACGCTGTCTATTTAGATGTTAAGCAATACTTAGCAAATCAAAGACAGGGAACGCATAAGGCTAAAGAAAGAGCAGAAATTGCTGGTAGTACACGTAAGATTAAGAAACAAAAAGGAACAGGTACAGCTCGTGCAGGTTCTATTAAGTCTGGTGTATTTAAAGGTGGTGGTCGTATGTTTGGTCCTAGACCAAGAAATTATGGTTTTAAATTAAACAAAAACGTAAAGCGATTAGCACGTAAATCTGCATTAAGTATTAAAGCAAATGATAAATCAATTATGGTATTGGAAGACTTCAATTTTGAAGCTCCAAAAACCAAAAACTTTATCAATGTTTTAAAGGCATTAGAGGTTGAAAACAAAAAATCTCTCATTGTGTTGGGTGACTCAAATAATAATGTATATTTGTCATCACGCAATTTTAAAGGTTCTGAGGTTATAACATCTTCAGAATTAAGCACTTATAAAATAATGAATGCAAATAAAGTCATTCTTTTAGAAGGTGCATTAGAAAGAATTGAATCGAACTTAAGTAAATAGAACACAGATGAGTATCTTAATAAAACCTATCATCACAGAAAAGGCAACCATGCAAAGTGAGTTGTTAAATGCGTATGCATTTGAGGTGAATACAAAGGCGAACAAGGTAGAAATCAAAAAAGCGGTTGAAGCTGCTTATGGTGTTTCTGTAGAAAAAGTTCGTACAATAAATGTCCGTCCAGATCGCAAGACCAAGTTTACAAAAACTGGTGTGCAACATGGTAAAACAAATGCTGTTAAAAAGGCAATTGTACAACTGGCGGAAGGTGAAACAATAGATTTATACGCTAACATGTAATTAGACTTATGTCAGTAAGAAAATTAAAACCGATCACATCAGCTCAGCGTTTTAGAGTAGTAAATGGATTTGACGCCATTACTACTGATAAGCCGGAGAAAAGCTTGCTTGCTCCGAAAAAAAGAACTGGTGGTAGAAACAGTCAAGGAAAAATGACCATGCGCTACAAAGGTGGTGGTCATAAGAAGAAGTATCGTATTATCGATTTTAAACGTAACAAAACTGGTATTCCAGCAGAAGTTAAGACAATCGAATATGATCCAAACAGAACAGCATTTATTGCTTTATTAAATTACCAAGATGGTGAGAAACGTTACGTTATCGCTCAAAATGGTTTACAGGTAGGGCAAAAAATTGTGTCTGGTGAAAAAGGTATCGCTCCAGAAATTGGAAACGCAATGCCATTAAGTGAAATACCTTTAGGTACTATTATCTCATGTATAGAGTTACGTCCTGGTCAAGGTGCTGTTATGGCGCGTAGTGCTGGTGCATTTGCTCAGTTAATGGCTAGAGATGGTAAGTTTGCTACGATTAAATTACCATCTGGTGAAACTAGACTGGTATTGGCAACGTGTATGGCTACAATAGGTGTTATTTCTAACTCAGATCATCAATTGTTAGTATCTGGTAAAGCAGGTAGATCAAGATGGTTAGGAAGACGTCCTCGTACAAGACCAGTAGTAATGAATCCGGTTGATCATCCAATGGGTGGTGGTGAAGGTAAATCTTCAGGTGGACACCCAAGATCTAGAAACGGTATTCCTGCTAAGGGTTATAGAACGCGTTCTAAGACGAAAGCGAGTAATAAGTATATTGTAGAACGTAGAAAGAAATAATTAAGATAGTATGGCACGTTCATTAAAAAAAGGACCTTATATCCATTATAAATTAGAAAAGAAAGTTGCAGAAAATGTAGCTTCAAACAAAAAGACGGTAATCAAAACTTGGTCTAGAGCATCAATGATTTCTCCAGATTTCGTTGGGCAAACTATAGCAGTTCACAACGGTCGTCAATTTGTTCCGGTATATGTTACTGAAAATATGGTAGGTCACAAATTAGGAGAATTTTCACCAACACGATCGTTTAGAGGTCATGCAGGTGCTAAGAATAAAGGTAAAAAATAAGAATCATGGGAAGTCGTAAAAAACAAATGGCGGAAGCTATTAAGGCGGAGAAAAAGCAAGTTGCTTTTGCTAAGCTAAATAACTGTCCAACATCTCCAAGAAAAATGCGTTTAGTAGCGGATTTAGTAAGAGGTGAAAAGGCTGATAAAGCACTTCAGATTCTTAGATTTAGTCCTAAGGAAGCGTCTCGTCGTTTAGAAAAACTTGTAATGTCTGCAATTGCAAACTGGCAAGCTAAAAACGAAGATGCAGATGTTGAAGAAGCAAAGCTTTATATCAAAGAGATAAGAGTAGATGGTGGATCTATGTTAAAAAGATTACGTCCAGCTCCTCAAGGTAGAGCGCACAGAATAAGAAAAAGATCTAATCACGTTACCGTGGTTGTAGATGCATTAAATAAAACACAAAGCTAAGATAGAGATATGGGACAAAAGACAAATCCAATCGGAAATCGCTTAGGTATTATCAGAGGATGGGAATCTAACTGGTATGGCGGAAATGATTATGGAGATAAACTTGCTGAGGATGATAAAATCCGTAAGTATATCCATGCGCGTTTATCTAAAGCTAGTGTGAGTAGAGTAATTATTGAGCGTACGCTTAAACTTGTAACCGTTACTATCACTACTGCTAGACCTGGTATTATTATCGGTAAAGGTGGTCAAGAGGTAGACAAGTTAAAAGAAGAGCTTAAGAAAATTACTGGTAAAGAAGTTCAATTGAACATCTTTGAAATTAAAAGACCTGAACTAGATGCACATTTAGTAGCGGCAAGTATTGCTCGTCAAATTGAAAGTCGAATCTCATACAGACGTGCAATTAAAATGGCTATCGCTGCTGCAATGCGTATGAATGCTGAAGGAATCAAAGTTCAAATTAGTGGGCGTTTAAATGGTGCTGAAATGGCACGTTCTGAGCACTACAAAGAAGGACGTATTCCGCTATCTACATTTAGAGCTGATATCGATTATGCTCTAGTTGAAGCACATACTACCTACGGTAGATTAGGTGTAAAAGTGTGGATTATGAAAGGTGAAGTATATGGAAAAAGAGAGCTTTCTCCATTAGTTGGTCTTTCTAAGCAAAAAGGAAAAGGTGGACGAGGTGGAAACAAAGGAAACCAACGTCGTAGAAAGTAATTTTTTAAAGAAAAGAAAAAATGTTACAGCCTAAAAGAACAAAATTTCGTAAGCAGCAAAAAGGTCGTATGAAAGGAAATGCAGGAAGAGGTCATTTGTTATCAAATGGTACTTTCGGTATTAAATCATTAGACTCGTCTTTTATAACTGCTCGTCAAATAGAAGCTGCACGTATTGCCGCTACTCGTTATATGAAAAGAGAAGGATCGTTATGGATTAAAATATTTCCAGACAAGCCTATCACAAAGAAACCTCTTGAAGTACGTATGGGTAAAGGTAAAGGTGCCGTAGAATATTGGGCAGCTGTTGTAAAACCAGGACGCGTATTATTTGAAGTAAGTGGTGTGCCATTAGACGTAGCTCAAGAAGCATTACGTTTAGCAGCACAAAAACTTCCTGTGAAGACTAAGTTTATCATAGCTAGAGATTACGAAGCTTAATAAAAAGGTATTATGAAGCAATCAGAAATTAAACAGCTTTCAACAGCTGAGTTACAAGAAAAACTTAGTGAGACTAAAAAGAGTTATGCAGACCTAAAAATGGCTCACGCAATATCTCCTTTAGAAAATCCAATTCAGTTACGTCACGCACGTCGTACTGTAGCTAGAGTTGCGACAGAATTAACTAAAAGAGACGATCAATAATTGTATTCTGCTGAAAGATGGAAAAAAGAAATTTAAGAAAAGAACGTATAGGGATAGTAACAAGTAACAAAATGGAGAAATCTATTGTCGTTGCCGAAGTTAAAAAAGTAAAGCACCCTATGTATGGAAAGTTCGTGTTAAAGACTAAAAAATATGTCGCACACGATGAAACAAACGACTGCAACGAAGGAGATACTGTAAAGATCATGGAAACAAGACCTATGAGTAAATCTAAGTGTTGGAGATTAGTAGAAATAATTGAAAGAGCGAAGTAATTATGGTACAACAAGAATCAAGATTAAAAGTAGCTGACAATACTGGTGCAAAGGAAGTTTTAACTATCCGTGTATTAGGAGGAACTAAAAGACGATATGCGTCTGTTGGAGATAAAATTGTAGTATCTGTGAAGGATGCGACTCCAAACGGAAACATCAAAAAAGGTGCGGTTTCAACAGCAGTTGTAGTGCGTACAGCAAAAGAGGTAAGACGACCAGATGGTTCTTATATCAGATTTGATGACAATGCATGTGTACTATTAAACCCAACGGGCGAAATGAGAGGCACACGTGTTTTTGGCCCTGTAGCTAGAGAACTTCGTGATAAACAATTCATGAAAATTGTATCATTGGCACCAGAAGTGCTTTAATTGATAAATAAGATGACAAAGCTTAAAATAAAATCAGGAGATACGGTACAAGTCATTGCTGGAGATCATAAAGGATCAGAAGGTAAAGTACTTAAAGTATTAAGAGATAAGAACAAGGCCATTGTAGAAGGTGTAAACATGGTGAAGAAACATACTAAGCCAAGTGCACAAAACCCTCAAGGTGGAATCGTAGAGAAAGAAGCATCAATTCATATGTCTAACTTATCGTTATTAACCTCTAAAGGTGAAACAACAAGAGTGGGTTACAGAATGGATGGCGACAATAAAGTAAGATTTTCTAAAAAATCTAATGAAGTAATTTAATTATGGCTTACGTTGCAAGATTAAAACAAGAGTATAAGGATAAAGTAATTCCTGCTCTTACAGAAGAATTTGGATATAAAAATGTGATGCAAGTGCCTAAGCTCGAAAAGATAGTTTTATCTAGAGGTGTTGGTGCTGCTGTTGCAGATAAAAAGTTAATAGATCACGCTGTTGATGAATTAACTAAGATCACAGGACAAAAGGCCGTTGCTACGATCTCTAAAAAAGATGTTGCATCTTTTAAGTTACGTAAAGGTATGCCAATTGGTGCTAAAGTAACTTTAAGAGGTGAGCAAATGTATGAGTTCTTAGATCGTTTGGTGACTTCAGCTTTACCCCGAGTTAGAGATTTTAACGGTATCAAGGCCACTGGCTTTGATGGTCGTGGAAATTACAATTTAGGTGTAACAGAACAGATTATTTTCCCAGAGATTGATATTGATAAGATCAATAAAATCAATGGTATGGATATTACATTTGTGACAACTGCCGATACTGATAAAGAAGCAAAGTCACTATTAACAGAATTAGGATTACCATTTAAAAAGAATTAATTATGGCTAAAGAATCAATGAAAGCTCGTGAGGTAAAGCGTGCAAAAATGGTTGCTAAATATGCTGAGAAACGTAAAGCTTTAAAAGAAGCTGGTGATTACGAAGCATTGCAAAAGCTACCAAAAAACGCTTCACCTATACGTATGCATAACCGTTGTAAGCTTACAGGAAGACCAAAAGGTTATATGAGACAGTTTGGTATTTCTCGTGTAATGTTTAGAGAAATGGCTAACAAAGGATTAATTCCTGGTGTAAAAAAAGCAAGTTGGTAAATAAGGAAGCGAATTAGCTTCTGTACTATTAACAATATAATTATTGTATAATCGGGATTTAGGTTCGAGAGTTTCGAAAACCATTTTCCAAAACTAAAAACTATGTACACAGATCCAATAGCGGATTATTTAACGCGAGTTAGAAATGCTGTGAAAGCAAACCACAGAGTGGTTGAGATTCCTGCATCTAACTTAAAAAAAGAAATGACTAAAATATTGTTTGATCAGGGCTATATTTTAAGTTACAAGTTTGATGACAAATCTACTGCACAAGGCACAATTAAAATTGCCTTAAAGTACAACAAAGACACAAAGGAGTCAGTTATCAAAAAAATTCAAAGAATCAGTAAACCAGGTTTACGTAAATATGCAGGTGCTAACGAAATGCCAAGAATCTTAAATGGTTTAGGTATTGCAATTGTTTCTACGTCTCACGGAGTGATGACAGGTAAGCAAGCGCAAAGAGAAAACGTTGGTGGCGAAGTATTATGTTACGTATACTAAAAACAGGAAATTATGTCAAGAATAGGTAAAAACCCAATAACAGTTCCTGAAGGTGTAACACTTGAGGTTAAGGACAACGTAATTACCGCTAAAGGTAAATTAGGTGAATTAACCCAAGAGTATTCAGATGTTGAAATAAAATTAGAAGACGGTACGGTAACATTGTCTCGTCCTTCTGAGAAAAAAGATCACAGAGCAAAACATGGTCTATACAGAGCGTTAATTGCTAACATGATAGAAGGTGTTTCTAAAGGCTGGACCAAAGAACTAGAATTAGTTGGTGTAGGTTACAGAGCATCAAATCAAGGACAAAAATTAGATTTAGCAATTGGTTTTTCACATAACATCATTTTAGATGTTGCCCCAGAGGTGAAAGTTGAAACCATTTCAGAAAAAGGGAAAAATCCAATCGTTAAATTAACATCTCACGATAAGCAATTAGTTGGTCAAGTCGCTGCGAAGATTCGCGGTTTCCGTAAGCCAGAGCCTTATAAAGGAAAAGGTATCAAGTTTGTCGGTGAAGAAATTAGAAGAAAAGCAGGTAAATCAGCTTAATAATTAAGTTATGGCATTGACAAAGAACGAAAGAAGAACAAGAATAAAAAACAGAATCCGTAAGGTAGTATCTGGTACTGAAACAAGACCAAGATTGGCTGTTTTTAGAAGCAATAAAGAAATTTATGCTCAAATCGTGAATGATGTAACTGGTGAAACTTTAGCTGCTGCATCTTCAAGAGATAAGGATATTGCAAAGTCTAAAGGAAACAAAACCGAAGTTGCGGCTTTAGTTGGTAAGGCTGTTGCAGAAAAGGCTATGAAAGCTGGTGTTGAAACTATTTCTTTTGATAGAGGTGGTTACTTATATCACGGAAGAGTAAAATCATTAGCAGAAGGTGCTAGAGAAGCAGGACTTAAATTTTAAGACATTATGTATCAAAAATATAAAAACGCAGAATTAGTAAAGCCAGGCGGATTAGACTTAAAAGATCGCTTAGTTGGTGTACAGCGTGTAACTAAAGTAACAAAAGGTGGTAGAGCATTTGGCTTTTCTGCTATTGTTGTTGTAGGTGACGAAGCAGGAGTTGTAGGACATGGATTGGGTAAATCTAAAGATGTTGCTACTGCAATTGCTAAAGCTGTAGAAGATGCTAAGAAAAACTTAGTAAGAATTCCTATCATTAAAGGAACATTGCCACACGAGCAAAAAGGTAAATATGGCGGAGCTAGAGTAAACATTATCCCAGCTGCACCTGGTACAGGAGTTATCGCTGGTGGTGCTGTAAGAACAGTACTTGAAGCTGTTGGTATACATGATGTATTATCGAAGTCTCAAGGATCCTCTAACCCTCATAATGTAGTAAAAGCAACTTTTGATGCTTTATTACAATTAAGAGATGCTAAAGCTATAGCTAAAGAGCGTGGAATTTCACTTGAAAAAGTATTTAAAGGATAATCTAAGACAAGATGGCAAAGATTAAAGTAACGAAAGTAAAAAGTGCAATTAATCGTACTAAAAGACAAAAGCTAACATTAGAAGCTTTAGGTTTAAAAAAGATTGGTCAAGTTGTAGAGCACGACGCCACACCAAATATCCTTGGTATGGTAAAAAAAGTTGAACACTTAGTTTCTGTAGAAGAAGCTTAAAAATATACACTTAAAAATGGATTTAAGTAATCTAAAACCTGCAGAAGGTTCAGTAAAAAATCAAGGAAAGCGTGTTGGACGTGGTCAGGGATCTGGTAAAGGTGGTACTGCACGTAGAGGACACAAAGGTGCTAAGTCACGTTCTGGTTATTCTAAGAAATTAGGATTTGAAGGTGGTCAAATGCCTTTACAAAGACGTGTTCCTAAGTTTGGATTTACCAATATCAATAGAGTAGAGTATCAAGGTATAAACTTAGATACCTTACAACAGTTGGTAGACGAAAAGAAAATTAAAGATACTGTAGATTTTGAAACACTTGTATCATTAGGTAAAGCTGGAAAAAACGATCTGGTTAAAATCTTAGGTAGAGGTGAATTAAAATCTAAATTAACAGTAACTGCTCATAAATTTACTGCTACGGCAAAAGCTGCTATTGAAGCTGCTGGTGGTGAAGCTGTAACTTTATAAGACCCTAAGGATGAAGATAATAGAAACATTAAAAAACGTTTGGAAAATCACAGAGCTTAAGGATAGGATTATGCTAACCTTAGGTTTGTTATTGGTTTACCGTTTTGGTGCTCAGGTTGTATTACCTGGTATTGATATCGATAAATTAGGTGGGTTACAAGCTGGTATGGATGGCGGTATATTAGGATTGTTAAATGCCTTTACAGGTGGTGCATTTGCAAATGCCTCTGTATTTGCATTGGGTATTATGCCATACATTTCTGCATCCATCGTTGTACAGTTAATGGGTATTGCTATTCCTTATTTGCAAAAACTTCAGAAAGAAGGAGCTAGTGGACAAAAGAAAATTACTCAGATTACACGCTGGTTAACTATTGGTATTTGTTTAGTACAAGCGCCAGGTTATTTAGCAAGTGTTCCTGCATTATCAGGATCTCCGTCTATGAGTAGTTTATTGGTGCCAGGCTTTTCTGAAAACATCTTTTACTTTTCATCGGTAATCATCTTAGTCACAGGTTGTGTATTCGCCATGTGGTTAGGTGAGAAGATTACAGATAAAGGTATTGGTAATGGTATATCTTTATTAATCATGGTTGGTATCATAGCTACCTTGCCGCAATCTTTCGTTCAGAATATGTATTCAAGATTAGAGGGTAATGGAGGATTTATGATTATATTAATAGAATTAGTTATCTGGTTCTTAATCATATTGGCTTCAGTATTCCTAGTAATGGCAGTACGAAAAATTGCTGTACAATATGCAAGAAGAACGGCTTCTGGTGGTTACGAGAAAAATGTATTTGGATCACGCCAATTTTTACCATTAAAATTAAATGCATCTGGTGTAATGCCAATTATATTTGCTCAGGCAATTATGTTTGTTCCAAGTCTTATTGGGGGATCTTCATTTTTAAAAGACACAAGTACAGGTCAATGGATGCAAACTAATTTTTCTGATATCTTCGGGTTTTGGTACAATTTAGTATTTGCATTGTTAATTATAGTATTCACCTATTTCTATACGGCCATTACAGTACCAACAAATAAGATGGCTGATGATTTAAAACGTAGTGGAGGGTTTATACCTGGCATTCGTCCTGGATCGGAAACCTCAGAATATTTAGATAAAATAATGTCACAGATAACCTTACCAGGTTCTATTTTCTTAGCCTTGATTGCAGTATTTCCAGCATTCATTGTTAATTTAGTGAAAGTACAGCAGGGTTGGGCATTATTCTTTGGTGGTACATCGCTATTAATTATGGTTGGTGTGGCAATTGACACAATGCAGCAGATTAATTCTTATTTATTGAATAAGCATTATGATGGCTTGATGAAGACCGGTAAAAACAGAAAATCTGTGACCTCATAATTATAAAACTTAGAAAATTTAATCTGAAGAATTCGGCAAGGTATTTGTTAATTGAGGATTGAACACTAAAAATAATTTATGGCTAAACAAGCAGCAATAGAACAAGACGGAACAATAATTGAAGCATTATCTAATGCAATGTTCCGAGTAGAATTAGAAAATGGTCACATTGTGACTGCACACATATCTGGTAAAATGCGTATGCATTACATTAAGTTGTTACCAGGTGATAAAGTAAAATTAGAAATGAGTCCTTACGATTTAACTAAGGCTCGTATAACTTATAGATACTAAAAATTAGTATAAAGTAAAAAGTTGTAAGTGTTATATCTTAAACTTTATACTTTACACTTTTAAACTAACAAGGATGAAAGTAAGAGCATCAGTAAAGAAAAGAAGCGCAGATTGTAAATTAGTGCGTAGAAAAGGTAGACTTTACGTTATTAATAAAAAGAACCCTAGATTCAAACAAAGACAAGGATAAAAAGAAAGTCATTAGTAATTAGTAGTTAGATGAATCTGTTCGAAATCGAAAGGTTTAGGATTCTAACAACTAAAAGCTAACAGCTAAAAACTAAATTATATGGCAAGAATTGCAGGTGTAGACATACCAAAACAAAAAAGAGGAGTAATATCCTTAACTTATATCTATGGAATAGGTAGAAGTAGAGCTAAAGAAATTTTAGAAACTGCTAAAGTTGACGAAAGCACTAAAGTACAAGATTGGACTGACGACGAAATCGGAGCTATCCGTGAGGCTGTTGGAAATTTCAAAATCGAAGGTGAATTACGTTCTGAAACACAATTAAACATTAAGCGATTAATGGATATTGGGTGTTACAGAGGTATTCGTCACAGAGCCGGTCTCCCATTAAGAGGACAACGTACCAAGAACAACTCTCGTACAAGAAAAGGTAGAAGAAAAACAGTTGCTAACAAGAAAAAAGTAACTAAATAATAATAGTCTTTAGTCTTTAGACGTTGGAAAGAATCTGTTTGAAATTTAACGGTTTAGGATTCTAGCGACTATTACTAAAACTAAAAGCTAAACAAATATGGCAAAGTCAAGTACAAAAAAACGTAAAGTAATTGTTGATGCAATGGGAGAAGCACACATCACAGCTTCATTTAACAACATCATTATTTCTTTAACAAATAAAAAAGGTGACGTTATTTCTTGGTCATCAGCAGGTAAAATGGGCTTTAGAGGTTCTAAAAAGAATACTCCTTATGCAGCGCAATTAGCCGCAGAAGATGCTGCAGGTGTAGCAAAAGAAGCTGGTTTAAAGAAAGTAAAAGTATATGTAAAAGGTCCTGGTAACGGAAGAGAATCTGCTATCAGATCTATACATAATTCGGGTATCGAAGTATCAGAAATTATCGATGTTACTCCAATGCCACATAATGGTTGTCGTCCACCAAAAAGGCGCCGTGTTTAAACTGAGCTAGTTTCAGGTTCTTACGAATACTGACTCAGATTTAGAACACACAAACTAAGAAGTTTATCATAATAAACTAATATCACTCTAAAATGTTTGGTATTAGTTTATTTTGCTTAAATTTGCAAACTGAAAAATTCGAATAGAATTTAATTATAAATCAAGTATCAACGAGAGATTAACGGTTGTAGAAGGATAAGATTAAGACCTTAATTTTATAATCACTCTCAAAACAATTTAAAAATGGCAAGATATACTGGTCCTAAAACTAAAATCGCTCGTAAATTTGGGCAAGCTATTTTCGGAGATGATAAAGCTTTCGAAAAAAGAAATTATCCTCCAGGACAACATGGAAACAACCGTCGTCGTGGAAAGAAATCTGAATATGCTATCCAGTTAATGGAAAAGCAAAAGGCTAAATACACTTATGGTGTATTAGAAAAGCAGTTCAGAAACATGTTTAAAAGAGCGACTGCAGCTCAAGGTATTACAGGTGAAGTTTTATTACAATTATGTGAATCACGTTTAGATAACGTTGTTTTCAGAATGGGAATTGCTCCAACTAGAAGTAGTGCCAGACAATTAGTATCTCACAGACACATCACAGTTAACGGTCAAAAGGTAAATGTACCTTCTTACCAATTAAAAGCTGGTGATGTTGTTGGCGTAAGAGAAAAATCTAAATCATTGGAAGCTATTCAAAATTCATTAGCTAACTCTAGCAATGTATACGAATGGATTACATGGAATAATGATACAATGGAAGGAACTTACGTTTCCGTTCCTGCGAGAATTCAAATTCCAGAACAAATCAACGAGCAGTTTATCGTTGAACTTTACTCTAAATAATAAATTAATCATATTGGTATTTAGCCAAAGGGTTTATTGGTCTTCTTCAAACCTTTATACCGCGCAACTAAATAACAATTAAAACGAAGAAAAAATGGCAATATTAAATTTTCAGAAACCCGACAAAGTAATCATGATTGATTCTACTGATTTCGAAGGTAAGTTCGAATTCAGACCACTAGAACCAGGTTACGGATTAACAGTAGGTAATGCGTTACGACGTGTGTTATTATCTTCATTGGAAGGTTTCGCAATCACTTCAGTTAGAATAGAAGGTGTTGATCACGAATTTTCTACAATTTCTGGTGTAGTTGAAGATGTTACTGAAATGATTTTAAACTTAAAGCAAGTTAACTTTAAGCGTCAGATTGACGAAGTTGATAACGAAACCGTTACAATTTCAATTTCAGGACAAGATCAAATCACAGCTGGTGATTTTCAGAAGTTTATTTCAGGATTCCAAGTGTTAAATACGGATTTGGTAATCTGTAACTTAGATCCTAAAGTAAACATCAATATGGAATTAACTATCGAGAAAGGTAGAGGATATGTTCCTGCTGAAGAAAACAAAAAAGCTTCTGCACCAATCGGAACTATTTTTACGGATTCTATTTACACTCCGATAAAGAATGTAAAATATAGTATCGAAAACTTCCGTGTTGAGCAAAAAACAGATTACGAGAAATTAGTTTTCGAAATTCAAACTGATGGATCTATCCATCCTAAAGATGCTTTAACAGAAGCAGCTAAAATATTGATTCACCACTTTATGTTATTCTCTGATGAGCGTATCACTTTAGAGGCTGATGAAATTGCACAGACCGAAACTTATGATGAAGAATCACTTCACATGAGACAACTATTGAAAACTAAATTAGTTGATATGGATCTTTCTGTGCGTGCACTTAACTGTTTAAAAGCTGCAGAAGTAGATACTTTAGGTGATTTAGTATCATTCAACAAAAATGATTTAATGAAATTCAGAAACTTCGGTAAGAAGTCTTTAACTGAGCTAGAAGAATTAGTAAACGTTAAGGGTCTTAACTTCGGAATGGACTTAAGTAAATATAAATTAGATAAAGACTAAATAGTTTGTCATTCCTGCGAAAGCAGTAATCTCATCCTATAAAAACAATTATTATTAATCATATTTTGCTCCTCAGATAGAAGAGTTTGGTAGCAAGATGATAAAACGAGAGTCATGAGACACGGAAAAAAATTCAATCACTTAAGCAGAAAATCAGCTCACAGAAAAGCAATGTTGGCTAATATGGCATGTTCTTTAATCGAACACAAGCGTATTAATACAACTACTGCAAAAGCAAAAGCGCTTAAGCAATTTGTTGAACCTTTAATTACAAAGTCTAAAGAAGACACTACACACAATAGAAGAATTGTAATGTCTAGGTTAAGACAAAAAGAAGTTGTCGCTGAATTGTTTAGAGATGTTGCTGCTAAAGTTGCGGATCGTCCAGGTGGATACACACGTATCATTAAGTTAGGAAACCGATTAGGTGATAACGCTGATATGGCAATGATAGAGCTAGTAGATTACAACGAGATCTATAAAGCCGGCAAGCCAGAGAAGAAAACTCGTAGAAGTAGAAGAGGTGGTAAGAATAGTACTGCTGCTGTTGCACCAGTAGAAACTAAAGCTACTAACGAAGAAGAATAATCGGATGTTAATAACGATTAATAAATATAGAGGATAGACTTTTTAAGTTTATCCTTTTTTTTTGGATTTTTGCAAAGTTTAAACTTCAATGTCATTTCAACAGCCTGTACTGAGCAAGGTCGAAGTGAGTGAGGAACGAACCAAGAGAAATCTCACAATTATATAATACACCGCAAAAGAAATGAAATACAAACAAAGAAAAAAGGCACTTATTTTATTAGCAGACGGTACAATCTTTCATGGTAAGTCAATAGGTAAAGAAGGCACTGCTTTTGGCGAAGTATGTTTTAATACTGGTACAACAGGCTATCAAGAGATTTTTACAGACCCTTCTTATTATGGGCAGTTAATGGTGACAACCAATGCTCATATAGGTAATTATGGTACCAAAGAAGATGAAATGGAATCCGATACCGTTAAAATTGCTGGATTGATTTGTAAAAATTTCAGTTTTGAATATTCCAGACCTGCAGGTGATGCATCGTTAGAAGAATTCTTTGAAAAACATAACACCTTGGCTATTGCGGATGTCGATACGAGAGCATTGGTAAGTTATATTAGAGATCACGGTGCCATGAATGCCGTAATATCAACAGAAGTTGATAATATTGAAGGTTTAAAGCAGCAGTTAGCAGAACAACCAGATATGAAAGGTTTAGAGTTGGCCTCTCAAGTATCAACTAAAGAACCGTATTATTTCGGTAATGAAAATGCAAGGTATAAAATAGCGGCTTTAGACATAGGCATTAAAAAGAACATCCTTAGAAACCTAGCTAAAAGAGATGCATACATTAAGGTGTTTCCGTACAATTCAAAATTTGAAGATTTAGAAGCCTTTAATCCAGATGGGTATTTCTTGTCCAATGGTCCTGGTGATCCTGAGCCTTTGGTTGAAGCACAAGCTGTGGCTAAGGAAATTATTTCAAGAAATAAACCTTTATTTGGAATTTGCCTTGGGCATCAAGTTATAGCTTTGGCTAATGGCATATCAACTTATAAAATGCACAACGGTCACAGAGGTATCAACCATCCCGTGAAAAACTTGATAACCGGTAAAGGTGAAATTACGTCTCAAAACCATGGTTTTGCTATTAACAGAGAAGAAACCGAAGCAAATACAAATGTAGAAATTACACACGTACATCTCAATGACGATACTGTAGCTGGCATAAAGATTAAAGATAAAAACTGCTTCTCGGTACAATACCATCCAGAAGCGAGTCCTGGACCCAATGATTCGGTCTATTTATTTGATCAGTTTATAGAGAACATCAAAAACAATTAAATACAAAAAACGCAACAAAACTTAAATTTTGTTGCGTTTTTTAGGTTACGAAAACATTATAGTAAATATTAATCGCAAATATGATTTATGTTCTGTTTTTAGCTTTAGATTTTCGTAATTTTGATCTTAATCAACATTAAACACAATAACAATGAGCATTATAATTAATGTACACGCAAGACAAATTTTAGATTCAAGAGGAAACCCTACGGTAGAGGTAGATGTTGTTACCGAAAGTGGTATTATGGGAAGAGCTGCAGTACCTTCTGGCGCATCAACTGGTGAGCACGAAGCTGTAGAGTTAAGAGATGGTGG
This sequence comes from Winogradskyella luteola, assembly GCF_019203985.1. GTDB lineage: Bacteria > Bacteroidota > Bacteroidia > Flavobacteriales > Flavobacteriaceae > Winogradskyella > Winogradskyella luteola. Next base: position 91,319 of record NZ_JAGSPD010000010.1, on the reverse strand, counting down.
AGATGACTACATGGGAAAAGGAGTTTTAAAAGCTGTGGAAAACGTCAATGCAGTAATTGCTCAAGAATTATTGGGAGTTTCTGTTTTTGAACAAAATGCCATAGATCAGTTAATGATAGATTTAGATGGTACGCCAAACAAATCAAAGTTAGGTGCTAATGCCATTTTAGGTGTGTCTTTGGCAGTTGCAAAAGCAGCAGCAAATGAATTGGGCATGCCATTATACAGATATGTTGGTGGCGTTTCTGCCAATACGTTGCCATTACCAATGATGAATATTATAAATGGTGGTTCGCATAGTGATGCGCCGATTGCATTTCAAGAATTTATGGTAATGCCCGTAAAAGCAAAAAACTTTACCCATGCCATGCAAATGGGAACTGAAATATTCCACAACCTAAAAAAAGTATTGCACGACAGAGGTTTAAGTACAGCCGTAGGTGATGAAGGTGGTTTTGCACCCAATTTAGAAGGCGGAACAGAAGATGCCTTAGATTCTATTAAGTTGGCTGTTGAAAAAGCAGGATATACTTTTGGTAGCGATGTTAAAATTGCACTAGACTGTGCAGCAGCAGAGTTCTATGTAGACGGAAAATATGATTACACAAAATTTGAAGGAGATTCGGGTGTCGTTAGAACATCAGCAGAACAAGCAAAATACTTGGCAGAACTGGCTTCAAAATATCCTATAATTTCTATTGAGGATGGTATGGATGAAAATGACTGGGACGGTTGGAAGTTATTAACCGAAAAAATTGGGGATAAAGTACAGTTGGTCGGTGATGATTTATTTGTGACTAATGTAGAGCGTTTAGGAAGAGGAATTTCTGAAGGTATTGCGAATTCTATTTTAATTAAAGTCAATCAAATAGGTACATTAACTGAAACTATTTCCGCAGTGAATATGGCACATAATGCTGGGTACACCTCAGTAATGTCTCACCGTTCTGGGGAAACAGAAGATAATACCATCGCAGATTTAGCGGTAGCACTCAACACAGGGCAAATTAAAACAGGTTCAGCATCACGTAGTGATCGTATGGCAAAATACAACCAGTTATTGCGTATAGAAGAAGAATTGGGTGATGTAGCTTATTTTCCTCAAGAAAATGCGTTTAAGGTAAAGTAATTGTTTCTAAAATAGACTTAAAGAACCTATTCATTCGCTTGAATAGGTTTTTCTTTTTCTAAAAAGTGTAGAGTAGGCCATTAGTGAGTTCAAATTGAGTCTCTGGTACAGCTGAACTTACAGGAAAAGCATCATGGAAAAAATTAAAATTAACCTTAAAAGCTAAATCTTCAAGGATTTTAAAAAGCATTGAGGTATTGCTAGAAAAACGAAAATCATTAAAGGCATCAATTCTTGGCTGATAGTAACTTGTACTGATAATGCTAATGGTTTCAGTTGGGTATAAGCTAAATGATAAATAAGCACTTCCTCTAACATCTTGCTGTATTCGGTCGGGAATGGCACTAGATGCCTTTTCGTATTCATACATAATTAAAGTACCTAGGTAAAACCTATAATTATCATTTTTAGATAATTTAAATCGAGGTCCGGTGCCAATTAAACCTCTAAAGCCAATTTCAGAAATAGCATCATATTGTCCTTGTACAAAAGCTTCCCATTTCACTTTATCTGAGATTCTTCTATTGTATCTCAGGTGCTGTGTACCTCGATTTACCAAGGAATTTTCCTCAATTTTCTGAAGGTTTAAATCATTGACAAATAACCAAAAATTGATAGTAGTGTTATACTGTATATGAGCTTTATTGGCAATTCTAAAAATATCATTGGTATTTTTAATCAGTGACACATCTAGACTCACCGAACCAGTCCATTTTACAGAATCATTAGGTTTTCGTAAAGTTTCAATATTAACAACTTGCGAAAAACAAGAAAATGAGACAAGAAAAATAAAAATTCTAATATAAATCATAGCTAATTATAAGTAGAACAAAATTAGTGATTATACCATATTTTTTAATTGCTATGGTGCGATATATTATCAATAGTTTGAGGTATTGAAATTATAGTTTTCACTATTTATTTTAATAATACCGAAATTGTTAAAAGCGTTATAAATTGACTTCCGAAATCGTTTGATATTTCGTAAATTTACAATCCTTTAAATTCACAAACATATATAAATTAACATGTCAGATAAAGCTACCTTAGAAATTAATGGCGACAAGTTTGAATTTCCCGTAAAAATTGGTTCAGAAAATGAAGTCGCTATAGATATTAAAACCTTAAGAGGCGCCACAAAAGGTGTTATTACCATAGATCCTGGTTATAAAAATACAGGAAGCTGTGAAAGTGCCATAACATTTTTGGATGGTGAAAAAGGTATTCTGAGGTATAGAGGTTATTCTATAGAAGAGTTAGCTGAAAAAGCAGACTTTTTAGAAGTAGCTTATCTGTTGATTTTTGGTGAATTACCAACGCAAGAACAACTGGATAAGTTTCATGCGGACATTAAAGAAAAATCTGTTGTAGATGACGATATAAAAAAGATTTTAGATGCTTTCCCTAAGTCAGCACATCCTATGGGAGTGCTGTCATCTTTGACAAGTGCATTAACAGCTTTCTATCCAACTTCTGTAGATGTTAATTCAGAGGAGGCGATGTATAATGCCATTGTTAGAATTCTGGGTAAGTTTCCAGTATTGGTATCTTGGACGATGCGTAAAAAACACGGTCTACCATTAGAATATGGTGATGATAACTTGGGCTATGTTGAAAATGTCTTAAAAATGATGTTTAAAAAACCTAATAGCGAATATGTTCAAAATCCTATTTTGGTAAACGCTTTAGATAAGTTGTTGATATTACATGCGGACCATGAGCAAAATTGTTCTACATCTACAGTTAGAATCACCGGATCGTCACACGCAGGCTTATTTGTGTCTCTCGCTTCTGGTATATCAGCACTTTGGGGGCCTTTACATGGTGGAGCTAATCAAGCTGTTTTAGAAATGCTCGAAGCCATAAAAGAAGATGGGGGAGACACCAAAAAATATATGGCAAAAGCTAAAGATAAGAATGACCCTTTCCGTTTAATGGGCTTTGGTCATCGTGTATACAAAAACTTCGACCCAAGAGCTAGAATTATAAAAGTAGCGGCTGATGAGGTATTGGGAGATTTAGGTATAGAAGATCCAATTTTGGACATTGCTAAGGGCTTAGAAAAAGAAGCTTTAGAAGATCAATACTTTGTAGATAGAAAACTATATCCAAATGTAGATTTTTACTCAGGTATTATATACAGAGCGATGGGAATACCTGTAGAAATGTTTACGGTAATGTTTGCTTTAGGGCGTTTACCGGGATGGATTGCCCAATGGAGAGAAATGCGTATGCGAAAAGAGCCAATAGGTAGACCAAGACAACTATATGTCGGCGAAACCCATAGAGCTTTTAAACCCATAGAAAAGCGCTAGTAAAAAACTATAATCAATTAGAGCTTCATAATTTTTATGAAGCTTTTTTGTATTCTCCCTAACATGAAATTAAACATACAAAACGAAACGTCCCGTCTTAGAGCAGTTATCTTAGGAACTGCAGAAAGTAATGGGCCTACTCCCAAAGTAGAAGATTGTTACGATCCAAAAAGCCGTCAGCATGTATTGGCTGGGACTTATCCCAAAGAAGCCGATATGGTTAAGGAAATGGAAGCTGTTGCAGCTGTATTAAAGAGATACGATGTTACAGTATATAGACCTGAAGTTATACAAGATTACAATCAAATTTTTGCAAGAGACATCTCTTTTGTAATAGAGGATAAAATTATAATTGCCAATATTCTACCAGACCGAAAGCGAGAAGTTGAGGCTACCGAGTATGTCTGGAAAAATGTAGATAAGGACAATAGAATTATTTTACCTGAGGAATGCCATGTTGAAGGTGGAGATGTAATGCCTTGGAATGATTATATTTTTATTGGCACTTATTCAGGTGATGATTACCCAGATTATATTACGGCGCGTACTAATATGGATGCTGTTATTGCCATTCAAGAGTTATTTCCAAATAAAATAGTAAAGTCTTTTGAACTCAGAAAATCGAACACTGACCCGAAAGACAATGCATTACATCTAGACTGTTGTTTTCAGCCTATAGGAAAAGATAAAGCCATAATTCATAAAAACGGGTTTTTAGTGGAAAATGAATATAACTGGTTGATAGATTTTTTTGGAAAGGAGAACGTCTTTGAAATTACTAAGGATGAAATGTATGATATGAATAGCAACATATTTTCAATTTCTGAGGATGTAATAATTTCCGAAAAAAACTTTACGAGATTAAATGCGTGGCTTAGAGATAATGGTTTTACTGTTGAAGAAGTTCCTTATGCCGAAATTGCAAAACAGGAAGGTTTGTTACGCTGTTCTACAATGCCATTGGTTAGGGATTAGCTATTTGCGATACAAAAAGTAATTTTTTACCAGATCTATATATTCCTGTTTAGCTTCATCCTCGCTAATATCTTGCACTTGAAAAAGGGCATTGGTTTTAAAAGCATTTATAATCTGCTTACGGCTACTTGGCCTGCCATAATCATTGGTGGCCTTTTTGTAATAAGCGTACAAACGCAATAAAAAATCTGCAGGAAAAGGTTCAGCATGGGCATTTACACGCTCAACAGCTTCTTCAAATTCTATATGTAATTCTTCTGGTGTCATTTCATTTCGGCAATGATACTCTCGCCACCTCGAACTTTTTGGTTAAGTTCTACTTTTATCTCTGCATCTAAAGGTAAAAATAAATCTACACGCGAGCCAAATTTAATAAAACCAGAATCCGCACCTTGTGTAGCCTTAGAATTTAAAGTTGCATAATTGACTATCCGTTTTGCCAATGCACCAGCTATTTGCCTGTAGAGCACTTTTCCGAAACTTTCATTTTTAACTACAACGGTCGTACGTTCGTTTTCTTCACTGGCTTTAGGATGCCAAGCCACTAAATATTTACCAGGGTGATATTTACTGTAACTTATGGTTCCACTTATTGGGTATCTTGTAACATGAACATTGATAGGTGACATAAATATGGATACTTGAATACGTTTGTCTTTAAAAACTTCATTCTCCATAACTTCTTCAATCACTACAACTTTACCATCCACGGGTGATAAAGCATGCTTTTCGTCAGCATGTGTATGGCGTTTTGGGTTTCTAAAAAATTGAAGAATAAGAATAAATAAGATAAGAACGCTAATCATTAATCCTTTGCGTAACCATTCATTGGTAACAAACTCATCGATTAAGAAAAACGAACCAACAACAATTACCAGCGTTATAAATATGATTTTATGACCTTCTTTATGAAACATAATTTACAATTCTTAAAAATAAATATATAAATGGTGCTGCAAAGATAATGCTATCTAAGCGATCTAAAAGTCCACCATGCCCAGGCATTATCACACCACTATCTTTTACACCAGCTTGACGCTTAAACTTCGATTCAATTAAATCGCCGAAAGTGCCCAAAACACTAACAATGATTGCCATGATTAACCAATTGGTAGAATTGAGCATTTCTGAATATATGGCAATAAAATAACTGGCAACGCAAGCAAAAAACAAACCACCTAAAAAACCTTCAACTGTTTTTTTTGGTGAAATACTTGGAAACAATTTTTGCTTTCCAAAATTTTTGCCAATCAAATAGGCTGCACTATCATTAACCCAAACTAAAATGAAAGCTCCCAAAAGCAAAAGTGGAGTAAATATGTTTTGAAAGTTTGCAATCAATAACATAAACACAAAACCACTACTGAGGTAGAACGTGGTAGTTATATAGCGTTTAGTTTCAAAAAGTGGTATTTTTTTAAATGTAAATAAATCTTTTATTAGGATGAGATTCACAAAAATAGTGAGAACCAATAAGATATTAATGGCTTCATTACTATCAAAAGGATGAGTGTTATAAAGGCATATATACCAAAAGAGGCCATAAAGAATTACAAAGATGATGTATTGCGAAAACCCTTTTAGCTTAATTAATTTACTATATTCCATTAAGCTAATAATACCAAAAAGTATAAGAGTAATTACAAGCCCGATTTGAAAGTAAAGCGAACCTATAAGTAACAGAACATATACAGCACCAGATATGGCTCTTATAGATAATTCCTTCATTATAAATCTTCTAGTAGAAGCAAATATAAGTTTTTAGCACTACTTCCGTATGTTAGAAAGTCCTTGTCTTCTGCAGTTTTAAAATGCTTTATTGTAGTAATGTTAGTAGGAATACTGGTTTTACTTTTAGACTTAATACCTTTTAAACCTTCCCCAATATTTTCAACAAATTGACTTGTGGTTGCATAGATTATAAAATGATCTGGAAGCTCTTTTAATTTTTTTTCAGCAATTTGATTAGAAGAAATTAATAATGAACCATCATCAGAAATTAGATATTCACAAGTAGATAGAAAATATGAGCTTTCAGATATTTTTTTTGTACTGTTAAGGTTGAAGTCTTTAAACAAGGAAGATAAACGCTCGTCTATCATAAAAACCTTATCGTTATGCCATTGGTTTTCATCTAATATGGAATTGAAGCTGTCCTTGACTTCTTCCATGTTTTCACAATACAAGAATTTTCCACCATTAGCTTTGAAATTTATGGTAAAACGTTCGTCGGCAGGCAACTTAACTTCCGGCATATATTTGCCACGCTCTTGATTTGGTATTTGTTCTTCGGACTGATCAGATTTTTTCCCGAAGAGTTTACGAAATAAGCTCATTCAATTGTTGCTGTTAATCTTGTAATTAGTGCATTTCTCAAATATAAAAAAACTTAAATTAACATTTAGTCAATTTAAGTTTTTTATATGATTGTATGTAGTGTTATTCTTCCTCTTCGGCAAGTTTTTCCTCTTTGCCAAAAGCACGTTTTCCAAAGATTTTTTCAAGATTATCTTTAAATATAACTTCTTTGTCTAACAACACTTCCGCAAGTTCCGTAAGCTTATCTTTATTAGCTTCTAAAAGTTTTACAGCACGTTCATATTGCTCTTCTATAATATCTGAAATCTCTTTGTCTATTAGCTCAGCAGTTTGTTCACTGTAAGGTTTAGTAAAGCCATATTCTGATTGCCCCGAAGAATCATAATAAGTTAAATTACCAACTTTATCACTAAGACCATAAATGGTTACCATTGCTCTGGCTTGCTTGGTTACTTTTTCTAAATCACTTAAAGCACCTGTTGAGATTTTATCAAAAATCACTTTCTCAGCAGCTCTGCCACCTAAAGCAGCACACATTTCATCTAGCATTTGTTCTGGCCTAACAATAAGACGTTCTTCTGGCAAATACCAAGCGGCACCGAGAGAACGACCTCTAGGAACTATAGTGACTTTTACTAATGGGGCGGCATGTTCTAACATCCAACTTACAGTAGCATGACCAGCCTCATGAAAAGCAACAGCACGTTTTTCTTCTGGTGTAATGATTTTGTTTTTCTTTTCTAATCCACCGATAATTCTATCGACGGCATCTAAGAAATCTTGTTTATTTACCGCTTTTTTACCTTTTCTTGCTGCAATAAGAGCCGCTTCGTTACATACGTTAGCAATATCGGCACCAGAGAATCCAGGTGTTTGTTTAGCAAGAAAATCGATATCTAATGTTTCCTCTTTTTTAAGCGGACGTAAATGTACCTCAAAAATTTCCTTACGTTCCCTCACATCGGGTAGGTCTACATAAATCTGTCTGTCAAAACGACCAGCACGCATCAAAGCACTATCTAAAACGTCAGCTCTGTTGGTTGCAGCCAATACAATGACATTAGTGTTACTGCCAAAACCATCCATTTCGGTCAATAATTGATTCAAGGTATTTTCACGCTCGTCATTAGAGCCAGAAAAATTATTCTTCCCTCTTGCTCTACCAATGGCATCAATCTCATCAATAAAAATTATTGAAGGCGATTTTTCTTTAGCCTGCTTAAACAAATCTCTTACACGAGATGCACCTACACCTACAAACATCTCAACAAAATCTGAACCAGACAGTGAGAAAAAAGGCACCTTAGCTTCACCTGCAACGGCTTTTGCCAGTAAAGTTTTACCAGTTCCTGGAGGGCCAACAAGGAGTGCACCCTTGGGAATTTTGCCTCCTAGCGAAGTGTATTTTTCAGGAAACTTCAAGAAATCTACAATCTCTTGCACTTCTTCTTTAGCACCTTCTAAACCTGCTACATCTTTAAATGAGGTTTTGGTATCCGATTTTTCGTCAAAAAGTTTAGCCTTAGATTTCCCGATGTTAAAAATCTGTCCACCAGCACCGCCTCCGCCTCCAGAAGACATACGTCTCATAATAAATATCCAAACCCCAATAATTAAAATAAAAGGTAGTAATGTTAACAGTAGATCTCCCCAGACATTTTGCTCGGTATCAAAAGCTATTGGAACATCGAGATTGTTTTCGGTTTTAATCTTATCGATTTCTTCTTGAAATAATTTTAAATCACCAAATTCAAATTTGTAATTTGGTATAGGTGTAACCGAAGGAAGAAAAGTCTTAGGCTTTGATTTTTTATGAACTTCTAACTCTTGTGCTTCTTTGGTTAAATACACCCTTGCAACACGACTGTTGATTATCTCTACTTTATCTACGTCTCCATTTCTTAAATAGCTAAAAAATTCTGTAGGTGTCGTTTTGCTTCCCGAAGAGTCTCCAAAACCACCAGAAAATAATTGAATGGATAGAAAAACCGCTATGATGATTCCGTATATCCAGTACGGATTCATTTTAGGTTTTTTGTTTAAATTTTTATTGTCTTTTGCCATCTTGTTGCCGCGAATACGGTAATCTTTATTTTAGTAACTTGTTTCTATTTGTGTGGTTTTTGCGTCTCCCCAAAGACTTTCAATATCATAGTATTCTCGTATATGCTTCTGAAACACATGCACCACAACATTTACGTAATCCAATAAAACCCACTCAGCATTATCTGTGCCTTCAATATGCCATGGCTTATCTTTTAGGGTTTTACTAACCTGTTTGTGTATGGAATTGACGATAGCGTTTACTTGTGTATTAGAAGTACCTTCACAAATAATAAAATAATCGCAAACCGTATTTTCAATATCTCTTAAATCTAAAATTGTAATTTCTTTTCCTTTAACCTCTTCTATACCTCCTATAATTGTTGTAATGAGTTGGTCTGCGTTGGTTTTTTCTTTCGTCATTAATTTGAATTAATTTTATGCAAAGTTATTATTTTTTTAGTTCTTGTAAGCTGTAATTGTCATAAGAAAACTATAAAATAAAATTGCCTTTAAATGTATATAATCAAACTTGATGCCATTGACTCTACCAATACCTACTTAAAAGGTATGGCATCGATTAATTTGCCTAAAGACTATACGGTTGTTGTAGCTGAGCAACAGACTAAGGGACGCGGACAAATGGGTACTCAATGGCAAACAGAGGTTGGTAAAAACCTAACAGCTAGCGTGTTTAAACACTTTTATAATTTTAAGGTCGAAAACCAATTCTATATTAGTATGGTAGTTTCGTTGGCAGTTTGCAAAGCATTAGAAGGGTTTCGTATACCTAAATTACGTATAAAATGGCCTAACGACATTTTGTCAGCAGAGAAAAAAATATGTGGAGTTTTAATTGAAAATGTCATCAAAAACAACAAATTTCAGGGCTCGATTATTGGTTTTGGGCTTAACGTGAACCAGAAATTTTTTGATGCTTTGCCAAAAGCATCTTCCATGAGTTTATTAACAGGAATTGTATTTGATAAAGACGAGGTATTATCTAAAATTTTGAAGCAACTTCAAGTTTATTTCAAATTATTGGAAAATCAAAAATTTGATGTATTAAAAACTGAATATGAAGCAAGTCTCTTTAGAAGAGATAAACCTTCAACGTTTAAAATGTCTAATAATGAAATTCTTCTAGGTATTATACAGGGTGTTACCGAAACTGGTAAACTCAAAGTTTGGACCGAAGATGAAATTATAAAGATCTTTGATTTAAAGGAAGCGACGCTACTGTATTAAACAGTAGTTTTCATATTGGTAGCCAATGTTTCAATAAATTTGCTGATAGGTCCTTTTATCATCATAGCCATCATGGCATTGAATTCACCATTAAAAGTCAATTGCACCTCACTTTTATCAGTTGCAACTTCTGTTATGTCAGCAACAAGCGAAAAATCTAATTTTCCGCCAGCTGCACCTAAAACTATTTTGTTGTTAGGTATAGCTTCTTTTTTCTTTAAGATAATTTCTGGCATACCTTTAAGAGCGAAAAGAAATTTATCTTCTTCTAAGACCTCAAATTTGCTAATGTTTTCTGGCATTAGACTTTCAAAGTTTTTGACATCTGATAGAAAGTTGAATGTCTCTTCTGTTGATTTATCTAAAGTTACCTTTGGTGATTCTAAATTCATGCTTTAAGTATTAAGTTGTTTTTGTAAAATAGTTTAATTGAAGTCTTACTATAAGTAGATGTTTATAAATTGACTTTGCAACTAAACAATTCAACAATAATATATCAATTAGCGTTCCATTCGCTAGGATTGGCATTCCATTGTGCTAAAATGTCTTGTTGTTGCTTTGTAATATAATTGGTGTCTAGTGCTTGTTCTAACAGGTTTTCATAATTGCCAAGCGTATGCAATTCCATATTGGCATCTTCAAAATTCTTATTTGCCACATCAAAACCATAAGAGAAAATAGCAACCATACCCTTGACGTTAATTTCAGCTTCTTTAAGAGCTGCAACGGCATTAAGGCTACTTTTCCCTGTGCTTATTAAATCTTCAATAACGACAACATTTTGTCCTTTTTCGATATGCCCTTCAACTTGATTTTTACGTCCATGCTTTTTTGCTTCTGGCCTTACATAAATAAAAGGAAGGTTTAAGTAATCGGCGACTAAAGCTCCAATGCCAATGGCTCCCGTAGCAACGCCAGCAATTACATCTGGTTTGCCATAATAATCCTCAATATGTCTCGCCATGGTTTCTCTAATATAATTTCTAATTAGAGGGTAGGATAAGACAATTCTATTGTCGCAGTATATAGGGGATTTCCAACCAGAAGCCCATGTAAAAGGCGTATCTGGCTGTAGTTTTATGGCGTTGATTTGCAGTAAAACTTCTGCGGTTTTTTTTGCGGTTTCTTTATTAAAAATCATGTTGCAAAATTAATGAATTTTAAAAGCTTTAAAATTTAATCTCAATTTAATTTTCAATTCTTAACGGTTCTATTAAAAAATAATACTTTTACAATAGTAAAGTTAACTGACTATATCCATGTATACCATTTATGTAGGAGATAAACCTATTATTTTAACAGCTAAAATTGAAAAGGAAACGAATTTTAAATCCTATCTCCTTAAATCAGTTAATATTGGGAAGGTGATAAAAACACTTAATAATACAGATTTAGAGGCCGTGCATTTAATTCATAATAATCCCGATAAGCTTTTAAAACACTTTCTTAAATTGCTGCCAAATGTTGTCGCAGGTGGGGGAAAAGCATACAATAGTAATGGAGAAGTGCTCTTTATTTATAGAAATGATAAATGGGATCTGCCAAAAGGTAAAACAGAACGAAGGGAATCTATTGAAGAAACGGCGATCAGGGAAGTGGAAGAGGAGACTGGTGTAAAAGGGTTGAAAATTACAAAACCATTACCAACGACCTATCACATTTTTAAGCGTAATGGTAAGCACAAAATAAAAATTACGTATTGGTTTGAAATGCATACCAATTTTGAAGGCAAACTTTATCCCGAAACAAGTGAAGGCATTACTAAGGTAGAATGGCTAGATGAAAAAGCATCTCAGAAAGCCTTGGAGAATAGTTATGCTAATATTAAGATTTTGGTTTAGTCATTTTGATAAATCTTGTCAACACTAAATTTATAATTATAGAAAAACGAGGTGTTATTAAAGCCTTAGTATGAGTTGTCAAGGTCAGCCATGATTATTACCAAGTAATAATTTTTGTATTTTCCAATACTACTTATTTAATCGATAAATAGGGTATTGTAAATGAGCTTTTTCATAATGTTCACTTTTTTTATGTATCCAATCGAGTTGAGCAAACCAGTTATTGGCAAAATCTTCGTCGTAGCTTACTTTAACATTATACTCAATTTGTAGTTTGGGATGGGCTTTTAAAAGTAGTTCTGCTTTATCTTCCCACACATAAGGCGAAAACCCCTCTTTTTGCTGTAGAATGGTATCAAAGAAATTCCAGTTAAAGAATGAATCTGGAGCGCTCGGTTCTAATGTTTCCAGTAAATAACGCATCGCTTTTTGGTTCGTGTTTACAATATAATCACCTGCTCTAAACCTTAGTTTTTCTTCAGTAGTTTTTACTTTAGTATTGTAATGTACATAGTGACCTTCATAAGCAGAAGTTCTGGTTTTGTAATCATCAATTTTATAGGACTCTACAGTAAGGGTTGTGTCTTTTTCAATTTGAGTGAGCTTTACATTATTTAACTTTAATAGCTCAATTACATTATGCCATCCTTGTGGAATGACATAAGCTTTTGGAATGGTAACCAAATCACTTGGCTTAAAATAATTTTGATATGCTACATCTTTGATAAACGGTTTCGACCTGTTATACTTTAAGCGTTGTGCACCTGTTAATTCACTCGAAATCATTTTTCCTTCATAACCTCTAAACTTTAAAATCGAAAATTTGGTAGTATCAACAGTCCAAGTCAATGGATAGGTATTACCAGCTGACCAAGTTTTTTCTTGTGTTTGTCTTAATTCCGAAATTCTTGCTCCTTGCTCTTCGGTAATTTCCAGCATACTTTTCATAAGTTCGTAAGTGCCTTCTACACGTTGTTTGTAAGGTTTTAACATGTGTGTTTCTACCATAATACCCAACGTATTAAATAATGTAGTATAGCCAGTAGAATAACGTGGCAAATCCATAAATTGTGAAAAACCAGAATCTGGAGTACGATTAAATACATTGACATAAGGTGTGATATCCCAAGATTTAGCTTCGAGCTTTTGCTCTAGTTGTGGCATCATTTGATTATGAATATAATCTCCCAAAACACCTCCCATTTTATTATGTTGGGTAAACAAATGGGTTAAGGTATATTGATAATCAGCACCGTTGCTAACATGATTGTCTATAAAAACATCGGGTTGTACGAGATGGAATATTTGTGCAAAGGTTTTGGCATTTTTGGTATCTGATTTTATAAAATCACGGTTTAAATCGTAATTGCGTGCATTGCCTCTAAAACCATATGATTTTGGTCCATTTTGGTTGGTGCGTGTGCCAGAATTTCTATTTAGGCTTCCGCCAATATTGTAAATAGGGATGGTAACTAAAATTGTACTTTTTGGAGCTTCAATTTTTCCTTGTACAATATCTCTATAAAGCATCATCGTAGCATCTATCCCATCAGACTCACCTGGGTGAATGCCATTGTTTATGAGTATTATTCTATGGTTGGCTCTTAAACTTTCAAAATCACTGCCAGGACCATTTATATTTAAAGTTACTATATGTAGTGGTTTGCCAGAATCCGTCTCTCCAATTTCCCGAATAGAAATTTCATTATAACTATCAGCTAAATTTAAATAATATTGAATGGTTTCTTCGTAGGTTGCCGTTTCTAATCCTTTACTCTTTTCAAAAACAGTTGTAAAGTCTATATTGGATTTATCAATGCTTTTTTGTTTGGAATTTTCTGAACAAGAGGTGAAAATTACGACCAGTAATATCAGTTTTTTCATATTGAAATAGATTATACATCAAACTTACATATTTTAAGCTATAAAAACTTTTGTGAACATAATTTTCAAATTAGAAAAAAGACTAATTTTGTGTCACTTTTCAAAATTTTAAAAATGCAACAAACCACAGATACTATTTTAATGATTCGTCCCGTAAGTTTTAGGATGAATGAGCAAACGGCTGTCAATAATTATTTTCAGGAAGATTTAGAGATTAAGAATGCTGAAATAAATGCAAAAGCACAAGAAGAATTTGATGCTTTTGTTGAAAAGTTGAGAGCTGTGGGTATTAATGTTATTGTGGAACAAGATGATAAATTAATGGATACTCCAGATTCTATTTTTCCGAATAACTGGGTGAGTTTTCATAGCAATGGTGATGTGGCTAAGTATCCGATGTTTGCTGAGAATAGAAGGCGAGAGCGCAGGGATGAAGTGTTTATTAGGCTAGAAAGTGAGGGTTTTAAGATTGAAAATATTATCGATTACACTTCTGCGGAGCATGAGGGCATCTTTTTAGAAGGTACGGGAAGTATTTTAATGGATCGCGTAAATAGAAAAGCATATTGTGCTTTATCTCCAAGAGCTGATGAGGATTTGTTTATAGAGTTTTGTGAAGATTTTGAATATACTCCGGTAATTTTTACTGCAAATCAAACCGTAGACGGAAAGCGTCTGGCGATTTACCATACTAATGTTATGATGTGCTTGGCAGAGAATTTTGCCGTGATTTGTTTAGATAGTATTGATGATAAAAAGGAGCGTAAAAATGTTGTAAAACATTTAAAGCAAGACGGAAAAGAAATTATTTCTATTACCGAAGCGCAGATGCACCAATTTGCAGGTAATATGCTACAATTACGTGGCAAAAATAATCAGCGTTATTTAGTGATGAGCGAAGCGGCTCACAATAGTCTAACCAAAGATCAAATCAATCGCATAGAAAAACATTGTCAAATCCTTTCGAGTTCTTTAGATACTATAGAAACTTGCGGTGGTGGAAGTGCACGTTGTATGATGGCTGAAGTGTTTTTACCTTGGGCTTAGTCTTCTAGCGTAGTATTTTAAGTGAAAAGAAACGCCTACTTACTACTTTAACTTTTATTACTTACTAATCCAGTTTATTAAAAATGTAAGCCCCTTTTTCGGCTCCCCAAACATAGTTGCCTTCCGCATCAAAACCACGGTCCCAAGACATAATTTTATCTTCCAGAATTTCAACCTCACTTCTCGCAAATGATGCCCCGCGCATGGTACTTACACAAGTGTTATCACCTGTTTCTCCCACAAAATGTTTCGGTGCTATACGTTTTAGAATAACTTCGCAGCCTTCCTTAAGTGCTATATCTCTTAACGAAATAGAATCAAATGCTTTGGGTGTTTTCCATTTACCAATCCACAGTGAATCGACATCTAATTTGTAAACGGCCGAACTAAATGTGCTGTCCGATATTCTTGTGACTTCATAAATACGTTGACGATACGGTCTATCTTGCATACGATTTAAGGCTTGTTCTACATACAGAAAATTACCTTTCTCTTCCCAAATAGGATACATGTGCAATGATATATTGTAGTAAGACGAATCAACTTGCGATTGCACTTCAGAATTAAAAGAGCCTTGCATTAATGAAAATAATTCCTTGAGTTCTTTATCTTCTTTAATGTCTTTTGATGTGGTTTCATTTTTACAGCTGTAAAATGAGATTGTAATAATCAAAAAATAGAATAAGTGTTTCATAAGTCTACAATTTTATAGCTCTAAATATATAGAAAATAAACTAAGCTTGTGGAGCGGATTTAGGTAATTCAATAAAGAATTTACTACCAACGTTTTGAATACTTTCTACCCATATACGTCCATTGTTAAGTTCTACTAAATCTTTCGCAATGGTTAATCCCAAACCAGTACCTTTTTCATTTTTGGTACCTACAGTTGTAAAGTTTTTGTTGGCATTAAAGAGTTTGTCAATATTTTCTCTTGAGATACCTACCCCAGTATCTTCTACACAGATTAACGATTTACCATCAACATCTTGGTTAGACACTGTAATGACATCGCCAGTTCTACTAAACTTAACAGCGTTTGTAATTAAATTCTGAATTACAATCTCCATCATACTTTTGTCTGCATAGACAAAATCGCGTTGAGATTCATCAATGAGGACAATACGCTTATCTTCAACTTTTTGTTCTACCAATGCCATTTTGGTGTGGAATACCTCTTGAATGTTGAACAACTCTGGTTTAGGTTCTAAGTTTTGCATTTGCGATTTGGACCAATTCAGTAAATTGAACAAGAGTGATGATGCGTTATTGGCATTTTCACTCAATTCTGGTATTAATTCCCTAAACTCTTCTTTTGAGATACTGTCTTCCTTCAATAAATCTAAAAAGGCCTTGATGGACGAAATAGAATCTTTTAAATCGTGCGAAACTATTGAGAAAAGCTTATCTTTAACTTGGTTTACTTCTTCAAGATGATGTGTTTGCTCAAGTATGGCTTCATTTCTAACTTGCTCATGTTCTAATTGTTCCTTTTGTGAAGTAATGGTATCCTTATACTTTTTATTTTTCAAGAAATTAAATAGTAAAAGTGTTAATAGAACAGCCAATGCCGCTAATGCGCAGTATGTAATCAAAGGGTTGTTTAACCATGATTTTTTAGTGGTTTTGTCTTTGTTTTCAAAATTACCCAGTTCTTCTTCTATAGATTTGCTTTCACTTAAATCCAACGGTACAACTTCGGTAGGGAAAACAGGTTGATCTGTTTTGGAAAGTCTTTCTTTTAAATCATAATACTTATTTTGCCAATAGAAAGCATTCTGAAAGTAACCACGTGTAGAATCTAATGCTATATGAAGTCTGTAATTTTCTAAAAGTTCAACTTTATTATTAGTTTTCTGAGCAATAGATTTAGCTTCGTTAAGTTGAATCTCTGCCAATCTTACTTTTCGTTTTTGAAGGTTTAAATTACCAATAGCATTTAATGCTCTAAGGATACCTTCTTGATTTCCTTGTTTCCTGTTGTATCTTAACCCTTCAACCAAATATTCTGAGGCTTTATCATACTCTTTAAACTTTAGATACTCACTTCCAAGTTTCGGAAGTATTTCTCCACGTACAGCTTGGTCAGTTTCGGGATTGATGAGGTCTAATACCTTTTCGTAGTACTCAATCGCCTTACGATGTTCTTTACGTAGTGAATAAAGATTAGCGATATTTTTAGTTGACATTATAATACCAGCCTTATCGTTGACTTCTGTCCTAACTGCCAATGCTTTATGGTTAAAATCAATAGCTTTATCAATTTGATTGGTCTTAAAATATGCCTCTGCTAAATTGTTGTATGCAGAGCTAAGTTGGCCCTTGAGACCTTGTTTTTCAAAAATATCGATAGCAGACAAAGAGTTTTTAAGTCCAATGGCATAATTTCCACGCTTTATTTCAATAAGCCCAATACTGTTGCTCACTTTGGCAACTCCCAATGTGTCACTTAACTGAAGGTAGTATTTTCGAGATTTATTATAATTATCAATGGCGTTGTAGTAGTCGTTACGCTGGCTGTAAACCAGGGCTCTGTAATAAGTGCTTTCGGCTAATCCCTTGATGTAGCTTAACGTTTCGGAAAGTTTTGCCGTTTGGTTAATATAAAGTAAAGCTTTTTTGTAATCCTCAATCGCAAATAGTTCTTCAATGAGCATTAGTGACATGTCCACCTTGGTAGAATCTTGGTTCTGATAGGCCAATTTTACCGTAAGGTCATCTATCCTTTCATTTTGAGAGAAAACGAAAAGAGACGCAAGACAAACAGCTAATGTCAGTAACTGTTTCATCTACGAATTAAAATTGAACGAACGGTAATGTTTTGGTGCGAAAAACTTTTATAGAGGGACGTCAAAAGTAAGTTAACACAAAACAATAACAACGTTGTTAATGTTTGATAATTAAGCCTCATTAATGTTTGGGACATTGATTAATAGCCTACCAAAAATGCCATAAAGCACTCAGATACGCTAATTATTAGGATTTAATACCAATAAATTAGATAAACTGAGGGTTAAAATTCATAAAGAATTCACCAAATCGATTAACTGCAAAAATAATAGAAAAACTACACTTTTATCGATGAAATGCACTATATGCTTAATTAATTGTTTATCAGTTAGTTATAATTAAATACATACGTGGCAGGAAGTGCTTTAAGATTAAAATCGAAGAGACACTGATTTTCCCAAGATGTGCCATTTGTAGAGGTACTTTCATTACCGTTAAAAGCTACCCAATCTGGTGCCCAATAACAAAAACCGATTCCTTTATTATTCGGAATATTTTTTATGGTAGTAATTAGCCATTCTAAATAAGCTTTTTGACCTTGGGGAGTTGGTGAAAACTCAGATAAAGTTTGGTCTAGACTTCCTATGTAATTTGTCTGATTGTCGTTCCATTGTAAGGTAAAGGGATAAGCCACTTCAACCATAAGAATATCCTTGTCAAAAGTACTGGCAAGTTCATTTAATTTTGAAGTTACCAAGTTGAGATCTCTAATCTGAAATTGTGGGTAATAAGATAAGCCAATAATATCAAAATTTAGATTATAGACCTGTAGTTCGTTAAAGAAAAATATTGCATTTTCTACGCTAGAATGGTGGAGCATAATGCTCACTTTGTTTTCGGTATCAATCGCTCTAACAGCTCTAATAGCTTCAGAAACTAAATCGGCATAATTTACCCAATTATTGCTAAATTCATTCCATACTTTTCCATAGTCCCAAAGGAAACCACTATCTGTTTCATTACCAATCTGAATGATCTCTGGCAATGTATTTTGTGCATTTAGTTGGGCAATGACGTTTTTTGTATAGTCATATATGGCGGATTTTACTTGGTCCAGAGTCATGTTTTGCCATGCTGCAGGCGGATTTTGAGTGCCAGGGTCTGCCCAATAGTCGCTGTAGTGGAAGTTGAGTAAAAAGTCCATGTTTTTGGATTTCACTTTAAGCGCATAAGCTTTTACATCTTCTAGACTATTTTCGCCGTCTTGAGGTGTGTGCCAGAGTTTAAGCCTAATTAAATTAGTGCCTTTAGACTCCACAAAATCGAGAAGTTCTACAGAATTTCCATTGGCATCTTTATAGTCTACATTGTAACTTTCTAATTCACTTTGAAATGACAAATCCATACCTCTGTAAAATTTGTTTTCGGGGTTTGAATCACCATTGGGGTCATCATTTTCAGAGCAAGACAATGCCAATAACAAAAATATAAAAAGGGGTATTTTTTGAAACTTCATAAGACCATCAATTGGAAATTTCTTGTCCAAATTTAATCATATTTCCATCTTCATCTAAAATGGCAAACTCTCGCATACCATGATCGTGATCTCTCAATTTTCCGTTGGGGTGAATAACTCCAAAAGTTTTTAATTCTTCATATAGCGTGTCAACGTCCTCAACGTCAACATAACAACTTGTGTTTTCTGGATGGATTTTGTCATTACATTTCCAGAAGTGTACCACAAAATTATCTCGAGCAATAATCGCATAGTTGTCATCGAGATAGCCAAGACGATTAAAGCCGAGTTTTGTTTTATAGAATTCTACGGTTTTTTTAATGTCCAAGGAAGCCAAAACAGGAATCCCTCTTAGTAAATGTTCTTTTCTTTCCATTTTTAGATTGATGTGATTTTTTGTCCATAAAAATAGGGAATTAAGATTGTCCATAATCTTAATAAAACAATAAAACTGCTATCTTTGCCAACGTTTTAAAAGTCCAAAACAGCACAATAATGAAGCTTCAAGACACCTTAGAATTACACGTAAAAACGGCAGTAAAAGCCTTGTTTCAATCAGAATTAGAATCTGTAGAATTCCAAGCGACCCGTAAAGAGTTTGCCGGTGATATTACGATTGTGGTTTTTCCAATGCTAAGTGTGGTAAAAGGTAACCCTGCGGCTATAGGAGAACAAATTGGTGAGTATTTGCAGAATAATGTAGACTTGGTTAAAAGCTTCAATGTAGTCAAAGGTTTTTTGAATATTGAAATAGCAGATTCTTATTACATCAATTTTTTCAACAGTATAAAGGACAGCGAAGATTACGGCTTTTCTAAAAATAAAGATGATAAAGCGGTAATGGTAGAGTATTCTTCACCAAACACTAACAAACCTTTGCACTTAGGCCATGTTAGAAATGTGCTTTTAGGGTATTCGGTTGCTGAGATTTTAAAAGCTTCTGGTAAGAATGTCTATAAAACACAAATCATTAACGATAGAGGGATTCATATTTGTAAAAGTATGCTGGCTTGGAAACGTTTTGGAAATGGTGAAACACCAGAATCTACTGGGTTGAAAGGTGATAAGTTGGTTGGTAATTACTATGTAGAATTTGATAAAGCCTATAAAAAAGAAATTTCAGAATTAATTGCAAAAGGCCAGTCTGAAGAAGATGCCAAAAAGAATGCACCAGTTTTGTTGGAAGCTCAAGAGATGCTCCGTAAGTGGGAAGCAGGCGACAAGGATATTGTTGCACTTTGGGAAACAATGAACGGTTGGGTTTACGATGGGTTTGAAGAAACCTATAAAGCCATTGGTGTTGATTTTGATAAAAATTATTACGAAAGCCAAACCTATTTGTTGGGTAAGGAATTTATTGCTGAAGGTCTGAAAACTGGAGTTTTTTTTAAGAAAAATGATGGCTCGGTCTGGTGCGATTTAACCGAAGATGGTCTAGATGAAAAAATAGTATTGCGTAGTGATGGTACAGCGGTTTACATGACGCAAGATATTGGTACGGCAATTCAGCGTATTAAAGATTATCCAGATGTTGGTGGTATGGTTTATACGGTTGGAAATGAGCAAGATTATCATTTTAAGGTTTTGTTCTTAATTTTAAAGAAACTCGGCTTTGATTGGGCGAAAAACTTATTTCATTTAAGCTATGGTATGGTAGATTTGCCAAGTGGAAAAATGAAAAGCAGGGAAGGTACTGTTGTTGATGCCGATGACTTAATTCAGGAAATGGCAGATACAGCCGAAGAAATTTCTAAGGAATTAGGAAAACTTGAAGATTATTCTGAAGAAGAAAAGAAATCACTGTACAAAATTATAGGTTTAGGAGCGCTTAAGTATTATATTTTAAAAGTAGATCCTAAAAAACGGATTTTGTTCGACCCAAAGGAGTCTATAGATTTTCAAGGAAATACAGGACCCTTTATTCAATATACATATGCTAGAATTCAGTCTATACTGCGAAAGTCTAATCAAGATAGTAGTGTTACGCTAAGCCAGTTTGAGATGCAATTACAAGACAAAGAAAAGCAGCTCCTTAAACAATTAGAGCAATTTCCTGTAGTTATTCAAAATGCGGCTGAGCAACATAGCCCTGCATTGATTGCCAACTATACCTACGATTTGGTAAAGGATTTTAATTCTTTTTACCAAAATGTACCTATTCTTGGTGCAGATACTGAACATGAAAAAGCCTTTAGAGTAGCTTTGTCTAAAACTGTTGGACAAACCATTAAAAATGCATTTGGTGTTTTAGGTATTGATGTGCCAGAACGTATGTAAATTCTTCATAAAATACGTTAAAAATTTAAGAGTTAACGGTTTAACATTTTGATTTATAGAATTTTCGCCCTATTTAATGTATCTTAGTAGTAGGCCAAATTCTAAATAATATCATTATGAAAACTCTAGACTTTAAAAAGTGCTTTTCTATTTTATATATGGCTATACTGCTAGTGCCTTTTTCACTAGCTGCCCAGACTAACCTTACGGAATATAGTGGAAAAGTAATTGATGGAAAATCTAACAAAGCATTAGTCGCTGCAAGTCTTAGTATTAATGAAAGCAACATTAGCACTATCAGCAATTCTGAGGGGGATTTTGTACTTAAGGTACCTGATGAAAGCCTAGATTCTAAAGTCATAGTCAGTTTGTTGGGGTATAATACAAGGGTGTTGCCTTTATCTCAATTGTCTAAAAGTGATAATGTTATAGAATTATATGAAGCAGTAACTGAGCTTTCAACAGTTAATATATCTACCTTTAAGAGCGCAGAAAATTTGGTTAAAAAAGTTTTTAAGAATAAAGAGAAAAACCATCAAAACCAATCGGTTTATATGACGGCATTTTACAGGGAAACCATAAAACGACGTAATAGAAATGTATCATTAACTGAAGCTGTGGTCAATATTTTAAAATACCCTAATCAGTCTCTGGTTCGAGATGCTATAAAGTTGAACAAAGCAAGAAAAAGTACAGATTATAAACGTTTAGACACCGTATCTGTAAAGCTACAAGGTGGGCCATTTTCAACAATATATTTGGATATTATGAAATACCCTGAATACATCTTTACTGACGAAACCATAAGCAGTTACAACTTTACTTTTAATGAACCCTCAACAGTAAATAATAGAAGTGTCTATGTTGTAGATTTTAAATCAAAGAATAACGGGCTAAATCTAAACTATAATGGTAAGCTCTATATTGATTCACAATCATTGGCTTTGGTAAGTGCTAATTATGCTTTGGATGTAAGCAATAAGAACAAGAGTAAGAATTTGTTGGTAAAAAAGAAACCTAGCAGTATTGTTGTCTACCCATTGGTAGCAGAATATAAAGTCGACTATAAGGCTAAAGGCAACAAATGGTATTACAGTTATTCTAACCTTAATTTAAAATTCAAAGTGAAAAAGAAACGGGAAATTTTCAATAAGGTTTATACACTGTCTAGTGAGATGGCTGTGACCGATTGGGAAATTAATACCCAAGAGAGAAAAATGAGTGGCAAAGATAGATTGCGACCATCAGTAATTATAACAGATGCTATTTCAGGATTCTCTGATCCAAATTTTTGGGGAGCTTATAATTTAATAGAGCCAGATAAATCAATTGAGTCAGCAATTGAAAAAATAAGAAAGAATCTAGAGAAACAAAGAGAAAAAGAAAGACAACAACAAACAGCAAATGGGAGTCCTTAATTGGCCCTGAATGGCACTAATTAAATTTTCCTCCATACTGTAAGGCTTGCTCTATATGCGCAAAGTGATGGTTGCTATGCCAAGCATAGATACCGATAGCTTCTTCAAGTGTAAAACTCATTCCATGTTCTGGATGCACAAAAACCCGTTTTAAATCCTCTTTAGAAAAGTTTCTTAGCAATACGGCAAGTTTTTTATGTACACCATTAAGTATTGAAATTGGGGCATCAATAGGCTCAAAATAATCTATAAGTTTAGCAAAGCGATCTTCAAAATAAGGCCTAATCGTTGGGGTATCTTCGGTAATTGCAAGTTTAAATCGTATAATACTGTTCATATGGCTGTCTGCACAATGGTGTATCACTTGTTTAATGGTCCAACCTTTTGGTCTGTATTTGTAATTTAACTCTTCTTCATTGAGGCTTTTGGTAACTGTAACTATTCGTTGCGGTAATGTTTCAATGGAGTTGATCCATTGGTCTAGGTGTTGCTGAGTAATATGTACTGGTTTTTTAAATTCCCCAACAGGAAACCTCAGTTTATAGAAGTCTTGTTCTGTCATAATCAATCATATTTTGAAAACTTAAAATTAAGTTTTTAAATTTAAAAATTGATCCTAAAGCTTAGGTTAGGGGTAAACTTCAATGCTTGGTTATCAATCTCAACAATATCATTCTCTGAATTTAATAAATAGTAACGGTTAATAATGTTATTTTGATTGAAGATATTCCATGCAGAAGCACCAATTTCTGCTTTAACTCCCTTTGAAAACTTAAAATTGTAAACGGCAGAAATGTCTGTTCTAAAATAATCGTTGAGCCTAGAGCTATTAGGTGAACTATACTCTATGGTAGAATTTGCATTATTTTGAATTTGGGACGGTTGGGTATACGGTCTTCCTGAATGCCAATTGATACCAAGACCTATTTTAAAATTATCTAAATTATAGGTTAACGAAGCATTTGCCACTTGCGTTAGGTCGAAGGTATTGGGAAAAGCGTCTCCATCGTTAATATTATCGAATTTATAATCATTGTTACTCAAAGTATAGCTTAACCAGGCACTAAAATTATTAAAGCGTTTATTGATAAGAAAATCGAGACCAGTAATGGTATAAGAGCCAATATCGTTAACAAACTGAAACTGATTTTGAAACCCTTGACTACGCGCGTTAATATCATCAACATTTTTGTAATAGCCTTCTAGGGAAACTAATAGATTGTTCTGATTGTAGCTAATACCAAGCGATATCTGCTGACTCCTAACTAATGGTGAATCTGTAGTGTTGGATAATTGCCAACGCCGTTTTTCAATTCCAAAAAAGTCCTGTTGTAAATCAATCACTTGGGATATAGACTGACTTTTTAGTTCTCCCAGTACTTCTAACCTAATATAATCCGAAATTTTTTGATTAAAGGCAAAACGAGGCTCAATAACAAGCTCTTTAAGTTTTTCAAAATAACTGATTCGTGCACCTAATCTAATATATGTATTTCGTGATTTTGAATAACGCTCGGTCTCACCAAAAAAAGCATGCGTTCTATTGATTTCTTTTATTAAACTTGTAAAGTCTGGGTTGATAACATCTTCAAAATTTGTGACAGCTACTTCGTTAAATTGATAGCCACCTCTTAACTCGGTATTGTTATCAATAATTTTAGAAACATCTAAACGGAGTCCGTAATCTTCTACCTTGTTTTCTTGAATTAAAAATTGCTGATTTGTAAGATCATTATTCTGAGCATCTAAGTCGTAATGAGAATAATAAATTTGAGCAGAAGCATTTACGTTATCTTTAAAAATTTTAGAGTAAGATGCACTTGCACCATAACTTACTTGGTTTAACTCGCTTTCTGTTTCTTGAAAGTTATTTTCTGTATTGGTAAATATTTGATTGTAATCTAAGTTATTATAAATATTGAGCAGGTTGATCCGTAGTTTTGATGTTTTGTTGATATTGTACAAAAACTTAGCAGTAAAATCATAAAATAGAAAACGCTCATCCAAACCTAAAACTGTACCAACGTTATTAGAGGTACCAAGCTCAGAATCCCTAAAAATTCTATCGAAATAGGCATCATATGTGCTTGAGGCTACAACATCTGTAAAAGAGCGTCTGGCCGAAACTTGTAGTTCTGTTTTTTTACTCAAGGGAATGTTTGCGTAACCGTCTACACTCAAAAGATTGGCTCCCAAACCACCATCGTGTGTATTGCTTATTTTGTTGGTGTTTTTAATAGAAATAGTGCTAGAAACTCCATCACCAAATAATGCACTGGTTCCGTTTTTTGAAATCCTAATCTCATCAGTTAAATATGGGTTGAACGCAGAAATTAAGCCAAAAAAATGACCAGTTTGATACATTCTAATGCCCTCATATAACACTAGATTTTGGTCATTTGTGCCACCTCTCACATTAATGCTGGAAATCAACTCGTCTACACTAATAATACCTGGCAAGCTTTGTACAATCTGTAATACATCTGGCTCTATTAAACCAGGTAGGATTGTAAATGCTTTACTATCAACCTCTACAGCACCGTTGTTGGTTTTAGAGATTCCTTTGGTAAGGTAATTGGTGACCACAACCTCTTCTAAGCGTTCAATAGTTTCGTCTTTTGGTGATATGGCTATAAACCGACTGCTCAAAACATTAAATTCCAATGGTGTTATTAACTGTAATTGATTTAGAGCTTGTTCTAACGAAAGTTCAGGATACAATGGTGTTATTGCAATATCTTCAATGATTTTGTTTTCGTAAGAGAACTTTACATTGTAGCGTTTTTCTAACTGTGTAAGAATTTGGGCAAGTGGTTGTGGTTCCTCATTTTGACTATGAGCTAGACCACAAGAGGTAATAATAAAAACAAATAAAATAACACGTTGTAACCGTTTATTCACGCTTTAGTACAATAGAGTTTCCAGATTTACTATAGCTTAAATTTAAGGGTATTGTAACAGATTGCAATGCTAAATCTAGATTTTTGTGCGTAAAACTACCTGTGAATAATCGTTGTGTATCGATTTTTGGAGCCAATATTTTGATACCGTACTGGTTTTCAAGCTCTGCAATAACAAGTATTAGAGGTACGGTTTTAAAGCTACTTTCACCACGTAACCATGTAGGTCGCGTGACGATTTCTTTTTCAGTAGTAATTAGTTTCCCATCTATTTTTCTAAAAGTATCTCCAGGATGTAATTTTACAGATTCTCCATTATGTGTAACAGCGACCAGACCTTCATAGCAAGTCACTTCAAAGTAGTCGTTACGTTGCTTTACATTAAACTGAGTTCCTAAAACACTAACTGTCCCACTTGTTGTTAAAACATCAAATACTTGTCCTTTTGCAACCTTAAAAAAAGCTTCACCATTCAATTGTACTTCACGGTTATTGTCCCAGCTTCTTTCGTTAAAACTTAATGTGGAATTTGCATTAAGGTGAACTATTGAGGTATCCGGTAGATTAACTTTAGTGCTTTGTGCAATTTGTGTATTGA
Organism: Winogradskyella luteola; assembly: GCF_019203985.1. Taxonomy (GTDB): domain Bacteria; phylum Bacteroidota; class Bacteroidia; order Flavobacteriales; family Flavobacteriaceae; genus Winogradskyella; species Winogradskyella luteola. Next base: position 65,079 of record NZ_JAGSPD010000010.1, on the reverse strand, counting down.
TTTCAGTATCTGAACCTGTAGAATAATAGTAAACACTAAAACATATTGCTAACATCGCAGCAATTCTAAGTATAGGTTTTAACCAATTATTAGAATTAATGTGCTTGAGTTTCGGTTTTAAATTCTCGTAACTATTCTCAACAGAGAACTCAGGAGCTTTAAAAGATTTTAAAGCACTATTCATCTGGATTAATTCATTGTAATCCTGTAGCTGCTCAAAAGCCTTTAGCTCTTTGGCATTTAGGTTATTATCTAACCATTTTTTTATGAGTTCCTCTCTTTTCATAATCGTATTTCAACCATATAACAGTTATAATACCAAAATTCCTACCCTTCTTGTATTCAGTATTCAAGTTTTTATATTCACTTATCACTCACAACTCATCAATATCTTCACGCAACTTCTTTAATGCGCCATAAATGCGTTTCTCTACGGCTTTGGTAGAAATATTCAAAAGTGTTGCAATTTCCTTAAAACGCTTACCTTCAATCCGGTTCATTAAAAAAGCAACACGTTGTGCTTCGGTTAAATTAGCCAAAGCATTCTGTAGTTTTTTATGATATTCCTTTTCTTGCATTACAAACTCTGGTGATTCGTTTGTAGAATATTTTTGAGGTAATTTTTGGTACTTTAAAACAACCTTTTGGTGTGCAACAGCATTAAGCATTAGGTTGTTAGCCGTAGTAAATAAAAAGCTTTTGGCCTTATCTAGCGAAACTTTTCCGCAATTTTGCCATAGCTTTATAAATGCTTCCTGTACTTTATCTTGTGGATTGAGGTGCTCACCAAATTTATAATACAAAAAGTCATGCAAGTTCTTTGAATGTTTTTTGTAAAAACGTTCAAACAGCTGTTCTTGGCAAATATTATCGTTTAGAGGTTGATCCATATTTTTCGCTTCACAAATTATAAATAATATTTTGAAAATTTAGGGTAGGGATTTTTATATTATAACTGTTTTATAATAAATTGATAAAAGCTCCAATTTATATGAAAATCAAAATCAATTATTTATTTCTATTCGCCCTTTTTGCCTTATTAAGTTTTACGGCATGCCAAGATGAAGCATCAGAAGTTAATAATTCTGAAGAACAAGAAACCATTCAATCTGGTACTCCGTTAGCTGAATTGGTAAGCAGAACAACGGCTAACCATGGTGCTATGGATGATATCTTGGATGAAGCGAGTTGTTTTTCCGTAGAATTGCCTGTAACCATTATTGTAAACGATATTACTATGGTTATAGAAACTGAAGAAGATTTAGAACAATTAGAAGAATTGTACGAAGACCTGGACGATGATGACGAGGTTTTAGACTTTGTATTTCCAATCACAATAATTTTTAATGACTATACTACAATTGTTATTGAAAATGAAGAACAGCTCGAAGATTTTATTGAAGACTGTGAAGGTGAAGAAGATGATGATATCATTGAATGTGTAGATTTTGAATATCCTATTTCCTTTTCTGTCTTCAATTCAGAATTCAGTCTTATTGAAACCATAACTATTGAGAACGACGAAGCACTTTACGAATTTATCGATGGTTTAGAAGAAGATGACAATGCTCTGATTGTAAGTTTAAATTATCCTGTAACCTTAATTTATGCAAACGGAGAAAGCATAGAGGTGAACTCTAATGAAGAATTGGCGCAGGCCATTGAAGCTGCTGAAGGTGATTGTGTTGACAATAGCTACGAATGTAACGAAGAAGATATTGCTGATTTATTAGTAGAATGTCCTTGGGATATTGAAGATGAAAATGATGATTTTGAAATCTATCAAATCATTTTTGACGAAGACGGAAGCTTAGCAATAACAGAAGGTGAAGCCACATCTGCCATTGGTGGATCATGGAGCTTATCTTCAACCTCAGAAGGTCTTATTTTGAATTTAACTGACCTAACTGCATTTCAAGATGATTTAGGTGGAGAATGGTTAATTGTTGAATGCGATGATGATGAAATTGAAATCGTGAGAGGAGATTACGATATTGAATTAGAACAAGATTGCGAAGGCGATTTAGGATGTTCTGTGGTGGATATAAATGAAGTTCTTGGGGAATGTCCTTGGGAACTCGAAACTAATCTTATTGACACTACTGTACAGATTTATGTCTACTTTACACCAAATGGACAAGTTTTAATCGACAATAATGATGGAACAGAAACCCAAATAGGAACTTATGAGTTAATGCTCATTGCTGGAGATGTTTTTATAGAGCTTAATTTGCAGCAAGACCTAAGTAGTTTAAATGGTCAGTGGCAAATTGTAGAATGTGAAGATGATGAATTGTATTTAGTCAGTGGCAATAATTATATAGAATTAGAACAAGAATGCGATTTAGAGCCTGATTGTACTCAACAAGAAGTCAGTGATTATTTAACGTCTTGTAATATAGTGCCGACAGTTAATGGCTATACTTCACCATTAACTACATTTCAGTTTTCAGAAGACAACAGTTTGTTTACAATGTATCAAGGGGATCTTCCTCATACTGGCACATGGGACATAAGCTCTGATGATAATGGAGTTTTCATAATCATTACTTTCCCTTCCTTTATAGACCAGTATTATAACGGACAATGGTATTTGTCTGAATGCGATGATGATGATTTAGTTTTTTATCAAGGAGATAGTGAGTTAATATTAGTTTGTCAAGATTCAGAAGAAAATCCTTTTGAGTGTTTTGGTAATTATGATTTATCTGTGTGTGACGAAGATGATGGCATACAAGATAGTTTTGGCTCGTTTGATTTAAATCTTATCTATGCAAATTGCCCTAATGATGATATTGAATATACATTTCATCAGACTATAGCTGATGCAGAAAATGATTTAGGAGCCATACCTACCCCTTATGTTAATACATCGAATCCTCAAGTTATTTACTCCAGAGTTTCTTTGGCGGGTAACCCAAGTGTTTTCCAAATTTTCACACATGAATTAATCGTTGAAGAATGTGCAAATTACTGTACAGAAGAAGATATAGATGGCATACTTACACAATGTATTTGGAATGCGGTAAACTACAATGGTAGCGATAATTTAATGAATTGGAATTTTGATTTTGAAGGAAACAACCAAATCGTAGTTATATACACAGATACAGAAACTATAGATGCGACTTGGACCACATCACAGTCCAATGATGGTGCTATAGTAACCTTTACCAATGTAACAGGCCCAAATATACAGGCTATAACTGGAGAATGGTTAGTTGTAGAGTGTGAAGATAATCGATTAGAACTGCACAGAGGAGACGATATTTTAGTTTTAGAACAAAATTGTAGTTAATAAACAAAAGCACTAGGTTAGTTAGTAATTTTAGTAAGTTTAAGTTGATGAAGAGGGTTGCCAACCGCTAGGCAGCTCTTTTCTTTTTTAGCAAAACTAATCCCGCTAGAGAGAGATATCTAGTATTAAATTTATTTTTTTGATTTTTAGCAATCCGTAAACCTTACTGAAAATTGCAAGCTGCAATAATCCCGCTGAAAGTCTAATTCTTATATAATTCCTAAAATTACAAGTATAGAATTATAAATATCACATTCGTTTATCTCTCTTAAATTCTTAAATTTGCATCCTATAAAAAAATAAACAGACTGCTTACTTGCAGACTGAAAACTGAATACTGAAAATATGTTCAATAATTTAAGTGATAAGTTAGATAAAGCGTTACATGTTCTTAAAGGTCATGGCAGCATTACAGAGGTCAATGTAGCCGAAACTTTAAAGGAAGTGAGACGTGCGCTTTTAGATGCCGATGTTAACTTTAAAATTGCAAAACAATTTACTAATAAAGTTAAAGAGAAAGCTTTAGGTCAAAATGTATTGACCACACTTCAACCAGGTCAGTTAATGGTTAAAATCGTTAAGGACGAATTAACTGAGCTTATGGGAGGAGATGCAGAAGGCATCAACCTTTCGGGTAATCCAAGTGTAATTTTAATGTCTGGTTTACAGGGATCTGGTAAAACCACATTCTCAGGTAAACTCGCCAACTATCTTAAAAACAAAAAAACAAAGAAACCGTTATTGGTAGCTTGTGATGTATATCGTCCTGCAGCGATAGATCAATTGCACGTGGTAGGTGATCAAATTAACGTTGAAGTATACAGTGACAAAGACAACAACGATCCTGTTGCCATTGCAAAAGCAGGTGTTGCGTACGCAAAGGCCAATGGGTTTAATGTAGTTATTATAGATACTGCTGGTCGTTTGGCTGTAGATGAGGCTATGATGACAGAAATTTCAAATATTCATAAAGCCATTCAGCCACAAGAAACATTGTTTGTTGTAGATTCTATGACGGGTCAAGATGCTGTAAATACCGCAAAAGCTTTTAACGATATTTTAAATTTTGATGGTGTTATTCTTACTAAGTTAGACGGTGATACCAGAGGTGGTGCTGCAATTTCTATTAAATCGGTAGTTAATAAACCTATTAAATTTATTGGTACAGGTGAAAAAATGGAAGCGATTGACGTCTTCTATCCATCACGTATGGCAGATCGTATCTTGGGAATGGGAGATGTTGTATCGCTTGTAGAACGTGCCCAAGAACAATTTGATGAAGAGGAAGCACGTAAACTTCAAAAGAAGATTGCTAAAAATCAATTCGGATTCGATGATTTTCTAAAGCAGATTCAACAAATTAAGAAAATGGGTAACATGAAAGATCTTATCGGAATGATACCTGGTGCTGGTAAAATGATGAAAGATATTGATATTGATGATGATGCCTTTAAGGGCATTGAAGCCATTATCCATTCAATGACCCCAGCAGAACGTTCTAATCCATCAATAATCAATTCTAGCCGTAAAAAACGAATCGGTAAAGGATCAGGTACATCTGTACAAGAAGTCAACCAATTATTGAAACAGTTTACCCAAATGAGCAAGATGATGAAGATGATGCAAGGTGGAGGCGGAAAGCGTATGATGCAGGCCATGAAGAACATGCCACGTTAGAAGTTGGCGGTCTCAGTCTCAGTTTACAGAATTAGAAATAAAAATATATGGATTTCAAAAAATTACTAGCTTATCAAAAAGGTTTTGATTTAGCCATGTCAATTTTTGAAATTTCAAAATCATTTCCAAAGGAGGAGACTTATCCGTTAACTGACCAAATAAGAAGAAATTCTCGTTCTGTAAATGCCAACATTGCCGAAGCATATAGAAAGAGAAAATATCCTAGACATTTTATTACTAAGTTAACAGATTCTGACGGTGAAAATTCTGAAACATCCACTTGGTTAGATTTTGCATTAGAATGTCAATATATTTCAGAGAATGTATATAGAGATTTATCTAATCAAGCCATAGAGATAGGTAAATTAATAAATTATATGATTAATAATCCAGACAAATTCGGAGTAAAGGAAGAGTAAGTAACTGAATACTGCGACTGTGACTGAAAACTAATTAAAGCATGACAATTTTAGACGGAAGAAAAACCAGCAAGGATATTAAAGACGAAATAAAGGCCGAAGTTGATAAAATGAAGTCCAACGGTGAAAAAGTACCACATCTTGCTGCTGTAATCGTTGGTAATGATGGGGCGAGTTTAACTTATGTTGGCAGTAAGGTAAGAGCTTGTGAACGTGTTGGTTTTGAATCTACAATGGTACGTCTTCCAAACACAACTAGCGAAATAGAACTGCTTGATAAAATAGAGGAATTAAATGATAATGACGATATAGACGGCTTTATTATTCAGTTGCCATTACCTCCACAAATTAATACGCAAAAAGTATTAATGGCTGTGCATCCAGATAAAGATGTAGATGGATTTCATCCGACAAATTTTGGAAAGATGGCTCTAGACATGTCAACCTTTATACCTGCAACCCCATTTGGGATTTTAGAACTTATAGATCGTTACGGTGTGGAAACCAAAGGAAAGCATACGGTCGTCATTGGCCGTTCTCACATTGTTGGTCGTCCTATGAGTATTCTAATGGGGCGTAAGGGATTTCCTGGAAACTCAACAGTAACTCTAACACATAGCCATACAAAAAATATCACCCAAATTACTTCGCAAGCTGATATTGTAATTTCAGCTTTAGGGATACCAAATTTTCTAAAAGCAGAGATGGTAAAGGATGATGCTGTTGTTATTGATGTTGGTATTACACGTGTACCAGATGATTCTGAAAAAGGCTACTATATTACTGGTGATGTTGATTTTGAAAACGTAAGTAAAAAGGCAAGTTACATAACACCTGTTCCAGGCGGTGTAGGGCCTATGACCATTGCTATGTTATTAAAGAATACGTTGTTGGCAAGAGAACAGCATAGACTCCATAATAGATAGTTGGTTTTATCTTTTCTCTGTGGTACATTATTTTTTGTGCAGTAGAGGCTATTTGGCAAATAACTGCCCGATGTCTTTAAAGGCTTTAAATTCTAAGGCATTGCCAGATGGATCTTTAAAAAACATGGTGGCTTGCTCACCAACTTGTCCTTCAAAACGTATATAAGGTTCTATAATAAATTTGATGTCCTTGGATTTTAGTAAATCTGCAAATTCTTCAAAAGTGTTCCATGGCAAAACTACACCAAAATGTGGAACAGGCACATCTTTTCCATCTACGGCATTGGTATGATTATCCCCTTTGGCTTTAGGTTTGTAGTGTATAACAAGTTGGTGTCCAAAAAAGTTATAATCTACCCAATGGTCACTACTTCGACCTTCTTCAAAATTTAAAATATGGGTATAAAAATTCCGGCATTCTGCTAAATTAGAAACAGGAATTGCTAAATGAAATGGGGTAATCCTGGACATAATAATGGATTGATTGCTGATTTAAATATAATCAAAATAAGATTTCAATTCATCCAAAATTAAAAAGACTTGCTAAAACATAGAATTTTAGCAAGCCATAACAAAAAATCAATCTAACCATCAATCAATCTTTCTGTTTTCTTTTATATAATCCATTGAACGATATAGTCCAAGTCTCTCCTTCATCGGTACTAGATTCTAAAGTTTGTCTCACAGTATCTTCTGCTTCGTTACGAGTGTAAACCATTTTGTACCAAACGTTATCACTCTTCGCAATTAGTTGCATATTACCATCTTTATAGTTTTCGGGTTCTTCGTAATGACTTACACTACCGTTAGCTACCCAGTTTTGTTTCCATTTTTTATCTGTAGAATCATAATAGCTTATAGAGTTTCCCCCATTACTATTTGTTGGTCGCCAGTTTTCTAAAATGCCACAGTCTCCATTGGTGTTTGTAATACTGCTTTCAGCAATTTTCTGACCTTGCGAATACACCTCCCATTCACCAAACCAAAAATCAAATTTTCTATAATTTTCGTCAAACTTACAAGGATTGGCGCGTTTGTACATGTTTTTGCTAATGGTTTTAAAACGTTCGTTATCTCTGAGCGAATTAAATATAGCGTCATCTAATTGACGCGAAAAACCTACCTGTAAACTGTCTAATGCTTCAAGTTCTCTAAGCGCCTTTTCATTATCGTTTTCTGCGACATAACTTTTTGCCAGCCACAGTAGTACATAAGGTCCTTTTAATCCACTTTTCTTTGCAATTTCAAAGTTCTCAATAGCTTTTTTGTGTTGCTTTAAGTTTGCATAACTAAAGGCCATGTAATAATTAGCCATTGAATCTTTAGAATTTATTTTTAACTGCTTTTTGGCAGTTTCGATTACCTTTCCAAAGTCTTCGTTTCTAAAGTCGGGTTGATAAGGGTTATTATTTTGAGCAAAAATGAATTGATAAAAAATACCGAGCAGAAGGAAAGTGATTTTTTTTTTCATAATTTAATTCTTTAGTATTATTTTTTGAATGATTTTCTTTTCTCCAGATATTACAGAAATAAAGTAAATCCCATCATCATAGTTACTAGGAATCCATTCCATTGAATTATCTAGTTCTATATTTTCCAATTGTCTTCCACTTAAATCATTAAATATAATGTTATCGTTGGCATTGACAATATTGGCATCGAAAGTGAATTTATTTCCAATCGTTGGGAATAAAAAGGACATCTTTTTTTTGACCAATTCGGGCAGTGATAAGGTCGCAGGTGTGATATAGAATGCGTTGGTATTGATGAGGTTGGCTGCAAGCGAAGCTTGGGCATCTATAAAATCTTCAATAAAAGTTCCATTATTATCATACATTTTGATGAGTCCGGTAGTGCCGTTTCCTATTAAAAAATTTCCGTTTTCTAAGAAAGCAACTCCCTCTGGAGTGCTGAGGCCAGTAATTATGGTGCCAATCAAATTACCTTCACTGTCAAAACGTTTTACAGAGTTATTGTTATAGTCAATAACCCAAAGATCTCCGCTTCCCAATTTGTCAAACCAAATATTTGTCGGTCCAACGAGATCGGATTCCGATATAAAAACAGATTCGAATTCACCAAGGCTGTTGAATTTATGGACTTGCGGTGGAATGGCAGGGTTGCCATTAAATGATGGTCGTCCATACGAACTTAGGTACATGTTATCGGCGGCGTCCCAATCTATGCCGATACTAAGCGGTGTTCCCGTACTCGTAAAGTTACTTAAAGGTGTACCATCGAGTGAATATCGCAGTACAAATTCTGGCGTGAATTGATTGAACCATTGTAAAACATAAAGTTCATTATTCCTTATATGCATTCGAGTTGGACCGCCTATTCCTGTAGCGAAATCGCCGACATAATTTCCATCGAGATCATATTTTGTAATTTTTCCACTGAATAAGTTTGAAACTAATACACGATGACCTTCATTGGGGATATTTGCTATTAGTATATCTTGAGGCCATGATAATTCGACATTTGTAAAAAGCTCGCCATTCTCACCATTGTTGTCAAACTTCAAAATTTTATAATCGGAAGAAGGCGTGACATTAGCTGTAATATCACTCACTAAAAGATAAGATCCTTCAGGTAGCTGAGCTAATGAAAAAATAGGTAGTAAAATAAAGACAATGCCAAGTAATGAGTTGAATGTAGTTTTTTTCATAGTTTTTCACGTTTTAATTTATTTTAAAACAATATGAAAATCTCCAATCCTTAGTTCGCAATTATAAAAACTTACCTAATTTTATTTTTGGTTTTAAATTGTGTTGGTGTACAATTGTGCTTTTCTTTAAAGGCTTTGTAAAATGTAACTTTGTTATTAAAACCAACATCGAAGTAGATGCTTTTTATACTTAGATCTTTACTATCTGAAAGTAATTTTTCAGCTTCCAACAATCTATAGTCATTTATAAAATGATTAAAATTTTTCCTTGACTTTTTATTGATGATTTTAGATAACAAATGTGTCGAGTAGCCAACTTTATCTGCTAGATTAGCTAATCTAAGCTCATTATCTTTAAATGGTTTTTCGCGCTCTATATAACTAATAAGATTATCATAAAATTCGTTTATTAGATTGTCTTCAAAACTATCCTCTTTATTTTTAATTGGTAGAAACAACTGAACAAAGAACTCACCATCAAAAATTTGTGGTTCTTTATATACAAAGTAACCAATCGTATATATGGCGATAGACATGGAAATGGATATCATATAATCCCACTGGTTATTGAAGAATGAAAAGTTGACCAATATATAATAAGAGATATAAGCGCATAAGAAAAGCGTATAAAGCAATAATAAAATTTTTGACCACCTATAGCGTATTTTTTGGAATTCGGTTTTTACATCTCGATTCTTTTTGATGACCATAAGCATTAGAAAAAAATAAAATGCCAAGTGAGCCATGATTAAAATATAGTTTGACAATAAACTAAATATTGGGGCCAATCGCAGTTTGTGGCTAAATAAGAATCGAGACCAGATAATGAGTGTTAGCCCTACACACAGAAAACTGAGTGCAAAATGAATGATGGGGTATTTCATTTCCTTGTTATACAATTTCAGTATATATAAATAAAGTAATGGGCCAATTGAATAATACCCGATAAACTGAAGCGAATTTAGGTAAGTTATGACTGTATGGTATCTTGTCCAATAGAGCACGTAACAAAACAAAATGGTTGAAAAGGATAATACTAAAAATGCAATAGGATAATTACGTTTTTGCCTATTTGCTATTAAAATGAAGAATAGAAAAACCCCCATAGCAACTGCAAATAGAAATCCAGAAGTCCATGTATCAAAAGACGGTGTTTGTTGCATGTTAAACAATGTAAGTAAATGACACTTACTAAAGTATAGAATTATAAATATTTACTAAAACCGTTTTGTGTTAGTTGATAACATTATTCCAAATATCTAAGTATATTTTCCAATCTCCGTCAATTTTTTTCCAAACTATAATGTACTTGCCTTGCCAAGACACTTCCTTTTTATCTTCAGTTAGAGTTTTTCCTTCGTAATACCCATAATCATAAGCTGTGTCATTTTCAATATTAATTTCGGAAGGGGTTACTTTGTGATGAAGAATTTTAACACCCTCTGGAATGGTCCAATACGACAATAAATCTGTTTTACCAGCCATAATTTTTCTATTGTTGGGGAATATCTTACCATCTTCTGTGTACATATGTACTAAGGTATTTATATCGCCATCCATATAGGCTTTTGAGAATGCCAAAGTGTTTTTCTTTATGATATCTAAATCTGATTCGGTTTTTGTCTCTCTTTTACAATCAATTTTCCATGTAGCAAAGGAGACTTTTTCGGTTTTGTCAGTCCATTCACCAATCCATTTATAACCTGAGTCGTTTATATCATAAAATGTTAATCTATAATAACCTTCCATGCCATTAGGTGCTTTTTGATTGCGATATAAGACGATGTTACCAGTATCGGTTTTACTCCCTTCCCAAGTCGGCAAGGTTGTAGAAGGTGAGTTGGAAGAATAATAATGAACGTACCATTTACTGCTGTCTGCTATAAACTGACGAATGCTACCAGAATGCTTTCCGTCAGACTTTATAGTTTCGTCTTGTACTGCCATACCATTCATTATGTATTTCCACTCCCAAGTCATGTCAACAGGATCTGCCCAAGATTGGTCTTGTTTTCTGGATACAGATTTGCAATTGCATTTGCCGATTAAGCCTTCAAAATCTTTAATTTGTTTTGGTGCTTCAGGATTAGGTAACCCAAAAGGATGAGTGTCAGAAACGGAATAATCGTTTTGAGAAAAACTGAGGACAGAAAATAGTAATAGGAAAGGCAGTATTAATTTCATGATGAGTTAGTTTCCTTAAAGTTAATAAGGATAATTCACCATGTCGGATAATTAAGATTTAATTAACGTCTTTTCCTTCGCGAAGTAGGTTGTTTAGGGTCAAAGGTTTTTTTAGAATCACTAATAAGTTTGCTTAGTGTTTTAAACTCTTCTTTGGTAAGCTCTCGATATTTTCCAATAGGTGTATCGAGTTTAATATTCATTATTCTCACACGTTTTAGTGTTTGTACCTCATAGTTTAAATACTCGCACATACGACGAATCTGTCGATTTAAGCCTTGGGTAAGAATAATGCTAAACGTGTATTTATCAATTTTTTTGACTTCGCATTTTTTGGTACGCTTTCCCAGTTCTTCAATATAAATACCTCCAGCCATACGTTGAATGAATGTTTGGGAAATGGGCTTGTCAACGGTGACTGTATACTCCTTTTCGTGATTATTACTAGCGCGAAGAATTTTATTGACAATATCACCATCATCGGTTAAAAGTATTAGGCCTTCACTAGGTTTGTCTAAGCGACCAATGGGGAAAATCCGCTTAGGGTAATCAATGTAATCGATGATGTTATCTTTTTCTACACGTGTATCCGTGGTACAAACTATACCTACAGGTTTGTTAAATGCTAAATAGATAAAGTCCTCTTTTCGCCCTCCAATAATTTCTCCATCAACCTTAACGACATCTTCGGGTGCTACTTTGGTCCCCATTTCTGGGATCACGTCATTAATGGTTACACGTCCGGCATCGATTAAGCGGTCAGCCTCACGACGTGAGCAATAGCCTGCTTCACTAAGGTATTTGTTAAGTCTTGTTAGATTGTCTGACATGATACAAAAGTACGATAAAGATTATCGATGTAAATTCAGTTAAGGTTTTGGCAAAAATAAAGTCATTTCGTTAAAAATCACGTCGTCTAAATGCCCCATTTTCTTTAAATCTCTTGTTATAAGATGCATGTGTAAAAAAGAGTCGTGATGTGTAAATATGCCTTGATGATCTTTAGAGAAAAAACCAATAATTTCAACATCTTTATTTTCTATATTGTAATTTGTTTGCCCCTGGTGTGCTTCTTTTGGCGAAGAAACTTTAGTGTTTTCGGGTAAGTTTTGAATATGTATAGTAGCTTTAGAAACGTCTCCATAAAGCTTAAAAGCAAATGGTTTTTTAATCTTTTCTGATGCTTCTGTTATGTATTTTTCAAGTTGTGCAATTGACTTTAAGGAATCAGGTAGTCTTTTTATATTCCATTCAGTAACGTTAGAATAAACAAAAAATGGAGCCTCAACATTATTGTTTTCCTCAACTATCATCGTAGAATCAGATAGAACCTTTGAGATATAAGTTTTACCATTATTTATAAGAATTTCTCCACTTAAATAAGATTTTGGGCCAAGTCCGTAAAGCCCTTTTGTGTTTGATATGGTATCCAAATTTATTTTACCAAACAGCTCACCTTTCCACATGACGTCTTTCATTTGTCCGACGATCTTTACGGAATTAAAATCACTAGGTTTTTTTGTTGATTTTTCTTTATGATTGCAACTAAAAAACATCACAAAGGGGATAAGAAAGATGGTTGTAAAAAATCTCATCTGGATAATATTTATAAATCAATAAATTCAATAATCCTTGGTGTCAAAGATCGGTCTTTAAGCCCATGCCCAAAACCTACAGTACTGACCAATTCAGAGTTTTTATAGCGGTTAGCAAACAATTGTGCATCTTCGTAAGGAATAATTTTATCTTTTTTATCATGAATGATTAACCCTTTGGCATCCATGGCCTTGGTAAAGTTTGCTGCTGAGAAGTAATCAACTGATTTACCGAAACGCTCTAATACAATTCTATCTAAACCATTAGATATACGTCTATTGTAGCCCATCATCGATTTGTATCTGGAAAAGACTCCCGTGAAATGGGCAGGTGCACCAAGTAAAATCATTTTTTTAACCGAATCTGGTTGGTAATTATACATAAAAAATACACTGGCCATACCACCAACAGAATGTCCCATAATTATTTCTGGCTGAAATTTTTGTGCTACAACATTTATAAATTCAGAATACAAAACAGCGTTAAATTGCTTTCCGCTAGACCGTCCATGAGCTGGCGCATCCAGTGCAATAATGTTATAATTTTTAGCTTTTAAATCCTCTAAAATATAATCCCAACGTGAGGCATTACTTTCCCATCCATGAGCTAACAAAACAGTTTTACCCTTACCATTCCAACGGTAGGTGGCGATATTTAGACCATCATACGAAGCCTCTTCGGATAAAGCTGAATTGACAACTTTTTTTTGTTCTTCAGTGTAACGTCCTTTTCGTGGTGATGCAAATAAATTTAAAGCTTTTTTTGAAGCGTACTTAGATGAAATTAGGCTCGTTGCGTTTAAAGCATTGCCAATGGATTTTATAACAAAACTACTCATGTTATTGGTTTTCTCTATTTACGGAATCCATTGAAAATGCAAGTAAACAAATAGCAATATATTCGCAAGGCTCTGTAAATGGGTTAGAGTATTGCAATTTTGTATGTCTATTAACTTTTATGGATTGCCCAGCTTTAAGGATAATGGTTTCATCTTCTATGATGAATTGTTTTTTTCCTTTGATTATAAATGTATATTCATCAAATTCTGGTGTTTGAAATGGTTCACTCCAGCCAGGGGGAGCAACCATGTGAGCAATACTGATACTAGAATTACCGTCACTTGCCAAACCAAAATGTTCTTCAATAAGTTTACCATCATGTGTTGGTACAACAAATGGTGAAGTCTGGACTTTATACTTTTTTTTGTTTACCATGAATAATTATATTGTATCTAAGTATTTACTGCAACTGATGTATTAATGTAATCTTCTACTGCTCTATATGGCTTATGGAATCCTACCAATGTACCATAAAGAATTTTATCTTGGCTTTTTCAGGAATTTGAACAGGATCTATAGTGGCTTCCATATTAAACCGTAAACTTCCAGGCAATTCTTTTTTGTCAATGGTAAATGTCGCATTGATTTCATTTACAGAAACAACAACAGAATTTATCAAATTATCAACTTTAGAAATCGTATAGGCCTCTTTGATAGCTTTAAACGTACTCAAAGTAGATATGTTCTTTTCTGTTTTATAACGCTCGTCAATAATACGAACACTGGAAATTACTGATGTAGAATCTAAAGCTTCTTTAGGGGAAAGGTCCAATAACTTTTTTCCTCCTTTTTCAAAAATCTCTATGGTATTGATTGAACCTGCAAATTCATCGCCAGCAATGTAACGTACCACAGAATCGTTAATGAATACAGAATCTAATTCTTTCACTTGGGTAGAATCTGTTAATAAACCTATGTGAGTCTTATTTATTAAAAAGGGGTTAGGCTTTGTATCTTTTGTACAACTCATCACTAATAATGTGCATATTAGTAATGCAAAAAGTATATTTCTCATAGTTTTGATTTAAGGCTTAATCTATTTTAACATTTTAGTTAGTATTCCCAAAACGCTTCGTATTACAGTTGGGCTAGACAGCACCTTAACAATTGGATTTTGTCTATTGCTGCGCCTTCTTGTTGAATGGGATTTTCGTTTACTTTCCGCACGTTTTAGTGCTTCCTTTTCTTCCTTGGCTTTTTGTTGAGCCTCTTCAGCCTCAGCTTGTTTTATTTTTTCATTGAGCATTTCGTAAGCGCTTTCTCTATCAACTTCCTTGTTGTACTTTCTTGCAAGTTGAGACTGAGCTAATAGTGCGCTAAGTTCGGATTCAGTTAAAATATCCATTCGGCTCATTGGTGCACGCATCATTGTTGCTGCCAATGGGGTAGGTTTCCCTTTTTCGTTCAATGCAGATACTAAGGCTTCTCCAATTCCTAAAGATGTTAAGACTTCAGCAGTGTCATAATAATCAGTGTCAGGATAGTTTTGCGCAGTTAGCTTAATCGCTTTTCTGTCTTTTGCCGTAAATGCTCTTAGGGCATGCTGAACTTTTAACCCTAACTGTCCGAGAACGGCTTCGGGAACATCTGTCGGGTTTTGTGTTACAAAATATAGACCCACACCTTTGCTGCGAATTAACTTTACAATGCTTTCAATCTGGTTTAAAAGGGCATCTGAAGCTTCATTAAAAATTAAATGTGCCTCATCTATAAACATAATAAGCTCTGGTCTACCACTATCTCCTTGTTCTGGGAATGTTGAATAAATTTCTGCCAATAAACTCAGCATAAATGTAGAAAACAACTTGGGTCTATCTTGTATATCAGTCAGTCTAATAATATTAATATAACCACGGCCATTCTCATCGATCCGTAACAGATCTTGGGTGTCAAAAGAGGTTTCACCAAAGAATAAATCACCACCTTGTTGTTCAATTTCAATAAGTTTTCTAAGGATGGCTCCTGTCGACGCTGTAGAAATTCTACCATAGGCTTCCTCAAATTCCTTCTTACCTTCATTAGTTGCATATTGTAACATTTTCTTAAAATCTTTTAAGTCTAAAAGTGGAAGTTTATTGTCGTCACAATACTTAAAAATAACCGATATAATTCCAGCTTGAGTTTCAGTGACTCCTAATATTCTTGAAATTAAAACAGGTCCAAACTCGCTAATGGTAGCACGTAGCCGTACGCCATCTTGCTCAGAGAGTGTCATTATTTCAACAGGAAATGATTTTGGATCAAAAGGTAAACCTATTTTTTCGTGACGTTCATCAATTTTTGGATGCCCTGGACTTGGTTTTGCCAAACCACTTAAATCCCCTTTAATGTCCATTAACAAAACAGGAACTCCTTTTTCCGAAAGGTTTTCAGCTAAGACTTGCAATGTCTTCGTTTTCCCTGTACCTGTGGCACCAGCAATTAAGCCATGTCTGTTCATAGTTTTTAAAGGTACATTTACATAAGCATTCGTTTTGGTTTCACCATCTAACATTGCAGCGCCTAAAGTGATATAATCACCTTTAAAAGTATTGCCTTCGGCTATGTCTTTTATGAATTTATCAGAATTCGTCATCAATCAGAAAATTTGCATAAAAATAATGTAATTTTAGCAAACTACCTCGGAGTAAACTCACGGGGTTGGTAATGTAAAAGTCCTAAAATTTCAAAGTATGTTTGCGGTGTTTAAATCTCCATTATCGAGTTAAGTACAAAGTTTAAAGTGTTTTTTAATTTTTAAGACGCTTACTTATCGTTTTTAGACTTTACACTTCGCACTTAATAACTATCTTTGTCAACTATGACAAGAAGAGAGCGACAACAATTAATAGATCAAGGTCACTTATTACCTTTAATGGAAGAGTTTTATACCATTCAAGGGGAAGGTTATCATAAGGGAACTGCTGCTTATTTTGTAAGAATAGGAGGCTGTGATGTTGGTTGCCACTGGTGCGATGTTAAGGAAAGTTGGTTACCGGAATTACACCCTGCAACTGAGACAACAAAAATCGTTGATAATGCCATAAAATATAGCGATATTATCGTAGTAACTGGTGGTGAGCCTTTAACTTGGGATATGGGACCATTAACGGAACAGTTAAAAGCCAAAGGGGTACAAACGCATATTGAAACTTCTGGAGCTTATAAGTTAACAGGTCAATGGGATTGGATTTGTTTATCACCTAAAAAAGTGAAGTTACCAACTGAAGAAATTTATGCTGAAGCTCATGAATTAAAATGCATCGTATATAATAAAGATGATTTTAAATTTGCAGAAGATCAGGCAACGAAAGTCAATGATAATTGTATTCTCTATTTGCAACCCGAATGGAGTAAACGCGAAAAGATGATGCCTCAAATAGTGGATTATGTTATGGATAATCCTAAATGGAAAGTGTCATTGCAAACACATAAATATTTAAATATACCTTAGTAGATATTGGCCAAGATTTTGGTTTAACATTTAAATGTAAAAGTTCCGAAAGGTTAAAACCTTCGGAACTTTTTTTTTAGCTTCTAGCTTAACCCTTTACAAATGGTACGGCAACTCTAACGGTTCCCCATCCCATGTGCATGTGTACGCCATTATCAGATTTTTCAAAAGCTATTGAAAAAGCTTCCAAAGATTCTTCTCCTTTGGTAACAGGTACTGTAACTCTTGCTACATCATTTTTTTCGTTATAGAAATAACTTCCCCATACATTAAGGTCAGCGCTTACAATAACGGTCCATTCTGTCTCTCCTGGTATGGCATATACTGTATAAGTGCCTTCTTTAACATCCTTTCCAGCAAGTTTCATATCTGTATATACGTGTAATTCGGCAGCTTCATTAGCTCCGAGTCTCCAAACTTTGCCAGGTTTTGCTAATTTGTTTACATCTCTACCTTTTAATTGAGGTCTACTGTAAACAATCTTAATGAGTTTGTCTGATACTTTATAGTCGCTAGGGTACGATGCCCCATCCATAGGACTTTTGTCCAAGCCTTTGAAGTTTTGTGCTTCTGCATTAAATGAGAGTAGCATTAAGAATGCTAAAGTAACGGTTGTGATTAGTCGTGTGGTTTTCATAAATATGGTGTTTTTTTTATTAAAATATGTCCTTATCGATTTGTGGTCGAAAAGAAATACTAAAGTTTACAGATTATTAGCTAAACTTTCAATTTTTTCAATTGTAGTTTTATTATTTTAGTTATTCGTTATTTTTAGTTTTAAAATATAACTAATTAGGTATTTTGTGTTTAATAATTGAAAGTTTAGTATCATATTTGCTTCATAATTAATAACAAATGAGTGTTAGACTGAGTGTAATCAAAGTCGCATTCAAAATAAAAACAAAAAGTTATGTGCGGTATAGTATGTGCGTTTGATATAAAACAGAAATCAGAAACATTAAGGCCTCAAGTTTTAGAGATGGCAAAGACCATAAGACATCGTGGGCCAGATTGGAGTGGTATTTATAATGATGAAAAAGTGATTATGGCTCATGAGCGCTTGGCAATTGTTGATCCTGCTTCAGGAAAGCAACCTTTATTCAGTGAAGATAAAAAGTTGATTTTAGCAGCCAATGGTGAAATTTATAACCATAAAGAATTACGTTCTCGATTTCCTGATTATAAATTTCAAACCGAAAGTGATTGTGAGGTTATTTTGGCTTTGTATAAAGAAAAAGGCCATGAATTTATAGATGATATGAATGGTATTTTTGGTTTCGCTATTTATGATGTAGATAAAGAGGAATACTTTATTGCCAGAGATCATATGGGAATTATTCCATTATATATGGGTTGGGACAAGCACGGTACGTTTTATGTGGCTTCCGAATTAAAGGCCTTGGAAGGTGTTTGTACAAAAATTGAATTGTTTCCACCTGGCCATTACATGAGTAGTAGGGATGGCGAATTAGTACAGTGGTACAAGCGCGATTGGACAGATTATGATGCCGTAAAAGAGAATGAAACAAGTATCACTGAAGTTAGACAAGCTTTGGAAGATGCTGTACACAGACAGTTAATGAGTGATGTGCCTTATGGCGTATTGCTATCAGGCGGATTGGATTCATCGGTGACATCTGCTATTGCAAAGAAATATTCAGAGCGACGTATTGAAGCTGATGATAAAGAAAAGGCGTGGTGGCCGCAATTGCATAGTTTTTCAGTTGGACTGGAAGGCTCTCCAGATTTAGCAGCAGCCAAAAAAGTGGCTGACCATATTGGTACCGTTCATCACGAAATCAAGTTCACTATCCAAGAAGGCTTAGATGCTATCAAAGATGTTATTTATCAGCTTGAAACTTATGATATTACCACCATAAGGGCAAGCACGCCAATGTATTTAATGGCACGTGTTATAAAGTCTATGGGAATTAAAATGGTACTATCTGGCGAGGGTGCAGATGAATTGTTTGGAGGTTATCTCTACTTTCATAAAGCACCAAATGCACAAGAATTTCATGAAGAGACTGTACGTAAGTTGAGCAAATTGCACATGTACGATTGCTTAAGGGCAAACAAAAGCTTAGCAGCTTGGGGAATTGAAGGCCGTGTCCCATTCTTGGATAAGGAGTTTATGGATGTTGCAATGCGCATCAACCCACAAGATAAGATGATTAATGGAGAGCGTATGGAAAAATGGGTGGTACGTAAAGCATTTGAAGATATGTTGCCAGAAAGTGTTGTTTGGAGACAAAAAGAGCAATTTAGCGATGGGGTAGGTTACAGCTGGATTGATACATTGAAAGTACTTGTTGAAGACGAAATCTCTGATGAGCAAATGGCTAGTGCACATTTCCGTTACCCAATACAAACACCACAAAATAAAGAGGAATATTATTACCGAACCATTTTTGAAGGTCATTTTCCAAGTGATGCTGCTGCTTTAAGTGTTCCTCAAGAGCCAAGTGTGGCCTGTAGCACCAAAATTGCTTTAGAATGGGATGAAGCTTTTAAAAACATGAACGATCCCTCTGGTAGAGCCGTGGCTAAGGTGCATGAGGATTGTTATTAATAAATTGTTTTAAATAGAAAAGCCTTCACAAAACGTGAAGGCTTTTTTCTATCTATATTAAGATACTTATTTACTAAGTTTAGCAAATAACTTATTCATTTTTGCTTTTTCTTCCTCAGCTAAAGCGGCATCAACCAAAATACGTCCACTATGCTCATCTGTGATAACTTTTTTACGAGATGCAATTTCCACTTGTACTTGAGGCGGAATAGTAAAGAAAGAACCACCTGAAGCTCCACGCTCAATAGCAACAACTGCCAAGCCATTCTTAACATTGTTTCTAATTCTCAGATATGCTTTTACCAAACGCTCATCAATTTTCTTTTGAAAATCTTCAGACTTATCCAAAAGAGCTTCTTCTTCTTTTTCGGTTTCTTTTAAAATTTCATCTAATTCTCCCTTTTTGTGTTTTAGGTGTGTTTGACGATCTTTTAATTTATCCTTTGTTTCAGAAATAACTTCTTTCTTTTGTTCTATCTGAGCCTTAAATTCTTTTATGTGCTTTTCAGCTAATTGAATCTCTAATTCTTGAAACTCAATTTCTTTGGTCAATGAGTTATATTCTCTGTTATTTCTAACATTGTTTTGTTGCTCACTATATTTTTTAATTAAAGCTTTGGCTTCTTCAATTAAATTCTTTTTGCTTTTAATCTCATCATCAATAACAACAAGACTGTCATTTAGTTTTTCTAATCTTTTGTTCAGCCCTTCAACTTCATCTTCTAAATCTCTAACTTCTAAAGGCAGCTCACCTCTGACATTTCTTATTTCATCTACTCTAGAATCAATTAATTGTAAATCATATAACGCTCTTAATCGTTCTTCTACAGTAGCTTCAGCCTTTTTCTTTGCCATAATTATAAATACTTTACCGGATTTGTATTTGTCTTTGATAAAATGACTGCAAAATTAGTAATTTTTTTTGAGAGATAGTCTACTAAAAATGATTTTGTGAACTGCTCACTTTCATAATGTCCAATATCTGCTAAAACAATAGCATTTTCAGCACTAAAAAAGTCATGATATTTTAGGTCGGCAGTTACTAAAAGATCTGCACCAGAAGCTTTAGCGGCACCAATGGCAAAACTACCAGAACCTCCCAAAACAGCAATCTTTTTTACAGGTTCATCCAATAGTTTAGAATGTCTCACACATTCTGTATTCATTTTATGCTTTATATATTGAAGACATGCAACTTCATCCATTTCATTTTTGAGTTCACCAAGCATCCCCATGCCAATATTTTGGTTGGTATTGTCTAATGTTGTGATTTCGTAAGCGACTTCTTCATAAGGATGTGTTTTAAAAAGTGCTTTTAGTACATTGGATTCTAAATGTTTTTTATAAGTAACTGAGATAGCGGTTTCAGTTTCGTAATGTAACTTTCCTTTTTTACCTATTACGGGATTAGAATCTTCGTTGCCTTTATAAGTACCTTCTCCTTCTACATTAAAACTACAGGATTCATAATTCCCCAAACTACCTGCGCCAGCATCGAATAAAGCCATCCGTAAAGCTTCAGCATTACTTTTGGGAACATAAGTTTGCAGTTTTTTTATGGTTCCTGATTGGGGTATTAAAATCTGTTTGTTTTTTAATTCTAATTGGTCGCATATAATTGAATTAACTCCCTGTAAAGCATTATCTAAAGCCGTGTGAATTGAAAATATAGCAATGTTATGTTGAATGGCTTTTATAGCCACACGTTCTACATACGTTTTGCCCGTTAGCTTTTTTAAACCTTTAAAAATAATTGGATGAAAGCTAACGATGAGATTGCAATTGTTTTCTATGGCTTCATCTACTACGGCTTCTAGCGTGTCTAGTGTAACAAGGACACCTGAAACGGCCTGGTTTTTATTGCCTACTAGAAGCCCAACATTATCAAAATCTTCGGCATAGGCTAGTGGTGCTAAATCATGTAGTTGATTAATTACATCTTGAACAGTCATAAGTGTATATTTGTTTCAAAAATAATATATTTTAGTACTCTTGAAATTTATCCGTACCATATTGTTCCCAATTGTGCCAATTTACTATACTGTAACTTGGCTTAGAAATTGGTTGTACGATAAAGGTATTAAGTCTTCCAAGCGTTTTGATCTTCCGATTATTTGTGTTGGAAACCTTAGCACTGGCGGTACAGGAAAAACACCCATGATTGAATACTTAATTCGGTTATTGAAGGATCAGAAATCTGTAGCCACTTTAAGCAGAGGCTATAAACGCATAACGGATGGTTTTGTTTTAGCTGATGAAAATGCTACAGCTGATACTATTGGTGATGAACCGTATCAGTTTTTTAAAAAATTTAGAGATATTAAGGTAGCGGTTGATGGCAATCGCCAAAATGGTATTGAAGAGTTAATGTCGTTAGAGATTAAACCAGAAGTTATTTTGTTAGATGACGCCTACCAACATAGAAAAGTAAAAGCGGGATTCAATATTCTATTGACGGCTTACCATAAACCTTACTATGAAGATATAGTTTTGCCTACGGGAAATTTAAGAGAGCCACGCTCTGGTGCTAAACGAGCAGATGTAATTATAGTTACGAAATGCCCAGAAGATATATCTGAAGTCGAAAAAACTAGAATAGTACAACGGTTAAAAATAAGAAAGCATCAAGAGGTTGCCTTTAGTTATATTGACTATTCTGAAAAAGTAATTTCTAAGACAAATGAGCTTAAATTGAGTTCACTTCCTAAATTTACATTGGTCACCGGAATTGCTAATGCAAGACCTCTAGTTGAATTTTTAAAAAACAAAAGGTTGGATTTTAATCATATTGAATATCCAGATCATTACAGTTTTAAACCATCAGATATTGAAATGCTAGAAAAAAGAGGACTTATTATAACTACCGAAAAGGATTATGTAAGGCTATCTAATAATGAAAGTTTAGACGAGAACTTGTATTATTTACCAATTCAAATAAAAATTGATATTGCTAAGGATTTGGAAAGGGCTATTAGTACATTTGTTAATTAAAAGAAGCTAGAAACTACTTCTTTCCCGGAAAGTACATCATATAGCTTGGTTTCAAAATCTTCCTTTTTAAATGGTTTAGAAATAATATCGTTAAAGCCAGCTTCTCCAAATTCTTGCATTTTATCTTCAATGGTTACAGCTGTAAGCGCAAAAATGGTTAAATCCTTGTCAAAAGTTCTAATGATTTTTGTAGCTTCTAAACCGCTAATACCCGGCATATGAATATCCATTAATACCACATTATAATCATTTGATTTAACTTGCTCTACAGCAGCTTCACCATTATCCACCACGTCACAGTTCAATCCCATTTTATTGAGAATCTTTTTGGTAATCATTTGATTGATCTTGTTATCCTCGACAATCAAAATTTTAACTTCGCTTAAATCCAAATCTTCCATCTTATTAGATTTTTTAATTTCTTCTACTTTAGGTGCTTTAACTTCTTCAACGTGTTCTAAAGGAATTTCAAAAAAGAATGTTGTGCCTTTGCCAAGTTCACTCTTTAAATAGATTTTACCTTTCAGAATTTTAATAAGTCCTTTTACAATAGATAGGCCAAGACCTGTGCCACCATATTTTCTGTTGATTTGTACAGAGCCTTGAGAAAAGCTATCAAACATCTGGTCTTGTTTTTCTTTTGTAATACCAATGCCATTATCTTCAATTTCGAAGCGTAGTGTATACATATTGTCCTTTTGGTCAATCTTGTACGCTCTTACCCAGATGTCTCCATCTTTTGTAAATTTAATAGCATTTCCAAGTAGGTTAATTAAGATTTGGGAAATTTTTAATTGGTCGCCATTATAGGATTCTGGCAAACCGTCTTCATAGTCAAAATGTAGGTTTGTATCATTATCTTTAGCAGAATTGCTAAGTGCAGAGATTATATTTTCGAGTTTATTTTTAAGGTTGAACACCTCTGGGTCCAACTCAACTTTATTAGCTTCAATTTTATTGATTTGAAGGATATCGTTTATAAAGGTCAATAGGTAATCCCCTGAGAATTTCAATGACTTTAAATGCGGTATTTGATGTTCTTTAGGATCCTCTTCTAAAAGCATGTTGGTAAGACCGGTAACTGCATATAAAGGTGTACGCAACTCGTGCGTTACAGTGGATAAGAAATTTGCCTTTGTTTTAGAAGCCAATTCTGCTTTCTCTTTTGCTACAATAAATTCATCATTTTTTGTTTGTAGCATGTTATTGGTTCTTAGCCTTATGTTGTTGTTTTTGTAAAGTGATAGGGTTAATAAAGATAAAATTGTAATTAACGCAATACTAAGTATGGTAGTAATTCTTGTAAAATTACTTTCAGCGCTAACTTCGTCTATCTGTTGCTTCAACTGTGCATTTTGAGCATCCTTATATTTGTAGATGTATTTACCTGTAATACCAGGTGCTAAATTTTCGCGCTTAACATCTAAAATTGAATCAGATAGTTTGATATGCTTGGTAATAAAATCGTAAGAGTTTTTATAGTCTCCCTTAGCTTTATGAATAGCACTCAATGTTAAATATGCTTCATTAATATTTTCTAAAATATTATAAGCTTTAGCAATTGAAAGTCCTTCTTCGGCTTGGGTCAATGCTAAATCACTGTTGTTGAGAGCACTGGAAACCTTACCGCTTTCTATTAAAGCACTGCTGAGTCTTCTCTTTTGCTCATACTTTTTAGCAATAATTATTGTTTTATCGAGTTGAGATTTGGCTTTATCGAACTGCTTTAGCGAGATGTATACTTTCGCTTCGTTTAGGGTAACTTCAGAAATATATTCTTCTAAACCTTCCTGTTCAAATAAATTTTTTGCTGACTTAAAATATTCAAGAGCATTATCGTATTCTTCTTTTGTGCTAAGTATAACACCTTTAATATTATAACTGATAGCACGATTGCCATAGTCATCAATATCTCGTTGAATTTGAAGCGCTTTATTTAATGAAATATTGGCTTTATCTGTTTCACCTACCAGATAACGAACTTTAGCAATTTTGGTATGGATTTTACCCTGATTGGTCTTATCATCAATTTTTTCGGCAATTACAAGTGCTTTTTCAAGATTACCTAAAGCGTTGTAGTAGTCTCCGCGATCACTCTCTAATTTTGCTTGGGTAATGCGCTCTTGTATCCTCATAGATAGCAAGTCTGCATCTTCAACACTGTTTGTTTGTGCGAAAATCAGACTGCAAAAACACGCTAAAAAAACAAATATGTAATATTTGATTCGGGACATTTCAGCTCACTTTATTTTAACAAATATAATTATTTATTCGACAAAAGTGCTTTTTTATCCGATAAATCGCAAATTAAATCTAAAATTCTATGACTATAACCGGTTTCATTATCGTACCAACCTACTATTTTGACCATATTTCCGATTACAGATGTCATCTGTGCATCAAAAATGCATGAGTGTGAATTACCAACGATATCAATGGAAACAATGGGATCTTCCGTATATTCAAGAATCTTTTTTAATTGGGATTTTGAAGCTTCTTCAAAAACAGCATTAACCTCTTGTATGGTTGTATGTTTTTCAACATTAATGGTAATATCTGTAAGCGAACCATTAGCTACTGGTACTCTTATGCCACAACCACCAATAACATCAGATAAATCGGGAAAAATCTTGGTCAGTGCTTTAGCCGCACCTGTAGTGGTTGGTACTATAGATTGTCCGGCAGCTCTGGCACGTCTCAAATCGCGATGTGGTTGATCGTGCAGACTTTGATCTGTCGTATAAGAATGTACAGTTGTAATGTAAGCTTGCTTTATACCGAAATGCGCTTTGATTAAAGCAATCATAGGTGCAGCATTATTGGTTGTACAAGATGCATTGGATATGATGGTTTCAGAACCATCCATGCTGTGGTCATTTACGCCAAGAACTATAGTCTTAATATCATCATCTAACGCAGGAACGGATAAAACTACACATTGCGCACCATTATTTATATGGTTTTGTAATTCTGATTTGGTTTTGAATTTTCCTGTTGATTCTATAACAAAATCTGGTTGTGCTGATGACCAATCAATAGACTTGGGATGATCCTCATTGTATAAAGGGATAGAAATCTCATTAACGATAATATGATTATGGTCGTACGAAATAGTTTCGTTTAGAACGCCATGAATACTATCGTACTTTAATAAATGACTTAGGGTTTTTGCGTCTGCCAAATCATTTATAGCTATAATTTCTATCTGTGGATGTTGAAGTGCTAACCTAAACACACGTCGGCCAATTCTACCAAACCCGTTTATGGCAACCTTAATCATTAGTCAATATGTTTTTGTGCTTTGTACGAAGATCTTACCAAAGCACTACTTTCTACATGTCTAAATCCTAATTCTAGACCTATAGCTTTATATTCATCAAATTCATCAGGATTAACAAACCGTTTTACAGGTAAGTGTTTTTTACTAGGTTGAAGGTATTGACCTATAGTTATCACATCAACGTCATTGTCTCTAAGGTCGTGAAGCGTAGCGATGACTTCATCTTTTGTTTCACCTAAGCCCAACATAATACCAGATTTGGTTCTGCGCTGTCCTTGTTGTTTTAAGTATTTTAAAACTCCCATACTACGATAGTATTTAGCTTGTATACGAACCTCTCGCGTTAATCGTCTCACGGTTTCGATATTATGTGAAACAACCTCTGGAGCCACATCGATAATACGGTCTATATGTTTTTCGACACCTTGAAAATCTGGAATTAAAGTCTCAAGTGTCGTTTCAGGATTCATCCTACGAACGGCTTTAACCGTTTCTGCCCACATAATGCTTCCCATATCCTTAAGATCGTCTCTATCCACACTTGTTAAAACCGCATGTTTAATTTGCATGATTTTGATTGATCGTGCTACCTTTTCTGGTTCATCCCAATCTACGGTTTCTGGTCTTCCGGTTTTTACCCCACAAAATCCGCAAGAACGTGTACAGACATTTCCTAAAATCATAAATGTTGCAGTACCTTCTCCCCAGCATTCTCCCATATTTGGGCAACTTCCTGAGGTGCAAATCGTATTGAGTTTGTATTTATCTACAAGACTTCTGAGTTCCGTGTATTTCTTACCAGTAGGTAACTTAACTCGTAACCATTTTGGTTTGCGTTCGGGTAAAATATTTGAAGCTACTTTGGTTTCCATACATTTTCATTTTCGAGAAAGCAAAGATACGAAGTAAATAATTAAAAAGGTTTACAGAAAGCTAAGATACCAGATACTAAAGCCAACTAAAAAAGCAATACCAGACCATGATAAAACATGAAGCCCTATACTTGGTCTCCAATCTTTCGGTGTATGCTTACTGGAAATTAACTTGTAATTAATAATAGCATAAAAAGGGGCTGTTATAAATGAAAGGATGGTTGCTATTTTAATCAATAGACCCATTTCTGAAGCCAAAGCAAAAAAGATAAAAATAGTACCAATGGCTAAAATTAAAATCCAATGGAGATAGCCATTCTTTTTTGGTTCATTAGAGAGTATTTCTAGACTTTTGGTCATAGCTCTTGGTGATGCGTCTAAAGTGGTAATAGTTGTGCTAAACATAGTGGTGAAAGCAGCTATACCAATAATTATGTAAGCCCAATCTCCTAAGCTTTTAGTATACAAGTCAATAAGCTGATTTGAGAAAATTGCTGCTTTATCACTAAAGGTATTACCATTGCCAAACATTATAAAATAGCCCAGACAAACAAAAGCAAACCCTAAAATTATGGCACCAAGGAAACCTATATTAAAGTCTAGTAATGCTGTTTTTGGAGAAAACACACCTTCGTCCTTTTTCTTTTCTATTGCCCAAATGGAATGCCAAACCGAAATATCCAATGGAGCAGGCATCCATCCCATAAAAGCAATAAGAAAAGCAATTTCAGTAGGGTTTTCTGGTAATATTTGAACCAAGGAAATAGGTTTGTCAAACTCTACAAACGCAAAGCAAACGGCGACTAAAGTGCTTATGGTGAGTACGATAATAATGACTTTGATCAACTTGTCTAGAGTTCTGTACTTGCCCAAGAAAAGTATGAGCAAACAGATTAATAATATAATAACAGTCCAAATTTCTATACTGCTAATACCATCAATACCAAAGTTTAAAACACTAATATCTCCAAAAAGTGAATTTGCTAAACCAGCTGTAACAATGGTAACAGCAGTTTGAATGGTAAACATTGTCGCTAAACTTAGTACAAAATAAGCGATAAGGATGCCTTTACCTAGCTTATGGTAACCTTCTAATAGACTTTCGCCTGTTGCAGAAGCATATCTTGGTCCAAACTGGAAAAAAGGATATTTGAATAAATTGACAAGTAAAAGCGCCCAAAGCAGTCCTAACCCAAAGTCGGCACCAGCTCTTGTGGATTGTACCAAATGCGAAACACCAATAGCTGCACCAGCAAATAATAATCCAGGCCCTAATTTTTTAAGCATAGAAAGCATTATGTTTTAGTAATGATAGCTGCCAATAATTTTTTTGCTCTGAGTAATTTTACCTTTACATTGTTAATAGGTTCGTTTAATTCATGGGATATTTCCTTGTAACTAAACTCCTGAAAATACCTTAAGTTAATGATTTCTTGATAATGAGGTTTTAATTTTTTGATATCTCTTAAAAGCTTGGCAAGATTTTGCTCAGTTATAATCTTATCTTCTGGAGTAGGTGAGTCGTCAACAATGTCGAAGTAACGCTCGTTATCGTCTTTAGATGTATTTCTAATTGTTTTTTTCTGCTTTCTAATTAAATCAATATGGATGTTTTTTGAAATGGTAATCAACCAAGTTTTGAACTTATAATCTTCATTATAGGTATTTATTTTGTCAAAAGCTCTGGAAAATGTTTGAATGGTAATATCTTCAGCGTCATTTTCATTTTTTGTACGCTTAAGTTGAAATTTATACACCTCATTCCAAAAGGTATCCAAAAGAAAATTGAACGCAATTTGGTCATTCTGTTTGGCTTTTTTAATTGCGTCTATTATTTCCAATGTTTTGGTGTAGATATAAGGTTAGCAATAAAGATACTTAATTGTGTAGTAATTAAAAATAATTCTAGAAAAGGTGCTAAAAAGATAAGATTAATTTCATTTAGTTTTTTAGCTGTAAATCCAAAACTTAAAAGTTGAACTATAAATCGTAAAGTAATTAGCATTACAATCCATATCCAATCATAACTCAATATGAATAGTAAAATACCCAAAACCCAGAATAATAGTTGCGATGTATAGAACACACCTAAAAGAAACTTATGCTTAGTTTTATACAAGCTAGCTGTACTGACATGTCTGCGTTTTTGTATAATCCAGTCTTTAAAAGAACTTTTTGATTCAGAAATTGTAAAACTTTCCTTAGAGGTACAGATAGCAGTATTTTTAGTATCGGCAATTTCATTGATAAACAAATCGTCGTCACCAGATTTTATGGTCATGTGACTGTTAAAACCATTATTGTTAAAAAATAATTCCTTTCTGTAAGCCATATTTCTGCCAACTCCCATATATGGTATTCCCAGATTGGCATATGAAAAATATTGTAAAGCTGTCATTACGGTTTCAAACCTAATAAGTTGATTTAACAATGAAAAGTGCTTTTTGGCATAAGCACCGTATCCTAGAACAATAGCTTTCTGATTAGAGAATTTACTGCTTATGTGAGCTAACCATTTATTGGATCTTGGCTTACAATCTGCGTCAGTAAACACTAAAAAGTCGTGTTTAGAAGCTTTTATGCCAAGTGTGAGTGCATATTTCTTATTTCCCCAAAAGGCTTCAATAGATTTAACATCAACAAGTTTTACATTACCATAATTAGTTTTAAACTGCTTCATCACTTCTAATGTTTCATCAGAAGAACTATCGTTGACTAAAACTACTTCAAAGTTTGAATAGTTTTGATTTAAAACTAGAGGAAGATTCTGCTTTAAGTTTTCTGCTTCATTTTTTGCACAGATAATGACAGAAACTGGAACATGCTTTTTTATTTGTGTTTCTGGCCTCTTAATAGAAAAGGAAAAAAGAAAAATAAGGTAGTATACAGCTTGAATACCAACTATTACTACAAAAGTAAAAAACAGTATTGTAGTAAAGCTCATTAAGACCTAAGAGTGTTGAGGTTCGTTGCAGTTTTCGAACTGATCTGGAGTCTTGCCACAGAAACCACAAGCTTCTCCTTCTTTATTAAGCATTGGGTTTTGGCTTGCGCAAGTACCTGCGAATTCACCGTCCTTTTTTGCCCATAGTTTTATGGCAATACCAGCGATGCCTAAAGCTAACAATCCGAGTGTAAGAAGTAACAATTTCATTTTAAAGCTTAAATTTAATGCAAAGATAATGCTTTTACATTATTTAATGCTCTTCTTTAATTGTGACTTAATACGTAAACCTTGTGTCACATAACCATATAAACATTTTTACTAACTAATTAATTATCAATTATGAAAAAATTATTTGCAGAGTTCTTTGGAACGTTTTGGCTTGTTTTTGGAGGTTGTGGTAGTGCAGTTTTTGCTGCTGGATTTCCAGAATTAGGTATTGGATTTGTAGGTGTTGCACTTGCTTTTGGTTTAACTGTATTAACCATGGCTTACGCTGTAGGGCATATTTCTGGTGGTCATTTTAACCCTGCTGTATCTGTAGGTCTATGGTCTGGTGGAAAATTTGAGGCTAAAAATTTAATTGGCTACATCATTGCTCAGGTTGCTGGAGCTGTAGTTGCAGCTTTGGCGTTAAAGACAATTATTTCTGGTAAAGCTGGTTTTGATACACTAGGTGGATTTGCTGCGAATGGATATGGTGATTTATCACCAGATAATTACAGTATGATGGCAGTAATTGTAGCTGAGGTGATTTTAACGGCATTTTTCTTAATCGTTATCTTAGGAAGTACAAATGCCAGAGCACCAAAAGGCTTTGCGCCGATAGCTATTGGTTTGGCATTAACCTTAATCCACTTAATCAGTATACCTATTTCAAATACATCAGTAAATCCTGCAAGATCTTTAAGTCAGGCTTTATTTGCTGATGGTGCTTACTTATCGCAAGTGTGGGTGTTTTGGGTAGCTCCAATTGTAGGTGCCATTATTGGCGGAATTATCCACAAAACGCTATTTGAAAACGAATAGGTTTTTTAAAAAATTTAAAAATAAAAAAGAGGCACATAAATATTATTGTGCCTCTTTCGGTTTATTAAAGGTTAGGGTTATTCTTCCTTTAATGATATTTCTGCAACCTCAGTATTATTCTCGTTAGCTTCGCCACTTGTTCCAATTTTAATACTCAATGCCAATGCATCTTCCATATATGGTATTGGTTTTAATTTTCGATCAGATTCGTCGATTATACCTAAGTTAACCATTCTGTCTTGTAATTCAGCCCAGATTTCATAATGTTGTTCTTTAGGTAATTGCGGTAAAGTAATTACATCAATCATAGATGTTTTTTCAACAGGGTTAATGTAAGCCACTGTTTTTAAATTTTTTGCACGCTCGTTACCATTGATAACATATTTTCTGGCATCTGGATTGTTTAACTTGTTTAATTCCTTAGACAGTTCGTCCAATTTGGTATTATTGTTTTCGATATCACTTCTTAAATCAAAAATCTCTTCAATAACAACGTTGTTTTCATCGTTTAACATTTGATTTTTCTGATACAGTACAAACGATGTAGCGGCAAATAGAATAGCTGCAGCACTAGCAGCAATACTATACCAAGGTATCTTTTTGGTCTGTACTAATTGAATCACTTTAGTGTCATTAGATTCATCCAAAGCTTCTAAAATATTAGATAATATGTGGTTTGGCACGTCCACAGCACCAGCTTTGGCAATAAGCTCTAAGTTATTCTGAAGTTTTTCGTATGCTGAAGCAGCTTCAGGATAGTGACTGATAAAAAATTCTACTTCCTTTGTTTCTTCAGCAGAAGTTTCGCCTACCAAATATTTGTTTAGCAGGTTAGAATTTAAAAAACTATGTAATTTTGTTTCCATAATACATTCTTTTATGGGTCGTAAACTTTCTTTAATTCTCGTAACCCTATTTTTAACCTCGACTTAATTGTACCGAGAGGAATATCTAGTTCGTCACTAGCTTCTTGTTGTGTCATCCCTTGAAAAAACAAGGCATCTAACACAATTTGGTACTTTTCTTCTAGTCGCCCAACATGCTCTTTAATATCCAAAACATCTTGATTTAAATTACTTGTTGGTAAGATATATACGTTAGAAGTATCGATTTGGACTTCTTTTTTATAACGATTGTTAAAACTTCTTAGTTTATCTATAGCTGTATTCCTTGCTATACGGAATAGCCAAGTGAATAGCTTAGCTTTACTGGAGTCATATTTATGAGCATTTTTCCATACCTTTATAAAGGTTTCTTGTAAAGCATCTTCTGCAATTTCTTCATTAATTGTAATCTTTAAAATAACACCATAAAGACTAGTGGAATAATTTTCGTAGAGTAGATTTAATGCACGTTTATCTCCTTTTTTGAGGTAATCGATTATTTTTTGTTCTGTTGGTGTTATGCTCAAAATGTTAAAATCTTCTTTTTTAGTTTCTAAAACATCTAAAATGGATTTATAAACGTAAATATACTTAAATACACCTTTATTAGGTTAATAGCACATTTTATTGGTATAATTTTTCTTCCATTTAGAGAATTGATTAATAGCATTTTCAAAGAAATTATTCCAAATTCATAAGTCGCAATATTTATTGCGACTTATGTTTTATATAATATTCACTTCGGTTTCAATCTCTATATTAAAAATACGTTTTATTGTTTTTTGAAGGAGTTTAGCTAATTCAAAAATATCTTTTCCTTTTGCATTGCCATAGTTTACTAAAACAAGAGCTTGCTCTTTATGTACACCATAATCATTGAAACGTTTACCTTTAAACCCAGCTTTTTCTATAAGCCAGCCAGCAGGTATTTTTACTTCTTTATCAGAGATTTGATAAGACGGGATATCTGGAAAATTATCATTTAAGGTCTCAAATTCATCTTTTGAAATAATAGGATTTTTAAAGAAACTACCACTATTGCCAATATCTTTTGGGTCTGGTAATTTACTTTGTCTAATGGCTATGACCGCTTTAGAGATATGTCGAATAGTAGGCTCTGCTATATTAAAAACATTGAGTTGGTCTTTTATAGCTCCATAATCCATATGTAATCTGTGATTAGTTTTGGTGAGCTCAAAATTGACACTTGTAATAATATATTGACTTTTAAGATCTTGTTTAAAAACAGACTCTCTGTAATCGAAGTTACAATCCTTTTTTGTGAATGTCTTTAGTTGTTGGCTTTTTATATGAATAGCTTCGCAACTCACAAATACATCTTTTAGCTCAACTCCATAAGCCCCAATGTTTTGAATAGGTGCAGTGCCAACGTTACCGGGAATAAGTGATAGGTTCTCTATGCCACCATAATTTTGTTCTAAACACCAAAGTACAAACTCATGCCAATTTTCTCCAGCCATGGCTTTTACTGTAACCTTATTGTCAGTTTCATTTACAATTGTAAGGCCTTTGAGATTGATATGCAGAACTAAGGCTTCAATATCTTTGGTTAATAGCATATTGCTGCCACCACCAAGTATAAAAAGTGGGTTGGTATGCTGAGAGGCTAAAATATTTTTTAATTGCTCAACGGTTGAGATATTACAATATGAGGTAGCCTTAGCATCTATGCCAAAAGTGTTAAATGGTTTTAGTGAAACATTGTTTTCTATGGTCATTTAATCTCTATAAACTTTTAAGGCTTCATCTAATATTTTTATGGCAAGTTTTAAACTTTTTTCGTTCAATACATAGGCAATACGAATTTGGTTTAAGCCAACACCCGGAGTGGAATAAAACCCTGCTGCTGGTGCTACCATAATAGTATTGTTTTCATAATCAAAGGATTCTAATAACCAACGTGCAAAATCATCGGAGTTTTTTACTGGTAATTCTGCAATACAATAAAAAGCACCATTTGGTTTGGCAACTTTAACACCTTCAATATTTTCTAGCCCCGATATTAGTATATTTCTACGTTTAACATATTCGTCAATAACATCATCAAAATAGCTTTGAGGTGTCTCAAGTGCTGCCTCACTTGCTATTTGCGCTAAGGTTGGAGGACTCAATCTTGCTTGAGCAAACTTTAATGCTGTTTTAATAACCTCTTCATTTTTTGAAACCAAATAACCAATACGAGCTCCACACATGCTATAGCGTTTTGATACTGAGTCAATAACAATAGCGTGCTCTTCTAATCCTGATTCTTGTAAAATGGAATAGTGTGTTATACCATCGTAAACAAACTCTCTATAAACTTCATCAGCTATTAAAAACAAATCATGTTTTTTAACAATAGCGGCTAATTTTTTTATTTCTTCTCTAGAATATAAGTAACCAGTGGGATTCCCAGGATTACAAATTAAAATGGCCTTTGTCTTTGGCGTAATTAACTTTTCAAATTCCTCAATTGGAGGCAAAGCAAAGTTGTCTTCAATTTTTGAGATGACTGGTACAACCTTAACGCTAGATGCCGTTGAAAATCCATTATAATTGGCATAGAATGGCTCTGGAATTATGACTTCATCCTCTTCGTCCATGATACTGCCAAAGGCAAATAATAAAGCTTCACTTCCGCCTGTGGTAACAATGATGTTATTGTGTGTAACATGGATGTCATTTTTTCTATAGTAGTCGGCAATTTTAGTTCTGTAATTTTCAGAACCTTCGGATCTTGAATAGGCTAATATATCTAAGGAATGTACTTTTACAGCATCTAAAGCTATCTGTGGAGTTTTAATATCTGGTTGTCCTATATTAAGGTAGTATACTGTTTTTCCTTGTTTTTCTGCTTGTTCTGCAAAAGGCACCAACTTTCTAATTGGCGATTGTGGCATGTTTATACCCTTTTTTGAAATTTTTGGCATCGTCGTAAATTATAAAGTGCTAAGTTCTGAAATTTCTTAAAGTTTATGTAAAAAATAACGTTTAAAATACGTAATAAGATAAAGATTTGTAAATTCAGATTAAACTAACCAAAGTTTATGCTGTTCTTACGATGTATAGTTTTTTGTTTTTGTGTCATTAATGGTAGTTTATTAATGGCTCAAGATAGTTTTTTTCTCAAAGCTGATGTAAGTGATAAAATAGATTTTGAGCTTGCCAGTAATCTTATCATCATTCCTGTAGAGATTAATGGAGTTACGCTATCTTTTGTTTTAGATAGTGGTGTAAGTAAACCTATTCTTTTTAATCTTGAAGAACGAGACTCACTTGACTTAAAAAGCACAAGATCCTTTTACTTGCATGGTCTAGGTGGCAATGGACGCATTAAGGCCCTAAAATCTAGTCATAATAGATTTAAAATTGGTAATGTTATAGGTGTAAATAAGGATTTGTATGTTGTTTTTGATAAGTCGATTAATTTTACTCCGCGTCTGGGCGTTTTAGTTCATGGTATTATTGGTTATGATATTTTCAAAGATTTTGTTGTAGAAATTAATTATATGTCTAAGTACATTAGGTTGCATAGACCACATACTTTTAAGCCAAAATCTTCAAAAAAATGGAAAACCATACCAATTAATATTCATAGAAAGAAACCTTATCTAAATGCTGAAATTACCATTAACAAAGATAAAAAGCCAGTAAAACTACTTTTAGATACAGGTAGTAGCGATGCAATATGGTTATTTGAAAATAAAAGAGAAGGCTTAATGCCAAAAAAAGATTTGTTTTTTGAGGATTATTTGGGTCAGGGACTCAGTGGATCTGTTTATGGAAACCGATCTAAAGCCGATAAGTTTACTATAGGTGATTTTAGCCTCAGTGATGTTAATGTTGCGTTTCCAGATTCAAGCTATGTTCATGCAGCAAGAGCCTATAAAGAACGTAGTGGGAGCTTGGGTAGTAATATCTTAAAACGATTTAATGTGTTTTTTGACTATCGTAATAAAAAGCTTCACCTAAAAAAGAACAGATTTTTTAAAGAACCTTTTACATACAATAACAGTGGTATAGTATTAGAACATCATGGAACCATGTTTGTAAGAGAGCAGATCAGCATGTCTCAAGACAATAACAAAAAAATGAGCAGTGATTTTAGTGCAGTAAAAATAGATTTTTCCATTGAGCATATTATGGTATTAAAACCTGTGTATAAAATTGTAGAGTTAAGAACATCATCTAATGCATACGCATCTGGTCTAAAAGTAGGTGACATTCTTATAAGTATTAACGGCAGTCCTGCTTATGATTACAAATTACCTGAACTCAATGAGATTTTTCATGGTAAAACAGGTAAGAGCATAAAGTTGAAAATAGAACGAAATGGTAAAGACATGACGTTTAAATTTAAGCTTGATAATGCCTTTAAAAAAATGAGCGCCCATATTGAGCGCTCATCCTTAGATTAGTATTGACAGAGCTTTTATTGCTCAATCATGCTCTTTTCCTTTTTTTCTAAAACACTGGTCTTGTTTGGGTCTATAACTAAACCTTTAATTTTTAGTGCTATTGTAGGAGTTTCTGCATTAGAAATAACGGTAATTGTTTTTCTTATCGGATTAACTCTTTTGGTGTCGTATTTTACTTCAATCTCACCTGTTTCACCCGGCATAATTGGTCCTTTGGGCTTTTTAGGTACTGTACAGCCACAAGTAGATTTTACGCTAGAAATAATTAACGGGGCATTACCAGTATTGGTAAATTCAAATGTTCTCACACCATTTGCGCCTTTCTCTATGGTACCGTAATCTATAACATCAGTCTTAAACTCAATCTTAGCTACTTTCTTTTCTTGAGCATAAGCCCCAAGGCTAATTAATCCTACAAATAAAATTGCTATTAAATTTTTCATCATTTAAATTTTTAAATTGATACTATCAAAATTACTTACTTTTTAACTCTCCTCAAAATTAATTAGATATAATGCACTCTATTTAACAGTATTTAGAGCTTTATATTCATATTAATTACCTAATAATTTTTCAAAAAAAGAAATATAAGTACTTTTGTCAGTTACTTAGCAAAAACGATACCAAAATATGGAAATCCCATCAAAATATAATGCATTGTCAGTAGAAACCAAATGGTATAACTATTGGATGGAGCATAATTATTTCCACTCAAAACCAGACGAAAGAGAACCTTATACTATTGTAATTCCGCCTCCAAATGTTACAGGCGTATTGCATATGGGGCATATGCTCAATAACACCATACAAGATGTATTGATTCGTCGTGCACGTTTGTTAGGTAAAAATGCGTGCTGGGTGCCAGGAACTGATCATGCATCTATAGCCACTGAGGCTAAAGTTGTTGCCAAATTAAAAGAACAAGGTATCCATAAAAATGACTTAACCAGAGAAGAGTTTTTAAAGCATGCTTGGGATTGGACAGAAGAATATGGAGGGGTAATTTTGGAGCAATTAAAAAAATTGGGCTGCTCTTGTGATTGGGATAGAACTAAATTTACAATGGATGACGACATGTCTGAGGCTGTAATAAAAGTTTTTGTTGACCTTTACAACAAAGGTTTGATTTATAGAGGTCATCGTATGGTGAATTGGGATCCTGAAGCTAAAACTACACTATCTGATGAGGAGGTTATCCATGTTGAAAGACAAGGACTATTATATTATTTAGAGTATCAGGTTGAAGGAAGTAAGGATAAATTAACTATAGCGACAACACGACCAGAAACGATTTTTGGAGATACGGCAATTTGTATAAACCCAAATGATGAAAGATTTGCCCACTTAAAAGGTAAGAAAGCAATTATACCAATTTGTGGTAGAGTAGTGCCAATCATTGAAGATGAGTATGTGGATGTTGAATTTGGTACAGGTTGTCTTAAGGTAACGCCAGCTCATGACGAAAATGATAAAGTTTTAGGCGACAAGCATAATCTCGAAGTTGTTGATATTTTTAATGAAGATGCGAGTTTAAATAGCTTTGGAATGCATTATGAAGGACAAGATCGCTTTGTGGTACGTAAAGCTATTGCTAAAGAACTGGAAGCAGCTGGCATATTAGTGAAAACTGAAAACTATATGAATAAGGTTGGCACTTCAGAACGAACAAAAGCAGTTATAGAGCCACGTTTAAGCGATCAGTGGTTTTTAAAAATGGAAGACTTAGCGAAACCAGCTTTAGATGCTGTTCTAAAAACTGGTGATGTAAAACTATTTCCTAAGAAGTTTGAAAATACCTACCGTCATTGGATGGAGAACATCCGCGATTGGAATATATCACGTCAACTACTTTGGGGGCAACAAATTCCTGCGTACTATTATGGTGATGGTAAAGAGGATTTTGTAGTGGCAGAGAACAAAGAAAAAGCTTTTGAATTAGCAAAGGAGAAACTCGATGTCGCTGCGAACGAAGTCGAGAAGTCTTTTTCTATTGAAGACCTACATCAAGATAAAGATGCACTAGATACTTGGTTCTCATCTTGGTTATGGCCAATAAGCGTATTTGATGGTATTAGAAATCCAGAGAATGAAGAGATAAAATACTATTACCCAACTAATGATTTGGTTACTGGTCCAGATATTTTATTCTTTTGGGTAGCACGAATGATTATTTCTGGTTACGAGTATAAAGGAGAAAGACCATTTGAGAATGTTTACCTTACAGGATTGGTAAGAGACAAGCAACGTCGTAAAATGTCTAAACAATTGGGTAATTCACCTGACGCTTTAAAATTAATCGAGGAGTATGGAGCAGATGGAGTACGTGTTGGCTTACTATTAAGTTCTGTTGCAGGAAATGATTTAATGTTTGATGAAGATCTTTGCCAACAAGGAAAGCAATTTGCCAATAAAATATGGAATGTCTTTAGGTTGATTAAAGGTTGGCAAATCGATGAAGAGATCAGCCAACCCAAGTCAAGCAAAATTGCTTTAGAATGGTACGAATCTAAATTTCAAAAAACCATTACAGAAATTGAAAATCATTTTAGCAAATATAGATTGAGTGATGCACTTATGGCAACTTACAAACTGATTTGGGACGATTTCGCATCTTGGTTATTAGAAATTATAAAGCCAGCCTACCAAAAGCCAATTGACAGAGCAACCTATAATAGAGTAATTGGTTTATTTGAAGATAACTTAAGAATTCTTCACCCTTTTATGCCTTTTTTGACCGAAGAAATCTGGCATTACATGGAAGAGCGTTCTCCAGAAGAGGCTTTGATCATTTCAAGATGGCCAGGATCTAAATCTGTTAATGAAACATTGATTTCAGAATTTGATTTTGCATCTGAAGTCATTTCGGGAATCAGAAACATTAGAAAACAAAAGAATATTGCTTTTAAGGATACTATTGATTTTTCAATTATTAATAATGAAGATGTGTCCTCTACTTTTGATGAGGTTATATTAAAATTAGGTAATCTTGATAGTTTTGAATACGTAAAAGAGCCAGTTGATGGCGCATTGACCTTTCGTGTTAAATCTAACGAATACTTTATTCCGATGGAAGGCAATATCGATGTTGAAGCAGAAGTTAAGAAACTTACCGAAGAGTTGAATTATACGGAAGGTTTCTTAAAATCGGTACAGAAAAAACTAGCTAATGAGCGTTTCGTCAATAATGCACCTGAGCAAGTTGTAGCTTCCGAAAAGAAAAAAGAAGCTGATGCTTTAGCAAAAATCGAAACCATTAAAGCAAGCTTGGACAATCTTAATTAGTTAAATTTTCTTAAATTTTTTGTTCGATTTACTACTTTAAATTAGCAATTCTGTAGTATTGGCCTACTACGAAAACGTTTTCGATAAGTATTGTTTATATATATCATTTAAAACATATATAAAAATATATGAAAAAGGAATATCATCTTTGCACTGTAATAAAAAACAAACGCAATTATGATAAAAGTTTCTTTAGCCAAAGGTGATGGTATCGGTCCAGAAATTATGGATGCAACACTTAATATACTTTCTGCAGCTGGTGCAGATTTAACTTTTGAGGAAATCGAAGTTGGAGAAAAGGTATATTTATCTGGTAATTCTACCGGAATTTCAGATAATGCATGGGAGTCTATAAGAAGAAATAAAATACTTCTTAAAGCACCTATTACAACACCTCAAGGCGGTGGCTACAAAAGTCTTAATGTAACTATGCGCAAAACTTTAGGATTATATTCTAATGTTAGACCTTGTCGTAGTTTACACCCTTTCGTAACGACTAAGCATCCAGATATGGATGTTGTAATTATTAGAGAGAATGAAGAAGATTTATATGCAGGTATTGAGCATCAACAAACTGATGAAGTGGTACAATGCCTAAAGTTAATTAGTCGTCCTGGTTGTGAAAAAATTGTAACCTATGCTTTTGAATATGCCAAAAAGTATGGAAGAAAAAAAGTCACTTGTTTTACTAAGGATAACATTATGAAGCAGACCGATGGTTTATTCCATCAAGTATTTGATGAGGTTGCTTCCCGCTATCCAGATATAATAAATGAACATTGGATCGTAGATATAGGTTCTGCTCTATTGGCCGATTCACCAGAAGATTTTGATGTCATTGTTATGCCAAATTTATATGGTGATGTCGTGTCAGATATCGCTGCTCAGATTACAGGTTCTGTAGGTTTAGCAGGCTCAGCAAACATAGGTCAAGAATGTGCTATGTTTGAGGCTATTCATGGTTCTGCACCAGATATTGCAGGTAAGAATGTAGCTAATCCTTCAGGATTAATTAACGGTGCTGTTATGATGCTTAATCATGTTGGGCAAAGCGAAGTTGCTGAAAAAATACAAAACGCATGGTTAAGAACTATCGAAGATGGTGTGCATACCAATGATATCTATGATTCGGTAATGAGCACGAAACGTGTCGGAACAAAAGAATTTGCAGAAGCGGTTATTGCTAATTTGGGTAATAAGCCTAAGCAATTACCAGAAGTTCATTTTGATGATAATACACCATTAATACTTCCAAAATACCAGCGAAAGCCATCTAAAGACAAAAAAGTTGTAGGAGTTGATTTGTTTGTAGATTGGAATGGCTACGATGCCGATAAACTTGCGGAACAACTACAAAAATTAAATAATGATGAGCTAGAGTTGTCAATGATTACCAATAGGGGTATTAAGGTTTGGCCAAATGGATTTGATGAAACGTTTTGTACGGATCATTGGAGATGTAGATATAGTGCTAAAGATGGGAAAGAATTGTCAAAAAGAAAAATAGTAGAAGTTTTACAGGCAGCTATGGATCACGGTATAGATGCCATAAAAACAGAAAACTTATATACGTTCGATGGTGTAAGGGGTTACTCATTGGGACAAGGACAGTAAATAGAAGTTTTCAAAAAAACTTACATTCCAAGATTGTAAAATTGAAATAGAGAGTTAGTTATATAGCATCTCGGAATGTAAGTTAAAAATATTAAGACACCATGATGTTGGTAGATTCAGAAATGGTAAATTTTTTCATAGGTTGTTACATACTAATTATTCTGCTTCTGTGTATTGTTGTGCTTAAATCACGGAGGAAAATTAAGAGCAAAATGGTTTGGTTAGTATTGTTATTGTTTTTACCGGTACTTGGTGTCTTTTTTTATATAATGTCCATTACATTCAAAACAAATAATATGACATATATTGATTAATAGCTATGATGATAAATGTCATTGAAAGACTGTTTTTTAATAAAAACAGTCTTTTTTTATTTACCATTCATTGATTTTATTGCTATCTAACTTTACAAAAATAAACAGTAAAACGGTAAAGCCCCAAAGTCCTGAGCCGCCATAACTAAAAAATGGCAAAGGGATACCAACAGTAGGAATTAGTCCCATT
Source organism: Winogradskyella luteola (assembly GCF_019203985.1). Classification (GTDB taxonomy): domain Bacteria; phylum Bacteroidota; class Bacteroidia; order Flavobacteriales; family Flavobacteriaceae; genus Winogradskyella; species Winogradskyella luteola. Next base: position 23,649 of record NZ_JAGSPD010000010.1, on the reverse strand, counting down.
ACCATACCGATATTAATGGTAAAATGTACAAATAATATCGAAGCAACTCCATAACCATAAACACGACTGAATTGGGATTTTTGAGTTTCGGCTAAATAGAGAATTCTTATAATGAGAAGTACAAATAGAACTACAACTACGCTACTGCCCAAAAACCCCCATTCTTCGCCGACAGTACTAAAAATATAATCGGTATGTTGTTCGGGTACAAATTTTCCTGTTGTTCTTGTGCCTTCTAGAAACCCTTTGCCGGTTAAGCCACCAGAGCTAATAGCCTGCTCGGATTGAATGAGATTATAAGCTTCTCTTTTTCGCATTTGTTCTAGCTTAATCGGATCTTTCTCCAATCTTAAAAAGATAGTTATTCTGTTTTGCTGATGAGCTTTTAACCCATGTTGGTAAAATAATTTCACACCATATCCAAATCCGACAGCAATCAATAAAACTAAGACATATTGAAGTATGGAAGCACGTTTCTTTTTTCTGAAAAAATAACGAATTAAGAGTGCTAATAAAGTAACTATTGCAGTAGTTAAGATTCCGAATTTTAATGCAAGTACAGCTATTAAAATTAATGATACGGCAACAATCAAATAGACCTGTTGCAGACCTTCTCTGTAAAACACAAAGAAAAAAGCCAAGTAAACTATAGTGCTACCTGCATCATTTTGAAGTAAAATCAATATAGCTGGTGTAAAAATAATGGCAGCGACTCTGATTTGGTCTTTTAAGGTTTGCATATTGGTTTGCAAATCACTTATGTATTTAGCAACCGCCAGAGCTGTAGCAAACTTTGCAAACTCACTTGGTTGAATGGTCATACTACCAATGCCATACCATGATCGTGCACCATTAACATCTTTACCAAATATAAACAAACCCATTAAGGCCAAAATGGCGACTAAATAGATAATACTTGCAAAACGTTCATAAAATTTGGCCTCGAACGAGAGAATAAATACAATTAATACAAAAGTGAGTCCAATAAATATGAGGTGTTTTCCATAAAGTTGGGATGTATCAAAATAACTCGTGATTTCTCCAACATGAGATGCCGATAAAATATTGAGATAGCCAAAACCTACTAATAATAAAAACAAAATGATCGTAATCCAATCAAACTTAAAACGTCTTTGATTTTCTCTTAGCATGGTCTAGGACTTAGGGATTTCGGCTTTAAGTTTTAATAACTTTTGAAACGCTTTTTCGTCAATAGCTTCAAGTGTGGTTTGCCTGTTAATACCAAAAGGTTCACCAGAAAATGGCTTTTGGTACTCATGCTCAAGGGAATAACGGAGTACAAAGTTTTCCATATCTGTTCTTGTAATTTCGCCTTTAAGGTAATATTCAATCATCAAGCTTGCCATGCGACCTGCAAATCGACTTCCAAAATAACCGTTCTCAACAAAAACTGCCAGAGCAATTTTAGGGTTATCTTTAGGGGCAAATGCTACAAAAATTGAGTGGTCAGTTAGTTGTGTTTTTACACTATCAATAATGGCAAAGTTTTCAGCAGTTCCTGTTTTGCCACATATCTCGATACCTTTTACCTGTAACATATTTGCCGTTCCTTTATTGTAAACATCAAACATACCTTGTACAACAGGTTCAAAATGGCGTTTGTCTATAGTGGTGTATTTAGGTGTTGTAAACTTTAAAGGAATTGTATCTCCTTCAATCTCTTTAATAATATGTGGTGTGTAATAATAACCACGATTACCAATTGCTGCTGCCATATTAGCTAGTTGAATTGGTGTTGCTAAAACTTCACCTTGTCCAATAGCATTAGAAATCGTAAAAGTGGTGTACCATCTATTTTTACCATAACCTTCATTGTATGTTTCAGCCGTAGGTACTTTACCAGGTTGACCTACGGATAAATCATTATTAAGGTAATTGCCAAGACCAAAACTCTTTATGTGCCTACTCCAATTGTCCATACCTTCTGCAGGGGAGTCATATTTATCTATAATTCTTCGGTAAACATTTGCAAAATAGGCATTGCATGATTCGTAGATCCCAATGTTCATGTTCGCTGGACTTCTATGTGCATGACATCCCATTTTCCTATTACCATAACGATAACCCATAGCACAACTAAAGCGCTCTTCGGTAGTTACTACACTTTCCTGTAAAGCGACTAAAGCATTAAGGGTTTTAAAGGGAGAGCCAGGCGGATACATGGCCTGTAAACCTCTATCAAATAATGGCTTTGCAATACTATCTCTATAGAGCTTATTAAAATTTTTAGAACGGTCTCTGCCTACTAATAAATTAGGGTTGTATGATGGACCAGAAACCATAGCTAATATTTCACCAGAACTAGGTTCAATGGCTACAATACCACCACGTTTGTTGGTCATTAGTAACTCACCATAAGCTTGAAGTTGAGCGTCTATTGTTATGGTAATATCTTTCCCTGGTTTTGGTAGCGTATCAAAAGTTCCATTTTTGTAAGGGCCAATATTTTTATTGAAACGGTCCTTTTGAATAAACTTTATCCCCTTAACACCTCTTAGTATATTTTCATAGGTTTTTTCAACCCCTTGTTTACCAATTAAATCGCCTAATTTGTAATAGGGTTTTTTAGCAATGATAGCGCGATTAACTTCACCAATGTCGCCAAGAACGTTAGCCCCAATAGTAGTTTGGTAAGAGCGCAATGACCGCTTTTGAATATAAAAACCATCATACTTTCTCATCTTTTCTTGTAAAACAGCATAATCAGTTTTAGATAATTGTTGGACGAATGGTGAGGATAATCTTGGAGAATAATTTGTAGCTTTCTCTAGTTTTCTGAGATATTTTTCTTTTGTGATTTTTAATAGCTTACAGAATTCATTCAGTTTTAAGGAATCCATCGTTTCAACTTCTCGAGGAATTACCATAACATCGTAAGAAGGTTGGTTGGCAACTAAAAGCTTTCCGTTTCTATCATAGACATAGCCTCGCTTAGGGTAGTTGTACTCTTTTCTAATTGCGCTGTCTTCAAAAATATTGTATTCATAACCACCATAGACTTGAAGATAAAACAAGCGCGCTATAAAAACTAGGCCAACAAGAATAACAGTAGTTAGGAGTAATAGTTTTCTCATTTCTTTTTTCGGCTAAATAAAATGATAATCAGTATACTGAGTATCACTGTAAAAATACTAGAGAATAACGTCTTTTTTAATATTAAAAGTATGCTAGACATGTTAAAAATTTCTAGCGAGAATAATATAAAATGATGTATCAATGTGCCAAAGGTTACATAGGTAATTAGACTACCTAAATCGGTATTGCTAAACTTTATGCTTTGATGCTCATATAGCATACCAAACGAAGTTTTTAACAATACAGGACGTGCATAGGCCAAACAAATTGCTGCGGCTGCATGCACTCCACCAGAATCTGAAAACATATCTATCAGCATGCCCAACATAAAACTGACCAATAAAAGCACAAGTCTGTTTTCTCTAATGGGAAACAAAAAGATAAAAATTATGTAGATGTATGGGTTAATGTAGCCTAGAAAATTAATGTTGTTGCAAATAACAACCTGCGCCAAAAGCAAAACTATAAACCGGGTACTATTTGATAAAATAACACTATTCATTACTTAAATTTTCAAGTGTTTTTATTTCATTTCTGTCAAGATTTTCGAGAATATAGACCGCCCCTATATTGGTCATGTCGTTAAACAATTTCACTTCTATGGTATATGTGTCACCACTTATATCAGTTTCAAAACTTTCAATTATACCAATACCAATACCTTTTGGGAAAATTGCAGATTGTCCACCTGTTACTATTGTATCACCAACTTTTACCGGTGCAAATTTCGATACATCTTCGAGTTGAACATAAAAAGGAGAGGAGCCGTTCCATTTTAGTGAACCAATATGATCGGTTCTTTTGAGCTTAGCATTTATCCTACTTTTTTTGTTTAAAATAGAAAGTACTGTAGCATAACCAGAAGAGGTTTGATCTATAATTCCTACTATTCCTTTTGAAGTAATGATACCAAAATCTTGTCGTATGCTATCTTTTCTGCCCTTATTTATGGTAAGATAGTTATGGGTTGAAGAGTAACTGTTTTTATAAACTTGGGCCGCAGTGACTTTGTATTGTCCTTTAGAATATGTCGAATCAATATAAGTAGAATCTAAATTATTTTTAGAATTAAAAAGCTGTTCTCTTAGATGTTTGTTTTCTTCTGATAGAATTTCATTTTCGTGTTCTAGATCAAAATATTTACCTATAGAGTTTACTGTGCCATAAACACCTCCTGTAAGCGCATTTGCAGAGTTTATAAATTTGCTTTTGTGATAAGAATGCGACTGAATGGTTAAGGCAAGAGCAATACTAAAAAGCAATAAAAACAACAGAAAGGTTTTGTTTTTTATAACAAAATTGAAAATTTGTTGCATTATTTACGCTTTATTTAATCAATACGCTTTTGTATTTAGGTAAGTTTTTAAGTACAATTCCTGTACCTCTAACTACGGCTCTCAATGGATCTTCAGCAATGTAAACTGGTAGATCTGTTTTTTGTGATAAACGTTTGTCCAACCCTCTTAACATTGATCCTCCGCCTGCAAGATAAATTCCAGTGTTGTAAATATCTGCTGCCAATTCTGGTGGGGTTTGAGATAATGTTTCCATTACAGAATCTTCAATTCTAAGAATGGATTTATCCAAGGCCTTAGCAATTTCACGATAAGAAATCTGAACTTGTTTTGGCTTACCGGTTAACAAATCACGTCCTTGAACGCTCATATCTTCTGGCGGTAATTCTAAATCTTCGGTTGCTGCTCCAATCTGTATTTTAATTTTTTCAGCTGTTCTGTCTCCAACATATAAATTATGCTGTGTACGCATGTAGTATATAATATCATTTGTAAACACATCACCTGCTACTTTTACAGACTTATCACAAACAATACCACCAAGTGCAATAACTGCTATTTCAGTTGTGCCACCACCAATGTCTACAATCATATTACCTTTGGGTTGCATAATATCTACGCCAATACCTATCGCTGCTGCCATGGGTTCATGGATGAGGTAAACCTCTTTACCATTTACACGCTCACAAGATTCTTTTACCGCACGCATTTCTACTTCGGTAATTCCCGAAGGGATACAAACCACCATTCTTAGTGCTGGGTTGAAAAATTTCTTCTTCAATGCAGGAATGTTCTTAATGAACAAGCTAATCATCTGTTCCGAGGCATCAAAATCTGCAATAACACCATCTTTTAATGGGCGGATGGTTTTTATATTTTCATGTGTTTTGCCTTGCATCATATTGGCTTCTTTACCAACGGCAATAATTTTTCCACTAATTCGGTCTCTTGCTACTATAGAGGGGTTGTCAACAACAACTTTATCGTTGTGAATAATTAACGTATTTGCAGTTCCTAAATCTATGGCTATTTCTTCTGTTAAGAAATCAAAAAATCCCATGTGTTTTTTAAAATTATTTTGATTATTATAGTCAATTTTAATGACCAAGCGTAAATGTAATAAATTATACGTTATTTCTACGGTTATAGATGTTTATTGATTGATTTTTTTTAAGTATAAAGAGGTCAGTCAATTAATCAACGCTAACTTTCAGCTTTTTTTAATTCATTATTATTAAAAAGCAAGTTAAATTTTAATTTATTATGGTCTGATTACCAGATTAATGGTGTCTTTTTTTGATATATTAGCTAGCTAACATTTTTTAAAAATAGTGTTTACCAATTTTTGCTATCTAAAAACAAATCAAAGATGAAGCAGAAATTACAATTTAAAGCTATAATGTAAGGTATTATCGTCTCGTCATTATTTTTTAGGGTACCTAATACTTTAGGTCACAGAACGTATATTGGGGCGCCAGAAATGCAACCCGCAAGAGGCTTTAGTTTGAAAGGCTCCCAACAGGTGTTTGTGATATTTGGTTGAGATACATGGGTGACATAGGTTTGGCAACCGCAACGAATATTGCTGATTTAGAAGCACGAAGTAGAATTACAAAATGAGAGGTTAAGAACAGATTGATAGTACATAACTAATTGGTTTTTTAAAAGAAAAAGAGCATCAAAATGATGCTCTTTTTGTATAGGATTTAATGCTTAAAATGGCGCGTTCCTGTAAATACCATTGCAACATCGTTATCATTACAATAATTAATGCTCAATTCATCTTTTATAGAACCACCTGGCTGAATAACAGCTTTAATGCCAGCCTTATCTGCAATCTCAACACAATCAGGGAATGGAAAGAATGCATCACTTGCCATTACCGCTCCTTTTAAATCAAAGTTGAATGATTTTGCTTTATGTATAGCTTGGTTTAATGCATCAACACGACTTGTTTGACCCGTACCGCTTGCACATAATTGCTTATTCTTAGCCAAAACAATAGTATTGGACTTGGTATGTTTACACAATTTTGAAGCAAAGATTAAATCTTCTAATTCGCTTTGAGTTGGCGATGTGCTTGTAACTGTTTTTAAATCGTCTAAGCTGTCCGTTTTTGCATCACGTTCCTGAACCAAAACTCCGTTTAAACAAGTTCTTACTGTAGTTTTTGGTAATTCTACATCATTTAAGATTAAAAGAATTCTATTTTTCTTTCCTTTTAAAATTTCCAGAGCTTCATTACTAAATGAAGGAGCAATAACTACCTCACAGAATAACTTATGAATTTCTTTAGCTGTATCTTTGTCAATTTCTGTGTTTGCAATTAAAATACCACCAAAGGCAGAAACTGGGTCACCAGCTAAAGCATCGACATAGGCTTGATGAATTGTATTTCGTTGTGCAAAACCACAAGCATTATTATGTTTTAAAATAGCAAATGTTGGGTCTTCATTTTTAAATTCTAAAATTAAGTTTACAGCGGCATCCACATCGAGCAAGTTATTGTAACTTAGTTCTTTACCATGAAGTTTTGTAAACATAGCATCAAAATCTCCAAAGAAAAAGCCTTTTTGGTGTGGGTTTTCTCCGTAACGTAATATTTTGCCATTGGTTTCACTTATCTTTAGTGCAGCCTCTTCATGATTTTCGTTGAAGTAATTAAAAATTGCTGTGTCATAATGCGAAGACACATTAAAAGCTTTAGCGGCAAAACGTTTTCTGTCGTCTTCAGTCGTCTCCCCATTTTTAGTTTCAAGTAATTCTAAAAATTCAGCATAATCTTCTACAGAGGAAACACAGGTAACATCGGTATAGTTTTTGGCCGCAGCTCTAATTAATGAAATACCTCCAATATCAATCTTCTCTATAATATCTTGATGGTCAGCACCAGAAGCTACAGTTTTTTCAAAAGGGTAGAGGTCGACGATAACTAAATCAATTTGAGGGATTTCAAATTCAGCCAGTTCAGCTATATCACCATCGTTGTTTTGACGATTTAGAATACCACCAAAAACTTTTGGATGTAAAGTCTTTACGCGTCCACCTAAAATTGAAGGGTAAGATGTAACATCTTCAACAGGTACAACATCAATACCTAAATCTTTGATAAATTTTTCTGTACCTCCAGTAGAATAGATGGTAACGTTAAGGTCATTAAGTTTTTTTACAATTGGAGCTAATCCATCCTTACTAAAAACAGAAATTAAGGCAGACGACATAGTTTTGGTACTCATAATGAAGTATTGTGATTTTAAGGTGCAAAAATAAAATATTCAATAGGATTATTTCCCTGATAAGTTTAGTTTCTTTAAGTTTTTTGTAACAATAAATTGTTGAAAACGTCTTATCTTTAAATTAATTTTATAGTACCGGCCAATGCTAATTTATTTAAGAGTACTCAAGGAGAGTTTTTCGTTTGCTTTAAATGCACTGAGAAAAAACAAACTTCGTACGTTTCTATCCTTACTCGGAGTAACGGTTGGTATATTTTCTATCATTGCAGTTTTGGCTGCTGTAGATTCTTTAGATAGAAATATTAAGGAAAGCTTATCAAGTTTAGACAGCAATACGATGTATTTGTCGCGAATATCTTTTGCACCAACCGATGTGCCAAGGTGGAAACGCGAGCAATTTGAAGATATTTCTTATAATGAATATAAGCATTTAAAATCTTCGCTTTCTGATGCTAAGCATGTTGCCTTTCAGTTATTTGTTAGACGAGAAAATATTAGGTATGAAGCCGAGTTGGTAAGCAGTGTCAATACCGTAGTTGTGTCTCATGAGTTTACCGATATTCAGGTGTTAGAGTTTGAAAAAGGGAGATTTTACAATGAGTCTGAATCTAATTCTGGAAAAGCTGTAGTGGTTATTGGTTCTTCCATTGCCAAATCTTTGTTTGGTGATTTAGAGCCTATCGGAAAAAAAGTGAGGATTTATGGTCAGAAATTTACCGTAATAGGAGTTGTTAAAAAAGAAGGGTCGGGACTTTTTGGTGATAGTAATGATGTATCTATTTTTTTACCAGCAAATTATGTGAGAAACCGTTTTGGTGATAACAATCCCAATATTATAAATGTAGTGATTATAAAACCAGAAGAAGATGCTGATATTGAGGGGTTAGAAGCTGAGGTTGTCCAAATTCTTAGAGGCAAAAGAGGTCTTAAACCAGATGATATAAACACCTTTTTTATTAGTGTAATCTCAGGATTAAAAGATGCTATTGACGGAATTATCAGTGTACTAAATGGCATCGGTTGGGCTATCAGCGGATTTTCGCTATTAGTAGGTGGTTTTGGTATAGCTAATATTATGTTTGTTAGTGTAAAGGAACGAACTAATCTTATCGGCATACAAAAGTCGCTAGGTGCTAAAAATAGATTTATATTATTTCAATTTTTATTCGAAGCTGTTATTTTGGCTATTGTTGGGGGTTTATTCGGTTTACTATTTGTATATATAATAGCCAAGATTATGAATGGGGTTATTGGTGATGATTTTAATTTTGTACTCTCTTTTGGTAATATGTTTCTAGGCTTTGCACTTTCAACCTTTATTGGTTTAATTTCAGGAATTATACCTGCAATTTCGGCATCTAAATTAGATCCTGTAGAGGCTATAAGAACAGGTATGTAAAATTTAAGAAAGCATAGCTGCAACTTCTAAGCAGACAAACTCTAAAAATTGCTCATCTGCCTCAGTAAAAGGATCTGGTGTGTTAGAATCAATATCTATTTGACCAATATTTTCACCATTGATAAATATAGGTATCACTATTTCGGCTTTAACCGTTATACTACAAGCAATATAATTATCTTGTGCTGATACATCTGGTACTACAAAATTTTCATTACTTACAGCAACTTGTCCACAAATACCTTTTCCAAAAGGAATAATAGTGTGGTCTGTAGGTTCACCAACATAAGGGCCGAGTTTTAGTTCGTTTTTATCTCCATTTTTAAAATAGAAACCAACCCAATTATAATGAGGGATGTTAGACTCTAGAAGTTCGCAAATCTGCATTAAACGTTCATCAAATGAGAAGTTGTTTTTGGCAGCGATTAATTTTATTTGAGGTTTTAATTCTTCAAAGCTCATAGCAAGTAAAAATTTTTGGTAAAAATAGAGAATAGGTATCAATAATTTATACTAGAATTTAGAAATTGCAAGCTAATTTTTCACCGATTAAAAACATAAAAACACGATAAAATACATTTTTTCAACGTTATTTTAATATATTTACTTTATAAAAACCTAACCTTATGAAAAAGATAGTCTCAATAGCAGTTTTGTTTTTAACTGTTTCAATCTGTAAAGCTCAAAATGATATTGATGTTTTACTAACGGCAGGTGTAGAAGATGCACAGCGTTTTGCCAATGATTATTTAGCACCGGGAACCGATGGTGTAATACATAGTATGAATGCCAATTGGTTTAATTCAGCAAAAGTAAAGCCCTTAGGAGGCTTTGAGATTTCTGTCATAGCTAATGCAGCTCTGATTAAAGATGATGATAAAAGGTTTAATATGAACACTGCAGATTATAACAATGTGCAATTTGTTACCGGTCCGAGTATACAAGATGTCGCTTCAGTTTTAGGAGAGAATGATCCAGAGATTTTTGTTGAAGTGGAATATGATGATCCTATTTTCGGTTCCCAAACCGTGGTATTGGAATTGCCTCAAGGCATAGGAGATGGAAGTGGAAATTTATTACCAACAGCTTCAATACAGGGTGCTGTTGGATTGGGGAGCGGTATTGAAGTTAAAGCACGTTATTTTCCTAAAGTGGATACCGATGATGTAACTTTTAATATGTATGGAGCAGCGTTACAGTTAGAATTTACAGAATGGCTACCAGCAGATAAAATATGGCCAGTTGCTTTATCTGGACTTGTGGCGTATAATCATTTAGATGGTTCTTATGATATCACAGAATCATCTGGTATTGACGGGGAAAATCAAAAGTTAGAAAACAATACCAATACATGGTTATTTCAATTGGCAGTTTCCACAAAACTTCCCGTATTTAATCTTTATGGAGGTTTGGGTTATATAACGGGCAAATCAGAATCAGACCTATTGGGAAATTATAGAGTCACAGATGGTATTTTAACTTCTGAAACCATTACAGACCCTTTTTCTGTTTCTAGTAAGGTTTCTGCCGTAAGAGGTACATTGGGCGCAAAATTGAAGCTCGGATTTTTTAGGTTGAATGCTGAATATCACCTCTCTGAATTTGATGTATTTTCTGTTGGAATCAACTTCGGATTTAGGTAATTTATAATATGTATTTAAAATATTGAAAAGCATAGGAGTAAATCCTGTGCTTTCTTCATTTACAGTAATTTTATTTGTAATTTTGCAATCGTTTTAAAACATTAAGTTTCACATTAAAAATTATAAAAAAATGAAAGTAACAGTAGTTGGTGCAGGTGCAGTTGGCGCAAGTTGTGCAGAATATATTGCGATTAAAAATTTTGCTTCCGAAGTGGTTTTGTTAGACATTAAAGAAGGTTATGCTGAGGGTAAAGCAATGGACTTAATGCAAACCGCATCTTTAAATAGTTTTGACACAAAAATAACAGGAAGCACAAACGATTATTCAAAAACTGCAAATAGCGATGTTTGTGTAATTACTTCTGGGATTCCTCGTAAGCCTGGTATGACACGAGAGGAATTAATTGGCATCAACGCTGGTATTGTAAAAACAGTTTCTTCTAGCTTAGTAGAGCATTCACCAAATACAATTCTTATTGTAGTCAGTAATCCTATGGATACGATGACGTATTTAGCTCATAAAACTACGGACTTACCAAAACATAAAATTATAGGAATGGGTGGGGCGTTAGATTCGGCACGTTTTAAATACAGATTGGCTGAAGCCTTAGAAGCACCGATCAGTGATGTAGACGGTATGGTAATCGGTGGACATAGCGATAAAGGTATGGTACCATTGACATCACATGCGACAAGAAACAGTATTAAAGTATCTGAGTTTTTATCAGAAGACAGATTGAATCAAGTAAAGGAAGACACTAAAGTTGGTGGAGCGACCCTAACCAAGTTATTAGGAACTTCTGCTTGGTATGCACCTGGTGCTGCAGTAAGCGGATTGGTGCAAGCTATTGCATGCGACCAAAAGAAAATGTTCCCTTGCTCTACATTATTAGATGGCGAATACGGATTAAGTGACCTATGTATTGGTGTGCCAGTTATTTTGGGAAGAAATGGTATTGAAAAAATTGTTGATGTACCATTAAGCGATGCTGAAAAAACACACATGGCAGAAAGTGCTGAAGGTGTTAAAAAGACAAATGGCTTATTGGAATTGTAGAATTTTAGTACTTGAAACATAATATTAGAGACCGTAGAAATACGGTCTCTGTTTTTTGTTATATTTGTCGCATGAAAACCAAACTACATTTTGGTATTTTAATTATTCTAATGGCCTTTTTAGGGAGGTACTTAGAATCTTCAGTGGTACACAATCAACAGATTGTTGTACAGTTTTCTGATTTGCAAATTACTGAAAGCGAATCTCAGAAAACTATCGAAGCCATTCAATTAAAGCTTCAAACTATTGGAGTTAAAGACATTCAGGTTGGTCAAGACCAAAACGGACAGCTTAAAATTACCTACTACAGCGAAACGGACATTCAGTACATCAAAGGTGTTCTGTCTGATGATGAAAGTATCGAGTTTGCCTATAATGCTAATGGAGACCATTCCGACGAGTTTCCAGAACAGCAAAGCACAAAAGACTATGAGCTAAATATTTCAGAAATAAATAATACCAATACTTGGAATTTTGAAACCGTTGAAATCGTAGATCTAAATCATAAAAGCGATAGGTTTAGTAATCTCAATGATTATAATACGAATGCTCAAATTAATTTAAAGTCATTAGGCAACCTTATCAAAGTCTGTGTTGCATATAACAACAGTATTGCTTTAGCAATTGACAATCAGTCGTATAAAATACCAGAAGTTAGAGCTGGGCCAACTACTTAGGGAATCACAATCACATCTAGTTCCCATCTTTTCAAAATAGCTTTTTACATTCAATCAAAAAGCAAAAAACAATTCATACATAGATAAAAAATAATTGTCGAATGCCGTTGTAAACTCTATATTTGCGCGACAAAATTTCGACATAAAACAAACACAAAATGCAAAACAAAGGAGTAATTAAATTGTTTGCACTCTTATTTGGTTTGGTAAGTATTTACCAATTGTCTTTTACATTTAAGGCCAACCAGATCGAGGACGAAGCAAAACAGGCTGCCATAGCTAAATATGACGAAGCAGCAAAAGATTATCAAGAATTAAGAACACAGGCCGAAATAAATTACTTAGACTCTTTAAAGACTTCTAAGGTTGAAATCGATGATAAGTTAGAACCTATAGAGGTGTATGATTTAGGTATTTCTCAGTATACGTATAATGAGGTTGAGGAGAATGCAATGAAATTAGGTCTTGACCTTAAAGGTGGTATTAACGCGATTATTCAAATTTCTGTTAAGGATATTTTAATAGGCTTATCTAATAAAAGTAAAGATCCTGTTTTCAATAAAGCGTTAGCAGATGCTGAAGAGTTACAGAAAGATGCCCAAGAATCGTATTTAGAATCATTTTTTAGAGCATTTGATGCCATTAAAGGAGATACCAAATTAGCATCTCCAGATATTTTTGCCAATAGAGATTTAAGTGATGACATAACATTCGATATGTCTGATGATGAAGTAAAAACGGTTTTAGAGCGTAAAATAGACGAATCGATAGTATCTGCTTTTGAGGTATTGCGTAATCGTATCGACGGTTTTGGTGTATCCTCTCCAAATATTCAGCGTTTAGGAAACTCTGGTCGTATCTTAATTGAGTTACCAGGTGCACGAGATAAAAAACGTGTGGTTGATATCATCACTAAAACGGCTCAATTACAGTTTTGGGAAACTTATAAGGCTCAAGAGATGTTTGGTTATGTAGCACAAGTAAACCAAGCTATGGTTGAAGCCGCTAAAGAAACCTCTGAAGATGAAGTTACCGAGACTACTAAAATTGAACAAGATTCAACATCTAGTACTATTGATGACTTAACGGGACAGATAGAGTCTGATACTACCAATGTTGCTGATATCAATCCGTTAGGAATACAAAGCCCAGGTAGAGGCCCGGTAATTGCTTATTTCTTAGCTAAGGATAAGAAGAAAGTTATGGAAGCACTAAATGCTCCAGAAAATAGATCGCAGTTACCTGCAGAAATGCGTTATGCAAAATTTGTATGGGGAATTCAACAAAAGGATTCTGAACTGGCAGAGTTATACGCTATTAAAGGCAATAGAGATAGTACACCACAATTGAGCGGTGCGGTTATTACTGATGCTAGACAAGATTACGACCAAATAAGCAGACCGGCAGTGAGTATGCAAATGAATGCCAAAGGTGCTAAGATTTGGGAAGAAATGACCAAAAAGGCAAATGAGGAAGATGGTAATATTGCTATAGTATTAGATGATATTGTCTATTCAGCACCTGGCGTATCCCAAGCTGGTGGAATCTCTGGAGGAAATTCTCAAATTTCTGGTGCTTTTTCACTAACGGAAGCTGTGGATTTGGCAAACGTTTTAAGAGCAGGTAAACTGCCAGCATCAGCAGAAATTATTCAAGCTGATGAAGTTGGTCCATCTTTAGGTCAAGAGGCTATTGATAGCGGAATGAAATCGTTCCTTATTGCCTTAGCTTTCGTTTTACTTTGGATGATTTTTTATTATGGTAAAGCTGGTATTTTTGCTGATGTAGCACTATTGTTAAACATCTTATTAATCTTCGGGGTGTTAGCGAGTCTAGGTGCTGTACTTACCTTACCTGGTATTGCTGGTATTGTACTTACCATAGGTATTTCGGTCGATGCCAATGTACTTATTTTTGAGCGCATTAGAGAAGAGATAGCAAAAGGTAAATCACAAAAGGAATCTATTAAAGACGGTTTCTCTAATGCTTTATCATCAATTTTAGATGCCAATATTACCACTGGTTTAACCGCTTTAATCTTATTTGTATTTGGTACAGGGCCGATTAAAGGTTTCGCAACAACATTAATCATTGGTATTTTAACTTCTTTATTTACAGCGATATTCATTACACGCCTACTGATTGACTGGTGGGTAAATAGAGGCGGAACATTAGATTTCTCAACAACAATGACTAAAGGCTTGTTTAAGAATGTCAATATCAACTTCTTAAAGAAACGTAAGATTGCTTATGTAATTTCAGGTATATTATTAACGGCAAGTATTGTATCTTTATTCACAAATAAACTAGATCAGGGTATTGATTTTGTTGGAGGTAGAACCTATCAGGTGCGTTTTGAACAACCTGTAAGTACAGAGGAAATTACTACTGTATTAAATAACCAAGCAGTGTTTGGAAGTGCTGAAGTAAAAACTATCGGTGCTGCAAATCAGTTAAAAATATCTACTAAATATAAAGTTGAAGATAATTCGGTTGAGGCTGATGATGAAGTGCAAACAAAACTATTCGAAGCTCTAAAACCTTACTTGCCGTCTGGCATGAGCTATGAGGAGTTTCAAGATGGTTCTGGTGAAGCTAAAATCGGTAAAATGCTATCGAGTAAAGTGAGCCCAACAATTGCAGATGATATTAAGAAGTCTTCATTCTGGGCAGTATTAGGATCTTTAGTGGTTGTGTTTCTTTATATCTTATTTAGATTTAAGAGATGGCAATTCTCATTAGGTGCAGTAGCGGCTGTGTTCCATGATGTATTGATTGTATTGGGTATCTTCTCATTAACTTGGAAATTTATGCCATTTAGTATGGAGATTGACCAGGCTTTTATTGCGGCTATCCTAACAGTAATTGGTTACTCGCTTAATGATACGGTTGTTGTGTTCGATAGAATTAGAGAGTTCTTAAATGAGCATACATCTTGGGAATTTGGCAAAACGATTAATGTTTCTTTGAACAGTACATTAAGTAGAACATTAAATACATCTGTAACGACCTTAGTAGTGTTATTGGCCATGTTTGCATTTGGTGCAGATTCGTTGAGAGGTTTACTGTTTGCCTTAATTGTAGGTGTAATTGTAGGTACATATTCGTCGATGTTTATAGCAACACCACTAATGTACGATACAGCTAAGAAAGGTGATGCAGCTGAATCTTTAAAGAAAAAAGTTAAAGAGGAAGACGAGGAATAAGTCTTTAAATATATAAGATGTTACACTGGGCAATGTCTAAGTGTCATCGCAGAATAATAATGCCTTTCTTAATTGAGAGGCATTTTTTTGTTTGTCACCCAGAGGAAAGAATGACTGAAGAATCACAATTTTAATTAGTCTAATCTTAATACGATTAATACTGTTTAACCAATTGGTTCTCAAAATATAGTGTTATAAAAAAGTATCCTGCAAGGTTTTTGATACCTTATGAGTATGTTTTGAGCGAGCTTTATAATACCTACAAGGTATCAAAAACCTTGCAGAATAGTATAGGTTGTTTAAAATTAGTTCGATTAAAATTGAACTTGGTTTAATCTAAAACCTCAAACGTAACTTTATCACCAACTTCAAGTTGCCATTCATCAGAAAGCCCTGCATTGATTTCTAAAACATATTGAGCAGGAGCTTCCGATGGGAGAGACGTTTCATCAAAAGGTTTGGCATTTTTTTGAAAGCTTACAATGCTCTTGTTCTCGTCTATATAAATTATATCTAGTGGAATTTTGGTATTCTTCATGTAGAAGCTGCGCATTTGCACATTTGGGAATATAAATAGCATTCCATGATTACTTTCTAGTTTAGCCCTATACATTAAACCGGTTTGAGTCTCGTATTCATTATCTGCTATTTCAATATCCAAGGTTTTAATAATAGAATCCGAATCTGCTTTTTTAAGATGTAAAACACCTTCTTTCTTAAAGCTAACTACAACTTTGTTTTCAGTTTTGGTTGTTTTATCCTCCTTACAGTTTGTGAGTATTGCAAGACCAATATATAGAAATGTATATTTTAAAATGGCTTTTAATTGCATTAGCTTAATTCGGTTTTTGGTTTATAGAAGAACATAAAATACAAACCAATTAAAATAAAGGGAATACTTAGAAGCTGTCCTGTATTCAATAACCAATCGGCACGTTCTATATTTTGAGGTTCCTTTACATATTCTACAAAGAATCTAACGGTCCATAATAAGAGAAGGAACAGGCCAAACAAAAAGCCTTGTTGTTCCGATTTTTTAGTTTTCCAATAGAAGTATAAAAGAATTATAAACACAAAAACATAGCAGGAAGCCTCGTACAATTGTGCAGGATGCCTCGGTTCTGTTTCACTTAGTTGTCTAAAGACCACTCCAAAATCACTACCGGTATATTTGCCAATAATTTCTGAATTGATAAAATTACCTACCCTAACAAATACAGCACCTAAAGCTACAGGGATCACTACGCGATCTAAAATCCAAATCACAGATTTTTTTAAGACTTTTTTATTGTACAGGTACATAGAAATAATCATACCTATTGCCGCTCCATGACTAGCCAGACCTTGGAAGCCCGTAAATCGTATGCCATCTTTAAAACTAAATGGCAAAAAGATACTGAAGAAATCTTCTGAGATTAATTCTGATTGATAAAAGATAACATGGCCCAATCTTGCACCTAGCATAATCCCTAAAACAGAATATATAAATAGTGAATCTAAAGAGTCATTGGATTCTCCCTCATTTTTCCAAATGCGCTTAGTGACTTGAAAACCTAGAACAAAGGCAACAATCCACATAACACTGTAAAAATGAAGTTCAAAAAAACCTAAATCGATTGATTTTACTGGATCCCAGTTTATTTTTAATAGATGCATAGATATACTATTTATGGCGTAAATATAATATTTTGAATGTGATTGAAATTGAGATTAACGTAATATTAATCTTCTTTTGGAGGAACGGGATCATAACCTTTTCCTCCCCAAGGCGACAGAGCGTAAAGAAAATGTACGGAGTACATTTTTAATGAATGGGCGAGCATGCGGGCGAGGGAAAATTTTTAGTTGTCATCCTTTTTGGGAACAGGATCATAACCTTTTCCTCCCCAAGGATGACAACTAAAAATACGTTTTAAAGCTAATTTACCACCTTTAAAAAAACCATGTACTTCCAAAGCTTCTTTTGCATAATGCGAACAGGTAGGTTGGTACCTACATGTTGCTGGTGTAATGGGGGAAATTACGGTCTGATAGACTTTAATGAGGAATAGAAAAGGAGCAATCAGAATATTTTTCATAATAATGGTAAAACCTTCTCTTGGAAAGGGTTTTTAGGATTGGCTTCTAACTGGTCGTAAATGTCGTGCCCTCCCTACTATCGTTCAGTTGAATACCAACTTCAGCCAATTCGTCTCTAATCTTGTCGGATAAAGCAAAATTTTTATTTAATCTAGCTTCCTTTCTAAGTTTGATTAAAATTTCTACTGCACCAGATAATTTATCAGTTCCCGAATTTTCTTTAGAAACATTAACAAGACCCAAGATATCAAAAGTAAATGTCTCGATGGTTTGCTTTAACAACTCTAAATCTTCTTTAGTTATGGTAGCACTTCCATCTTTAACCTGGTTTATAAATTTGGCTGCATCAAAAAGTGTGGCGATTAAAATAGGAGTATTAAAATCATCATTCATAGCATCATAACACTTCTGTTTCCAAGTGTTTACATCAAAAGATGAAGTACTACTAATTTTTAAATCGTCGATAATATTGATGGCATCCATTAATCTAAAGAAACCTTTTTCGCTTGCCAGCAGACCATTATTCGTAAAATCTAAAATACTTCTGTAATGAGCTTGCAACATAAAAAAACGGGCAACACTAGGCAAGTATGCTTTAGTAATATGTGGATTGTCGCCAGAGAAAATTTCATTTGGTAAAATAAAATTACCAGTGGACTTTGCCATTTTTTTACCATTCATAATAAGCATGTTTGCATGCATCCAATAATTAACGGGTGATTTGTTATTGGTAGCTTCTGCCTGCGCTATTTCACATTCGTGATGTGGAAATTTTAAATCCATTCCACCACCATGGATATCAAATTGCTCTCCTAAATATTTAGTACTCATAGCTGTACATTCTAAATGCCAACCAGGAAAACCGTCACTCCAAGGTGAAGGCCAGCGCATAATGTGCTGAGGTTCAGCTTTTTTCCAAAGCGCAAAATCCTGAGGGTTTTTCTTGTCTGACTGACCATCGAGAGCACGTGTATTGTGTATTAAATCTTCAAGTTTACGTTTACTTAAAATACCATACTCCTTGGAAGCGTTGTATTTATGAATATCAAAATAGACAGACCCGTTGACTTCGTATGCAAAACCGTTATCAATAATACTTTTTATAATCTCAATTTGCTCAATAATATGACCTGTTGCAGTAGGCTCTATACTAGGTGGTAAGAAGTTGAATTCATTAAGTATATTATGAAAATCTACAGTATAGCGTTGTACCACTTCCATGGGTTCTATAGACTCTAATCGTGCTTTTTTTGCAATTCGGTCTTCCCCTTCATCTGCATCATTTTCTAAATGACCTGCATCAGTAATGTTTCTTACATATCTAACTTTATAATCTAAATGCTTTAAATACCTAAATACAACATCAAAAGACATAAAAGTTCTTACATTACCCAAGTGTACGTTGCTGTATACAGTTGGTCCACAAACGTACATGCCAACGTAGCCTTCGTTTAGAGGTTTAAAAACTTCCTTTTCGCCAGAAAGCGAATTGTATATT
Source organism: Winogradskyella luteola (assembly GCF_019203985.1). GTDB lineage: Bacteria > Bacteroidota > Bacteroidia > Flavobacteriales > Flavobacteriaceae > Winogradskyella > Winogradskyella luteola. The sequence goes on along the minus strand of NZ_JAGSPD010000010.1, from coordinate 4,463 downwards.
CTTATATTCTGCGTATTAAATAGTGACATGGTTAAAGCTTATAGAAATATAAATAAAACTAGAGTGATAGTTTCGAATAAACAGAATTTATGTGTAGAAGAAAATATATTAAATCTATATATTAAACTCGAAGAATTTCCATTTAGTAATTATATTTTGACAACTATTACTACAATCACTTATTACTATTATTCTCCAGTAAAAACATTTACTGCCGTATATTTCGTTCTGAAAAGTTGGTGGATTGTATGGATTATACACTAAATGTGGCGGTCCATCTGTTAAATAATTTATATTTTTTGTTAAATGATCGGTGTTGTAAAAATCGATAGGATAGTATTCATTTATAAAACTATATCCACACGATGCAAATGGAGGGTTGTCTGATACTTGAATATAAGCTGGAATATTTGGCACGGAACAAAATTCAAATACTTCATCACTGTTATACCATCTAAAGTCAACAAGAGGTTCACCATCTTCACCGAAATATGGCGTTATATCTGACTCTATGTTAAAATCGCAAAGGTTACTTTGATCAATTACTATATCTTCTAAATCTTTACTTTTTTTTACAATACTATCTTGTGATTCATCGGTTATAAATTGCTCTTCCTTTTGACAAGCCAAAAATGACAAGATTGATAAAAATATAAATAACTTAGTTTTCATGGTATAGAATATATTTGTAATTAAATATCAATTTCAAATATAGTTAAAAATTAGTGTCCAATTTTATGTAATCTAAAAATTCTCTTCGTGTTTCCTTATTTTTGAATTTACCACCAAATTCTGAAGTTACAGTACTACTTTCAACATCTCTAATTCCACGAGAATTGACACATAAGTGTTTAGCGTCAATAACACATGCAACATCCTTTGTGTTTAAAACGTTTTGAAGTTCTTTCACGATCTGAATCGTTAAACGTTCTTGTACTTGAGGGCGTTTTGCAAAATAATCTACAATGCGATTCATTTTAGATAAGCCAACTACAGTGCCGTTAGAAATATAAGCCACGTGTGCACGACCAACAATGGGTAAAAGGTGGTGCTCGCAAGTAGAATACACTGTAATGTTTTTTTCTACCAACATTTCACCATACTTATACTTGTTCTCAAATGTTGATGCACTTGGTTTTTTATTAGGGTCTAAACCTCCAAAAATTTCGTTTACAAACATTTTGGCAACACGATTTGGTGTACCACTGAGGCTGTCGTCACTAAGATCCAATCCTAGAGTTTCCATTATGTGTCTTACATCATCTTTTATAATATCAACCTTTTCGGAATTGGTTAATTTAAAAGCGTCATCTCGTAAAGGTGTATCACTAGATGAACCAATATGGTCGTCACCTAAAGCATCTATATCATTAAAATCACTATCGATTTTCATTGTAATAAAGGTTATAAATCAAATTCTAAAAATCAAAGCGCAAAGATACGTAATAAAAATAGCATCGATAGGGTAGGAGATTTATAAATGAAGTTGTTATATATATAAAACCGTTGAAATGCCAATAACGTTGACGAATTAACAGCGGTTTTCCTAAAATTTTCTTAATTTTCGAAATTCTATAAAACACAAAAGTCCATGTCTAAAAAACTATTTTTAAGTATTTTCATTTGTATGCTATTTATTCCATTGAATATGGCTTCTCAAAATGATGGGAAAGTATCCTATAAAGCCGTAAAATATAAGGATAATGTAAAAGCACCACTTACATCTAACGAACTTTCTAAGATCCAAGAAGTGTATCAAGAGTCAACAAAAAAGCAGGTTTTAGATAGGCCAGCATATGTAAAACGAATAAAACATTTATTAAGGAATAGATTTAGTATAATTCAAATAAATATTAAGGAGAAGCAGAGAAACTATACTTTATTATCTGAGGTTGATTTATTTAATCATTACAATAAGAACCTTAAAAGAGATACAAATTTTAATAGGCAAACCTTCAACCCTTTAAAATATAATTTTGATTTCTATCCCTCAGAAAACAAATTGTACCGAGTAGACGGTACAAATTATTTCATTCAGATTAAGTCTCAATTTCAATAAAAAAATAATGAAAAGATTTTTACTATTAGTCGTAACTACGATATCGTTTAGTTTAAGTGCTCAAGATATATTAATGCAAAATGGGATATTTAATCAATGCTCACCTGGATTTTTCTATGATTCTGGTGGGGAATTTGGTAATGCAGGCAATGATGAAAACTTTACACTAACATTATGTCCAGATAGTCCTGGCTTTCAAGCACAATTGAATTTTACGCAGTTTGCGTTACAGGCCAATCAAGATTTTTTAACAATTTATAATGGTCCCGATGCGACATATGATGAGATAGGTGTTTTTACAGCCGTAAGCAGCCCAGGCACAATTACTGCTTCATTGACAGAAATAAATCCAGGAGGTCAGCCTAATCCAGATGGTTGCTTAACAATAGTTTACACAAGTAATGATAGTGGCCCTTCAGCTGGTTGGATAGCAGAGATCTCTTGCTTTGAACCTTGCCAGTCAATTGATGCTGTTTTAGTAAGTTCGACTCCGGCTGCAAATGCTGAAGATGTAATAAGAATATGTCAAGGTGAAGAAATCACTTTTGAGGGTGATGGTGTTTTCTCATCTGACGCAACAGGTGCAACATACGAATGGGATTTCGGTGATGGAACCAACGGAACAGGTCAAGTGGTATCTAAAACCTATAACAATGAGGGGATATATATAGTTAATTTAACTGTATCTGATGACAACCCTGCAGGGTGTTCAAGTTCAAATTTTATTAATCAGTTTATTCATGTTTCTACCGACCCAGATTTTACGGGTACACAAGCTGCTGATAGTACAATTTGCTATGGCGATTCTACAGATATCACAGGTCAAGTAGAGGGAGTTACATTTGCTATAGATTGTGCTAATGGTGGAGTACAAGCGAATTTAGGTTCGCAAGGTGGTCAGACTTATAGTTCAGAATTAGAATTGGATTGTTTTTTAGGACAGACCATAACTAATGCATCACAACTTGAAAGTGTTTGCTTGGTAATGGAACATACTTACATCGGGGATTTAGAAATAATAATTATTAGCCCGAGTGGACAACAAGTAACTCTGCATAATCAAACAGGTGGAGGTACTTTTGTGGGTGACCCTATTATTTCTGATGGCACTGGTCCTGGTACAGGTTGGGAGTATTGTTTCTCAATGAGTGGAACACAACAATTAAGTGCTGGTCCAACAATTCCAGGTGGTACTCCTACACCAGGCAACTCGGTAGATCCTGCAGCTGGACCGTATTTACCGGTTGGAAATTTTAATTCTTTTGTAGGCTCTACTATTAATGGAACATGGACATTGTTTATCGAAGATCACTTAAATATTGATGATGGAACAATTTTTACATGGTCGTTAAATTTTGATGAATCATTATTGGAATCAGATTTTGCATTCACTCCTATGATAAGTAGTGAAGCATGGGATGCTGACCCAACAATAACAAATACTACCGGCAATGTTATTACTGTAGCTCCACCTAATGAGGGGCTATATTGTTACACATATAGAGTCACTGATGATTTTGGCTGTGAATACACGGAAGAAGTATGTATAAATGTACTCCCAGAAATAGTTACCGAAGCTCCAAGTAATCTATTTGTTTGTGATACGGGAATGCCTCCTTATATTTTTGATTTAGAGGTAAATACTGCTACAGTATTAGCTAGTTCAACGATTCCTGGTGATATGATTGTGACATATCACAACTCATTTGGAGATGCTAGTGGAGATATAGGTGCCATTACTGGTACAAATGCTTATTCTGGTACTGATGGGGAAACTATATACATTAGGGTAGAATATCAAAATTCTGGTTGTCACGAAGTGCTTCCATTTACATTAAATGTCGCTGGTCAACCAGATATTAATGATGTGCCAGACTTAGTATTGTGTGACGACCCTTCTAACGATGGCTTTGAAGAATTTGATTTAAGCGTACAAACATTAGGAATTTTAGGCACACAAGCTGCTACAGATTTTAATGTAACATATCATTTAAGTTTTGCTGATGCAGATGGTGATACAGGCGAACTGCCATTAGATTATACCAATACAATAAATCCTCAACCAATTTATGTTAGAGTTGAAAGTGCAGGGGATTCCAACTGTTACAATGCTACAGCAAATCCTTTATTCAACCTTGTGGTAGTACCAAGAGATGATGCATCTTTTACAGTGACACCAAACTGTAATGGAGCTACCGTAACACTCACAGGATTACCAGGTGGAACATTTACATTTAATCCAGCACCTACTGATGGCGCAGTAATTGATCCAAATACAGGTGAAGTTACTGGAGGTACACCAGGCGCAACCTATACAATTGAGTACACGACAAATGGTACTTGCCCTTCGATAAATGCTCAAACTTTTGATGTCATTGACGTTGATGACGCTTCATTCACTATG
>NZ_JAGSPD010000001.1 GCF_019203985.1 Winogradskyella luteola | reverse complement strand
GCTCTACGTGAGGCGCGCCTCACTACGTCATACACAGTGGGCGTTAGCCATAATTAAGAATGACCAGAACTTACATCATATTTTTACTTCTATTAATCGGATGTAAATCTGAAAAAAAAGAAGACTACTATTCTGAAGAAAAAAATGAAATTGAACATATCGATTTTAATCTTCCGACTTTTGGAAAATGGACGGAATGTTATGCGGATAAATCAGTAAAATTATACTTTGACGAATTATCAATTTCTGATAAGTTTAAAACTCTAGGAGTTTATTTAAACAATTATACATTTTCAAAAAAAGATAGTCTTGATGTTCTCGATTTTGAAGATTATGCTGTTTTTATGATTAACAAAAATGAGCAAAAATGGAAATTGACTGGAAAGGATTTAGAAAGAATATTTCGAATTCAAAAAAAGAAAACTGGAACTATTAATGTTGACAGATTGGAAGCTTTAAAAAAAGTGTATTCTGACACAACTTTTTTACATTCCGAAAAGCCAATTGTTATTGAAGAATATAAACCGAATGAAAACATATTATCTGCTTTAAAATTAATAAAGCCTTATTATGACGACCACGAAATCATAGTAGTTTATGTATACAATTTGATTCTTATAAATAATCACCTTGTTTATGGCGGATATTATTTAGACCTAAACGGAATTGAATCTCTTGAAAAGGCAAAAGAAATGAATGACATAATAATGACTAAATTTCTTGAATCGAATAAATAACTATGGCTAACAATGTACATAAGCAATAGCGGTTTGGGTGCTAATTCAAACCGCTTTTTCATTTAATTAAAGTATATTGTAATTTGAAAAGTAGTCGCTTAAAATCCGCTACTACTCATACACGAGACCGATGATGTCGAATTCGGCTTGGCGCCGAACAAAATTGCTACGTGTTCCTATCGTCGCACTCTCGCCATTTTGTGAGTCGACATCATCGAAAGGGCTACACCAAATTGCTAAATCAACGGGAATCTTGGGAATATCAGCAATCCACGGCGCTCAAAGCCCTAGTGAACTCAACATATCATTGGCTAAACGCAATTTATTAATGTATCCTATGTTTTTTTGGTATTCATCTGTTCGCTTCGCTCGGGTGGCACACCCACCTTGCCTTTGCTATTTTTATGTAACTTGCAGTTACAACAAATCACAAAGTCAGGGTCGTACTGCGCGTAGCCCTTTCGTTGGCGGTAATTAAAAAAACGAAATTCAATGAAAAAAGTAAAAAACATAATAATCATATTTTCAATACTTTTTGTAACTATAACTGCTTTTGCTCACCCAACTGGAAACATGATTTCAGTAGGTAAGAACGTCTTATGGTCCTACATAGATCCAATTAATGATATTGAACATCATGCATGCATAATGATTTGGAGAGAAGGTTCTCAACCAGAAATACTCATAAAATCAGAATTTCCTGCAAGCGACTATATTCTTTACAACAAAGAAGATTATGTATATATAATTGAAAGAAGATTTATTCAATCAACCGAAACATTCCAATGTAGAATTCTAAAAATGAAAGTGGGCGAAAAGCCAGTCGAAATATGGGGTTGGTTTAAAGACGATTGGCGAGTGGGAGAAGGTGGTTTTTTTATGCCTAGTGATAATCAAATTGTGTTTGCAAGATATCCAAAAGTTTATTGTTTGGATAAAGGAGAAGAACCTATCGAACACCATTTTGAAGTACAAAAACCGATTAACGGATTAAAAGCAGTTGAAAACAATCAATTTCTATTAACAGACGAAAACACTTGTTGGTTGGTTAACCCAAAAGGAAAGATTCTTAAAACATGGAATAATCTTTTAGACAACGAAGTTGAAAATGCACCATTAAACAGAAACCGGATATTTGATATAGATTATCACAATGGAGAATTACTAATGGCATATTGGGGTAAGAGGTCATTTGAAACAATTTCGAATAAGGGAGGCAGAAAAGTAATTTGCCAACTAGAGAAGCCTTATGCGCCTCATTGGGTAGCTTTTTTAGGTAACGAAAAACTTCTGTTTTCATCCAAACTGATTTTTAATGGTAGCACACCTAAACCTTATTTGGTTTTACTAAAAGGAAAAAATGACAAAAAAGTAATTTGGAACGAACAATAAATAACTACCGCCAATAATGGCTATTAGTAATTGCTTGTTCTCGCCTAGTCTTCGACAGGCTCAGACCATCGCTTCTGAAAACCCTCGCGGATTTTCAGTTTGGTGTGTACTTGCAAAGTTAATCGCTAAGCCACGCAACTACTCATAGCCGAGACCGTTGTGGTGCATTTTGGCCGTGCGTTGTCCAAAAAGAAAAAGCAATGATTTAATCTACAATTGAGAATTGATTTATTTACATCAATCAAAAAAGGATGCCAAATAGCACCCTTTTTGAACTTTTGTCAACCATTCTTTTAACGCAGAATCCCATACAGTAAGAATATACTTGAATTTGCATCTAACAGCGTTTGTAAGTCTTCTCCGTTGGCATTCGTTGAAAATAGACTATTACCAGTCTGTCCATTTTGTGACGGACCAACCCAAGCAATTCGGTCTCCACCGTTGTAGTAGGTAGGAGAAAAAGAAAAATCGGAGTTTGCTTCGTTTTGATAAATAAGAAGCGGTTGCGATCCACTAGTCAAGTTTATTCTGTAAATGCCTGGCGTGTCGTTAAATTGTGCCCAAAATATAATATCTCCAGCGTCTGGCGACCAGTCTAGATTACTATTGCCAAAACCTTGTGGAAAAGTCGTGAAATCTGTGACAAGCCCAGATTCAGGCTGAAGGAACGCAAGCTTTGTTTGCTCTGTATCAAAATTGTAACGTGTAAAAGCTATATCCCCAGTTACAGGAGATATTGCAAAACAGCCAAAAATAAAATCGCCTTGTTCAGCTACGGAGGTCAATTGATTCAAAGCTCCAGTCTCAAGATCATAGGCAAAAATTTCATAAATGTTCCCATTTACAGGGGCACTCGGTGAATCTACAGCTCCTGTAAAATATAATTTTTTACTATCTAGTGAGAATTTGGGACAACTATCATCTTCCACAAATGTTACTGGAATGGGTATTAATCCGGTACTACCATCACACCTAAAAATGTGCATTTGCCATCCAGATTGGGTGTCTCGCGCTTGGGCAATCCATTCGCCATCTGGTGATATGGCCACACCTATCCCTCCACCTATGCCAAGATACTCTTCGTTCGTACCATCAAAATTAAGTACAAAGTTAAATGTTCCGTTTCTGTAGATTAGTTTTGGCTGATCAAAACAGCCGTAAGAACCTCCTGGATCATTTGATGGAAGGATTGTAAAAGTATAAGATGCCAGAGCAAGCACAGAATTAAATTCATCCAGCACTTCTACCGTAATCTCTTCATCCCCTTCCGATTTGCCAACACAGTTTATGGAACTGCCACTAACCGAAGGATTGGGTAGCGGATTTTCACTGTCTGAGAGTTCGCCATTTTCTGTAGATAACCTCCATCTATAGGTTAAAGAAGACACATCTCCTTCAAAACCTGAAACAATTGCTGTAAAGGTTGCTGAATTGTTCAGCGCCAGTTTGTCATCGTTAAGTCCAGAGGCTTCAATTGAGACTGTGACATTGCTAGTATTTGGATTACTGTCGTCTGATGTACATCCTATTAAAAAATATATTAGAAATAATAAAATGATACTTTTTTTCATATTAGTTTGATGTTATTTATCTATACATCGAATTAAAATGGAAATGTCATCAAATAAAAAAGCGATACCACAACACCGTATATATATCATTGATAATCAGTTTTTTAATCGAAGTTAAGGTACATTTGGAAAGTCTCCAAATTTTTAAATTTGACGATTTCCAATAAAAAAGATAAATAGTAAAATTTAAAAATTTAGCTTGTGCATAAGCCGAAAATAATCGCTAATTTGCACGTAACGAGCCATACAAAAAACCGTTACCTTTAATTAAAAACAAACATTTAAAATATTAGAAATGAAAAAAAGAATTTTAGTGATTATTACGATGAGTGTATTTTTCGTATCATTTGTAAATGCACAAAAAATTAAAATAAAAAAAAATACTGTCTATGTTGACGGAAAAGAGTGCCTTAAAATCTCTGGGGATTCAAATAATGTTAGTTTCTCTGATATGAGTGGAAATGAACTATTTTTTTTAAAATTCATTCACAATAGTCCTTATGTATCATTATATACTAAAGTAACCTTTTTTGAAGAGGATATGTCTTTTACTTCTTCTTCGTATGTATTCACTAAAAAACTTTTAATTAAGAAATTAGTTTCGGATGGAACTCTAAAAGATTGTAAACTGATTTCTGAAAAATTAAAACGGTTTGTTCAAAAATATGATGAAAATGTTGAGATGAATTAGTAACTAAAGCTAACAATGCTATAAGTAATTGCTTGTTCTCGCCCAAGTTGGAAATTTTTTCGAAATTTCCAACTTGGTGTGTACTTATAAAGTTAAGTGCTAACCCGCACAACTGTTCATAGCCAAAACCATTGTGCAACATTTGACCAAAATTTCGTAAATGACAGAAAATTATTCAATATTTAAAAAGTTTCCGACTTTAGAACAAGCAAACGAATTGAAAGAATTGCTTAAAGAAAACGGAATTGAATCAGTACTTGCCGATAATATTCCGCCTGTTGATGTCACATTTTCTGGAAACACCTTGCAAAACGAATTCGAAGTTAGAATTAAACAATCTGACTTTGAAAAAGCGGAAGAAATTCTTGAAAAGAATGCGGAAAATTTAATTGACCAAATTGATAAGGACTATTATCTATTTGAATTTACAGACGAGGAACTTTTTGAGATTTTGCTAAAGTCAGACGAATGGAATGCGTTTGACTATACTCTTGCTCAAAAAATACTAAAACAGAGAGGAAAATCAGTTGACAAAGAACTTCTGAATTCATTGAAAAATGAAAGATTAAGAGATTTAGCAAAACCAGAAGAAAACCAAAAATCTTGGATCATTGCTGGATATATTTTTTCACTTTTAGGCGGTTTTTTAGGACTGATAATTGGATATTTTTTGTGGACTTCTAAAAAAACATTGCCGAATGGACAAAAAGCATATTCATATTCGGCAAATGACAGAAAGCACGGAAAGCACATTTTTTACATTGGATTAATAATAGCACCAACTGCTTTACTTTTAAAAGTAATCGGACAATTTTAAAATGAAAAACGTTGTACAATAATTGCTATAATTCATTGCGGTTGAATTCCTAATCGGAATTCAACGCTTATTTACTATCTTTCGGCTACGGCGCAAAATCAGCTACGATTTTCCGCAACGAGCCATAAACAAACACGTTGACAATAAACCTGAACATATATGAAAGAAAAGATTGACGGAGATAAATTTCTTGAAATGGAACATTCTATATGGAATGAATTTTTAAATTCAGCTTCACAAGGAGAATTATATCATTCATTGATGGCATCAAATTGGGATGATAATGAATATCTTTTAGATTGGTTAAAAGAAAATCCAAAGATTGATAAAGCTATTATACTGGCAGCTTACTGGATGTCAGAACCTTATTTTGCTAAACAATTCAAAAATGCAGACGAGGTTGAAGAAAAGGAAAGTTGGTATAGCGATGATTTCGATTTCACTGAAGATATAGAAAAACGATACTGTAGTGGTTTTTATAAACTGAATGAACTTGAATGTGATCCAAAAAATATTGAATTAAGAGAAGGTTATGATAAATCAGCTGACAGGACTATCATTGATTCGGATTTAAAAAGAGTACGTGAAATCCCAAAAGTCATGTTTGAAAAACTAAATGGAAAACGAATTGGTCCCATCGATCACACATTATATACAAACGGACTTCCCAACTCATATTACCGAAGGATAGAAGAACTTTTCGAGAGATACGAAATCGAATAGTAACAGTTACTGTCTTTAGGCCACGGTAGAAAAAGTCTATTGAACATTTTCCAGCAGATAGCCGTGCACAAGACCATTTTAAGTAATTTGACCAAATAGACGCATGACATCGAAAATAAAAATAGCGCTTCTGATTTTAACTTGTTTTACACTAATGGCTTGCCCTAAAGGACATTTCCACGAGTATGATTATACCGGAATTGAATTGCCTAATGATGAATTAGCTTTTGCAAAAGTGGAATATGATAAGGACAAGTTTTTAAACATCAGAGCCGGATATTACATACAGTTCATAGAACCAAAAAAAAGCGGCTTAACCGTCGTAATTGAATCAAGTCCTAATTTCGATTTGAGCAATAATGATATTGTAAAAGAAGTTAAATCTTCAGTCTTTGGGAAATTAAAAAAAGTTGACAGTATGTTCTATTCAAGTCGAATGAATGAAACGGGTAACAGCTTAACTTACAATCTGAATTTTGAAAACAGTAACGAAACAAAAATGTTAAAGAAAATAGAGGCTGACACCATTTCAATTGTATTGTTAAATGGGAAAATATTGGAATTTATTAGAAAATCAAAAACATAAAACTTGTTGTAACAATGACCATAAGTAATTACATGGTCTCGCCAATTTAAAAAGCCCAAACAATCTAAAATTGTTTGGGCTTTTCAGCTATTAACCAACTTAACTAACACTATTATAAAAATTAATTTATAATTACTATTACTTAAAACTTATCTCACGTATATAGACGTAATACTTTCGGTTTTATTTCACAGCTTTGCATTTTTAACGTGTATTTAACAAAAACCCTGATAACTGGGAAGTTTATCAGGGTTTTCTTATTTAATAGCTAAACATTAACACTAACCATCAACTATTTATGCAAACTATTAAATATACTTTTTAAGCTTTTTCATTCTTATATTAAAGACTCTTGTACAGCACACTTTGTGACAGTTATTGTGACCGTAATACCAGTTTTAACATTTTTACAAAAATCCACCACCAGACTTTTCGTCATTATCTCTTCGTTTTCGGGATTTTGCCCTGTATTTTCCACCACCAAAGCGATAAGATAAACCGGCGTAAACAGTGTTGAATTCTGGCATAAAGTTAACCTCTTGCCGAAATGGTCTCTCACTTAAAATATTAATTTCTTGCGTATCAAAAACGTTGTTAAAGTTTAAACTAAAGGTAGCTCTGTTGTCTTCCAAGAAATTGTAACGCATACCTAAGTTGGCAAAATACATAGGATCCATTTCAAAATTAAGACCGGTGTCTTTTCCTCTGTACATGGCAAATGCCGAGAAAGATAACTTTTTGCTCACTTTAAAATTATTGAATACTCTAAAGTTGTAAATAAGGTTATCAACTTCAACATTGTTTAATTCAATGTCATCTTCAGTTGGGTTTTGAATCGTTGGATCTAAAGTTTCGGCAAATCCACGTTGTCTTCTGCCATACATGTCAAAGCTTGCATTGAAGCTCCACCATTTTGTGGGTTTGTAATTACCTGAAACTTCAAATCCAAACGCAGAAGTATTATCAAAGTTGTCAATTCTTAAAATAACCCGACCAGAGCCCAACGTTGTACGATCTACAAATACACCTTGGTTGATTTCATCTTCTATAAGTCGGTAAAATACACCAGCTGTAATGCTTCCTTTTTCTAGATTTCTGGTATAATTAACTTCTACTGAGTTGGTAAATTGTGGCTCTAACTCCGGATTACCGAATTGTGAAATCAAGGGTGTATTAAATTCTGGAATAGGATTAACCTGTCCGACACCTGGTCGGTCCACACGTCTGCTAAAACTAAATTGATATGAGTTTTTTTCTGAAGCTTCATACGTTATAAATGCAGATGGATAAATTTGTGTGTAATCGTTTTCAAAAGGAAATTCAGTAACATTGTTATTGGTCAAATCTGTATCTAATGCCAAAGCATCAACATTGACAGTTTCAGCTCTTAAACCAAATTGGTAAGACCATTTGTCTTTTTGTAAACTGTAGCTGGCGTAGAGAGAATAAATGTTTCTTTCGTAATTAAAGTTAGTTGCAGTTGGTATGTAATTTCCAAATTCATTAAGCACTCTACCATCGGAATTGTAATCTATTGTATTTTCAAATAATCGTGCTTGTGCTCCAAGCTCTAATTTTGAAGTTTCGGATAAAGGGTTTACATAATCTAAATTGATTTCAGTCCTAGATCTATCAACATCGGTAAATTCGTCAAAATCTGGTCGGCTGCCAACACCGCTGAAATTGTTGTCTGTAAAAATATCGTTATTAAAAATATTATGATCTGCTTCCAGCTCTATATTGTGACCTTCTTTATCAAATTCTAGCTTGTAATTAACGTTGTATTGTTGACTGTTATTTTCATTGGTATTGTCAAATACTTGAAATTGATTAAAACTTGGGTCATTACCAAAAAGCAAATCGGTTTCTCCCAATGCACCACCATCAAATACGTTTTGGTTGGTAAATACAGAAAAGGTGTTTTTATCATTGATGTAATAATCCACACCAACTTTAAACAAATGGGAGTTGCGTATGTCCGTAATATCAAACAATTGTGTCAGGTCGGATTCTATCTGTTCTAAAATACCTTCATTGGCGTTTCGAGAAATATTATTGCCGTAACTTCCATAAAAATTGAGCTTACCATTTCTGTAATTCATATCTATGGAACTATTAAACTTAGGTTCAATTTGGTAACCCAATCCAAAATTGAGATTACCATTAAAACCAATGTTAACGTTTTTATGGAGTATTATATTGATAATACCGCTCATCCCATCAGGGTTATATTTAGCAGATGGATTGGTAATTAATTCAATTTGTTTAATAGAGGTTGAAGGAATCTGTCTCAATAATTGAGCTGCAGGGATATTAGATAGCTTTCCATCTACCATTACCTGAACGTTTTGGTTGCCTCGTAGTGCAATATCACCAGTTTGTTGATCCACATTTACTGACGGAATGTTGTTCATTATATCTGAAGCCGTAGGGCCAGATGTTGTTAAATCCTTTCCGACGTTAACTACTTTTCGGTCAATTTTTTGTTGAATGGTTGAGGTTTCAGCAACAACAGTAACCTCATCTAAGTTTTCAGCATCTTCTTCGAGCATTAAGTCTCCCAAGTTTATATCGTAGTTGCCTTTTCCTATAGTTTCTTGCTTTAGAATACTTTTGTAACCTATAAAAGTGATTTCCACATCAATTGAACCCTCAGGAATTTTATTGATGTTAAACATGCCATTATTATCGGTGATACCTCCTGTAATTAGTTTGCCTTTCGCATCTTTTACAATGATATTAACGTAGGGCAGAGGTTCGTTGAGCTCTGCATCTAAGACGCGCCCAGTTATAGAGCCGTTTTTAATTTCTGAATTTGAATTGGGTTGAGCACCTATTACGATCGATGAGATCATAATAAGCATTGCGAAGAAATGCTTCATTTTTTGATTGTTTTTTGATTGATTGATAGTTTCTTAAAATGTAGACGACTACTTTTATATTAAGTTACCTTATTTAACACACCTTAACATCTTTTTAACAATATGACTAAAAAAACACTTGTTATCGGAGCTTCACTAAAGCCACAACGTTATTCCAATATGGCCATTAATAGACTTAGAATGTATAATCATGAAGTTGTAGCTTTCGGGCTTAAATCTGGTAAGGTGAATGATGTGGAAATTGATACGGAGTTGATGTCCTATACTAATATTGATACAGTAACACTTTATTTAAATCCAAAACGACAGCAATCTTATTACGACTACATTATTGGGCTGCGACCAAAACGGGTAATTTTCAATCCTGGAACAGAGAATCCTGAATTCTATAATCTCCTAAAGCAAAATGAAATCGATTATGAAGTTGCTTGTACATTAGTTTTGTTGGGCACTGGTCAGTACTGATTTTTTGATGCACATAAGTCCGATAAACATTAATAATCCATTAATGATTAAAATTTCAAATCCTATTTCGTAGCCATTAAATAAAGCCTTAGAATTACTGTTTAAGCCATAGGAAATTATAGGCGCAACTATTGCGATTACCCAAACCCATCTATCCTTAATCTGCCATTTGGTCAACAAACCAAAAGCAAACATACCCAATAGTGGTCCATAGGTATATCCTGCTGCTTTAAAAAGTTCCCAGATGACTGAAATATCAGTAAAAATCGTATTAAACAATAGAATAACCAAAATTAAAACAATGCTAAAACCTATATGTACTTGTTTTCTAATTTTTTTGCGTTCTCTTTCTGCTTTGTTTTCAATTTCAACAATATCGATACAAAATGAAGTGGTTAAGGAGGTTAAAGCTGAATCGGCACTTGAGTAAGCTGCGGCAATAAGCCCAAGTAGGAAAAATGCTGAAGTTGCCACACCGATTTCGGGTAACATTGCAATAGTGGGAAACAAATCATCTTTTTTGGCTTCTATACTATTGATTTCGGCATATTGGGTAAGCATTAAACCGAGAATCATAAAGAGCAAATTAACAAATATCAGCACTATACTAAATGATACCATATTCTTTTGGGCATCTTTTAGATTACGGCAAGTCAAATTCTTTTGCATCATATCCTGATCTAAACCAGTCATGGTGATGGTAATAAAGATTCCAGATAAGAAACTCTTCCAAAAATATTGAGGGTCGTTACCATCATTAAAAAAGAAAACCTTACTGAGATGGCTTTCCTTAGCATTGTCAATAACTGCCGATACACTATTTAAGTCTAAAGCCGAAGCTAGAAAGATAATGGTAACCACAACAGAAACTAACATAAATAGCGTCTGAAGTGTATCGGTAAAAATAATAGTCTTAATACCACCTCTAAACGTGTAGAGCCAAATTAGGGCAATCGTTATAATAACGGTTATCACAAAAGGAACATTAAACATATCAAATACCAATAGCTGTAATACCTTAGCAACTAAAAATAAACGAAACGAAGCCCCTACAGTTCTAGATATTAAAAAAGCAACAGAACCAGTTTTGTAACTCACATTGCCAAACCTATCCTTTAAATAGGTGTAAATTGAAGTTAAATTGAGTCTATAGTAAAGTGGAAGTAAAACATAGGCAATAATTAAATAACCGAAAAAGTATCCAAAAACAACCTGCATATATCCAAATTGTTTTGCCTCAACAGCCCCAGGAACAGAAATAAAAGTAACTCCAGACAATGATGCTCCGATCATTCCAAAGGCTACCAGATACCAAGGTGCAGATTTATTGGCTTTAAAAAATGCAGCGTTCGAGTCTTCCTTTCCTGTGAAATAGGATATTAAAACAAGTACAGCAAAATAGCTTACAATTAAGATTAATATTGAAGTAGAACTCATATTATGGAGACTTTTATACTGGAAATTTTTACGGAAAATAGTACATTTGAAAAAAAAGAGCTATTTATACCCTAAATTTTATGAAAAATAATATCCTATTATTAGCATTTTCTTTATTTACTTTTAGTGCTTTCTGTCAAGATTACAGAGAATTAATAGCGGAAGGAATACATACTGTAGAATACATCTCAGAGGTTGCAGAAAATCATTTTGATACTGTGGGGCGAAGCCGGGGAACAGGTTATAAGCCTTTTAAGCGTTGGCAATATTTTGCTGAACGTTCTATGGACGAAACAGGCAAATTAAAATCCCCAGAGTTTTATTACAACGAATTACAAAACTATAATGCTAGAATAAACAGCGAAGGTTTGGCAGCAAGAACTGTAGTTGGTACTTGGGAAGATATGGGGCCAACCTATTGGAATGCAACTTCGGGCTATAATCCTGGTGTAGGACGAATTACTTCAATAGCCGTTGATGACAATAACATAGACCACATAATAGTAGGTAGTCAAACTGGTGGAGTTTGGAGAAGTACAGATGGTGGAACAAGTTGGACAGTTTTAACAGATAACCTATCTAATATCGACGTATATTCACTAGCTATAGATCCTTTGAGTAGCTCTACGTATTATTGGGGATCTACAGGTGGTTCTATATTTAAATCTACAGACAGTGGTGCAACTTGGAGCCTTCATAGTAACTTATCTGGTGGAAACGTAAACAAAATTTTAATACACCCTACCGATACTTCAAAAATGTATGCCAGCGCTCAAGGTAATGGATTGTATAAATCTACAAATGGTGGTTCCTCATGGAGTTCAATATTCTTTGTGGTTACAGGAAGTGGTTACGATTTTGAGTTTAAACCAGGTGATCCTAGTGTTATATATGCTTCTGGTAGTAGCTTCTATAAATCAGTCAATGACGGATTAAGCTTTTTAGAAATAGATGGAGTAGGTCCAAACCAATTTTCAAATGGCCCTAAAATGATTGGTGTATCTGCTAATAATCCTAATGTAGTTTATGTTGTTGAAGATTCTGGCGGTGCATTTGGCGCTCTATATAAATCTACAGATAGTGGATCTACTTTTACAAAACTAGATCACACAGGTAAAAATTATTTTGGTTACTCATCAAATCCCGAAGATCCGAATGATGCTGGGGTTGGACAAGCTCCAAGGGATATGGATATAACAGTCAATCCAAATGATGTGAATGATGTTCACATAGCAGGTATTAATACTTGGAGATCTACAAATGGTGGGGTTGATTTTAATATTAGCTCACAATGGGTGCCATTTAGTGCTTTTGCTGAGAATATCGGTTACTGTCATGCAGATGTAGATATTATGCTGTTTAGCGGTACGGGTACTAATGCCAAGCTTTTTGTTGGCACAGATGGGGGTATTTATAAAGCGGAAAATCCAACAGTTGTAAATAGTAATTATTACACAGATTTAACAACAGGTTTGGGAATTAGACAATTCTACAGATTTGGAATTAGTCAGACAGATCCTGTAGTGGTTACGGGTGGATCTCAAGACAACGGTTCTTCGGTACTTGGTACAGATGGCAATTGGACAGATTGGTGGGGAGCAGATGGTATGGAGGGCTTTGTGGATAAAAATAATTCGCAGATTCTCTATGGCACATCACAATTTGGTTCATTTGTTAAGTCATTTAATGGCGGATTAAATGTGTCAGGAGTAACACAGCCAGATGATAAAGGAGGTGAATTTCCGTGGAATTGGATTGTGCCTTTTGAGCAGGATCCAATAACTCAAGATGTTATCTACTGTGCTTTTGACGAAGTATATAAATCCTTAGATGGAGGATTTTCATGGGCATCAATATCTCCTAATTTCGGATCTAATATCGACCACTTCAAAGTAGCACCTACCAATAATCAAATGCTCTACTTGTCCATAGAAGGTGTATTTAGGTATTCTACAGATGGTGGAACATCTTGGTCTCAAGGTGTACTCAATTTATTTGGAGGTCGAATAAACGAAATTGCCGTACATCCAACTGACCCATCAAGAGTGGCGATAGCTACGACCAACAATGAAAAGGTTTATGTTAGTACTGATAACGGTGCTTCATGGTCCCCAATACGTTGGGATTTACCGAATTTCTCAGCTCAGGCATTAGCTTGGCAAAACAATGGAGAAGACGGATTGTATGTAGGTATGAATTATGGTGTCTATTATACAGATAATACCTTAGGTAATACTTGGGTGCCTTTTAATAATGGATTACCCAATGTTAGAATTAATGAGCTAGAGGTAAATACAGCTGATAATAGATTATATGCAGCAACCTATGGAAGAGGTCTGTGGAGATCAAATTTATACAATGAAAGCTTAAGTGTAGATAATTTTGAGCTTAGTGATTTTTCAATGTATCCAAATCCTGCTACTAATGAAGTCAACCTCAAATGGAATGAACAAGAAGATGTTAGCATTAGAGTTTACAATACCACAGGTAAACTTATGTTTTATGGAAAAAAAGTGAACCTGTTTAATGGACATAAAATAGATGTATCTTCATTTAATGCAGGTATGTATTTTGTAAAACTGAATAGTACAAAAGGAGAAATAACAAAGCAGCTTATTTTAAAATAAGAGCTAAACAAATAGTAATTAAGCCCAATTGTAAATCACAAGCAATTGGGTTTTTTTATATCCAAAAATCAGTAACTTCGCATTTATGGAATTTTCATCAAAACTCTTAGAAAATGCGGTGAACGAAATGTCGCAACTACCGGGTATAGGTAAGCGAACAGCCTTGAGATTGGTACTCCATTTACTACGTCAGCCAGAGCATCAAACATTTCAGTTATCAGAGGCATTGTCTAGAGTTAGAGCAGAAATTAATTTTTGTAAATCTTGCTATAATATAAGTGATAAAACTTTGTGCGAAATCTGCGAAAACCCCAACCGTAATGAAGAATTGATTTGTGTGGTTGAAGATATAAGAGACGTTATGGCCATTGAAAACACAAGTTCATTTAAAGGATTATATCACGTTTTGGGCGGAAAGATTTCTCCTATGGATGGTATTGGACCTCAGGATTTAAATATTAATAGTCTAGTTGAAAAAGTGAAAACAGGAAAGATTAAGGAACTTATTTTTGCTATGAGCCCAACGATGGAAGGAGATACTACTAACTTTTATATTTTCAGGCAAATACAAGATTGTAATATTACCATGTCAACTATTGCAAGAGGAGTCGCCGCTGGAAATGAACTCGAATATACCGACGAAATAACGCTTGGTCGAAGTATCATGGATCGTGTGCCTTTTGAAACTTCTCTAAAATCTTAGTCAATTGTGAGGTTATCAGTTATCATTTTAAATTATAATGTACGCTACTTTTTGGAATTATGCCTTAAAAGTGTTGAAGCTGCTATTAAAGATTTGGAAGCCGAAATTATTGTAGTGGATAACAATTCGTCAGATGATAGTTGCAAAATGGTAAAGCAACAATTTCCTAATGTAATTTTGATTGAGAATAATGAAAACTCAGGCTTTTCAAAAGGAAACAATTTAGGTGTTGCAAAAGCAAAGGGGGAGTATTTGTGCGTTCTCAATCCTGATACGGTTGTAGCAGAAGATATATTTAAAAACGTACTTCAGTTTGCTGAAACAAAGCAAAATTTAGGTATTATCGGTTGTCAATTGATTGATGGTAATGGGGAATTTTTACCAGAAAGCAAACGTCATATCCCAACAGCACGAATTGCGTTTCAAAAAATGATGGGTTATGCAAACAACTATTATAATTTAGATATAGACGAAAATGGCATAGGAAAAACAGATGTTTTGGTTGGCGCATTTATGTTTTTAAAACAAGAGACTTATAATTCTGTTGGGGGTTTTGATGAAGATTATTTCATGTATGGTGAGGATATCGACTTATCTTTTAAAATTCTAAAGGCTGGTTTCTCCAATTACTATTTTGGTAAAACAAGTATCATACACTTTAAAGGCGAAAGCACCTTAAAGGATAAGGTTTATGCCAAGCGTTTTTATGGGGCGATGGAAATTTTTTATAGGAAACATTTTAGTAAAAATATAGTGTTCTCTCTTTTGGTAAAACTAAGTACAAAGCTAGCATCTAAAAAGAGAAGAAGTATTCCTGAAATAAAAGAAAGTGACATTATAAAAACGATAATTGTTTCTAATAATATGCCCGAAGCATTAAAACCAAAATTGCCTCAGCCCGTTTCAAAAGTCGCAAATCTTTCAGGTGCTATTAATAATGCTTTAATTGTGTTCGATGCTAATCACGTTAGTTATAAGTCTATAATAGACTACATGAAGTCTAAAAATATTACTGGCAAAAATTCATATAGAATATTACCAAAAAATAGTAATTTTATCCTTGGAAGTGATAGCAATGTCAGTAGAGGAGAGGTATTACACTTCTAAATGTTTTAGTTGAATAAAAATCAGCAAAACACACTATTTTTTACTAATTTTGCATTCAATTAGCTAATAAAGACCTTCAAATTATAGATATGGCAAAGTTTGAACTTAAGTTACCTAAAATGGGTGAAAGTGTTGCGGAAGCAACGATAACGTCTTGGTTAAAAGATGTTGGTGATACAATTGAAGCAGATGAAGCCGTTTTAGAAATCGCTACGGATAAGGTGGATAGTGAAGTCCCAAGTGAAGTAGATGGTGTATTGGTTGAAAAACTCTTCAATGTGAATGATGTTGTGCAAGTTGGTCAGACTATAGCTGTCATAGAAATAGAAGGTGAAGGCGGTAGCGAAGTGGTAGCTCCAAAAGCAGAATCTGCTGTTGAATCTGATGCACCAAAAGCTGTTGCTGAAGTTGCACAGACGGTTACAGCAGCAAAGACTACTGTAGAACCTGTAATTTCTTCTGGTGAACGTTTTTACTCGCCTTTGGTTAAAAATATAGCAAAGCAAGAAGGTGTTTCCCAAGCAGAGTTAGACGCTATTTCTGGATCAGGGAAAGATGGTCGTGTTACTAAAAATGATATTAAATCATATTTAGAATCTCGTGGGTCTGCACAAGCTTTAGCGACAAAAGCAGTTGAAGTAAATCAAGATACCACAGTGAATGAGGCCGCTGAGCACAGTCGTGTTGCAGTCGAAGTACAAAAAACAGAGGTGCCAAAATCTTCGGATAAACCAGCTGCTGCTCCAGTAGTTGCTTCTGGCGAAGATGAAATTATAGAAATGACCAGAATGGGTAAGCTCATCTCTAAGCATATGGTTGATTCTGTGCAAACGTCAGCACATGTACAATCGTTTATTGAAGCCGATGTTACAGATATTTGGAACTGGAGAAATAAGTATAAAAACGACTTTAAAAAACGTGAAGGTGAAAACCTAACCTTTACACCAATATTTATGGAAGCCGTGGCAAAGGCATTACGCGACTATCCAATGATGAATATTTCGGTACAGGGCGACAATATCATTAAAAAGAAGCATATCAATTTAGGTATGGCAGCAGCTTTACCAGATGGAAATTTAATTGTACCGGTCATTAAAGATGCCGATCAGTTAAATCTTTTAGGTATGGCCAAAAAAGTAAATGATTTAGCGGGTAGAGCCAGAGAAAACAAATTAAAACCAGATGACATACAAGGTGGTACATATACTGTAACCAATGTCGGTACATTTGGTAGTATCATGGGGACTCCAATTATTAATCAACCTCAAGTTGGTATTTTAGCACTTGGTGCCATTAGAAAAGTGCCAGCAGTTATAGAAACTCCACAAGGAGATTTTATTGGTATCCGTTATAAAATGTTCATGTCACATTCCTATGACCATCGTGTGGTAAATGGTGCTCTAGGTGGGCAGTTTGTAAAAGCTGTAAAAGATTATATAGAAGCTTGGGATTCTAGTAGAGAAATTTAAACTAAAGTATCTTTACAGGTCAATTACTCTTATAAAATTAAAAGCACAGATTTTAACTGTGCTTTTTTGTATGAGAATAAATAGTTCTTAGTTTTATTGTGTGGTATTAGTTTAATTCTTCACAATGGAATCCTCCAGATTTTATTAGGTTGATTACATCTTTTTCGCTTAAATTTTTTTGAGATTCAACTCTTAATACTTTGTCAATGTCTTCTAAGTCTATAGACCAATTTAGAATACTAGAATTAGAATTAAGCAATACTTTTATGCTGTTTAGCTCTAGTTTTGTTTTTATGTTTGTTTTAAAAATTTGAATTTTAAAACCATTTTTTTGACTTTTATAAAATGGACTAATCATTAGTTTCTTCTTTAGAAGTTAAACGATTTATATAAGCTTCATAAGCTTTGTTACCTTCTTCTTTCCAAAAGTTGTCATAATGTTCCCATTTAGAGAATTGCCTTTTAGATTCGTGATTACAATTCGACGTTTTGGTTTTTTTCTTGTCTTTACCGCCAAAACCACCGCAGCCACCCAGAAGGATTTTAAATAGAATAAAAACTCCTACGGCCTCCCAAAATGTTAGTGTAGTAAGTCCAAAAATCATTGGCATTAACCAATTCCATAGCCACATGATAACAAAGCCAAATAATATGGCTAGACCAGTTATAAATATGGTACCAAATATTATCATTCCAGCAATTTCACCAGGTGATTTGCCTCTCATTTTGTGTTTAAAGTAATTTGACATATTTTTTTATTTAACTAATTATTTTCTGTTTAGGTTTTAAGTTTTTGTATAAAAGTGAAATAGCCCTATGCCTTCTAGACATTAACGTGCCTATAGGTATACCTGTTTCTTGTTCAATCTCTTTATAAGTGTAGCCCTCAAAGTCTATAGCGATAATAATCTCTCTATAGTGTGGTTTAAGATTAATTATTGCTGTTTTTAGTTCTCGTTTCATTTGCTTAGAATATAAATCTGAAGATGTTTCATATATTAAAGTGGCAAACTCAATTAATTTTGTTTCGTTTTGAGACTCATAATCAATTTTATTGGTCTTTGAGCTTCGCATAATATCTATAAGCTTGTTTTTAATCGCACGATATACAAAGCCTGCTACATTATTAATCGGCGAATATCTGTCAGCACCAGTAAATAGTTTCAAAGCTACATCTTGTATAATATCTTCAGCATCTCTATTAATACTCGATTTAAGATTTGAGCTTACATAAGATTTAAGAGCATTATACTCCTCGTTAAAAAACGTATTTAGCTTTTTGCTATTTTCTGATTGGTTCATTTAAAAGCGCTTTTTTACAGCTCTCAGTTATAAAGACGTAACTTTTTTAATCTATTGCATTTTTTTGTCATTAATTAATGACGAAACACATTCTATTCTGTTTCAGAGATTTTAATTAATAATCCCAAACCAGCTTTTCTAATTCGGTGAAGGCTATTCTACTTATTCTATTTATCTTTGGTATTCAAAATAAAAATAATGCAGCTCAACCTTAACAAACCCATTTGTTTTTTTGATTTAGAAACTACTGGTATCAATATTTCTAAAGACAGGATTGTGGAAATTTCTATCTTAAAAGTGTATCCTAATGGTAAAGAGGAAACTTACACAAAGCGTGTTAATCCAACGATTCCTATTCCACCAGAGGTAACTAAGGTACATGGGATATCAGATGCTGACGTGGCTGATGCACCAATTTATAAAGATATTGCAAAAGAGGTACACAACATTATAAAAGACTCGGATTTAGGAGGTTTTAATTCTAACCGATTCGATATTCCGCTATTGGCAGAAGAAATGCTACGTGCAGACATTGATTTTGATATGAAAAATAGACAGTCAGTCGATGTACAGACGATTTTTCATAAAATGGAACAACGTACCCTAAGTGCAGCCTATAAATTTTATTGTGATAAAAATTTGGATGATGCGCATAGCGCAGAAGCAGATACTAAAGCAACTTACGAAGTGTTAAAAGCACAATTAGATACATACGAAACTTTAGAAAACGATACCAAATTCTTGGCAGAATTCAGTTCTAGAAAGAAATTTGCTGATTTTGCAGGCTTTTTAATTTTTAACAAAGAAGGGGAAGAATGTTTTTCTTTTGGTAAGCATAAAGGCAAACGTGTTGTTGATGTTATGGAACAAGAACCAGGTTATTTTGGTTGGTTGCTCAATGCTGACTTTCCTTTGTATACTAAAAAAGTGTTAACTGCTATTAAGTTGAGACAGTTCAACAATAAATTAGGCTAGTCTAGCAATCTGAAAACCCGAATAATCGAGCAAGTCTAAGATGAAATTAATTTGTATAGGTCGCAACTACACCGACCATATTGAGGAACTAGAAAACCAAAAACCTACTGATCCTGTAGTGTTTTTAAAACCAGATACTTCAATTTTATTAAAAAAACAGCCTTTTTTTATTCCAGATTTTTCAGATGATGTACACCATGAAGTTGAAGTTTTGGTAAAAATCAAAAAAGTAGGTAAGTACATCGATAAGAAATTTGCACATAAATATTATGATGAAGTTGGACTTGGAATAGATTTCACAGCTCGTGATTTGCAAGCAAAATTAAAAGCAAAAGGTTTGCCTTGGGAAAAGGCCAAAGCTTTTGACGGTGCTGCTGTAATAGGTGAATGGTTACCTAAAACCCAGTTTAAAAACATCGATACTATTAGTTTTAGTTTAAAGAAAAATGAAGAGATAGTACAGTCTGCCAATACAAAATTGATGTTATGGAAGATTGATGAACTTATCGAATATGTCTCAAAATATTTCACTTTAAAAATCGGAGATATTATCTTTACAGGCACACCAGCTGGTGTTGGCAAGGTTGTTGCGAATGACCAATTAAAAGGATATATTGAAGACCGAGAAATGTTTTCAATTAAAATAAAATAAATGGCAGAACATTATAAACTAGATCGCGTACGTGACATGGCCGATAATGACGAGGATTTCGTTATGGCATTAGCAGCAGCTTTTATCGAAGAAGTTCCGGAGGATGCGGAGCGTCTAAAAAAGGCAGTACCTTCAAGAGACTATCACGAGACCTATCAGGCCGCCCACAAGATGAAACCAACTATCGAGTTATTCGACTTAGGTGTTTATGACGAATTGATTGAAGTGCAGAACTGGGGTAAATTTGAGGAAGAGGATAAAAATATAGATAAGCAACTTCAAAAAGTGCTCAAAGCGGTAGAAAACGCTACTAACCAGATTAAAGCAGACTTCGGGTTATAAATGCAAGCAGAAATAATAACAATTGGTGATGAGATACTCATTGGCCAAATTGTAGATACAAATTCAGCATTTTTAGGGAAAGCATTCAATAAAATAGGTGTGTCTATTTATCAAATCACGTCAATACAAGATGATAGGACACATATTCTTAAGGCTTTAAAAGAGGCAGAAGATAATGCAGATATTATTATAATTACAGGAGGATTAGGACCTACCAAGGACGATATTACCAAACATACTATTTGTGAGTATTTTAATGATACTTTGGTTGAAAATAAAGCTGTGCTCGCTCATGTTGAGCATTTATTTTCAAAATATATCAGTACACCAATTTCAGACTTAAATCGTCAGCAAGCACTAGTGCCTTCTAAATCAAAGGTGCTAATGAATCGCTTTGGTACAGCACCCGGTATGTGGTTAGAAAAAAACGGAAAAGTATTTGTGTCGCTTCCAGGTGTACCATATGAGATGAAGGCTTTAATTAGTAATGATGTTATCCCCGCTTTAAGATTAAAATTCGAATTTCCTTACATAAAGCATAAAACCGTATTGACTTACGGTGTGGGTGAGAGTGCAATAGCTAATAGAATTGAAGGTTGGGAAGAGGCTTTGCCAAGCCATATAAAACTAGCTTATTTGCCAAGTTTAGGGAGGGTAAGACTACGTTTGTCCGGTAAATCAAGAGATAAGGATTTACTCGAAACCGAAATAGAAAAACAGATAGATTTACTTCTGCCTCAAATTGAAGATATTTTTATTGGCTTTGAAGAAAATGGCTCTATTGAGACCCTAATAGGGAACCAGCTCTCAAAATTAGGAAAGACATTATCATTGGCTGAGAGTTGCACTGGAGGAAAAATAGCCCAAGTATTAACGGCCAATGCTGGTGTGTCAAAATATTTTAAGGGAAGTATTGTGAGTTATGCAACAGAAAGTAAGATTAATGTTTTAGAGGTTTCTAAACTAGACATAAAGTCATATTCTGTTGTGAGTAAAGAAGTGGCTGAAGCTATGGCTATAAATGTCCGAAAGCTTTTTAATACAGACTACGCCATAAGCACAACTGGCAATGCTGGTCCATTAAAAGGAGATTCAGACGCTGAGATTGGCACAGTGTGGATTGCATTAGCTACAAAAAATGAAGTCTATTCTCAGGTTTTTAATTTTGGCAACCATCGCGATAAAGTGATTATGAAAGCTACGAATAAGGCTTTTGAAATGCTTCAAAAAGAAATTTTCAAAAAGTAGGACTTTATGTTTGTTGAAACGTAAAGTTTTCTTAAATTTGCACCCTGTTTTAAAATAACATACCTTAAAGAAAGAATACAATGTCAAGAGTTTGTGAACTTACTGGGAAAAAAGCAATGGTTGGAAACAACGTTTCTCACGCCATGAATAAAACAAAACGCAAGTTTAACGCCAACTTGGTTAAAAAGCGTTTTTTCATTCCTGAAGAAGATAAGTGGGTAACATTAAAAGTTTCTACATCTGCGTTAAAGACTATCAATAAAATTGGTATTAGCGCAATGTTAAAAGAAGCTAGAGCAAAAGGATTTTACAAATAATAGCATACGCTAAAGTCAATTTACAATGGCAAAGAAAGGAAATAGAATACAAGTTATCTTAGAGTGCACAGAGCACAAAGCTTCTGGTATGCCAGGAACTTCAAGATATATTACAACGAAAAATAAGAAGAATACGCCAGACCGTATGGAGATTAAAAAGTTTAATCCTATTCTTAAGCGTATGACAGTTCATAAGGAGATAAAATAATAAATCATGGCAAAGAAATCAGTAGCGTCTTTACAGACAGGATCAAAGCGTTTGACAAAAGCTATTAAAATGGTGAAATCACCAAAAACTGGAGCTTACATGTTTGTAGAATCAGTAATGGCACCAGAATTTGTCAATGACTTTTTAAACAAAAAATAAGCTACATTTAGATGTAGATTTATAAAACTGCTTTCATTTGAAAGCAGTTTTTTTATGGCTATATTTGAGTGAATCTGACAACATAGCAGTAAATTATTATAGGCAAGGTTATTGCTTTAAGCTTTATAGATTTACTTTTTAAAGATAGATCAAACAACTATACAAAAACCGACTAAACGATAAAATGAGTTTTTTTAAAAAAATATTTTCTTCTGAAAAGAAGGAAACTTTAGATAAAGGTCTGGAGAAGTCTAAATCTTCTTTTTTCAATAAATTAAATAAAGCTGTTGCTGGTAAGTCTAAAGTTGATGATGACGTACTGGATAATCTTGAAGAAGTTTTGGTAACAAGTGATGTTGGTGTAAATACAACATTAAAAGTTATCGAACGTATTGAAGAACGTGTTGCAAAGGACAAATACCTTGGGACTTCAGAATTGAATATAATCCTTAGAGAAGAAATCGCAGGTTTATTATCCGAAACCAATTCGGGTGAGGATACCGACTATACCATCCCGGAATTGCCAGCTCAAGAGCATGGAAAAAAAACACCATATGTCCTTATGGTTGTTGGTGTTAACGGAGTTGGTAAAACAACTACAATTGGTAAGTTGGCTTACCAGTTTAAAAATAAAGGCTTAAAAGTGGTGCTTGGTGCTGCAGATACCTTTAGAGCAGCAGCAATAGATCAATTACAAGTTTGGGCAGATCGTGTAGATGTACCAATGATAAAGCAAGAGATGGGTTCTGATCCTGCTTCTGTAGCATTCGATGCATTACAATCTGGTGTTAATCAAGATGCTGATGTGATTATTATAGATACTGCTGGTAGATTGCACAATAAAGTTAACTTAATGAATGAGCTATCTAAAGTAAAGCGCGTGATGCAAAAAGTGGTTGGAGATGCACCACATGATGTACTTTTAGTCTTAGATGGTTCTACTGGGCAAAATGCTTTTGAGCAAGCCAAGCAGTTTACAGCTGCAACCGAAGTAACGTCTTTGGCCGTGACCAAATTAGATGGTACAGCCAAAGGTGGAGTAGTGATTGGTATTAGTGATCAATTTCAAATTCCTGTTAAATATATCGGAGTAGGTGAAGGCATTGAAGATTTACAAGTGTTTAATAAATATGAATTTGTGGATTCTTTTTTTAAATAAAGCGAAGTTTCTCTATCAGTAGCATCTTCTATTCTAACGATTACAAAACCTTCACTTAGAACAACATAAATTTTCGATTGTTTTTTGCCAATTCACAATACATTGTATTTGGTGCAATTTAAATTAAGTTCAATTCTTATACTAATGGTTTAAAATCTAAGTCTGTTATAATCGTAATTCAACAATCGTAAATCATAAATCATTGCGTATCTTTGCCAACTGATTTGCAAAACCATGCGTACTAAAACTTTAAAGAAAAATAGAATCAATGTCGTTACCCTTGGCTGTAGTAAAAATGTTTACGACAGTGAAGTCTTAATGGGACAACTAAAAGCGAGTGGAAAAGATGTAGTACATGAGCAAGAAGGTAATGTCGTAGTGATTAATACTTGCGGTTTTATTAATAATGCAAAGGAAGAAAGTGTAAATACCATTTTGCACTATATGCAAAAAAAGGAAGAAGGTGAAGTCGATAAAGTCTTTGTAACAGGTTGTTTAAGTGAGCGGTATAAACCAGATTTGCAGAAAGAAATTCCTAATGTTGACCAGTACTTCGGAACTACTGAGCTACCAGGATTGTTAAAAGCACTTGGCGCCGATTACAAACATGAATTAATAGGTGAGCGTTTAACAACAACACCAAAGAATTATGCTTATTTAAAAATTGCCGAAGGTTGCGATAGACCCTGCAGTTTTTGTGCTATTCCTCTAATGCGAGGTAAGCATAAGAGTACACCTATTGAAGATTTGGTTACAGAAGCAGAGAAACTTGCGGCCAATGGTGTTAAGGAACTCATTCTCATTGCGCAAGATTTAACCTATTATGGATTAGATCTATACAAGAGAAGAAACCTTGCTGAGTTGTTAGAAAACCTAGTTAAAGTTGATGGCATAGAGTGGATACGTTTACATTACGCATTCCCAACAGGTTTTCCTATGGACGTTTTGGATATTATGAAACGTGAGCCAAAGATTTGTAACTATTTAGATATCCCTTTGCAACATATTTCAGACGCAATTTTAAAGAGTATGCGTCGTGGAACTACAAAGGAGAAAACTACAAAACTACTTCAGGATTTTAGAGCAAAAGTTCCGGAAATGACCATAAGAACTACATTAATAGTTGGTTATCCTGGTGAGACTGAAGAGGATTTTCAAATATTGAAACAATGGGTGAAAGACATGCGTTTTGAACGTTTAGGATGTTTTACCTATTCACATGAAGAAAATACACACGCCTATAATCTTGAAGATGACGTTCCTGAAGATATAAAGCTTAACAGAGCTAACGAAATTATGGAAATACAATCTCAGATTTCCTGGGAACTTAACCAAGCTAAGATAGGGCAAGAGTTTAAAGTGGTTATCGATCGTAAAGAAGGCAATTATTTTATTGGTCGTACTGAGTTTGATTCGCCAGATGTAGATAACGAAGTTTTAATTGATGCCACAAAAACCTATTTGAAAACAGGTGAATTTGCTACAGTGAAAGTTGTTGAGGCTGAGGACTTTGATCTTTATGGAGAGGTTGTGAATTAATCATTTGCTTAACCTTTAATCTATTGGGTGTCCAAAACATAAGATATAGCCATCAATATCTTCAATCTCAAAATCTCTATTACTATATTCTTTCTTTAAAAAGTTAACATGCTCTGAGTGTTTGGCAAAAGCTTTCGATTTTAATATTTTCTTTTATTCTTCTAGTGACTTACCGGTTTTTTTCAGGCATATTGTTAATCATGATATATAATGCTTTTTCCATAATAAATATTTTATGTGACTATTCCCACAAATCTGTGTCTTATAATTAAACCCAATTCCATCTATGAGAAATCCAATAAAGCATAATAGACTACAAATAGCATTATTATCACTCTATATATTCATATCTGCGATGATTTGGATTTTTGTTTTTTAAACTACAATTCCAAAGCTATTTTGGTGTCATTGCATTAACGTAAGTGAAGCTTTTCCCAAAATAGCTGGCCATTAATTTTTTGTTCTTCCAAAGTGATTCGGCAACTAAAACGTAATCTTTCATTTTTCATGATGAGGTAATTATGTTTTAAATCACAAGCAAAAAAGGAAAGGGCTAAATTTTCATAAAAACACCTTTTAAGCTTTCATGTCTTTTACTACTAAGCTTACTGAGAATACTCCTAGTTTCATAGTACTATAAATTTGCGTGTTCTTAAGATAGTAAAATATAAAAAATGTTTTAGCTAGATTTTATTTTTGTGGAAGACATTTATTTGCTTAGATTTAATAGCTTTAAGAAGTTAACCATCTTTAAATATAATTAATATGACAAAATTTTACACGTTAAGCGTTTTCTTATTATACTTTACTTTTTCATTCTCACAAGAACGTATAGCTGTAGCGCAAAGTAGTAGAGATGTGGTTATACTTTTAGACCCTAATGATGGTTCGTTAATTGATAATGACTTTATAGATTTAACAGCTTTTGGTGCAGGTACACCAAAGGATATTTTACAGGTTAGTAATGAGCTTTGGATAACAGATCAAATTGAAGATAGAATAGATAGATTTGACTTAACAGGAAGTTATATAAGTACAATCGATAGTTCGGTAGGTCTTGATAATGTTAGAGGATTAGCCTCAGTCAATGGTGAAGTTTGGGTTTGTAATGCAGGTACAAATAATGGTGCACCTGGTAATGCAATTATCCGGTTTGATACTGCAGGAAATCTATTAGGTAATTTTTCTACAACTAATAGTCCTTTTGATGTTGTTGATACGGGTACCGAAGCTATTATAGGCTTTATCAATACCGATTCAATAGAGCGGTTTGATTATAGTGGTAATAGTTTAAGTGTTATTACAACTACAGTCGATTTTCCACAACAAATTCAATACAATGAAACCGATGTTTCAATTTATGTCGCTGCTTTTAGTGCACCACGAGGTGTCTATGAATTTAATATACCCTCTGGTAATCAAGACTACTATTTAGATATAGGCGTTAGCCTAAGAGGAATTATAGAATTAGATAATGGTAACTTATTAGCATCAGGTGGTTCTGGTCTTTACACTGTAAATACCACAACTAATGCATTTACAAATTTTAACACAGAAAGTTCTCAATATCTAAGTAGAGTTAATTTAACACCTTTAAGTGTAGAGGAGGACACACTTTTAAGTTTTAGCATACATCCTAATCCTGCAACAGATGATTTAAACCTTACGGCAAACATTAATTTTACGAATATTAGAATATCAAATCTTTTAGGTCAAAATGTTTTTGAGCTAAATACCGATTCTAAAACTGAACGAATTGACATTTCTAATCTAAAAGCTGGTGTGTATATGCTATCGGTTCAAAATGAAAATAGAAGTGTGGTAAAAAAGTTTGTAAAGAAATAGTAGTTCTAATTCAACTAGACAAAATGATAAGTTGTCTGTAAATAATGGATTATAATTACAACTCATAAGCATTATTGTTTACAAAGAAAATAGAGTTAACCATGAATAGTTTTCCGTTTTCCCAAAAGCTCCTAAAAAGTGGATTATCTGCCATGTATATATAGCTTCCGCTGCCCATGCGTTCTTCACCAAATACCAAGGTTTTGTCTAAATTCTTTAGTGCATCTTTACCGGCAAAACCTGAATAAACTTTTGCATCGTTTAAGTAAGCGATATTGTAACCTTCATCTAAAAGATTATAGGCAGAGCTTCCCAGTTTTAAAGAAAAGTAGTTGTCGCCATAACCAAAACCCATAGGGTGTGTACGATCTACATTGGTTTTAAAAATAGCACCGGTGATAAGTTTGTTGGTGTACTCACGTTCGCGATCTGCATAAGGAGTTAAATTGTCATCACCTTCATCATTATCTGATTCTTTATAGTTTAAACTAAAACCATCCTTACCAGCAAAGCTTCTAAGCGCACCGTCTATGGCAATAACTTTTCCGCCAGAAAGTACCCAATCTTTCAATTTTTTCATATTAGTATCATCTAAGACATTGTCATAATAACCACTGGGCATAATCAATACGTTATACTTACTTAGGTTGGTTCGACCAAAATTATCTGTGTTTATCGAAGTTAAAGGATAGTGTAATTGTTGCTCAAAAAAGTGCCAAATAGCACCGTAACTCAACGATGAAGTGCCTTTACCAGAAAGCACAGCAACTTTTTGGTTATTAATAAGTTTTATGTCAGGTGAACCTATGTCTGGAGTAGTTTGAGAAAAACCAGAATTGATTTGCGTTAAAGTTTGTTCATGCTCTTGCGCAATTTTATTCAAAACGTCTATAAAGTTTTTAATATGCTTATTATCTCCTTTTGTAATAATTAATGAGCCACGTTCAAAACTTGAATTGTTAGAACTAAATGGTTTTTCAGTAAATCTAACTTTGAAATTGTTTTTCAACAAATCTGCCAAAAACTGGGCATTATCCATAGAATTCCATTTGCTAACGTAGCCATAAGCATCTTTTAAAATTTGTAATGCATTTCGTTCTGCCAATTTGCTACTGCTCACTTTGGTTGTACTTGCAATAGCATCTAAGCCATAAGCATAAGGTGCTGACCAAGCTGTAATATCGTAAGTTAGTGAATCGGATAGTTTGGCATTGGGTTCAAACAGAACTTTTACCATCTTACCTTTTGGCTGATTGGTGTGTACCACTATAGCATTTGCATCAATAGTCATACTGCCTTGCTGACCTGTGGCATAATTATAACCCGTTACTTTTGAGCCATTTGCATTTTCAAAAGTAATTTCGTGTTTGTTGAGTAATTTTTTTAAACTATTTAACTTGTCCGTATTACCTTTTAGAACATAGCTCTTATATTTTAAGTTTGAATTGTCAAAGAATTTTGCAAATTCGGTATTCAATTGTTTTGCATTTTTAGAAGCAATTTCAACAGTGGATAGCCCTGTGGTTGTATGATGCGTCAGTCGTTCCACTAAGGTTAAAACATGTCCTTCATCATTTAAAATACCAAGTCCTGCCATGCCGTGACCTCCTTGTTCGTAGGTCATACCAATAGCTCCCATATAAGTTGGATAGGTATCTCCATAACTTGGGTAGAATAAATCGAAACGCTCTCTGGTAAAGAACAACCAACCTTCAGCATCAAAATATTTTGCATGATTTTTACCGATTTGTATCTGAAAATTGCGCTGCCAATCACTTATAATTTCATGGAATGGTTCTGCGGCTGGTGCAAAATAATAAGGTTCATTGGGACCTTGTTCATGAAAATCTACATGAATATGTGGCATCCATTTGTTATAAGCATACAATCTCAATTCACTTTCTATTTGCGTTGCCCAAGCCCAATCCCTATTTAAATCAAAGAGGTAATGATTAGGTCGTCCACTAGGCCAAGGCTCATTATGTTCACTAGCTTGTTTGTCAATGTCGTAAGGTTGGCTGGCCGTCTCGTTGTACCAATTCACATAGCGATCCCTTCCATCAGGATTAAGACATGGATCAATGATAACAACCGTGTTCTCTAATAAATCTTTGCGCTCAGTTAAAAGTTTATAGAGTGTTAGCATTGCAGCTTCTGTACTAGATGCCTCGTTACCATGCACATTGTAGCTCAACCAAACAATAGCAACATTTGTGGCACTCGGAATACCGCTGAGTAGTCCTGTGTTCTTTAGGTTATTTTCTCTAATGGTCTCTAGGTTTTTTATATTTGCTTTGCTAGAAACGTAGGTCAAATACAAAGGCCGTCTTTCATAACTTGAGCCATATTGCTCTAGCTTTACTTGATTTGGAGCGGCAGCAGCAACAGCTTTAAAATAATCTACTACCTGATGGTGGCGACTAAATTGTGTGCCAATATCATAGCCTAAAAACTCACTTGGAGATTGAATATTTTGTGCAGAAATGACCGATGTAGCAATAAAAAGAATAAGGAAAAAATTGCGCATGTGTTATGTTGGTTTTGTTTCAAAGCTAGTAAATATAGTTAGGGATATTGAGAATATGATGCTTGTTATTTGAATTAACTAAAAATTAGCAATTAGAATTTAACACTTGCCGTATATTTATACCTTTATAATATTTTTTTATGCCAACCGACTGTCTTTCCTTTAGAGATACCAACTACTTTTCTGATTTCATATGTGATTATCTCGATGAGAAATCAGAATTACAACAACTTTATAATCGGTTTCCAACTCTCGAAAACTTTAAAGCTCAGATAGACGAGAAGCTCCATTCTAAACTTGTTTCAGAATCCCGTAAAAAAGTTTTAGTAGAGGTGTTAAAAGAACAGCATTCTAATTTGGAAACTTCGGAATTGACTCAAAAACATATTGAAAGTCTAGCTTTAAAAAACACATTTACAATTACAACGGGTCATCAGCTCAATTTATTTACCGGGCCATTATATTTTCTATACAAGATTATATCGACGATAAATTTAACGAGGCAATTAAAGGAAATATATCCGGATTACAATTTTGTACCTGTGTATTGGATGGCTTCAGAAGATCACGATTTTGAAGAAATCAATTATTTTAATTTTAAGGGAAAGAAAATCCGATGGAATTCTAATCAGACGGGTGCTGTAGGACGTTTTGATACCGATGGGTTGGATAAGGTTTTTGAAGTGATTTCAGCCGAATTTGGAGTAAGTAAGCATGCGGAACAATTAAAAGACTGGTTTAAGAGCGCATATTTGAATACTGATAATCTGGCTGATGCTACACGCCATTTGGCCAATGCATTATTTGGTGAACATGGCCTAGTAGTTTTAGATGCAGATGACACTGACTTAAAGCGTTTATTTGTTCCACAGATAAAACGTGAGTTGCTCGAAAAAACTGCTTTTAAACACGTCTCTGAAACTAATAAAATACTTGAGGACTTAGGACTTAAGATTCAAGTTAATCCAAGAGAAATCAATCTATTTTATATAAAAGATGATTTGCGCGAACGTATCGTTGAAATTGATGGGGTCTATTCTGTTTTAGGAACTGATATTAGTTGGGGCAAAGACGAATTATTAAAGCATCTCAATGAGTTTCCTGAACGCTTTTCACCAAATGTGATCATGAGACCGCTTTATCAAGAAGTTATTTTGCCAAATCTCTGTTACATTGGTGGTGGAGGGGAAATGATTTATTGGCTACAGTTAAAATCTAATTTTGAAGCACAAGGAGTAACATTCCCAATGCTATTGTTGCGAAACTCGGCGTTGGTAAAAACAAAAAAGCAGTCAGAAAAGTTGGAGAAATTAAATATTTCCGATCAAGATTTATTCTTGGATAGAAATTCATTCATAAATAAAAAGGTTCGAAAAATATCAAATATAGATATTGATTTTTCAGAGCAAATCCAACACTTAGAGCAACAGTTCAAAAATCTGCATCAACTAGCTGAACAAACGGATAAATCATTTATTGGAGCCGTAAGAGCCCAAGAGGTTAAACAGATAAAGGGCTTAAAACATCTTGAAATGCGATTGCTTAAAGCACAAAAACGTAAACTGAAAGATCAGATAGAACGCTGTACTGAGCTGCAAGAACAGTTGTTTCCCAACCAAAGTCTACAGGAAAGAAATATTAATTTTTCAGAATTGTATTTGGAGCATGGAAACAGTTTAATACCAGAATTAATAAAATCTCTTGAACCTTTAAAGGGAGAATTTTCCATAATTACGTTTTAGATTTTAATTTTAAAGACTGTTAAAAATTATTCAAAAAATCTAAAGTCGTCAATCTAAAATCTGAAATCAATTAGTATTTTTGCACATGCAACACAATAAAGTCCTAATTTTAGATTTCGGATCGCAATACACACAGCTTATAGCAAGACGTGTAAGAGAATTAAATATTTATTGCGAAATCCATCCTTTCAATAAAATCCCAACAGATTCAGATAGTTTTAAAGCGGTAATCTTATCTGGTAGCCCAAATTCCGTAAGGGGAGAAGATGTACTTCATCCAGATCTTTCAGGAATTCGAGGTGAAAAACCTCTATTGGCAGTTTGTTATGGTGCCCAATATTTAGCGCATTTTTCTGGAGGAGAAGTGGCTGAATCTAATACCCGTGAGTATGGCAGAGCCAACTTAGATTTTATTAAAGCTGATGAGGATTTCTTTGAGAATATCCATGAAGGCAGTCAGGTATGGATGAGCCATAGTGATACAATTAAAAAATTACCAAATGGTGGAGTTTTATTGGCCAGTACAGAAGATGTTGAAAATGCAGCTTATAAAATTGAAGGCGAAGATACATACTCTATTCAATTTCATCCAGAAGTTTATCATACAACTGATGGGCACCAATTGCTTCAAAACTTTCTAGTAAAAATCGCAAAAGTAGAACAAGATTGGACACCAAATGCTTTTGTTGATGAAACGGTTGAAGAATTAAAAAGTAAGCTTGGGGATGATAAGGTGGTTCTAGGATTATCGGGCGGTGTAGATTCTTCTGTAGCAGCGATGCTATTGCATAAAGCAATAGGGAAAAACCTCTATTGTATCTTTGTAAATAATGGCTTATTGCGAAAA
Organism: Winogradskyella luteola; assembly: GCF_019203985.1. Lineage (GTDB taxonomy): Bacteria > Bacteroidota > Bacteroidia > Flavobacteriales > Flavobacteriaceae > Winogradskyella > Winogradskyella luteola. Next base: position 400,784 of record NZ_JAGSPD010000001.1, on the reverse strand, counting down.
AATGAGTTCGAAGATGTACTACATCAATACGAAGGCATGGGATTAAACGTTAAAGGTGTAGACGCTTCGGCACGTTTTTTGGATGCCTTAGCAGGAAAGAGCGACCCTGAGGATAAAAGAAAAACGATAGGTCGTATGTTCATTGAGGTTTTTGATGATGAAGCACACCGTATTAAAGATGTAAAATGGTTGGCACAGGGTACTATTTATCCAGACGTTATAGAAAGTGTGTCTGCCACGGGCGGACCAAGTGCTACGATAAAAAGTCACCATAATGTAGGAGGGTTGCCAGACTTTATGAAACTTAAAGTTGTTGAACCCTTGAAAACATTATTTAAAGATGAAGTCAGACGTGTTGGTACTTCTATGAATATGGATTCTCAGCTTTTAGGCCGTCATCCATTTCCTGGACCAGGTTTGGCAATTAGAATACTTGGAGATCTAACTCGGGAGAAAGTACGTATATTACAAGAAGTAGATGCTATTTTTATAAATAACCTTCGTTCTTGGAATTTATACGATAAGGTTTGGCAGGCTGGTGCCATGTTATTACCTGTAAACAGTGTAGGCGTAATGGGAGATGAGCGTACATACGAAAAATGTGTAGCGCTTAGAGCGGTGGAAAGTACAGATGGCATGACAGCAGATTGGGTAAATCTACCTTATGAGTTTTTACAAAAAACCTCGAATGAAATTATTAATAAAGTAAAAGGTGTTAACAGAGTGGTGTACGATATCAGCTCTAAACCACCAGCAACGATTGAGTGGGAATAGATTTTGTGACTTGTCAACCTAATTTGTTTCTTAAAACAGGTAAAATAGAATACATGAAGAATTTTGTAACCGTTATATTAATTGTTTTTACGATAAGTCTAAGTGCTCAAAATTATATTGAGCATAAGGTAAAAACTGGTGAAACCATTGAGAGTATTGCCAAAAAATATTTGGTAACTCCCTTCGATATTTTTGCATTAAACCCAGATGCCAAAACAAAATTTCAGCCCAATACGATTTTAATCATTCCAAACTCTAAGATTAAGAATGAACCTATTGAGGAAGAATCACGTGAGTTAATAGGTTACAAAAAGCATAAAGTAAAGCGTAGAGAAACACTTTACGGCTTATCAAAAAAATACAATGTCTCTGAAGATGATATAAAAAAAGCAAATCGTTTTCTATACTCAGAGAATTTAAAAAAGGGAGATAAAATCCGTATCCCCAAATACAAGACTTTCGTCTCTAAGCAAACCCTAAGAAATACGGTTAGAAAATATACGGTCTTACCCAAAGAAGGTAAATGGAGGGTTGCCTATAAATTTGGAATTACTGTAGCGGAGTTGGAAGATTTAAACCCTAATATGAAACCAACTCTTCAGCCGGGAGATGAGCTTAATGTTCCCAACATTCAAGATAAAGAAGAAAAGGCAATAGAAGCTGAGTACAACTACTATGAAGTATTGCCAAAAGAAGGTTTTTATAGGCTTAAAATAAAAACCGGTTTAACTCAAGAGGAACTCGAAGACTTAAACCCAGAATTGAAAGATGGTGGATTAAAAGTAGGTATGGTTTTAAAAATCCCTGCCTCAGTTGATACGTCTGAAAATATGTCTAATGTAGAAACTACAAAATTAGAAACTAGCTTAAAAAACTTTGAGACTAAGAAGATCGCTTTAATGATGCCATATCGCCTCAATAGAATTGATACAGATTCTGTTGCCGAAGCCAAGGCTATGATAAAAAAAGATAAGTTATTGTCTATTGTCTTAGATTTTCATATAGGAGTTAGAATGGCTTTAGATTCTGCTAAACAATTAGGTATTTCAACAGATTTAAAAGTTTTTGATACTCACTATCAGGCTTCAAGAACCAGTGAGCTCTTAAATGAGAATGATTTTTCCGATTATGATGCCGTTATCGGTCCTATGGAAGAAAAAAGCTTTGATAGAGTCGCAAATGCTTTAAAACGAGATAGGGTCCCCGTAATTGCAGCTTTAAATAAGCCTAAAGAGGTTTATGGTAATGTGTTTCAAACTATTCCTGAAAATAAATTGTTGCAAAAAGCAATGATTGATTTTGTAAAAGCAGATAGCTTAAAAACTAAAGTTGTGATAATTGCTGACCAAGCACATCGTGAGGTAAGCAACATGTTGAAAAAAGAGTTTCCAAATGCTGCACAGATATATTCGGAGAAAGACAAGAAAACTGGCAAGGACGAATATTTTGTCTACCCTGTACGATTAGAAAATATGTTCCCGAAAGGTAAAACTTATGTGTTTTTAGAAACCAATAGTATGCCTATGGCATCTAGTGTAATTAGTATGCTTAATGGTTTGGTTGTAGATAGAAAAGAGATTGTTTTGGTAACTCTAAAAATAAACGAGGCATTTGAAGGCAAGGATGTTGATAATAATAATTTATCTAACCTTAAGTTTCATTATCCATCCGTAAATAAAGATTTTGATGAAGAGAAATCCAATGGCTTCGTGAAGGCCTATAGAAAAGAGTTTGGTGTTTCACCAAGTAAGTATGTAGCTCGTGGCTTTGATCTCACCCTAGATATTCTATTGCGTTTGGCAACTGAGGATAATCTATATGAAGCGTCAAATGATAGTATTGAGACAGAATACATCGAAAACAAATTTAGATACAACAAATCGTTATTCGGTGGTTATACCAACGAAGCTGTCTATATTGTTAAGTTCGATAATTTAAGAATTGTAGAAGCTAATTAATATGACCTCTAAAGTCACATATTTGGGCAATCTTAGAACAGAAAATGTTCACGCAAAATCCAATAATTCTTTTATTACGGATGCACCAACAGACAATAATGGGAAAGGTGAAGCGTTTTCTCCAACAGATACTGTTGCTACAGGATTGGCAAGTTGTATGCTAACGGTTATGGGAATTAAGGCACAAGACATGGATATTGATATGTCTGGTACTACAGCCGAGGTTACAAAAACCATGGCAAGTAACCCAAGGCGTATCTCTAAAATAGAAGTTTTTCTTAATTTTCCGTTTGAAACTGATAATAAAACCCGAAAGATTTTAGAGCATACCGCAAATACTTGTCCTGTACATTACAGTTTACATCCAGATATTCAGAAGAGTATCACGTTTAACTGGCAATAGATGCAAATAAAACATGTTATAATCTCACTGTTGTTTCTTTTTGTTGGATCAACTTCCAATGAAGAAAGTATGACATGGAGTGAATCGCGGAAATTAACTTGGGAAGATTTTAAAGCAAGTCCAAATCCAAATTCAGATGCTGTAGCTTTAACGGCTTCTGGTATTACCTTTGGATATTCTGTAAAAACATCTGGTCGCAGAATTATAGACTTCACCACTACGGTAGAGGCACATTTTTACCCTAATAAATCTTGGTATTTAAACGATAGAGCCGACGATTATATATTAGCACACGAGCAGTTGCATTTTGATATAACAGAACTCTACGTACGTAAGTTTAAACAACAGTTAGAACGTTTGGTAGCTAATCAAAACATTAAGAAACAGATGAGCCAAATCCATGTGGCTATTAATGAGGCTTTAGAAAAGATGCAGAAAAGCTACGATGCCCAGACCAAACACTCTATAAATGTTGAAGCCCAAAAGTATTGGCAGAACTTCATAGAGGAAGAACTAGTGAAGTTGGATAAATATAAGTCGCAATAAATAAAAGGGAATTTTTGTCACTCCTGTAATGGTCACCGAGCGTAGTCGAAGTGAGGCAGTAATCTATTTAGATAAATAATAAAATTGTATTAATGGAACCAGACAAAAATGCTCTAATTGAATTGGCTCACTACAAAATGCCTTTTGGAAAATACAAAGGAGAATACCTCATTGACATCCCAGAATACTATTACACGTGGTTTAAGCAAAAAGGCTTTCCAGAGGGAAAACTGGGCAGAATGATGCTACAAATGCACGATATAAAAATCAACGGACTGGAAGAGTTGATATATAGGATTAAACGGGATTTTAAGAAAACATAATTAAAGTTTTAGTTACACTTTCTTATACAATTAAAGTTTATTCTATTCTTTCTATGGTTTTTATAAATTCATTATTATGGTTGAATTCTAGTTTTTGGGTTAACTTATCTGTAGTGGGATAAAATTTAATTTTAAGCGGGATGAGGTTTGAATAAAAAGTATTTTCATCTGCTGGATAGATATACATAGGGTTGTCTCCATGTGAGGAAAGTGTCATTTTTCCATTTATGATCTTTATTTCAACTGTGGTTTTTTCTGAAGGGAAATCGTAAACTCCAATGTGCTTTTTCATTGATTGGGTTAACGGTATTTTTTTTGGTGCGGATTTTGGAATACTATATTTACGATCCAATAAAATATCTCTTATCGCATAGCCTAAAAGGCTTCTTTCGCTAAATTCACTATTGGTTAAAACGATAACAACAATATTATCCTTTTTGTAATATCTGTGCATTGATTTATAACCATAAATTCTTCCTGAAAAGCCATATACTAAAATTGGGTCATTTTTAGATTTTAAGTAATCCCATACTTCCCAACCATAGGTGTTAAACGGTCTTGGTTCTTTTTGTAAAGGCCACCTTTTTTTCATTAGATCGACATTCTTTTTGGATAGGAGCGTTCCGTCTTCAACAGCAACATGAAACTTATATAAGTCATCAACAGTAGAATAAAGTGAGCCTCCTCCGCCTAAAGAATAACTGTCAAAATATCTAGCAAATGCAAAATTGTCTACTCCATATTCATCAGGGGCTCTATTAATACCAATAGATAGACCTGGTATTTTTTGTCCCTTTTTTTGTCTTAAACCAGTGTTTTTAAGCTTTGCTGGTTTAAAGATAAATGTATTTAAGTATTCTTCATATTTCATCTCGCTTACTTGTTCTATGATATAGGTCAGAGCATAAAACCCCACACTCGAATACTCACTTTTTGTTCCAGGATGAAAGCGTAAAGTGTCATTTTTAACCGAAAGAACACGTTCTAAATGACTTACGTTTTCATTATAATCTTGATAAGAGTCCCTTTTTAGTCCAGATTGATGAGAGAGGAGATGATGAATCGTAATTTTATCGGAACCGTTTACCTCTGGAATCCACTTTTCTAGTTTGTCGCTTAAGTCTATTCTTCCTTTTTCAACTAACTGCAAAATAGCTACTGTTGTAAATTGCTTTGTAATCGAACCTATAAAATATTTTGAATCAATTTTGTTTTTTGTTCTTTTTTTTATGTCCGAATATCCAAATGCTCCTTTGTATACAATTTCTCCGTCTTGAGCTACAAGAACAGAACCACTAAATGGTTTTAAACTTTTTACATTGGCTTGTATTAATTCGTCTATCTTTTTTACTTTTTCTTCATGTGTTGTACAGCTCAATAAATGAAGTGTAGTTGCAAGTATTATTAATAGTATGTTTTTCATTTTGTACAATTTTTAATAAGTTTATTTAGGGTCTCATTTAAATGGGTTTGGTCATATTGATTGATGCCTTCAAGGGCAATCGTTCTATTTTGCTTTATGATTTCTATTATTTTATCTAAGGCAGCTTTACCTTTTTTACTTGGGGTTAGTTTAAATCTTCTTCTATCAGTTTCATGAATTTCACGATTTAAATAACCATTTTTTCTCAACAGCTCAATCATTCGAGTAACCGAAGCCTTTTCTTTAAACAGCACATCGCTTAGCTCTTCTTGAGTCATTTCGGGATTGCTGGAGATTAAAGTGAAAATCAGTGCTTGATCTACTGTAATGTCAGGAAATGCTTTCCAAAGTTGTTTTTGAGCAAAGTGCCTATACTCTTTGATAGATCTTTCAATGGTGTAGAATATTACTTCATTAGGTAATTTAAACATATTGATATATATAATATTGATATATCAACAAAAATATAATTTTCTTTTTAATAATCCTAATTTATTATATAAAGTCCTATTATCGTAGATTCTAAAATAGGGGTTAGGGCTCATTTCTTGAAAATAACGTATTAACAAAGTATAAACAAAAGCGAGAAGTCATTGCGTTCAAAATAACCTTTCAATGTATTTTGATATTGTAACCTATTTAATTGTCATTCCGAACTTGCCTGTATGAACTTGTTTCAGTATTTCGGAACCTAAATAGAAAATAATTTTTATTTTCTTGTTTCAATATTAGTTATAACTAAATCAATTTTGAATGGTGTAAAGATTGTTGAAGCCATTTTTTATTGTAAATTTGCCTGCGTTTAACAGCGCAACATGACCACAAATCCTAAGTATATCTTTGTAACTGGCGGTGTGTCTTCCTCACTCGGAAAAGGCATTATAGCTGCATCTTTGGCTAAACTTTTACAAGCTCAAGGTTATAGAACTACCATTCAAAAATTAGATCCCTACATCAATATAGATCCTGGAACCTTAAATCCTTATGAGCATGGTGAATGCTATGTTACGGATGATGGTGCAGAAACCGATTTAGATTTGGGGCATTACGAACGTTTTTTAAACGTACCAACTTCTCAAGCTAATAATGTAACCACTGGTAGAATTTACCAAAGTGTTATTGATAAAGAACGACGAGGTGAATTCTTGGGAAAGACCGTTCAGGTGATTCCCCATATTACAGACGAGATAAAGCATAGAATTCAAATCCTTGGTAATTCAGGAGATTATGATATTGTTATTACAGAAATTGGCGGAACTGTAGGTGATATCGAATCTTTGCCATATATAGAGGCTGTACGTCAGTTGCAGTGGGATTTGGGAGAACATAATGCTTTGGTTATTCACTTAACGCTTATTCCTTTCTTATCTGCTGCTGGAGAATTAAAAACCAAACCAACACAGCATAGTGTAAAGACTTTAATGGAGAGTGGAGTACATGCTGATATTTTAGTCTGTAGAACAGAGCATGAATTAAGTGATGGATTAAAAGCTAAATTGGCGCGTTTCTGTAACGTAAAGCAAGAAGCTGTTATTCAATCTATAGATGCATCTACAATTTACGACGTGCCAAATTTAATGCTAGAAGAAGGTTTAGATAAAGTAGTGCTCGAAAAATTGAACCTCAAAAGTGATGTACCAGATCTAGACCAATGGAATGAATTTTTAAAGCGTCACAAAAACCCAAAAAGTGAAGTCACAATTGGTTTAATAGGAAAATATGTAGAGCTTCAAGATTCTTATAAGTCTATTTTAGAAGCCTTTATTCACGCTGGAGCAGAAAATGAAGTAAAGGTTAAAGTAGAGCCCATTCATTCTGAGTACTTAAATGAGGACAATATAGATTTTAAGTTAAGGCATTTAGATGGTATTTTGGTAGCACCTGGTTTTGGTGAGCGTGGAATAGAAGGGAAAATTGATGCTGTAAAATACGTTAGGGAAAATAATATTCCTTTTTTGGGGATTTGTTTAGGTATGCAAATGGCAGTGATAGAATATGCCAGAAATGTACTGAACCTTAGTGATGCAAATTCTATTGAAATGGATGAGAAGACACAAAATCCTGTCATCAATTTAATGGAGTCACAAAAAAATATAGTGAATAAAGGTGGAACGATGCGTTTGGGAGCTTGGGATTGTGACATTACTGAAGATAGTATTGCTTATAAAGTTTATGGCAAAGCAAACATAAAGGAGCGCCACAGACATCGTTTTGAATTTAATGACAATTACAAGGCGCAGATTGAAACTGCTGGTATGAAGACAACAGGTCTAAACCCAGAAACGGGACTTGTGGAAATCATTGAAATACCAAATCATAATTGGTTTGTTGGTGTACAATATCATCCAGAATATAAAAGTACAGTGGCTAATCCACATCCGCTTTTTGTGGCGTTTGTTGCAGCAGCATTAAAGTATAAGAAGAAGAAATAACGTGCCACTTTGGCGCAAAATGAATTTTGGATAGCTTTTTGGGACAAGTAAATCATAAATATTATCTTGAATGTCACACTGAGCGCAGTCGAAGTGTTTTAAAACATAAGATAAGAGATTAAACTAAATTAACCAGATTACCGCTTTTGCGGCAAACAGCATGGAAGAAAAGAAATTAGACATCAACTCAATCATAGGATTCATCCTCATTTTCGGAATCCTAGTATATATGATGTACCAAAATAGCCCAACACCAGAAGAAGTTGAGGCGCAGAAACAAGCGGAGCAAGAGCAAGTAGAAGCTGAGAAAAAGGAAAGCAAGCAAAATGAAGCTGTAGTTACTAAGGCTCAAGATTATAGTACTGAGCAAGTTTTGGATTCTACGCAGCAAGTAGTGCTTAAAAATAAAGTAGGAGCGCTTTCTTATGCATTAACGCTGCCTGGTAAAGACATTACCACTGTACAAACGGATGTTTTTGAGCTTAAGTTTAGCAGAATGGGTGGTCATTTAGCAGAAGTTAAACTACGTAACTTTGTAGATTATGACTCAGTGCCAATTTATTTGGTAAAGGATCAAAATAGTGCTTTTAACATTACATTCGGTACTTCTGATAACAGAACTTTAAACACTCAAGATTTTCCTTTTCAACCTAGTGTTACTAAGAGTGGTGAAAATACAGTAGTATCCATGAAGCTTAAAATTTCAGAAACCGCTTTCTTAGAATACAGATACGAGTTAAAGCCAAATGATTATATGATTGATTTTTCAATCAAGTCACAAGGCTTAAGTGGAATATTTAATACATCCCAACCCATTACTTTAGATTGGAAACAAAAAGGGATGCGCCATGCTAAGAGTATAAGTTACGAGAACCGTTATACAAGGTTAACGTATATGCACGATGAGAATCGTGTAGACAAATTATCTCAGATGGGTGATGATGATGAAATCGTCGAAGATGTGAAGTGGTTGTCCTACAGACAGCATTTCTTTAGTTCTATCTTAGTAGCTAATGATAGTCCGTTTAAAAAGGTAGAAATGACTTCTAAGAATTTAGTCGAAGATGAAGAAGTTGATACCTTATATACAAAAATGTACACTTCCAAGATGCCTTTAGCTTATAGTGGAGGGGAAATCAATAAGGATTTAGGTTTGTATTATGGCCCAACAGATGCAAAGACGCTTAAGGCTTACGACAAAAGTTTAGAAGAAAGTATTCCCTTTGGTTGGGGAATTTTTGGCTGGATCAATAAAGCGTTATTCATTCCGTTATTCGGGTTTTTAAGTGGTTTCTTGCCTTATGGTATCGCTATTATTGTAATGACCATATTGGTAAAAATCATGCTGTCTTTTGTACAGTATAAACAATTTTTATCTCAGGCCAAGATGAAAATTTTAAAGCCAGAGTTAGATGCCATTAGAGAAAAGCATAAGAACAATAAAATGAAGGCTCAACAAGAAACTATGGCATTACAGAGTAAGGCTGGTGCAAGTCCATTGAGTGGTTGTTTGCCTGGTTTAATGCAGATTCCTGTATTCTACGCACTGTTTATGTTTTTCCCTACAGCTTTTGATTTAAGACAAAAAAGCTTCCTATGGGTAGACGATTTGAGTTCTTACGATTCTATCGCTGATTTACCATTCAATATCCCGTTTTATGGTGACCATGTAGCGCTATTTCCAATCTTAGCTGCCATTGCCATTTTCTTTTATATGAAAATGACCACTGGGCAGCAAACCGCAATGCAAGGCCCACCGCAAGAAGGGATGCCAGATATGGGCAAGATGATGAAATATATGATTTATTTTTCACCGCTTTTAATGTTAATCTTCTTTAATAACTATGCATCTGGATTAAGTTTGTATTACTTCATATCTAACCTTATTAGTATAGGTATTATGTTAGTGATAAAGAATTATATCATTGATGAAGAAAAAGTACTGGCTAAGATAGAAGTGAGTAAGAGTAAGCCTAAAAAACAGAATAAGTTCCAGAGAAAAATGGCTGAGATGATGGAGCAAGCTGAACAGCAAAAGCAAGCACAGCAAAGACGTAAGAAGTAATATTTAGTTGTAAACTAAACCTTTTTAGTAAATTAATGTCTTTGTTATTTTAAACGGTTTGGCTTTTGGATAAGCTTACAATCGATGTCTTTATAGTAAATATTTTCTGAATACTCATAACTATCTATCGGCACTATTGGGCTTTGCGCTTTACAAGATAGAAAACTCATTAAAAGTGCTACTGTTAATACTATATGTTTCATTGTTTTGTTAAAGTAAACTCCACCCGTCTTGGCATTGAAAAATCTGGATCCTCTGGGGTCTCTCCGGGCTGGTAAAACCTTACACCTTCTCTATTTCTTAATCTAAATGTAGCTTGGGTTCCGTCATTGATAAGGTCAAAATCTACATGGCCTGTCTTATTTGATAATAATGGGTCTTCAAACCTAAAACTAAAACCTCCATTTATTGGTGACTTATTTTTATTAATTATAGTATGATTATCATTACTATAACTTAGCGTATTAAAAATTTCTACACCATTTTCTATATACTTTATTTTACCTATGAGCCTATCTCTATATTCCTTGTAGTTATGACCTTCATAATAAACTTGTTCTAACTTTACAATTTCTATAGTTATAGAATTGTTCCCATCTTGCCATACCCAGGTCCCAATAAAAGGGTCGAAGACTCCATCGATGTCCCTATAATAAATGTTTTCTGAATATTCATCGCTATCTATCGGCACTATTGGGCTTTGCACTTTACAGGATAATGTCGTTATTATACTTAGTATTAATATAAGCTGTTTCATTGTTTTGTCAAAGTAAACTCCACCCGTCTTGGCATTGAAAAATCCGGGTCCTCTGGGGTCTCTCCGGGCTGGTAAAAACGAACACCTTCAGTATTTCTGAGCCTAAAGGTGGCTTGGGCTCCGTCATTGATAAGATCAAAATCCACATGGCCTGTCTTACTAGGCAAAAGAGGATCCTCGAATCTAAAATTAAACTTATCATCTTTGGGCGTATAGTTTTTATTAATTAGTGTAAAATCATCGTCGCTATTACTTAATGTATTAAAAATTTCAACCCCATTTTCTATATACTTTATTCTACCAATTAACCTATCCTTATAAAGCTTTCGAGTATGAACCTCATAATAAACTTGTTCTAACTTTACAATTTCTATAGTAATAGAACTGTTCCCATCTTGCCATACCCAAGTCCCTATATAAGGATCATAAATACCATTAACGTCTTTATAATATATATTTTCTGAATAAGGATTATTCGATTTTTCTTCAATAGGTACTATTGGACTTTGCGCTTTACAAGATAATGTCGTTATTATACTTAGTATTAATATAAGCTGTTTCATTGTTTTTATATTTTAATTACAGTCTGTTTTTATAATATTGGTTTCGTTGTTGGGGTCTAAGGTCAGTTCTTTCCATTCGGTATAATCGGCATTGGCTTCAAATAAGCTTAAGCCCATATCAGCTTTTTTTATACCTCTTAAAAAGTTGAGTTCATTAATATCGTTGTCATATTCCTTTTTAACATTTTCAAAATAGTCTTCTATAAATTCCTTGAACATTCCATCGTCCAAAAAGTTAAGGTTGGCCACGGCATTAAACTTGGCGGCATTGTTTACTGTAATGGCATAGCGCGTACCAGCATTTGTAATTAGGATAAAAACAAGATCCGTGCCATTTGCAGTATAGCCATTAAGTATGGTATGGTACATCTGTAAGTCTGGCACCGAGAAAATGGACAACAACCCCTTATAATGGGTGTGTATAAAAATATCCATTTTGTAGCCAGCTTCTAGCTGCATTGCAATATAAGGATTTTCGGAAGTGCCAGATAACGAAATAAAACTGTAACTCCCATCGTCTTGTTTTTTCATCGTAAACCCAACTTCATAATCTACATTGTCATTATTGGCAAATTGTTCTGCCGCAGTGTAAAAATCTGCTAAAAAAGTATCTTCTTCCAATGCTTTTGCCCTTGCGCAAGGATCACTATCGGTACCCACTTCTTGGTCTAAAGGAGATGTTAGCGATGGGTTCTGCGCGTCACCTGAACCTCCAATAATATTACCGTTGTTGCCACCACCTGGCTCAACCGTATAGGGTCCTCCAATTATGGGATCGTCTATTTCTTCTATACCCGTTTCCCAACATTCGTAGGTGGTGATGTTGTTCCATCCGGGCTGGCTGGCACAATCGCAGACCTGCCAGGGCATATGCCCTTCACAAGTACAGTCATAGGGCACCACAACGGTGGTGGGTATAACAATGCCCTCACAATCGTAAGGATATTCTGTGCTGTCTCCACCACCGCCACCGCTCCCGCCGACAAAGCCATCTGGATCGCCGCTGCCAAACACTTCCTTGTCCAACGGCTCAGTGATGTCGTCGACGCGCTGCGTACTGATGCTGCTGTATCTTTTACCGTTGGCACTGCCTCTTGAGCTTTCTTTTTTGTACTGGGTGACAAACATGCCTTCGGTACCGTTCTTGTCCTCAATGGTGATGTTGTAGAACGTGTTGGGGTCGTCGTCCAATGAGGCGATCTTCATGGTGTAGGACGTGTAGTCACCCTGGGTAATCTCCCTCACCTCATCGGTGTAGATGATGATATTGTGCACATGACCTGTGCCAGTTCCGTTCTTCTGTTGGGTATTGCCAAGGTGCTGTATGCCCAGATGATTTTTGAGTTGCAATTTATCCTTTAGGTGGTCAAAGGTCTCACCAGCTTCTGTGATGTCTATGGTCTTTATGGATATGGGACGTTGGCCATCTGTGGCTTCTAGAGTTTCTTCCTCGTGGAAGTTGTCTTTCTCACAGGTGGTGAGGATAAAGGTGATTCCGAAGAGTAGAATATTAAGTTTGAGATACGATTTAAGGTGTCTGTCTGCCATGTTGTAGGTTAATTTCTGGGCTCTTGAGTTTAGATTTGGTGATTGGCTATTTATATGACACCGTTTTCTTACAAAAGTCACAATACTGTGCCCATAGAGCTTTTAAAAGATTAGCCTTGAGGTTCTGTACTACCTTATTTATGGGCTAAAGGGAGAACTTTTGATAGAATTATATTTACAACAGGAGACTTTATGAGATGCTCTTTTGGCTATATGTATGTACTGTCCTAATTTTTAAACCGAAAAGTTCAAAGTCTTTTTAGACAAAAAACCCAGCCCTATAATAACCTAAAGTTTACTGAGAGCGATTCTGTATTATAGAACTACTAAAAAACCCAGACAACTGTCTGGGTTTTTCTACTAACTAAATCAATCAATATAAAAATGAGGTAATCAGCCTCGATCTTTCTTTCTCTCAATTATTGCGGTGGTAAGATTACAACATCAATGGCATGTACAACACCATTGGTGGCTTGTATATCTACCAAGCTAGGTGCTAATATTTCACTTTCTCTACCATTAGCATCGGTTATGGTAGTACCATCTAAATCTAGATTTCCACCTAGAGTAGGTATAACACCGTTTAGAGCACCCAATCCACTAGATTGTACATTTGCTGAGGTTACAACATGGTAAGTAAGCACACTATTCACTAAATCTGGATCTAAATCAGCAAGTTCTGTGTTACCGGTATCATCAAGCTCTAACAAAAGACTTGCAAAGGCATCATTTGTTGGCGCAAATACAGTAAAAGGAGCTAAATTCTCATTCTCGGTACCAGAAACTGTATTGATCCAGTTTACCGTTGGTGTACCAGAATCTGCTAATTGCAATGCTGCAACTAAACTACTTAAAGCATCGTTTGTTGTTGCAAAAGTTGCAATTGTTGGTAATGCTATAACAGCATCCACTATGTGTACAGTTCCATTGGTTGCTGTTAAATCTGCCGTAGTAACATCTGCACCACCAGTAACATCAGAACCACCGTTGATTTCAACTGTTCCAGCAACTACATTGTAATATAAACTTAAATTGGTATTTGCTGCCGGGCCCGGTGAAGCCGTAGTTTCATAGCCAGAACCTGCATCAATTAATGCTTGGGCAGGTATATTATTACCAACAATGACATGATTTAACAACACACTGTTTAATGTAGCTGTTGGTATATCACTAAGAGTGTTCCAAGCTGGGTTACTACCTAACAAAGCAACAAAGGCTGCGTTAGTGGGTGCAAAAACCGTGTAAGGTCCAGTTTGTTCTAATACATCGTCCAAATCGGTTAATTCTAGAGCTTCCTCTAGTATTGATAAATTTGGGTTGTCATCAATGATTTCATCAACGGTGGTTGATTGTGTACCGCCTCCATTGTTGTCATCGTCATCACTACATCCAGTAACACCTAAAACCAATAGAAATACTGTGAGTAATTTGAAAGTTTTTGAAATAATTTTCATTTTTTTGAGTTTTTAAATTGTTCAACATTGCACAAACTTTGAGTTTGTTCATCAAAAATAAGAAATGATTAAACAAAAATTATTTTTAACTTTCATTTTAACATTAATTTTAACGTTTGGTTATGCTCAAAAATCGGTTAATCGGTTTGATAAAGACGGTAATCGGCATGGATTGTGGACGAAAAATTATCACAAGACCGATCAAAAACGTTACAAAGGAGTTTTTGAGCATGGAAAGGAAATAGACACATTTAAATACTATACTTTATCTAATGGAAAAAGTGTTTTGAGTGCAACAAAAGTTTTTAATACTAAAAATAGTATAGCCGAAGTGACTTTCTACACCTCTAAGAAAGCCATCATTAGTAAAGGTAAAATGGATGGCAAGCAATACATAGGCCAATGGATATATTACCATAAGAATACGTCTAAAGAAATGATTATAGAAAATTACAATGATAATGGTGAACTTCATGGAGAGCGCAAAGTATTTTATGAAACCGGTATAGTTGCAGAAATTGCTAACTATAAACAAGGAAAACTACATGGAGCATCTAAGTGGTTCTTTAAAAGTAATAAACCACTCAGGCAGTCCTATTATAAGAATGATCTTTTAGACGGTAAAACTATTAATTATGATAGTAAAGGTAATGTGACCTCAGAAGGCAATTACGAAAAAGATAAAAAGGCTGGGATATGGAAATATTATAAGGATGGAAAAATCACCAAAGAAATTGACCACACCAATCAAAAAGTCATCAAAAAATATGAATAGCTATAAACTATACAACCTATAGTTTTTATGGATGGCAGTCTTATTTAGATTGCCTTTTTTATTTTGTAATTTTGCCGAAGTTTTTCAGACAAATACTTTTGATACATTCGTCATTTCGAGTAAATCTCACGATTATAATACGTGAAATTTGTATCGAGAAATGGATGTTTAAATAATACAATGCATATGAAACGAGTCATAGTTGGACTTTCTGGTGGAGTAGATTCTAGCGTTGCGGCTTATCTTTTAAAAGAACAAGGCTACGAGGTCATTGGCTTGTTTATGAAAAACTGGCACGATGATTCTGTGACCATTTCCGATGAATGCCCTTGGTTAGAAGACAGTAACGATGCCATGTTGGTAGCTGATAAATTAGGTATACCTTTTCAAACGGTAGATTTAAGCGCACAGTACAAAGAGCGTATTGTAGATTATATGTTCAACGAATATGAAAAGGGACGTACACCAAATCCAGATGTATTATGTAATCGCGAAATAAAGTTCGATGTCTTTATGGACATAGCCATGGAACTGGGAGCAGATTATGTAGCAACTGGTCATTATTGCAGAAAGGACACAATCACTAAGGATGGTAAAGAAATTCATAAACTTTTAGCAGGTGTTGATGCCAATAAAGATCAATCCTATTTTTTATGCCAGTTGTCACAAATACAGTTGGCAAAAGCCTTATTTCCAATTGGGGAATTAACCAAACCCGAAGTTAGGGAAATAGCAAAAGCACAAGATTTAATTACTGCAGAAAAGAAAGATTCACAAGGCTTATGCTTTATTGGTAAAGTAAGGTTGCCAGATTTTTTACAGCAACAATTGAAGCCAAAAGAAGGTGTTATTGTTGAAGTACCAGATTCTTTTAAAACGTATGGTGAAGCAATTCCAGAATTCAATTCTAAAGAGCATGAATTGGCATTCATGGCCAAGAAACCAGAATACTCAATTTCAGATGGAAAAATTGTTGGTCAACATCAAGGTGCACATTATTTTACCAAAGGGCAACGCAAGGGTTTAGCCGTTGGCGGTACTAAAGAACCATTGTTTGTTATTGAAACCGATGTAGAAGACAATGTGATTTATACTGGTCAGGGTAAAAATCACCCAGGCTTACTTAGAAATGTACTTTTCGTTTCCAATGAGGAATTACATTGGATAAGAGAAGATTTAGCTTTACAGGAAGGAGAAACTATGAATGTGGTGGCGAGAATTAGATATCGTCAACCTTTAGAAAATGCAATGCTTTATAAGGTAGATTCTGGGCTGTATGTAGAATTTGAAAACAAACAATCTGCTATTACCGAAGGTCAGTTTGTAGCCTGGTACGTTAATAATGAATTATTAGGTTCGGGAGTAATATCCTAAATGTCAGCCCGAGTGAAATTCTTGATTGATAAATCAAGAAATTTGTACCGAGAACAATTTAATACGAATTCCGTAAATTGCAATAAAAGAAAAGCCATGATTAGAAAATTAACCGTGCTTTTGTTGCTCCTTTTTACAATAAATAGTCATGCTCAAGAAGATGCTTGGGTTTATTTTACCAATAAACCAGACGAATCTGCAGCATTAAGTAATCCTATTTCTATGCTTACCCAAAAAGCTATAGATAGAAAACAGAACCATGGTATCGCCATTGATGCTAGGGATGTTCCGGTCCATGAGCCATATATTTCTGATTTAAAATTACAAACAGGAATCACAGTTTTAGCAAAGTCCAAATGGTTTAATGCGGTACATGTTAGGGGAACGGAAACAGATATTTTAGCTTTAAATAGTTTGCCTTATGTAAATAGCATAGATTTTGCAAATAATAGCTTGGACGCACTTTCACGTTCATCAGCAATTGAAAATAAAAATGAAGTCGAAGATGAAAGTATTGTTTTCACCTACGGAAATACCCAGAACCAGGTTGAAATGATTAATGCAGATGAATTACACCTTGATGATTTTACAGGTGAAGGCATTACAATCGCAGTGATGGATTCGGGATTCCCAAATGTGAATACTATGGGGGCATTTCAACGCTTACGGGATAATGGTGATTTGTTAGATGGTTATGATTTTGTAAATCGTAACGCAGATGTATATGCCAATACAGCTAGTTCACATGGAACGAGAGTGTTGAGTACAATGGCGGCTTTTGTTCAAGATGAATTTGTTGGTACTGCACCAGATGCTTCTTATTATTTGTTTTTAACTGAAGATGTTGGTAGCGAAAATCCTGTCGAGGAAAGCTATTGGGTAGAAGCAGCAGAGCGTGCGGATAGTTTGGGAGTTGATATGATCAATACCTCTTTAGGGTATCGTGTGTTTGACAACTCTAATTACGATTACACACCTGCCGATATGAATGGGCAAGTGGCATTTATTACTAAGGGAGCTTCCATTGCAGCCGAAAAAGGAATTTTAGTCGTGGTAAGTGCAGGCAATGCAGGTGCAACGACTTGGCAAACTGTTGGTGCGCCAGCAGACTCACCTGACGTATTATCCATCGGGGGAGTTAACGAAAACGGTGACTATGTTGCTTTTAGTTCGCAAGGTGGTGCAGCACAAGTGGGTTACCAAAAACCCGATGTTGTTGCTAGAGCTGGTTCAGCTTACGTTATTGATCAAAATAATACTATTACTCAGAACAATGGTACCTCTTTTAGTGGTCCCATTTTATGTGGTGGAATTGCATCACTTTGGCAAGCAATCCCTGATGCATCTCCAGCTGAAATTATGGATTTAGTTAGGCAATCGGCTTCTCAGTTTTCTGCACCAGATGACTTGTTGGGCTATGGTATTCCAGATTTAGCTTTGGCAAGGACTTTAGGATTAGAAGAAGCGTTCAAAGAAGACATTAGTTTTTATCCCAATCCGGTTAAAGGTGACATTAATCTTAGTATACCTTCAACGATAGGTCAAATAGAAATTTCTATTTACAATCAATTGGGTCAAAAAGTTAATATGGCTAATATTAGTTTAGAATCAAACCGTCTCAATGTATCAGGATTAGCTTCAGGTATTTATTTGTTGAAAGTATCTTCTGAAAGACATTCAAGGACTCTTAAATTTATAAAAGAATAGAAGCTTATCAGTTCGAGTGATGTTTATGTGCAAAAAGCTCAAATTTACCACTTGAAGTGACACTAAAATTTCATTCATTTTCATTCGTGAAATTCACTCAAATTGACGAATTTTATCGAAATTATCACAATAATGGCAAACAGAATCACAAAACTTTTCAATATAAAACATCCCATCATCCAAGCGGGAATGATTTGGAACAGTGGCTGGCGACTGGCTTCAGCAGCAAGTAACTCAGGTATTTTAGGATTGATAGGTGCAGGTTCTATGTATCCAGAAGTATTGCGCGAGCATATCCAAAAATGCAAAGCAGCGACTGATAAACCCTTTGGAGTCAATGTGCCTATGCTGTATCCCAATATAGAAGAGATTATGAACATCATCGTTGAGGAAGGTGTAAAAATTGTCTTTACATCAGCCGGTAACCCAAAAACGTGGACCAATTGGTTACAGGATAAAGGGATTACGGTGGTACATGTGGTAAGCTCTGTAAAATTTGCATTAAAGGCGCAAGCCGCTGGAGTCGATGCCGTTGTTGCAGAAGGCTTTGAAGCAGGAGGACACAATGGACGCGACGAAACCACAACTTTGACCTTAATTCCTATGGTAAAAGAACAGTTGCAAATTCCATTAATAGCAGCTGGTGGCATCGCCACAGGAAAAGCCATGTTAGCATGTATGGTTCTTGGAGCCGATGGAGTACAAGTCGGTAGTCGATTTGTCGCCAGTGAAGAATCTTCTGCGCACCAAGCCTTTAAACAAGTGGTAGTGGATGCCAAAGAAGGGGATACCCAATTGACGTTAAAAGAATTAGCACCAGTACGACTCATTAAAAACAAGTTCTATAATGAGGTGCAAGACCTTTATAAAACAGGTCCAACAATAGAAGAATTAAAACAACTTTTGGGCAGAGCTAGAGCCAAACGTGGCATGTTTGAAGGTGATTTAGACGATGGCGAATTAGAAATTGGCCAAATCGCAGGTTTAATTCATAATATAAAGCCTGTAGCTGAGATTGTAAAGGATATGGTTACTGAGTTTGAGGAAGCTAAGAAGAGCATCAACTTAATATGAACCAGAATATGCATTCTCAAAAGGGATTTAGATATGCGATGATATCTTTGATTTTATCTATTGTCGCTTTATTTGTTACAATAGTATCAATACGCTTTGAACTAGATATATTTTCTCTGGTTGCTGGATTTATAGTTATCTTAATTGGTTTTATATCATTATTTGGTTTTATTGCATCTTTAAAGGGAATTAAAGAAAAAAACACTAATAAGAAAGTCTTGGGGTTGATTATTAATAGTGTTTTCTTATTGGGATTTGTCTTTATTATTGTCGCTAATATCTATGATATTTATAGTGCTTTAAACTAAAACTACGTAAGGTTACGTATTGACTTCTTAATTTTAAAAAGCGAACTTTGTTTATCAACCGATAAGCGCAACCATCAAAACCCACCCCAAAATTAATTCGCAAACCTAAAACCTAAGCCCTACTTTTGCGCCATGGATTTGAGTCACTACACCAAAGAATTTAAATACAATCTTAAGCTCGCCTCTCCGGTGATCTTAGGAATGCTTGGGCATACTTTTGTCAGCTTTGTAGATAATGTGATGGTAGGGCAATTGGGTGCGGCAGAATTAGCAGCCGTATCTTTGGGTAATAGCTTTATTTTTATAGCCATGTCCATCGGTATTGGGTTTTCTACTGCGATTACACCTTTGGTTGCAGAAGCAGATTCCGAAGAAAACTTTGTAAAAGGTAAATCTGTTTTTAAGCATGGGTTTTTTTTATGTACGGTATTGGGCATTGTACTTTTTCTGTTAGAATTGGTCGCAAAGCCCTTAATGTATATTATGGATCAGCCCGAAGAAGTGGTTGTTCTAGCGATCCCTTATTTAGATTTGGTAGCGTTTTCATTGGTGCCACTTATTATTTTTCAGGCCTTTAAACAATTTAGTGATGGTTTGTCCTTAACTAAATATCCTATGTATGCAACGATAGTGGCTAATGTGCTTAATGTAGCTATCAACTATGTGCTCATCTTTGGTAAGTTTGGGTGTCCTCAAATGGGCATTGTTGGTGCTGCTGTTGGCACCTTAGTGTCACGCTTTGTTATGCTGTTTTTCCTATGGTGGTTATTGGCCAAAAAGGAAAAATCTAAAGCCTATGTGACGAATATTAAATTCTTTAAACTCAGTAAGCAACCACTTAGAAAGTTAACCAATTTGGGTTTGCCTAGTGCCATGCAAATGTTTTTTGAAGTTGGTATCTTTACTGCTGCCATATGGTTAAGCGGTACATTGGGTAAAAATGCTCAAGCGGCCAACCAGATTGCACTGAACCTATCTTCCATGACCTTTATGGTAGCTATGGGATTAAGTGTTGCGGCTATGATACGTGTGGGTAATCAAAAAGGGTTAAAGGATTTTAAAGCCTTAAAGCGTATTGCGGAATCTATATTTTTGGTAGGCTTTGTTTTTGCTGCTGTATTCGCTTTATTATTTGTAGTTTTTCATACGGCATTACCAGATTTATATGTAGATTTAGATGACCCTGCAAATGCACTGGATACAGCAGAGGTGGTGAAAATAGCATCAACCTTGTTATTGGCTGCAGCTGTATTTCAGATTAGTGATAGCTTACAGGTGATTGCACTTGGGGCTTTGCGAGGCTTACAGGATGTTATGATTCCGACGGTGATTACTTTTATCTCGTATTGGGTTGTTGGTTTTCCGGTCAGTTATTTTTTAGGTAAGGAAGAGGCTTATGGAAGCCTTGGGATCTGGCTTGGTTTATTAGCGGGTTTGAGTGTTGCAGCAATTCTGTTGTTTATTCGGTTTAATCATTTGACGAAACGTTTAATTTCTAAGAGTGCTCAAAGTTTATAGCAGGTATCGAGAACAAGAATTTTAGCTAGAAAGGTTCCCCATACAATTTTTTAATAAAAAAATCATTCGAACTGACGTTCAGAATCCTATAACTAAATTCGTATTTTTACACTTTAAATACTTATAACTCTTAA
This sequence comes from Winogradskyella luteola, assembly GCF_019203985.1. Lineage (GTDB taxonomy): Bacteria > Bacteroidota > Bacteroidia > Flavobacteriales > Flavobacteriaceae > Winogradskyella > Winogradskyella luteola. Next base: position 379,648 of record NZ_JAGSPD010000001.1, on the reverse strand, counting down.
CTCAAAACATGGAATTACCTAAGTTCATACTAGGAGATAACACAGATTATCCTAATGCAATTTTCATCATACACACAGAGTTTCCGAGATTTATAATCAACCTTGAGAACGATGAGGTCGAATGGTTTGAAGAATTTGATCAGCATGACCAAAAAGAATTGGAAACCGAAACTGAAAATTATATAAAAGAAGCCACCGAGTTTTACGATAGGGAAGTGGCCAGATATGATGATTAATACCATTTAACATGCTAGATCAATTAATTGAATTTGATAAAGAATTATTTATATATCTCAACGGACTGGGAACAGATACCTGGGATGGATTTTGGTTGGCCTATACCAATAAGGTCTATTGGATACCATTCTATATTTTCTTGGCTTATTTACTTTATAAGCGCCTTGGAACAAAAATGGTACTTCTAACTCTTTTGATAGCTATTTTAATGGTGTCGTTTACAGATCAAATTACTAATTTATTTAAGCACGGATTTGAACGTTTACGTCCATGTCATCAAGATGGTGTTAAGGAAGTGATGGATTTGGTGAAATCTAGATGTGGTGGGAAATATGGTTACTTCTCTGGCCATTCTAGTAATTCTATGGGAGTTGCCATGTTGGTAGGCTTAATGCTCAAGGAAAAGTATAAATATCTCATTTATATTTTAATTGTTTGGGCACTTATGATGGGTTATAGTCGTATTTATATAGGTGTGCATTATCCTTTAGATGTACTTTCAGGATTTATTTTTGGTGGGCTTTCAGGATTTATGTTTTATAAACTCGATAAGTATTTGCAATCCCGTTTTACAATTAAAGAAGTTGATGAAGTCAAATAATATTAAGACTTATTATTTGGTAAGTTTGTATTCCTAATTCCATAATTGATATACTTTTTCTTCATCCAGAGGTAAGCAAAGCAGTCTATCAAAGGGCCGATTAATCTGTTTCGAAGTCCATATTTTGCGTTACCAGCAACTCTTGGAAAATGCTGAACAGGAATTTGTTTTACCTTACCATTTTGTAATATAATCATAGCAGGAAGAAAACGATGCAAACCTCTAAACATGGGTATGCGTTTGGCATAATCGGTTTTCATAACTTTTAATGGACAACCCGTATCGTCCATACCATCGTGGGTAAAAGCACGTCGTATGCTATTGGCAATTTTCGAGGATATTTTTTTTACGAAGGTATCTTTACGGTTGATGCGAACACCGGTTACTAACTCATAAAAACCCGTATGTTCTAGTAAAAGATTAAAATCCTCTGGTGTGGTTTGTAAATCGGAATCTATATAGCCTACTAGCTCGGAATCTACATAATCAAAACCAGCTTTAAGGACTGTGCTTAAGCCTTTATTTTCTTTAAATGAAATAAAAGCAAAGGCCTCATTACGTTGGCAAATAGCTTTAATTAAGGCCAAACTGTTGTCCGAAGAGCCGTCGTTTATAAATAACACTGAAGTAGAAACTATAGCAATTTCTAAATACTTAGAAAGTTCAGTCTCAACACGCTTAAGGTTGTCTTCTTCGTTAAATACAGGAACTATGATAGTGAGCTTGTACTTCATATAGTTAGTCATTATGTCACAGAGAACCTACTTTTTAAAGTGAAAGCAAATATTCAGCCGCAGCAAAAGGGGTTGTTTTACCAGTTTCTATCAATTCAACTTGCTTTTGTAGTTCGTCTTTAATCATTGCCGAATTGTAGAAATTGGATTTTAATCGTTCTTCAATCGTTTGCAGTAACCAAAAGGTATTTTGACTATTACGATTTTGTTCAAAATAATGATTTGTGGTCGTGGTTTTTAAATAGTCTTCAATCAATTCCCATACATCAGAAATGCCTTCTTGTTTTAGAGCACTGCACAATGATACCTTTGGTGACCAGCCAGATGCTTTTTCGGGATAGAGGTGTAAGGCTCTGTTGAATTCAATTTTAGCAGACTTGGCAGCTTTTAGATTATCTCCGTCAGCTTTATTAATAACTATGGCATCTGCCATTTCTATAATACCGCGTTTGATGCCTTGAAGCTCATCGCCAGCACCAGCAAGCTTCAATAATAAAAAGAAATCTACCATACTATGTACGGCAGTTTCACTTTGTCCCACTCCTACAGTTTCGATGATGATAGTGTCAAAACCAGCAGCTTCACATAGAATGATAGTTTCTCTGGTTTTTCTAGCGACACCACCTAAAGAATTTCCAGACGGGGATGGTCTTATAAAAGCATTTTTATCTTTTACCAAGTCTTCCATTCGGGTTTTGTCACCAAGAATACTGCCTTTGCTTAATGTACTGCTGGGGTCAACCGCTAAGACAGCAACCTTTTTTCCGATATTGGTAAGGTAACTGCCAAAAGCTTCAATAAATGTGCTTTTACCAACACCAGGAACACCAGTAATGCCTATTCTTACAGAATCATTGGCATAAGGTAAGCAGCTGGTAATAATCTTTTGAGCTTTGTCTGTATGTGTTTGGTTTGTACTTTCTACTAAAGTAATTGCTCTACTTAAATCCGTAATGTTTCCTGAGGTAATACCGGTAACCAAATCATCAACAGAAGGTTGTCGTTTTCGTTTGAATTTTATGGATTTTGCAGAATTTTTATTTAATGTTTCTGGAGGCTCAATACCATCTTTTTCATGCAAAGCAGATTTATATGTTTGATCTTTTTTTGCCACTTTGCAGTTTTGTTTTAAGATTTAGCGTGTGGATGTATTTGCATAGGGATTTCAATTAAAGTGTTATCCCATGCCATGGTAAGCTTTAATGTGCCTAATTTATTATCAAAAGCAATAGTAAATTGTTCTACGGTTTCTTCAATATTTTGGGTAGCAACTTCCGTTTCCAAGACATCAAAATTAGGATCCCACATAGGTTCCATTTTTTCATTTACACCCCATTCGTATTGTTTAGAATTGAACATCACCTTCCAACGATCTGCCTTGGGCACGGACCAAAGCGTATACTTTCCTTTCTTTAACAGCATCCCATCAATCATTAAATCCTTGTTGGTTTCAAATGTTGTGGCTTCGTTTGCGCCAGTTCTCCATACCTTGTCATAAGGTACAAGTGCTCCAAAAATATCACGCTCGCGTTTAGAAGGTCTGTTATATTCTACTTTTATGTCTAACTCATTGAGTGTAATCTTTGCAGTATCTTTTGGACTTAATCGAGGTGCAAAAATATTTTCAACAAATACGGAATACAAAAGTAATCCCAAGGCTAGGATAGATAAAATAATGAGAAGGCGTTTTAGCATAGGTGTTTATCTTAAGCAGTTTTTGAAATTTAGATTTTAAAGATAATTCAATTCCCTAAATTTATGGAAGACAAACGTCGAATTTTAAGTAAATCTTATAAATTTCAAGATTTTTAAAACTTTTTTGCAACACTTAAAATTTTGTGTCGTCTTTAGAGTGAACCAATCAAAAACCAATTAAACATCAGCACGTTTCAAATTCATATTGTTGAAAAATGCAAACAGAACGATAGACAGGCGCAAATGCAATTGTACAATCAATACTGTGATGGAATGCTTATCGTCGCAATGCGTTTTTTAAAAGATACCATGGAGGCCGAGGATGCAGTGCAGGAAGCATTTATAAAAGCATTTTCAAAATTAGAACAGTATAAGGCAGAAGTGAGTTTTGGGGCATGGTTAAAACGCATCGTGGTTAATAAATGTATTGATGTTTTAAAATCTAAGCGTCAACGCTTAATAGAATTAGAAGACCACCACCTTAATGTTGTGGATGCAGATTACGAGAGTGAATGGTTGGTGGATGATGGTATAACAATAGATTTGGTAAAAGAAGCTATTGAGCAGTTACCTGAAAAATATAAATATGTTGTAATACTCTATTTAATTGAAGGTTACGACCATAAGGAAATTTCTGAAATTCTGAATATTTCTGAAGTCGCATCAAGGACACAATTGTCTAGAGGAAAGCAAAAATTGCAAACCGCATTAAAAACAAAGAAAAATGGCACAAGATCTTAGAAATTTATTTGAAAAAGATGAAAAGGTTCAGAACATAAAAATGTCTGAAGGTCATGAAGCACGTTTTCTTCAAAAGCTAGAAAAAGAGTTGCCTCAAAAAAGATTATCAAACCGATTTAGGTTCTTAAATATTGCAGCAAGTGTTTTGGTGCTGCTGGGACTAAGTTATGGCGCATTTCAGTTTTTTCAATCACCTGTCAGTACAGAGGAACCGGTAGAAGTTGCAGAGACTAAAAATGACATAAAAAGTTTGGGAGAAGTTGTACCGGATTTAAAGAAAGTGGAAGACTATTATTTAGCAAGTATCAATTTAGAATTGTCTAAGGTAGAGCTAACACCAGAAAACAAAGAGTTATTTGACGGTTACATATTGCGCCTTAAGGAATTAAATGAAGAATATAATAAACTAACTATTGAGCTCAACGAGAATGGGCCTAACGGCGAAACGTTAGATGCGTTAATCGATAACTTAAAATTTAGATTAAATCTTGTAACGCGCCTTAAAGAGAAGCTTCAAGAATTCGATGACGATTCCTTTAAGCAAGAAAGCATATAAGTCAATTTTCCTATGGGTGTGCTGCTTATCATCAAAGCATTTTTAGAGAAGATATTTATAATTAATCAAATCAAAAAACGAACAGTTAAATCAAAAAAAATCATGAAGAAAACAATTAAAGTTTTGGTATTGTGCTTATTGACCACATTTGGGTATGCACAAAAAAAATTGAGCAAGACATCGCAATCCATTAAGGTTAGTAAGGATGTCGTTGTAGATTTAAATACAAATTATGTTGAAATAGAAATCGACACTTGGAATAAAGACATTGTTGAAGTTGAAGCTTATATAGAAAGTGACAAGCTTTCTGCAGAAGAATTAGAGCGTGCTTTAAAAGCATGGGATTTAAAAGTAGATGGCTCTAATGATAATGTGATTATTTCATCCCGAGGTGGCAGAGCGGTTGGCTTATTCGGAGAAGAAGATTACGCTAATGTATTGCGAGACTTAGAGTTTGAACTTGCAGATTTACCAGACATCCCAGAAGTTGTTGTAATGCCGAGCATACCCATGATGAGCGATTTCCCAGAGTTGCCTACAATGCCAGCAATGCCAAAATTCCCTGAGTTACCAGAATTACCAGATGGTATTAAAACAATATCTTTTGATTATGACAGGTATCAGAAAGAAGGAGAAAAGTACCTAGCGGAGTGGAGTAAAAAGTATGAAAAGGAAGGTGGCAAAGAATTGCAAAAAAGTATGGAAGACTGGGCTAAAAAGTTTGCAGAATCTGGTTATCAAGAAAAGATGGCAAAGTGGGGTGAAGAATATGGAAAGCGCTTTGAAGGTAAATGGGCTGAGGATATGGAAAAGTGGGGTGAAGAGTTTGGTGAAAAATTTGGTGAGAAGTATGCCAAAGACATGGAAAAATGGGGAGAACAGTTTGGTGAAAAATTTGGTGAGGAATGGGCCGAAAAGATGGAAGCTTGGGGAGAACGCTTTGGAGAAAAATATGCCAGAGAAATGGAGAAAAGAAGCGAAGCTATGGCAAAACGCCACGAAAAAATGGCAGAGCGCGAGGCTCGTATAGCAGAACGTCACGCGGAACGTGTTCACGAATTGTCTAAGCGAGAAGCCGAAATGGAAGAAAGACGTCATTCAATGCGTAACAAAAGAGAATCTATATTGGCTAGACGTTTAGAGTCAGGTAGTAATAGTAAAGTAAAAAAAGTAATCAAAATTAAAATCCCTAAGAAAGCGAAGCTAAAAACAAACATTAGACATGGTGAATTAAAGCTATCTTCAGTTATTTATAACTTAAGAGGAGATATATCACATGCCTTTTTAGTAGCAGAACACATTGATGGAAGTGACACTTCCATCAATGTTTCTTATTCGCCAGTAGTAATTAATACTTGGGATTTAGGAACGCTTAACCTCAATTATGTAGATAAGGCTCAAATAAAGAGTGCTAAAAATCTAGTTTTAAATTCTAAGTCGTCAAATATTAATATTGAAAACTTAACAGATACAGGAATCATTGATGGTAGTTTCGGTGATTTAACCATTTCTAATCTCACAGCGTCTTTTAAGAACTTAAACTTGGTACTGGAAAATAGTGATGCATTGGTAAACTTGCCTAAGAATATTGATTACAATATGTATTTTAAAGGGAGTCGTTCTAAATTCAACAATAAAGTAACGGAACAAAAAACCATTAGAACCAATTCTGAAGGGCAAAGTTCTAATAGAAACATTATTGTCAATGCCAAATTCAGTAATTTAATTATGAACTAAAACTATTTTCTAGCTTTCAGGTCGAGTAAGCTTGTTACTAGCTTTAGTGTAAACTGTTGAAACCTGATACGTTATTCTGAATTAATTTCAGAATCTATTTGCCTTCCCGTTTTCCATTAAAATAGAATCGTATTTTTATGGAAATTTTGTTTTTATGCCTCTTTCCATTTTTGAAGCAATTCTTTGCGCTCTAAATACACATCCTATATTGAACGTACCTAAGTCTGATTATACATTTTTAGATTTGTCGATCCATAATTCTGAATTAAACAACATTAATGTTGCATCATCAAAAGATTTAGAAGCTTATATTTTTAATCACATTGAAAAAAACAATGCTAAAGCTGCTTTTGGAGGTTATTTAGAACATCGTGGTATCTATAAACGAAGTACTTATTTTAATGAGCAGAACCCTAAAATAGAACGCGATATTCACTTAGGTCTAGATCTTTGGATTGAAGCAAACACATCCGTATTTTCGCCTTTAGATGGTAAGATACACAGCTTTAAAAATAACACCAACTATGGTGATTATGGCCCAACAATTATACTACAGCATCAAATAGATGCCTTTGGATTTTATTCACTTTACGGACATTTGAGTCTGGAATCCATAGAAAATTTAAAGATTGGGGCATACGTAAAACAAGGACAACAAATCGCATCGCTTGGTACTGCTAAGGTTAATGGAGATTACCCTCCGCATTTACATTTTCAGATTATAAAAGACATTCAAGATTATGAAGGTGATTATCCTGGTGTCAGTAATCAGTTAGATTTAGAATTTTATAAAGTCAATTGCCCAGATCCTAATTTACTTTTAGGTTTAGGTTAGTGTTTCCTTTGTAATTCAAATATATAAATCTAAGGATACACACTATTAATTATCTGGCATAAAATAATTTCCATCGTAACTACCGGAAATCACTTGTCCATCATTCCTGGTAAACGTAAAGGTAAACACAATATTAAATTCCGTGAAATTAGTTACAGTTACAGAAGCTGATTGCGCATAGACATCGGATTCTGGATCATTGTCTGATAGTAGAACTGTACCATGATTAAATTCGCTATTGACAATAGAACTATTTATAGAAATGTCATAATCTTCAATTTCAGTATATGTTGTGTTCTGAATTGTAACATCATTGAAGTCAAAATAGATATAGCTAATATCATTTAAATCATTATTGCCTGTAATTTCAGAGCTTGTTTTGTTAAATAGACTAATGCCTATGTCACTAGGGTCGTCAGTTGCGGTATTCTCATCAGTGATAATAGCTGAGACTAAATGATAAGTTATACCGTTAAAGACAAATTCATTATTAGCTTCATCTGTGTTAGAATTGGTGTCGTCAGAAGAACAAGCCATTAAAATTAAGGTAAGGAGCAATACAAATAAATGGGCAAGGTTAGGTTTCATAACATTGATTTTAAGTAGGTTATAAAGTAAATATATAATAAAAAGTTGTATTATCCTTATGGACTTATATTTTAAAGTCTATTTTTACTTGGCTTAAGGCGATTATAATATGAAAAATACCATACTTCGGATTTTTTATTTAGTGAAAAAGGGAGAGCTCAAATTTATGATTAAAGGCATCTTTAAACGTGTGTTATCAAAAACAGAAGCTTTCGGCTTAAAACGCGATTTAACTGTTAAATTTGAAGTGCCAAACGCACAAATTGAGCTATTAACACGACCTTGTAAAGCCAGTGATGAAATTCATTTTACAGCTGATTTGCAAAATTATGGTTTAGTACAAGAAAATATACCGACCTGTTATGTAGCTACCAATACAGAAGGTAAACCATGTTATAGACAATGGTTAATGGGATCAAAGCAAAATGAAAATATAAAGGCATTTTGGGGAGAATCATTTCCTGAATTAAAAGATGATGAAGCATTAGTGGAAAGTGTATTTACAACTCCAGCATTTAGAAGAAAAGGTATTATGCCAGCAGCATTAGACAGTATATCTAAAAAGGTACAGGATTTAGGTGTACGGTATGTGATACTCTTTGTTGAAGTTGGTAATATTCCCTCGTTAAAAGGTTGTCATCGTTCAGGATTCTCACCTTATGTGCTGAGGATAGAAAAATGGTTTTTCTTTAAACGTTCCGTAATTTTTGAAGCGGTGTCAGAAGTAATGATGAATGATTACTTTAAAAGAGTTGATTCGCATTGAGACTTATTGTCAGCTGATGGTTTTAGCGTGTAGTTCGCATCGGACTTTGCGGTTTTCTTTGATGCAATAAAAAAATCCTGATGTAACCCATCAGGATTTAGGAAAGTTGTTTTGTGCTAAGTCTTAGAAAAAGAAATAACCAATTGAAAGTTGCAATACACCAGTATTGTTTGAGAAATCTTCCGATTCACTAATGTCAGATAATCCTAATGTGTAGCGTGCACTAAAATTAAGGCCGCTGTCTAGTTTATAACCTAGCCCTAAACTAGTACCGAAATCTAGAGTTTTAAAAGCATCTTTAACATCTGTGCTTTCTTGTTTAGCGGACAATAGGAAGCCTACTTGTGGCCCAGCTTCTACACTAAACCTTTCGGTTAAATAATATTTCCCCAATAAAGGAACAGTTAAATAATTTAACGCTACCGTATCATCATCACTTTCATCATCAATACTATAGCCTATACCAGAATATAATAATTCTGGTTGAAAGGAAAATTTTTCAGAAATTGAGATTTCAGACATTAGGCCAAAGTTGTAAGCTGTTACAAATCCAATGTCACTTGTGTTGTCTCCATAAATACTGGCAAAGTTGAGACCTGCTTTAGCACCAAATTCAACGTTTTGTGCATTTACGTTTGCCAATCCTAAAACTGCGATTACAGTTAGTAGTAAACTTTTTTTCATAATTTTGAATGATATAATTGTTAGGGAACAAAACAAGAACTTTTTGTGTTTTTGAACTTCTTTTTAAAATAGTTTTAACTGTATTTAACCAACTTTAACAATATGGTGGCTTTTGGGCTATTTTATGTTAATTTATGAATGATTTAGAGCCTCATTTTGCTTGGTTATAGTAGATAAAAAATCCTGATGGGCTACATCAGGATTTTTAGATTCCGTATCAATTACGAAATGACAATTTTTATGTTTTAGGTTCTCTTCGAGAGATTCTTGCCTTCGCAGGAATTAATCATTCACCAAAACCCATTCTCCTTTATCAATTAAAGGAATGGCTTGTTTGTATTTTACGACTTTACTTTCGCCGCTCATTACATGCTTAATCGTTACTCTGTCGTTACGACCAATCTTTGGTTGTTCTCTTACAATAGTTTCTACCACTTGTGGTTGGCGAGATGCTCCTTGGCCTGCAGCTCTACTTTGTGCAGCACGCTCGTCCATATTAGGAATTTCCTCTTTTTGTGTTTCTAGATTTTCTTGCTTTCTACGCTTAGCTTCCTTAATATTGTTAGCAGTTTCCTGAGGTATTTCACCTTTAAATAAGAATGAAATTACATCTTTATTCACTTGGTCAATCATGCTTTTAAACAGCTCAAAAGATTCAAATTTATATATCAATAATGGATCTTTTTGCTCGTGTACGGCTAATTGTACCGATTGTTTTAGCTCATCCATTTTACGTAAATGTGTTTTCCAGGCATCATCTACTATCGCTAATGTAATATTCTTTTCAAAATCATTAATTAACTGCTTTCCTTTAGACTCGTATGCTTTTTCTAAATCGGTTACAACTTGTAAATTCTTAACACCATCTGTAAATGGTACAACGATACGTTTAAAACGGTCTCGTTGGGTATTATATACATTTTCAATTACCGGATAGGCTAAATCTGCTGCACGCTGCATTTTTTCGCGATAGTGCTTAAAGGCTTCTTTATAAATGACACCAGCAATCTCTTGCTCTCCCATTTTTGCAAACTCTGCTTCAGAAATAGGCGAGGACATTGAGAAATAACGAATCAATTCGAACTCAAAGTTCTTATAATCGTTAGCTTCTTTATTGCTAATGGCAATACCTTCTGAGGTGTCAAAAATCATATTGGCTAAATCTACACGTAGACGTTCACCATGTAAAGCATTTCGACGACGTTTGTACACCACTTCACGCTGAGCGTTCATAACATCATCATACTCGAGTAAACGTTTACGTACTCCAAAGTTATTTTCCTCAACTTTTTTCTGTGCACGCTCAATAGACTTAGAAATCATTGAATGCTGAATTACTTCACCTTCTTTTAACCCCATTCGGTCCATCATCTTAGCAATACGCTCACTACCAAATAAACGCATTAGGTTATCTTCTAAGGATACATAAAATTGCGAACTTCCAGGATCACCTTGACGACCAGCTCTACCACGTAACTGTCTGTCTACTCGTCGCGAATCGTGACGCTCCGTACCGACAATAGCCAAACCGCCAGCTTCTTTAACTTCGTCACTTAATTTAATATCGGTACCACGACCTGCCATGTTGGTAGCAATAGTTACCTGACCTGCATTACCAGCTTCGGCAACAATTTCTGCTTCCTTTTTGTGTTGTTTTGCGTTCAATACATTATGCGGAATCTTACGAATGCTCAACATTTTTCCTAAAAGCTCAGAAATCTCAACGTTAGTTGTACCAATCAATACAGGTCTACCTGCATTGGATAAACCAACGACTTCATCAATAACCGCATTGTATTTTTCACGTTTTGTTTTGTACACTAAATCTTCTCTATCGTCTCTGGCTATTGGTCTGTTGGTTGGAATTTCAACTACATCCAATTTATAGATTTCCCAGAATTCACCAGCTTCAGTTACTGCAGTACCTGTCATACCAGACAGTTTACGATACATTCTGAAGTAATTCTGTAATGTTACAGTCGCAAAAGTCTGTGTAGCCGCTTCAATCTTTACATTTTCCTTGGCTTCAATCGCTTGATGTAATCCATCAGAATAACGACGACCATCCATAATACGACCTGTCTGTTCATCAACAATCATTACCTTGTTATCCATTACCACATACTGTACGTCTTTTTCAAAAAGTGCATAAGCTTTTAGTAATTGGTTGAGCGTATGGATACGTTCAGATTTAATTCCGAAGTCTCTAAACAGGTCTTCCTTTAGATTGGCCTCTTCTTCAGAAGAGAGTCCTTTTTCTTCAATCTTAGCGATTTCAGTTCCCATTTCTGGCATCACAAAGAAATTAGGATCGTCTTTACCAGATAAGAATTCTACACCTTTATCGGTCAATTCCACCTGATTGTTCTTCTCATCGATAACATAGTAGAGTTCAGCATCCACTTTTGGCATTTCTCTGTTGTTATCTTGCATGTAGAAGTTTTCGGTTTTTTGAAGTAATTGTTTTACACCTTCTTCACTCAAAAATTTAATTAAGGCTTTATTTTTAGGGATACCTCTATAAACTCTTAACAGTTGAAAACCACCTTCTTTAGTGTCGCCTGCTGCGATTAGTTTTTTAGCTTCGGCTAACACACCAACTAAGTATTTGCGCTGTACAGATTCAATTTGTTCAACTTTAGGTTTTAATGCATCAAACTCGTGCTCGTCTCCTTTTGGAATAGGACCAGAAATAATCAACGGTGTACGTGCATCATCAACTAAAACCGAATCCACCTCATCCACAATAGCGTAGTGATGGCGACGTTGTACTAAGTCGTTTGGCGAATGTGCCATATTATCACGTAAATAATCGAAACCAAATTCGTTATTTGTTCCATAAGTAATATCTGTATTATAGGCTTTACGACGTGCATCTGAATTTGGTGTGTGATAATCAATACAATCGACGCTCAATCCGTGGAATTCAAAAATTGGTGCCATCCATGCACTATCACGTTTTGCTAAATAATCATTTACGGTTACTAAGTGTACGCCTTTACCAGCCAATGCATTTAAGTATACAGGCAAGGTTGCTACTAAGGTTTTACCTTCACCGGTTTGCATCTCCGCAATTTTTCCTTGATGCATGGCAATACCACCAATGAGCTGTACATCATAATGAATCATGTCCCAAATAATTGGTTTACCTGCAGCATCCCAAGAATTTGCCCAAATGGCTTTATCTCCATCTAAGGTCACATAATCCTTATCACCAGATACTTCTCTATCGAATGCATTTGCTGTAACTGGAATCTCAGTATTGTGTACAAAACGTTTTGCGGTTTCTTTGACCACAGCAAAAGCTTCTGGTAAAATATCGTTTAAAACCTCTTCTGTAACTTCGTAGATATCGTCTTCAATCTTATCAGCTTCTACATAAATATCTTCGCGTTCGTCGATGTCTTCTGTTTCTTCTGCCTTAGCTAAAAGTTCATTCTTTTTCTCTAGAAGTGGTTTTCTGACTTCAGCAATTTTATTTTTAAACTCAGCAGTCTTAGCTCTAAGCTCATCATGCGATAAAGCTTCGAGGGCTTGCTCAAAAGTTTTTATTTCGTTTACAATTGGTTGTATAGCACCAACGTCTTGTTTGGATTTATCTCCAACAAAAACTTTAAGTACTTTATCTAATATGCCCATGGTTTGTATTTTGTAACAGATTGATTGGTTATCAATCTTTAAATTTTTAATTTTATAAAACACCCCTAATGTCACCTCGAAGGGACAATTGAAGCAATTTTATTTTCGAATTTTTCGAAAATAAAAAAAGTCTCTCAGTTAAGATAACGCAAGAGACTTTTTTGTGATTATATTATGTGTTAATATTCGTCCTCATTCCAGAGGTAATCTTCATCAGTTGGATAGTCTGGCCAGATTTCTTCGATAGAGTCGTATGAATCTCCTTCGTCTTCTATCGCTTGTAAATTTTCTACAACTTCTAGAGGCGCACCAGTTCTAATCGCATAATCGATAAGTTCGTCTTTAGTTGCTGGCCAAGGTGCATCACTTAAATATGATGCTAATTCTAATGTCCAATACATTTGCGTGTAATTTTAATTTTTTGCAAAAATAATTTTTTAGCTGAATAATTCAAGAAAAAATCAAATTAATTATTTATTAATAAAAAGAACGTGTAATCTTCAACTTATTTAGATTACAATATTGCATTATTGAAATCTAATCGCAGAAGCATTTAATAAATCACGATTCTTTTTGCGGAATCCACTTAATCTCTTCTGCTTGCAAATCATGTGACAACTTCCGTGCCAATACAAAAAGGTAGTCAGATAGTCTATTAATGTACATCAAAGTTTCGGGTTGAAACGGCTCTAAATCATTAAGATGAGAGGCTAGACGTTCGGCTCTACGGCAAACTGTACGTGCAATATGACAGAATGACACCGTTTGGTGACCTCCAGGCAAAACAAAGTGTGTCATAGGTGGTAAACTTGCTTCCATCAAGTCCATTTCCTTCTCAAGGCGTTCAATGTCCTCGTTAGAAATCTTAGGAATATTTAATCTGGCCTTACCACTTTTTAATGTTGCTTTTTCTGGATCTGTTGCCAGTATTGCTCCAACTGTAAATAAACGGTCTTGAATGTGCATCAAGGTGTTTTTATAAAATTGATTGATATATTGATCCCTTATGAGCCCAATATGCGAATTAAGTTCGTCTATAGTACCGTAACTCTCTATACGTATGTGGTGTTTTGGTACTCTTGTACCACCAAATAGTGCAGTTGTGCCTTTGTCGCCTGTTTTTGTGTATACTTTCATACTAGCAAAGTTAAAGTTTAAGAGTCAGATGTGGAAAGTTTGGTGTTTAAATGTTTTGGTGTTTAATTAATTAGGTACTGTAAAGTTTGAAATTTTAGTGGTTTAAAGGTTGATTATTTTTCCACCAACCTCTACTTACCCCATATATCCCAAGCTTTTTCTGCCTGTAGTTTTAGCATTTCTAACCCGTTAATTGTTGTTGCTCCTTTAATATCCCCACAGCTCAAAAATTTAGTTTGTTCTGGATTGTAGATGAGATCGTAAAGAATGTGATTTTCGGTAATAGCATCGTACGGAATGTCGGGACATTCATTTACATTAGGAAATGTGCCAATCGGTGTACAATTGATTATAATGGTATAGGTTGAAATAATATCATCTGTTAGATCAGAATACAAAAACTTTACACCTTCTTTTTCTGAGCGAGATACATAATCGTATTGGATTTTCAGTTTTTTGAGCGCATAGGCCACAGCTTTCGACGCTCCTCCTGTGCCGAGTATTAAAGCGCGCTTATGATGCTTTTTGAGATGTGACCTAAGCGATTTTTTAAAACCGTAATAATCGGTGTTATAACCTATTAGTTTTTGATAACGTGTAATTCTAATTGTATTTACAGCTCCAATCTTTTTGGCACGCTTATTTAAATCGTCCAACAATGGGATAACATCTTCTTTATACGGAATAGTAACATTAAGACCTTTAAGATTAGGTGTATTTTTTATAATATCGTCAAGCTCATTTATGGAATATATATCAAAATTCACATAACTATGTGGTAAATTTTCATGTTTAAACTTTTTTGCAAAATAATCTCTTGAAAACGAATAGGATATATCTTTTCCTACGAGACCAAACTTAAGTTTTGATTTTTCTTGTGCGTTGTCCATACCATTCTAACCCCAATACAATAAGGATTCCTAAGGCAATATAAGAAATTGCGATATAAGTTTCACTGTTGAATTCTGGTAAATACCGCTCATAATTTGCAATAACTTGTTTTCCAGTAGAATCTAAAATAAAAGTTCCATCAGTGTACGTTTTGTATATGGTTTCTTTCCACGGCCAAACCACTCCAAGCGATCCAATAATAAAACCAGCAATAGTTGCTAAGGTTATATTTTTGTAATGTTTTAAGATATAATTTAGAATATGAGAAAAGGTCACTAAACCCGTAACAGAGCCTAAAGTAAATACGCCAAGAACTTTTAACATGCGGATTCTAGGCTCATTTTTTACAAACTCAAAATTACCTGTAAACACATCAGCTATGGAGTCATATAAAGCATTTACAGAATCTACCAGAAGTAAAACATAATTACCTAATAAAATGAGAATGAATGAGCCCGAAAAGCCAGGAAGTGTCATACCTGAAACGCTAATAATACCACAGAAAAAAACAAACCAAAGGTTGTCATTTTCCGTTGCAGGATCTAGAAAACTTATACTTATACCTATTACAGCTCCTAAGATGAGCGCTATAATCGTTTTTGCATTCCAAGCATTAAAATCTTTACTGATATAATAGATGGAACCTAAAATCATTCCGAAGAATGTGCTCCATACATAAAGCTCATAATTAACAATGAGATAATCAAGTATTTTAGAAACACTAAAATAACTGACAATCATTCCAAGGAAAAGTAAAGCTAAAAACTTGCCGTTTATATAACGATAAAAACTCCTAAAGCGACCATTGAAAAGTAACTTGAATGCCGTACTGTTAACACGTTGAAGTGAATAAATAAACTCTTCATAAAAACCAGCAACAAAAGCTACAACACCACCTGAAACGCCAGGAACTTTATTTGCAGCTCCCATAGCGAGACCTTTAATGACCAAAAAAACACGATCTTTAAGTGTTCTGGTACTTTGCATTAAGCTTTATTTTTTCGATTACCTAAACGTTCTAATATTAAGATCGTTACAAAACCTATAATAATAAATATCAAAGCCAATAGCATTTGATTGTCTCCATCATAAGATGAAGGTAAAATACTTTTATCGAGCAGGGTAACCTCTTTTCCTTCTGAGTTCATTCTGGTTTTTAACACTTCTTTCCAAGGCCATATTTTGTTCAATGATCCAATCATAAAACCAGTTAAAATGGCAAGTGTGAGATTCTTTTGGTGCTTAAACATCCAGTTCAAAGTTTTAGAAAATACTTTAAGACCTACTAAAGCACCAACTGCAAGTAATACAAACTTTAAAAGCGCATCTTTAAAAAGCTCCATGTCTCCATTAAATAAACCGTCTCTAAGATTATTAATGGTATCTATGGCGGTTTGATACGCACCTAAAATTAATAGTATAAATGCGCCAGAGACACCTGGTAAAATCATAGCAATAATGGCAATGAAACCACAAAACAACAAATAAAAAGGGCTATCTGGAGATGCAAAAGGTTCTGCAAGTGTTATATAGTATGAAAGTCCAGATGTTACTACGATGGCTACGATAAGCTTTGCAGACCAACCTTTAATTTGTTTGGCGATATAAAGAATACTCGCTAAAACCAACCCAAAAAAGAACGACCATAATAAAATGGGTTCGTTGTGCAATAACCATTTTATGAGTTTGGCCAAAGATAGAATGCTAATAGCTACACCAGAAAATAATGCCAGTAAGAATGTTCCGTTTATAGATTTCCATGCCGTTTTAAAACCCTTGCGTCTCCACACCTTAAATACGCCAAGATTTACTTTGTCGATACTCTCTATTAGTTCTTCGTAGATGCCAGAAATGAAGGCAATGGTTCCGCCAGATACACCAGGGACAACATCGGCAGCTCCCATGGCAATACCTTTGAAGGCTATAATTAAATAATCAAAAAATCGTCTGTGCATTCCTCAAATAATAAGAACTGCTAAGGTATGGTTTTTTTATACGAGTTCTATTTTAAATTTATGGAAGAAGCTGAATTAGTTGGAAGTGTTTTTAGATTCTGAGATTATAGCTTTTACCATCAAGTTTTCATTAAGTTTGGGAAATAATTCCGAAATGATAAAACTGTAATCAGAATTCAACGAAACCGCATTTTTTAGATGAAAACGTCCTTTTTCAGTTTGGTGTATTGTAAAATGTAAACCGCCAAGTCTGTATTCTATTTCTGTATTTTCTGGATAAAACTCAGCCGCTTGGATCAAATTATAAATAGCCGCTTCGTACTCACCTAATGTTGTTAAAATATCACTTCTGTCTAACCAGGTTTCCAGTTCATAGTTGCCTAATTCCAAAGTGCGCTTATAGCCAATTTCTGCTTCTTCAAGGAAGTTTAAACGCTTATTTATAGTTGCAAAAAGTTTCCAGTATAAAACATTTTCGCCATCAATATTTACTGCTTTGTTAATGTAGTGTAAAGCTTTTGGAAAGTTTAACCGTTTCATGTAAAACTTGGTGATGGCTATCCATCCTTTATCTAGTAGCGCATCTTCCTCGACAGTTTTCTTGAAGAATTGCAAGGCCATATCTTCTTGTCCCAGTTTTTCGTAGCAATGTCCAATTCTTAAGAGCGCAAAAGATGTTGGTTCGTCCAGTGCTAAGGTAATTTTGTAGTTTTCTATGGCATCCTCGTAGTACTTTAGCTTTTCTAGTACTTTTCCTTTTTCTATGTAGGCACCTACAAAAGTATCATCGGATATAATGGCAAAATCAAAAGCAGCATTAGCTTTGGCATAGTCCTTTATAGCAAAATATTGGCGGCCTAATTGATGCCAAGCGACTTCGCAATACGGATTGGAATCTAAAAAATTATTAAGATATACAATAGCTTCATTATTCTGGTCTAAAAAGTCGTAACAGTAAACTATATTATGAAGTGCAGAATAATCGGAAGTATCAGTCTCTAGACATTTCTTAAAATAAATTAGAGCATTCTCAAACTGATCTAAAAACAGATATTCCATACCTACTAAAGCATATAGGTCTCCATCATCACTTGGCGTACTAGACATTTCTATGGCAATAAGTAATGTATCTATAGCTTTTTTATGCTCATCTTGTTTAGACAGTACATTTGCTTTTTGAATAAAGATTTCTTCATTTGTAGGCTCTAAATTATGAAGCATATCTAAAATATCATCGGCCTCTTCAAATTTATTTTCAATGACTAATATTTCTACCTGAAACAATCTTAAATTGATGGATGTTGGATGTTGCTCAAGACCGAGTTTAATGGCGCGTTTTGCTAGTGCAATTTTACCGTTTTCGAGATAGTAGTGTATAATGTTTTCGAATTCACTTGAATCAAAAAACAAAATATCATTTGTTTTTAGCATGGATTCAAATCGGGTAAGCGGAAAATTTTCGTCGTTGTGACTGTAATTCATAAGCGGTTTAATGATTCACTAATCTAAATTACAGTTATCGTTTGCTTTTTGTCGATTGTTGAACTAATGTTTTTAACAAATTAATTAACATTGAAATAAAACTTCACTTAAAGTTTGCTTTACATTGAGAGTCAATTGGTTGAAATTAAAAGGATTAGTTTATTGAGAATCCAAAATTGAAGTTATCATCTTACAACCTTTGATGATTTCTTCGTTTGAAATAGTTAGTGGAGGGGTAATTCTGATGGCTTTGGGTTCAAAAAGTAGCCAAAATAGAATCAATCCTTGGTCTTGTGCCTTAAGAATTACAGTATTGACAAGCTCGGAATTTTCAAGAATTGCTGCCAACATTAGACCACGACCTCTTATTGCTTTAATATGTTTGTGTTGAAGATGTTTTCTTATTAACTGCTCTTTTTCTAGAGCTTTTTGCATAAGATCGGTTTCAGTAATTTCCTTTAAAGTTGCAAGAGCAGCGGCTGCTATAACTGGATTACCTCCAAAAGTAGTAATATGCCCTAATTTTGGATTATCACTTAATGTAAGCATCATCTCTGTTGAAGCCGTGAAAGCACCTATAGGTAATCCTCCGCCTAATCCTTTGCCTGTAACCACTATGTCTGGCTGGCAATTGTAATTTTCAAAACCAAAAAGCTTCCCGGTTCTGCCTATGCCAGGCTGAATTTCATCCAATATAAAAATAGAGCCGACGGCATTACAACGTTCTTGTACTTTCTTTAGATAATCGTGTTTAGGTTCTATAAAACCAGCACCTCCTTGTATAGTTTCTAAAATAACTGCCGCAGTTTGTTCTGTAATTTGATTTAAATCGACTTCAGCATTAAACGTGATGTGCTTTATATTTGGAATTAACGGAAGAAAGGGTGTTTTACGTTCTTCATAATCCATTAGACTCAACGCTCCCATTGTATTACCGTGATAAGCATTTTTGGCTGCAATAATTTCGCTTCTGCCAGTATATCGTCTTGCTAATTTAATGCTTCCTTCGATAGCTTCGGTGCCAGAATTGACCAAATAGGTACTTTCTAAAGGTGCTGGTAAATATTTTCCTAAAAGCTTAGATAACTCAAGTGCTGGTTCTTGAATATATTCTCCATAAACCATCACATGAAGATATTTGTCTAATTGTGTTTTAACAGCATGGATTATCCTAGGGTGCGAATGCCCTAAACTACATGCGGAAACACCAGCTACAAAATCAAGATAGGCCTTTCCATTTTTATCATAAATGTAAGAGCCTTTAGCATGGCTGACTTCCATTGCTAAAGGATGCGGTGTCGTTTGTGCTTGATATTTAATAAAATCGTCTTGCAAGTATTACTATTGTTTTTTTGATGCGTCAAAAGGCATGAGCTTATGCTTTGAAGGCTTAGAAGTACTTTTCTTTGGTACATTTCTAGCTGCTTTATTGATCTTTTTTGGTGTAGCTTTTCCTGCTTCCTCAATACGTTTTTCAAGGTCTTCATTAGTAAATTCTTCTGGCGGGATATAATCTTCAAGACCTTTTATTTTTGGTAAAATTAATGGTGGATCGTCCTTGAAAAAATCTTCTACAGAAATCGGGCGTTCTTCTCCTCTCCAATCAAAACCCCTAAGTCGTCTTCCGCTTTTGGGGAATTCAGATTCGGGAAAAATATTACCGTCAATTTGGTTTATAAACCGTACTTCATCAATGGCTTTTTCTACAATTTGAATGTTAATACTTCCAGATTTTGATTTTTGTATACCGATAAGCTCATTTTTATCATTTCGCATATAGCGTATCGTTTCAGCATTTTTAATAATATCTACATTATACAGCTCATTTTCCCTGAATAAACCTATAAGTCTTTGTCCTTTGATTTGGTTATAGCCATCTTCGCTAATCGTATCCTTACTTACCAAAAATGCATTGTTGAATACTTTGAGTGAATCAAGTTTTTCAGTTTTAACATCAGAAATTAAATGAATGGTGTCTCCTGTCATTTGGTTATCTAAATTCCATAGTACAGGTTTTCTGGCTATTGCAAATGCATCGGTAGAGCTAAAGCGATCCAAGTTAATGAATTGTGTTAACCCAGTTTGGTGGTTGACGTGAATGGAATCTGCTTTGCCTGCCAAATCACTCTTGTAAAGTCTTGCATTGTAAAATGCTCTTGTAATACGATTATCTTCTTTACCTGTAACCATTAAAGTGTCTGCATGTAAATACACAGAATCTTTTTCTTGAACCGTTATTGCCAAAGCGCGCTTGGTTATAAATAAAGAATCTTTATCGCGCCAAACTTCGGCATAATGGCCTCTAACGATACTATTGTTAATAGTATCTGTAACTGTAATGTTATTGGTCGCAGAGGCAAAACTTCTGTTTCTATCAAAAAAGAGACTATCACCTTCTACGGTTCTGCTTTCATAATCTATTTTTGCGTTACGCTGAAAATAACCTATATCGTTATTGGTGTCATAAAAACCACGCTCACAATATACTTCGCTTGTTTCTCCAACAATTGTGGAAGGTCCGTACAAATACGCATGGCCGTTATCTGGGAAAAAATCGAGGCGATCTGTATTTAATGTATAATCTGGATTTACTAAGACCACATCTTTGGTAAATTGATATTTTTTGGCGTTCATGTAATAGCGACCAATTTGACTTGTAATTGTTCCGGAAGAATCTCGCACTACTTCGCCATTGGTATTGTAATAGGCCAATTGACGTGTTCTATCAAAATAAAGCTTATCTGTTGTTAATACAGATTGTGGTTCTGTTAAGATCACATCACCTTGTGCAAAAGCTAACTCAGTTTTACCACTGTACTCAACATACTTGGCGACCATATTAATAGAATCACCTTGTTTCATGTTGACGTTGCTAAACGCTTCTATATAATCTTGGTCTTCATAATAAATAGCTTTATCGCACCACATATTAACGCCTTTGTGGATAAAGTGTACTTGTTGTGATTCGTCACGCAGAAAAACTAAGGCACCATCTTCAATTTCTGGGTCAGAGGCTGCGATACCAGCATATTCTATGGTAATCTTTTGCTTTTCTTGCGCAAAACCAAATACTGAAAGGCAAAATGTAAGTATTAAAAATAGATTCTTTAAAGGATTCATAACCATATGTCTTGTATAAAGTAACACCTATTAGATTAGCTTTAGTATCGGTTAACAGTTTTTTTAACAGAATCTAGAATTTTAAAAAAACTATACCGTTTGTCTTACAATTGTCTGCTTACGATCTGGACCCACAGATACTATGGTAATTGGTATATTGAGTTCCTTTTCTAAGAATATTACATAGTCATTAAACGCTTTAGGTAATTCTGAAGCTTTTGTCATAGCGGTTAAATCCTCTGACCATCCTTTTACTTCTGTGTAAATTGGAGTTACATTTTCTGCTTCTATGTTATAAGGTAAATGATGAATCGTTTCTCCCTTATAATTGTATGCCGTACAAACTTTTAAGGTTTTAAAACCCGAAAGTACATCACCTTTCATCATAATGAGTTGGGTTACGCCATTGACTTGGCAAGCATAACGTAAAGCAACTAAATCTAACCAGCCACATCGTCTTGGGCGACCTGTAGTGGCACCAAATTCGTGACCAACCCGTGCCATGGTTTCACCAGCTTTATCAAATAGTTCAGTTGGAAATGGTCCCGAACCTACACGTGTGGTATAAGCCTTAAAAATTCCGAATACATCACCGATTTGGTTTGGCGCTACACCCAATCCTGTACAAGCACCAGCAGCTGTGGTATTAGAAGAGGTTACAAAAGGGTAAGTTCCAAAGTCGATATCTAAAAGTGAGCCTTGAGCTCCTTCCGCTAAAATAGATTTTCCTGAAGTTTGCGATTGATGTATAAATTCTTCAGAATCTATAAATTTTAATGTCTTGAGTGTTTCAATAGCAGTAAAGAAATCTGCTTCAAGCTCATCTAAATTGTATTCAATATCTACATTATAGAAATCTATCATTGCTTCGTGCTTATTGGCCAAAGCTCTGTATTTATCTTTCCAATCTGCCAGTTCAATATCACCAACTCTTATACCATTTCTCCCAGTTTTATCCATGTAGGTTGGTCCTATACCTTTAAGTGTAGAGCCTATTTTTGCTTTTCCTTTTGCAGTTTCGCTCGCAGCATCCAATAGGCGATGCGTAGGTAAAATGATATGTGCCTTGCGCGAGATGCAAAGTGAGGTTTTATAATCCACATTTTGCTCATCGAGTTTTTCTAGTTCTTTTTTAAAAATGACGGGATCTATCACCACACCATTACCAACAAGATTAACCGTATTGTCATGAAAAATCCCAGATGGTATGGTATGCAGCACGTGCTTTCTGCCATTGAAAACTAAGGTATGACCTGCATTTGGCCCACCTTGAAAGCGTGCAATAATATCGTATTTTGAGGTAAATACATCGACAATTTTTCCTTTGCCTTCGTCGCCCCATTGTAATCCAAGTAGTAAATCTACTGCCATTTTAAAAAATTAGTTAGTCGTCTGTTTTACGGTTGCCGTAAAAGTATAGTGAATGATTAGTTATCTCGATATCAAAAACCTCTTCTATGGTTTTTTTGATGGATTGAATGCGTGGATCACAGAACTCAATAACTTCTCCTGTGTCCGTAAGTATTACGTGATCGTGTTGTTTGTCGAAGTATGATTTTTCATAGTGCGCCTGATTTTGTCCAAACTGATGTTTACGAACCAAGGCACATTCCAATAGTAATTCTATAGTATTATAAAGTGTAGCTCTACTTACACGATAGTTTTTGTTTTTCATTTTGATGTATAAGGATTCTATATCAAAATGCTCTTCACTATCATATATTTCTTGAAGTATAGCGTAACGCTCAGGTGTTTTTCTATGACCTTTGTCTTCAAGGAATTGCGTAAAAACGCGCTTTACGATTTCCTGATTACTTTCTTCTGTTGTTGCATTCATAATTAAGGTGCAAATTTACGTAAATTTATAGGATATGGATGATTAAAATAGGTATTAAAGCCGAAAGAAATGAACAAGTTTTCAAGACTTTTATAATAATCAAGATTAGACTCTTGAGACTTTATCAATCCCATTGATCTTTTTGAGTTTTTCCATAAGGTTTTTTAGCATGGTCTGGTTTTTTACTTCGACCGTGATGTCACCGTTAAAAATCCCATCGTCACTTGAAAAACTTAGGCTTTTCATATTAACATGAAGGTTTTCGGAAATAAGACTGGTAATGTCATTAACCAATCCTAAATTATCTATTCCTGAAAGTCTAATATGCGACGTATATGTACGCTGAGAGGAGTCGATCCACTTGGCTTGTATAATTCTGTACGCATAGTTAGATTGCAAACTCACAGCATTTGGACAATTCTTTTTGTGCACTTTAATACCGTCATTAACTGTAACAAAACCAAAGACTTTGTCACCAGGAATAGGATTGCAACAGTTGGCGTGCGTGTAATCTAGGCGTTCTTCCTCTTTGCCAAAAACCAACATATCATATTTGGAGGTAATCTCGTCTTTGTTGATATCCTTTGGAGTTTCTGGCTTTCGGATTTTATTTTTGATGTAACTCATAAACATATTGCTTCGTGATGAAGCATAAGCTTTGAGTTTGGTGTTGTCTATGGTGCCAATACCAACACGATAAAATAAATCTAAAGACGTTTTTAGTTTAAAATAGCTGACGAGCTCATTTATGGATTTTTCATTCAATGTGATTTTTAGCTGTTTTAATTTTCGTCGTAAGATTTCCTTGCCTTCTTCAGCAATCTCTTTAGTATGAGCATTTAAGGCCGATTTAATTTTGCTTCGTGCTCTGGCCGTTGTTGCATAGTCTAACCAATTGGCGTTTGGTTTGGCATTTTCGGATGTTAAGATTTCCACACGATCACCACTCTGTAATTCGTGACTCAGTGGCACTAATTTACCATTGACTTTTGCTCCACGTGTTTTCATACCAACTTCGGTATGAATGCTAAAAGCAAAGTCGAGCGGAGTGGCTCCTTTTGGTAACGATTTTAAGTCACCTTTTGGTGAGAATACAAAAATTTCTTTTGAGTAGAGGTTGAGTTTAAACTGCTCTACAAAATCCACGGCATCGGCTTCGTTATTCTCCAACGCTTCCTGTAAACGGTTGATCCAAAGGTCTAGATTATCTTCCTTATCATCAGCATTTTTGTATTTGTAATGTGCAGCATAGCCCTTTTCGGCAATTTCATTCATACGTTCACTACGAATCTGAACTTCTACCCAACGGCTTTTTGGGCCCACAACCGTAATGTGTAAGGCTTCGTAACCTGTAGACTTAGGTGAAGAGATCCAATCTCTCAGTCGAATAGGATTTGGTGTAAAGTGATCCGTAACTACTGAATATATTTTCCAGGCGAGGAACTTTTCATTGTCAAGGTCGGACTTAAAAATAATTCTAATCGCAAATTTATCATAGACTTCCTCAAAAGAAACCCCTTGCTTTACCATTTTACGTCGAATGCTAAAAATGGATTTTGGTCGTCCTTTAATCTCGTAGCTAAGCCCTTCTTTGTTTAGTGATTTTTCTATGACTTTTGAAAATGATTTAATATAAGCATCTTGTTCTTCCTTACTTTCTTGCATTTTCTCTGCAATGTCATTATAGACTTCGGGTTCGGTATACTTAAGACCTAAATCTTCGAGCTCGGTTTTAATGTTGTAGAGTCCGATTCTATGTGCCAAGGGTGCATAGATATAAAGTGTTTCTGAAGCAATTTTTACTTGTTTATCCGACCGCATGGAATCCATGGTCTGCATATTGTGTAAACGGTCTGCAATCTTAATGATGATAACTCTTACATCGTCATTTAGCGTTAATAGCATTTTACGAAAGTTCTCAGCTTGCAAGGAGACGTCCATATCTTTTTTGAGCGAAGATATTTTGGTAAGGCCATCTACAATTCTCGCTACCGTTTCCCCAAAAAGCTGTTCCATATCAGCAATAGTATAATTTGGGTTGTCTTCAACGACATCGTGCAGTAATGCTGCTGCTATGGATGTGGCATCCAAGCCAATCTCTTGAGCTACGATTTTAGCCACAGCTATAGGATGAAAAATGTAAGCTTCACCAGACTTACGCCGTTGGTCTTTGTGTGCGTCAACAGCGACCTCAAAGGCATGGCGAATCAATTTTTTATCATCTGCAGTTAAGGTCTGGTAGCTTACCTTAAGTAATTCTTTGTAAGCTTTGGCAATGGCTTTGTTTTCTATTTCTATGGCTTCCTCGGTCATAGAACTAAAGTAATGAAAGCTTATGTAATGTGCAATGGTTTTTTTGAGGGAAATTTTTGGAGGTTTTGTTAACGAAGTTTGCTAAAAATTTTTACAAAGTCAAGGTTTACTTTCTCAAATTCCTAATACGTTCTAAAAGTGTGGGATGCGAATAATGCATAAACACATAGGCTTTGTGCGGTGTTAAATTGCTCAAACTGTTTTTAGATAGCTTTTTTAATGAGCTAATTAATGGTTCTGCTTTATAAGTGTTTTTGGCATAATCATCGGCTTGGTATTCAAATACGCGTGAGACGTAATTCATTATTAAACCTGTAAGCTCAGAAATAGGGGAGTAGAGTAGTCCAAAAGTAATTAGTCCGACATGAAAACTTGGTGTTGCCACACCAATAGCATTAGATAATAAGGGATTAGAAATAAATATGGATAAAATATAAAGTGTTAATCCTGTGAGTAGTACAGAAGCCACCAAATTAAAAATGATGTGCTTACGTTTGTAATGTCCTACCTCGTGGGCTAAAACTGCAACGATTTCTTCATCCTCTAAATCATTAACTAAGGTGTCGTATAAGGTAACACGCTTTTCGTTTCCAAATCCCGAGAAATAAGCATTGGCTTTAGTACTACGCTTTGAGCCATCTATAATAAAAATTTTATTTAAACTAAACCCAACAGATTTGGCATAATCTGAAATTTTATGGCGTAATTCTCCGTCTTCTAAAGGTGTTTGCTTGTTAAATAGCGGTACAATTAGTTTAGAGTAAAACATATTCATAAACACCGTAAAAACCGTTACTATTCCCCAAGCATAAAGCCAGAATTGATGTTCTGTCACTTGATAAAACCAAACGATTAATGCGATGATACCTCCTCCGATTATAGCCATCATTAACAATCCTTTTAACTTATCTAACACAAAAGTATTCTTTGTGGTTTTATTAAATCCAAAGCGTTCTTCGATGACAAAGGTTTTGTAATAGGCAAACGGTGTGGTGATGATATCGCTGGCAATCATAATAATTCCGAAGAAAATTAAAGCGATAACTATGGGTTGGTCTGAATAATTTCTGGCAATATTGTCCACATATTCAAAACCATCTAAAAACAAAAAGGCCAAGGTTAAGACTAATGAAAATAGAGAGGACCAAATTCCAAATCTGTAGTTGG
The DNA here is from genome assembly GCF_019203985.1 of Winogradskyella luteola. Classification (GTDB taxonomy): domain Bacteria; phylum Bacteroidota; class Bacteroidia; order Flavobacteriales; family Flavobacteriaceae; genus Winogradskyella; species Winogradskyella luteola. The sequence continues at coordinate 352,933 of NZ_JAGSPD010000001.1, read as the reverse complement.
TGGCTTTGTAAGCCTGTGATTTTTTATATTCATCTTCATCGTAGACATCTTTTAATTCTCCGGGCACAGCATCATTAAAATGTTTAGCGTTTATAGCATCTAAGACTTTGTCTTTAATGAAATTGATAATAATGATTCCTATAATTATATAAAAAAGAGTTTTTGCTTCCATTAGATAGTTTTATGGGTTCTTGGTACAATTCCGAAAATTCGGAATCACTCGAACTGACATCATTTAGTTAATTAAAATCTCGTTGTCTTTTGGCTTCAAAAATAAGAATTCCAGCGGCAACTGACACGTTCATAGAATCGATAATGCCCTGCATGGGTATACTGATATTTTTGGTTGCTGCATCTCGCCATTCTTGCGTTAAGCCTGTAGCTTCTGTACCTACGACAATAGCTGTTGGTAAGGTGTAATCTTGGATATGGTAAGGTTCGGATTCTTGTAGAATCGCTGAAAAAATATTGAAATTATATTTTTTTAAAAAGGCAATAGCTTTTTCAGAGCTAGCCAAAGCAATTTCAGTAGTAAACACACAGCCAACACTAGACCGGATAATATTTGGATTGTATAAATCGGATTTTGGGTTGGCAATAATCACAGCATCAACATTTGCGGCATCAGCAGTTCTTAAAAGGGCACCAATATTACCTGGTTTTTCTGGTGCTTCAGCAACTAAGATCAATGGGTCTTTAGATTCAAATTTCAAGCCTTCTAGCTCATGTGCTTTGGATTTTACTACAGCAATGATACCTTCAGTAGTATCACGGTGTGCTAGTTTCTGAAAAACATCTTTGGAGATTTCGATAATTTCTATACCGTAACTACTCATCGCTTTGGCTTCACTTTCCGAAAATAAATCGGCATAGAAAAGTAGTTTTTCAATTTTATAACTACTTTTTATGGCAAGAGATAATTCACGTTTGCCTTCAATTAAAAAGGTGTTGGTTTTTTTACGCTCTCGCGACTTTTCTTTTAACTGTGTAAGTTGTTTTATTAATGGGTTTTGTGGACTGGTGATTAGCTTAGTCATGAAAAATATAATAGTTGACTAAAATACTGTAAATATTAATGTATTTTGCATTAGGTTTAAAAAAGACTAAGAGATTTAATACTAAGTTTGTTTTATGCATAATAGCTAAAAAGACCAATAAATATTAACAGATGAAAAAACTAACATCAATATTTCTTTTTGCAATAGTATTTGTTTCCTGTAAAAATGAAGTAAAAGTTAAGTCCACGGAAATTGAAACGGTTACTAAAGAAGACATCACTACAAGTATTTACCCTGAGTCCATTACCAAGGTGTTCGATGCTCACGGTGGAATAGACAACTGGAATAAAATGAAAACACTATCCTTTACCATGGAAAAACCAAACGGAAAGGAAGTAACCACGACTAACTTACAGACACGAGCAGAGTTGATAGATACCCCTACTTATACCATGGGTTATGATGGAAACAACTTGTGGGTGAATGAAAAAGATGAAAACGAGTATAAAGGCAATGCCAAATTTTATAAAGGTTTAATGATGTATTTCTATGCCATGCCATTTATTATTGGTGATGATGGAATAATTTATGAAGAGGTTGAACCATTAATTTTTGAAGGTAAGAGCTATCCGGGTATCTTAATCTCCTACGAAGCCGAAGTAGGTGTATCTCCTGATGATCAATATGTAGTGTATTATAATTCTGAGACTGGGCAAATGGAATGGCTGAGTTACACGGTAACATTTGGAAAAGAAGGGAAAAGCGATAATTTTAAGTATATACGTTATAACGATTGGCAAGAAATCAATGGGTTGGTATTACCAAAACGTATCAGTTGGTACAACTATGAAAATAATGTACCTACGGAATTGCGTAACACGATAGTGTTTAAAGATGTAATGCTCTCAGAAAAAGCACCAGATGATACTATATTTAAAATGCCTGAAGGTGGGAAAGTTATAGAATAATATAATTATAGTGTCATTGCGGGAAAAGTGTGACATTTTATGATAGATTCTTAGACACAGAATATATTCGAAATACTCTGAATGACAGTGAAAAAGGCGAGCTTTCAAGCTCGCCTTTTTTTGTTTTAGTCTTGTTGAATGTATTTATTTGAGTACCGCTTCCAAAGTTCTGTTTGATGAGTTTCTAGGCTTATATTTCTACCATCAATAAATGCATGTATCAATTGATTGGTACGCATATCTAAAGCATCTCCTTCGCTTATAAACAATGTAGCGCTTTTACCAACCTCTAATGTGCCATACATATCATCTATACCTAAAATCTTTGCAGCATTCTGTGTAATTAATTGTAAAGCTTGTTCTTTAGTTAAACCATAAGCCACTGTAGTACCTGCATAAAAAGGTAAATTACGAGAGTTCATGCGTTCCATTTGCCCACTGGTTTCGAGTGATACCAAAACACCTGCATCCACTAATTTTTTAGCTAACTTAAAGGTGTAATCATAATCATGGTCTTCTAGCTCTGGTCGTGTATGTACACGCTGCAACATTACTGATACGCTATTCTGCTTCAAAAAATTGCCAATATTACCGGCTTGGTAGGCACCAACGATAGTGATTTTTAAAAATCCTTGAGATTTTGCAAAATTTACAGCATCTGTAATGCCTTTTTCGTCATCCACATTAATGTAAAGCTGTTTAGAACCATCAAACAACCCTGTCATAGCTTCGAAAGGTAAATTACGTTCTTTACTATCACCTTTACTATAACTCTTAGCTTCATTAAAATAATCCGTTAGCTCTTTAACTTGCTTTGCATAATCCTTATTGGGTTTTAATCCTGGATCTTCACCAAGCCACCAGCGTCCTCTACTAAAACTATTTGGCCAATTAATGTGTATGCCATCATCAGTTTTAATGGCGGCATCTTCCCAGTTCCAAGCATCATATTGTACTATGGAAGAGGTTCCGGTGATACGACCTCCTCTGGGTACAACTTGACCTAATAGAACACCGTTCGGTCTCATGGATTCTATGACTTTAGATTCGGCATTGTATGCAATAATACTGCGTATATGTGGGTTATAAGTTCCCATTTCTGAAAGATCATTAGAGGCTTTAACCGCATCAACTTCAACTAGGCCTAAAGTGCCGTTAGAAACAATAAATCCTGGATAGACATGTTTGCCTTTGGCATCAATGATATCCATAGCTTGCAAAGTTATAGCATTGGGCTTGCTAGCGTCTAAAACGTTCTTTATCTTCCCATTACCAAAAACGATAATACTATTTTCAATGACCTCGCCATTACCTATATGTGCAGTAGCACCGACGATGGCAATATCTTTTGTTTGTTTTGGAGCAGGAGTTTGCTGTGCAAAACTTATAGTGATACACAACAAAATCAATACGATATTTATTTTATTTAATCTTTTCATGTTTGATAGTTTTTAATTGTGTGAATCCATTGAGTCGCAATGCAATAATTCTTTTTCTTTCTTTTTTACAGGTTGCGTTTTTAAACCTTTATTCTTATCCTGAAGCATAAGATTAATCAGCTCGCTTTTTTCTTTTTTGATGGCTTCTCGCATTTGTTTATCACGTTCAATATCAAAATAAGTGATACCTTCAATGATTGTTTTTTCGGCTTTGGCGTACACAGATAGTGGATGATCTGACCATAATACAACATCGGCATCTTTTCCTACTTTAAGACTGCCAACACGGTCATCTAGATGCAAGAGTTTTGCAGGGTTCAACGTTACAAATCTTAAAGCCTCTTCTTCACTAACGTTACCATACTTTACGGACTTTGCTGCCTCTTGATTGAGACGACGTGCCATTTCAGCATCATCACTATTTATGGCAACAACAACTCCAACATTATGCATTATAGCAGCATTGTAGGGTATGGCATCGTTAACTTCATATTTATATGCCCACCAATCGCTAAAGGTAGAACCTCCAACTCCATGAGCTTTCATCTTATCGGCAACTTTATAACCTTCAAGAATATGCGTGAATGTATTAATATTAAAGTCAAACTTTTCAGCAACTTTCATGAGCATATTAATCTCGCTCTGTACATAAGAGTGGCAAGAAATAAAACGTTCTTTGTTTAATATTTCTGCCAATACTTCCATTTCGGTGTCTTTACGGTAAGGTTTTCCTCTTTTTTTGGCATCATCATAAGCTTTTGCTCTCGAGAAATAATCCATAAAAACTTGTTCAACTCCCATACGCGATTGCGGAAAACGCTCGTTTCTATTGAAGCGTGATTGCTTTACATTTTCACCTAAAGCAAATTTGATAAACTTTGGTGAGTTGTCATATATTAAATCTTCAGCAGATTCTCCCCATTTTAATTTGATGATGGCTGAACGTCCACCGATAGGATTTGCAGAGCCATGTAGAATCTGTATAGAGGTTACTCCACCAGCTAAATTGCGATATATATCAATATCTTCATCATCAATAACATCCTCAATTGTAACTTCGGCAGAAGAATTCTGACCACCTTCATTAATTGACGCTGCTGCAATATGCGAATGTTCATCAATAATACCAGCAGTAATGTGTTTACCCGTAGCATCGATCACTTTGGCATTCCCATCAGAGAGGTTCTTTCCAATTTTTGAGATCTTACCATTTTTTATAAGTAAGTCTGAATTCTCTAAAACCCCATCTTGTTCATTAGTCCAAATGGTTGCATTTTTAAATAAGAGGGTTTCAGATTTTGGTTTTTCTTTAAAGCCATAAGCCAAATTTGGATAGGTAATTGGGCTCATGTACATCTTTTCAGATATAGAATCTGCTTTCTTTTCTTTTTCGCTCTTTTCTTCAGTGTCATTTTCTGATTTATTTGCATAAAATGATAATTCATTCCCGTTGGGCATAATGGCTTTACCACTTAAACTGTTTACGTTCACAGAATTTGCAACAACTCTTATGTATTCTTTTTTAGTACTATCGGCTGTTTTAAAAGTGAGATTCACCCAATCATTGGCATAACTGATTTTAGTGCCCAAGCTTTTGCTGTTACTTTCTAATTTGGCATTAGGTTTAGTTGTGCTTTCGGAAATCGAAAGTTTATAGTCTTTGCCTGCTAGTTTAAAATTATAATCTCCATCTATATCTTTTACATCCATGTTGGTAATAACATGAGGTTTACCTTGCACCCAGTTTTCAAATAACTGCGTTTTCGTATCGAAAACATCTCCTGAAGTAATTAAAAAGTTAGCATAACTTCCAGGCTTTAGTGTTCCTAAAACATCAGACTTGCCTAACAAACTAGCTGGGATAGTGGTTAAAGCCTCCAGAGCTTTTTGTTTGGAAAGACCACTTTCTATGGCTTTCATAAGATTGGATTTAAAGGTCTTTTTAGATTTTAAACCATGCGTTGTTAAAGCAAATTGAATACCATTCTCTGCCAATAATCTCGGATTATGTGGTGCTTGATTCCATGCGCGCATGTCGCTCAATGACAGAGTAGAAGCCAAGAATGCATTGTCTACATCGTAGGCCAATTGAAAATCGATAGGAAGAATAATGGTAGCATTGGTATTCTTTACTTCATTAATACGCTCATATTCATCACCGCCACCAACAATGGTGTATTGTACATTAGATGCATCACCAACTTTATCAGCTCGCATTACATTGGCTCTACTACCAGCTTCAAAAATTTGAAGTAAGTTTTTGTTGCTGTTTAAAGCTTCGAGTGATAAATCTTTAGTGTCCACATTTCCGTCTGAATACCATTTTGCATCATTATACATTTGACGCAATAATGCCATACTTCCCATAATAGAAGATGGATAAGACTGACGGGAGGTTACACTTTTACGAAACGAAAAGTGCTGTGTGGTTTCACCATCTAAAACACGCATAGAATTATCGGCACCGTTATTTAGTGCAATAAGTGCTCCAGTACCTCTTACAATACCATCTGGCATATGCGTGTTTACGACTCCAAAACCTAATTTATGCAACTCAGAAGCTGATTTGCTATCGTACTTAAAACTAGCCATTACGTCTTGTTCTGGCATAATATGGTCATTCCAATAAAACCCACTTCTACTCGCTCCATATATTGGTCCGTTACCATTACGTTCTGGTTTTTTAACCCCAAAAGTTGTGTACATATCAATAAATGAAGGGTAAATCATTTTTCCCGTAAGGTCAACTTTAGTAGTGTTTTTGGGAATATTTATAGATTTACCTACATTAACCACCTTGCCATCTTTTATTAATAACGTGGCGTTTTCGATAGTCTCAGTCGGTGATAAGTGTATAGTTGCATTGGTAAATGCTGTGTAATTGGAATTATTTGCTTTCACTCCAGTATTACTTGGAAAGTAGTCTTGTGCAAACAGCGAAACACTGCACATAAATATGAGCAGACGTAGATGTACTTTTATCATATAGCTGGTTAGTTAATAATTAGAAATCTAAAGATAAGTATAATAGATAAAAGAAACTTGGATAAGTTTATTTTAACTTTTAGAATCCATTGTTCTCAAGGAAATGCTTCTTCGAATAAATTTTTCGATTGTAACCAAGAAAAATTTATATTGAGATGTATAAGTGTTGTTCTAAAATTGTTCTTGAGAAGATTTCTTATTCTTCAGAATCATTTTAACTAGGTTTGAAGTTTATAAAACTTTGTCATCATAATAATTAACCAAAAGTGCAACAACATAGCTGTAGCTTTTCATTCCGGCAGATTGATTGTTGGCTTTTAAAAAGCTATCGAATGTTTTTTCAAACATAGGCTCTAAAGGGTTTTCATAAGATCTCCAAAAGTCTTCAACCTCTTGGTAATTCTTTAAAATACCTTTATTTACTGTGGAAAGTATGTCGTAGTATAAATCTTTATCGCGTCTAAAAATTTCTACCAAGCAATAACGTAACCCAAAGGTGTAACCAGAGTATTTAAAATGTATATCATCATTATGTATAGCAGCCAGACTTCCAATGAAATTAGCTTCATTTTCGGCAGCATAGCCTAATTGGTGCGCTGCTTCATGACACGATGTTGTCGGGAATTTGTAAACAGGAATTAATCCATTAACCTGAGCTTCATTGGTAAATGGGTTGAGGTAACCAGAAAAACCCATGTAAGTAAGTGCCGTGCTGTAAATGGATTTCTTTACGCTTTTTGATTGGTAATGAAGATGCGGGTACATTTTTGATAATGTTTCATAACCGTTGCTTACCATATCAAATGCTTCAGATTTTGTAAAAGGCATTTCAACTTTTGCTGAATCGTTAACGGCAAGTTGGTTATGAATAGCATTCGATCTTTTAATGAGACGTTTTGTAAAACTTACTAATTGTTCAGTCGTATATTCAGCTTCAATATTCAAGGATTTATACAGTGGTTGTCTGTAATAATTAAAAGCCCAAAGTATATGAAATGCAAAATAAGCGATAGAAATAGTTGCACCAATATCTAATAACCAATTAATAGTGTCTTTTACAATACGTTTTCTGTTTATAATCAACCATCTTATAAGATAAATACTTGCAATGGTGTAGAATATATCTCCCATTGAAAATGGAATCCAACCAAAAGCGTAGCGCATTGATTTAGAAATGAAAACATAGAGTCCATTACTGTAAAATTGCTCAATAAATTTAGGAAAGCTTTTTAAGATTGAAATCAGTAGGATTTGAATTCCAAGAAAAAGGATTAGAATGATTTTTTTGTTTTTCAACATAAATCAAAAATAGGGAAAAGAAATAATTAAAAAAGAGCCAAGATCACTTCGTTTTAGAATTAAGAAATATAAAGTGAGATTCTGAAACAAGTTCTAAATTAAAAAAGGAAAACATTCGATTTTGTATTTTTGCAATCTAAACAGAATCAATTATTAATTTTAAAAATAGCCACTTTTGTGGACATGAATATGAGTTCAGAAATAAGACAATTAGAACCCAAAGCCCTTTGGGATAAATTTGCAGATTTAAATGCCGTGCCACGACCTTCAAAAAAAGAAGAGCGTGTTATACAATTTATGAAAAATTTTGGCGAAAATCTAGGTTTGGAAACCATAGAAGATGAGGTAGGTAATGTTATTATTAGAAAGCCAGCAACTCAAGGCATGGAAGATCGCAAACCTATAGTTATGCAATCGCATTTAGATATGGTACATCAAAAAAATAATGATACCGTTTTCGATTTTGATACACAAGGTATTGAGATGTTTGTTGAAGGCGATTGGGTAAAAGCTAAAGGTACTACTCTCGGTGCCGATAATGGACTTGGAGTGGCTACGATTATGGCGATTCTGGAGAGCGATTCTATCGCACACCCAGATTTGGAAGCGTTGTTTACTATCGATGAGGAAACTGGCATGACAGGTGCTATGGGCCTAAAAGGTGGCTTATTAAAAGGAGACATACTTTTAAATTTAGATACCGAAGAAGATGATGAAATTGGAGTCGGCTGTGCTGGCGGAATTGATATTACAGCAACTGGTACCTACAATGAAGCCAGGGTTATTCAAGAAGGTAATATGGCTTATAAAATTGAAGTTAAAGGACTTCAAGGTGGTCACTCTGGTATGCAAATCCATGAAGGCTTGGGTAATGCCAATAAAATCATGAACCGTTTATTATATGCTGTTATTGAAGACATAAACGTTGCAGAGATTGATGGTGGAAGTTTGCGTAATGCCATACCTAGGGAAAGCGTTTCAACTATAGTTTTTGAAGCGGACAAAGAAGCTGTTCTCACAAGTTTATTAAATGCGTTGTCTGAAACCATTAAGAAAGAGTTTAAAACTATGGAGCCAGATATGGAAATTGTACTTTCTGAAACAACATTGCCTGAGAAAGTGATGCCACAAGAAGCCCAAGAGCAGCTCGTTAATGCGATATATGCTGCTCATAATGGTGTTTACACTATGAGTGCTGATATTCCTGATTTGGTAGAAACCTCTAATAATATTGCTCGAGTTATGGTTAAGGATGGTAATATTAAAGTAGGTTGTTTAACGCGTAGTTCAGTGGAATCTTCAAAAATGGATTTGGCAAATTCGCTACGTGCCACTTTTGAATTGGCTGGTTGCGATGTTGAATTTTCTGGGGAGTATCCTGGATGGCAACCCAATATGGATTCAGATATTCTAAAAGTTATGGTGCCAATTTATGAACGCTTAAATAATGGAGAACAGCCTCATGTAGCTGCATGTCACGCAGGATTGGAGTGTGGTATTTTGGGAACAAATTATCCAGATATGGATATGATTAGTTTTGGTCCAAATATAAAAGGCGCACATTCGCCAGATGAGCGTGCGCAGATTTCTTCTACTCAGAAATATTGGAAATTTGTATTAGAGATTTTAAAACATATTCCGAAGCGATAATAATAAAGGATTTAAAAGGCCTGTTGGACTTTAAAATCTAACAGGCTTTTTAGACATGTTAGGTAATTTTATCTCCAGATACAATCTCCTTGCAATACTCCGTTTTTGTATATTTTAATTGAAGATACAATATCATTAAAGTGATACTTTTCTAAGTTCACTATACTGCTATTGGTTCTGTAAGATCGACCTTGAAAGTGGCTGGCTTCAAAAATTTCGATGATCCATCCTTGTCCGCTAGGTACAAATATTGATGAAATCTTGTCGTTCCAACCAACATTGTTGAAATTAAATTCTGTGCATCCAATACTTACTTGAGCACCGCGAGGATCATTACGATTAAACGCTGCATGTTCATATATAATAGGGCTATTATATGTAGTCATGTCAAGGCTTTTTGTTTGTGTCTCGTTAGCAGGAGCAAAAGCCAGTGAACCTAATAAGGCTAAAACTAAAATTACATTTCTCATTGTTTTACATTTTATGGGTTAATATTAAAACCAATGTAAATGAGATTTGCGCACAAAAAAATCCCCAGTATTGGGGATTTTATAGTTTATGTTATTTTGATGTTATTCTGCAATGCCTGCTATTTCAATATCAAAAACAAGATTGGTTTTTCCAGGAATAACTGGTGGTCTACCTGTTTCACCATAGCCTAAATAATACGGTATAAACACTCTGGCTTTATCACCAACCTTCATATTTAGCATGGCTTCTCTAAATCCAGCAACTAAACTAGCTGTTTCATTATATGGCATAGGGAAAGGAGCGTAACGTCCTGCTTTTTCTTGGCGTTCGTCATATTTTCCATTCTTCTCGGCTACGTCTTTCCAAGTTGTCCAAAACAAAGTGCCATCTTCAAAATAACCCGCACAATCAATATTTACACGCTGGGCTGAAGTTGGTTTTACACCATCGCCTTCATGAGTGAAAATCATAGCCATTCCTGTTGGTGAATCTATACGGCGACCTTCTAATTCTTCATTTTTCTTAAGCCAATCAGCCTTAGCCTTTTTTGCTAATTCTTCAGCTTTTTTTCTCGCTTCAGCTTTTAGTTTTTCTTGCTTCTCTTTTATTTTTGGCATCTCTTCTTCAAATACCTTTGGTGCATCAAAGAACTTAGCATCCTTGCCTTTTCTGATGATGTTTAGTTCAGTAATAACAACATCTTCAACAGGTTTATGGTTTCTTCTACTAGGATCGATAACTTTAACATTAGAAATAGAATCGTGTACATCCATACCTTCTATAACTTGTCCGAAAACGGCGTGTCTGTCATCTAAACTTGGCCATTCTTTTTCCATAATAAAAAACTGGCTTCCATTGGCATCTCTGCCTGGATTGGCCATTGATAGCACTCCTGGTTTGTCGTGCTTTAATTCTGGGTGAAATTCATCTGGAAATTTGTATCCAGGATCACCACTGCCAGATGCTGTGGGGTCACCACCTTGAATCATAAAGTTATTGACCACACGATGAAAAGTAATGCTATCGTAATAACGCTTGCCTTTGAATTCTTCCTTAACCATTGGATGATTACCTTCTGCTAAGGCTACAAAATTGGCAACGGTTACAGGAACCTTATCGTAATAAAGTTCTGCAAGCATGGTTCCTTTGTTGGTTACAAATTCGGCATAAAGTCCATCTTCTAAATTAGGATAACGTTCTTGGCAAGAAATATTTACCAATACGAGTAATACAACGAGTGCTGTAAGTGCTTTTTTAATCATTTTCTTGTGTTATTGTATTTAATGTTACTTCGCAAATTAAAGGAATGTTGGTTCCTATTTTATTATCATCACCATAGTAGCCATACGCTTTTTGCGATGGAAAAATAAAGGTGATACTTTCTTCTGGTTTCATGAGTTTTAATCCTTCACGCAGACCTGTGAATAATTCTTGTTTATCCATAACATAGGTCTTGTTTTCATTGGCATAGATTTCTTTGCCGCTGATATCAGAGACATTAAAATTAAAATCTACAATGTCTCCAAACTCTGGTTGTATGGTATCGTTTTCAACTTTTGTATTGTAATAATACCAAAATCCGCTTTCGGAAGCAATATAGTTTTTGTCAGGATTACTTTTTATAATATTTTGAATGAGCTGTTTTTCTTTCTCATTCAGTTTTTTGTTACGCTTGGCTGATTCTTTTAAGAAGGAACCCGATTGTACAGACTCTGGCATTCTGGCTTCGGGTGATTTACAACTGAAGCAAAATGACGTTAAAATAAGTATTATTAGTAGGTTCCTCATCTTGAATAAATTAATGCCCATTATTGGTCGGTTGGGACAATTCATTTTTATACTGCGGTAATATACTAATAAATTTGTCAATGGTAGATTGCATATCAGTTTCGCTGCGTCCACCAGCTGCATTGGTATGGCCTCCACCATTAAAGTGCGCTCTGGAAAATTCGTTCACGGAAAATTCACCTTTACTTCGCAAAGAAATCTTTATTATGTCTTCTTGTTTATTTTCAATAAAGATTGCTGCAAAGATGATACCTTCTAACGACAATCCATAATTAACAAAACCTTCGGTGTCTCCTTTTTTAAAATTGAATTCATCCAGTTCTGCTTGCGAAAGTGTGGTATAGGCTGTTCGCAGTTCTGGAATCACTTTAAGGTTTTGCATGGCTCTTCCTAATAATTGTAAACGGCTATAACTATTTGAGTCGAATACATTATTGTGAATTTGCGAATTATCTGCTCCGCTTTCAATTAGATTTCCGATGACCTGATGCGTTTTACTTGTAGTTGAAGGAAAACGAAAAGAACCGGTATCTGTCATAATACCAACGTAGAGACAGGTCGCCATAGCCGCGTCAATTCTGTTGGTATCACCCAGCATTTCAATGAAATTATACACCATTTCGCAAGTAGAAGACATGCTCACATCAGAATACGTGTATTTGGCATAATCATCGGGTTGCTGATGGTGGTCTATCATAATCTTGATGGCCTCAGAATTTTCTAAGACTTCTGCCATGTTTCCAGCACGATGAAATGCATTGAAATCTAAAGTAAACAATATGTCTGCTTTTTCAATAAGCATTTCACTGTCTTCAGGTTGCGTTTCAAATTTCAAAACTTTATCATCTCCCGGTAACCATTTTAAAAAATCAGGATAATCATTAGGTGCAATTACTGTCGCCTTGTGATTGTACGTTTTTAAATAATGATACAAGCCTAAAGTAGAGCCCATTGCATCACCATCGGGATTTTTATGTGGTACAATGACGATGTGTTTAGGTGTACTTAAAAGTTCTTTTAGTTCTAAAATTTGCGCTTTAATCATAAGAGGCGAATTTACAATTTTTAGAGGTTTTGAAAACTATTTTAATATGAAATTAAGACAATGTTTTATGGTACGATTGTCATTTTGTACTTGGTTAGGAATCTATTTTCGAGAGATTTTGTGGATTCCTGCCTACGCAAGGATAACAAAGCATATGCTCCAATAGTTCTCTATAGTTTCACTGAGCTTGTCGAAGTGCAAAATTTCAGAGAAGTAATTTTAATCGAATTGACGATTATATCCTAACATTAATTTAATAAATGCTAAGCTTGATAAATTAGAGAAATAGCTTACTTTTGCACCACATTTAAAAAAACTATACATGGCAACTAACAGAACATTTACAATGTTAAAGCCAGATGCTGTTGAAAAAGGACACATTGGCGCAATATTAGAAAAAATTACTGCTTCAGGATTTAGAATCGTAGCAATGAAGTTAACCCAAATGACGACTGCTGATGCTCAGGAGTTTTACGCCATCCATAAAGAGCGTCCATTCTTCCCAGAATTAGTAGAGTATATGACTCGTGGACCAATTGTTGCGGCTGTTTTAGAAAAAGATAACGCTGTTGAAGATTTTAGAACTTTGATCGGTGCTACTAACCCAGCTGATGCTGCAGAAGGTACGATCCGTAAAATGTTTGCAGATTCCATTAGCGAAAACGCTGTACATGGAAGCGATAGTGATGATAATGCCGCTATTGAAGGTGCGTTCCATTTTTCTGGTAGAGAGATGTTTTAAGAAAAAGTATTTGTATAAAATTGAAAAGACCATCTGTGAGGATGGTCTTTTTTGTTTTGAGTGTTCTTGTATATGAAAAGTAGCGGATTTTAAGCACTAACTTTTCGGTTTGTTACAGTTGTTTGATTTATATATTTTACTTTCGATAAAGCGATTAAACCGCTACTATTTTTATACATTGTTGGCAACAGTAATTTATTCCAAAAGTTTATCAATTAAGATAGTTGTTCTTTCGTTTTCTAAATCGTTAAACCCTATTCTTAATTCTCTAATTATGTCATTTACTTCAATCGCCAAATCTTTAAATAAATTATTATATTCTCCAGCTATTAGTGATTTAATAGTTATATCTCCTTTATAAAATCTAAAAACAAAGTTGAATCTCTGAACTCGTACTTTTTCGCTTGAAGAAAGTTCGCCTTGGAACTTATTATATTTTGAATTATAAAAGTCATCATTAATTTTGTCTTTGGTTAACCAATCAGACTCATTAAATTCTCTCCAATCTCTTTTTATATCAACTACAAAGCGTTCATAGTCCTTGAGATAATCATCCTTTGTATAATTTGTCTCACACGATAGTAAAGTCAAGACACTTATAAAAAGTAATAAAAAATTAGTCTTTTTTTCCAACACTTTTATTTGTAGCATCTTCATATTTTTGCATTAAATTCTGAATTGTTCTTTCAAATTCATCAATTCTATCATTTAGCATTTTAAGTTGTCTATTTCTCATATTCTCACTTTTCATTTTAAAGATTTCTTCTTCATCAAGTTCCATTTGAGCGAAATAATCTTTTGTCAAGCTAACTATCTCTTTATCTAAAGCAGCTTTATTTGCAGCAAAATTTGATGTCAAACCTTTCTGAATTGATTCTGCTCCTTCTGTTAAATATTTATCAAAAGTTGCTTGTAAAGCTTGGTTAAAAAACTCATTATGCATTCTTCTTTTTTCTAAATCAGATTTTGATTCTTGTTCAAGAATTGCAGCACTGTGTTTGATAGTTTCCTTTTGTTCTACCGTTGGAAATATCCTTTGCAATAAAGTAACTTTTCTTTTTAATATAACTTGCGCATCATTTTTTTTATCACTAATTTCTTTTGCAAAGTTGTCGTGATTAACTAATGGGTTATTGTCATTTTTTTTTGGTAAATTACTCATATCTAAAACTTTTAGTTAAACTTATTTATTATTTCTTATTTGATTTTTTCCTCTTTTAAATAAATCATCAGATTTTTCCTTTACAGTATTGACGATTGACCTTGCCAAATTTGCGACAGTTTGAATTTCTTTATTAGCATCTGCTTGGTTCATTTTAATTTCAGTTTCCGTTGCATTTTCGTATTTCCCTGCTTGAATGCCGAAATCAAATATTTCTCCGTGATTCATAGCTAATACAGTAAATGAAGACCAAATAATATATTCTAATCCAACACTCAATATTAAGCTTAATATAAATACAATTAGAATGTAAGACCATTCAGGGAAATTCTTTTTAAACGTTCCTAATGTTGCTTTAAGCATTTTGTTTCCAGCAATATTCGATTTATTCAAATTATTTTCAGCATTAAGTTTATCAGTTTCTAGTTTAGCAGATAATTCTCCAATTTCAATATTTCTCTTGTTATTAACTGTATTTATTATTTGGCTTCTTCTTTTTTCCTGTGCTTCCTTATTTTTTTTAGCTTCTTTAAATCTTGGTCCTCTGAATTCTTGTCTTCCAGCAAATTTATAATCCTCTTCAGTAACCATTCTGCCATCATAAAGTGCTATTTGCGCATCAACTTCCTTTGTTTGTATTTCTAATTGGTCATCATAAGTTTTGTTTATTGCATCTCTATCTAATTCAAATTTTGATGTTAATTCAGTTTTTTTTTGCTTTAATAACAGTTCGTATTCTGGATTTTGTAAGTTATAAAATGAATAAATTAGAGTTGATAAAAAAGACACGAAAATTAGAATATATCTCAAATTCAAAAAATGTCTTTTGTCTTTAAAATAATGTGAATTTGCACTAATATCTGATTGCTTGTTTAGAAAAATGAGGAAGATTTTTACTATCTCAAATGAGAAAACAACTAAAAAGGGAACTGAAAAGATTAACCAACTTGAATCGCCAATACTTTTTTTATATAATTCTGAAAAAACTTCATATTCAATTAAACCAGATACTAAAGCTGAAATTATTCCAGCAAGGATAAATATCATATATATAATTGGAACAAATCCTTTAAAAAAAGATGAAATAAATTTGTGTATTCGTTTATTCATTCGGTTGTTTTTTTATTGTAGCCAACAGAGAACTAAAAACAATGCTTTTAGCTCCACTATGTTTTATATCTCAAATTTAGTAGTAAAGCACATTGTTTTTTATACGTAACCTTACGTATTTTTAGAGTATTACTCAGCTTTTCGCTTCGCTACAAAAGTGCCGTTTGGTTGTATAAACTTTACCTCATTAAACTCACCATCAACTTCAATAAATTCCACTTTAAAACCGTCTAAAATTTTAAGGTTAAACTTATGTGCTGCTGTTGGTACAAGTTCATATTCTGGTTGGTTAGGTACAAAAGCATAGAGCACATTTTCATCTTTAATGTATACCTTTATTTCTGTGCCCATTAAATCATATTTACCGACATAACGTTCTAAGGTTTCAATATCAACATCAATAGTATTAGGCGTACGTTTAAAAGCAATAGGATCTAACATGGGCTCGATGCCAACACGTCCATAGTCAATATCACCAGCTTCATTGGTGCTGAAGGTGATTTTTAAAGACCCTCCGATAGCTGCTGTGTCTACTTTACCTTCATTAACATCAATAAGTTCAAACGTATCGTAATGGTAATGATGTAAATATTGCCTTTTCTCATTGAGTTGTGTAAAGAGGCTGTCATTCTCTACGATAATGTCCACTTTACCATAGCCTTTATGCTCGTAAGCACCGGTATAGTCTAGCTTGGCATGAGATGGTTTTGTGCCTTTAACATTAGAGGATTCAGAACCTTCTTTGGCTTCTTCTTGTGCTTTTAGTGCTTTTTCTAAATCCTCTTTATGCTGTTTTGCCCATTCTGTTTTTTCTACTTTAAGCATGTGGTCTGCGGCAATATTTCGTATTAATCGTGGTACGGCAGAACCATTTTGGTTAGCTAATACCACAATACCCAAACTATCTGTAGGGTATAATGCTACACTTGCAGAGAAACCATCAATGTTGCCACCATGTTCTACCATATAATGCCCTTTGTAAGAATGTAAAAACCAACCATAGCCATAATTAGCATATTGTACGCCTGGTAATTCTTTATTGGGAAAACCTGCAGCAGCAACCATTTGTGAGCTCATAGCTTCTGTTATATATTTTTCAGGGATCACTTGCTCCTCACCATACTTTCCTTTGTTAATCCAAGTCATTAACCATTTGCTCATATCGTTAACACTACTGTTAATACTACCAGCTGGTGACATACCTGCAATATCGTAGTAGTCCATTTTTTCGATAGTTCTGTCTTCGTCCAAATTATAACCAAAAGCGGCATTGGTGCTGTTTTTCATACCGTCAATCCTTGTTTTAGAACGGTTCATGCCCAAAGGTTTAAAGAATTTATCTTCTATATTTTCTTCCCAAGTCTTTCCTGTAATCTTTTCTGCAATAACACCTTGCAATAAAAATCCAAAGTTATTGTAATACCACTGTTGTCGCACTCCCGTAAAGGGTTCGTGATGTTTTATACGAGCCACCAAAGTATCTTTACTATGACTTGGAAAAAAGTACCAAGCACCATCATGTCTTGGCAAACCTGTACTATGACGCATTAAATCTTTAATGATGATGTTATTGTTCATTTCATCATTGTAAAACTCTAAATCTGGCACATATTTTAACGGACTATCATCAAAGGATAGCTTGTCATCTTCTCTAAGAACACCCAAAAGAGCAGAAGTAAAAGCTTTTGTAGATGAACCTATGGCAAAAAGTGTATTGGCATCTGCAGGCACTTTATTTTCATAATCCGCATAGCCAAAACCTTTGGCATATATTATCTTATCACCTTCTACTATAGCCACGGCAAAACCGGGTGTTTTAGTACTTTCCAAAACAGAATTAAACTGTTTTTCAATGCCTTTTAAACGTTTGTCGGTTTGGGCATAAGTAAATGAGGAAATTAAAAATAGGGCGGCAATAAGAATTCTAGTTTTACTGACTTGATTTTTATTTTTCTGACGGAGTTCGTAAATCTTTAATTTCATTTTTGGTTGGGTTTAATGATTAAGATATTTTATATGTAGAAAAAGGGCTCACTAAGTTACTCTTTTTAGAACGGTTTTTTTTAAAAATTACAATTCGTCATTAAAAAAATACAATTCGGTAATTCAGGTTTTAATAATCCTAGTTTGTGACTGATATTTGTATCAAATTATTAAATCATGGAAACTCTAATAAGAATAACAGTTATATTGATTGTAAGCTTTATGACTTGTAAAGCACAGACTCAAGAGTCTTATCAATTGACGGTTAAGGTAGAAAAAGCAGATAGTAACGATGGACAAATGTTTATTGCGGTTTACAATACAGAAGCAGATTTTTTAGGCAAATCCTATACAGGCACGAAAAGTAAGATTGCTGATAATGGCTGTGTGGTAACTTTTAAAAACATTCCGGAAGGAACTTATGCAGTTTCCGTTTTTCATGATGAAAACGACAATGGTAAAATGGATACCAATTTTTTGGGAATTCCGAAAGAAGACTACGCATGCTCAAATGATGCAGCAGGTTTTTTGGGACCACCAAAATGGAAAGATGCCAAGTTTGAATTGAAAGAGAACACATCAATAACCATAACACTATAAATACTATTTAAAATGAAAAATATAATCATCATTGCCTTACTCATTTTTACAGGATTAATACAGGCACAGACCAATTTTGAAAAAGGAATGGCTAAAGCTTTTGAACTTTGGGAAGCAGACAAATGGGATGAAGCCGAGAATATGTTTGAGCGTATAGCTAAAGCCGAAACAGACGAGTGGCTTCCAAACTATTACATAGCACAGATTAACAGTTTAAAAAGCTGGAACGAAAAAGATGAAGCGGTTTTAAAAGCACAGTTAGAAAAAGCTCAAGAGCATTTGGATAGCGCAATGGCCAAAAGTGAAGACAATGCAGAACTTTTGATTATGCAAGCTCAAGTATTAACCAATTGGGTTGCTTTTGATGGTATGACTTATGGCATGAAGTATTCTGCAAAAATTTCAGATTTATATACCAAAGCCTTAAAATTAGAGCCTAAAAACCCTAGAGCTGCATTTTGTAAAGCAGATTGGAACATGGGTAGTGCTAAATATTTTGGCAAAGATACCGCACCATATTGCGAAGATATTAAAACATCGATTAAACTTTTTGATACCTTTAAGCCAGAGAGTCAGTTCCATCCTAATTGGGGAAAAAAACGCGCTGAACAGGTTCTGGAAGAATGTAAATCGTAATTAAAAGAGAAGACATGTTTAAATCAATTAAGAGTTTAATAGTTGTATTTGTTATTGGATGTATTATACAGGTGATAAGTAACCTCGTATCCGGTAATAATTTTCAATATGAAAGCTTTAATGATTTCTTAATTGATTTTGGATTTACCCAACTCTACACTTTTGTTTTAAGCTATATAAATACCATATATTTTAATTTTATAAAACAGCAAAAATTTGAAAGTTATGATGTTATAAAGCGTATTGCTTATGGTATTTCTGGGGCAACAATAATAACTATAGCTGCTATATTTTTTATAAGAGTTTTTGTTTCTGTAGTTATTTATGGCCAGTCATTTAGTGTATTTATAAGTAGGGATAGTTGGCAAAATTATGCCTTTGGTTTATGGGTTACGTTAAGCATAATTTCTGTTTTTTATGTAGTTTATTTCTATAACCGTTACCAAAAGAATAAGGTAAAAGAACAAAAGGTAATAGCTGGTGCGGCAAGTGCAAAGTTTGATGCTCTTAAGAATCAGTTGGATCCTCACTTTTTATTCAACAGTTTAAATGTGCTAACGAGTTTAATTGAAGAAAATCCAGATAGTGCCCAGAAGTTTACTACGTCGTTATCTAAAGTCTATCGCTATGTTTTAGAACAGAAAAGTAAAGAATTGGTCACAGTAGACGAAGAGTTGAATTTTGCTAGAACGTACATGTCGCTTTTAAAAATGCGTTTCGAAGATAGCATCATTTTTGAAATTCCGGATAAAGCGTCAAACCCCGAAAGTAAAGTTGTGCCTTTGTCATTACAATTGCTTTTAGAAAATGCTGTAAAGCATAATATGGTTACTTCTAATAAGCCATTGCACATTAAAATATATGAAGATGGTAACTATTTAGTAATTATGAATAATCTTCAGCCAAAGCAGATTGTTAAGAAGAGTAGTGGTGTTGGTTTAGAAAACATAAAACAACGCTATAAGCTTCTTTCAGAGCGAAAAGTTTACATCAATCAAAGAGAAAAGGATTTTGCGGTGGCAATTCCTATGCTCACAAAACAAGTATCAATTATGAGAATAACACAAAAATCTGAGGAGCGTCTTAACGACGATTATGTTAGAGCTCGCAAACGTGTAGAAGAATTAAAAGGCTTCTATTACAGTTTAATATCCTATTGTTTAGTCATACCATTTTTAATTTATATATGGTATCAATTTTCAAGACATACCATTCAATGGTTTTGGTTCCCAATGTTGGGCTGGGGCATAAGCTTAATATTTCAGGCCTATAGAGTTTATGTCGATAATGGTGCCTTGGGGGCTAAATGGGAAGAACGCAAAATAGAAGAGTATATGCGTAAGGAAGATGAAAGAAATCGTTGGAATTAATAAAGGTAGAGCTATGGATAATCAGAATTTAAAATATATAAAAGCCAAAAATAAAGTTGAAAAAGAGAAGAGTTTTTACACACATATTATTATATATCTACTAGTAAATTTGGTAATAACAACTTTTAAAGTTTGGAATAATTTAGATAGCTGGGGAAGTTTCACCAACGAACTGATAAGTATAGACGTTTTGAGCGTATGGGCGATTTGGGGCATCTTTCTGTTATTGCATTTTTTGTCCTTTAAATTTGGACAAGGATGGGAAGAACGTAAAATTGAAGAATTTATGAATAAAGAATTGTCAAACGATTCAAAATAATAATATTATGGAAAAGTATAGTATAGAACCTTATAAGGATAAAGATGAGGTTTCAGATTTCAGAAAAGAAGAAGCCTACTTAAGAGCAAAGAAAAAGGTAGATTCCCTTGTTGGATTTTATTGGCACTTAGCTGTGTATATAGTTGTTAATGTCTTTTTAATATTACTCATCGGATTGAATTCAGGCGAAGGATTTACAGGCTTTGGCCCTTATGCTACAGCAATATTTTGGGGCATTGGATTGGCATTTCATTTCATAGGAGTATTTGGACCAGATTTCTTTTTTGGCAAAGATTGGGAAAAGCGTAAAGTGCAAGAGTTTATGGATAAGGAAGAGCGTAATTGGGAATAATTAAAGTTATATGTTAATAGTATTATGGAATTAAACAACAATCAAAAACAACTACTAATATATGCCAAAAGCAAAGTCAGAAAACTTCAAGTTTTTTATTTGCATTTAGTATTGTATACCATTATTCTGGGTCTTTTATTATATAATTTATATGTAATTGAGGAAGGTGAATATAAGATTGCTATTATATGGTTAAATCTTAGTACAATAGCTACTTGGTCTATTTTTATTGCTATACATGCATGGAGCGTTTTTAAGGGGCGACTTCTTTTTAAAAAGAGCTGGGAGGATAGAAAAATAAAGGAATTTATAAAAGTAGAAGCAACGGAAAAGAAGCTTTGGGAATAGAATTATTAATTATATACTCAATTTAAATAATGAACGTAATTATAATAGAAGACGAAAAACCATCAGCAAGACGTTTGCAGCGAATGCTTAAAGCCTTAGATGTTGAAGCACATACGATGTTGCATTCCGTGGAAGAATCCATAGAATGGTTTCAAAGTAATGAACATCCAGATCTTATTTTTTTAGATATTCAGTTAAGTGATGGTTTGTCTTTTGAAATTTTTGAAGCTATAGATATTAATTCAGCAGTTATTTTTACAACGGCTTATGATGAATATGCGTTACAGGCATTTAAGCTAAACAGTATAGATTATTTGTTGAAACCTATTGATGAAGACGATTTAAGCACTGCAGTAAAAAAATTTAAAAGTAGAACACCAAAAAAACAAGCGGTTACTCTAGATTTTAATGATATTAAGAAGTTATTGGTCAATCCCATTGAGCGTGAATATAAAAAGCGTTTTTCTGTTAAAGTCGGTCAGCATTTAAAACTTATTAATATTGAGGACATCGAATGTATCTACAGTGAAAACAAGGGCACGTATGCTTACACCACCGAAGGCAGAAATTACCTTTTGGATATAACATTGGATCAACTGGAAGACGAGCTTGAACCTTATGTATTCTTTAGGATCAGTAGAAAATTTTATGTCAACATAAATGCTATAAAAGATATTATAAGCTATACTAATTCTAGACTTCAGATTAAATTAAACCGATTCAAAGAACAAGAAGTCATTGTGGCCAGAGAACGCGTAAAAGATTTTAAGAACTGGTTAGAATAAATTCAAAATATTGAATTCAGCTTTTGTCTTCAACCCTATTGTCGTCAAAGGCAGATGGCAGCATATTAGGAATAAGCTTTGCAAAAATCGGTAACAAAATTGCCCCGCCTGGAAGCATAAAAATAGCCAAGCTTGGTATGGTTTTTAAAATGTCTAGCAATTGGGATTGCATTAGCTTTTGTTCTTCTTTGGATAAATCTGAATGTGTGGATTTGGAAATAAGAGATAAAAGCTCTTTACTCTGATTGACCTCTTTTACTAAACGTTTACTGTTTCTTCTTATTAATTTGTTGACGAGTTGAGATGAGTTTTCATAGAAATTACTGATAGGGTTGGATTGTTGAAACAACAATATTTCTTTCTTATGTTTTTTGTGAAAATCGTTTACATCTAAAATAGACTCATGTATTTCAGAATTTGGCATATCTAAGCGTTTGGCTAAACTTGTTAGAAACCTAAACTCGGATTTTTCTAGAATTTCATCGTCCCAAATCGATAAGCACATTAAATCGATAAGGTATTTTTTTTCATTTTTATTGATGTTGTATGTAATGTCATAAATTAAATCTTCAGCATCTAATACTTCATCATCAATGTAAGATGTAGAAGTTTCAATAAGGTCAATGACCTTTTTGTCGTAATCCGTAACCTTACTTTTTGAATTAAGAGATTGGTATAGTGTACCAATTATTAAACTTTCGAGATTAGCAGCATATGCTTTTACATCGACTTCACTTTTTAGATGCGCTTCAAAAGTGAAAACATCTACGAACAAAAGTGAATTGGTTATGGATTTATTAAAATTTCGTGTTAATAGATTGTCGTCTAACTGAATTCTATCGTGTATTAAACGCTCTAACATGGAGCTTTCACTTTTGCCTATTACGAGCTTATCCCAAAGTGATAGATCAGAGACTTCTAACTCTTTATAATAGTTCAGTAACGTAGCAATAAATTCTTTACTGTTAAAATCTGGTTTGTAAAACGTATAGGTGTGATATAATGTAGTGATGAGGTTGATTTTGGCCAACTCATCCTCAGAGTATTTGTGCAATGTATCAACCGCATTTGTAATGCCCACATTAACTCCATAAATAAATCCATTCTGTTTTAAGCCCTTATAAAGCTGATCAAAATTGTGATAGGGTAGTTCTTTTCTGGAAATCTGAGAACAAAATTTTTTTATCCAGCCGCTAGCTGATGGATTCATAGACTTAAAATTATAACATAAAGATACTCCAAATCTATAATTATTTATCAGAATTCATTTTTTCTGATAAAAACAAAATCTCTTCAATCAATTTTAAGTTAGGTTAATTGTTGTTGTATATATAAAGTAGAGGATTTTAAGCACTGGTTTTTCTATTTATAGTTTAGTTTCAGCACCAAAAGTTACTGTTTTACATGAGGTTTTAGCTGTTATTTATTTCAATTCAAATAATTTAATGGTGTAATGAAATAATTCCGTTCCTCCTGATTTTCCGTGTCCTGGAATTACAATTTTTGTTCCTGGATATTTTAATTTGATTTTTTGAACAGTTTCAGACCACTTGTTAGTATTTGCATCGTCTAAATACCCCTTACTCGCTCCAACTGTTTTAATTAAGCACCCACCAAATATGGCATTACTCTCTGGGAAATATCCTATAATATTGTCTTTGGTATGGCCTTCTCCAAAGTATTTCGCATAAACCTTTTTGTTTCCAATGCTTAAAGTGAGACTACCATCAAAATCTTTGATTGGGCTAGAGAAGATTTGACCGTTCTCTTTTAGTAATTCTATGGTTTGTGTTGAAGCATATGCTGGAATATTATGTTGTTCAAACGCTTGTATTCCACCAACACAATCTTCGTGAAAATGAGTTGGAATGATAGCTGTTATCTTTTTTTTAAGATCGTTAGTGGTAAAGTTTATTAATTCCAACGAACTTTTGTTGTCCGTAGGTGTGTCAAATACAACTCCTTCATTTTCATTCACAACTAACATTCCATTGCATTCCACTTTTCCAAAGTCATCAGTATTTAAAAATGAGACATGTTGATAGATATGATTGGATAGTTTTTTGATAATTAAATTTTCGGTTTGATAAACCGTTAAGCTGTCAACTGATTGTGTATTAATGCTTTGCTTTATCGTATTTTCTTGTGACGATGACTTCTTGCAGGAAATAGAGGCTAATCCGGTAAGGAAAAATAATATTAATAATAATCTTGTCATAAATTTTGTTTTCCTATCTTCAGAAGTAGTGGGAATATACAATTATTTTGGTCATCCTAAATCTATTTCATATTAACTTCCGAATTCAGTTAGAGGTACTTTAGCAGGATTAAATTTAATTTCCAAGTCTTCTTTTGCAGAATCATTTTTATAAACCATATTAGCACTTTCGTTTGGTGTTTCATTATTAAGCATTTTAGAAATGTCAGAGATTTTCCAACTTTCACTGCTTAATAAATAGTTTTTGCCGTGTAAACCTTTTTTGATACTGGCACTATAAATTCCGTTGGCAACATCTTTTACATCGACTATTGCAAATTCTGTATCAGTATCAAATAGCATTTGTACAAATGGATTTGGTGCTATTTTGTTTTTGAATAAATATTGTAAACCAGAGGAAGTGGAATCTTCTCGCTGCGATAGTGATTTTCCCATTACAGCAACAGGTGATACACTTGTAATTTCAAAATTAGTATTCGGATTCTCTTTGATAAATTTCTCTACTGTTTGGTTGGCAATGAATTTTGCCTGTGCATAAGGATGGCTTTCTTCGCTCATAAATGGTTTGTCATTTTCATCGATTGTATCATTAGAATTCTTTCCTTCTGGGAGCAATGGGAAATTTGTATTGTATGAGGCGACAGAAGCAACAAAAACTACTTTTTCAATGGTTGGCGTTTCGTTAATTACTTCAAGAAAGTTTTCCGTTCCCTTGATTGTTGGGTCAAATAGTTCTGTTTTAGGGTCTTGTACATCCAACTGAAAAGGTGTACCTCCATGAACCACTATTTCGCAACTTTTTGTGAAGTCTTTTAATTGATTTTTGTTTTCAACTTTTAAAGGAAGAATTTTAAGATTTTTTGCGTTTGGTAAATCTTTTAAGTGCTCATATTTTTCTGTTTTGGAAATATCAGTGGCAGAGACCCTGACCTTAAAACCTTCTTGTAAAAACTTCTTTGTAGTATGGCTTCCAATGAAGCCAGAACCACCAATAATTCCAACTGTTTTCATATTTTCTATTTTTTGATTAGTTATTTTGTCTAGTCCTGAAATATGGCTACAGGTTAAAAATTAATTTACGCTGAAAATTTGTATACCATATTTAAGGACTAGACATACTTTATTCAACTATCAATTTTTTGAATCCAGTTTTTGTATCATCTTCAATTAAATTAACAATGTATACTCCTGAATTTAATCCTGAAATATCAATTATATTATTATTGTTTGATAGCATTGTTTGATTAACAAGTCTTCCTGATAAATCATAAATTATTATTTTAGAATCATTGGTTTGAAATTCATAATTAATTGTAATTGAGTTTTTTGCTGGATTTGGGTAGATGTTAATTTTTTTTGTTAACTCAAATTCATTCACATTTAGTGCGTTTGCTCCAGTTGCAATTTGTGTGTTTGGTGTACTTTCATATGCGTAATCTTTATAAGTAATATTGCTCGAATTGTCCATAGAAAATCTAATCCAACCATAATATATGTCAGTTCCTCCAAGTTTAAACCTGACAGCTAGATATTCATCTTGATTAAAAGTAATTGTAGGATTTGGGTCAGGAAAACCAGTTATTGAGCAATCTCCTTGGCCTTCCCATTGATTAGATCCATCAACTATAAACCCTTCTGCTACGCAGTCAGGAACAAACCATAATTCATCTTCTAGTGTTCCAAGAGCATGAATATTATTGTCTGGATATGCGAAATATTCAATATAAACACCGTTAGCCATGATATTAAATTCATTTGTTCCGTCCCGATTAAAATCAATGCCAGAAGGAATTCCGTCAGTTATATCTGTATAAATAATTTGGGCATGGGTATTAAAAGTGATTAACACTATTAATTTGATTAAAAGTAAAGTTGTTTTTTTCATAATAATTGTTTTGTTTTATATATGACAACTATTAAGGGTTATACCCTACTTTTATACGTAGGCTTACATATTTTAAATGTCTTTATTAGGTTTTAGGACGTGTAGAAGCGACTAAAAATGTCTTACATCTAGTTTTTACTTGCCATTAAACTTAACTGCTTCCCAAAAATAGCAGCTATACCAGCAGCCAATCCTCCAACAATTCCTGTAACTAAAATTAAAACATAGGGGTTTCCGCCCAATGGTAATAATACAGCGATACGCTTGGCCAAAGTGTAATCGTTTCCACTACTTAACATAAAACTATACACCGCCCAAAACAGAAGGATAGCCAAAAAAGGCACAAAAAAGACAGCTGCTTTTTTTAGTGGTAGAAACAAAGAGGTAGCTAAAGCCGCAGTCATTACCGACCACCAAGGTAAAACAAATGATAAAAGAACAGCTAAAATTAGTGTTGCTATAAAGTTGGTAATGGTCTTATTCATTATTAATTGGTGTTAAAGTTTGAGTGCCAATAATAGCATCTGTGGCTGTATTTGGCTGTAAAAAAATAAGGTTGTGATAGTTTCCTGCTGCCCAATCATCAATAAAGTTATCATAGTATTTACTGCCCGGGTTTCCAGATTGTCCACCTGGATATATGCCAATGGCTGTTGGAGGTGAAGTCATTTCTACAATCATTCGCCATGAAGGTCCATGATTTTCTGAGGTGGCATTGACAATATTTCGGTCGCCACCGATTGGGATATCAAATCTAGAGAATGCAGGTAGTGCCTGTAATAAATGACCAGCATAAGTGCCCTTGTAACTTACCCATTTATAGTCTCCCGCTTCGTCTTTGATTTCTAGTAGACGTTCCGCAGCCTCTTTGAAAGCTAACAAAAACAAATCCTTGGCAGTTTCGGTTTCATCGGTATCAACAATATCCATAAATTTATGATTGCCGTTATGTTTTAATAAGTGAATCGTTTGGTAAGTAAAAGGCAAATCGAGTGCTATGTCTTCTACATCAAATTCGTCCCAAACCATATTATAGAGCTTACTATACCATTGACGCCAGATGCTTGGTCCCACTTCATCAATATCATTGTTAAATTTCCAGGCTTTTACTTCTTCATAGATTACTTTTTCTTCTTTAGTTAATGAAGAGGTATCCATATGTTCTAACATATACGGAACTAGCTCCGAGGCCTTTAGGTTATAATTGTTGTTATGCAGATCCTTAAAATCCTCAACACTAAATTTAGATTTAGAACTAAAGTAGTCATTAATCACACGGTTTCGGTAGGTTTCATAGCCATCATTAAAAACATAATATGGATAGCTTTCATCCACAGGATGCTGATTTGCTGAACTTACAAAGCCACGTTTAGGGTTTTTTACTTTGGCATTAAACTGTTGTGGAATATAACTTTGCCAATCGTTTTCGGGATTGCTGCCATCCATTAAGAATTTTCCTTGACCTTCCCATTTATTGGGGAATTTACCTTGAATCCATAATGCAATATCTCCTTCAGTAGACGCAAATACAAAATTTTGCGCTGGTGCATTCCAATATTGTAGGGCGTTGACATAATCATCATAATTTTTTGCTTTGTTAAGCTCTAGAAACGTTTTTTGGTTGTTGCCTCCTTCGTGTCCAATCCATTTCATGGCATAACCTCTTAATTCTTTATCGGATTTAAAATTTTTATCATATACAACAGGTCCATGATGTGTGTAAAGCACTGTGTCTTTGTAGGTTTCTCTACCTTTTATTTTAATGTTCTCCACTCGAATGGTAACATCTCTCCAATAACCATTATACTTGTATTTAGTACGGTCGTCATTAAATTCAATTTTATACCAATCAATAACATCTCTAGTGGCGTTGGTTTCACCCCAAGCTATGTGTTGGTTAAAGCCGGAAATAACACTCAATGCTCCAGGAATGGTTGCACCAAAGGCATTGTGATTTGGCGTGCTCAATTGCATTACAAACCAAATGGCTGGTAGATTTAACCCTAAATGAGGATCGTTAGCCAAAATAGGATTACCAGTAGTGGATTTCTTCCCAGATACTGCCCAATTGTTACTTCCATTATCGGGATGTGGTTGTGCTATGGTTTCTCTAATCGTATCTAAAACTGCTTTGCTTTCTGGTAATGCTGTTTGTGGGACATCAATAAAACTCCAATCTGTTTCTTTTGGAATAACAGGATCAGTAATATCGAAGAAATCAGGAAATAATAAATCAAAATTATCTTTTCCGAATAATCTTAAGGCATTCGTTTTTTCTAAATCTTCATCACCTCCAGCCAGCATTTTGGTCATATACATTAAAAGCAATGCCGTTTTTTTTGGAGTCCATATTTCGGGTTTATAATCTAGTAATTTATACTCTACAGGATAATCTTCTGGGGCGAGTTGTTCGATGTATGCATTAACACCATCGGCATAATCCTGAATAAAACCCAAGGTCTCGGTGTCGTGCTTTTTCATATAGGCTATAGCTTGGTCTGCGCCATAGCCCATACCTCTTCGACGTTCGGTTCTGTCGTAATTTAAAGCTCCCTCTCCAACAATTTCAGACAAGCGTCCGGCTGCTGCATAGGTTTGAAATTCTAATTGCCACAAACGGTGTTTAGCAGTTAAGTAACCCTGCGCTTTGTAGAGGTCGCTTTCGTTTTGGGCAAAAACATGCGGGATGAGTTGTGCGTCGTAATGTACCGTAACTTCATCTTTTAATCCAGAAATAAAAATGTTGCCAGATATGGACTCGTCGGTTTCATTCTGCCAAATGCCATTGTATGGATTGAGAAACTTACCAATGGGAGGAACAGCTCCTAATTTAGTGTTTAAAACAAAAAATATGCCTACGGTCAGTAGAAAAGAAAGAACCAGTTTTATGTATTTCATTTAAGCTAAAAGTTATTAAAGCTTAAAAGTACCAAATATTATTCTAAAGTTATGGAATCGATAAGTAGTTTAAAATGCTCTTCTTTTTTGTTACCTATAAGAAATGCAATTTCTTCCATTTGCTTGCCATCAAAATTAGGAATATCTAAACGATAGCCTCTAAATGAAGCATACATCTCATCGAATGGGATTTCTACAGCTTGCCATTCTGAACTTGTTTTAAAACTATAGATGTATGAATATTTATCACTGCCATCATTTTTGACTCTAAACTGATAGGTTTTACCATCTCCCTTTATTCTAATTTTAAATTTTGAATATTTTGAAGAATCGACCGTTTCAAAATAATACCGCAGTGAGGAAAAACCACCATTATTATCTAGTGAAATTTTACCTGAAAATTCTCCATGACCATCTGTATTGACTTTAAAGTTTCCATCTGATCGTCCGCCCATAACAACATCGTCTAAAATTTTCCAGTTGTCAATATTGCTATTGTATTTAAATTGAAATAAGATCATGGGCTGCATAAGTATACAAATAGATAAAAATAGAATGAGTCTCATCTTATGCTTTTTGTAAAGATACAAAGCCGATAATATATCATTTTTAGATTTTTGAAAACTTTAGGATTTTGAAGTTTAGCGAAGTACTAATTTTTTGACTACGTCTTTACCAATAGATTCATTGAGCATTTTAACAATCTTTTCATTACCGTAACTCAGCTCTTCCCTTAAAACGCTTGAGCTCAATTGTACGTATAGCGTTTCGTGCTTTAATTCAATAGCTGTAGTGTAATTGTTGACTCCGTTACCCATAAGATTTGCCCAAGCTTCGCGCACATTTACTTTGTCTAAACCAGATTGTAAATTATTGGTTTTTACAAACTCTTTTAGAATATCTTGTATGGGTCGATTGTCATTATTGCGCTTTGCCATGTTTACTTCTTACTTAAGCAGGAATCTTATTTTTATTAGTTAAAGTACATTAAACTAAGCAATAATAAAAATTAATGTTGGTCTTTAGTTCTTGGTACAAGATTTCAAAATTATTCAACATCTAGTTTAATGGGAGTGTAACGTTTATATAAATATACATTTTTATCCGCATTGCTAATTTTTAAATGCTTTGGTGAAGCCTCAAGAACTGTTTCTTTCCATTGTGCATATGGTGTACTGTAGTACATATTTAAATTGCCGCTTTCTATTTTTAGGACTAATGCTTCTGCATCATCAGACGTAAAGTAGGTGTCATTTACGCCAGGTTTTAACTTTTTTCTAAACCCTTTTAAACTATCGTTGATTTTAATATAGTCTATGGTTTCATTGAATTTATATTGCTTTTTTGTACCATCACTTAACGTGACTTCTTCAATTTCCCAATAACCGTTGAGATGTTCTATAAAGGTTTCAGGATTTTTCGAACAGCTAAGAAAGGACACTAAAATCAATATAAAAAGAGACTTTTTTAGATTTGAAAGATTGCCATAGCAGATTGAAAAAACCTGCTTCACAATAACGATAACTTTTATCATAGCTTAAACAATTTATAGGATTGATGAATCTGCTTTACAATATTTTCTGTTCTATCGGCATGGGTATCACTTATAAATATCTGCCCAAAGTTTTCATCATCAACCAAACTGATGATTTGAGCAACTCGGTTTTCATCAAGCTTATCAAAAATATCATCCAGCAGTAAAATAGGTGACACACCGCTTTGTTGTTTTATGAAATCGAATTGTGCCAACTTTAAAGCGATTAAAAATGATTTTTGCTGTCCTTGACTTCCAAATTTTTTGATTGGAAATTTATCAATTAAAAACACTAAATCATCCTTGTGCGAACCAACACTTGTGTATTGTAAAGCTTTGTCTTTGTTTAGGTTAGATTCTAAAAGATGAATTAATTCGCCATTAAACAAATCACTTTTATACTTTAAATCAATGGTTTCTTTACTTTGACAGATGGCTTGATAACGCTCTTTAAAAATCGGAATGAATATCTTAAGGAACTCATCACGCTTTTTAAATATGTCGTTGCCAAATGTGTTTAGTTGCTCATTGTAAATGGTAAGCGTATCCCCATTAAACGTATTGTTAAGCGCAAAGTATTTAAGCAACGCATTACGTTGCGATAGCACTTTGTTGTAGGCAATAAGTGATGCTAAGTAGGTTTTGTCACTTTGCGAAATAACACTGTCAATAAACTTTCTTCGTGTGTCACTGCCTTCGATGATTAAATCACGATCTGCTGGCGAAATAATAACAAGCGGAATAAAACCAATATGCTCACTGAATTTTTCATAAGCCTTTCCGTTTCGTTTTATAATTTTTTTCTGTCCACGTTTAAGCGAAACTATGATTTTTTCTGTGCGTTTATGCTTTTCAAAATTGCCATCAACCACAAAAAATTCAGTGTCATGTTTTATGTTCTGAAGTGCAATAGGGTTAAAATAACTTTTCCCAAATGCCAAGTGATAAATTGCATCTAGTGCATTGGTTTTTCCGACACCATTTACACCAACAAAACAATTGATTTTAGCGTCAAAATCGAAAACCTGACTTTCAAAATTTTTGTAATTAACTAAAGATAGTGTGTTTAGAATCATAAAAATAATTCGCTTTCCTTTGAATTTAGTACTGTTATGAAGCTTAAATTATTCCTGCAAATTATTGAAAAATAACAAATAAATAGGCTTTTAATTCCCAATAAAAATTTTATTTTTGCGCACGCATTAATAGACAAGATATGGCAACGTATAAGAAAAGAGGCTACAAACCAAAAACCAAAAAAGAAAAGGAAGAAGTCGTTGAGGAAAACTCAACAACGGCTGAGGTATTTAATACCTTAGATGAGGGTGCTTCAAAAACGGAAGAGTGGGTAGTTAAAAACCAAAACTATATTATTGGTATTATCGCAGTTGTTGCATTAGCTGTTTTGGCTTACTTAGGTTATAATAAATTTATTGCTGAGCCAAATCACAAAGAGGCTATGAACGAAATGTACCAAGCCAAAACGTATTTTGATGATGCTGCTAATGGCATTGCTGCAGATTCACTTTACAATATGGCTTTAAATGGTGGTGAAGGTAAATACGGCATGCTGGATATTATTGACCAATATAGCGGAAGCCCTGCTGCTAACTTAGCAAACTACTATGCAGGTATGGCTTACTTAAACTTAAAGGATTATCAAAATGCAGTGACGTATTTAGGTGATTTTTCAAGTGATGATAAAATGCTGAACCCGATTGCAAAAGGTGGTATTGGTGATGCTTTTGTACAATTAGAGCAATTACCAGAAGCTTTAGAATATTATGAAAAAGCATTTAATGCGAATACAAACGAATTTACAACACCATTATATTTATTAAAGGCTGCTCGTGTAGCTATTGATTTGGGTGAGAATTCAAAAGCATTGGATTACCTAAAGCGTATTAAATCCGACTTTCCTGATTCTACAGAAGCAGGACAAGTAGATGTACTGATAGGAAAAGTAGAAGCAAGTTTATAAAACCATGGCTACGGCAAATCATAATTTATCTAATTACGATAAAACAACAATCCCAAACGCGAAAGACTTTCGGTTTGGGATTGTTGTTTCTGAGTGGAATGATGAAATCACAGAAGGACTTTGGCAAGGTGCTTTTGATACTTTGACAGACTGTGGAGCAGTGAAAGAGAATATTGTGCGTTGGAATGTACCTGGGACATTTGAACTCACTTATGGGGCTGCCAGAATGTCTAAAAGTATTTATGCGAATTCAGGAATGCTAGACGCTATCATTGTTATAGGTTGTGTAATCCAAGGTGAAACCAAACACTTCGATTTTGTTTGTGAAGGTGTAACGCAAGGCATTAAGGATTTAAATCTAAAAGGTGATATTCCTGTAATTTTTTGTGTCTTAACAGATAATAATAGGCAACAATCTATTGACCGTTCTGGTGGAAAGCATGGTAATAAAGGTACTGAAGCAGCCATTACTGCAATTAAAATGGCAGATTTGAGGAAGCAGACTAAGTAGCTCTCGGTCTCAGTTTTCAGTTTATTATTAAGGCCTTTTCTTTTTCAAGTTTGTAAGAGTTAAATCTCAGTTTCGAATTCAGATTCAATTTCAACTTCTTATATTGGCATCCTTTTTGTTAATAATTTTAAGGAATCCTTAGGCTATTTTTCCTAGTATTTTAAGTACTTTTGAGATATATCAGGTTTGAATCATAAGAGTACTTGTTAAATCAGAGAAAAAATAAACGCTTTAGCTATAAGCCTCGTTTTCAGGATTCTAATTCCGATAATAATCGGGAAGAGTCGAGAGATGACTTGGAGACAAAGTGGACTAAAATTAAGAGTAATACAAAACGTAAGGGTAATATGCTCACATCTTTACCTGCTCTGATTATAATGTTAGTATCTCTTTTTGTTTTAATGTATATCCTCGAAGGGTATATTAAATAAGGGTATTATGAGATTAATGAAATTAAAGAAAAATAGAAAGTATAGTTACAAGCCACGTTACTATAAAGGTGATAGTAGTCCTTATGAGGTAAAACATAAATTTGATGCACATAGAAAAACCATTAACCCACCAAAAGGAATAAAGGGGAAATTAAATGCAGCTCTAGATGAATATCAAAATGACAGAGATGAAAAAGTTAATAAACGTGTCTTTATTATTGCAGGTATTTTAATTTTATTATTCTTATTTCTTATAGGCTTCGACTTGTCTATTTTCTTTCCTAATAGCTAATGACAGATATCATTCAACTTTTACCAGATCATGTTGCCAACCAAATTGCAGCAGGTGAGGTGGTACAGCGGCCTGCTTCTGTAGTTAAAGAACTTCTCGAAAATGCCATAGATGCTAGTGCCACAGAAGTGAAACTCATTATAAAAGACGCAGGTAAGACCTTGGTTCAGGTTATTGATAATGGTAAAGGCATGAGCTTCACCGATGCGCGTTTGAGTTTTGAGCGTCATGCCACATCCAAAATAAAATCGGCAGAAGATTTATTTCAACTTAATACTAAAGGTTTTAGAGGAGAAGCTCTAGCTAGTATTGCGGCCATTGCGCATGTAGAATTGAAAACCAAACGATCTGAAGACGAACTAGGAACTGCGATAGAAATTGAAGGTAGTAAAGTGAAGTCACAAGAGGTTTCTGTTACTCCGACGGGTACTTCTGTTGCTGTAAAAAATCTATTTTTCAATATTCCAGCGAGACGAAATTTTTTAAAGTCAGATACTGTCGAGTTACGCCACATTACAGACGAATTTCATCGTGTAGCATTGGCACATCCAAATATTGCTTTTGCGTTTTACCATAACGGAAGTGAATTATTTCATCTTCCAAGTGAGAATTACAGACAACGTGTGGTGCATATTTTTGGAAATAAAACTAACGAAAAATTAGTACCTGTTGAAGAGGAAACAGAAGTGTTGAAAATCTCTGGATTTGTTGGAAAACCTGAATACTCAAAGAAAACGCGTTCGGAGCAATTCTTTTTTGTAAATCAACGTTTTATAAAAAGTCCATACCTTAATCATGCCATTAGTGCTGCATTTGAAGGTTTGCTAAAAGATGGGTATCATCCGAGTTATTTTTTAAATCTAACTGTTGATCCCAAAACGATTGACATTAATATTCATCCGACTAAAACCGAAATTAAGTTTGACGATGAACACACTTTATATGCCATTTTGCGTTCCGCAGTAAAGCATAGCTTAGGACAATTTAATATTGCCCCTGTTTTGGATTTTGAACATCAAAGTCAACTCAATACACCTTACAGCTATAAAAATAAAAGTGCAGCTTCACCATCTATTGAAGTGGATAGAAGTTTTAATCCGTTTGCTGATGATAATAAAGCAAAACACACATCGCAGTATACAAGTTTTAAGAAAGCACCAATGGCATCTTGGGAAAGTTTGTATGTTGGTTTGGAGTCCAAAGGCAATAATTCTGAAAATGATTTTAGCGAGGTTACTTTTGAAAGTGATTCTAAAACCGAATCGCTGTTTGGTAACACTTCAGTTGAAACTTCTAAAACGACGTTTCAATTACAACAAAAATATATTATAAGTACCTTAAAATCTGGTATGCTCATTATTGATCAAAACAGGGCGCATCAACGCGTGCTGTATGAAAATTTCTTAAAGCATATAACCATTAAGGAAGCGACTAGTCAGCAGTTGTTATTTCCATTACAATTGCATTTTACTCCCAATGAGACTCAAATAATTTCGAACTTAAAAACGGATTTAGAGCACACGGGTTTTGTGTTTTCTAAAGTATCTGATGAGGACATTACAATTACGGGAGTACCAGTTGGAGTGCCAGAAAGTGAGGTATCTATTATTTTAGAACAATTAATTAGTGATGTAGAAACTGATGTTCCGGATGCTAATTTTAGTGCCACAGACTTGTTGGCTAAATCTATGGCGAAAAGCTTGGCGATAAAAAATGGACAAGCCTTAAGCCACACAGAACAAGAGCATTTGGTCAATAGCCTATTTGCTTGTAAAGAACCCAACGTATCACCAACCAATAGACCTACGTTTATAACACTGGGAGTTGATGATATTGAAAAGAAATTTATGTAGTATATGAGAACACAAATAACTGATGCTGTAAAACATTTGCTGATTATTAATGTGATTATGTATATTGGAATGATGTCAATTGGCAATCAAGGGGAGCCTCTTATGACTTGGTTTGCTTTACATTTTCCTAAAAATGAATTATTTCAACCCTGGCAATTTTTGACGCATATGTTTATGCACAGTAACCAGTCAATTGCCCATCTACTTTTTAACATGTTTGCACTTTGGATGTTTGGAACAGCGGTAGAACAGGTTTTTGGGTGGAAAAAATTCTTAACGTTTTATTTGTTGTCTGGTTTTGGTGCTGCTATAATACAAATAGCTTTTTCATATTATCAATTTAATACGGGATTTGTTGCCTTAATAGAGTCTGGTTTATCTGAGGATACTATTTTGAGCTTACTTTCCAATGGGCAATATGACAAAAATTGGTCAAACATTTTAGGTAGTATTGAGGAAACTAGAACTTTTGCAAGCTCATATATAACGCCAATGATTGGTGCGTCTGGTGCAATAATGGGTATTTTAGTTGCTTTTGGAATGCTGTTTCCTGAGTCTAAACTCATGCTCATATTTTTACCGATACCTATTAAGGCAAAGTACTTTATACCTGCAATCATTGCCTTGGATTTATTTTCTGGTTTAACAGGCCAAGCTATATTTAGTCCAAGCAATACAGCTTTTATGGCTCACGTAGGTGGTGCATTTACAGGTTTCTTGCTCATGTACTTTTGGAAGAAAAACGAACGGGATAAATACCGCTGGAATTAATTATGAGCAGTTTTAAAGGCCTAAAATATAAGTTCAATAGATTCAATGCTTTTGAAAAAGTAATTGTCATTAACATTATTGTTTTCATTATCGGACAATTGATTAAGGTTTTTGGCAGAACCGCTAATGGCCTAACTTATTTAAGCTTACCCTCAGATTTTTTTCAGTTTTTATGGAAACCCTGGTCGCTCATCACATACGGATTTACACATTATGGTTTCTTTCATATTCTTTTTAACCTTCTGATATTGTATTATATATCAAGAATGTTGTTGAATTTGTTTCGACCTAAAATGGCACTCAATATTTACTTTTTGGGAATCATTGTTGGAGGCTTGGCATTTCTTTTTGTTTATAATGTTTTACCAAAGGAATTTGTAATAAATGCTCCTCCTTTGGTTGGTGCTTCAGCAGGCATTAATGCCATGCTAATTTTTCTAGGTGTGTATATGCCAGAAACTGAAGTTAGGGTTCTGGTTGCTAACATTAAGCTTAAGTATATTGCTATGGCCATAGTTGCATTGGATATTTTAGGTCTATTTGGTGGTAATCAAGGTGGAAATGTAGCACATCTTGGAGGTGCAGTTCTAGGGTATTATTATGCGATAAAATTAAAAGAAGGTAAAGATATAGGCTCAGGTTTTGAACGTCTTATAGATACTGTTATGAGTTGGTTTAGCTCTAAGTCGACATTAAAAACGGTACATCGAAAACAACAAAAGACTGCTTATGCTGGCAAGACTAAAAAAGAGTTTAATGCGTTTAATGATCAGAAAAAGGTAGATTTAATCCTTGACAAAATCAGCAAGAGTGGTTATGAGAGCTTAACCGCTAAAGAAAAAGAGTTTCTTTTTAGATCGGGTAAGAATTAAGAAGGGCCTCATCCGCATGTGAAATATATGAAGAAGTTGAAATTCTTTGGTAAGATTATGTTTTTGGTCAATTCGTTGGCAGCATTCTTATTGCTCATTTCTTATATATTGCCTTATGTGCCGCCAAAAAATTTTGCAACTTTATCTGTTTTGAGTTTGGGTGTACCCTTACTGTTGCTACTCAATATTCTATTTTTTGTGTACTGGTTGCTTCAAGTAAAGAAGCAAATGTTATTATCCTTAATCGTTTTACTTCTAGGCTGGAGTTATTTAGGTTCCTTATATAAATTTTCATCTTCCAAACAGATAGAAGACACAAATAATATCTCCCTATTATCCTTTAATGTGAGATTGTTTAATATGTATTCTTGGTTACCAAGTAAAACTGTGAAAGCAGATATTGAAGCATTTATAAAAAGGGAACAACCAGATATCATTTGCTTACAAGAGTACAGAACCAAAGATCCTATTGAGCTTGAAGGTTATTACGGTTACAATACAACATTTAATAATGCTATAAAGCGAGGTCAGGCATTGTTTTCAAAATTTCCTATTGTGAATTCTGGTTCGTTAGAATTTACAAATACAAGTAATAATGCCATTTTTGTTGACGTGGTAAGGGCTAAGGATACGATTAGAATCTATAATTTGCACTTACAATCGTCTGGTGTAAATACTGATGTTGATGAGCTTAAAAAGGGATCTTCGGAGCAGTTGTTTAAGCAAGTGGGAACTACATTTAAGGCACAACAACAGCAGGTTGAATTATTTCTGGCTCATAAAGCGAAATCTCCCTATAAGACTATCGTAACTGGTGACTTTAATAATACAGCTTATTCTTATGTCTACAGAGAAATTAAGGGTAATGATTTGGTAGATACCTTTGAAGAAGCAGGTAACGGCTTTGGTAAAACGTATGATTTTAAATACTTTCCACTTAGAATAGATTTTATTTTAGCAGATAAACGTTTTTCCATCAATGGTTTTAAAACCTATAACGGGTTAAAACTTTCGGATCACTATCCAATAAAAGCAACGCTCAGTTTAGAATAAAATTTAGTTGAAGGTGTTGCCGCCTTAAGGAACGCTATGTGAATGTTAAAATATACTATATCAACCAACAATCTACACTATCTGAAATAATATGTGCCAGTAACCCCAAGGCAAAAATCCTTGTTGGTTTAGGTATTAAAAGTATCGCATAGACCACAATAGCATAGTAGGAGTGAAGCGGATGAAAATTAATACTGCAACGACTGGGATCAAATACCGGATTCGCCAATAAATGATCCAAATCGATAATAAATGCCGAAAGCATTATTAGATAAGACTTAAGCCAAGTTTTTTTGAAGAAAACAAGTGCAATAGCTAAGGGTAACCCAAAGTGTAAACCATAATGTAAACAGAATTTCAACATGTGTTATATCTAAAAATACGATTCTATATTTATATTCCTAAAGTCCCCTTAATGGGCTTTTAGGGGTGTTTTTAAGGTCTATAATTTTTGTTTCTTT
The DNA here is from genome assembly GCF_019203985.1 of Winogradskyella luteola. Classification (GTDB taxonomy): domain Bacteria; phylum Bacteroidota; class Bacteroidia; order Flavobacteriales; family Flavobacteriaceae; genus Winogradskyella; species Winogradskyella luteola. The sequence continues at coordinate 314,123 of NZ_JAGSPD010000001.1, read as the reverse complement.
AAATATAATTCTGAATTTGGTCCTTCATTAAACAGTAAATCCAAGATGCTAAGATTAGATATAAACCCATGTTTTTCACTAAACACCTGAACATAGGATTTAAAAGATTCTACTTTGTGATTTCGTTTAGCCAAAGATCTGTAATCGGTTTTGTTGTCAGGTGATTTTTCAAAAATGATAGTTCGTTGCGTAATAATTTCAATCTGAAGACTATCTAAAAGTGTCTCAAAGCATTTCAAATTAAAATCCAGAATGTAATCAAATCGCTTTTCAAACAATGGCATCAAATCATCAATGTAGAATTCAAAAAAGGGTGACATACTGTAAGCAGACTGCAATGATTTTAAATGTTGTATCTGCCAATTATCTTCGTTTGCAATTTTAACATCTTTATAGAGTTGTCTGTTCTTTTGTGTATAACTCACAGGAACAGTTAAAGCAAGTTTGCCATTAGCACCATAAATTTCGGTACGGTTTCTATACGATTGCTTTTGGTAATTATCGCAGACTTCAAAATAGACCGAATCTGAGCGAACCATGGCAACAAAATGTGCTATGTTGGGAAAATATGTTGGATATACAAGACAACTCATGATGTCTTTTTTAGAAGTCTAGGCTTTAGCTTTCTTTTTCTTCCTCCACTTATTGAAGAACATTAGACCAAAAATAACCACTATAAATGGAATAAGATAGGACGTACGCTTACCACTACCACTAACGGTAGTGAAAATACGGTCCCAACGAGGTCTCCAATTTTTAATACCATCGTTAATGCCATCAATACTCATCCAAATAAATACGGGCTTACCGAATATATGGTTGTAGGGCACAAATCCCCAAGCTCTCGCATCAATAGAGTTATGTCTGTTGTCTCCCATCATCCAATAATAATCTTGTTTAAAGGTGTAGGATTTAGCTGGTTGATCGTTAATAAAAATTTGATTGCCTCTTGTTACTACCTTGTTGCCTTCATATTCAGCAATGGCACGCTTATAAAGTGATATATTTTCGGTATTCAATTGTACTGTGGATCCAGATTTAGGAATCCATAAAGGGCCAAAATGATTATAATTCCAATTATAGTTGGGGTCATGAGGGAATACGCGATTATCTCTTAAGCCTTTCTCTTCTGGAACATAGGTTATAGATTCTATATTTGGATGAACTGTAGCTTTTTTTGCTGCGTCAACTGTTGCTTGGACTGTGTAGCTATTAGTTCTTTGATTAAAACCGATTCTATCTGTAATATCATACTTTTTTAATATAGATTGTACTCTATCGAAGTCTGATTTTGTATTTAACTTGATGTTTTTAAAGGTAATATCATGTGAAAATTGAAGCTTAGTTCTATCTGGTAATTTATTTTGAATACCATTTATATAAACAATACCATTTTTCACTTCTAAAGTATCCCCAGGAAGCCCAACACAGCGCTTTACCAAATTTGTTTTTTTATCAATAGGCTTATAGTAATTACGATCTGGGGTAAAATTATTCATATCCAACAAAGTATCTGCTGGTTGGTTAAAAACCACAATATCATTACGTTCTACGTTTTCAAAACCTGGTAATCTAAAATAGGGCAGTTGTAGTTTATTTATCCAAGAGGTGTTCTTTTCTTCAAAATTATCGTTGTAGAGATAAGATTTCTTTTTTAACACAGGGATCGTATCATGTACCATTGGAGCTGCAACGGTAGTCATTGGTCCTCTAGCTCCGTAATGTATTTTACTTACAATAAGAAAGTCGCCAACCAACAACGATTTTTCTAAGGATGATGATGGGATTACAAAAGGTTGAAAGAAATACGTGTGAACAATTGTTGCGGCAACAATAGCAAATAGAATAGAGGTAATCCACTCGCCAGCCGAAGTTTTTGGTGTCAGCTTTCTATTTTCGATATAATTGACATCTGCGACATAATTTAGATAATAGAGATAAAAACCAAAAGTAACAATGCATAGAAGTGCATCTAACTTTGTATCCTTACCAAAAGCTCTAGCAGTTTCTACCCAAGCTGCGGGAATCATGATGAGGTTTACAATTGGTAAAAACATTAAAATGACCCACCACCAAGGACGAGATACGATTTTCATTAACACCACTGCATTATAAACAGGAACAAAGGCTTCCCAAGCTTGTCTGCCAGCCTTAACGTAAAGTTTCCATGTGCCGAGCCCATGAATAATTTGCAATATCATTAAAAATATAAACCATTGTGTCCAAGTCATATCGTTAAGTTTTATCTATAAAGGTTGAAAATTATTCTAATTTGTTTCAAAATTTGGGCAAGTTAACCAATGTTTAACACATCGCGCATAGTGAATACGCCTTTTTTATTCGCAATCCATTCTGCTGCTATAACAGCCCCTAAAGCAAAACCTTGTCTGTTATGCGCTGTATGCTTAATGTTTATAGAGTCGATTTTAGAATTATAGGTAATTTCATGAGTTCCAGGAACTTCTGGAATGCGCTTGGCTTCAATATGAATTTCATCTTTTTGAGCTTCGCCTAAAGTCCAGTTTTTATAATCAGAGTTACCGATGATTTGTTCAGCCAAAGTAATAGCCGTGCCACTAGGTGCATCTAGTTTTTTTGTATGATGAATTTCTTCAATTTGAGTAGTGTAACCATCAACTTTAGCCATCAACTGACTTAACTTATTATTGATTTCAAAAAAAATATTAACTCCTAAACTAAAGTTTGAAGCATATAAAAACGTGCCGTTTTTAGAACTGCAATAGTCAACAATTGTATCATAATCCTCTAACCAACCTGTAGTGCCAGAAATTATGGGAATACCTGCATCTAAAGCCTTTTTAATATTACTTATAGCTGTTGATGGTAAACTAAAATCTATGGCCACATCTGTATTTGAAAAATCGAATACCGTAGTGTTGCTGGTTGCTTTTAGGGTAATGGTATGGTGTCTTTCTAGAGCAATCGACTCAATACTTTTTCCCATTCTGCCGTAACCAAGTAAAGCTATTCTCATTCTAAAACTTAAAATTTAGTGTTAAGCCCAAATCTGAAGAATTTTCCATTTGATTGTATTGGTAATGCGGACTAAGGCTTAGGTTTTCATCAACATTAAACTGCAATAAATGGGCATCAACATTGGCATCAATAATGTTTAGGGCATACAAACCAATGGTTACCAACAAGGATATTTCCTTGTTACGCCTAAACTGCTGTTGCGCTCTAATTAAACCATCATCAGAAATAAGTGGGTTGCCATCAGCATCAGAAAACTCGTCGTCCGTAAAGCCTGCCAGACGTCTTTTGTAGGCGTCTCTGTAGCGGTCAAACTGTTTGTCGTTTCTAACGTAAAAATAAATCCCAGTACCTATAGCTCCCCAAACTATTGGAATTTTCCAGTATTTCTTATTGTATGCCTGACCTGCACCAGGTAAAATTGCTGAATAGAATGCAGCTTTAGATGGTCGCAAAGGATCAATTGGCTTTCGTTCTATGGCTTGCTCTTCTATGACTACCAATTCTTTGTCCAGACCAATATCGGTGCTATCATTTTTCTTTTCTTGAGAAAATGATAAAACCATTGAAAATAGAAACAGTAAGAGAAAGTATTGACGCTTATTTAGCACGCTGCACTAATTTTTTAATTCTATTAAAATCTTCTTCCGAATGAAATGGAATAGTGATTTTTCCGCTTCCGTTTTTTGATACTTTTACATCAATCTTGTGCCCAAAATATTCCGAAAACTCCTTGACACCTTTTTTAATGTGTTTAGGGACTTCGATTGGTGCGCTTTGAGAAGTTGGGCTTGCCTCTGTATTTAAGTTTTTTACTAACTGCTCTGTAGCTCGTACGGAAAGTTTATTACTTATAATTTTTTCGTAAACCTCTAATTGATCGATCTGACTTTCAATATTTACCATAGCTCTGCCATGGCCCATTGAGATAAAACCATCTCGCATACCAGTTTGAATAATTGGGTCTAGTTTTAACAATCGTAAGTAGTTGGCAATCGTAGAACGTTTTTTGCCAACACGTTCACTCATTTGTTCTTGTGTTAATTGAATTTCATCAATTAGGCGTTGGTAGGATAGTGCAATTTCTATAGGATCTAAATCTTGGCGCTGAATGTTCTCCACCAATGCCATTTCTAACGATTCTTGGTCGTTGGCGATTCTGATATAAGCAGGAATCGTTTCTAAACCAATTAGTTTTGAAGCTCTAAAACGACGCTCTCCAGAAACAAGTTGATATTTATTAAATGCTAATTTTCTAACTGTTATAGGTTGAATAACACCAAGCTCGCGTATGGATGATGCTAACTCCCTTAAGGATTCTTCGTTAAAGTTGGTTCTTGGTTGAAATGGGTTAACTTCAATACTTTCTATATCGAGTTCTACGATGTTACCAACAACTTTATCGGCATTCTTATCTTCTGCAGATTTTATATCGTTTTCTGGATCTTTCAACAATGCTGAAAGTCCTCGCCCCAAAGCTTGTTTTTTAGTTGCCTTCGCCATTAAAATTCATTTTTCTTTATAAGCTCTTTTGCCAAACTTAAATAGTTGGCTGCACCTTTGCTGCTCACATCATAGTTAATGATGCTTTCTCCATAACTTGGCGCTTCCCCCAATCTTACATTACGTTGAATAATTGTTTCGAACACCATATCGCTAAAGTGTTTTTGAACTTCTTCTACCACCTGATTTGATAATCGTAAGCGCGAATCGAACATCGTCAACAACATGCCTTCAATATCTAACGTTTCGTTATGTATTTTTTGTACACTTTTAATAGTATTTAACAGTTTGCCTAAACCTTCGAGTGCAAAATACTCACATTGAATAGGAATAATTACAGAATCCGATGCTGTGAGAGCATTCAATGTTAATAAGCCTAAAGAAGGGGCACAGTCAATTAAAATATAGTCATAGTCAGATTTTAAATCTAAAACAGCTTTTTTAAGCATGTACTCTCTATCATCTTTATCGACCAATTCTATTTCAATCGCCACAAGGTCTATATGTGCAGGGATTACATCTACATTTGGCGCATTAGATGCTACAATAGCTTCTTTTGCTGATTTGGTATGTTCTAAGACTTGGTACGAACCGACTTCAACAGCATCTACATTAATACCTAATCCAGAACTCGCATTGGCCTGTGGATCAGCATCTATAAGCAGGACTTTCTTCTCTAAAGCTCCAAGAGAAGCTGCTAAGTTTACAGAAGTCGTTGTTTTACCAACACCTCCCTTTTGATTAGCTATTGCAATGATTTTACCCATTAAATAATTTGGTTTATTAAGGGTTTAAAAATACGATTTATTATGGGTTTTGAAAACGGAAGTTGTTAACATAGCGTAAACAAAAAAAGCCATCTAAAATTCTACATTCAGATGGCTTGTTTTGAGATGTTGATGTATGGGTTTATTCCTTTTCAGGCATTAAAACCGCTTTAATGTAACCATCAGTTAAATACTTCTTAGCCACGTTATGAATATCTTTAGTTGTTAACGCATTGATATTAGCTTCATAATTAACTACACCTTCTAAATCGTTCATGTTGTAATCCGCATCCTTAATGGTCGATAACCAAAAACGATTTTGCTCTAAATCTTCTTTTCTTGAGAGTAATAATGCCTTTTTTACTTTGTCTAAATCCGTTTCTGTAGGGCCATTTTTTACAATACTTTCAACTTCAGCAAGAGATGCTGCAATTAACTTTTCGACATTTTCTGGTGCACAAGGAAATGAGATACTAAAGTTATAGCGACTATATGGTAATTTACTGATAGAACCTCTTGCACCAGCACCATAGACACCACCTTCTTCTTCTCTTAATTTTTCGATAAGTTTGATACTTAAAATTTCACCTAAAGCATTCATTGCTCTTGCTTCGTCCTTATTGTATTCTGTTTCGCCAGAAAATGTGAGTCTCACCTGACTTTTAGGCTCAGTACCTTTATAGTAAGTAAACTCGTGTGACCCAAATTTAGGTCTGAAGTCATATACTTTATACATTTCCTTTTTATCACTACTTGGCAAAGAAGCAATGTAGGTTTCTGCATAATCCTTAATTTTATCTTCATCTACATTACCTACAAAGTAGAAATGGAAATCTCCTGCATTTGCAAACCGCTCTTTATATTTCTCATAAGCCATATCGTAGTTGGCGTTATCTAAAGCTTCTTCATCAGGGAAGCCTGTATATCTTGGATTCCCTTCGCTAATAAATTCTCCATAAGCAATTGAGAATGCGATATTTGGATTAGATAAAATATTACCCAAAAATGCTTTTTGCTTACTTATAAATGAAGCAAAAGCCTCGGGATCTTTATCTAATTTAGTGAAGTACAGATGAATCATTTGAAACATCATCTCCATATCCTTAGGTGATGCAGAACCTGTAAAACCTTCAGAATTACCTCCAATAAAAGGTCTTACCCTAACGATTTTTCCAGACGTCATTTTTGTCATTTCATTTTTGTCAATACCATCAATACCAGCTTCAAACAAACCTCTGTTGGCACTTGAGGTTTCCAGTAATTCTTCGGTAGTATATAATGATGTACCACCGTAGCTAAAAGCCTCCATTAATACTTCATCATTTTTGAAATCTGTTTTCTTATAGGTGACTTTAGCACCATTGCTTAGTGTGAGTGTTGTAGTTTCATTGATCTTACCTTCGTTATTGACTTCCTTTTTGGCAATACTTCCCTTTTTAGGTTTAATAGGCATCAATTCCTCTCTAACCGCTTCATCTTCATAGTCTTTAACATCTGCTTTTTTAACATCTTCTAATAAGTCAATAACTTCTTGTTCGGTTACTTTTGTAAGACCTTCTTTTTTCGGGCCTGTAAGTATAACCAAACGATTGTCGTCATGTAAAAAATCTGAAATTAGACCATTAACATCTTCCAACTTTATTTTTGGTAATTCTTTTTGAGCAAAAGCGTAGCTCCAATCGATTCCGGGAATCGGACTTTCTTGTAAAAAGTGCTGTACATAACGGCCAACAATTCTTTCGGACTCACGCTTGTCCTTATCTTTAAACTGACGTTCTAATCTTGCCAAATAGTCCTTTTTGGCGCGCTCTAATTCTGAGGCTTTAAAACCAAAGCGTTTTACACGTTCATTTTCTTCTAACAATACTCTAAGTGCTTCTAGTTGGCCTGTTTCATTGGTTTGTGCAAAAGACTGGTAGGCATCTTGATTACCAATGGTGCCTCCATGATACGAAAATCCATAAATAAATGGTGGATTGGGTTTATTGCTGTATTCTCTTAATCGGTTATTAATCATCTGAGAAAAAAGCCCTTCAACCATGTTGTGCTGATAATCTGCTACAGTTTTGGTCTTTTTTGGCTTGCCTTTGTCTTTATAAAAAATCTGAACCTGACTTCCTGTGGCTTCTTCATCCCATTCAATGGCAACAAAAGTACCTTCATGACTTTGTGAATAAAACTCTTCTCTTGATTTTGGATTTTCAGGGTTTTTTAAACTACTAAAATTTTCTTTTATTTTCTTTTCTAAAGTTTCAACATCTAGATCACCCACGGCAATAACAGCCATAAGGTTGGGTCTGTACCAATCTCTTTGAAAGTTACGGATACTTTCGTACTTAAAGTTTTCAAGATTTTCTTTAGTTCCGATGGGTAAACGATCGGCATATTTAGATTTGTACGCGATTTTATCTAAATATCGAGATTGCATTCTTGTGGCAGCTCCTAAGCGCGTTCTGTATTCTTCGATAACCACTCCACGCTCATCATCAATGTCTTCATCTGTCAGTAGTGCATTACCTGCCCAATCTTGGAGGATTTGAAATCCTTTATCTAATTTTTCTGGATCATCACTAGGAATCGGAAGGATGTAAACCGTTTGGTCGAAACCTGTATAAGCATTAAGGTCGGCACCAAACTCAACACCAATACCTTGGAGGTAATCTACCAACTCATTTTTCTTAAAGTTTTTTGTGCCATTAAAATTCATGTGCTCCATAAAATGAGCTAAACCACGTTGGTCTTCGGTTTCTACTATAGAGCCTGCTTTAAGCGCTAAACGTAATTCTACTTTATCCTCTGGTTTTCCGTTATTTTGAATGTAGTAAGTAAGTCCGTTAGATAGTTTGCCAATTTTCACTTCTGGAGTAATTGGTAGTGCATCAGAAGGTACGGCACCAGTAGTCTGTTTTTCTAAAGTTGCGGTCTGTGCATTAGCTGTAAAGGTAACTAGCAAAATACAAACAAAAAATGTTTTAAATACTTGAGAAAGTTTTGTTGTCATTGATTGATGGTTTTATCGATTAATAATTGAAGAATTCGTTTAGACGGATTCTATAAGAAATTCCTCCAATTTAAGTATTATAAATCGTTGTAAAAAGGAATAACATTATTTTAACTAAATTTTTAGTTGGATATTGTGGGTGAGAATGTTATTATATTGGATTTAATAATTGCAAAAGTTCTTATATAAAGGTATGAGCTAGTGAATTAAGAGGTATTAATGTTGAAATAGTTGCTTCTATTGTATATTAATCAATCAAAATCTCTAAAATCTGAATAGCAGCATCACTAATTTTAGTGCCTGGGCCAAAAACGGCAACAGCACCAGCGTCAAACAAATACTGGTAATCTTGTTTTGGGATGACTCCGCCAACAATGACCATAATGTCGTCTCTGCCATAGGTTTTTAATTCCTCAATGACTTGGGGTACCAAAGTTTTATGTCCGGCCGCCAAAGATGAAACGCCCAAAATATGAACATCGTTTTCCACAGCCTGCTTAGCCGCTTCTTTCGGTGTTTGAAACAATGGCCCTATATCCACATCAAAACCAACATCGGCATAACCCGTTGCTACGACTTTAGCGCCTCTGTCATGTCCATCTTGTCCCATTTTGGCAATCATAATACGTGGTCTTCTACCATCTTGCTCTGCAAATTGGTCAGCCAATTCTCTTGCTTTTTTAAAGCTTTTATCGTCTTTTATTTCTTTACTGTACACTCCGCTAAATGATTTTATTTGTGCTTTGTAACGTCCAAATTCTGCTTCTAAGGCATCACTGATTTCACCTAAAGTGGCGCGTTTGCGAGCCGCATCTACGGCTAAAGCTAACAAATTATTTTCACCTGTTTTCGCAGCTTTTGTCAATTTTGATAGTGCCGAAGTAACGTCTTCAGTATTTCTAGTAGACTTTATTCGGTTTAAGCGTTCTATTTGTTGATGTCTTACGGTTTGGTTGTCGACTTCTAAAATGTGAAGAGGGTCTTCTTCTTCGAGTTGATATTTGTTAACGCCAACAATAATGTCTTGACCAGAATCAATTCGTGCTTGCTTGCGTGCTGCAGCTTCTTCAATTCTTAGTTTTGGTATTCCTGCTTCTATGGCTTTAGTCATGCCACCAAGTTCTTCAACTTCCTCAATTAATTTCCAGGCTTTCTCGGTAATAGCATTGGTTAGATTTTCTACATAGTAACTGCCAGCCCAAGGATCGACTGTTTTGGTGATATGTGTTTCTTGCTGTAGATAAATTTGCGTATTACGTGCTATCCGTGCTGAAAAATCCGTAGGTAATGCAATGGCTTCGTCCAAAGCATTGGTGTGCAAACTTTGTGTGCCTCCAAAAGCTGCTGCCGCAGCCTCAATACAGGTTCTTGCCACATTGTTGAAAGGATCTTGCTCAGTTAAACTCCAGCCAGAGGTTTGGCAATGGGTTCTCAAAGCTAAGGATTTTGGGTTTTTTGGGTTGAATTGCTTCACCAGTTTTGCCCATAGCATTCGTGCCGCTCGCATTTTTGCTATTTCCATAAAGTGGTTCATTCCAATGGCCCAAAAGAAGGATAGGCGAGGAGCAAAAGTGTCGATGTCCATACCAGCTTCAAGCCCTTTTCTAATATACTCTAACCCGTCTGCAAGTGTATATGCCAGTTCAATATCGCATGTGGCTCCTGCTTCTTGCATATGATAACCAGAAATACTAATACTATTGAATCTAGGCATATACTTACTGGTGTATTCAAAAATATCTGAAATAATTTTCATCGATGGAGTGGGTGGGTAAATGTAGGTATTACGCACCATAAATTCTTTGAGAATATCATTCTGAATTGTACCTGCCAACTGTTCTGGCTTTACTCCTTGCTCTTCTGCGGCCACAATATAAAATGCCATTATTGGGAGTACGGCACCGTTCATGGTCATGGACACGGACATTTTATCCAGCGGAATTTGATCGAAAAGGGTTTTCATATCTTCAACTGAGTCGATGGCAACTCCAGCTTTACCGACATCACCAACAACGCGTTCGTGATCCGAGTCGTAACCTCTATGTGTTGCTAAATCGAAAGCAACAGACAGGCCTTTTTGCCCTGCGGCTAAATTACGTCTGTAAAAGGCATTACTTTCTTCGGCTGTTGAGAAGCCAGCATACTGTCTTATGGTCCAAGGTCTTCTTACATACATTGTTGAGTATGGGCCACGGAGATTGGGTGCAATGCCTGCAACAAAATCCAAGTGTTCTAAATTTTCAATGTCCTCTTTTGAATACGTAGATTTTACATCAATATCTTCAGCTGTATGGAAATTGCTATAAGCCATTGGTTTTTGATTTTTGGCTTTCGACTTTAGTTTGATATGTTGAACGTTCTTTCTAGTCATTTTTTGTTTTTTTTGAATAAAATATCTATTATAGGTTTTATCTATAGTAGATTTCACTCTTTATTTAATCTATTGATTTCCAATTTTTCAGATAATCTTTTTTGAATAATAGGTTCAATAAGTGTTTTTCGTTTTTCTTTCTCAAGAAAAGGACTGATTTCTAATTCATTTTTCATTTTATCAGCAGGATTTGGATGTCTGTTTGTGCCCAAAAGTATTAGTTTTTCAGTATCGAAATCGGCTTGCTCTTTCTTAGCACTTTCTTTAATTTTTCGTTGAATTGTTCCTTCTTTCAACTGGTTTAGAAAGCCTCCATTTGCTTCAATATCTTTAAATAGACCCAATGCTTTTTCTGCCAATTGTTGGGTTAAACTCTCAATATAATATGCACCATCTGCTGGATTATTAACCTTATCGAAATAACTTTCTTTTTTCAAAACCAATAATTGATTTCTTGCAATGCGGTCTCCAAATTCATTGGGTTTGTGGTAGAGTAAATCGTATGGTAAATTACAAATAGTGTCTGCCCCACCAAGAATTGCACTCATACATTCTGTTGTTGTTCTCAACATATTAACGTTGTAATCGTAAATGGTTTTGTTGCGTTTGGTTGGTTTAGCCAATATTTTACATTTGGTATTAGCGTTATACTCTGATGCTAACGTTATCCATAATTGACGTAAGGCTCTGAGTTTTGCGACTTCGAAAAAGTAGTTTGAGCCAATTGAGGTGTTAAAAGTCACTTCGACTTCGTTCAGTGACCAATCGTTGATTCCTTCTAAATGATTTAGATATTCATTAACTTGTGCTAAGCCATAAGCGAGCTGTTGCACAATCGTTGCTCCAGCATTTTGGTATAGGCTTAAATTTACAGAAAGCTGATTGGTTTGCTTTATAATGGTCTCAAGTTTTGTATGGTCGTCCTTGAGGTCATTGTACCAGTTACCTGTTTTGGCTAGGTTGCCTATAATGTCGACGTGTATGTTGACACGAGACTCTTCGGCTGTGCCCAGAGTGACATTCTTAATTTTGTTTATGAATTCATGAGAGAGAAAATCGCATTTAATTTCAACAGGAATTTTTTCAACATCAATATTTTGAAATAAATCTTCAATAGAAATGTCTTCTGTTTTAATATGAAATAGGATACTTTCTGCACCACGTTCGATAGCATTCAATGCTTTAATATTGGCTGTTTTAGCATCTGAAACTTCAATGGTTTGAGCAATTTTCCATTGTGTTGCTTTACTGTTAGAGGTATTGGGAAAATCCTCAAAATCATCTGAATGGTAAAAGGGTTTTACATCAATACCTTCATTGGTTTTCCAGATTAAAGTGTCGTTATAATCTGCACCTTTTAAATCTGCCTGAATTTTTTGTTTCCAGGCTTTTGCGGATACGCTTTCAAATTGGCTAAATAAAGATCTACTCATCTTGTTTTTGTTTGGCTATGCTATCTTCGTATTCAATTATAAAAATATCTTCATCAGATTTTTTCATGTTGTAATTTTCGCGTGCTGTACGCTCAATACCATCTTCTGTACTCAGTTCTTTAATGGCTTTTTTATCTTTTTCTATTTCATTGTTATAATGCTCTTTTTGGTATTCCAACTCATCTATTTCTGTATTTAGTTCGTGGTGAAATAGTAGTGAATGTGCATCAGAGAATAGCATCCAGATAACGAATAATACTAATATTACCAGATAAATATTCTTGAAAGGCTTAAAGTATTTATTATCGAAAATTCCCATTATAAACGTTCGTTGATTATGGTTTTGACGATGTCTACGGCAACTGTGTTGTACTTGTTGTTTGGAATTATAATATCTGCATATTCTTTCATGGGTTCAATAAATTGATGGTGCATGGGTTTTAAGGTGTTTTGATATCTTGTCAGTACTTCGTCAATGTCTCGTCCTCGCTCAGAAATATCACGTTTTAGTCGACGGATTAATCGCTCGTCTGAATCCGCATGAACAAATATCTTAATATCAAAAAGTTCTCTAATTTCTGGATTTGTTAGAATTAAAATGCCTTCTACAATCATGACCTTTCTTGGTTTTGTAGAAATGGTATCACCTGTACGATTATGTTTTACAAAGGAGTAGATGGGTTGGTCTATGGAATTTCCTTTTTTAAGCTCTTTGAGGTGTTTTTCCAGCAATTCAAAATCTATGGAACGTGGATGGTCAAAATTGATTTTTACACGTTCGTCGTAGCTGAGATGGGAGGTATCTTTATAGTAAGAATCTTGAGAAATGATACCGACTTCTCCCTCGGGTAATTCGTTTAGAATAGTATTGACTACCGTAGTTTTACCACATCCTGTTCCGCCAGCGATTCCTATAATTAGCATTATATCTTTAGATTAAGTTAGTTCTACAAAGTTAGCTAATTACTCTTGTTTTTTAATGATATTTGTCACTTCTTGGGCAGTCAAGAATTTTCCGTAGTTATTTCCCCAACTGTTGTTAATATAATTCATAACATCTGCAACCTCTTCATTAGAAAGCCCTAGAGGTGTCATAACGCTATTATAGGTAATTCCATTGACAATTATTTTGCCAGACATTCCGTTTTTAACTCCTAAAATACTTTTATTTTGATTATCTCTTAAGTAGTCTGCATCTGCCAATGGAGGAAACGCTTTTGGAACACCTTTGCCATTTGCCATATGGCATGTAATACACATATCGTCATAAACCAACTTACCGCGTTCCATACTTGTTTTTAGTTTTGGGTCTGTTTGTGTTAATGATGTTTTCTCAGGATAATCTACTGTATTAGTTTTCTTTTCTTTTGAATTACAGGATACTATTATTAACAACAGTAATATATATTTAGATACTTTTATCATTTCTTTATAAGTTTTACAATGCCTAAATTTTCAATACCAACATAAATATAACCACTAGGACCCTGTTCAATACATCTTACTCTTCCTAATTCATTTAATAAGCGTTCTTCCTTTATCACTTTATTGTCTTTTATGGTACACATGTCTAGATATTGAAATTTTAATGATCCGACCAAGAGGTTACCATTCCAATTACCATATTTGTTGCTATTGATAAAAGCCATACCGCTTGGTGCAATTGAAGGTGTCCAATAATGAAGTGGTTGTTCCATACCTTTTTTTTCTGTGATGTCAGTAAATTTTGTTCCGCTATAATTTACGCCATAGCTAATGACTGGCCAGCCATAGTTTTTACCAGCCGCTATAATATTAATTTCATCTCCGCCCTTTGGACCATGTTCGTGAGTCCAAATGTCTCCTGTTTTAGGATGAAGCGCCATACCTTGCGGATTTCTGTGTCCGTACGAATAAATTGCCTTTTTAGTTTTAGGGGTATCTATAAAGGGATTGTCTTCTGGAATTGTACCATCAGCATTAAGTCGATATACTTTGCCACAATCTCTAGTTAGGTCTTGTGGATTGGTATCTCTATCACCACGATCACCAATGGTAAAAAATAAATAGCCATCCGTATCAAAAACTAAACGCGACCCAAAGTGTTGCCCTCTTCTAGAATTTGGCTCGGCCTTATATAGTACTTCAAAATTAATAAGTGTGTTATTTTTTAATTTGGCTCTTGCAATGGTTGTGTTTCCACCGTTTCCTTCACCTTTTGAAGATGCATACGAAAAGTATATCCAACCATTGTCTTCATAATTAGGGTGAAGAAGTATGTCCATTAATCCGCCTTGGCCTCTTACATAGATTTCAGGTAAGCCAGAAATTTCAGTTTTCTTATGGTTTTTAAAATGAATGAGTCTGCCTTCTTTTTCATTTATTAGCATTGAACCGTCGGGGAGAAATGTAAATGCCCAAGGAATGTCTAAATCTGGCACTATAATTTCATGGTCATTTTTAGTGTTGATGGGATTCTTATCTTGAGCACAAGTTAATATGCTTATTAGGATTAATCCGAGAATAGGAAGTCTTAATTTCATGATTATAAATGGGTAGTGAATCAATTTTTAAAGTTAAAAAAATGTTGTTGGATTGTAAAGAAAAATTCTATATTTGCAGTCCTAAAATGACAACTATATCTTCGGTGTGTAGCGTAGCCCGGTTATCGCGCCGCGTTTGGCACGCGGAGGTCGTCACGCTGATGGCGTGACCACCCCATAGAAGTAAGATTGTGTTTACAGTGTATATACTTTTTAGTGAAAAACGTTCTAGATATTATGTAGGTCAAACTTCAGATATCGAAAAAAGATTGGAAAGACATAACCAAGGAAAAGTTCCTTCAACAAGAATAGGAATACCATGGAAAGTCATTTTGCAGATTGAGGTAAATGATCGTTCAGAGGCTATGCTACTGGAAAAGAAGATCAAAAAGAGAGGAGCAAAACGATATATTGATAACTGTTTCGGGGTGTAGCGTAGCCCGGTTATCGCGCCGCGTTTGGGACGCGGAGGTCGCAGGTTCGAATCCTGCCACCCCGACAAATTAAAAGTAGAAAGATTCTCGTAGAAATTTTATTTCATAAGAGGATCTTTTTGCTTTTTTTGATAAGCCAAGAGGTGATATTTTGTCTATATCACTTTATTGTATTACTGAATAGGATTGTGCGTTTTTACATTTATGGTGTTAGTACCACTCAAAAAATATTCCTGAAATTACTACAGCAATTATTAAAATGATCAACGTTACAATAATAAACGTTGCACCAACTTTGGTTTTGGTATCTTTCTGTAATATATAATCACCTCTTTCCTCTTCTTCTTCTTTTACAAATTTCATAATATTTAATTTTATTTATTAATAAATACTGTTTTTTTATTTACAAACTCTAGTATGCCTTCTTTAGATAGTTCCCTTCCGTAACCAGAGGCCTTTGTACCTCCAAAAGGAAGTCTAGGATCAGATTTTACCAATTCGTTTATAAAGTATGCTCCATCTTCAATATCCAGAACTTTTTTTGAAGCTGTTTTATAATCTTCGGTAAAAATCATTGTACCGAGTCCAAAACTTGATTTTGAAGCCAATTTAATGGCTTCGTCTAAATTTTTAACCTTCATAATCGGTGCTAACGGTCCAAAAGTTTCCTCTTTAAATACATCCATATCTTCTGAGATATTTGTTAATATGGTAGGTTGATAATAAGCCTTGTCTCTGGTGTTGCCATAATGTACTTTGGCACCTTTGTCAATGGATTTGGATACTTGTTGCTCCAAAGTTTCCGCTAAATCTGGTCTTGCTAAACAGGACATATTTGTTTTGTCATCTAAAGGATTGTTATAATTTAGAGCTTTTATTTTTTCTGTGAACTTCTCTAAAAACTCATCATAAATAGTTTCTTCGACCAAGAAGCGTTTTGCGGCAATGCAGCTCTGTCCAGAATTCTGCATTCTGGCTTTAACGATAGTGTCTAAATACTTATCTAAATCTGCATCTTTTAAAATGATGCAGGCATTATTTCCGCCTAGTTCCAGAAGTGTTTTTTTAAGATGTTTACCAGCAGTAGCTGCTATACTTTTGCCTGCTTTTTCACTCCCGGTTAGGGTTACGGCCTTTACAATAGTATTACCAATAATTTTTTCGATGGTATCATGGTTGGTCAATAAAGTTTGGAAAGCACCTTTGGGAAAACCTGAATCCAAAAATAATTCTTCAATAGCAAGCGCACAGCCCGTTACATTTGAGGCGTGCTTTAGCAATGCGACATTACCTGCTGTTAATGTTGGAATTGCAAATCTAAACACTTGCCAAAAAGGATAGTTCCATGGCATTACGGCTAAGATGCAACCCAATGGATCATAACTGATATAACTTTCGTGAGCTTCTGTTTCAATTAACACATCAGCTAGAAATTGTTCTGCGTTTTTTTTATAAAATTGGATTAGAAGCAGGCATTTATCAATTTCTGCTTTACTCTCCGTTATGGGCTTTCCCATTTCTAACGTAATGAGTTCACTGAGCTTTTCTTTTGAATGACTTAAATTGTTATAAAGGCTGTCCAATAACTCTGTTCTCTCATTTATTGATTTGGTTTTCCAATCTGCAAAGATTGTATCAGCTAATTTTAATTTGTCATTAATTTCTGAATCCGTTTGATATGGATAAGTCTTTAGTGATTCTCCATTACATGGGTTGATAGTTTCTATAGTTTTTGAACCTTTGGACATATTAAATTTATTGGTTTCTACCAAAGATACCGTCTTCATTGTTTTATAATTAATCCAATACCTATTTATTTTGATTCATTCTAGTAAAACGTTATTAATAATTCAACTTTATTTAAGTTAAGATATTTATCTAACGAGTTAAGCAAATCCATAGTAATGAAGCATATTTGTAACAGGAAATTAAAAAATAACATATAAGACTATGAGTAATAATGGAAATACAGTTTTAGGAATTTTAGCTGGTACAGCAATTGGAGCAACCCTAGGAATATTGTTTGCTCCAGATAAAGGTAGCGTTACACGTCAAAGAATTGCAGATGAGGCTGCATTGGCAAAAGCTAAGGCTAAGGTGAAAGCTTCAGAACTTAGAGATGCCGTTGGTGACAAAATATCTACCCACAAGGAAAATTTAGATCATCAGGTAGAATCTATCGTTTCTAATGCAAGTTATAAAGCTGAAGATGTAATTACAACACTTGAAGCCAAGCTTAAAGAATTGAAATTGAAGAATAAGAATCTTCAGAAAAAAGCTAATTAATGAGTGTATTTGACGATTTAAATACTACAACAGACAAAGCATCTGGTATTGGTGAGCGTTACATAAAAACGTCTCACCAATATATTAAACTTAAAATCTTTCAGCAGCTTACTTTATCTTTTAGTATACTATCAAAGGTCTTGGTTATTGGCGGGTTTGCTTTTTTTGGTATCATTTTTTTAGCAGTGGCATTAGCGATTAAACTTGGTAATGTTTTTAATAGTATAATGTTGGGCTATTTGGCAGTCGGCATTATTTTTATGGGCATTGCCTTAATTATATATATTCTAAGGTCTAAAATCAATAAGTTAATCATTAAAACCTTTAGCTCAAAATTCTTCGATTAATATGAAAACCTACTCAACTTTTGAGGATATAGAAAACGACCTAAAGCGACTAAAGCTAGAGCGTGACATCGCTTGGGAGGAGCTTAAACTTGTAAAAAACGAATACAAAGAGGATCTTAAGCCTATTAATTGGGTTGGTTCTGCATTAAAGCTCACCGGTAAATATGGACTAATAGCGTTGATTCGAAGAATTATATTCAAACGATGATTTAAGCAGCAACAGATACTTTAGACACAATTTGCTTTTTAAATTCATTTGGCGAAATACCATATTTTTCTTTAAATATTTTCGAAAAATAACTTCTGCTGGTAAAGCCTATGGTGTAAACAATTTGCGAGATATTTAAATCAGAGTTTCTCATCAAATCCCTTGCAAGCTCTATTCTTACGTGTCTTATAAATTCGGTAACAGTTCTTGTGTACAAAAATTTAAAGCCTTCTTGTAATTTTGCTTGAGATAAGCCATAATCTAAAGATATTTTATCTAAGGTGTACTGTTGAGAAGGTTCTTTTCTTATAACATCACTTACTTTTTTTATTATTTTCAGTTCGGATTTGGTGAGTGATTTTGGTAATCTCTTTCCATTTGTTGACTTGTCATGCTGCTGTATGTGCAATGAGAGGATTTCATAAATTTTAGCTTCAACCTTTAAAATCCTGAGCATGCCTTTGGATTTTATGTTATGAATGGATTTTACCAAATCAGCCATTTTTAAATTCAACTCGCCATAGTGTACAAATCTGTTTTCGTGATCAGTATCTACAAACACTTCATATAGTTTTTTATTCAAGGTAGATACATTACTGGTTCTTTTCTTTAAGAATTCTTTCCTAACAATTTGAATAACATTGGTTTTTAGCCTTACACCTTTTGGGAAGTGCATAAAATTGACTCCATTTGTTTTATTCGTAAAAATTACAGATTGAAATTGTTCGGTTCTATACTCAGTGTTCTGTACACCAAATCTATGTAGAAAGTAGCCTTCGAGATTATATACAAATCTCACAGGATTAAACTCTTCTGCTTCTATTCTTAGCACAAACTCTTTTCTAAAAGTAATATTGAAATCCAAAAGATTAACACCCCAATCAAACGGAATAAAAGTTATTTTTCCTTGGGCATTCTCATTGTCAACTGTCATTACAGCTTCGCCCCAACGTTCTATGATAGACCCATTTAGGTATTCACTGATATGTGTAACAATATCTCTAGTGTTAGTCGGGTTAATTGCTATTTCTATCATAATGTTTTTTGGTGTTATTTAATATCTCTTAAAGGTTTTAAATTGACGTAAGCATAATTAATTTCACCTATGTGCTTGTAATTTTCATCACCTAATTTTGTGTTAGACCAAAATATTCTTTTATCTAAATCTGTGGGGCTGTATTGATCCATGAGCGATTCTGTTAGCAGTACATACTCGTCTTTATTGATAGTATTTTTCAACAGTTTATGTGCTACAATAACATCTTCTCCCATTAGCTTTATGTGTTTTCCAATGTTAACAGCATCGACATCTTTACCGTAATGGAGAATAATTTTAAGGCCTAGTGTTTTTGATAAGGGTTCTCCGTCATTTAAGTAAGAGTACTTATCATCTAAGCTATTCAACTGTTCATGAAACTGTTTGTAGAAATTAATGCATTGGTCAATTAAATCCTTTATTGACGGTAAACCACCTTTTTTATAGAATAGTACGGCATCACCTTCAATTTCAGAAACTTTAAGTCCGATATCGTTAGAATATATGATATTATTCAGCAACGAGGGAATAACCTTAGAACTTAAATCATTCTCAGCTTCACTCATAAATTTGGTAAATCCACTAATATCTGGAATACAAATCAACATCGTTTAATAGTTTTTAGTAAAATTAGACAAACAAAACCATGCTCGTTGAGATTTTATGTAAAAATTGTGAATATTTTATGGTGTTTAAAGCAATGATATTGTTTAGGCTAATTTTTAAATGATTAGAGCTAATCTTATTTGGTGATGGTCATTACTTTCGCATTGAATCAAAATTAATAACCAAACAAATAACATTATGATGAAAAGAATATTATGTTTCCTTTTGATAGGAACTTTAGTAGTAAGTTGCGATATTAATCAGAAAAAAGAAGCTGAGCTTCCGGAAGTTGATGTAGATGTCGAGGAAGGTCAGTTACCGACCTTTGATGTAGAATGGGCAGATGTAAATGTAGGCACCACAACCAAAAAAGTTGAAATTCCTAAAGTGGTTATTGTAATGGAAGAAGAGGAGATCGAAGTGCCTTATATCGATGTTGATATGCCCAACGATTCTGATGATAAGTATGGTGAAAAAGAAGAACGAACACTTATGGTCGAAGCTGAGGTAAGTGGTATGGAGCATGATATAGAAATTAAAGAAATCTGGGCTAAAGGCAACAATCTGTATGTTATTTCCGAATTAGAGGCCACTGATCAATCTATTGATGATAAGAAGATGAGAGTTTCTGACCAAATAACACTTAACGCACCAGATTTAAACGTTAAGCATTATATCATTGGAGAAAGACCAGATAGAGTTTTTAATACTCAGCATAGATATTTTAAGTCCATGGAGGATTTAAAGTCTGCATTGGGTGACGGATACACTTCAATTTATTCAGACTAATCTCAATTATAATCTCTCATGAATATATTTGAAGCTATTAGAAAAGATCACGACATCCAAAGAGACTTATTGGATAAAATAGTTGAAACTTCTGGTGATACAAAAGTGAGATACTCACTTTTTAAAAAATTGAAGCACGAGCTAGAAATACATGCCAACGGTGAAGAACGTCATTTTTATAAACCTCTAATACCTGTGGATATGATGCAAGAACATGCGAGGCATGGTATTGCGGAGCATCATGAGATTGATGAGCTCGTTGCAAAACTCGAAGATACAGAGCAAGACTCTTCTGCTTGGTTAAAAATAGCCAAGAATCTTAAGGAAAAAGTTGAGCATCATCTAGAAGATGAGGAGCATAAGTTTTTTCAATTGGCGGGTAAAGCATTTACGGAGAAACAAAAAGAAGACTTGGCCAACAAATACAATGACTATATGCAAGAGCATAGATAGATTTTTAGACTAAATACTATGAAGAAGAGAACTATCGATTTAGATTTCGCGAAACGTTTGTATAACGAACCCGAAAACTTTATCGATAGTTTTGATTTGGTATATGCCACAGATCGTATTCTCAATATAGAAAGACTCAGAGATAAAGATCAATTTGTCTACGTCTACAAAAAGAAACCCATAACATCCAAAAAAGTAATTTCTAGAATTGATAAGCTTGTAATCCCACCTGCTTGGCAAGATGTTAGGATTGCATCCAAAGACAATGCACATATCCAAGCTATTGGTAGAGATGAAAAAGGCAGGAAACAATACAAATACCACTCCAACTGGAGCCTACTAAGAAACAGGACCAAATTTTATAAGATGTATACATTTGGTATGCGTCTTCCAAAATTGCGGAGTAGAGTAGAACAAGATTTAGAATCTAAAGTGTGGAACAAATCTAAAGTGTTGGCACTTATCTTAAGATTATTGGAGGAAACACATATAAGAATTGGGAATTCCTATTATGCAAAAAACAATCATACTTACGGTCTTTCGACCTTAAGGTCCAAACATCTCGATATTTACAAAGACCGATTAAAGTTTGAGTTTATAGGTAAACGAGGAAAAGAACACAGTGTCACCCTTAGAAATAAAAAACTGATAAGGTTGGTTCAGCAATGCGAGGAAATACCTGGCTGGGAATTGTTTAAATATTTTGATAAACATGGTGAGAAGCATGTTGTGGATAGCACCATGGTTAATGATTACATCCATGATATATCGGGTGAGCTTTTTACGGCCAAGGACTTTAGAACTTGGGGAGCAAGCAAAATTTGTTTTGAAACCCTAAAAGAACTCGGAATAGCAAAAGATGAGTCTGTTGCCCAAAAAAATATCTTAAAAGCAATCGATACTGCATCTCATGCATTGGGCAACACCAGAAATGTTTTAAGAAAATATTACGTTCACCCGATGATAAACGAAAGTTATCTCGATGGCTCAATTGAGCCTTTTTTTTCTTACCATAATTCTGAACAAAATGAAGGTCTTGCAGCCTCGGAATCATCAATGTTAAACCTAATAGAAACCTATAAACCTGTAGTCTAATTTTTAGGGTTAATATCTAAAGGTTTTGAATTAATACTCCAGAATTTCTTATGCTAAATTTACATAAGTCAACTTTTAAGTTGTACTTAGATGTAAAAAAGTAAGCATCTTAAAAGCAAATTACTTACAACTAAAAAATACTATAAATAATGAATACTTACACAGAAGAAGTAGGCAATAAGCTTAATGATTTATTAGAGAAAACCTACGACGCAGAGAAAGGATTTAAAAAAGCGTCAGAAAATGTTGAGAACCCATATTTAAAATCATACTTTGATAACAAAGCTCAAGAACGCTATAACTTTGGACACGAATTAAAACAGGAAATAAAGGCTTTTAACCAAGATGTGGACAAAGGAGGCAGTGTTGCTGGTAAATTACATAGAGGATGGATGGATGTTAAGAATCTATTTTCTAGCGATAACGCAGAATCTATGTTAGAGGAAGCCATTAGAGGTGAAAAATCTGCCGTAAGCGAATATAATGAAGTGCTTAGCGAAACAAGCCTACCAACAAGCACTAAATCTATTTTAGAAGCTCAAAAAAACACCATTGAAAGTGGATTGTCTAAAATCCGTTCACTAGAAGATTTACACTAGTATTTTACTAGAGGATTTAGGTTAACTTTGGACGCTCGGATATGAGCGTCCTTTTTATTTGATTTTTTTTATGTGTTATTAATTTTGCTAATTGAGCAAGACCCCCTATCTAGTTAAGTCTAACTTTAAGATTATAGGTTTGAAAGCCAAATCTCATAACTTAAAATTAGAGATTATGTTACGCTGGACAATTACATTTGTTATTATTGCCACAATATCTGGTATTTTAGGATTTGGTGGTATGGCTGGGGCTTCAGTAGGTATTGCCAAAGTTTTATTCTTTGTGTTTATTGTGCTATCTGCACTATCTTTATTAAAAATTGTAGTGAAAGATAATTAATTAGAAGCTCGTTTTTTTAGCGCTCAATTTTTAAGCCTTTGGTTTGCTTGGGCTCGCTTTTTCTAAAATAGCTAGGACTACACCCATATTTTGCTTTAAAAATTTTACAAAAATAACTTCTGCTTGTAATACCGACCATATACACAACTTCAGAAACGTTGTGATCTGTTGTAAGAAATAATGTTTCGGCTTTTTCTAATCTTTTGTTGCGTATAAAGTCCGAAACTGTTGTACCATGCATGGATTTAAAACCTTCTTGTAGTTTGGCTGGTGAAAGTCCAGACTGCAAGCAAAGCGATTTTATGCTATGCTGGTGTTCAAGGTTGTCTGTTATAAATTCTGAAGCTTTTCTAATTTGTTGTAGCTCATAGGTATTTAACTTGGACGATGATCTTTCTACATAAAGTTCTTTGTAGAATTCGTTTAGATAAGATGATAACACATGTAGATAATAACTTTTTATATCAAGTAATTCTATAAATTCATCTGCGACCTCAAGAGGTCTTAGTGCACGTAGTTGCTCGGCAAATTTCAAGTTTATAGCACAATTATATACATAATCATTTAGTTTATCCAGGGCTTTTATTAATTCGTCTGTTTTAGAAACGGCCTGCTTTTCCAAAGGTATTATGGGAATAAATTCTTTAAAAAACACACTTTGGTCTATACAGACAAGGTGAAGCTTAATAGGCCTGTTGTGTTTTAAAAGAAGACTACTGTCTTTATCCTTATTGCTACCCACAATAGATAAACTAAGCTCTTCAATATTTGAAATTTTTACTTCATTACTAAATTTATGATACACATGTCCTTCTGTACAGTAGGCAAAGTATAGAAATTTCTTATTGGTATTGTAAAGATTTAACTGTACGTTAGTTTTAAGTATACAATCCAAGACCACAACTCTAAATCCGAGATCTAGTTTTAAAAACCTTATAATACCTTTGCCGAGTTGATTTGGGATGTTAAAATCATATATATGTGATTTAAGCTCACTCCCACGTAAGTGATCTAACTCTATAGTTTCAAGCGTTTTGGATAAAGAAAATACAGAATGATTCATCTTATTATTATTAAACAGAAAAATGGTTTTTCCTGTTATGTAAAATTAATTTATAGATTATATAAGTTTGACATAATAAGATATTTGTTTAACGCTATTACGCCCCTAAATGCGTTAATGTAATGTTACTAATGATTTGTTAATTTTTTTTTTGGGGTACTTTTTAGTGTATATAAGATAATACAACATGTTAAAAATCACTTCCTTGCAAAGAAAAAAGGAATGTTTTATAAATTATCAAATACAGCCCATTTGCCAGCCATTGAGGATGCTTTTGATGCCAGTTTTAAATTTCCATTGCTTTATGAGACCTCTCAATTAATTAACGGTTTATCGGAAAAATCGTTGCCGATCATCACGATGAGTGAGCCTAGCACCATTAACTATGCTATTTGGGGATTGTTACCTCAAAATTTTAAGGAAGGTTGGGAGAGTTTTCAAAACCTA
This sequence comes from Winogradskyella luteola, assembly GCF_019203985.1. Taxonomy (GTDB): domain Bacteria; phylum Bacteroidota; class Bacteroidia; order Flavobacteriales; family Flavobacteriaceae; genus Winogradskyella; species Winogradskyella luteola. Next base: position 289,829 of record NZ_JAGSPD010000001.1, on the reverse strand, counting down.
ACCAACACTTTAAATATCTCTATAGAAGAAATAGATACGCTCAATTGGGTAAATTCATTGCTGAATAAGCAGCGCTGTGCAATCATAGTAACAGGCTTTTTTACGTCTTATGTATATAATGGTAAGGTATATCCTTTCTATGTTTACGAAAAAAACCATATGCCTTTTGCCATCGCTGGTGTTTACTCTGAGCTAAATGATGGCTTTTTATCGGTAAGTATCATTACATCTGCTTTGGAGAACGAACTCAACGAAGTACACAACTTGGGCAAAGAATTCCCCATAGCTTTAAGTACAAAGCATTATATACAATGGTTAAACCCCGAAAATGATTTTACAAAAGATGACTTCAAATCACTTAATAGATTAGAATTAAAGGCTCATACTATATCTAAAGAGTTTTATAAAAACAACATCATTTTTGATGATATTTTAAAGAAAGCACATTACGAAGATTTACCTATCCTTTCTCTGAAGTGACCTTCTCCGATTTCACCTTCTCTTTGTAATCTATGGGGAGAATATTATATTTTTCGAAAAAAATCTTAGAAAAATAACTTCTGCTCTTGTAACCAATTTGGTAGACAATTTCGGATATTGAATAATCTGTATCCTCAATGAGTTCTCTAGCAAGCTCTAATTTCTTTAATCTAATATATTCATTAACGGATTTACCGTATAAAAGTTTAAACCCTGTCTGCATTTTCTTAGGGCTAAATCCATGCATAGAGGCCAATTCTGCTACAGTATTTGTTTCTTGTAAATTGTCATTGATGTATTTACTAACCTCCTTGGTTTTAGACAAATCAACTTTAGAGAGCGAGTTCGGTAGCGTTAATTTATTTTCATAACTTTTATGCTCAAGAATTTGTAAGGCAAGTATAAGGTTTAATTGCCCTTCAATATTAAGAAATCGTACAATACCATCATTACCCTCAGCATTTAGGCTTTCTACAATATCAGCCAATTTTAGATTGAAATTGCCCAAATGCTTGTATGGAAGATACTGCTCTTGTCCGCTTATAATTGAGCGTAATGACTTTTGCAGCGTATCTATATAGTTATTCGATTTGTTTGAATATTCATTACCCAAAATTTGAATGACATTCAATTTGATATCTTCTCCTTTTGGGAAGATAAATGTATTATTGGAGTTCGGTAGATTTGATAAAATTATATTTTGGTAACGCTGCAACTTTAAAAGATTACTGTCTTTGCCAGAGCGTTCTGAGGTGTATGACAGATTACCTTCAGAGACAAATAAAAATTCTATTGGATTTGAGTCCGATAGCTTAAATACAAATTTAACATCTTCATTAAAGTGTACGTCATAATCCAACAAGGAAATTCCCCATTCAAAAATGATATTTCTAATGGTACCTTTACCAATACTGCTGTCAAAGTTTAAAGTATGCTCATTATAGGATTTTTCAGTTTTACCTTTTAAACTACTGTTAATTTGCTCAATTATGGGTTGGTTAAATGATAAATCAACGTTTATTTCTTTCATGCTCTAATTCCCCTAATAAATAAACTCAAAATTATGAGTGGTATTAAATTATTTTTGTGCTACAAAAGAAATAAATGGAGTGGTTTTACATTAACAATATTGAAACAAAGACTAACATAATTGCGCTGTTTTTGTTTACCCTATACCTTATATTGTTAAACAATGGTTAAAGTTATTGAAAATCAGTAGATTAGTTCGTCTAAGCAGAGCGGTCTTTCCTAACCTGCTTTAGATATTCGTTAGGAGTTAACTTGTATTTTTCTTTAAAAAGTTTGGAGAAATAACTTCGGGAATTTATACCTACGGCATACGTAATTTCAGTAATATTTAAATCTGTGGATTCAATAAGTTCTTTGGCTTTGGCAATACGCTTTTCTCTTATGTAGTCACTAACGGAACTGCTAAACAAATGTCTAAAACCCGATTGAAGAGTATTTTGATTGACCCCCACTTTTTTTGCCAATTGATTGACACTAAAGTTTGTAGCCAAGTCGTCTTTTATAAGTGTGGCAGCCTCTTCGATCTTATCAATGGTAGATCTTCTTAAGATTTGCCTTTTTTCAGGATCATTAAGATCATCTGTGTATTGCTGAAAGTGGAGTGTTAGAATTTCGTAAGTTTTGGCTTCGATAAACAGAGATCTTACCAATCCTTCGGTTTCACAATTTTTAATAGCATCAATTGCCTCAGAAATGTCCAATGTATAATGACCTTTATAATTAAAAAAATTGACACCATTTACATCTTTGAACAATGATTCTAGGTCGATACTCATATTATCAACAAACTCATCTAATTTTTTTTCAAATTCTTTTCTGTTGATGAATATTTTTATGAAGCTAGTAGGTTTACCCTTAGAGATCATAAGCGAATTGTAGTCCTTCATGTCATTAGAGAACATTAAACTCTCAAAACGCTCGATAGTATTTTTTTTATCTTCTGAGGTGTCCGAATGCACAACAGCAGATTCGGTGTTAAACAATAACACTAATGGGTTGAGCTTATCTTTTTTAAATTGAATTCTAAAGGACTTGTTAACCAGCATGTCTGCTTCTATGACCGATACACCATTGTCAAAGTTTATGGCTTTAACATGGCCAGAGCCGAGTTCATCCGTTATGGAAACACAGTATTCGTTGTTCTCTTTCTCAATGGAAGAGTTGATATTTTCTGATAGAAGTTTAATGATCTCAACTCCATTGTCAGCTTTTAGGGTCACAGACTTATACATATTCTTATAATGTATTTGCCATAAAGATATGCTTTAAAATTCAAAATATTAGTTACTGAATTAAATTAGATGTCAAAAAATTAATAGAGCAAACTTTAGATGCTATAGAGCAATTTACAACTGCGGCTATACTGTATTTTTGATTTGAATTTAGTTAGTAGCAGTAAAAATTCACAATTTTTATTAGTTTAGTAGAGGGTTGGTTACCCTAGTAGATAAAGCGAATTTCCTCTTATGAATTCGCTTTTCTTCTTTTATTCTACTCTTACATAATTTTCTGAATAAATTCTGTTGCCATCTTCATCCATTTCTATTTGCTGAAACTTATTAGGAGATAATGTTAATTCAAATGTAAATTCCTTCTTTTCTGCAATCACCTCATCCATTACAGCAGAGCCAAAATCCAAGATTTCGATAAGCCTATCATCTTCATAGTTATATGTACCATAGCCAAACCATTCCGAAGAATCTGCAGGTCTGTGTTTGCACCACATCACTTTAGTGTCTGTATACATTTTAAGTTGTCTAAATTCTGGATTCATTTCAAATGAGTCCACAACAATGTTATCCTTGTAATTATAGAACCCAGTAAGTTCCCATGTGCCTTTGAGACTGCTAGTGTCATTTTTGAGTTCTGTAGACTCAACATCTACAAACTCAATATTACTTTTTGATTCATTTTTGCATGCTAAAACTAATAACAATGCTATACTTAAAATTAGAATTTTAGATTTCATGATAGGTTAGATTTTGCTATTAAACACTTAAAAATTAATAAATTAAATTGAGAAAATAAAGCAATTAACAATTTTTATGGTGTGATAGTTAGTGTTAATAACTTCTGTGTAAGGATTTAACCAAAAAACCTACTTTTGTTGTGTGATAAAATACAAGATATGTCAGATACAATTGAAAAAGTAAAATGTTTAATAATAGGCTCTGGACCTGCTGGTTATACAGCTGCTATTTATGCATCTAGAGCTAACATGGCTCCTGTACTTTACCAAGGTGAGCAACCTGGTGGTCAATTAACCACAACTAATGATGTTGAGAATTTTCCGGGATATCCTGATGGAATTACTGGACCAGAGATGATGACTCAACTACAAAAACAAGCTGAGCGATTTGGTACGGATGTACGTCATGGTTGGATTACCAAAGTAGATTTCTCTGGAGATATTCATAAAGTTTGGGTAAATGGTGAAACCGAAATACACGCATCTACAATTATTATTTCTACTGGTGCATCTGCAAAATATTTGGGATTGCCATCTGAGCAAAAATATCTAAAACTTGGAGGTGGCGTTTCTGCATGTGCTGTCTGTGATGGTTTCTTCTACAGAAACCAAGAAGTTGTTATTGTTGGAGCAGGTGATTCCGCTTGTGAAGAAGCCCATTATTTATCTAAACTTTGTAAAAAAGTAACCATGCTTGTAAGACGTGATGAATTTAGAGCATCAAAGATTATGGCTAACCGTGTGAAGAATACCGAAAACATAGAAATTTTATACAATACCGAAACTGATGAGGTATTAGGAGATGGACAAGTCGTTACGGGAGTTAGAGTATTTAATAATCTAACTGATGAAAAGTTTGAGATACCAGCTACGGGATTTTTCGTTGCTATTGGTCACAAGCCTAATACAGATATTTTTAAAGATTATTTAGATTTAGACGAAACAGGCTATATCATTAATGCTAAGCCAGGTACGAGTAAAACCAATGTAGATGGTGTGTTTGTAAGTGGAGATGCTGCAGATCATGTTTACAGACAAGCAATTACTGCTGCAGGAACAGGTTGCATGGCAGCTTTAGATGCAGAGCGTTATTTAGCCGCTAAGGATGCAGATTTTGAAGTAGCAACGTCTACCTATAATTAACGGTGAGGTATAAAAACAACAAAAGCCGAAGTTTTAACTTCGGCTTTTGTTGTGTTATGTATAGACTGTTTTTGTTTGATTTATCTCTTTTTCTTTTGAAGCTTTGCAGTATCTTCAAACTTTGTGATGGTTATAGCCGGACTTCCATAAAGATAAATTTCGCTATCACCAGAAGCAGCAATAGTTATACTCTCGGTTGATGCTATCGTTAAATCGCTATTATCTTCTAAAATTGCATCAACAGTATTAACATCGAATTTCGGACTGTTAAAATTTGTAGAGCTGTCTAATCGAATTACAGAATTATTCGCTTTGCCCTCAATAACGGCGTCGGAACGTAAGTACAGGTCAAAGTCTGCCACTTTACTATTTACTAGAGCATCTAATTTACTGTTATCACTAAGCTCAACCTTAGTGGAATCTGCGGTAAGGTTTAAACGTGTTTTAGATTTCCCCGAACTTTTATAAACAAAATTTTTTGCTCTAATATTCAAATAGGCTCTTGAGTTATCCGATGTGGTTAAAGTCGCATCACCAAGTTCCATTGAAGTTAATGACCTAATCTCACCATCACCTTTGGTTTCAATATGCTTGAGGGCATCACCGTAATTCACTGTAATATTGAGCTTCTTTTTTGAAGTGATACGCATGGTTTCTACAAACATTAGTACGCCATCAACGACATCAAACTGAATGACTTCGTGCAGATTGTCATCAGCTTCAACGCTTACGGAAGGTTTACTGTTATAAACCACTTCGATAGAAAAACTACCATCAACAACAATCGTTTCAAAATCATCAATATACGTTTGCTTCATGGTTACATTTCTATCACCCTTTATTTTCTCTTGTGCTATTATAGTTGGTGCAGCAACCATAATTGCGACTAGAATAAGTAATAATTTTTTCATGTATTTTCTTTATTTCACTATTAATAAGACACAAATCAAATAATTATGTCACTTTTAGAGCTGTTAAACAAAGATATACAAAAACCGTCCCAAACTCCACAAAGAATTTGAAACGGTTTACAACTGATTGGTTATTAAATTGTTATTAGGTAAAAAATGAATGTAATAGTTGCGGATTTGTCTATATTTAATTTTCCCTTACACTACCAGAAGAACTGTCGGATTTATCTACTTTTTCAGGGCTACCAGAATACCTTATGTCAGCGCCACTTGTTGCTCTGGCTGTTAACTCTTTAGATGTATTAACAGAAATATCAGCACCACTTGTAGCTTTTACTTTAGAGGTTTCAGCTTTTAAATTAGATGCTTTAATATCACTTCCACTTGTTGCCTCTGCAATCAATAAAGTCGTAGTTCCGCTAAGTCTTATATCACTTCCGCTTGTAGAGTGGGCATTTAATGTTTTGGTCTTTACGTCTAACTTCATATCTGCTCCACTTGTTGTATTTAGTTCTAGATCATCAACTTCTATAGTATTTGTAGAAAACACATCGCTACCGCTTGTAGCTTTAATTGCTGAAATATCAGTAATACTAAGGTTAATCTTTCTCGAAGCTGCTCTTCTTATGTTTTCTGTTGTATAAATAGTTAAGGTGCCATTTTCCACTTCAGTCATAATGAGTTCGTGAAGGTTTTCATCGGCTTCAACATTTAATGTAACCTCGTTACCTTGTGTGATGTAAAGATCTAAACCTTGACTCACTTTTATGGACTCAAAGTCACTAGATATGCTTCTGTCTACAGTGACCACGTCTCTGTTGCCGTCAATTCCTGCTCCAAGAGGAAAATTACAGGATAGCATTAAGATGCTTAAAATGCTTGTGACTACTACTCTTGTTAATGTACTCATGATTTCTAATTTTTTAACCTGAAAACTTATTTGTACTATACTTAGTGTAAATGTTTCAGGATGATTTATTTTAATTGATATTTAGTTCTCTATTTTTTTTACTTCTTCAGCAATCTTACCGTTTTCCCTAACAATCATTTTGATTATTTTTCCTTTGGTATTTTTCACAAATTCGAAAGTTAATGGTGCTTTTGGATGAGCAAATATATTTTCTGACTTAGCATTTAATACAACTACCATTTCACCTGCATTAAGTTGCAAAGTATTGTTCTTTACAGAAATTGTTGCTTTACCAGTTTTTGCCATGTATTTTCCAGAATAAGTTTCTAAAATATCTTTAGGCACAGTATACTTAACAGTATTATTTTTAGTCTCCTTTGCTACATGATTATAACTTATAACACGCTTTAATTTCCATTTATCATTTTCAATGATCCACAAATGCGAAAACAAAGCATAGTTATCAGTTTTGTTATAAGTCATGTTTTTATCAGTTGAAAAGAAATGCTTGCCATTTTGTAATGCACCGTAAAGCTTTCCGTTATTGTACATCGGAAAAATCTCTAAGCTTTCTTCAACAAGGAATCGGTAAACTTTTTCAGGATTGTTTTCTCTACAAATTCCATTTTTCATTGTTTTTACAAATTCCTCTTTAGAATTAGTAATTCCACCTTTATCGTGGTAGAATTCTAAATCGTCGAACATTAACGCTGCACTTTTTTCAACTTCACATTTGTTGAATCCTATTTTAAAAAGGATACTGTCTTTAACTTTAAGTGTTTTAAAAATCTGAGAGTTTTTGTTTACTTGTGCTGAAGCAATACCAGAAACCATAAGGAATCCGATAAGGCTCAGCATAAGTGATTTTGATACCAAAGCAAGTTTGGTATAGATTAATTGATTTAGTTTTGATTGATTCATTTTTGATTGATGATTACACTACAAATGTCTGTAGCTTTTTGATTGATTTAGATTTTATTCTACTGAACTGTCATTTTTTAGGCTTCAATTGTCGTTGACCTTTAGATCTACACCATCCTCATCTATTTTAAGCCTAACTTCTGGTTTTTCTTCATTGGACGACAATTTTTCTGCTGAGGTTTCAAAATCATCTTCATTTTCATTTAATTTCTCTTCACAATCCAGACATTCGGTATCATCTTCAATTATCTTTAGGTAGTGTTCTTCCATACCATTATTTAAAATATCATTGAAATAGCTTGAGTTTCGATGAAAACTATATGTATTATCATCTGCATAAAGAACTGTGCCTTCTGGTAAATAAAGCATCACTAAGACTTCTTGATCACTAAATTTATTTTCAATATCCGTTGTTAAATAAGGATCTAACAAGAGTTTGCCATTGCTTAACTCATAATTGTAATTGATGTTCTGCGCTCTCGATTTTGCAGCATTATAGCTACTACCTCGTGCTTGTTTTTCTAATACGATCGACGCTAATGAATCTTTGGTAGACCTAACAACAAGTCTTATATCTGTGGACTTAATAATACGACCATTTTCATCTTCAATTAATTTATAATGGTTGTTTCGTCTGTAATAGTAGTCGTTGTAAGTGTCGTTAGACATGCTTAGCCTTAAGGTGTCGTTTTCTGTGATGTTTAATTGTTCCTTTATCGTAGTTTTGGCATCAAAAGCATGTTCGGTTGCTTGCTTAAATCCTATAATCACCAATCCAATGATTGCTATTAACCATAGACCTAATAAAGTGAATTTTGCTACATTACCTATTGATTTTAAGTTGTTTACCAAAATTTTCAATCCCAGATAGAATACAAAAAAGAAAGGTATTCCCATGGCAAAGAATAATAACATTGACATCAACCATTTAGGTATGTCTGCTGCATTTGCTGCGTCTATAAAATCCATTCCGGGAAAATAAACCACATCGGTAACTCCAACCGTAAAGAATGCAACAATTAAACTTAGTAGAGTACTAATACCAACTATAATTAATATAATTCCAATAAACTTGGCGATAACTTTAAGGAAGAACATGATAATGCTTCCGATAGATTCGAAAAATGTTTGTGAACTCGATTTTAGCTTATTCCCTTGCTTCTGAAAATCAACGTTTTTTACCGTGTCAGAAATGTTGTCTGAGACGGTATCAAAACCCTCCTTTAGCTTTTCACCGTGTTTTTTAAAATCAACATTTTTTACGGTTTCTGAGACCGAATCAATGCCGTCTTTAATTTTTTTTTCAATGTTACTGATATTCACTGCATCTCCAGTCATCATCAGTTTTTCGGCTGTGGTTTTAGCTTCTGGGACAAGAGCCCAAAATATGAGATATATGAATATGAATGTGCCTCCAGACCCTATGGCTAATAGTAACCATATGAGTCGCATCCAAATGGATTCAATACCTAGATAATGACTTAAACCTGCTGCTACACCACCTATATAAGAGTTGTCAGTATCTCTATATAGTTTTTTTGTAGATCTAGAATCGTAAGATGTTCTTGTAAGTGGTTCGTCTTCAAAGATTTCATCATCTACAAGATAGTCTTCTGGTTGCCCCATTATAGTGATGACTTCATCAACCAATTTAACACCTACAACTTGTTTTTCGTTTTGTATACGCTCTGAGAATAACTCAGCGATACGAGCTTCTATATCTGCTATAATTTCTGAACGACCTTGAGAGTCTGTAAATGAACGTTTTATAGCCTCAAGATAGCGTGATAATTTAAGATATGCATCTTCGTCTATATGGAAGAATATACCTGCTAAATTTATATTGACTGTTTTATTCATTTTTTTGTTGTTTTTGTACGTGTTACTAGGTTAACTGCATTTTGTAATTCACTCCAAGTGGTGTTTAACTCTTTAAGAAACAGTTTTCCTGTTTCGGTAAGGCCATAATATTTTCTTGGCGGTCCAGATGTGGATTCTTCCCAACGGTAGTTGAGTAACCCAGCATTCTTTAATCTTGTTAATAGTGGATATATGGTTCCTTCTACAACAAGCATTTTAGCGTCTTTTAGTGTGCCCAGAATTTCTGCAACATAGGCATCTTCATCTTTTAAGATGGATAAGATGCAATATTCCAGCACTCCTTTACGCATTTGTGCTTTTGTGTTTTCTATCTTCATGTTTTAAGAGTCTTAAATTCGATTAAACTGTTCATTTTTTGATTGATTATTGATGAATGTTATTTTAGAAAATTGATGGTCAATGGATATTTATATAGGTTACCATCCCTGGCAGACAAGCTAGCTTTTACAATAAGTGCCAGTTCTATGATAAATGCAATAATTGCCAAAGCTCCAAGTCCACCTCCTATATATAATAGAGGAGAAGGTTCGCCTACATTGATGTGAAAATCGTGAAGCCCATGAAAGTTTATAACATCCATGCCATCAAATAATTTAAAGATGAAAAACGGAACGCTAATCGTACCGATAACAATAGCGTAGAGTAATACACTGATTTGAAAATTTATAGCTTGCTTACCATGCTGGTCTACAAATTCTGACTTGTCTTTATTTGCAGCCCATAATACTATTGGCCCTATAAAGTTTCCGAAAGGAATCAGAAATCTTGAAAATGTCGAAAGATGTATAAATGTTGCTAAATTTTTATGATGATTGTCTACCATTTTAAAAGTATATAATAGTTGCTTATACAAATATATGTCTTTTAAAAGGTATTATGTTACGCATAGTACTAAAAATTAACATTTTATTAACATTAGCTGAGTTGGAAAATTTCAATTATTTTAGTGGAAATTATAACTATTTAATATGAAGATTTCACCATCAAGACTCAATACATTTCTAATGTTTAAGCTACCTGCAGCTTATCTTACAGGTGTAAGAACCAAGCATATAGACGATATCTCTTGCGTAGTGTCCGTAAAACACCGATGGATAAATCAAAATCCATTTAACTCTATGTTTTGGGCGGTTCAAGGTATGGCTGCTGAGTTGACAACTGGTGCTTTGGTGATGAAAAAGATTAGAGAAAGTGGTAAAAAAGTGTCTATGTTGGTGGCTAATAATAATGCTTCATTTACTAAAAAAGCTACGGGCAGAATTACCTTTAGTTGTGACGAAGGTATAAAAATTGACGAAGCCATCGCTAGAGCCATTGAAACAGGTGAAGGACAAACCGTATGGTTAAGCTCTAACGGAATGAATAAAGATGGAGTAGAGGTATCCTCTTTTAATTTTGAATGGACTTTGAAAATTAAAAGTTAAATTTTACTGGGTACAGTCGAAACAGGCAATTTTTTATTAATTGTAACAAAATGTAATGTAGCACAACTTATAATTGAATCAATTTATACTGAGCATAGTTCAGTACCAAACCAAAATATATTATGGAAAAATTACCAGATTTTAGTGACAGAAACTCCCACGAAATAGATTACCGTATTTACGGTGAGGAAATGCAATATGTAGAAATTGAGCTCGACCCACAAGAAGCGGTTATTGCAGAATCGGGCAGTTTTATGATGATGGATGATGGTATAAAAATGGATACCATTTTTGGTGATGGATCTAAAAAAGATAAAGGCTTCTTAGGTAAAATATTAGGAGCAGGTAAACGTATCTTAACAGGCGAGAGTTTGTTTATGACTGCTTTTTACAATGATCTTACCGGAAAACGAAATGTATCTTTTGCCTCACCATATCCAGGTAAGATTATACCTATTGATTTAAATGAATTCAAAGGTAAGTTTATTTGCCAAAAAGATGCCTTTCTATGTGCCGCTAAAGGTGTTAGTGTTGGTATCGAGTTTTCTAAGAAACTAGGAAGGGGTCTTTTTGGTGGCGAAGGTTTTATAATGCAAAAGTTAGAAGGTGATGGTATGGCATTTGTACATGCAGGTGGTACTATGGCAGAAAAAACATTACAAACCGGCGAAACCCTAAGGGTAGATACGGGTTGTTTGGTAGGGTTTACCCAAGGTGTAGATTATGATATTGAATTTGTTGGAGGTATCAAAAACTCCATCTTTGGAGGAGAGGGTTTATTCTTTGCGAGGCTACGCGGACCTGGAAAAGTGTATATACAATCTTTACCATTTAGTAGATTGGCTGGTCGTGTATTGGCATCAGCACCAAAATCTGGCGGTAACTCTAAGGGTGAAGGTAGTATTCTTGGCGGTCTAGGAGATTTGTTAGATGGTGATAATCGGTTTTAGTTTTTAAATATAAGTAAATCAGTACGTTATGTTGTGGGAATAACCTTTGTCTTAAAACAACCTTCAACGGGTAATTATAACTTTTAACATAATAAGCTGTTAAACTTTATGTGATTCTTTAAATAAAATTTGTTTTTTTTCTATCTTAGGGATTCAATTGAAACAATAGCCTATAGAGAAAAATTTACTTTTTGTTAAACCTTAAACTTAAAATTACCTATGGCGAGAGCAATGTATGAGTATACCAAAACTATACTTAGCAAGGTTAGTTTTGATGCGACATTATTCTGTAAAGAAGTGCAAAAAGCAGTAAAGCGTTTGCTGCCCCACGAACTAGAGGAATTAAGAATTTTTATTCAGTCTCTAATCAATCAAAACCCAGAATTGAATCAATGTTTAATTTATTTAAAAGCATAGAGAAAAGCGACTTTTTAGTCGCTTTTTTTAATTCCTAAACTTATCTTTGCCTAAAATTTGAAGTTGAAAAGCATAGTAATTTTCATATTACTTTTATCATTTGCCATACGTCCGATTTACTTCGTCGGTAATGTACTTTATTATCAGTTAAATATAGATTACATTATTGAAACATATTGTGTTAATAAGGACAAGCCAGAACTTCAGTGTAATGGAAAATGTCATTTAGCTAAGCAATTAACAACTACGACTACAGCAGATGATGAAGGAAAAGCTATATTGAGTTTGTACGATTCATTTTTCCCTGTATTTTCAGAAAAGTTTTCTACGGTCAACTTAAATGCAAAAATCTTCTACACTGACAGGGAGAATATGGTATCATATGTTCCAAATTATACATTTAATTTTGTGTATCTTCATTTTAAACCTCCAATAGCATAATTTTATTTTTCTGGTTAGGTTTTTCAACCTAAAAAACACTTTACAACAAAATAAAATTAATACAAATGAAATTACTAAAATATACATTTGCGCTACTCGTGTGCGCTATAATTACAAGTTGCTCATCTGATGATGACAGTAATAACAAAGACTTAACAGGCCAAAAAGGCGATTTAATATTGAAGTTTGATAATGCTGTGGGTGACCAGGATTTTATCTTTGGTACAACCTATAATAAATCTAACGACGAATCATTTCAATTAACAACACTTAAATATATTGTAAGCAATATAAGAGTTAAGGATAATGAAGGGAATGAATTTATGTATCCCGAAGAAGACAATATATTTATTGTAAATGAAGCAGATGGAAATAATGCTGGAGAAATCTGGGTTGTTTTAACCGATGTTGATGCTGCAAACTATACTGAAATCACTTTTGGATTGGGTGTAGATCAAGAACGTTTTGCATTGGGTGCTGAAGGTCAAGGAGACTTTTTGGATTTAGCATCAGAAGAAGGTATGATGTGGTCTTGGGCCTCTGGCTATAAATTTGTGAGATTCGATGGCACGTTTTCTACTGCCAATGTTAGTGATGAGCCACTAAACATTCATATGGGAAGCGTTGGTGCCTCATTAGATAACTATAGGGAAATAACCATGAGTTTACCTAATACTATATTGGTTAGAGAGGACAAAACTCCAGAAATTCATATTAAAGCAGATATTGCGAAAGTGTTTAATGGAGCTTCCGAAATAAACTTTGCAGATGGTTACGATCAAGTACATACTGATGCAAATACAACACCAGTAGTAGCTGCAAATGTGCAGACCATGTTTGAGGTTCATCATGTTCATAACGATTAATCAATAGTAATAGATCTTTTAGGATTTAGTTTGTTTTGCTGGGTGCAGTCAAGGTATACGATATGCGTTGTACTTTGGTTTTACTGCACTCAGCATAACATTCGATGATCCTTGGGATGTTAAAATAAATTATTGATTATGAGAAAATTTAGCTTAATACTATTGGCTATCTTGTTTGTTTTTTCGTGTTCTGATAATTCGAAATTGGCAAAATATGAATCAGTACAGATGGAAGTGGAGTTGCCCTCTAACTTTCCAGAAATAAATTATAATCTTGAGAATAATCCTGTTACTGAAGCAGGTTTTGGACTGGGTAAGAATTTATTTTACGAAGGAAGACTATCTTCTAACAATGCTATAGATTGCGCTTTTTGTCATGAGCAAGCTTTTGCTTTTACACATCATGGTCATAACCTCAGTCATGGTGTCAATGGAGGTATAGGTAAGCGAAATGCACAACCTATTCAAAATTTGGCTTTTCAAAATTCTTTTATGTGGGACGGAGCTGCGTCACACTTAGACTTGCAACCTATAATTCCAATAACGAGTGAGTTAGAAATGGGAGAAAGTTTGAGTAATGTTGTAGAAAAGCTAAGATCAGATAGTTATTATCAAGATCAATTTACCAAAGCTTTTGAAGATGGCGAAGTCAATACCGAAAATATACTAAAGGCGTTGTCCCAGTTTATGGTGGTTATGATTTCCTCAAATTCAAAATACGATAAATATGTAAGAGCTGAAGGAAATGTAACTTTAACTACAATTGAGTTGGATGGTTTAAATACATTTCAGAATAAATGTTCGTCTTGCCATGCAACAGATTTGTTTACAGACCATAGTTTTAGAAATAATGGTTTACCAATAAATCCACAGCTTAATGATAAAGGACGTTTTGATGTTCTAGAAAACCCTGATGACTTATATAAATTTAAAGTACCAAGTCTTAGGAACATTGAGAAAACCTATCCGTACATGCACGATGGCAGATTTTCAACCTTAGAGGTAGTATTGGATTTTTACGATTCTGGCATGGTAGATAATGGTAATGTAGATGATGAGTTTCTACGAGAAGATGGTACGTATGGCATTACACTCAATGAATACGAAAAAGAAAGCATTATAGCTTTTTTAAGAACTTTAACCGATTACGAATTTTTAGAAGATGAACGTTTTTCAGGATTTTAAGCCCTTAGTTGTTGCATTTGCTCTTTTATTTGTCAGTATTACTGTAAGTGCTAAAAATACAAAATACAAATGCTGCCATGATTTTAATCCAGAAGCTTGGTTTTGCGATCTTTGTGGTTGTTCTACAAGTAGCGGAAGTTTTGGATTTGGAACATTAAGCAATGCTAACTTTGTTGGTGTACGCTATATCTATCAAGATTTTGAATCACGGAATGGTATTTTTGAAAACTCGCCTAAGAGTGAAGAAGTATTTAATACCTATCAGCTTTGGGCTCAAGTACCAATAAATGATACATTTTTTGTAACGGCGAATGTGCCTTATCAAGATTTAACTAGAAATTTTCAAGGTAATAAAGACAATCTTAATGGTCTTGGAGATATAAGTGCCATTGGTTGGTATAGACTTCAATTTTATAAAAAGAAGTCATCTGACTCTACATTAGTAGATTACAATTCACCTAAAGAACCATCGGGTCATTCCTTACAATTCGGATTGGGCGTAAAATTACCAACGGGAAAGTTTGAAGAGGAACTTGCCGATAACGTAAATCCGGGTTTTCAGGTTGGTACAGGGAGCTTTGATGGAATTTTTTCATTAGGCTACAATTATGGTGGTGATAAGATCGGTGTAAATACTTTGATGAGCTACTATCTTAAAGGAGAGAATAAGAACGAATACCAATTTGGTGATCAGTTTAGCTATTCGGTAAACTTATATACTGTGTTTCTTAGTGATAAAATGAATATTATGCCATTTGTTGGTTTGTCTGGTGATGTATATGATTCTATAACACAATATGATGAAACCCTACAAGATACAGATGGTAATATTCTGAATGCTTCTTTTGGGTCTGAGTTGGCGATAGAGAAGTTTATTTTTGGAGCTAGTTATACGTTACCAGTTCATCAAAGTTTGTTTGGGGATAATGTAGAATCTAAACAACGATTCTCAGTTTATGTAAATTTTGCTTTATAAACATTAAGAAACGGTCTGAAATAGTATTATTATGCTTTGAATGGCAAATTAGTTCACTTTTAGGCCGTTTCTTTTATTTAGGTAAAGGACTTATAATTTCAACATTACTGAATGCGATTGCTCCCCTTATAATGCCAGATATAGAATTATGAAGCGCATCAATAATCTGCATCTTTAATTCGCTTTTATGGAAAATTATGCTTACTTCTCTAGCAGGTGAAGGCTCTGCAAAATGTCTAAGATTAGGATTCAGTTTTTCCTTTATGTCCAAAGTATGTAAGTAGGGAAGAAGCGTCATTCCCATTCCTTCGTTAGATAATTTTATCAGGGTTTCTATACTACCACTTTCTAATTGAAAGCTATCGTCAATTTGGTCTTTAAAAGTTTTGCATAGATTAATGACACCGTCTCTAAAGCAATGCCCATCTTCAAGTAAAAGCATATCTTCAATTTCAAGATCTTCAATTTCAATGGTTTTTTTGTCTTTTAGCCTGTGGTTATCTGGTATGTAAGCCACAAAGGGTTCATAATATAATACACGTTCCTTAATATTATCGCTCTCTAGAGGTGTTGCTGCTATGGCTGCATCTAAATGACCATCGCTGATTCGTGTTAGAATTTCTTCTGTAGTTAGCTCTTCAATCTTTAGTTTTACTTTAGGATATGCTTTTATAAAGTTTTTTAGGAACATAGGCAGAAGTGTTGGCATTACGGTGGGTATAATGCCTAAACGAAATTCCCCTCCTATAAAGCCTTTTTGTTGGTCTACTATATCTTGAATTCGTTCGGCTTCATTAACGATATTTCTTGCCTGAAACACTATTTTTCGTCCTACATCTGTAAGCTCTATAGGTTTTTTTCCTCTGTCAAAAATTATAACATCGAGCTCATCTTCAAGTTTTTGTATTTGTGTACTAAGAGTAGGCTGTGTTACAAAACACTTCTCTGCAGCCTTAGTAAAATTTTGATGCTCAGCAATGGCTAGAGCGTATTTGAGTTGTGTAATCGTCATTTTAATTGATTTAGACTATAAAATTACAAAAAACTATTTACAAAAACTATCTATTAGTGATAAAGTGTTTTGAACTTTTATTATTTAAATTAAAAAACCTCCAGAATTACTCTGAAGGTTTTTAAATCAATCAACTTATCGATTATGTTTGTAAGAAATTGTTTTAAATTATTATACTAATCACAATTTCCTTCTAAAACTAAATATTCATTACCAGATTCTAACAAAATGTATTCTTCATTACACTGAATGACGGTCCAATCAAGGTTGGCTATAGTGTCAAGCGGCTCGGTAAATACAAAAGACATAGTTACTTCATTAGATAGAGCATTATTTGATAACTCCCATGTACCAGTTAAAGGAGCATTTTCTAAATACACTACTACAACACCATCAGAAGTAAATTCTGCCTCGTTTTCTTCAGATTCAGGAACTAAACTGGTATAAAAATACCATTCACATTGTACTAGATTATTTTCAATATCTTCTAGAGTACAGGTTTGAGGATTATTACCGTTTCCGCAATCAACTACATCATCTTCAGCAAACCCTTCACATTCTGCAAAGCACATATTTGGGAAAGCAGTTACAATAGTTTCGCCAGCTGCTGTCGTATATTCAACACAAACTGGATTAACAGGTTCGTCTTCACATTCTTCGCATTCTTCATAGTCATCATCATAATAGTCATCGTAGCAATCTTCTAATACATCTTCAAAATCTTCTGCACTATTAATAATTACAATGTCTTCTTCGTCATCATCCTCGTCTTCATAAACTGTTACCGCAAAAGGATAAACAAAATCAAACACATAGACATCATATAATTCAGTGCTCAATTCTTCTTCAGAATTAATAGTGATCATTTCACCATCTTCAGTAACAACCGATATTGGGAAATTAAATGAAAAACACTCAAAACCACCAACGTAATAATCACTTCCACAATCATCTAAAAAGTCATCATCACCAAATCCGTCCCATTCTGCATAACATTCATTTGGATAGGTTACTATAAATGTTTCACCATTAGGGCTTGTCACTTCTACACAAACAGGATCATATTCTTCATAACATTCATCATCATCTTCATCAAAATCACAATCTTCTAATAGATCGATGAACTCCTCCTCATCTTCAATAGTTTCGATTTCTATAGAATCAGTATCGTCATTAAATGTTTCTACATCAAAAGGAAAAGAAATCCCATCGATATATAATTCATCTGTTGAAGATAGCATTACATCAACTAAATTATCTAAATCTTGAATAGTTACCGTAGATCCGTTGTTATACGATAATGTTAATGGATATACAAAGTCAAAACAGAAATCTAGAACAATATTACCAGCTGGATTGTTAGATAGCTCTATGTTTCCGTTGTCATTAAACAGAGTGCTTAACTGATTTAAAGAAGCTGTTATGGATTGACTTTCCTCAGTTTGTTGTTCTTCTTCTCCTACAGGTTCGTTATTGGTACAGGCAGTTACTAAAAACAGTGCCATGAACATGCTAAAGAAGGTAAATTTTAAATTTTTCATTTCAAATAATTTTTAGGTTTAAAATTAGTTTATCGAGGCTAATCAATAGTAAGACAACCTGTAAAATAAAAACCCTACTTTTTTCTCAAGTTTTTTTTTTCATAGTTTTGGCATATCAACTTCAAAACCATTAATGGCTAAAGATAATCGTAATATCTGTCACTCAAAAACCTTTGAGACCATTTATAATACTTATGCAAAAGAGATTAGGCGTTTTTTGTTTTTTAAGACGCAAGATTTAGATAAAGCTGAGGATATATTGCAAGACGTCTTTGTTAAACTTTGGGATAATTGCAGTAATGTTGATTACAATAAAGTAAAGAGTTATATATATAGTATTGCCAATAACATGTTTTTGAATGCTGTTAAGCATCAAAAAGTAGTGCAAAACTTTAATAAGCATAATATGAAAGAGCGTACCAATGAATCGCCAGAATTTATTATGCTAGAAAAAGAGTTTATGCAAAAGTTAGAAACAACAATTGCCAGTCTACCAGAAAAGCAACGCGAAGTTTTTTTGATGAATAGAATAGAAAAGAAAAAATATAAGGAGATTGCTCTGCAATTGAATATTTCTGTAAAAGCTGTAGAAAAACGTATGCATCAAGCTTTGGTTGTAATGCGAAAAGAAATAGGAAATGTTTAATTTAAAAATACAAGTAGGGTTTTTTCCCATTAAGTTGTATTAACTATATAGAAGTATGAAAACATTTAATACAAATAACGATTCAGATAGCTTTTTAGCTCAATGGCTAGATGGGGAACTTTCAGATAATGAATTGAAGAACCTGGTTAGTGAAGAGGACTTTAATTATTATTTAAAGATAAGAAAAGGTATTGAAGTCTCTGAAAGGCTTAATTCTTCTGTTGATGGTAACTTTGCCAAAATTCAAAATAGAATAGCCAGTAAAAAGCAAAAAGTTAAACCACTTTATGTTAATTGGGGCATTGGCATTGCGGCATCTATTGTTTTGTTATTTGGCTTGTTTATGTTTTTAAATAATAATGATATTACAGTTGAAACAGGTTTTGGCGAAAGTAAGTCCGTTGTTCTTTTAGACGGTTCTGAAGTTATTTTAAATTCAAAATCTAAAGTTTCATATAATGAAAGCCAGTGGGGAAATGAAAGGGTATTGAGCCTTGATGGTGAGGCTTATTTTAAAGTAGCAAAAGGTAAAACGTTTACTGTAGAAACTAATAATGGATCTGTAAAGGTTTTGGGTACACAGTTTAATGTGATTTCTAAGAACAATTTTTTTGATGTAGTATGCTATGAAGGCAAGGTAGGTGTAAAAATCTTAGAATCTGAGCATATACTCTTGCCAAATGATGCCGTTAGAAAAGTAAATGGTTACCCATCAGAGGAGACTAAGAATTTTTTTAAAAAACCAACTTGGATAGATGGAGAAAGCACGTTTAAAAGTGTACCTGTGCGTTATGTTATAAGAGCTTTAGAGGATCAATATGAAATTAGTTTTGACACAAAGGCCATAAACCAAGAAGATATATATACAGGTAGTTTTCCTCATAATAACTTAGACCTTGCCTTAAAGACTGTTTTTGAAACACTTAATATAACATATACTGAAAAAGAAAAACGTAACATTAAACTTAGGTATAAGGAATGAGGTTGATTTATATCTTTGTCTTAATGTTACTTCCTACACTAGCCTTTTCTCAAGAAGAGGCTTTTTACATTGAGTTTAAAGATGTGCCCTTACACGATGCACTAGAGAATATTGAAGAGGTCTATCAAGTTCTGTTCTCTTACAAAGACAATTATATCAGAGGTAAAAACATAACATTAGATCGAAAAAAAAGAACTTTATCAGAAGTCCTCAATGAGTTAAAAAATACTAGCGGTCTTTACTACAGCGTCTTAAATAATAGATACATAATTGTTAGTTTATCTAATGATGAAAATGTTATAACTGAAGCTTTAGATAAAATTGTCGTTAGAAGCTATTTAGCAAAAGGTATTGAGAAAAACAGTGATGGTGCTTATAAATTATACCCATTGCGATTGGGTATTTTACCAGGTCTAATAGAATCGGATGTTTTAGAGAGTATTCAGTTATTGCCCGGAGTTTTAAGTCCAAATGAAACCGCATCAAGCTTTTTTGTTCGTGGTGGTGCCTCGGATCAAAACCGATTGATTTGGGATGGTATCAATATATATCATAAAGGACATTTGTTTGGTATGATATCTCCATTAAACCCTAATGTAACTTCAGAGATTAAGTTTATTAATAAAGGTTCTCATGCCAGATACGGTGAACGTTTGTCTAGTGTTACTGATATAAGGTCTAGTTCTATTATTGATAATGATTTAAAAGCCGAAATGGGTATCAATGGTGTAAATGCAGATGCTATTTTAGACTTACCCCTCATTAAAGACAAGCTCAGTTTACAAGCATCACTGAGACGAAGTTACACAGATGTTTTTGAAACATTTACATTCAGCCAATTGTCAGACAAAGTATTTGATAGTACTAAAATTGGTCAGGATGAGAATGGGGATAATGATTTTTCATTTTTAGATTACAATGTAAAATTAAATTATAAACTTAATAACAACAATACATTTTTTGCCAGTTTGATCGCCATAGACAATCAACTCGATTATACGTCTAGCAATGATGAAAACAACAGATCCTTTAACGATATTATGACAATCGAAAACAAAGGGTATGGCCTGGGGTGGAATCATAAATGGAATGAAAAGCTAAGTCAGAATACACAAGCTTTTTTCTCGGATTATGCGTTCAATTATAATTTTATTACTTCAGAAAATAATGAGCAAATCTCAGATTTCGAAAAACGAAATGCCATATTCGATTCGGGTATTTCTACAGAAATCAATTACAATGCATCATATAAGAATAATTACACCTTTGGGTATCAATATACACTAAAGGATGTATCCTATGCTTTTGTGAATACTGCAGATTTAAGAATTGTCTTAGATACCGAACAGGAAATAGTACAATCGCATAGTTTATATGGTAACTTTGACTACAAGAACCCTAGATTGTTCGATTTTTCTTTTGGTTTAAGAGGCACTTATTTTCAAGAGTTAGATGCGGCACGATTAGAGCCAAGGTTAATTATTTTTAAAGAGCTCAGTACTCACCTTAAGCTTCAGGCTAGTGCAGAAATTAAAAACCAAATTATTAGCGAAATTGATGAGACTGTTTTTAGCGATCTATCTTTAGAAAATAGGGTTTGGCGCTTAGCAAACAATAACGATTTTCCAATAATCAATAGTAAACATGTTTCAGCAGGATTCATATATTCAAAAAAAGGTTGGAGTATTGATGCAGATGCGTATTACAAAAAACTAAAAAATATCACAGCGTTGTCATTAGGTTTTTTAAACCCTGATGGAGGCGGTTTTAATAATGGCGATCAGAATATTTTTGGGGTAGATGCTTTTTTAAGAAAGCGATTCAATGGATTTACAACTTGGTTAAGCTATTCGTACAATCGTGCACGAAGCCGCTTTGAAAATCTCAATGATAGCAAATCCTTTAAATCTAAATCTAATGTTACACATGCTGTATCAACAGCATTGAGTTATAAGTTAGATGGTTTTAAAATAGCTTTGGGTTGGAAATGGCAAACGGGTAGACCGTTTACCATAGCTAATGAAACGGATGGAATCTATAGTTTTGATGAAGGCATTAACACTGCAGAATTACCCATTTATCACCGCCTAGATTTATCTTCTACGTATAGCTTTAAAATATCAAAACGTAATAAGCTAAGGGGTAAAATAGGTGTTTCGGTACGCAACCTTTACAATAGAGAAAATTTAATATCAAGGGAGTATAGAGGGAATAACAGCTTAAACGATTCTGTTGAGCTTTTAGAACGTTACGCTATTGGTATTACCCCAAACTTTATGTTTAGACTTTATTGGTAAATACGATATTCTGTTGGCAGTAAAAAGACTGAGTAATTCTGTGTAGAATATACTCAGTCCTTTATTTTTCTGATTGGATAATATAATTGCTAGAAGCGGATAATCATTTCCAAATCTTTATCTTCTACTTTAAACTTGGCATCGTCATATTGTGGTGGACCAAAAGACATTACATTATTAGACATTCCGTAAGATTCTAATGGCATACCATTCTCTCTAAAATCCATACGTTGGTTCTCGTTTTCATCATGTAAAGCCATTATTGCATATTCTCCCGGTGCAACATCTTTGAAAGTAATGACGACCTTTCCATCTTTTATCTTTGTTTCGGCATTCTGTATGCCCTTTCCTTTCATAAATGTTTCCGAACTGTGTAATGACATTAGCACTTTACCAGTGTCATTTTTTACGTTATCGATGGTAACGGTAATAATGATGCCTTTTTCTTCTTGAGAAAATCCGAATAAAGTAGTTAAAGCTAAAGCGAAAGTTAAAAATGCATTCTTCATAATTTTTTGTTTTAATGGTTATTTATCTTTATCCAACAAGACTTTTTTGGTTGCCGAATTGATGATTCAAATATCCAATAAGCTATCAGGAAATAATAAATGTAATTACCGAACTGTGATTTAAATGGGATGAATTGTAGTTTTAATTTTTTAATTAAATCAATCCTCTGGCTTTAATTTCTAGATACTTGTTAATGGTATTAATCGTTAAGTTTTCTGGGGCGGTCAAAATAGATTGAATACCATGCTTCTGTAACTCGTTTACGATAAGTTTCTTTTCGTACATAAACTTTTCGGCAATGGTCTTTTGAAAAATCTCGAAAGTATTATGGGCTTCAACATTGGTTAGCTTTTCTAATTCTGTATTCTCAAAAAATATAACAACCAAAAGATGGTTTTTAGCCATAGCTTGTAAATAAGGGAGTTGACGATGTAGGGCATCTAGAGTTTCAAAATTAGTATAAAGCAGAAGTAAGCTGCGTTGCGTAATACTTCGTTTTACATCTATATAAAGTCTCGAAAAATCTGATTCGGCAAAATCCGTATTCACATTGTATAATGTTTCTAGAATTTTGTGCATTTGAGAAGGCCTACGTTCTGCGGCAACTTTATTTTCAACCTTCCTGGAGAAGGTAAACATACCAGCTTTATCTTGCTTTTTCAATGCTACATTACTGATAACGAGTGTGGCGTTAATGGCATAATCCAAAAGACTTAAACCTTCAAAGGGCATTTTCATTGCCCTTCCTTTATCAATAACGCTATATATGGGTTGTGAGCGTTCATCTTGAAATTGATTAACCATTAGGTGATTGCGCTTGGCTGTGGCTTTCCAATTAATGTTTCTAATATCATCACCAGTAACGTAATCCTTAATCTGCTCAAATTCCATTGTATGACCAATACGACGAATTTTCTTTAATCCATACTCAAACAGTTTATTAGAAAATGCAATAAGCATATATTTTCTAAGTTGTAAGAATGAAGGATAATTTGGTACCATGGCATCTTTAGCAAACTGATAACGTCTTGTCACTAAACCAATGGGTGAGTTGATATAGACGTTTAAGTAGCCAAAATAGTATTCACCGCGCTCCAGAGGTCTTAGTGTGTAAGTTATTCTTTTTTCTTGATGTTTGTTAAGTTGTGTGTTAATTTGAAAATCACGCTTTTGGTATTGAAATGGTAATTCGTCGATTAATAACACATCGGTTTTGAAATTGTAATGATTCTGAAGTGTTAACTCAATAGGATTATCATCTCCATTACTCAGTTTTTCTGGCAACACCCTTGAAGCTGTAATTCCTATTTGCTTGAATAATAGAATGACATCTACTATCACTAAACCTATAGCGACAAAAAATAGTGAAGTAACTATATTTAGTAAGCCTGGGTAAATGTAAGAAAAGACAAATAGTGCCACAAAGACTATTGCGAAAACAAAAAACCGAAAGGTTAAATAGGTATATCTAAAAAAGAGTTTCACTATCTTGGAATCTCAATGGTTTCAAGTATCTGATCTACAACTTTATCTACAGTGAAAGCTTCCATTTCTCGTTCTGGGGTTAAAACTAAACGATGTTTAAGAACAGCTTTTGTACAACGCTTTATATCATCTGGTGTTACAAAATCTCTTCCATTAATTGCAGCATTGGCCTTTGCAGCATTTAAGATGGCAATGGACGCTCTTGGTGATGCTCCTAGATAAAGATTAGCATTATTACGGGTATTGTTTACAATGGAAGCGATATAATTTAAAAGGTTGTCCTCTACAACGATTTGCTTTATTAAATCTTGATATTTCTTAATAGCATCAGATGATAGCACAGGTGCTATAGTATTAAAGTCCATAGTGTCTTGTCTATGATGGTTATCTACTAAAATCTGAACTTCATCTTCAAGTGATGGATAATCTACTTCTATTTTAAACAAAAAGCGATCCAATTGTGCTTCTGGTAAACGATATGTCCCCTCTTGCTCTATTGGGTTTTGTGTGGCGAATACCAAAAATGGTAATTCCATATCGTAACGTGTGCCATCCATAGTAATTTGACGCTCTGCCATGACCTCAAATAAAGCGGCTTGAGTTTTTGCTGGTGCCCTGTTAATTTCATCAATTAAGATAATATTAGAAAAGATAGGACCTCTTTTATATTCAAACTCGTTAGTCTTAACATTAAAAATCGAAGTTCCTAAAATATCACTTGGCATCAAGTCTGGTGTAAATTGAATTCTACTAAAATCAACATCCATGGTTTTAGCCAATAACTTGGCTGTTACTGTTTTTGCAACACCAGGAACACCTTCTATTAAAGAATGGCCATTAGTGAGAATAGAAATAATCAATAACTCTATCATTTCATTTTGCCCAACAATAAATTTTGCAATTTCTTGCTTTATTTGCTCAACACTATCTTGAAGCGGTTTAAGGTCTATTCTACTTTTAAAATCTTCAACAGCTCGCTCATTAGCTTCATTACTTGGTGTGTCTGTATTAGGGTTCGAATTCTCTAAATTCTCCGAAGATGATATGTCTTGTTCTTCCATTATTATGTATGTTTTGTAAAGTGTTCTATTTTTTTATTGAGTTCTATAAGTTCTTGTTCTGTATGGTTAGTTTTATATTTTAGAAAAACCAAGTAATCTACCAATGCCTTGGAGTCTTCTTTAGAGTTACTTGACTTAACTGCTAATTTATCAATAAAGTTTTGGTTGAGTTGATTGGTGTCTAAGTAGTAGTTTCTACGTACAAACTCTAAAAAGTACTGAATTTTCTTTTCGATAATATTTTTAAAATCCCCATGTTGATAATACAGTTCACCAATGGTTTTTGTAAAATCTACTGTGGCATTTTCTAGCTTATTGATAACAGGAATAATACGTTGTGTACGTTTTCCTCTAAAAACCACAAATAAGATAAGACTAAACATACTAATATAGAAAGCCCATTTTAAGGCTCTATTTTGAAGTATGTAACGCAATGGGCTAGTGACTACTTTTCGACCACTTTTATAATTATTATCCCAAATAATTTGTTGTTTTGGTAGATAAGATAAAACTGTGGCAGCATAATCTTCTTTGTCTGCCATGAGATGATAATTTGTAAAAGCAAAGGGATTGGTGTGTAATAGAAATTGTCCACCTTTTTCACCAACATTAACTTTTATATAATTCGGATGTGTTTCATCTACATCATCTTCATTTTTTGTTGTCACAGTACCTAAAACTGTAGTTTTTAGGGTATCAACGGAGCTAAAGTGACTATTCTCGATGACATCTTTAAACAGACGGTTGTTTTTTTGAAGACTTGGACTCGTAAAATTATGATTTGATGCTTTCTTGTAGAGATTAGTGTATTGTCTTTCTATGGCAACATTTAATGAGTCTATGACATTACCATAAAAATAATTACCACTCATAAAAACGGTATTTCCTTTTTCAGCAAAGTCCATAATAGCTTTAGATTCTTCACTATCTAAACTGATGTAGTTATTAATGAATACTAAGGATTTTGAAGTTGTAGTGTCAATATCTTTTAAGTATTCATATATGGAACGTTCTGAAGTTAAAACTTTGCCTTCAGAAAATGTATTTAACTCATTAAAAAGAATATAACAACCTAAAGGAATTTTGTCAGCAGCAGAGTAGGAGTCGCGCCAATTAATAGCTTTGGGTTTGGTGACTTCTGCAATCATCATAAGAACAATTACCGCACCAATAATATAGAGCGCTATTTTTGAACGCTTATCCATGTTGGGTCGTTTTTATAAGTTGGTTGAAATCGTCTTTATTTTTATTGAAATTTACTTCATCTATAGGAAATTCTCCATACCACACATAGTCATAAATGTAAGAAACTCTTTTAAATAAGGCTTTTAATTTGGAATCCTTTATTTCATTAAGATAATCTGAATTTGTCTTGTCGTAGTGCCACTCAATCGTTTTTTTATTGGCTAAAACCTTTAAGGACTTAAGGTACATGTAGCGTGTCGCTAATCTATAATTATTATCCTTTAGGGCTTTTTTTATCAGCTTGTCAAAATCAACTTTCTCTATATGTTCTTCTACATAGCTAAAGCCCTCAATAGCTTTGTCTTCAGTTTTAAATACTGAACTTACAGGGTTTTGCAATAAGAATTTTATTAGCAAGTAAAGTACTATAATTCCTAATAAGCCATAAATTATATATTCCATGGTTTGATAATCCAACCAATCAATATTAAACCCAAAAACATCTCCCAACCAATTAAAGAAGGATCTTAGGATACGTTGTATTAAATTGATGCCCCCTGTATCATTAATAGAATAGTTGAAATCATCCCCAGCGTAATTATCTTTGAAGTTTTCCTTAAAGTAAGTAACATCGAGATTTGAAGAATCACGTTTTACAACACTATCTTGAGCTTTTAAAACAAATGAACTTAAAAATGTTATAATACAGGTATTAATATGTTTTAGCTTTAATTCACTCATTAATACCAATTTGATCTATTTTCTTCTGAAGAAATACATTATGTTTCACTTCGTATAGGTTATGGTAAAGAATTCCGTAAGATAATTGCGACAGGGCTTGCGTATAGATAAAAGACAATAAAAACGCAGCAAATCCAAAAGTAAACATCAATGTTGCAAAAGTACTGGTTTTGAGGTCAACGTTACTTTCTACAGAAAAATAGGTGTAAATACCAAGAATAAAACTAGGAATGGATACAATTAAAAAAGTAATCATAAGATTGAGTATGCCTATTACTAAACCGTATAATATAACTTTCCAAAAATTAGAAAACGTGAAATCAAAACCCTCAGAAATTGCTTCTCCAAACCCTTTCTTGCCTGAAAAAATAGACATAAATGTTAATCCGAATATAGCTGTCATTGTAAAGCTTAAACCATATTGAACAAGCATTCCCAATAATGGGATAAATGCCAATAAACCAGAAATAACAATATAGACAATGTATAAAAGTCCTCCAATAAGAATGAATATAATAATTGTACCAATATTATTTAATATGCTTTTCCGAATATTTTTGGATACAATCGTACCATCGTTTTTAACGTACTCAGCAATATAAGCACTAGAAAAACTATAATTAATTAAAGATGTGATAAAAACAATCAAAAAAAGGATAATAGCTCCTGCAATGAGATAGCTGTCAGAAGCTATGTTGTTTCCCATGCCGAATCTAAAATCACGACTTGCTAGTCCCATAAAACCTGTAACCAATAGATAGGAACTGATGAGCGTTAAAATAATGCTTACTGCATTATATTTTAGATATAGATTAGTGTAAGCTTTAAAATTATGTTTTAGAAATAAAAAGTAGGTATTAATAATATCTCCAAACGTACTTCTTGTTCTTAGTTCAATATAATTTTCGTTCACAATACATTAGGTTTGGGGATTAATTTAGAATTTGTTTTGGTAAATTCATTATTTACTGCCTTGTTTAATAATATAGGATATATGATATAATAATAAATGATGATAAAAAGAGAAATAAAAATAATGCCGTAAGCTAAAAACCATGGCATTTGTTCACCATAACGAGTAATAAAACCTTCAATAAATCCTGCGATAATGAAAAAAGGAATGGTACTGACTACAATTTTAAGCCCGTCTTTGGCACCTCTCATAAAGGCAACACGCCTAGAGTAAGTCTTAGGAAATAAAAAACTATTGCCCATTACCAAACCTGCACAGCCAGCAATGACTATTACAGAAATCTCAATAGTACCATGTAACCAAACGGTTGAGGTTTTTTCTAAAATGCCATAGTTATAAAAAAACGTAATGAAAGCACCTAGCATTATACCATTGCTAAATAGAACCCAAACTGTACCTACACTAAAAAAGACACCAAGAGCAAATGCAACGATTGCCACTCTAATATTATTAATGGTAATACCCAAAAATGTACCAATATTACTACCACTTTTATACACGGCCATAGGTTCGCCTTTTTCAATATTTTCAATAGTCATATTTACGTAAGCATCACCTAGAATTAGTCTAAGGAAGGAGTCATCATTTAAGGTTGAAACAGTACCAATAACAACAGCAGTCATAAAAATGAGAAAACTATATAGTAATGTTTTGTGATATTGTTTGAAGAATAGGGGGAACTCATCTCTCCAAAACGAAATAATCTTATTTTTAGATTCCTTCTTGGTAATGTAAATTTTTTGATGCGCTTGGGAAGCTAAAGAATTTAAATATAACAAAGTCTTACTGCCAGGATAGTAGGTTTGGGCATAAGATAGGTCGTTGGTAAGTTGTATGTAATAAGAAGCTAAGTCGTCTGGATTTATTTTTGCATTATTATCTAATGCGTTTTCAAAACCAATCCATTTTTCCTTATTTTGCTTCACGAAAGACGCTTCGCGCATAAATCACTTTAATTTAAAACGAATATACATTTCCATGGGCAAATTAGCAATTAACACAGCACAAAATGTTAACCTAGACTATAAGCTAATAGGTTTGGGTGAACGTATGGTAGCTTTCTTAATTGATGGTATCATTTTGATAACCTACATGACCATTATGGAAAATCTTGTAAACCTATCTGAAATATTTGATGCGGATGGTTGGACAAGACGAGGTTTTTTAGGCCTATTTACGTTACCGGCTTTGTTTTATTCTGTATTATGCCATATTATCTTCAGTGGGCAAACTATTGGAAAAATGATAATGAAAATTAAAGTGGTGCGTTTGGATGGTTCTCCAACACAATGGTACAATTTTTTAGTTCGTTGGATGTTGAGAATCATAGATATTTGGTTTTTCTTTTCATCTATTGGCATATTAAGTATTTTATTATCGGACAAAAAGCAACGTGTTGGTGATTCTGCAGCTGGCACAGTGGTAATTAGCGTAAAGAAAAAGCATAAAATATCGAGTACAATCCTTGAAGATATTAATGATGACTACCAACCTGTTTTTAGTAATGTTACGCAACTTACAGATAAGGATGTTAGAATAATAAAAGAGGCCTTCACTATTTCTAAAAAGAATAACGATTTTAAAACCTTAACGATTTTGAAGAAAAAGATTTGTGATACGTTGGGTATAGAAACAAAGTTATATGACATTCAGTTTATAGATACCATTTTAAAAGATTATAATTACTATACTCAAAATATGTAATGTTTTTTCAAACCTTAGATATATTAGGAACCATAGCCTTTGCTATTTCTGGAGTTTTAGTCGCCATGAACAAACGAATGGATCCGTTTGGCGTTCTCATAATAGCATTTGTAACAGCAGTTGGTGGTGGGACCCTGCGTGATATTATGGTTGGTGTAGAACCTGTATCGTGGATGCGGAATATGACCTTTGTTTACGTTATTATAGGTTCGGCAGTATTTGCTGTGGTATTTAGAAATTATTTAAAACACTTGCGTCGCTCGTTGTTTTTATTTGATACAATAGGTATAGGACTCTATACTGTGGTGGGAATAGAAACTGGGTTGGTTGCAGGCTTGCATCCTATTATTTGTATCGCATTAGGAACCATGACCGCTTGTTTTGGTGGTGTGATACGTGATATTCTCTGTAATGAAATTCCTGTTATATTCAGAAAGGAAGTGTATGCCACTGCCTGTATTTTGGGCGGACTAACCTATTTCTTATTACGGCATTTTTTGGAAGACCGAAATTATCTTTTTGTCATTGCAGGCTTAATAGTTATACTTATTCGTTTGCTAGCTGTAAAGTTTAAGATTAGTCTGCCCAGTTTGTATAGGAGTGATAAATCAGATATTTAAAAGTATCTCACTCTTTTTCATTTGGTAAACCCACGATCGCGCATTAAAGCTTCAATTTTTGCATCCCTACCTCTAAACTTTTTATAGGCTTCCGCAGGATCCATAGCATTACGTGGTGCAAATAAATACTTCACTAATTTATCTGCTAGTTCTTTATCGTAAAAACCTCCTGACGCTTCCTTAAAAGCTTCAGCGGCATCACTTGTTAAAACATCTGCCCACATGTAACCATAATATGCCGTTGCATAGCCTTCACCTGAAAAGACATGTCCAAAATGAGGTGTTCTATGGCGCATAGGCAATTCTTTTGGCATACCTAATTCATCTAAAGTTTCACGTTCAAACTTATCAATATCAATATCTGTAGGATCCGCTAAATGTAGTTTCATATCAATTAAGGCAGAGGCCAAATACTCTGTAGTACCAAAACCTTGGTTAAATGTTGATGCTCTTTTAATTTTTTCGACCAACTTAGCGGGAATAGGTTTTCCTGTCTCGTGGTGTACTAAAAATTGATTAATTACTTTATCTGTGGATAACCAACGTTCTAATAATTGCGACTGAAACTCTGTATAATCTCTAACTCCGCCTTGTAATGTAGGATATTTAACATCGGCCGCAAAAAAGTGTAATGCATGTCCAAACTCATGAAAAAACGTTGTGGCATCATCCCAAGATACTAATACAGCTTCTCCTGGCGCAGGCTTAACAAAGTTTGAATTATTGGATGCCAGTACATTTGTCTCTCCTTCAAAAGACGTATAATCTCTGTAGGTTGTTGCCCAGGCTCCAGAACGTTTGCCTTCGCGTGCATAAGGATCTAGATACCAAAGGCCAATGTGTTTTTCAGAATTTTTATCGGTTACTTCCCAAACCTTTACATCTTCATGAAACACAGGTACTGAACCATCTTCTACAGGTGTAAAGTTATAATTGAATAATTCGCCCGCTACAAAGAACATGGCCTCGGTGAGTTTATCTAATTGTAGATATTGCTTTACTTCATCACTATCTAAATCGTATTTTTTCTTCCTAACTTTTTCTGCATAATAACGATAGTCCCAAGGTTCTATAGTAATTTCATCTCCAAGTTCGTTAGCTATAGCTTGCATATCGGCAACTTCCTCTTTTACTCTTGCTGTAGCTGCTGGCCATACTTTTAACATTAAATCCATAGCATTTTCAGGATGCTTAGCCATACGATCTTGTAATCTCCATTGGGCATAATTATCATAGCCCATTAAACCAACACGCTCTTTTCGTAGCTTTAAAATCTCAGCGATAATTTTATTGTTGTCGTAATCGTCTCCATTATCCCCTCTAGAGTAATAGTTTTCCCAAACTTTTTTACGTAGCTCACGATTGGTAGAGTAGGTAAGGAACGGATCCATTGACGAACGTGTGTTGGTGATAGCATATTTACCTTCGTGACCTTTATCTGTCGCTATTTTGGCAGCAGATTTTGTAAAGCCTTCAGATAAACCTCCAAGCTGATCTTCTGTTAAATAGGTTACATAATTTTCTTCATCATGCAATACATTGTTGGAAAATTTGGTGTAAAGTGTAGACAATTCCTTATTAATTTCTGCATAGCGCTTTTTCTTTTTTATGTCGAGATTGGCGCCATTCATTTCAAACTGCTTATAGATTAAATCAACGACACGTTGAGCTTGGGGCTCAAGCGGTTTTTTCTGTGAAGCATCATAGACTGCTTTGATACGTTGAAATAATTTTTCGTTCTGGGTGATTTTGGATCGAAACTCAGAAAGTTTTGGAGCCAATTCCACTTGCACCTCTCTAAACTCTGGGGAAGACATATTACTACTCATAATGCCATAGTACGTAAATACACGGTTTAGTGGTTTTCCTGCACTTTCCATAGCAACGATGGTGTTTTCAAAAGTCGGATCATTTTCATTATTTGCAATGGCATCAATTTGTTTTAGTTGATGTTTCATGCCTTTTTCTACAGCTTCTTTTACATAGGCCACATCCATTTTGTCAAAAGCAGGTACACCTTGGTAAGGACCTTCCCATTCTTGCAAAAGTAAATTATCGGTCATCAAGGGAATTTCGGTTGTCTTTGGTTCTTCTTTACAACTGGCAAATAAGATAGTACTGCAAAGTACTGTAGTTTTGAGTGCTTTAGAAATCATGATATATTGGTTACGAAAGTTAGATAGACAAGATATTAAAAAATGAAAAGTAAAATCATAATTATTTTATAATTTCTACTTTCTTGATATACACATTTTGCAAAGGCCAATCTCCATCGTCAGTCTCTACAGCGTTGATTTTATCAACGACATCCATGCCATTGATAACTTCTCCAAAGATGGTGTATTCTCCATCTAAATGCTTTGCTCTTTGGCTATTAACAACAATAAAAAACTGAAATGGGGATGCCAATTTATACGCGTTTTCTATTTCGCTACTTGGCATAGAGATTGCGCCGCGTTTGTGGGTATAACCACGTTTGGTATCTGGAGGTAAGAGATATCTCCCTATTTTTCGTCGTTTTTTGTATAAATCCAACCCGTCACTACTGCCTCCTTGTATAACAAAATCTTTAACCACGCGATAAAATTGTGTGCCATTAAAATACTTGCGTTTGGTGAGATAAATAAAATTAGCTCTATGAAATTTGGTTTTATCGTAGAGCAGAATATCGATGTTGCCAAAATCTGTAAACATACATACCTTATTCTCTTTATGCTCTTTTTCATAATCCAAAAAGAATTCCATGGCATTGCTATCCGTAAGTATTGGGAATTCTGGTTTGGGTTGCTTTTCATTAACAACTTTAGATTTATCACCTATAGAATCTTTTGTGGTAGAGGTATTTGTTTGTTTTGAAGTTTGTTTATCTTCACAATTCCATAAAAATAAAACCATAATTACAACCCACCTAAATCTCATAAATGCTATTTAAAACGTTTTTAGAATCTGTAGTAAAAATAAAGAATCTCAACCTTTTTGGCGAAATATCACATGCTAAAATGTCTCCCCCATATCGTTTGCAATTAGCCGAAAAAATGAAAGAGAAAGCCAAAAATGCAAAAAAAGCAGGTGTTTTGGTTTTATTTTATCCAAATACTGAAGGAGAAACCTACCTGGTCTTAATTCTGCGTAAAACTTATAAAGGCGTACACTCTGCGCAGGTTGGCTTTCCGGGAGGAAAGTTTGAAGATGAAGATGAAAGTTTAATGATAACCGCTATTCGAGAAACAGAAGAAGAGGTCGGAGTGCCAGAGCATATGGTACATGTAATTAAAACCATGTCTCCATTATACATTCCGCCAAGTAACTTTATGGTACATCCTTTTGTGGCAGTTTCTGAGATAACTCCTAAGTTTGTAAAGCAAGATGAGGAAGTGGAAGCCATAATCGAAGTAAAACTTCAAGATTTTTTATATCATAAAAATACCACAACTACTAGAGTACCAACTTCTTTTAATGTTGAAGTAGATGTGCCAGCTTTTAAATTGAATGGACATATTGTTTGGGGAGCTACCGCTATGATGCTTGGTGAAGTGAAAGACTTGTTAAAACAAGTTTTGTAACGTTCCTTATTTGTTACTTTTGTAATTGACTAAAATTGAATGCTAACTATGGGATTATTTAAAAAAAATCCTTTCGGACATATCCTTTGGGTAAAAAAATGGTTGATTAGAATCTTGGGGTTGTTAACACATCGCCGTTTTAGAGGTTTTAATGATTTACAGATCGAAGGCTCTGAAATCATTAAAAATCTACCAGATACCAATGTGTTGTTTATATCTAATCACCAGACCTATTTTGCGGATGTTATTGCTATGTTCCATGTATTCAATGCAAGTTTGAGTGGTCGTTTGGATAGCATTAAAAATGTAGGTTATCTCTGGAATCCGAAGCTGAACATGTACTATGTAGCGGCCAAGGAAACCATGAAATCTGGTCTTATTCCTAAAATTTTCGCCTACACAGGCTCTATTAGTATTGAGCGTACTTGGCGTTCTCAAGGTAAAGATGTGAATCGTCAGGTAAAAATGAGTGATATTACCGCAATTAAAAAAGCCTTGGACGATGGATGGGTAGTAACCTTTCCACAAGGTACAACAACACCTTTTAAACCTATTAGAAAAGGAACGGCTCATATTATAAAAACCTATAAACCTTTGGTTGTACCTATAGTGATTGATGGTTTTAGACGTTCGTTTGATAAAAAAGGCCTAAGAATTAAAAAGAAAAATATCTATCAATCTTTTGAAGTAAAACAACCTTTGGAAATAGATTATGAAAATGAATCTATTGCAGATATCGTTGAAAAAATTGAATATGCCATAGAGCAACATCCATCATTTTTAAAGGTAATTCCACAAGAAGAATTAGAGGAGAAGGAGCGTTTAAATAAAGAACTAAGAGATTGGTAACAATCTAAAGTTTGATATAATTTAAATTAAGAATTCTGGGCTGACGATTTTTAAAATCGAAATCATGTCATTTCGATAATGTGCAATAAACGGTAACTTCCTAGACTTCTAACTTTTTCAATTCATCGTAGTTCCTGTTTAGACGTTTTAAAAGAATACCGTAAATAAGTCTGTAAAAGAGCCAAATTATTATTAAAAACACAGCTCCTACTAATATGATTATTCCGTAAACAAAGAGCATTTGGGTTGTAGTTGCTTCCGTGATGACTTTATGAAATTCAGGATTTTCTTGATATTCAAAATAAAAAGATAGAGGTATTGAAAGAAATATCATCGATAAATTAAATAGCACATAGTATTTAATCACTTTTCTTGTTCTCAATATACTTTCCATTAATCGTTTTGCACTATCCGTAGTGGAAATGGATTTATAAGATTTAAACAATAAGTAAATAAATAACAATATAACTGCATAACTGAATATGCTGAGCCCTAAAAACAATGGGTTTTCATAACTTTTGTCTAATTTCTCCCGAAAAGTAGAAGACAATAAATAAGGCAATATACTGGCTAAAATCCAAAATACTAATTCGCCAATACTAATGTAAAATAAGGTCTTTACAATTGAAGACGATTTTTTGTGCATCATTGGGTAAATTTCAGAATCCGAGTAGCTTTCAAATTTAGTCTCGGTATTCTTCCAATCTTTCTTTAACAATTCTAATTCATCCATAACCTTACGGATTTAATATGGTTTTTAATTTCTTTTTTACACGATTCATTTTTACACGAGCATTCACTTCCGTTATACCCAAAGTCGTGCTAATTTCTCTGTAGTCTTTGTCTTCTAAATACAAGAATACCAGGGCTTTTTCAATATCATTTAGTTGATGTACTGCTTTGTACAAGAGCTTTAGCTGTTGCTCTTCGGTATCATCATACTCTTCAGCTTTTATTTTAAACTCAACACTGTCAAACTCTTGCGTGTTAACACGTCGCTTAGACTTTCTGTACAGTGTAATCGCTGTATTCAAACCAACACGATACATCCATGTACTAAATTTAGAGTCTCCTCTAAATTTAGGGTATGCACGCCACAACTGAATCGTTATTTCCTGAAACAAATCGTTATGCGCATCTGCATTATTGGTATATAAACGACATACCTTATGTATAATGTTTTGATGCTTTTGCAACTGTTCAACAAAACTATGTTCGAGTTCTTTGTTCAATCGATATAATGGTTGGTTACCAAATTAGTAGTTATAACATAAGTTATGTTACATAATTGTTCA
This sequence comes from Winogradskyella luteola, assembly GCF_019203985.1. Classification (GTDB taxonomy): domain Bacteria; phylum Bacteroidota; class Bacteroidia; order Flavobacteriales; family Flavobacteriaceae; genus Winogradskyella; species Winogradskyella luteola. The sequence continues at coordinate 253,862 of NZ_JAGSPD010000001.1, read as the reverse complement.
AAAATAAAATTTTGGTGTTGGTAATGCGTATCTTTGTGTAAGAAATTTTATTTATCCCAAATGAATATTCCTAAGTCTAATCTGCCAAGAATTGTAATTATTGGCGGAGGTTTTGCAGGTGTAAGTTTGTCTAAAAAATTAGCGAATAAAAATATTCAGGTTGTTTTAATAGACAAGCATAACTACCACACATTTCAACCATTACTTTATCAAGTGTCAAGTTCAGGATTAGAACCTGATTCTATAGCCTATCCACTGCGAAAAATCATTAAGAAGCATAAAACTTCTTTTTTTCGTTTGGCGGAAGTAAAAATGATTGAGCCAGAGCAAAACGAAATTATTACCAATATAGGAAACTTGAGTTATGATTATTTGGTCATAGCCACGGGCACTAAAACCAATTTTTTTGGTAATAAAACGATTGAGTCCAATAGCATGCCAATGAAAACTGTTTCTCAAGCCTTGGACATAAGAAGTCTTATTTTACAAAATTTTGAAAAAGCTGCAATCGCTGATGCCAGAAAAAAGCGTGAAGCTTATTTAAATTTTGTTATTGTTGGTGGAGGACCAACAGGCGTTGAGCTGGCTGGTGCTATTGCGGAGCTTAAAAATCATATTTTACCTAGGGATTACCAAGATTTGGACTCAAAAGATATGCATATCCATCTTTTGGAGGGAGCCGATAGGGTATTGCCTCCTATGAGTTCACAAGCATCAAATAAGGCACAACGATTTTTAGAGGCTTTGGGTGTTAAAGTGCATTGCAATACGTATGTAAAGGATTATGATGGTTTAAATGTAACCACAAATTCAGATTTGGAACTGCAATCCGAAACTTTAATTTGGGCAGCAGGTGTTACTGGTGCACCGATAAAAGGCTTGCAAGCTGATGCTTTAATGGAAAATGCAAACCGTTATCGTGTTAATCGTTTTAATCAGGTTGAGGGCTACAACAATATATTTGCTATTGGTGATATTGCACTTATGGAAACCGAAGCATATTCCAAAGGTCATCCGCAAGTTGCCCAGCCTGCCATTCAACAAGGAGTATTGTTGGGCAAAAATCTATTGCGACTTATAAAGAAGCAACCCATGACCCCTTTTGAATATAAAGACAAGGGATCAATGGCAACAATTGGGCGTAATAAAGCCGTTGTGGATTTAAAACATTACAAATTTGGTGGTTTCTTTGCTTGGTTCATTTGGATGTTTGTTCACCTAATGTCTTTGGTTGGTTTTAGAAATAGTGTTGTGGTACTCTTTAACTGGACCTATAACTATATCAATTTTGATAAAGCTGCAAGGCTAATCATTAGACCTTTTAAAAAGTGATTTCACTTCTTTTTTTGCTTTAAAATTCCCAATATAATTAAATATTGGGCTAAAGCATATGTAACCATTATACTGATATACGATAGCGGAATGGGTTGATAAAATTTGTTGAGTGCCAATATGCTATCAGAAATCATAAAACATATAGCACCTGCAAAAACAAAAAGATAGCTTAATCGATCTGTGTTTCCCTGTCTTAAAAATGCTGTTGTTGCCATAGTTAAAATTACAACCATATATACAATCACAGGAATAAGCATATCTCCCAAACCATCTTTTAAAAAATAAAATAAGCCCGAGGCATATATAAAAAGCAATACTATAAACCCCAATACAGATTTCTTTTTATTTCCATGTTTTACAAATACCAAGATATACATCACATGGGCCAGTAGAAAAGCAACCAAACCAAAAGTAAAAAAGAGGGGAGACCTATCAACCAACATTAGCAATACATCCCCAAGCAACGAAAAGAGCAAGGCTAAAAGTGTAATTCGTTTTATGGATTTTGAAAGTTGCCCAGAAGTTTTTAAAAATAAAAATATAAGACTAACTACAATAGCTGGCTTTACCATGTAATGCACATATTGTAAGGATGCTGTACTTCCCGTAATAAGTTCGAGCAGAACGATTATAAAAAATAGAACTGAAAACTGTTTCTCTATTTGAGTGAGCATAATTTGTTTTTTCAAATGGTCATTGCAACCAAAGATATTCAATTCATCATTTAAATTTTACAGTTCGGTAAAATAGAGTTTTTTAGACATGGTATAATGTAGAAGTTTGCTCCACAAAACCAACAATCCTTTGCCTAGGCTTGGAATAATAAAATTAAAAAATGAACAAGTTAATTACAATCATCAGCTTATTTTTCATCACCTTAAGCTACTCCCAAACTATCATTACCGGAAAGGTAGTCGATGCCAAAAATGAACCGATAATAGGAGCCAATGTTTATCTCGACGGTACTTACGATGGGGCAACCACAGATGACAAAGGCAAATTTAGCTTTACTACAGAAGAAAATGGCAGACAATCCTTAATCATTTCGTTTCTATCGTTTGAAACCAAAACCATTGTCGATGAGGTTTCAAAACTATCCAATCTTGTTGTAAAATTGCGTGAAGATGTAGAATCCCTAGATACTGTAGTATTGAGCGCAGGTACATTTGAAGCTAACGATAACAGTAAAGTTTCAGTTTTAAAACCTTTAGATGTTGTTACGACTGCTAGTGCCTTGGGTGATTTTGTAGGGGCTTTGCAAACCTTGCCAGGAACCTCTAATGTTGCAGAAGACGGACGATTATTTGTTAGAGGTGGTGATGCAGGGGAAACACAAATTTTCATTGATGGCATTCGTGTTTTTACGCCATACTCACCAACACCAAATAATATTCCAACACGAGGACGCTATTCTCCATTTTTGTTCGATGGTATTACCTTTTCCACAGGTGGCTATTCGTCAGAATTTGGGCAAGCTTTATCGAGTGTTTTATTGTTGAATACTGTTGATGAACCAGACCAAGAAAAAACAGATATTGGCATCATGACAGTTGGTGCTACATTGGGTAACACTCAAAAATGGGAAAAGTCATCACTCAGTTTCAATGCTTCCTATATTAATTTAGGGCCTTACTTCGAAATATTCAATAATCGCAACAATTGGGAAAGACCTTTTCAGGCTGCGCAAGGTGAAACAGTTTATAGAAAGCGACTAAACAACGGTATGCTAAAATTTTATGCAGCATTTGATGTTACAAACTTAGAAGTAACCCAAGAGGATATTAATTTTGAAGACGGTGTAAATTTTAAATTGAACAATGATAATTTTTACTTAAATACATCGTATAAAGGTGTTTTGGGCAATGGTTGGACTCTTAATACAGGATTAATTTATACCCATGCTAAAAATGAAGTAGGAATCAATACAAGTGATATTGAAGATAAAGAAAACTCAGCTCATTTTAAATTGAAGTTAAAAAAACGATTCAGCAGCAGGTTTAAGTTGAATTTCGGCGCAGAGCAATTCATCACAGATTTTGATGAAAACTTTAAAGACGATACTGTTGACGAAATTTATGGTTTTAAAAATAACATTACCGCAGGTTTTGCCGAAGCTGATTTAATTTTCTCAAAAGACCTGGCATTAAAAATAGGGATGAGAGCAGATTATAGCTCAATATTTAGCACAGCTGATTTCGCTCCTAGAGCTGCTTTGGCTTATAAAACCTCAAAGAATGGACAGGTGTCGTTGGCCTACGGTAACTTTTTTCAAAACCCAAACAGTTCTATTTTAAAGTTTGAACAAGATCTTAAAGCACAAAAAACATCGCATTATATTCTCAACTATCAATATGTTAATAATGGTAAGATATTTAGAGCTGAAGCTTATAGAAAAGATTATGATAACCTAGTAAAGTTTGATACTGAATTTACAAGTTTTGAAAGCAACTTTGATTCGTCAGGTGATGGTTATGCTCAGGGTATCGATATATTTTGGCGTGATAATACAGGTGTTAAAAATTTAGATTATTGGATAAGCTATTCGTATTTAGACACACAGCGCAACCATAGAAATTTTGAAAATTCTGCCCAACCTAATTTCGCTACTAAACACAATTTCTCAGTTGTAGGCAAGTATTGGATTGATAGTTGGAAAAGTCAAATAGGTTTGGCTTATGGATACTCTTCTGGGCGACCTTATACCAATCCTAATACCAACAAGTTTTTAAGCGAGCGTACCAAAGCTTTTAACAGTCTAAGTCTCAATTGGGCTTATCTACTAGATCAACAGAAAATATTATACTTCTCGGTTAACAATGTACTTGGTATTAAAAATGTTAATGGTTACCAGTATACCAACACACCAGATATAAATGGGCAGTTTAACAGACGAGCTTTGCGCCCAGCTACAGATCAATTCTTTTTTGTAGGCTTCTTTTGGACGATTAGTGAAGATGGTACAGACAATCAGTTAGATAATTTATAGTTTGTGCATAATGTGTAGCCTTCAGTAGCTCCAACTAAAAAAACACGTTAAATAACTCAAGTACTATTAGCCAGAAAAATTATTAATAGCACTTTTCATCTGAGATAACTTTAGGAGCACAAAATACAACAAGAACCCTCTGAAATCAGTGTAGTTAGTTGGTTTTCAGTTAAACATGATAAATGTCATGCTTTTTCAGCTTAATGATGAGTAACTTTATAATATAAAATTAAACGTCATGGAACTCAAGAAGAACCCAAAAGCCAATGTAGGTCGAAACAGCAGTTTATATTTTGCTGTTGGCTTAAACGTAATGTTACTTCTTACGTATGTAGGATTAGAACATAAGACTTACGACAAAGAAGCCACTAAAATAGATGTTTTAATGGTTAATGAGCAAATAGAGGAAGATATTCCTATCACTACGATTAACATTCCGCTTCCTCCACCACCTAAGCAGGTTGTCACAGAATCCATAACTATTGTTGAAGATGTCGAAGACATTGAAGAAACTTTTGTCGAAAGTACAGAAATAGGTCAAGATGATGTTATAGAAGTACGTGCAGAAGTAGTTGGCATAGAGGATGTAGGGGTAGCAAAAGTAGAGGAAGATATTGAAGTTCCTTTTACGGTAATTGAGAGAGTACCACAGTTTCCTGGTTGTACAGGTAATAATGCTGAATTAAAGGCTTGTTTTGAACAAAAAATGAAAGAGCATTTGCAGAAGCACTTTAGATACCCAGAAACCGCTAGAGAAATGAATATACAAGGTAAGGTATTTGTGTACTTCTTAATTGATAAAACTGGTAAGGTCACAAAAATTAAAACTAGAGGGCCGGATAACTTATTGGAAACCGAGGCAGAACGTATTATTAGCTTACTTCCGGAAATGAAACCAGGTAAACAACGTGACAGAGCTGTTGGGGTTCCTTATAGTATACCTATCAATTTTAAATTGAGAAATGAATAACACTTCAATATGCATTCGGCTAACTTGATTGATAATAAAACCTCTTGAAAAAGGGGTTTTGTTATATGTAAGGGTTTTTCAAAGTGTACCAATTACATGAGTCGGCTTCGCAGGTGAAAGTCCCCGAAGGTTGCATGCCTATCTTTTTTAGGATAGTATTGGAAGCGATATGATCAACATCAGCTGCTGCGCAGATTTCTTTGAGTTTTAAGTCTTTAAAACCAAACTCTAGGGAAGCTATGGCAGATTCCGTGGCATAACCATATCCCCAAAACTCTTCTTTGAGTCTATAACCTAAATCATAGTAATTGAATTCTTTTCTAAGTTCTCTTTCATACTTTAAACCAGACCAACCTAAGAATTCATTAGTAATTTTTTCTATGACACCAAATCTACCGATTCTAAATTTCTCATACTGCGAAAGAATATCTTTAATCATAGCTTTAGACTGGTCAATCGATTTAATGGGATTATTGCCTAGATATAGATGGACTTTAGGGTTAGAATCCATTTCAAATAGATCCTGTGCATCATCCATAGTAACGGGCCTAAGGATTAGACGTTTAGTTTCTAGTGTAGTTTGCATTTTAAATTTTTCTCTTCTTTAGTCAATACAAAAAAAATCACTTCCACTTAATATTACAACCCATACTAGGTTTTTGAGTTGGATTTACTTTTTCATTATTAACTAAAGCATCCAAGGCTGCTCTTAAATCCTTTCCTGTTACAGGAATGTGGTTTCCTGGTCTAGAATCATCCAACTGTCCAGCATAAACCAATTTTAGATTCTCATCGAACAGAAAAAAATCTGGGGTACAAGCGGCATCATACGCTTTAGCTACATCTTGGCTTTCATCGTACAGATACGGAAAAGGATAGTAATTGTCTATGGCATGTTGCTTCATTTTATCGGGACCATCTTGGGGGTAATTAACCACATCATTACTGGATATTGCAATACAGTTTATGCCTTTAGATTTATAATCATTGGCTAATTTTACAAGTTCAGAATTAACATGAATTACAAAAGGGCAGTGATTACAGATAAACATTATTAAGGTACCGGTATTTCCTTTTAGCGCATTGAGAGATTTTATATGATCGTCTTTGGTGTCAATTAAACTGAAATCTGGAGCTTTGGTACCCAAGGGTAACATGTTTGATGGTGTTAATGCCATATATTTATTATTTTTATGTCTCAGAGCATAGCGAAGCATCTAAAACATAGTTTAACATGTTTTTTAAGATTTTTATAGACTATGCTCTAAATTATAGATAACTTTTCGATATGCAAAAGATAATAACATTTGAAGACTTTACAAAGGTAGATTTGCGTGTAGGTACCATTATTGAAGCTAATGATTTTCCAAATGCCAGAAAACCAGCTTATCAACTCACTATTGATTTTGGTGACTTAGGCATTAAAAAATCTTCTGCTCAAATTACAGCCCAATATAAGAAAGAGGATTTAGTGAATAGACAAATTGTTGCTGTTGTTAACTTTCCCCAAAAGCAGATTGCTAACTTTATGAGCGAATGCTTAGTTATGGGAGCAGTTAAAGAGAATGATGTATTTTTATTGCATCCTCAGACCAAGGTAAAGAATGGTGCACAGGTGTCTTAATTCAAAAAAGTGTCATTTTTGTGAGTTGAAAGACATTACATTTCTTCCCTAAAGAAAATAGCATTCATCAACAATTTATTGGTTCCATACCAAAACCCTCTAAAATTAGTATTATCGGTAAAGGCAATAATATTTCCACGGCCAATACTACTTATTTTTAAGGGAACAGAGAGACTTAGGCTATCAAGGTTTTTTTCGGAAATATAACCACTCATCAATGGGTTTTTAGTGTATTGAATTGGATTATTGTAACTGTTCTTATCTGGTTTTACAAACAAAGTCGTATTTCTAAACATTGGAAGCTCATTGTTCTTGTAGCCAAAATTAATGGGATGCGAGCGGTCTAATCGGGTTTTAAAAATGGCTCCGCCTATTACTTGTGCGCCTCTGAAATTACCACGTTTTTCGTAACTGATGTTTTCGGCTGTAATGGTATTTTTCTTAAAATCTATTTTCATTAGTTTCTTGGAGTTTAGCCAACTTAAAGCATTTCTGTAGGCTACTAAAGTGCCGCCATCTTCTATCCAAGATTTTAGTTTTTTGGTATTATCGTCATTTAATCCGGAATAGGAGTTTGCCATGACAATCGTATTGTATCGGCTTAAATCTGAGCGTTCTAAACTTTTGACGTCTAATTTTGTGGTGATGATATCGTAGCGTGTATCTAATAAATGCCAAATTTCGCCTGCATCGTAAGAGGTAATGCCATCGCCTACTAAAAGTGCTATTTTGGGTAATTCTAAAGCTCTAAAATTACGACTTCCCAAATCAATACCATCGTTTAGTCCTGTAGAAACAGCATCAACGCTAATATGGCTTTCTTGTGCAGCAGTATTTAAAAACGAATAAATCTCTGATACGGACATGTCTTGGTTTTTTGCAGGAATCATTATTGTACCATAACCATAAGATTTACCATTGGCTCTAAAGTTTTTCATGCTCACTTTAGCTCTCAACCCCTTTTTTAGGATTTGATTAAGAAGTTTTGGTGCATAGTATTCATTCCATTCAAAGAGATAAGCATAGTTGCTCTTAGCAATCACTCCACCTATTGTGTGTGCCAAATTTTTAACTTCTTCACCAGTATTTACAGTTGTGGTTTCCGTATAATCTAGATTAAATGCCAAGGGAAATGTCCATGCAGATACATCATAGAATAAACTATCTTTAAATGTTGTACGTTTCTCAAACATGGCATTTATTAGTCTTGTATTCTTTTGATTTTTCGGAACGATGTAACTGTAGCCTTTTTTATAATACTTTCCATCAGCCGAGAAGTCTGATTTAATATCGTGGAATTTAATTTGATGTCTTTTTAGTATTTCCGCCAGATGATATGTCTTAGCAGCATCCTTTTCATCTCCAAAAACAATCGCTTTATTGCCTTCTTTTGAGGCTTCATTACGCGCATTTTTAAAGAAATTATGTTGGTATTCTAAAATCTCTTTTCGCATGCCATTTGAGGCTTCAAGTGTTGATAATGCTGCAGTAAATTGATTTCTAATAGTAAATGGGAAGGTCAATATACCATTTTCACTTTCCTGAATGTGGCCACGAGAACTCGCTTGTTCAAACAAAATACCAATACTTCCATTAATGTCAGGAAAGGTAGAGCCTTTACCATAATAGAAATCATCAAAACTCTCTTCAGAATAATAGAGCGAACCAATTTTGTCAAAAGCTTTGGCATGATACTTCGCAATTTTCTTGGTCAATTCTTGATTTAGTTTTGGTGTTAATGGATGTGTGCGCGATGGAATACCTGGTTGAAAAAAGAAGCTTGAATTGGTTCCCATTTCATGGTGATCGGTTAAGATGTTTGGCAGCCAATTATGAAAGGTTTTAACTCGTGCTCTAGATTCTGGTAATTGCACCGGCAACCAATCCCTATTCATATCAAACCAATAATGATTGGTGCGTCCTCCGGGCCAAATCTCACTATACTCTCTATCGTTTGGATCTGGGTTAAGATTTATACTTTTATTGGTGTTTGCCCAATACGCAAAGCGCTGTAAACCATCAGGATTCATTGATGGATCTAATAATATTACCGTATTTTTTAATAGATTATCAATCTTTGAGTCCTGAGCAGCAGCCAAATAATAAGCAACAACCAAAGCCGCATTTGAGCCACTAGGCTCATTACCGTGTATGGAGAATCCTTGGTAAACAATAATCGGTCTGTTGTCTAAATTAGAAGAATTGGTTTCGGTAGCCTGTATATGTGCAGATTGAATCGCCTTTATATTTTGATGATTTTCTGGTGATGTAATGGTTAATAATATTAAAGGTCTGTCTTCATAAGTTTTGCCTCTATCTTCAATAGTAATTCGTTCTGAGGCTTCAGCTAATGCATACATGTATTGTACTAACTTATCGTGTGTAATATGCCATTTACCAACCTCGTGACCTATCACACTTTTAGGTGTTGGAATATTTGGGTTGTACTGAACATCTTGTGGTAAGTAATACGATAAATCAGTTTGGGTCTGTGAAAAAAGTGTAGTGGTTGCTATAAACAATAGTAAAGCAATACGTTGCATATATTTTGAAGTTGGTTAAAGTTTAAAAATAAAAAAACCGTTACGAAGCGTAACGGTTTTTGTTATAATTTAACAGAAGTTAAGGCTTAAATATCGTCAAAACTAATATCTGTAAAGTTATCGGTACTTTGCGTATCTTCTGGTGTTTTTGCTTCTTGAGTTACAAAATCATCTTCGCGTTTAAAATCTTTTTGATGACGTTCGCTAATGACTTCTTCACCTTTTTCTGTAATAATATAGTCTGTCATTTCTGCCAAAATCTCTCTAAACTCAGTGAAGTCTTCTTTGTAAAGATAGATTTTATGCTTTTTGTAATGGTAAGATCCATCATCATTGGTAAACTTTTTACTTTCGGTAATGGTTAAGTAGTAATCACCTGCTTTAGTTGCTCTTACATCAAAGAAATAAGTTCGTCTTCCTGCACGTAATACTTTGGAATATATTTCTTCCTTGTCCATCATTCCATAATCACTCATAGCTAATATTTTTTTAAATTGAAATCAAAAATCTAAAAAAAAACTAAACTAACAAACAAATTATTGTATTTCTTTTTCTGAGAGTTGTTTTGTATAAAGTTCTTTGTAATAACCTTCAACATTTATGAGACTTTGGTGAGTTCCTGTCTGAATTACCTTGCCATCATCCAAGACAATAATCTGATTGGCATTTTTTGCAGAAGACACACGATGACTTACAATAATTGTTGTTTTGTCTTTTGTAAGTTTTACAAGATTTTTAAGAATTTTTTCTTCAGTATCAGTATCTACTGCAGAAAGACAATCGTCAAATAACAGAATATCTGGCCTTTTAATAATGGCTCTAGCTATGGAGACACGCTGTTTCTGTCCGCCAGATAAAGTAATACCACGTTCTCCCAGAACTGTATCGTAACCTCTTTTAAAACCAATAATGTTTTTATGAACTCTAGCATTTTTGGCAGCTTCGATAACTTCATCATCAGTGGCGTCTTCTTTTCCGAATTTAATGTTGTTTTTAATGCTATCAGAAAACAAAAAGGCATCTTGTGGTACATAACCAATACTTTTGCGCAAACTGTATAGATTTAATTTAGAAACCACGGTATCGTCTACCAAGACTCCATCATTGTCAACGTCGTATAATCGGCCGATTAAATCTAAAATCGTAGATTTCCCGGAACCAGTTTTCCCTAGAATTGCCAAAGTTTGTCCAGATTTCAATTTAAAACTCACATCTTTTAAAGCTTCAATATTTGTATCTGGGTAGACAAAGGATACGTTTTTAAATTCAATATCTCCTTTTATGGGTGTAAGCTCATTAACCGTATTCTGTATGTCTGGCTCGGTATTTAAAAACTCGTTGATACGTTCTTGTGAAGCTTCAGCCTGTTGCACCAATGAAGTTACCCAACCAACGACGGCTACTGGCCATGTGAGCATATTTACATAGATTAAAAATGCTGCGATAGTACCAATATCTTCGATTTCACCATTCATATATTGCACGCCTCCTATATATACTACGATAAGATTACTTAAGCCAATAAGTAATATCATCATAGGGAAAAATAAAGCCTGTACTTTGGTTAAGTTTATTTGTTTCTGACGGTTTTCAGCTGAAAGTGTATCAAACTCAGAATTGGTTCTGGGCTCTATACCATAGGACTTTATTACCGAAATACCGCTAAATGTTTCTTGAGTATAGGTGGAAAGTGTTGATAACGATTGTTGAACAATAGTACTACGTTTATTTATCAGTCTACTCAATTTATAAATCGCTACAGATAATATTGGGAGCGGTATTAATGTATATAGCGTTAATTTTGGCGCAGTATTCATCATATATATAATTGCGACGGTGAATAACGTAATAGTATTCATGGTATACATTATGGCAGGCCCAACATACATGCGCACTTTACCAACATCTTCACTGATGCGATTCATTAAATCCCCAGTTCTATTGGACTTATAAAAGTTTAGAGATAAAACTTGATAATGTTGATAAATTTCATTTTTAAGATCGTATTCAATGTGGCGAGAGACATTTATAATGGTTTGTCGCATTAAGAAAGTGAACATTCCGGCAATAATTGCTGCGCCAATAATATAGAGTGTGATAGTGGTTAATTCAGTTTTAAACACCTCATAAGAAATGTTCCCATTATATCTATCAGAAATTACATTGATAGCATCTCCAACAAACCTAGGAGTGAAAAGTGCAAAAATCTTTGCTACTATGGTGATAACTATACCAATAATTAATCGGTATCTGTATTTAAAGAAATATTTATTGAGGTGTTTTAGTGCTTTCATATGATTTTTGGCGAGTCAAAAATATTACGATAATCTTATTTTGACGTTAATATTTTGCTAATCCTCCAATAATAATTTATTTTTGACCGCTGTTTTTAGATAATCTTTAAGTAGCATTAAACCTAACTTATAAATGACTTCAGAAATAATAAGTTCTAAGGAACTTTCAAAAATAGATCCGGTTTTTGGTCAAAGCTCTTTTGACAATCACGAACAAATCGTTTTTTGCAATGACAAAGATACTGGTTTAAAAGCAATAATTGGTATCCACAATACAATATTGGGCCCTGCACTTGGAGGTACAAGAATGTGGGATTACGAAAACGAATGGGAAGCTCTTAATGATGTATTGCGTTTGTCTCGCGGTATGACTTTTAAATCTGCAATTACAGGTTTAAACCTTGGAGGAGGTAAAGCCGTAATCATTGGTAATGCCAAAACACAAAAGACACCAGAATTAATGAAACGATTTGGTGAGTTTGTACACTCGTTAAGTGGTAAATATATTACCGCTGAAGATGTTGGTATGACTACTGAAGATATGGATATTGTAAGAGACGTGACACCTTACGTAACGGGGATTTCAGAAAGTAGAGGTGGAGCAGGGAACCCATCTCCGATTACAGCTTATGGTGTATTTATGGGTATGAAGGCCGCTGCAAAGTTTCAATATGGTTCTGATGTGCTCGAAGATAGAAGTGTATTTGTGCAAGGTATTGGTCACGTAGGTGAAGCTTTAGTAGAACACTTGGTTAATGAAGGAGCTAAGGTTACCATAGCCGACATAAACCAAGAACGATTAGAAGAGGTACGTTCTAAATATGGCGCAACCATATACGGAGGAAATGATATTTATAGTGAGCCGATGGATATTTATGCTCCATGTGCTCTTGGCGCAACAATAAACGATGATACCATATACAAGCTAAAAGCTAAAATTGTAGCTGGTGCAGCAAATAACCAGTTGGCAGAAGAAAACAAACACGGCGAGATTTTACAAGAACGAGGTATTGTCTATGCACCTGATTTTTTAATTAATGCAGGTGGAATTATTAATGTGTATGCTGAATTAGAAAATTATGATAGACAAGAAATAATGCGTAAAACAGAAAATATATTCAATACCACACTCGAAATCTTAGATAATGCTAAGGTCAACAATATTACAACGCATACGGCCGCATTAAATATTGCCAGAGAACGTATTGAAACTCGAAAAAGAGAAAATTCCAAATAATTTTTTTCAGAGTTAAATAATACTATTTTTGCAAGGTGAATCGTAGTAGATTCACCTTTTTTAATAACCTTAGATAACGCAGTTCTTTTTATATGCTAAACCGAAGACACATCAGAATAAAAGTAATGCAATCCTTGTATGCTTTTAAAAGTACTGAAAGTGATGATCTCGCCAAAGACGAAAGGTTTTTGCTGCATAGTTTAGACAGTATGTACGATTTGTACCTTTCTATTCTAGCCTTACTTACTGAGCTTCATAAAAAGAGTAAAAATCACAACGAAAAACTGCAAAAGAAACTTTTAGGTTCTGATGCCGATAAAAACCCTAATACCAAGTTTCAAGATAATCAATTGCTGCAGTTAATTGGCGAAAACAAAATGCTGCAAGACATTATTGGGAAGAGAAAACTTAATTTTTGGGATTTAGATTTTGAATACGTTGATATTCTGTTCAAAGCCATTATTAAGAGCAAACGGTATGATGATTATATAAATGATTCAGAAACGACTTTTAAAAAGGATACGCAGTTTATTATAGATATTTATTCTGAAGTGATTGCGCCAAACGATAAACTCTACGATTATTTTGAAGATAAGAAACTCACTTGGGTTGATGATCTTCCTGTAGTAAACACAACACTTTTAAAAGTAATACGAAAGCTTAAATTAACCTCGCCAGAAACTGCTTTATTACCAAACTTGTATAAGGATGAAGAGGATAAGGAATTTGCAAAAAGTTTGTTGCAAAAAACCATTTTAAATAATTCTAAATTTTCTGAAGAAATTTCCAAAAAAACTACCAATTGGGATACAGAGCGTTTGGCAAGTATTGATGGAGTAGTGTTAAAAATGGCACTTTGCGAATTTCAAAAATTCCCATCTATACCTTATAAAGTAACTATTAATGAATATCTGGAAATTGCCAAGGAATATTCTACACCAAAGAGTAGTTTGTTTATCAATGGAATTTTGGACAAAATAGTTAAGGAATACCAGTCTGAAAAGCTACACTTAAAAACGGGAAGAGGTTTAATGTAGGTATTTTATACTATTAAGAAAAAACAATTCTTAAATTTATAGGATTTTTCTTTCAAAACATGTTAAGGACAGACTAAAAATTTTAATTGGTTGAAATAATTATTACCTTTGCAAGCTGAAAGAAAATAGAATATATTAACTAAAAAAATATAGTAATGAAAAAAGTAATCTTAGGACTTAGTGCTTTATGTATGGTAGCTTTTACATCTTGTAAAGAAGATGCTGCAAGTAAAGTTAAATCAGAAAATGTAGCTGTTGCAGCTGAGCGCGATGCCAATGCTGGTAATTTTCCGGTACTTGAATTAGACAAAGAGTTACACGATTTTGGAACTCTAGTGAATGGAACTCCAGTAGAAACCGTATTTAAATATAAAAACACAGGCAACTCAATGTTGGTGGTAAGTAACATAAAAAGTACATGTGGTTGTACCGTACCATCTAACTATACAAAAGAAGTAGCACCTGGAGAAACAGGTGAGTTTACTGTAAAGTTCAATGGTAAGGGTAATGGAAAAGTGTCTAAGTCATTAACAATGACGACTAACACCGAAAAAGGTACTCAAATCGTAAAGATTTCTGCTATGATTGAGGCAGACCCTAATGCACCACAAAAGACACCAGCTAAAAAACTAGCTGTAAATCCTTTGTCAACAACTAAGGCTAAAACGTCTACGCAGCCAGGACACGAAGGTCATAATCACAATTAATATATAATTAATGGAAGGATTAGGATCTTTTTTACCATTTATAGCCATTTTTGCTGTAATGTATTTCTTTATGATTGCACCACAGATGAAGCGTGCAAAGCAGGAAAAGAAATTTGCTAGCGAATTAAAACGTGGCGACCGTGTATTGACCAAAAGTGGTATGCACGGAAAAGTTGTAGAGCTGAACGATAAAGATAGTAGTTGTGTTATTGAAACCTTAGCAGGTAAAATTAAGTTTGACCGTTCTGCAATCTCAATGGAAATGAGTAGAAAATTAAACACACCAGCTAAAGTAAAATAAGCTGATGATAATAAAGTAAAAAGCCGCTCATTGAGTGGCTTTTTTAGTTTATGAAATTTGTATTATTGTATAATGTAAGTTCAGTTCAAGGTATAAACTTATTGAGCGTCATTGTATTAGCGGTTTTTATACTTATCATGTAAGCCTACTCCTTTTATAATCATAGGAGTTATTTTTTCTAAGCGTTTTTGTTTTGTAGCTTTTCCTTTGGCTTCTGACACATATTTGCAATACTCACGTTGTTTACCTGGTGTTAGAGCTAAAAAAGCTGTATTTAATTCTGTATTAGAGTTTAGTTTAATTTTTAGCTCAACCGGAATAACAACATCTTCAGTATTGCGTCTTAGTTTTATTGTTTTACCAGCCTTTTGATTTTCTATGGCTTCATTCACATAGTTTAGTACAATCGTATCTTCAATATCTTCGATAGAATCAAAACGCATTTGTAGTAGGGCCTTGGTCTTACCTTCTTGAGCATTGATAAGTAGGTTGTGCTCATCTTTTAAAAAGATACCTTGGTGAAACCATAAACAAAAGTGATTTTTAAAAGCACCTATGCCCAATACATTTTTACCATTAAAACAGTACGTTGGCATACTCCATTTTATGGTTTCGGTAAGTTCAGTTTTTAAAATGATATGGCGAAGGCGTACTAACGCTTCGAACCATTTAGGGTTAAGCTCTAGATATTCTTCTACGGAATAGACTTTTTTCATTATGGGTTTAGTTAATGGTTAGGCATTACTAAGTTGAATGCTATGAATTTAGCAAAAAAAAGCTTGGTTTTGTGCAAAACTTCAGCCACAAAAGGCTAATTAATGGATTTATATATTGTTTATTTTATCTTCTCGTGTTTTGTAACTCGTGTATGGTGAACTTTAAGCCGATGAGATTTCAATCTCATTTTACTTGTATGTAAAGACTAACTAGCAAAATGGTTTACCTATTTAGTAGAGTATGCTTAATATTTTATTTATCGTTTTGCCGTTAACTCAGCAATTTTACAAATCACTTCTACAGCTTTTTGCATACTTTCCACTGGGACGTACTCATAACGACCATGAAAATTATGTCCACCAGCAAAGATATTTGGGCATGGCAATCCCATATATGATAATTGTGAGCCGTCCGTACCACCACGTATAGGTTTAATCAAAGGTGTAATGCCAAGCGATTTCATGGCCTCTTCGGCAATATCTACAATGTGCATTACAGGTTCAACTTTTTCTTTCATATTATAGTACTGATCCTTAATTTCAATCTCAAATATCTCTGACTCAAATTTTGTGTTAAGGTCCAGGACAATTTTTTCCATTAAGGCCTTACGTGCTTCAAATTTATCATTATCATGGTCTCTTATAATATATTGGAGTGTGGTTTCTTCGACTTTACCTTCCACACTATGCAAATGAAAAAAACCTTCATAACCTTCCGTATGCTCTGGTGTTTCTAGTCTCGGTAAAACATTTATAAATTCGGAAGCATAGTACATTGAATTTACCATTTTTCCCTTGGCATATCCTGGATGCACAATCTTTCCTTTTGCTTTAATTTTTGCGCTTGCAGCATTAAAATTTTCATATTCTAATTCACCAATCTGACTACCATCCATAGTATATGCCCAATCGGCTCCAAATTTTTCAACATTAAATTTATGAGCGCCTCTACCAATTTCTTCATCTGGCGTAAAGCCAACTTTTATGGTCCCATGTTTAATTTTTGGATGCTTAATAAGGTATTCCATGGCTGTGACAATTTCTGTAATACCAGCTTTATCATCAGCTCCCAAAAGTGTAGTGCCATCAGTAGTAATTAAAGTCTGGCCTTTATAAAGCAAAAGGTCTTCAAAATAATCAGGTGATAGCACAATATTCTCTTCAGCATTTAATACAATATCCTTTCCATCATAATTCTCAATAATTTGAGGTTTTACATTGGCTCCAGTGAAATCTGGCGAAGTATCAAAATGTGATATAAACCCAATAGTAGGCACGTCGTGATCAACATTACTCGGCAAGGTGGCCATGATGTAGGCGTTATCATCTATGGTAACATCACTCATACCTATAGCTTTAAGCTCTTCGACCAATTTATTGGCTAAATTCCATTGCTTTGCTGTGCTTGGGGTTGTTTCTGAGTTTGGGTCAGACTCGGTATCTATAGTTACATAACTGATAAATCGGTTTATGATGTGTTGCATGTTTAAAGTTTTTATCAAAAATAACAACTATTAAGATGAAACGTTAAACAGAATTCAAATACTTTTTAATCAGTGGTTATATTTCCTTAGGCCTATTATCCTTTTTTTGTGTTTGACCATAGTGATTATTTATCCTAATTCATTCCATAGGCTAATTGACGAAAGTGGAAATATGGCAGAAGCTCTTATGTATTATAGTTATATTACTTTAATGACTATTGGTTACGGAGATATTTATCCTATTTCTCCTGTTGCGCAAAAAGCTTCAATTTTTATAGGTTTAATAGGTCAATTCTATCTGGTAATTATAACAGCTATAGTGGTTGGTAAATACATTAGTCAAAGTTCAGAAAATAAAAGCCTTGAGTGATCAAGGCTTTTATTAAACTTATATGTGCTGCACGCTATAACTTAAAAGTTACTACTGGTAATTTTGAATGGTTTACCAAATCTTCAGAAATACTACCACTAAAGAAATGACTTAATCCGGTTCTGCCGTGGGTGATAATTGCCATGGCATCAGCATGCTCTCTACGTACGTAATTCATAATACCATATTCTACATTGTGATCTGACGTAAAGGCAATGTTTAACTCATTTCTATCGAGGTTGGAAAGCTTTAAGAAATCAGAAACTTTTTCGTTAACTTCATCCGTACTCAAAAAGCTTAAGTTAGGAAGATTGATATGGAGCAGGGTCACTTTATCTGCTAGTTCGTTTAACAACTCCAAGGCCATTTTTACTGCAGATATGCTACTCTCTTCAAAATCTGTAGCAAGTGTTATGTGCTTAAAGTTAATCGATTCTGGCTTAGATTTAACGACTAAAACTGGTGTGTCGCTATAGCGTACTACTTTTTCTGTATTAGAGCCTGTAAATACACCGTCATGTTCACTGTGTCCACGAGATCCCATAACAATTAAATCTGCCTTTTCGTGAGAAGCGACTTCTGAGACTTCCTTTAAAACTTTATGGTTCTTAATCAAGGGAGTTACTGTGATGCCCTTTAAATAGTCTTTATCTAAAAAAGTTTCAAATTCTTTATTGGCAACCATTAACATAA
This sequence comes from Winogradskyella luteola, assembly GCF_019203985.1. Lineage (GTDB taxonomy): Bacteria > Bacteroidota > Bacteroidia > Flavobacteriales > Flavobacteriaceae > Winogradskyella > Winogradskyella luteola. The sequence continues at coordinate 235,565 of NZ_JAGSPD010000001.1, read as the reverse complement.
AAACGGTTTCTTCATTTCTTTCTGAGCTGGTTGCCGAAAATATAGATTCCGAAAGTTCCAACATGTGCATTACTATGAGTTCTGCATTGTATTTTTTCGCCAATGCGGCTCCAGTTTCTAATGCATATTCTGAATATTTAGAAAAATCGACAGGAATGATTATTTTTTTCATGAGATTTATATTTGATTAATAGTTCAAAGTTAAGTAAATGTTTTTTTAAAAAGGATGACTTTTGATAGTTTACTTCCCAAAATTAATATTGTAATTATTAGTACTTTTGCAAAGCAAAGCGGCATTTATGTATAAAGCACTCATCCGACCAATTTTATTTTGTTTCGACCCAGAAAAAGTACATTACTTTACGTTTTCTTTAATACGGAATTTTTCAAAAATACCTGGTGTAAAAGGGCTCTTTAGAGCATTATATTTGGTAGAAGATGAATCCTTGGAACGCGAGTTATTCGGATTAAAATTTAAAAACCCAGTTGGTCTTGCTGCTGGCTTTGATAAAAATGCTGTGCTATATAATGAATTGGCTAACTTCGGATTTGGTTTTATAGAGATAGGTACGGTAACACCTAAGGCTCAGGCTGGTAATCCAAAGCAGCGCTTGTTTAGACTTAAAGCCGACCAAGGGATTATTAACCGTATGGGCTTTAATAATGAAGGGCTTGAAGCGGCAATAGCACAGCTAAAGAAAAACAAAGGGCAATTAATTATTGGTGGGAATATTGGAAAAAATACTCAAACCAAACCAGAGGACTATACTAGCGATTATTTAGAATGTTTTAATGCTTTGCATCCCTATGTCGATTATTTTGTGTTAAACGTAAGTTGCCCCAATGTAGGTAGCCATGCAAAACTTAACGATAAAGATTATTTGTTAGAACTCATTGATGATGTGCAGAAAGCCAATAAGACTTTTGCTATACAAAAACCTATTCTATTAAAGATTGCGCCAGACCTTAATGATGGCCAGCTTGATGAAATCGTAGACTTAGTTAAAGAAACCGATTTAGATGGTGTCATCGCAAGTAATACTTCTACTGATCGTGATGGCTTAAAAACTTCAAAAGAGCGTTTAGAGCATATTGGCAATGGTGGACTAAGTGGCCAACCCATAAAATCAAAGTCAACCCGAGTCATCAAATACTTGTCAGATAGGAGCAACAAAGCCTTTCCGATCATTGGGGTAGGAGGTATTCATTCTGCGGAAGATGCTTTGGAAAAATTAGAAGCTGGTGCAGATTTAGTACAAATCTATACTGGTTTTATTTATGAAGGTCCAAAACTGATTAAGTCTATCAATACAGCATTATTAGATAAAGTCTAATCAGTTTTACCAGATAATCGAGATTAGTATACTAACAAGCTCTTTTCAAAATTTTATTTTTTATTTGAATCTTGAAATCCTCATATCATTTGCACTGGCAACATCAGCTTTGGCTATCTCCCCTGGCCCGGATAATATCTATGTGTTGGTGCAAAGCATTACCAATGGAAAATCTTATGGATTAGCTACAGTCTGTGGCTTAATAACAGGCTGTATTGTGCATACAACATTATTGGCTTTTGGTGTTTCTGCTATAATTAAGACTAATGAAAATATATTTTTTGGTATTAAAGTATTAGGTGCATTATATCTTTTGTACTTGGCATATAAAGTATATAAATCTGATGCTCAACTGAATTGGCATACTGAAGTAACTCCAAAAAAAAGCTTAAAAGGACTATTTATTCAAGGGTTTTTTATGAATGTTCTAAACCCAAAAGTAACCATATTCTTTTTAGCATTTTTTCCTGGATTCTTGTTTAGCCAAACCATGAGTACAGTAACACAGTTTTACATTTTAGGCGGTGTGTTTATGTTGGTATCTTTTATTATTTTTTCTGCTATAGCGATACTTGCGGGTCAAATAAAAACCTATACTCTAAATCATAAGAATTCTGGTATGGTTTTAAAATGGTTGCAGATAGTAGTTTTTATTGGAATAGCTATTTTTATTCTTGTGTAAATTGTATTAGGATAAGCCTGTGAAACATTCTAAATGAAAAAGAAATTGAATTTAGAAACAGGGCTTTGAGTTTCGAACATTCAAGAAAGTTTGAAAACGTTTTCGTTAGCCTTATATTTGCGCCAATGAATAAAGCTGTAAAACTTATTGAATGTCCAAGAGATGCCATGCAAGGTATTAAGGAATTTATTCCTACAGAAAAGAAAGTACAGTACATTCAGTCTTTATTACGAGTTGGTTTTGATACCATAGATTTCGGAAGTTTTGTGTCCCCAAAAGCGATTCCCCAAATGGTGGACACTACTGAGGTTTTAGCGCAATTAGACTTAAGTAAAACCAAAAGTAAACTCTTAGCAATTATAGCCAATGTACGTGGTGCCAACGATGCGTCTCAGCACAAAGCGATAGATTACTTAGGTTTTCCGTTTTCGATATCAGAAAACTTCCAGATGCGTAATACACATAAAACCATTGCTCAGTCTGTTGTAACGCTCTCTGAGATTCTAGATATAGCGAATAAAGTCAATAAAGAAGTTGTAGTATATATTTCTATGGGCTTTGGGAATCCGTACGGTGATCCTTGGAATGTAGATATAGTAGGGGAGTGGACCGAACGTTTAGCTAAAATGGGAGTAAAGATTTTATCCTTGAGTGATACGATTGGGAGTTCCAATCCAGAAAATATAGATTACCTGTTTTCTAACCTTATTCCCAAGTATTCAGATATTGAGTTTGGAGCACATCTACACACAACACCTACGACATGGTTTGAAAAAATCGATGCCGCTTACAGAGCAGGTTGCAGACGTTTTGATGGTGCCATACAAGGTTTTGGTGGTTGCCCTATGGCAAAAGACGAGCTAACGGGCAATATGCCAACCGAAAAAATGCTGTCTTACTTTACGCAAAAAAAGGCTCATGACTTAAATGCCATGAGCTTTGAGAGTGCTTATAATGAGGCAACTAAGATATTTTCAAAGTATCATTAATTTTTCTTAGTCTTCCAATAAGCTATATTCAAATTGTGGATATCCTCTGTTTCCATCAGTGTCAAACATGGCCAAGAATTTTAGCTTGTAGTAGTTGCCATTGGCATCATTAATTATGTAGTAAACATTTTCTTTTAATGATGGTAAGGTACCTGGTCCACCTCCGTTTCTCCAGCTGTTTCCGATAACACGACGATCGTTGCTGAATAAGGTATCATTTACATCTATGATCGAAAAGTCTTCATACGCTAGCGTACCCTCATCTTCAGTATCAATCATATAGACTTTTGCATCATTTTTAATATTATTTACTACGTAATCAGCAAATCCATAAGGACCAAAACCTGTGATCTCATTTGTAAATACCGTAAAGACTATATCCCATTCGGTTTTCATTGGTTCTACCAATACTTCAGAGCCATTGACTAAACTAAAAAACGTAAAATTATAATCTGTATTTTTAGAAATGGTGACTTCGTTATGGGTTGTAGCATCTAAATCTGCGTATTGAACTACATAATCGTTACCTTCTCTTAGTATTCTTATTTTCATCCAACCTCTTGGTCCATCAGAAATATCAACATTTCCAGTAGAAGGGGTTTCAGTACCTATTTCATCTCCTAAGTTCACTAAATACACTTTATTGGCATCGTCAGTTGCCGAAATAGGGGCTATTGCAGTACCAGAAAGATCGCCATTAGGGTTATCTACATATGCTGCACTCTCAGATTGGAAAGTCCCAACAGCAACTAATGGTTGTATAGAAGACACTTCAGTTATCGATGAATTTACAGCATCTATATCTGTTGTATTTAATTCTGCAGCAGCCATATAAACAGCACTATTTAACACAACTCTAAAATCTGAGCCAGAATAGAATCCTAAATCCCAAGAGTCTCTTCTTACAGAAGTTGTTTCACTTGTACTTAAATCTATATATACCTGATTGCCTTGATTTGGCCCACCAACACTTGGTGCTAGTGTTGCACCTTCTATGGTAACCTCAATTGGTCCTTGAGGCCCATCGTCGTCATTACTGCAACTGGTTATAAGTGCAACAGCTATAAATAAGATTAATATAAAAAACTTGTTTGTCATGATTGTTTTATTTAAAAATTTAGATTATACATTGCTTTTAGGTAAAAAGATCTCCCATAGCCCAATAATAGATTACTATTGTTAGCAGAATGTGTTCCGCCGTTAGATCCGTTATTTACGTTTACGTTGGTAACATCGAATAAATTTCTACTACCAAGTGTTATATCTAATTTATCATCTAGAAATACTTTTCTTACTGAAAAATCTAGCCATGAATAGGCCTCTACAGTAGCCTTTGAAAAAGCGGTATTACCATTATCGTCTGTGCCAGAGGCTATATAGTTTTGTTGTTCACCATTATATTTTAGTAGCAGGGCAACTGAGGTGTTAATTTTATCGAATCTATATGAAGCCCTAGAATTAACTTGAAAATTGTATAAAAAATCATCCTCTGCATTAACTTCAGTATTATTTATTCTAGAGATTCCTTGTAATGCAGCTCCTAAGTTTAGTGTAAGATTATTTAACCTTAATGAGTTGTCTAAGGTAAAGCCAAGCTGTCTAAACTTATCTATATTGATGAATTGAAATTGAAGTGGTGTAGAATTTACGACTGCTAAATCTATACGATCAGAAACATCTATATAACTTACTTTTAGATTATTGATTAATGAAACACCTTTGAACCAGCTTCGCTTTTTTAGATTTACAAAAGTTGAAAAACCATTTTCTGGGTCTAGATTTTCGTTGCCCCTAACATCATGATTGGAATCCACAAAATAGTAGTAGAGCTCTTCAAAATTTGGTACTCTATAAGAAGAACCTATGTTTGCCCTAAGCTCAAACCCTTTTTCCATAAGGTAGCGTACATTTAAAGCACCAGTAAGTTTTGAATTATAAAGTGAATTATATTCGTATCGTACACCAGGGCGAAATGAAAACTTATCGTTAAGTTTTACCTCAGAAGAACTAAACACAGCAAAGTTGCTTTGGTTTCTCGTTTCATTAAATTGTGTGACATCACCAGAAGCTTGGGTATCAAAACCTTCAATATATCTGGTTTCGTAACCAATTTGAAAATCATAATCTTTGTCTTTTATTAGGTTGTCTACGGTACCGTTAGAAAAGAAAGCTTTACTAGATTGATAGGTTTCATCGGTTTCATTAGATCTTTCTTGTGTTAGGATAAAATAATTAAACTCATTAATATCCCGTTCTTGTTGTTGGTAAGAAAACGTAGCGCTATAGTTGGCACCAGAGTTTAATGTGCCATCTAAGCTAATGTTGTTTACAAATCTATTGGTTGTAAAAATTCTATCAGTAGCAGAAGGGTTACTGGTTTGGTTTTGGGTATCTATATTTGCTCTAACAGCTGCATCATAGAAATATACATTTTCGTTATAGTATTCAAATTTATAATTAAGTTGAAAGTTTTTAGCTTTAAAATTAATGAATGCATTCGTAGTCAATTGATCTTTAGGTAACCATTCATACCCTCTTAGTCCATCATTTTCAAAATAGTCCCTGCCTTGTCTGTCATTAAAAAAACCTGCAAAATCATTTCTGTTAAAACCAATTCTGGCAAACCATTTTTTGTTGAAGTTGTGTCCTAAATTTAACGATTGTATATGTCTGCCTTGGTCAAACAACTCATACTCATTACTAACGGTTTCTTCTTGTATAGATGTCTGTATTTTCCATTCTTCGTCAATAGATTTTTTAGTTATTATATTTATGACTCCTGTAACTGCATTAGCTCCAAACTCAACTCCCATAGCACCTTCTACAATTTCTATACGTTCAATATCATCAAGATTTATTTGGGTAAGATCGATACTGTTACCTAATCCATTATCACTAACTAAGGGAACATTGTCAACCAAAATATTAAGGTATTGGCTATCCAAGCCAAAAAAAGATACTGTTGATCTACCCGTTTGTCCATTGGGAATTATATTAAGATTAAGGTTAAAGTTTAAGATGTCTGCTAGGTTATTAGCCGCTATTTGCTGAATTTGCTTTTGATTTATTACAGTTACGTTGTAAATCGATTTTTTTATTGAAGAAGGGCTGTACTGTCCAGTTATCACAACCTCTTCTAATTTTTCAATCTTAGTACTGTCCTTTTTGTGTTCCTGCGCACAAACCGTATAACTCAAAAAAAATAAAAAATAAATGCAGATATTATTTTTATTTAGACTCATTCTTGATTAGTTTTGCCGCAAATATATAAGTTATTTTAATTCAATCTAAATAAGAACAAGATATTTTTGTTAAAATTTTAATCAATAAAAAAATGAAAAGAGTAGTATTAGCCAGTTTAGTTTTAGCCTTGTCATTTCAAGTAAATGCACAAAAAAAGAAGAAACAAGACAAAGAAGCCATCAAAGAAATGTGTGGCTGTTTTGAAGTCACATTCAACTTTGCGGAAACCTTTCAGTTTAGTGAAGATTCGCTTTACAAACCATCAAAAACAAAAACAGACAAAGGATTGGAATGGGCACAATTGATAGAAGATGATAAAAACAAAGTATCAATTCAACATCTATTGCAAGTTGGACCACCGAATAAACCTCATATAGTTAAACATTGGAGACAAGATTGGCTGTTTGAAAATACAGCATTTTATATGTACAATGGAGATAATGAATGGACTTTTCAAGAGAAAGAGAAAGATGAAGTGGAGGGACAGTGGACACAAAAAGTATATCAAGTAGATGATAGTCCACGTTATGAAGGTTCTGGTACTTGGGTGCACGTAGATGGGAAGAGTTATTGGGAAAATACCACAACAGCACCATTGCCTAGAAGAGAATATACCAAACGCAGCGATTATAATATTACAATGCGAGGTAATAGACATGAAATTACGGATTTTGGCTGGGTTCATGACCAAGACAATGCCAAGGTTATCAGAGAGGGCGATAAAGATGATGTGATTTTAGCACACGAAAAAGGCTATAATATCTATAAAAAAGTGGACGATAGCCGTTGCCAAGCTGCACAAGACTGGTGGAAAGAACACGATAATAAATGGGCAACTGTAAGAACAAAATGGAATGCCGTTTATGGACGTAATAAGGACTTAAATCTTGAAGCTAAAGTAGATAACAAAGTATTGTATAAGCACCTTTTTGATGAAGAGATGACGGCCAAAGAAGACATAGAAAAAGTGATTGAATCTTTTGTAAAATAAATGCTATGAAAAATAAAAATTACATACTTTGTATAGTAGTTATAATTTTCGCCACACCTTTTTTTGCCCAAGAATCTAACATTTTTTTAAGTAGAGACTACTGGAAATCCAATCCTTCTATAGCAGATATTGACAAGAAAATAGCAGAAGGACATGATATCGCAGAGCTCAACCAAAATGCCTTTGATGCTGTTAGTTATTCACTTATAGAAAAGGTAGATAATAATACCGTAAAGTACCTTTTGTCACAAAAAGGGAACGGAGTCAATAAATTAACACACGATGGTAGAACCTACATCTTTTGGGCAGCTTATAAAGACAATCTGCAATTGATGCAGTATTTGGTTAATAAAGGTGCTAAAACAGATATCATAGATAGCCATGGTTATTCTATATTAAACTTTGCCGCTGTTACTGGGCAAACCAATACTAAACTTTATGATTTTTTGATAAAGCATGGATCAAATCCAACTATAGAAAAGAATCATGATGGTGCCAACGCCTTATTATTAGTTGCTCCTTTTTTAAAGGATGATAAGTTGGTTAATTATTTTTTGTCTCATAAAGTTGATTTAAAAAGCACTGATAATAATGGCAATGGCATCTTTAACTATGCTGCAAAAGGTGGAAATTTAGAAATGTTACAATGGTTAATCGATAAAGGTGTACCGTATAAATACTTAAATATAAAAGGCGGTAATGCTATGATTATGGCAAGCCAAGGGACGCGAGGAAGAAAGAATACATTAGCAGTTTACAAGTTTCTTGAAGATTTAGGTATAGCTGTTAACGTAATTGGAAATAAAAGTAGAAATCCCCTGCACGCCATAGCTTATGATAGTAATGATTTAGAAACCTTTAGATATTTTATTGAAAAGGGAGTTGACATCAATTTACAAGACGAAGACGGTAATTCACCATTTATGAATGCCGTGAAAAGTAATAGACTCGAGGTTGTAACATTCCTTTTCCCTTTTATAAAGGATATTAATGTAAAAAATAAAAATGGTCGTTCTGCTTTAGCTATGGTAATTCATGGAAATAATGTTGAAGTGGCAAAATTCTTAATCGAAAAAGGTGCGGATACCAATTCTATTGATAAGGATGGAAACACATTAATGTACTACCTATTGAATGCTTACCAGGGCAATAAGTCAGAAACTTTTAATAGTAAATTAGAATTGCTTGCAAAAACAGGTTTAGATATAACTAAAACCCAAGGTAACGGAAATACACTCTATCATTTGGCTGTTGAAAAAAATAACCTCGATTTACTAAAACGCATCCATAAGTTTAACATAGATGTTAATACAAAAAATAATGACGGATTAACACCTTTACATTTGGCAGCCATGAAGGCAAAAAATGATGATATGTTAAAGTATTTAATTTCAATCGGAGCAGATAAAACAGTTAAAACAGATTTTGAAGAATCAGTTTATGATTTAGCAAGTGAAAATGAATTGCTTCAAAAAAACAAAGTCAATTTCAATTTCTTAAAGTAGCATGAGAAAAATAAATATATTCAAAATAGCACCTCTATTAATAGTAGCCGTTTTTCTACTATTTGGGTTCACTTTAAAGCAACCATCTTCGACCTATAAGTGTATGATTCAGATGACCAATTATACAGGTGAAGGTGCTTATATTATTATTTCACTCTTAAACCCCAAAGGTGAATATGAAAAGACGCTTTACGTTCAAGGTGATGATGATGAATGGTATTTTGATATTACCGAATGGTGGAATTTTCAAGGCAAAAAACGCACAAATATAGATGCCATAACTGGTGCAACGATAAGTGGTGGTGAGCGTGCCATAAGTGTTATAGAAATAGCAGATGATAAAATAGATCAAGGCTACAAAGTTAGGTTTGAAACTGCTGTTGAAGATCAGGAATATCATGCAGATGATGTTGAGTTTGAATTAACTTCAGAATCTGTTAAAAGTAAAGTGGAAGGCAAAGGCTTTATTCGGTACATTAGGTTAATGCCTCAATAATCAAAATTTTGACATGACCATTTCTATTTGGAGATACAGTCACTTAATACTGGCTGTGTCTTCAGCTTTATTCATTTTTATTGCTACAGTTACAGGTATTATATTAGCGTTAGAACCTATCTCTAATCAAATACAGCCTTTTGCTGTAGACAATGCTAATGATTTGTCCTTAGCAGAAGCACTAGAGATCTTACATAATGAATATGAAGGAGTTATCACTTTAGAAAAAGACGAAAATGATTTTGTAATAGCGTCGATAATTACAGCCGAAGGTAAAAATGATATGTTTTATGTCAACCCTTTTACTGGTGAAAAATTAGGTGAACTTATAAAAAAGAAACCAATCTTTGAATTTGCAACCAATTTGCATCGTTCACTTTTTTTAAAATCCACAGGGCGGTTTTTAGTAGGTTTATTCTCATTTTTTCTATTTCTCATTGCTATTACTGGTATAAAATTAATACTGAAGCGCCAAGGAGGTTTTAAACGCTTTTTTGCCAAAGTAGTGAAAGAAAACTTTGAGCAGTATTTCCATATTGTCATTGGTCGCTATACTTTAATTCCGATTGTAATTATTACTCTAACAGGTGTCTTTTTGTCATTAGAAAAGTTTAATCTATTGCCATCAGATAAGCTGGTTCATAAAAATATTGAAAATACATCTCATGCAGAAAGCATTGGTATAAATGGGTTTCATGTTTTTCAGTCTTACACTTTAAATGAATTGAAATCTTTGGAATTTCCATTTTCAGAAGACGAAGAAGATTACTTTATTTTAAACCTAAAAGACAAGGAGCTTTACATAAATCAATACACAGGTCGTGTAATGAGTAAAGCTGATATATCATTAGTATCAATAGTCTCAACTTGGAGTATGGTATTGCATACAGGTCAAGGTACTTTTGTTTGGGCTATGGTTTTACTGCTAAGTTGCATTGCCATTTTATTCTTTATGTATTCTGGTTTTACCATGACTATAAAACGTAAAAAAGAAAGTGTAAAAATTAAGAATAAATACACCAAGGATGAAGCTGAATTTATTCTTTTAGTAGGTTCAGAAACAGGGCATACCCAACGTTTTGCAAAACAATTTTTTGATGCTCTTATAACAGCAAACCATACAGTTTATCTCGATCAGCTCAATAAGTATTCAACTTATAAAATAGCAAAACATCTTATTGTATTTACAGCGACTTATGGTGAAGGGGAAGCACCTAGCAATGCCAAAAATTTTGAAGGATTGCTGAAAATGATCCGTCAAAAGCAAACGGTAAAATATTCGGTAGTAGGTTTCGGATCCCTGATGTATCCAGATTTTTGTAAATATGCTATTGTTGTTGATGCATTGCTGCAAAAGCAAAAAAACTTCATTCCTAATTTACCTTTATTCAAAATTAATAATCAGTCACATGACGCTTTTAAAACCTGGATACAACAATGGAATGAAAGTACATCACAAGATTTAAAAATTCAATTAACCAAACCAACTGTTAACAAAAAACGGCTAAAGAATTTTGAGGTTTTGAATATTACCGATTGTAATGTGGATGATACATTTTTGCTACAGTTAAAGTCTCTTAAAAAACAAAAGTTTAAGTCGGGTGATTTATTAGCCTTTTATCCAGAAGAAGATCATATTGAGCGTCTATATTCCATAGGTCGAGTAGAGGATACGATTCTTTTGAGTATTAAAAAGCACAAATTTGGGGTATGTTCAAAACAATTAAGCACTCAAAAGCAGCACAACATGATAAAAGCAAGAATTAAAAGAAATCTAGATTTTCATTTTCCAATCTATGCCAAGGAAGTAATAATGATAGCCAATGGAACAGGTATAGCACCTTTTTTGGGAATGATGAATGAAAACACTCTAGATATTAAAACTCACTTATTTTGGGGAGGACGCACTCAGCAATCCTTTCAATTGTATTCAAAATTAATCGATAAAGCATTTAAGAAAGGCTATTTGTCTAGCTTTAATTTGGCATATTCTCGGGAAGAAGACGAGAAAGTTTATGTGCAAGATGTGCTTATGGAAAAAGAAAAATTAATATGTAATGTTCTGCAAAACAAAGGAGTTATTATGATTTGTGGATCAATCGCTATGCAAAACAGCGTTTTAGAAGCTCTAAACATCATTACGGAGTCAAAACTACAACATCCTTTAAGTGTGTTTGAAAATAATGAACAGATTAAAATGGATTGCTATTAAAATATAAATATGTGTAAAAGTATAAAAGCAATATCCAGAGTAAAAAGTGGTGAATTGTCGTTTTGCGAAAATTATAAATCGTTCCATTTGATATTTAACAATATATTTTTAGCACTAAACAAAACAGAGTTAAAGCGTCTTAAAGACTATATCGATACATTAGTAATTGACTACTTGGAACATAAATAAGAGTGCTCTGATCTTAAACGAAAAATCCCACTACCTATTACACAAGAAAATTTAGTAATGATGTTCAATAGACAGAAAACTATTGAGCTAAGAAACCTATTATCTTTTAATAAGCAAAAAGAGACTTTAGCTCCACATTTACTGAATGTAGACGATATTGATTATGTGTTACATCTCAACTAATATCGCAATACATTAGCTTAATCTATTGCATTTATTTGGGTTGCCATTTTATAAATCCCTATATAGTAGAGTAATATAAATAAAGTAATAAAGGTGCTCAAAATTTATTTAAAATTAATCTAAATAAACTTTGTATAAATCCTTTGTAGTATTATTTTTGCGCTAATTATTTATAACAAATCTTAATAAAAATAAAAAACAATCAAAAATGAAGAAGTTAGCCTTAAGTTTATGTGTAATAGCTGCTATGTTCACATCATGCTCAAGTGATGACGATAATGGTTCTGACGGTAACCAAGTAGAAGCTCCAGCGACCTATGAGTTCAAAAGAGAAGGAACCACAACAGTAGATTACAATGGGCAAACCACACGTATTGATATGGGTGAAGAGTTCGTCACAGCATTATTAGATAACTCTAAAACTGAAGCCGAACTCGACGGTATGTTTACCAACACGGGAAATTATTTTTCAACCACAGCACTAAATGAGTCTACTAAAAACATAAGAAGTAAAACTGCTGCTTCTAGTGATTATTTTTCTGCTAATACTACTGTGGCTAACCAAATAAAAGCTGATTTTGACGGTTGGATTGCCAATCAAGTTACAGACGTTTTTCCTAATTGGGAAACAACTGCTACAGTAGGCAATGCTGGTAGATTACAGGAAGCAGGCGGTACTTACCGCTATATTAACTCTAAAGGTTTAGAGTATAATCAAGCCATTAATAAAAGCTTAATTGGTGCGCTAATGGTCGATCAAATACTTAATAATTATTTAAGCACCTCAGTTTTAGATGCTGGCACTAACAGAGCAGATAATGATGCTGAAATTGTAGCCGAAGGTAAAAACTATACAATTATGGAGCATAAGTGGGACGAGGCTTTTGGTTATTTGTACGGTACAGATGATGCATTGGCACCATTACTAAATAAAGATAGTTTTTTAAATAAATACCTGTCAAGGGTTGAAAACGATACAGATTTTACAGGTATAGCAGAGGATATTTACAATGCTTTTAAATTAGGAAGAGCAGCTATTGTGGCAAAAAACTATGAGGTAAGAGATGAGCAGGCAAATATTATTAGAGAAAAAGTATCTGAAATTATCGGTATTAGATCTGTATATTATTTACAAGCTGGTAAATTAACCTTAGGTACTGATTTTGCAACAGCATTCCATGATTTGTCCGAAGGTTTTGGGTTTATCTACAGCTTGCAATTTACAAGACAACCAGGAACGGACACACCTTATTTTACAAAAGCTGAGGTAGATGCTTATGTAGCAGAATTAATGGAAGGTAATGGCTTTTGGGACGTTACATCAACGACTCTAGATACAATTTCAGATGAGATTGCAGCACGCTTTAGTTTTACCGTTGCTGAAGCCGCAACAAGTAACTAATAGATGGATTAATTTAGAAAAAACAGGTGCAGCATTATAATGTTGCATCTGCTTATTTAGTATTTTTGCAAACCAAAAAAATAAAGAATAATTGCTATGGTAAAAAAAATAATTTTCCTTTTATGTGTTGTTAGCATTATCGTTGCATGTTCATCTTCTGATGATAGTAATAGTGACAATTCAGATAATTTTGATAGAACTGCATTATTAAGCAATTATGCAGATGATATTATTGTGCCAGCGATAGTGAATTTTCAAACCAAAGTGGCAGATATGGATGTGGCAAGATCTAATTTTGTCAATGACATTAACCAAAATAATCTAGACCTGTTAAGTGAAGCTTGGTTAGAAGCTTACGGAGCATGGCAATATGTAGCGATGTATAATATTGGAATTGCTGAAACATTTACGGCTAATGAAAATGGTTTTAGAGTATATTTTAATGTGTATCCAGTTACAACGAATTTAATAGAAAGTGCTGCATCTGGAACAGATTATAACCTAAATGCCGAGACCTATTTTGCTGCTCAAGGCTTTCCTGCATTAGACTTTCTTATACATGGTATCGCTGACTCTGATACGACACCTTTAGATAAGTTCACTACAAATGTAAATTTTGATGGGTATATAGATTATTTAACCAATGTACAATCCCAAATCAACAATAGGTCTAATACAATCCTTAATGATTGGCAAAATACGTTTAGAGATGAATTTGTAGCCAATACATCATCAAGTGTAACGGGTTCTTTCAGCAAAATCGTGAATGATTACATAAATTATTATGAAAGGGCTTTGAGAGCGAATAAAATAGGAACACCTGCTGGTAATTTTTCAGCAGGGCAAACATTTCCAGATAAAGTTGAAGCTTATTACAAAAATGATGTGTCTAAAGAATTAGCATTATTGGGTCTAGATGCAGTACAGAAGTTTTTTAATGGGCAATCTTTTGATAATTCATCAACGTCTTCTGAAAGCTTTGCGTCTTATTTAGACTATTTGGAAAATTCTGAGTTAAAGAATGATATTAATGCGCAATTTGAAGCCGCCAGACAACAAATACAATCATTGAACGATAGCTTTAGCCAACAAGTCATAGATGATAATACACAAATGACAGAAGCTTATGATGCATTACAAGCAGCGGTTGTATTATTAAAAGTAGATATGGCTTCAATTTTTGATGTTCAAATTGATTTTCAGGATAACGATGGAGATTAATTCATTATAATATTAAGCTAAGGATTCTCTTGATTGAGAATCCTTTTTTTATTTATGCCAAATACATTAAGCACATACTTAAATACCAAAACTTCAGCAGCACCACTAGCCGTATTCAGAATTGGTTTTGGCGTAATGATGTTGTTAAGTATCATTAGGTTTTGGTCGTATGGATGGATTGAAAAGTTATACCTAAACCCTAAATTTAATTTTAGTTATTATGGACTAGAATGGATAAAACCAGTAGGCAACTTAACATATCTTATTTTTTTTATTTGTGGTTTGGCAGCCCTGTTTATTGCTTTGGGACTAAAGTATCGTATTGCCGTAATTACATTTTTTCTGAGCTTCACCTACATTGAGTTAATGGATAAAACCACCTACCTCAATCACTACTATTTTATAAGTCTTTTAAGTTTTTTAATGTGCTTTTTACCTGCAAATGCGTATTATTCTGTCGATAATTTTATCAGCAAAAAACAATATCATAATATTCCTAAATGGACTATAGATAGCGTAAAATTATTATTAGGGATTGTTTATGTTTATGCTGGCTTGGCAAAAATAAATTCCGATTGGTTATTTAAGGCTATGCCATTAAAAATCTGGCTGCCATCAAAATACGATTTGCCCTTAATTGGGGAAACGTTGATGCAACAGCATTGGTTTCATGTGGCTATGAGTTGGTCTGGTATGCTATATGATTTGTGCATTCCATTTTTATTACTATATCGAAAAACACGCTGGTTTGCTTTTGCATTGGTCGTTTTCTTTCATGTATTTACCAGAGTATTGTTTCCAATAGGTATGTTTCCATACATCATGATTATCTCGTCATTGATATTTTTTGATGCTCATATTCACGAGCGTATGCTCAATTTCTTCAGAGGCATATTCAAAACGTTTAAGTTGGCCAAAGAGAAAATCCATTCTCATACATATCACTATAAAAGGCAAAACTTAGTTCTACCACTATTGGCTATATTTTTTGGTATTCAGTTACTTTTGCCGTTTCGTTACGTGTTGTACCCAGGAGAATTATTTTGGACAGAAGAAGGTTATCGATTTTCGTGGCGTGTGATGTTGATTGAAAAAACGGGTTACACAGAATTCAAAGTCGTCGATGGAAAAACTAAAACAGCATTTTTAGTTAATAATTCAGATTTTTTAACACCTTTTCAGGAAAAGGAAATGAGTACACAACCTGATTTTATATTGGAATATGCACATTTCTTAGGACAGCATTTTGAATCGCAAGGTCATAAGAATATAGAAATCTATGTGGATAGTTATGTCGCTCTAAACGGAAGACGAAGTAAACGTTACATCGACCCAAACGTGGATTTATTAAAACAAAAAGAATCATTAAAGCCTAAAGATTGGATTTTACCATTTAAAGATGAAATTAAAGGATTATAGTCTGGTATTCATATTTGCAGCCATAAGTATATTAGTAAATGCACAACAAAAAGTGTCAGGTACAATCACTGATACATCAGGGCAACCTTTAGGTAATGTTGAGGTTTATGATAAAGCATCAGGGCGATTAGCCACCACAAACCTTCAAGGTTATTATGAATTTTCGACTGAGAAATCAGTTTTAACATTGGTGTTCTTTTCGTATGAATTTCAAATTAAAGAAGTGCAGATTACTATTGATGATGATGTAGTTTTAAATCAAGTTTTAGAGCCTTTGGGCGAGGAACTCACCGCAGTAGAAATCACAGCAAGAAAAACCAAAGTTTTCGAGTTAAGTCGTCTTAAGGATGTAGAAGGAACGGCAATTTATGCAGGTAAAAAAACAGAGGTAGTTTTGGTGGATCAATCCATGGCAAATTTAGCTACTAATAATGCAAGACAAATTTACAGTCAGGTAGCTGGGCTTAACATTTACCAAAACGATGATGCTGGCTTACAGCTTAATATTGGTGGGCGTGGTTTAGATCCCAACCGTACGGCTAACTTTAATACAAGACAAAATGGGTATGACATCAGTGCAGATGTTTTGGGTTATCCAGAGAGTTATTATTCGCCAGCAGCTGAAGGTTTAAAGGAAATACAGGTTATTAGAGGAGCAGCATCTTTACAATATGGTACCCAATTTGGTGGTCTTATCAACTTTGTAATGAAGGCACCTAATGCTAGTAAACCATTTGAGCTAATTACAAGAAACACATTAGGGAGTTTTGGTTTATATACCAACTTTACAAGCGTAAGTGGCACAAAAGATAAGTGGAGTTACTATACATTTTTCAATTACAAAAAGGGAGATGGTTTTAGACCAAATTCTGAGTTCGAATCTAAAAATATCTATGCATATATCGGTTATAAGTTTAACGAAAAAACGAGATTTAGTGGTGAGATAACCTACCTCAATTATTTGGCACAACAAGCCGGGGGTTTAACAGATGATATGTTTAACGAAGATCCTTATCAAAGTAATAGAGCACGTAACTGGTTTGAAATCGATTGGTTGTTGTACAACTTTAAATTGGCACATCAGTTCTCAGACAGCACAAACTTTACGTTCAATTTTTTTGGTCTAAACGCAACCCGAAATGCATTGGGCTACAGAAGTAATCGAGTGGATCAGGCAGATCCAGAAACCGAACGCGATTTAATAAAAGGAGATTTTAATAATTTTGGATTTGAAACCAGACTTTTGAGCAAGTATAAGATCTTTAATAAAGATGCGACTTTCTTAATAGGTTCAAAATTCTATAAAGCGAATAACGATCAACAACAAGGGCCAGGGTCAGCAGGTATAGGACCAAATTTTAATTTACAGACAGAACGATTTCCTAATTACCCAGACCAGTCAGATTTTGAATTCCCAAATTTAAACGTGGCCGTATTTGGTGAAAATATTTTTTACTTAAATGAAAAATTTTCGGTAACGCCTGGCTTTAGATTTGAATATATTAAAACTGAAAGTGATGGCTTTTATCAACGTACCAATACCGATGCAGCCGGTAATGTTATTTTTCAAGAGATAGTAGAAGACAATCGTGATTTTGAACGTAACTTTTTATTATTAGGATTAGGCCTAAGTTACAAACCGAATAAAAGTTTGGAGGTTTATGGAAATATTTCGCAAAACTATCGCTCTGTAACCTTTTCAGATATTAATGTCATTAACCCGTCAATTGTCATAGATAGGGACATTACTGATGAAGATGGTTTTACCGTAGATTTAGGCTTTAGAGGAAATTTTAAACAGATATTATCTTACGATATTGGTATTTTCGGATTGTTCTATAACAACAGATTGGGCTTGGTGCCATTTACTGAGTCAGGTAATTTTAGGCAATTGCGTACCAATATTGGTGATGCTACGATGTATGGTGTAGAATCGTTATTGGATTTTAATCTGAAAAAGATTTTTAAGATGAATTCAGATTTTAGTCTTAACTATTTTGTCAATACATCTTTTATTCAATCAGAATATACCAAGTCCCAAAAACCTGGGGTAGAAGTAGGTAACACTGTAGAATTTGTACCAGATGTAAATTTAAAGACAGGTTTACGATTTGGATATAAAAATTTCCAAACCAGTGTACAATACACTTATCTGTCTAGTCAGTTTACTGATGCTTCAAATTCCACAGACTCAGATCTCAGTGGTATAATTGGTAAAATACCTGAGTACGATATTCTTGATCTTTCATTTGCGTACACTTACAAAATGTTTAAACTTGAAACAGGTGTGAATAATGTACTTGATAATGCTTATTTTACAAGGAGAGCAACTGCATACCCTGGACCTGGAATTATTCCTTCTGCACCTCGTAATTGGTTTACAACATTAGAAATTAAATTTTAACACACTTTGTCATCCCTGCGAAAGTAGGAACCTATTTATTAAGAGCTTTATGAATTCTTAAATAGAATTCAAGGAGTTTAAGTGAAATAAAATGTGTAAATTTGCACGCAATTATATTTTAATTGCATCATGACAGCACACGAAAACAAAATCTTAGGTGAAGGTCTTACCTACGATGACGTCCTATTAGTCCCAGCATTTTCAGAAGTTCTTCCGCGCGAAGTCAATATTCAAACAAAATTTACACGAAACATTACCATTAATATTCCAGTAATTTCGGCTGCAATGGATACCGTTACTGAGAGTAGAATGGCAATAGCCATGGCACAAGAAGGTGGTATAGGAGTATTGCACAAAAACATGACTATAGAAGACCAGGCGCAGAAAGTAAGACGTGTAAAACGTGCTGAAAGCGGTATGATTATCGATCCTGTAACACTATCTATGGATGCTGTTGTAGCTGATGCTAAAAATGCGATGCGTGAGCATGGCATTGGTGGAATCCCAATTGTTGATAATAATGGTGTGCTTAAAGGGATTGTAACAAATCGTGATTTGCGTTTTGAGCACCAAAACGATAGACCAATCGTTGAAGTTATGACCGGTGAAAATTTAGTAACTGCACCAAAAGGGACTTCACTTAAAGATGCAGAAGCAATTCTACAAGCTAATAAAATTGAAAAATTATTAATAGTCGAAGGTGATAAGCTTGCAGGTCTAATTACGTTTAGAGATATTACCAAAGTGACACAAAAACCTAATGCCAATAAAGATGTTTATGGGCGATTAAGAGTTGCTGCGGCCATAGGGGTAACAGGTGATGCAGTAGATAGAGCAGAGGCTTTGGTAAAAGCAGGTGTTGATGCCGTAGTTATAGATACGGCGCATGGCCATACGGTAGGAGTGGTTACCATATTAAAATCTATAAAACAACAATTCCCAAAACTGGAAGTGATCGTCGGTAATATAGCTACAGGAGAAGCAGCGAAGTATTTAGTTGAAGCTGGTGCAGATGCTGTAAAAGTAGGTATTGGACCAGGTTCTATATGTACCACACGCGTTGTCGCTGGTGTAGGTTTTCCTCAATTTTCAGCAGTATTAGAAGTCGCTGCTGCGATTAAAGGTTCTGGAGTTCCTGTCATTGCTGACGGAGGTATTCGTTACACGGGTGATATTCCTAAAGCTATCGCAGCTGGTGCAGATACGGTAATGTTGGGTTCGCTTTTAGCAGGAACAAAAGAAAGCCCAGGAGAAACTATTATCTATGAAGGACGAAAGTTTAAATCCTACAGAGGTATGGGTTCTGTCGAAGCTATGAAACAAGGAAGTAAAGATCGCTATTTTCAGGATGTAGAAGACGATATTAAAAAGCTGGTGCCAGAAGGTATTGTGGGCCGTGTACCATACAAAGGAGAGTTGTTTGAGAGTATTCACCAATTTATTGGCGGTCTCAGAGCAGGTATGGGGTATTGCGGAGCAAAGGATATCGAGACCTTAAAGGAGACAGGTCGATTTGTTAAGATAACGGCTAGCGGTATTCAAGAAAGTCATCCGCATGACGTAACGATTACTAAAGAAGCGCCCAATTATTCGAGATAACTAGAACTTTTCAGCCAATATTGTCTAACAAATTGAGATAGGCATTATTGAGATTTTCTTCGATACCTATAGCATTTTGCACGGTTTTTTCTAATTGATTCAAAATGTCCACTTGTTCCAAATCTTCATTTTTATTTGGGTTTAAGGCTTGTCCTAAGGTATAATCTTTAAAAAACCGTTCGTAGTAAGATTGTAAGTCGTAAACCATTGAAAGTTCTGATACTTTTTCTAATGGCATATACGAGATGGCTTCGGTGAGTTTGGCGGTTTCCCAAGCCGAAGAATTGGTAAATTCAAACGAAAAGCTAACACTATCATCAGTTGGCGCGGTATTATTTTCAACAGATTTTTTAATAGCTCTAATTAGTGCCAATGTCTCATTATGATCTGTGAGTTTTTGAGCTATTTTTTCTTGATTTTCTTTTACCTCAATAATGATGCGTTCTAAAGATTGTTCGGCAAGATTTGTGTTTTTTCTATTTTCATTCCATTGGTTGACTAAAAAACCAAGTATTACTGCAAATGTGATTGAAAAGAATTCGAAAATGACTTTTTTTGAAGAGTTTTTTGTCATCGTTTAGAGCGTTTAATATGGTTTGCTTTGATTGTATTGACTGAAAAGTACTAATTTTTAGTTTAAAATTAAATATCAAAAATGGGATTTAATGTTTTTAAAAACCTAAGATATGTTTGAGGATTCTAACATATCTTTCTAAGTTCGGGTAATATGTATGATTTATAAGGTGGATAGAAATTGAATCAGTTGAGTTACTGCTTTTCCACGATGTCCAATCTTGTTTTTAAGCTCTAAGTCCATTTCAGCAAAAGTCTGGTCATATCCATCAGGTTTAAAAATAGGGTCGTAACCAAAGCCTTTGTCTCCTTGTTTTTTTGTAGTGATTTCACCTTTACATATACCTGTAAATGTTTCGAGTTTTCCATTGAGATGTAAGGCAATAACGGTTTTAAACTGTGCTTTTCTTGAATGTTTGTTTTCCAGTTCAGATAATAATTTGTTCATATTATCTTCTGCGTTTCTTTGTGGGCCAGCATAACGCGCAGAATAAACTCCAGGTTCACCGTTTAGAGCTTCAACCTCTAAACCAGTGTCATCAGCAAAACAGTCATAGCCGTAATTGGCTTTAACATACTCAGCTTTTTGTATAGCGTTACCTTCAATAGTTGGTTGTGTTTCAGGGATGTCTTCGGTACATAAAATATCAGCCAAGCTCAACAACTTAATATGTTTTGGGACTAGCGACTGTACTTCTTTGAGTTTGTTGTGGTTGTTGGTGGCAAAAACGAGCTGCATTAATTCGTGATTTTTAGTTCTTCAAAGATATATAATATTTGAAGTTAAACGATTTTTCACATTGTGCGGTATGACTTTTATTTTTCTAAATTACAGGTTTTTGAGTGAATAATAATTCACCTAAAATCAATGGTACAACTCTTAGATTGTCCAAACCACTTTAAACGATTTTTTGAAGCTGTTTTGTATATGAAATCTCTAATAAGTTTAGGAATAAAAGCTAATAAGGCTGCAACACGTTGCCATTTAGGTATTTTAGATACAATTCTTAGAAACCCATCAGAATGTGTTTTTACACCGTTTTCATCAATTAATATAACTGTATCAAGTTGATGTGTAGGAAAATCATATTTCATCAATAATTCTTGACCATATTGAGATTGAAAAGCTACAAATTGAAATAAATTCTCTGGAGCAAATTTCAATAACCAACCCACAACACCGTTGCATAAATTGCATTCGCCATCAAAAATTACAATATCTTTTTTTAGTTGGTTTTCCATAATATGCTTGTTTATAAATCAATAGACGAAAACTGGGTCGTAAACTTTCAGAACATAATTTATTTTAGGGATAATTTATGATAATTATCAGTAATGAATGCCTCTAAAAATTGTATCTTAGATAAAGGAATTATTAACTAAAACAAGTAATATTATGACGGTAAATTTTCAATATGTAAATACAGATGTAAGTGACACGTTATCACAATTTGCAACAGGAAAATTAGAAAAATTAGCAGAAAAATTTGAATTTCTAATCTCAGCTCAAGTTTATATAAAGCATGATGATAAAGATCACGATGCAGGTAAAATTTGCAATATAGAACTGAGCCTGCCAGGACCTCGCATTTTTGCTACATCCAATGAAGCCACTTACGAAATGGCAGTTAACGAAACGATTAATGATTTAACACGTCAACTAAAAAAAAGAAAAGAAGTTTTTAAAACATATTAGTTATCTGTAAAACGTTTCGGCGTTTATTATACCAGAGGGTTTGCTATTTTTATCTATGATGATAGGGTTCGTTTCTTAAAATAGTAAACCCTCTGTATAATTGTTCTATAAAGAACAAACGTACCATTTGGTGCGAAAATGTCATTTGGGACAAACCCAACTTTCCATTGGCTCTTTTATAAACAGCTTCCGAAAATCCATAAGGACCACCAATAACAAACATTAAGGTTTTAATACCAGAATTTAGGTGTTTCTGTAGATAATTGGAAAATGCTACTGAATCCATCTGCTTTCCGTTTTCATCCAAGAGAATTACAATGTCAGATTTTTGTGTCTTAGATAAAATAAGCTCGCCTTCTTTGTCTTTTTGTTGTGTTTCAGAAAGATGCTTTACGTTTTTTATATCGGGTATAATCTCAAATTCAAACCTAATGTAATGACTTAAGCGTTTAGTATAGCTTTCAATTAAAACCTTAAGATTTTTATCATCCGTTTTACCTATGGTTATGAGTTTAATTGTCATAACCACAAATTTACAATCTTAAATAGAAGTTGTTGGGTTAGATTTTTGAAAAATGTTAGAAATGATTTTTTTAGCTTGTTGTAATCCCAAAGTATAAGATAAATATTTCCAAGCAGCATAAGGCCTGCTACAATTGGCGTACCAGTAAAATGCATTGAGGTGACCATAAGGAATATATTTATAATTATAGGAAAGTAAAGTAGTGATGCCAAGAATGATGTACGTGGTATCAATAAAAGTAAGGCTACTAATAGTTGTGTTGCACCAAGAAAATTCCAATACCAACCTGTCTGGTAAATAGCTTCAAAGAAGAACCCTACAGGATCCTCTACAGAAATTGATGTAAATCTATTGCCTACTAATTTGGTAAAACCAGAGGGCATAAAAGCTATAGCTAGTAGAATTCTTGTAAGCCAAGTAAAAGCAATAAAAACCCCTTTGCCATAAATCTTTTTGTGAGTTTTTTCGAGAAATGACATAATTTATATATTGGTATATAGTTAAGACGAGAAATGCCAAAAGTTGTAACATTTCTATTGATATAATCAATAATCTATTGCTATTTTTACATCAAATAACAATATAAATGATTTCAAAAGAACAATTTAATAAAGAAATAGAAGGAATTATTGTTAATGCCATAAGAGAAGATGTTGGAGATGGTGATCATAGCTCGTTGGCATGTATTCCTGCGACAGCGATGGGGAAAGCTAAACTTTTAGTAAAAGATAAAGGTATTATTGCTGGTGTTGAATTTGCCAAACAAGTCTTTGCTTATGTGGATGAAAATATGAAAGTAGAAACGTTAATCGGAGATGGTAGCGAAGTAAAATACGGAGATATTGTGCTTTATGTAGAAGGAGCTTCGCAATCTATTCTTAAAGCTGAGCGCTTGGTATTGAATGCTATGCAACGCATGAGTGCTATTGCTACCAAAACAAAGACGTTTGTTGATTTGTTGGAAGGGACAGGGACAAAAATATTAGACACACGTAAAACTACACCTGGAATTAGAGCTTTGGAAAAGTGGGCCGTAAAAATTGGTGGTGGTGAGAATCATAGATTTGCGCTGTACGATATGATAATGCTTAAGGATAATCATATTGATTTTGCTGGTGGTGTAGCAAGAGCCATCAACTTGACTAAGCAGTATTTAAAGGACACCAATCGTGATTTAAAAATCATCGTTGAGGCTAGAAATTTAGAGGAAATCAAAGCCATTTTAGACTGTGGAGGTGTCTATCGTATTCTTATAGATAACTTTAACTATGAGGATACACGCAAAGCAATAAAGCTAATTGGTGAGCAATGTTTAACGGAATCTTCGGGTGGAATTAATGAAAAGACCGTAAGGCATTATGCTGAGTGTGGTGTGGATTATATTTCATCTGGTGCGTTGACACATTCTGTGTACAATATGGATTTAAGCCTAAAAGCATTATAATTCAGTTTGCAATGTACAGTCGCAGACTTCAGTTAAATATCTGATATCGTAAACTATAAATCTTAATTTGTTGCATGACCAAACCCATTGAAGATAAACTCGATAAAATTCCTGTACTTAATATAGTCGTTCGCTTTTTTAAGCAAATTAGATTACCAGGTTTTGAAGGTTTATCTATTTACGATCTGTTAGAGCTTTACATAATGGGTATTGTAAAAGGGGCTTTGACCACAAGAGCAAGTGCCATTGCATTTAGTTTTTTTACGGCGATATTTCCATTTTTGTTGTTTGTAATTATAGTTATACCGTATATTCCAATTAATGGTTTTCCAGATCAATTCGAAGACTTTTTGAACTCCTTCTTACCACCGCAAACATCAGAATTCTTTTTTGGTTATATTTTTGATGACATTAAGACTAATAGTAGTACAGGTCTTATTTCTTCTGTTTTTCTGTTATCAATTTTTTTAATGGCAAATGGTGTAAACGCTGTTTTTTCAGGTTTTGAAAGTTCTTATCACAGGCAGCTGTATAGAAATGTCTTTAAACAGTACGTTTTTGCACTTAGCATAGCACTTATACTAGCATTTTTATTGTTGCTCACAGTAGCTGTTTTTGGCTATTTTCAAATATATATCCTTAGTCCTCTTTATGAGAGTTTAAGCGGTGAAACCTTAAGTGATAAAGGAGTGGGTTGGATTGTATTTGTTAAGTATCTGTTTTTTATAATCATGGTATATTTGGCAACAGCCACACTTTATTATTTCGGAACTAAAGAAGGTCGTAATACTCGGTTTTTTTCTATTGGAGCCTTACTAACAACTTTATTGATTATTCTCACATCTTATTTATTTGGTATATATATAGATAATTTTTCGCAGTATAATAAGTTATATGGTTCCGTAGGGGCTCTTTTAATACTGTTGTTGTATCTATGGTTAAATTCCAATATTCTACTTTTAGGTTATGAACTTAATGCCTCGTTGAGGCGATTACGAAAAATTAATAATAATGAATAGAATAGTATTTGTAATACTTGTTGTAGCAGGCTTTAATTTTAGTTCTGCTCAAAATATTTTTGGTAAATGGAAAACTATTGATGATGAAACTGGCGAAACCAAATCCATAGTTGAGATTTACGAAAATGACGGTAAAGTCTATGGAAAAATAGTTGATATACTTACTGATAACAGAGATGCAATTTGTAGTAAATGCGAAGACGATAAAAAAGACAAACCAGTTTTAGGTATGGTCATTATTGATGGATTAAAAAAAGATGATGAAGCTTATGAGGGAGGAACTATTCTCAATCCAGAGAATGGAAAAGTCTATAAATGCCGATTGAAAATAGAAGAAGATGAAGACACCTTGCAAGTAAGAGGTTATGTAGCATTCTTCTATAAAACCCAATACTGGGAACGCGTTGATTAACATAGTAATAAGTATAAAGTAATAAGTATAAAGTAATAAGTTTATTGTAGAATAACTTTTCTTAAGTACTTGCCTAAACACCTAAACACCTAAACACCTAAACACCTAAACACCTAAACACCTAAACACCTATTTATTTTTTAGATGTCATATTGCCAATCCCGCTTCAAAAAGCCTTTACGTATCATATTACAGAAGCTGAAGCTAAATTCTTAAAATCAGGAATGCGTGTTGCTGTACCTTTTGGTAAGAGCAAAATTTATACGGCTTTAGCTTACAACATTCACAACAATCCACCACTAGCTTACGAAGCTAAGACCATTCATCAAATATTAGATGAAACCCCAGTTATTACAGAAATTCAATTAAAGCAATGGGAATGGATTGCTGACTATTACATGTGCAGCATTGGTGAAGTAATGCGAGCTGCAATGCCAAATGCTTTTATTTTAGAAAGTGAAACCATTATTTCTAAAAACGAAAAAACTAAAATTGAAGATTCAGAATTAAAAGATGACGAATTTTTAATTTATGAAGCCTTGCAATATCAATCATCCTTAAAGATCCAAGATGTAATATCAATTTTAGATAAGAAGCGTGTATTGCCTGTTATTAATGGTTTAGTAGAAAAAGGAGTATTAGATCTTCAAGAAGAGCTCTATGAAAAATACCAGCCTAAATTAGTGCGCTATGTAAAACTTCACCACAACCATAAGCCTGAAGAAAAACTTCAAGATCTTCTACAAATCCTCAGTAGAGCGCCAAAACAGCGTGAAGTGATTTTAACACTATTTACATTAGAAGCTTCTGATAACAAACCCATAAAAGTTTCAGAATTAAGGGAACGAAGCGGATCGTCTTCGGCTGTTGTTAAAGCGTTGGTAGATAAAGGTGTTTTAGAAGAATATCATATAAAAACTGATCGTATTCAGTTTAAAGGAGAAGGTGATGCTGACTCTAAAATATTAAGCGAAGCACAATCGGAAGCCTTCAATCAAATTGAAACTGCTTTTAAAACCCGATCGGTTACATTGCTGCATGGCGTCACTTCATCTGGTAAGACAGAAATCTATGTGCAGCTAATTCAAAAGCAACTAGAACAAGGAAAACAGATTCTGTATCTATTACCAGAGATTGCTCTTACCACGCAATTAGTTCAGCGATTACAAGATTATTTTGGCAATAAAGTGGCTGTATTTCACAGTAGATATTCTGGTAATGAGCGGGTAGAGGTGTGGAGTAATATGTTGAACAACTCAGAAAAAGCCCAAATTATTATTGGTGCACGTTCGTCATTGTTATTGCCATTCCGTAATTTAGGTTTAATCATTGTCGACGAAGAACACGAGCAATCCTATAAACAATTCGATCCTGCACCGCGTTATCATGCCAGAGATGCAGCTATAGTATTGGCAAATATGCATCAAGCTAAAACACTGTTGGGTTCGGCTACGCCAAGCTTAGAAAGTTATTTTAATGCAAGTGAAGGTAAATATGGCTTGGTGGAATTAAGGATACGTTATAATAATGTATTGATGCCAGATGTTGAATTGGTGGATCTCGCTGATAAGTATAAGCGCAAACGCATGAAAGGGCATTTTTCTGATCGATTGATAGAAGAAATGACAGAAACCTTAGAACAAGGCTTTCAAATCATTCTTTTTCAGAATAGAAGAGGGTTTTCGCCTATTGTAGAATGTACTACATGTGGTAATTCGCCACAATGTCCTAATTGTGATGTCAGCTTAACGTATCATCAGTATAGGGATCAGTTGCGCTGCCATTATTGTGGTTATAATTCGGCCATGTTAAAGAGTTGTCAAGCCTGTGGAAATCAAACTTTAGACACAAAGGGTTTTGGAACCGAACAGATAGAAGAAGAGGTGAAGGTTTTATTCCCTGAAAAAAAAGTGGCACGTATGGATTTGGATACAACACGAGGGAAGTATGGTTTCGAAAAGATCATTACAAGTTTTGAGCAGCGCGAAGTTGATATTTTAGTGGGTACACAAATGCTGACAAAAGGCTTGGATTTTAGACATGTAAAGTTGGTTGGTATTATGAATGCGGATAATTTGCTCAACTTTCCAGATTTTAGAGCGCATGAGCGCAGTTATCAATTAATGACGCAAGTATCAGGTAGAGCAGGACGAACGGATATAAGAGGAAAAGTGTTGATACAAACCTATAATCCACATCATAATATTTTACAACAGGTATCTACAAATTCTTATAAGGAGATGTATGCTGAGCAGATGAATGATCGGTATAATTATAAATATCCACCGATTTATAGGTTGATTAAGATTACATTTAAGCATAAGGATTATAATCGTGTGAATTTGGCGGCAGATTGGTACGCTAAGTCACTTCGTCAGGTTTTTAGAGCTAATGTTCTTGGGCCAGAATTTCCACCTATTTCCCGAATTAGAAATCTATACAATAAAAATATCTTGGTTAAGATTCCTCAGAAACAATCTTTGGCAAAAACAAAAGAAGCAATTAAGAAGATTGATAATAGTTTTAATGCGGTTAAAGATTTTAAGTCAGTTAGAGTAGTGCTGAATGTGGATAATTATTAAAAGAACCTTTTAAAAACTAAGTATTTTGTCAGTTCGAGTGATTTTGAAGAATGAAAAATTGTATCGAGAACTATTTTTGAATTCGAAACTTGCTCCTCAATACAAATTTAGTGCATTAGTAGTCACAAAATTCACTTGAAGTCACAGTATATATCAACATGTAAAGGTGCAAAACAAAAAATCCCAATCCCTAAGATTGTTGTCGGGACTGAGATTTAAATAAACTATAATGTAATGCTTTAAATTATAAAGTAATAGTTTACATATTATTCAAAGCATCAACCAATTGTGTCTTTTTATTTCGACTCAATGGAATCTCATAAGCACCAACTTCAACGTTTTTACTGTTAAATCGGTCAATCTTATCTAAATTCACAATGTAGGATTTGTGAATTCTTAAAAATTTTCCTTCAGGTAACTCTTTTTCAAAAGCTTTCATAGTAGATAATACCACAAGGCTGTTTTCTTCTGTTACGACTTTTACATAATCGCCTAAAGCTTCAATCCACTTAATATCCTTAATATAAACTTTACGTTTTTTAAGATTACTCTTTACAAAGATATGTTCGCCATCAGTTTCGTTGAAATCTAATTTTAATTTATGCTGCTCAATAGCTTTTTCTACGGCAGTATTAAAACGTTCTTTGGTGATTGGTTTTTGAAGATAGTCGGTAGCATCGT
This sequence comes from Winogradskyella luteola, assembly GCF_019203985.1. GTDB lineage: Bacteria > Bacteroidota > Bacteroidia > Flavobacteriales > Flavobacteriaceae > Winogradskyella > Winogradskyella luteola. The sequence goes on along the minus strand of NZ_JAGSPD010000001.1, from coordinate 206,766 downwards.
AATTAAATGCTTTAAAAGCATATTCGGTTTTACCAGTAACAAAAATAATTTGGGGTTTGTTGTTGAGTACATCCAAGAGCTCAAAACCGTTTAATACAGGCATCTCTATATCTAAGAAGATAAGATCTACTTTATGTGTATTAAGACCGTTTTTTGTTTCTAACGCACTACTGTACTCTGCAATAAGGTTAAGCGAAGAATGATTCTCGATTAACTTTACTATAGAGAGACGCTGAATCGCAGAATCATCAACAACTACACAGTTTAAAGTCATAACATTAATATTTTATTAGGTTAAGATATCGACAATAGTACAATAATTTCGGTTAAAAAACAAATTTTACCGACAAAGTGTAAAATTTAACACATTCTTTAATATTGAATTTATTCGTGATTTTTACAGGCAAAAACGTTGCCAGAATTAGAATTAATGCGTATTTTTGCAGCCGTTTTAACAATAAACAAATAAAATTTTTATGAATCGTTACGAAACTGTTTTCATCTTAAATCCCGTTTTATCTGAAGATCAGATAAAGGAGACAGTAAAGAAATATGAGGATTTCCTCGTTTCTAAAGGAGCAAAGATGACCGCTAAAGAAGATTGGGGCTTAAAGAAATTAGCTTATCCAATCCAAAACAAAAAGAGTGGTTTTTATCACTTATTTGATTACACTGTTGCTGGTGAGGCGATAGAAGAATTAGAAGTAGAGTTTAGACGTGATGAGCGTTTTATGCGTTACTTAACTGTAAAGTTAGACAAGCACGCTGCGGCTTGGGCTGATAAAAGAAGAGATAGAAACAAACAAAAAGCGTAATTATGTCATCAATAGAACAACAAGCAAAAGGAAAAAAGGATGGTGAGATCAGGTATCTTACTCCTTTAAATATAGAAACTTCTAAACAAAAGAAGTACTGTCGTTTTAAAAAGTCTGGCATTAAGTATGTGGATTACAAAGATCCAGATTTCTTATTGAGCTTTGTAAACGAACAAGGTAAATTATTACCGAGACGTTTAACAGGAACGTCTTTAAAGTATCAAAGAAAAGTATCTGTGGCTGTTAAGAGAGCTAGACATTTAGCCTTAATGCCATATGTTGCAGATTTATTAAAATAAAATATCATAACAATGGAACTTATATTAAAACAAGACGTTGAAAATTTAGGATTTAAAGACGATATTGTAACAGTAAAGAACGGTTATGGTAGAAATTTTTTAATTCCTCAAGGTCAAGCTGTAATGGCTACTGCTTCTGCTAAGAAAGTATTGGCAGAGACTTTAAAGCAACGCGCATATAAAGAAAAATCTATTATTGCAGAAGCAGAAAAAACTGCTGAAGCCTTAAAAGGATTAGACGTAAAAATTACTGCTAAAGCAGGTACAGGAGCAACCGCTGGTGATAAATTATTTGGTTCTATTACCAATATGGATTTAGCTGAGGCATTGCGAAAAGAAGGTCACGAAGTTGATAAAAAATACATTTCTATCAATGGTGGTAACATTAAGCGTTTAGGTCAGTACGAAGCTGCAATTAGATTGCACAGATCGGTAACTGTAGACTTTACTTTTGAAGTTATAGCAGAAGCTTAATTGTATTATAGCATAATTTAAAACCGTTTAGTTCGCTAAGCGGTTTTTTTATGAGTAAAACTTTTTTTGTATCAAGGCAGCGCAAATTTTGCGAAAACTATAGTTGAACGAATGCTGTTGAATAGCGGTATCTCAAAAAACTTCAATGAATATGAAACGGTACATAATATTTTTTCTAGCTATTGGTCTCTTTGGTTGTAAAGATTCTAAAGTCGAAGAAGTAGCAGATGTGACAAAACAATCAAAACTGATTGAAGTCTTTAAAGCATCAAATGGAAATTACCCAAATATAAGTGTGCATCGTGGAGGAAAGGGATTAAAAAATTATCCCGAGAACTGTCTCGAAACTTTAAAGTATATAAGTGATAGTATTTCTGCAATCTATGAAGTTGATGTGGCTCAGACTAAAGATGGTAAGCTTATTTTAATGCACGATAATTCCATAGACAGGACAACAAATGGAAGCGGCTCAATTAAGTATATGACTTTTAATCAGCTAAAAAAGTATAATTTGGTTGATGATTATGGAAACCTAACAGAATCTAAAATCCCATTGTTTTCAGAAGTTTTAAAATGGTGCAAAACAAATAATATCGTGTTAACCGTAGATATTAAGCGTAGTGTAAAACAAGAAAGTGTTATCAATGCTATAAAAGAAGCAAAAGCAGAAGATATTTGTATTATTATAACTTATGACGTAGCACAGGCTAAATCAGCATATAACCTTGCACCAGAAATGTTATTGTCTGTTTCGGCAAGGAATCATAAAGAATTCGATAGATTATTGGAAACCAATATACCAGTTGAAAATATGTTGGCTTTTACCGGTACACGATTATCTAATCAATCATTATATAAAAGATTGCATAACCAAGATATAGTTTGCATTTTGGGTACATTGGGCAATTTAGACAGACAAGCTGAAGCAAAAGGCAATGAGCTTTACAGGCAATGGCAAAACAAAGGAATTGATGTCATAGCAACCGACAGACCTTTTGAAGCGTATAAGGCTATTAATCAATAGGATTAGTAATGAAACCTCGCGTCTAGTGCGAGGCGAAAAACTAAGTTTTTTATGAAATACACAAGATTAACAAAAGAACAGTTTGAAGAATTACATCAAGAATTCATCAATTTTTTAGCAACACAATCCATAACCGCTGATGAGTGGGAGGATATTAAAAAGAATAAACCAGAAGCTGCTGAACAAGAACTCGATGTGTTTAGCGATTTGGTTTGGTATGGTGTTTTGGATAAGGTTGAATTTTTAGAGCATATTTCCCCAAATCAGATACATCTTTTTAAATGCAGAGCAAAGGATATGCATCTTATTGCCTTAAAGTTAAAAGAAGATAAAGTAGATTTAACCACTAAAGAAGGTTTTCAGTGGTTGAGAGACAATTTACTGTCTGATGATATTGAATTTTTTAATGCAAAAAAGGAATATTCAGACGATAAGCATATGGATATTTTTAAACTGATTCAGCAAGGTGCGAGCATTACTAAAGGTGAATTGTTTCAATATTTTGAGAAGTTGGTAAGAAGTAGTGAGAAGTAAATAGTAATAGGTGGTAAGTAAAAAGTATTTTAACTGGACACTAGACACTAGACACTAGACACTAGACACTAGACACTCATTATTCATACCTCAAAGATTCTATAGGATCCAATCTCGCCGCTTTGGTCGCAGGATATAGGCCAGAAATTACAGCCACAATAAAGGCTATACTTGTTGCCCAAATCATGGCAACCCATGGAGTGGAGAAGTCGAGTTCAAAGCCTTTTGAAACTCCCCAACCAATGGCAATTCCTAATAAAATACCAAGAATTCCGCCGAGCTGACCGATAATAACAGTTTCCATAAAAAACTGAAAAGCTATAGTTCTACGTTTTGCACCCAAAGCTTTACGTACACCAATTTCTCGTGTGCGTTCACTCACGGAAACCAACATAATATTCATTAAGGCAATGGTAGACCCAAATATGGTAATGATACTAATAATCCAAGCGGCAATATACAGTGTGCTTGTATTTTCAGCAACACGATTAATCAAATCATCGCTGCGTTCTATACCAAAATCATTAGCTTCAATTGGGTTAAGACCTCTAATATTTCTAAAAGTTAAAATGGCTTCCTCTTGAGCATTTTCAAGCATGTCACTTTTATCTACCTTAACGCTAAGCGTGTAGTTTATGTTTGGATTGGTAAAAATAGAGCGTGCTTTTTGTATGGGCATAATAACTCTTAGATCCTGGTTGTTTCCAAATGTAGAACCTTTCTCTTTTAAAACACCGACAACCTTAAATTTAGAGCCCCTAACACTTATTGTTTTATCCACTGGATTCACATCCGGAAATAAAGCTTTTTGTAAATCACTACCAATCACACAAACAGCATTACTGTTTTCAACATCAAATACATTTAGCGAACGACCATTGTCAATCTCTAGTCCAGAGTTTTCAATAAAGTACTCATTAGACCCAATAATCTGTACCTCGGGGTCGGTTTTTTTATTGTCATATTTAACTTCGGCAGCAGTTGTACCAGTAAAAGATACAGCCACTTTTGTAAAGGGATAGTCATAATTATCTTCAAAATCCTTTACGTTTCTATAGTTAATAACAGGATTTATCTTTTGACGTTCTCTGCTACTTTGACGCTGATTGGTGAACTCATAACGCTGAAAATTAAAAGTATTAGCACCCATTGACGAGAAACTGCCAGAGATACTGTTCTCTAAAGCTGAAACGCAACTTAAAATACCTACCAAAGCCATAATACCGATGGCAATGATTAAAACGGTTAAAATAGTACGAAGTAATTGACTTTTAATAGAACCAAAAGCAATTTTAATATTCTCTCTAGTCAGTGAAAACATAGATTTTCTATAGTTAGTTGGGTCGTTTAGAAGTATAAGACGCTTTAGACTCTATAAAGTTACTATAAATTTGAAATTACTTGGGTTTGCCTCTAAAATTTATAATATTTTTGCGATGAACTAGATAATTAAATATTTGTTCTACCGTCACATTGAGCATTGGTTGAAATGAAAATATATTTTCATAAGAACACCTTCTGAAGCAAGCTGAGATGTTCTGTGTGGTAATTTAAAATTTCTCGACTACGATTATTGAGTTAGTTGAGTTTAATTAGAATAGAGTTTCACTTAAAGAGATTTCTGCTTTCGCAGGAAATAGATATGTCAAAAAAACCAAGTATACCAAAAGGTACCAGAGATTTTAATGCAGAAGAAGTTGCAAAGCGCTCCTATATTATGGAAACGATAAAGGAACAATTTCAGCTTTATGGCTTTCAACCTATTGAAACCCCAAGTTTTGAAAATTCAGAGACCTTAATGGGGAAATATGGGGATGAAGGTGACCGTTTGATTTTTAAGATTTTGAATTCTGGTGAGTATTTTGAGAAAAATTTAGAAAAAATTATAGGTTTTAAAGCAACTGAAGTTTCTTCTGAGATTACTCAGTTTTTTATTGAATTCCTCGAAAGGATAAGATTTAAATTTAATAAAGACTCAACTTTTGAAGAAATATCAGATTTTATAAATGAAGATATTCACAACTACATTATAACTGATGGGAAAGGAAGGATTTATAAATATAGGCATTACCTTAGGAAATATATTATTAATCAAAGAGATTCTATTGCTGTTAGAATTAAAAAAAGAGATGGATTCTTTGATAATGACGGAGCTTTTGAACATTTTAAACAAATAGAATTAGTGGAAATATGTGGATATGCTTCTAGTTTTATTTTTGAGTATTTGGTAAAGAATATTTCTTCTCAAAGGATATCGTCAGAAATCTCTGAAAAAGCCCTTCGTTACGACCTCACAGTTCCTTTTGCTAGATATGTAGTTCAACACCAAAACGAAATAGAATTCCCGTTTAAGCGCTACCAAATACAGCCTGTCTGGCGTGCAGACCGTCCCCAAAAAGGGCGTTTTAGAGAGTTTTATCAATGTGATGCTGATGTGGTAGGGTCAAAATCCTTGTTTCAGGAAGTTGAGTTTGTACAACTGTACGATGCGGTATTCACCGCTTTGGATTTAAAAGGCGTTACCATTAAAATAAATAACCGTAAAATCTTATCTGGTATTGCCGAAGTGATTGGAGCACAAGATAAACTCATAGACTTCACCGTAGCTTTAGACAAATTAGATAAAATAGGAGAGGAGAAAGTCAAAGACGAAATGCGAAGCAAAGGTATTTCTGAAGCTGGTATTGCTAAACTGCAACCATTGTTTTCATTGGAAGGAGACTTTGGCAATCAGGTTGAAAGTTTAAAATCTATCTTGGGAGCTTCAGAGATTGGTAAAACGGGAATTGATGAATTGGAATTTATTAATTCTGCCATTTCAAACTTAAAATTGAAAACCGCAAAATTACAGTTAGATGTAACCTTAGCTAGAGGTCTTAACTATTATACAGGTGCTATTTTTGAGGTTTCTGCACCAGAAGGCGTAAAAATGGGCTCTATTGGCGGAGGAGGTCGTTATGATGACCTTACGAGTATTTTTGGAAAACCAGATACGAGTGGAGTAGGGATCAGTTTTGGTTTGGATCGGATTTATCTGGTTTTGGAAGAATTAAATCTTTTTCCGGAAACCATTACAGATGCAACAAAAGTTTTGTTTATCAATTTTGGAGACCAAGAAGCACTCGCATGTTTAGAAGCTGTGACACAATTAAGACAGCATGGTATTAAAGCTGAGCTGTATCCTGATTCGGCTAAAATGAAAAAGCAAATGACATATGCCAACCGTCGTAATATTCCTTATGTGGTTTTAGTGGGCGAGGAGGAATTGCAGTCTAAACTATTTACCTTAAAGACGATGGAAACTGGAGCACAAGAAAAGCTTAAGCTCCCGGATTTGTTACAAGCGTTACGATAAACTATTTATAAATAAAAAAACCCTGAATAAATCAGGGTTTTTCCGTGGTTAAGATTTAAGATTTGGGGCAAAATTACTTTACTAGAACTTTCTTAGTAGATACTGAACCGCTTACAGCATACAACTTAATGATATAAGTTCCAGCACTTAAATTCTTAACTTCGTATTCAGAGTAACCGCTCTCTGAAATATTTTCAATGGTATAAACAGATTGTCCTAACATATTAAATAGTTCAATCGATTTTATATCCACTAGGTTAGGGTTTATCAATACAATTTTTTCTTTATCGTTAGAGTATAATACATCTAAACTTTCACTGACTTCTTCGTCCACGCCAAGTAGTTGAGCTTCGGTAGCAAATGTAATTTCAAAGCGATCTAAGTATTCACCTGTATTTAAGAAGATTTCGTACTCACTTGCTCTTAAATCATGATAAATATTCAACTCAATATCGTGTACATATATGTTGATTTCATCAGGAACGTTTTCTAATGCATCAATATTTATACTGGTGATACCATCAATACTTGTTTTTACACCTAAAGGATATACGGTACTCATTTCAACTTCATTACTAGCTTGTATAACATATTTGTTGTCGTTAATCATCCAGAACATATCGTCAGTCTGATTATCGTAGAGTAATGCATCAAAAGCCCAATCGTAATCAAGAGTTGTACTCTCATCTATGGTTAATAAAAGTTGTCTGTGCAGTTGTAAATCATTACCGGCATTGAAACCAATTCTAAATTTCATTCTATCATCTATATCTTCTGTATTAGTTTCAGATGTTGAGACATTTTCACCTCTTAAAAACACAGAAGCTGAACTGCCTTCCTTTTGGAAAATACGTTGGTCATTTTCAAAAGTTATAGTTCCTGAGCTTGTACCAGATACAAAGAACCCTTGACTCACTGGAATATACTGACCTGGTATTTTTGTACCCACACCAACCTGAGCCACATCTGGATCTGGCGCTGGTGCTGGGACGCCTCCTGATAGATTATATAATGCATATCCGCCTTGGTATTCTTGTAATATATGAGAACCGCCTCCCCAGTGTTCCCAAAAATAAAGTGTACCCGAAGTTGCTGTATTATCCGTAATAAATTCATCGGCATTGATGGCTGAAGCATAAGGATTACCAACTAAATAATCATTACCAGCATTAATGGTCAAGGTAATATCTCCGTTATTAGGTTTTCCTAAGAACACGTAATTTTGATCGGTTAATATGGATCCAGATCCTGGGCCTTTCATGGTAAAACCTTCACCAGCATCAATATTACCTGTACGTCTTACGTGTTGCCATGCTGAATAATCGTCACTTGTTAGGTTTGCAAATTTCCAAATCCAGTAATCCGCTATTCTTATAGGGGTGCTATCAGCACCGTCATATCCCGAACTCGAAAAGTCGACAGGATTCGTACCATCTAGCATAATATCTTGTACGGTATAGCGATAGTTGGTTTTGGCAATATCAACTATACCAACTGGTGAGGACCAATAATTATAGGTAAACGTATCTGCAGTACCTTGTTGATCCTTTTCTAATAAGCCCGTTGCAGTAACATCAAGGTCACTATTTACTGGTTGAATTAATTGTGATTCTCCTTCTAAATCAATTTTTCCGTTTAATCCCATATAATGCGATACGGTAAGACCGTTTCCGGTATTGGAAACATTATCTCCATTTATGGTCAATTCATTAGCATCTACAAAAAGTCCTAAAACGGTTCTGTTATCAGCATTAGCAGATGGCAGGGAAGCATTGCTTAAACTAATATCGTGTGATGTTACAACGATACTCCAGTCTAAAGTAATATCAGTATCTACAATTGATGCAGAACCTGGTACATATTGCACACTACCATTGCTCCAAGTACTGCTTGTATCCCAGCTTCCACTTTGACTTGAGGTAAATGGTAATGGTGCTGTTTGTGTCTCTATTGAAGCATTTGTTGTATTGTATAGTCTTCCGTTTGTTGATGTGTATGAAGATTCATCAAACAAGCAATTACCTTTTACATGTGAAAATTTGTAGTAACCAATTAAAGAACTCCATGGATATGTAATTAAATCATTCTTTGTTGGCACAACACCTCTACTTTCAAAATACGACCCTCTTATGTTTGTACCGTCTGATTCAATTTCTTGATTCATACCAAAGCGAAGTTGCGTCAGGGGCAATGCTATATCAAATATGCGCAATTCGTCAATATCTCCGTTATAGAAGTCAGAAATTGTTGTAGAACCAGCCGCACCAATAATAGCTTTATGAGACGTTGCAAGAGGTGCTGGTAAGTTGGCATCATTATCAAAAACACCGTCGATATAGAGTGATATAGTGCCACCTTCATAAACAGCAGCTACATGATGCCATCTGCCAATTGGTATTGTTGTGTTGGATACTACGGTCCTTTTAGATCCATTGTACCAGTACATCTCTAAGTTTCCTGAGCTACTTATTCTAAAATCGTAACCTTCACTATCTGCACTGTTACGTTTTGAAATGATACTTTTATCATTTGAGCCTACATCTCTTTTTATCCAAGCCGAAATCGTAAAATCACCCGTTAAGTCTAAATTGTCTTCCAAGTCCACATACTTAGTAGATCCATTAAAATCAAAATGATAATCATCTAGTAGTTCTTGTGTTTTGGCTAGTGTAAAGTATTCATTGTCTTTTAAATTAACACCGCTAAACGTTATCACTTCTGTAAAAGAATCATAAGTTCCGGCATAGTTTTTATAATTTGTAAAAGATGTATTATCTGCAACGATGAGCTCTAAATCAGCTGGGCCTGATAAGCTATACTGACTTAAATCAAACTCTAACATTACTGTTCCAACATCATTAGTACCTTCTCTAGATTTCCAAACTCTATTTATGGTTTGTGTAACCCGTTCTGGAACTGTTGTGGACTGAAGTGTCACAGTGGCACCGTTGTTTCCTATCATTAAATAATCGTGGTCGTTTTCAATGCTTCCAGACTCATCGGTAAGGGTGATGATAGATTCATCTTTTGATATTTGTTCTATATGTACACTCTTGGACTTTAACTGTAAAAGTGCTGAGTTGTCATCTCTGGCAATGCCAAAAACGTTGTAGCCATAACCCGTATTATCGCTACCGTCCCATACCATGGAATCATCGGATAAGATGTAATCGTTACTTGTACCAGAATAACCAAAGGGAGTTTCGTCTGGTGTATCTTCTTCACGATAGAATTCATCATTATAGCCTAATGTAATACCATATTTTATGGCCATGTAGGATTCTACTTTTTGTCTTTCGGTTGTTGTAAGTATGCGATCATAAACTATAATTTCAGCAATATTACCAGTTAGTACGTTACCAGTTCCAGTGTTGGCGGAATTTCTTCTAGCTCCAATAAGTACGTCTACGTTGTTAATCTCTCCATCTCCAAAACCATCATCACCGTTTGATTTTATTGTCAATGGATCTAAATAACCATTTACATATCTTTGAATTCTGCTTGTATTAGGGTTGTCTACAAGGCTGGCACCATCAACATCTATGACTGCAGATGATATTTTTGCAGCATTTCTCGCATGGATTGTACCGTAGTTTATTCCCGGCTCAGTACCTCTTGCTAAAGTGTAATGAACAACCCTATCCGTATCACCCAGCCATAATTGATAACTACGATTGTCATTGTCGGCTCGGGATAGCATAGTACCTGCACCGCTACCATCGGTTAAGAACGCTGCGAAAATAGACATACTTGAGCGTTTTGAAGCTGTAGGTGCGGCAGGAGATGGTACGATATCCAAACCAGTTCCATCAACTTCTGCTGTTGGAATTCTAAAGTATCTGCTTTGGCTTCTGGTAAAGCTTAGAGCAGGATTAAAATTAATAACGTCTGTTGTGTATATGGGCGCATTGGCACCACCTTGCTCTACGGTAAAATTATTCGGAGAGTAATCAGTCCAATCAGTAACTTCAGCGCCATCTGTAGTTGTGCTTGTTCCTGCATTGGCTTTAACCCATAACTGTAAATCAGTGCTACCAATATTTCCTGGATTTGCCGATGGTGGTGGTGGCGTGACTCCAATACCAGTTATATCAAAATTATAGGGGTCTTCATTGGTATCATTATTTGCTATTGAAACTGAAGCTGTTCTTGTTCCGTCTGTACTTGGATTGAATGTAATTTCAAAAGTTGTAGATCCTGATGAAGCAATAGAGGAATTCGGTGTTGAAGTTAGAATAAAATCTGCAGCATGTGCACCAGAAATTACAACATACGGAGAACCACCTGTTAGTGATAAAGCGGTTGTCCCGGTATTCTGTATTGTGAAAGTGTTTACTTGTGTGCCACCTGAAGTGGTAATACTTCCAAAGTCGGTATTATCAGCAACATCTGGTGTGGTATCACCATCTACTATAGTGGTGGCATTACCTTGGATATTTATCTCTGGGCCAGACACGACAGCAAGAATATTTATGGTATAATCTTCAACTTCACCATAATCAAAAGATTCACATTCTGTAGGTATACCGTTATACTTCATAGATACTCGCATTCTTGTGCTACCTAAGGTTGCACCTGGTGGTATTGTAAAACTACCCGAAATAGGGGTTGTAACTGTTGGAGTTTGAGTAAATACCAATTCACCAGCATCTTCAAAGTCGAAATCATTGTTAAAGTCTACCCATATAGCGTAACCCTCATCATATACAGTACCGGTCCAAGTTGGTGTTATAGTAAATGAGTAGTTGGTAGATCTATTGACATCTGCTGAAATTGCTGTAAAATCTGAATAACCTGTACTGGTTGTTCCCTCACCTGAGGAATTGTTATCAATTATTCCAGCAAATTGAAACCTATCAATATATTCATCAGCAGTACTGTTTCCGTTAGAAGAACAATAAGTCGGTGTATTGCCCGTACCTTGTATATCAAAGTTATACGGATTTTCATCACTGTCGTCATTAGCTATAGACACGGATGCAGTTCTTAAGCCACTAGCAATTGGGTTAAATGCAATCTGAAATGTGGTCGATCCGCTTGGGCCAATTGTCGAAGATGGTATTGTGGTAACTGTGAAATCTGTGGCATTTGTACCAGAAATACTCACATAAGGTGAACTTCCTGTTAAACTTAAATCTGCAGTACCTGTGTTTTGTATGGTAAACGTATTGACTTGTGTTCCGCCAGAAGTTGATACTGTCCCAAAATCTGTATCGTCAGTTGCGGAAGGTGTGGCATCTCCGTCTACTATTGTATTGCTGTTGCCTTGTATGTTTATTTCAGGACCAGTAGGTGTTGATAAACTAGATAAATCTATGATCTGAATTTCATGTTGCATTGTATTTCCACTACGATGGGACCAGTGCGAAGCTGATGCAGCAGAATTAAAATAGTAGTTTCTCCAGCCTCTACCATAAGCCGTACCACCTCCTGTACTTATGGAAGAACCGACAATTAATGCTTCACTGGTATTGGATAAACCAGCAGAACTTATATCTATTATTGTTTCTCCTTCTGTAGAAGATGTATTTGAAGAAAACCGTGTTACATTTAAGTCAGAGTTAGCTAAGACATGTACAAACTGCCGATTGGTACCATTAGATAAATGGCCAGACTGAAATGTCCAATCTACAGTTTCATTATTAGAGCCAGGATCCATCAACGGCCAGTTATCTTCAATCCCTTGATTAGTACCTCCAATATCATCACCTCTATGATGGCTAAAAATTATGGCTTCACTCCAAGCACTTACACTTGTGGCTGTACCCGAACCATCTGAATTATTTCTTAATGTTATAGTTCCTGTATCTGCTGCTGTATCACCAGAATCACCATGTAGAACAGTCCAATTACTCCCTGTAAATTCTACAACTGTTATATACACGGTTACGTTATTGGCACTAGTGCCTTTCTCTACCCGTAACGTCGTAGCATCTTCCAAATAAGCAATGGCAGTACCAGAATCCCCTCCGTCAATGGTATTATCAGATAAAATACCCGTTATAAAAGGGATACAATCTGCCGCATTGCTTATACCAGATAAAGCTTGTGTAATGCTATTTGTTGCTCCGTTTAGATCTACGGTATATCTGCCTCTAACAATCATTTCATTATTTCCGCCAGAAGGACCGATATACTCCCATATCGAACTGTTAAATCTCGTGTTTGTAGCAGTGGAACCAGATTGCCTGTAGTAGGTCAAAGTACCTGTCCCAGTTAATACTCTTGCACCAGAAAGATCATCTGCATCTAAGTTACCAGTCACTCCGTCTGTTCCTGCAGTTACCTTTCGGTTATTGTTTGCCAATACAAATGCATTGTTAAGTGATGACACAGTAGTGAAACTGGTGTTAGTTCCACCGGAATTGCCCATATCATTTTGAAGGTGTTGTACGTTAAAGTCTTGTGCGAATAAGGATGTTGATAACATAAAGATTAATGCAAAGCATGCATAACCTTTTACAGTTAGGGTAAAAGTTTTCATAAGCGGTTAAGTTTAGTTTGGGACTAAATTTATACTACAAACATAATGTGTTATTCCATAAAATGCAAAAATAATCGTTGAAATGCACTTTTAGTTTGTAATGCTTTGAAAAACAAGTGAATAAAAAAATCTATTATTTATAAAAATAAATGACTTTAAGATTACACTTTGTTAAAAAGCTATCGTTTTATAAACTGTTTTATAACTGTGCCTATAGCTATGTTATTTGAGTTTATTTCCCCGAATAAGTTTGTGCTTGTTGATGTGCTATAATCACTGCTGATTTCCCTGTAGCTAATATCAAAACTAGACCCTGAATCATAAGACAGATTCAATGGTGATGAAGGTAATATTGCGTCCGTAAGATTTAAATTTTCTGGAATTTCGGGTATTAATGGAGTCATTAGTATATCGCCTAAAACTTTCTTTTCGTAGTTGTCTATTGTTTGGCTATATATAATAACAGATTCATAATATGGTGCTTCAAACATAATATCATACGTACCAGCGTTAATAGGTCTATAAAAGTCACCATGAAGTGCATTACTAACTGTATGTGATCCATGGGCATCATGTCCAACAATAGTTACGGTAGCCTCAATAGAAGTTCCGTCATTACAGTCCTTTACTACGCCGATAAAGCCGTATATACCTTGTGTAAGGTAGTCTAACAATGCATCTCTGTTATAGTACCAATAATCGACAAGTGAACTTTCGGGCAATATTTTTTCATCGGAAAGTTCTATGGTTACCTCTTTACATTGGTGATAATAATTCATATAATCTTGGTGACTACCATATATACGATACCATTCTGCTCCATGTGTAACACCTTTGCTAGGGTAAACATCACTATCTTTATCATCGGTCATGTAAGAGGGTTTATTTGTATAAGACGGAATAGAGGTATTACCTGAGTTAGCATCAGTTTGACATTCCGTTGCATAGGCCACAGATACATTTTCAAACCAATCTCCATCGGGATGTGTATACTCATTTACATATACATTATCAAAGGGATAGTTTACAAGCTCTGACCCACCATGAAAGCTTGCTGAAATAACAAAATGGTTCTCCTCAGCAAGTTGCATAAAATGTAATGTTTCCGTCTGGTAAGGATTGTCGTCAGCATGTGCTCCTTTTCTACTATCAGGATAGTTTCTGTTAAGGTCTACATTATTAGCATTACCTCTTCTAGCATTGGCTACTGAAGTGTTATCGGGACTATCGTGGTATGTACCATCTGGATTTGCATTTGGGTTAATCCATAGCTCAGCATTTTCAACCAAATTCTTAACCCTAGCGTGGTCGGTATGACCTGTATCGCTATATACTGTGAGTATGTAATTAATAAGACTTAACATCATAGGATAGCCAGCAATTTCATCACCATGCATGGATGATGTAAACATAAGTTTGGGTTCTTGCTCATCGGTCGATACATTATCCGATATTTTTACAAATAGTAGTTCTTTATCTCCTTCACCTGTCGATCCGATACTAAACATATCTACTAAAGCAGGATAGTTATCTTCAAAATCTTGCATTTGCTGAGCATACTCAGCGTAAGTAGGATATGAGCTTACAGGAAATGATAATGTGGACTGAACCTCTCTATTGGCTAAAGGTCTTACATCATATATTTTTGCTTCTCTAACCTCATTTTCATCCTGAGGTACTTGAAAAGGAATGTTCTTAGATTCAAACTTTCTAAACTGTGCTTTATTTGCCCAAGCTATAACAGTTTTGGTATTTGGATTATAATTGATTAAAGAAAGGTTTTTGGTATAAATAGGCACATCCTCATGATTTTCAACCTGAAATGTAAATGTTAACTCTCCTTTACTGGATAAGTAGTTTTCAGCTCTTTCTTTATCTGAGCTTTGAGCGGTTAAGTAAGTTACTCCAAATAAAATTAGAGCAATGGTTAGGGATATTTTTTTCATTAGATTTGGGATTCAATGAAATTTATTGCGAGGCTAATATATAAATTTATTTGATAAAATTTCTATGAAATGCATAAAAAATCGATAAAATGTAAATTATTGTAAACTTAATTTCTGTAGATCTTTGGGTCTTAAGGTTTGCCAATGAAATGTATTAGCTTTACCTACTTCTAACGAGACAAGATTGTTATATGACCTAATTTTTTGGTTAATACTCAAGCATAAATTATTTCAATTGAGCATTCGATTTTTAAAATCTGTAAAGTTTTCAATAGCTTCACCCTTTACTAACCAAGACGTACCAAAGGCAAAAACAGCTATAGTTTCAAATATATAAACGTAGTACTCATTGATAATAAAGTTGATATCGAATTTCTCAAGGACAAGCCCAGTAATAAGAAGTGCTACGGAAATAAATACCACATTGCCGCAGTGTTTGTAAATTTTATTGTGTAAAGCTTTCTTTCCCCTGGTAAATTTGTATTTCGATATCCAGCCCATACATAAGATAAACATACCAGCACTTACCAGATGGATAGTACTTAGCGTCGTGTTATTATGTCCAAAAAGAGGGTAATTTTCACTCACACATAAATTATCTATAGTAACACTTGCACTGCCATAACAAATAGTTGGTATAAAGACGACTATTAAAGCAGCAAAACCGCCAATATTTGTTAAGAAATCATCACTTACTTGTTCGGTTTCTGTGTCTTTAACATAGCCTTTATAGGAAATTAAAAAAAGACCAAACGCCGAAAGAATAATAATGAAAAGCAATGAAGAAAGTGTAGCGTAATAGTAATGACTTATTGAAGACAAAAATTCCCACTTAACGATTGGGAGAATGATGGGTAATGATAGCCCTAAAGTACCAATGAGTTTACGCATTCTATAATCCGAAGGTTGTAATTCTTGTGATGGCATAGGCTATATAGTGATTTAAGATTATAGTCTAAAGTTAAGGAAAATTTTGACCTAAAGCATTGATTTGTTGAATGTTTTAGCGATTTTTAGATTTAAACTTAATATCTCTGAATTATGAAAATATAGAATATTAAGTCGCGTTTTTTTCAAAAATTTTGGTTAGCCTACCATATTTGATTCCATAAATTTTAAATGAAAACTTAATTTTTATATATTGATGGACAGATAAAAAATAAATAAGCTTTAAAACACTTTAAAATTAATACGAACAATAAGTACATTTAAAAATGAAAAACAAGAAAGTCTTCAACATTACAATTATTGCATTGGGTCTAATGATTTCTTTTGCTATCCAAGGTTGTAAAAATGTTGATAAGGAATACCACGAACAATTAGTTAAAATGCATGCGGAAATGGATTCAATTCACCAGACTATGGAAACCGCACATGCTAAATTTGAAAAAGAACACGAAAGATTGAAAAGCCAGCATGAAGCTACAGATAGTATCATTGACGAAGCCAGCCATAAGGCTTATGAAATGGAACATTCAAAAATGATGAAAAAACATGCAGCTCTACTCGAAACACATGAGAAACTGATGAATGAGCATGAAAAAATTGAACAAAGTCACTTAGATGGAGATAAGGATATTGAGGAAATTAAATCAGAGCACGAAAAACTAAAATCTGATCACCAAAGCATGGAAAAGGAACATAAAATGATGATGGAGGAGCACGAAAAAATGAAATCAGAGCATCTTGCCATGCAGAAAGAACATGAAGAAACAATGGATAAAAGTGAGAACTAGACTCCGTTAGAAGTTAAAAGCTGAAAGGGTTGATTTATATAAGAAATCGACCCTCTATTTTAATTATACTTCCTTTGTTGAAACCAGATATTTGAAAGTGTAAGATTTAAATTTAGAGTGCTGAAATTTTCGTTTACCAAGAAACTATTTGTAGAGCCTCTGTTGCCAACATTGTAAGAAAAGTTTAAATTGGAGCCAGAGTTTCTTCCAATTGGTAGGCCAAAACCAAAAGAGGCACTATAACTATCTACACGATTGTTGTCGATTTCTAAATAACCAGTATTATAGTTTATACCAGCTCTAAAGTTAATACGTTGCCAATATTTTAGACTATTTGGATTTACCATAAATTCTGCACCAATTGCAAAAATGCTTTGGTCAACATATTTTCCAACACCATCTTCTTGGTTTGTACCTGACCAAAAACTTGAGTTATAGTCGGCTGAGAGGAGAAGATTTTTAAACGTTGTACTAAAGCCTATTCCAAATCTTAGAGGTAGCTTAAAGTCATCAATATTCTTATCCACACTTTCCTCTAAAATGGTAATACCATCAAATGAGAATTTTTGTGAGTTTGTGTCTTGCTTTCCGCCAAGTGAAGTTGGTAAATCTAGACTTAGACCAATATTGTAGCGTTCTTTAAGTTTATATTGTAAACCAAAACCCATAGTGGCACCATTGTAGTAACTAATATCATTGTTTGATATACGGCTGTTTTCAGCTATAACAGATTCTGTTTCATCAACCGATCCAAAGAAATACGAAAACTTTATTCCAACATTTAAATTAGATGATAATTTTCTTCCGTAATCAAGCCTTACTTCACTCAAACCACCAGAGCCGTCTATATTAGTCGTAAATTGTTCATTGCTACCTTCAATATTGCTCTTAATACCAATAAGTGCGTAACCTACGCTAGTTGCTGGTCGTAGTGATAAGCCCACACCATACTTTCCGTTACCATTAAAACCCAATGAAATATTAGAAAAATTTGAGGCAAAACGCATCTCATTACGGCCACCGCTGGAAATGCTTTGTATTTCTGTGAACATACCTATATCAAATACAAATCGTTCTTTTTCAATTGAGGCAAAAGAAGCTGGGTTGTATAGATTAATTTGATTGTCACTTTCTAAAGCCAAACCCAGTCGTCCCATTCCACTATTCCTACCGGTATTACTATTGCTTTCCACACCAATTCCAAATAATGAATAAGGAGAACCGGTTAAATTGTTGGTTTGAGACCAGACACTAAATGAGGAGAGTATCAATGCAAATTGAGTAAAGAGTATTCTATTCTTCATTTAAAATAGCATAGGTTAAGAATAGTTTAGCTTTAAAATCATCATTAAAGGCATCATTAAACTTTAGGCTGTTAACTGTAGAATTAAATTCTGGTGGTAATAAAATGAGTGCATCCTCAGTTTCTGGTTGTTCTAAAAATTTATTATCAACAAACTCTAAAACAGGTACTGAATAAATGATATCACCAAACTCTTCATTTTCTCTCACTAATGAAGCAGATACCAAACCAACACTATTTGCAATTTGAAATGTTATGTCATTATTTTGGTTTATCACATAGAGATCTAAAAAATCAGAAATTGTTTTTATATCTGAGTAAGAGCTATTGTTGGGTTTTATTTCTAAAGTAGCATTAAGTATAGTGCCTGTTCCAGGTATTTCGTTAAGTTTTTTAATGGAAGGAAATTCAATTCGAGTAACGTAACCAATACCAGCTTGGAGGTATGAAAAATTACTACTTTCTGTGGATGGTAGTATATTTTCTTGGTCATCTATCAGTTGAAGCGGTAAGTTACTAACATCACTTTGTATATTGTTAAAATAAGTGTTTGCACTAAATTGATTTATAATTAACTCCAATTCTTCATCATCATCTTCTAATTCATCTGGTACGGTATAATAAAGCTTAACATAACTTTCTGCTATATCAAAACCAACAATAGATCCATTGTCCAAATCACTTGGTTGTATGGTTATTCCTTTTAATATTTGTGCTAAAGATTCCACATCATCTATCTCGTTATTCTGAATTCCTTGGAATATATCCTGTCCAAACTGAAAAGGTAACGAAACGTATAAAGAATCTCTACTGGGTTCGGGTATAAAGCTAAAAGAAGCAAGTGCTGTTGGCTCATAATCAAACTCAGATGTATTATAGAGGTTTCCATCTTCACTATCTATACGGTCCAATAGTTTGTGGACGTTAATAGTTATGGTCTGAGTGGTGTCGTTAAAGAAATAGTTATCATAGTTTAAAACTAAACCTACACTGTCTAAAGTAGCTTCATCATCTATAAAAAAATTGTCCGATGTTAATTCAAAATAAGCAGATGCCTTAACATTACCAAAATCTTCATCTTCATATCTACCAAATAACAGGCGCTGAGAGTTTGATGTTATTATTGAATCAAACTTCATTGTGGATAATCTAACTTCTAATGTGTCAATGGAGATAACTCTAATATTCGTATTTGTAAAATCTTCACCAACTGTTAAAGTGGGTATCTCATCTGAATCAGCGCAGCCAATTATTACGCTAAGACATAATATGATTTTAACAACTTGCTTTGTGACCTTTAGCTTCATAAACTCGATTTTTAACAAAAAAAGCCATTAAAATAGAGCGAAAGAAGATTATTATACGAGCCTTTATTTCATATATACGAAAACTACTTAATCATCTATTAAAGTAAAATATCTGATTGATATATGTAATAACCTAATTAATCTATAAAAACGGATTGTTGGTATAGTTTGTTTAAAAGTCATAAAAGCAAGCTTTAAGTTCGTATTGATGAATAAAATCGCAGTACTATTTTTTAGTTTTTTCACTATGCTATCTACAGCACAAAACGCACCGTTATTAAGCAATGGTTTAGAGTTGGGTAGGTTTGAGTACAGCCTTCTGCCAAGTTTAGGTGATACACAGCTAGAAAAAACAGCAGTGTCATTGGGAATGGGTAAAAAAATCAATAAATCGCTTTTAGCTGTTAGATTGAATTATACTAAATACGATATTTATTTTAAAGATGCTCTTTTTGGCAATGCATTAAATGATTTTGAAAACATACATACTATAAGACTTAACCTTATATACAAAAGACCACTAAGAAATAACTGGTTTCTTAATGCTTTAATTTCACCTATGCTGTCATCTACATTTGAGGGTGACATATCAGCGGACGATTTTTTTTACAATACGTTTTTAAGTACAAGTAAGGTGTGGACAAAAAATGATCTGAAATCTAACCTTACAGTAGGTATTGGTTTTGGTACTTTATTTGGTCGTCCACGTTTATTTCCTCTAGTGTCATATAGTAGGCAAGTAAGCTTAAATACAAAATATAGCATAGGATTACCTGTAACTGGTCTCTTTCATAATATTGATAAGAAAAGCGCAATCAATTTTACGTTAAGTCCCGAAGGATTTTTTGCAAATAATTCAGCTAGTATTTTAAATGCGCAGGGTGAAGAAATTGCAAATTCAAGAATGCAGTTTAATGGATTAAAAATTGCATTAGGTTATCAATTAAAATTTGAAGAGAATTGGATAACACACTTTAAACTTGGATATATGCCAATTAGTAATATGGAGGTCATCGACATAGAAGATGACACTTTATATGATATTGATACTAATGAAACAATTTTTCTAAACATAGCCGTAAGCTTTAATTTAAATAAAAAACGAAATGAAAAAACAAAAAATTAATAGTAAAGTTTTAATAATAGTTTGTCTGTTTATTACCTCTTTTTATAGTTGTGGGGACGATGACGATGACGACGACTTAATTGGTAATTGGGCAGAAACCTCAGTTTTTAATGAAGAACCTAGGAGTAGTGCAACCGCATTTACCATAGGCAATAAGGGCTATATGGGAACAGGTTTTGATGGTGACGATTATTTTAACGATTTCTGGACTTATGATTTTGCGACAAATTCATGGCAACAGCTTGCAGATTTTTCAGGTCAAGAAAGGAGTTCTGCAGTAGCTTTCACAATAGGTAATACCGGATATATAGGTACTGGTTTTAATGGAGATACAAATCAAGAGCTATCAGATTTTTACAAATATGATGTAAGCGCAAATACATGGCAGCAAATTTCTGATTTTGGTGGGACAGCACGCTACGGTAGTGTAGGTTTTGGCTCAGATTCTTATGGATATGTAGGTACTGGTTTTGACGGTGATGGTGATAAAAAAGATTTTTGGAAATATGACCCAACATCAGATACATGGGAGGAATTGTTTGGATTTGGAGGGTCAAAACGTAGAGACGGAGTAACATTTACCATAGGGTCAGATGTATTTTTAGCAACTGGTGTGAGTAATGGTATATACGAAGATGATTTTTGGGTATTTAATATGAATACTGAAACATGGTCTGTTTTAACTGATATTGATGATGATGACAGCGATGATGTTATCAGAGCCAATGCTGTTGCATTTTCATTAAATGGACTAGGTTATATTGCATGCGGTGAAGTTGGTGGGGCATTGGGTACAGTTTACGAATATAATCCAAATAGTGATGAATGGGTAGAAAGAACATCATTTGAGAGAGTCGCAAGAAGAGATGCCGTAGCTTTTAGTAATGGCCAAAGAGCTTTTGTAGCTCTAGGACGTAATGGAACATTGTATCTCGATGATAATATGGAATTTTTTCCAACCGCCTCACAAGATGATGATGATAACTAAGAATAATTTGAGTTTTTAAAATTGATAAGATTAATAGCCAAATGTTGAGTCAGGTGAGATATGATAATCCATTTTATATTTATCCTGACTCTTTTAATTTTAAGTAGAAAGTAATTGATTACAGTTAATAATGAAAGAAGTATTTAAATACGTGTCGATTTTTTCAATAATTGTTATAGCTATAGCTTTAATTTTTCCTGCGATAACCAATATGGATGGTGAAAAAGAAAAAAATAAATATTATTTAAAAGTACTTAAAAAGGATACTTGCTGGATTTATGAAATAGCTAAAAATGATAAGGTCTTGATACGGCAAGAATACATACCAGCCATTAGAGGAAAACAGGTTTTTAAATCAAAAAAGGATGCAGAAATTATAGGAAAGTTAGTTTTAAATAAGCTATATAGAAATCAAATACCAAGGCTAACAATTGATGAAGTAACGGCTAATAATATTACCTTTAATAATTTATAACAGTATAAACTTTATGTTATTTTGAAAAATGTACCACATTTAAAAGAATTGTTTATTCACATATCGGTATGGTTATGCTTTTCTTTAATACCAATAACCACATCATTTTTTGAATTAGACAGAGTGCCATCAAATGTATATTCGAAGATATTGTTGATGCCTATACTGTTCTATTCCAACTATTTCATCTTTGTGCCTAAACTATTATTAAGGCGGAAGGTTCTACTTTATATAGTTACATCGGTTTTATTTTTAGTAGTTTTTAATTACTTAACCATTAAAATTGTACCCAACGCTTCTCTCGATACATTACAAGAAGAAATCCTAAAGCGACGTGGGGATATTCCATTTTTAAGAGGAATGAGATACATGATGCCCTTAATATTTTCCCTTTCTATTTTTTTGTTGGGAGGTATTTTCTCTTTAGTTATAGATTTTTATAAAAGAGATCGTTTATCTAAGCAATTAGAAAGCAATAAAAAAGAAATTGAGTTACAATTTTTAAGAACCCAATTAAATCCGCATTTTCTGTTCAACTCATTAAATAGTATATATTCATTGGTTAGAAGTAAGTCCGATGATGCCGAAGAAGCAGTAATAACTTTATCAGAATTAATGCGTTATATGCTCTACGAAGTTGGGGAAGCAAAAGTGCCTTTAGAAAAAGAGATTAACTATATTAAGCACTATATAGCACTTCAGCGACTAAGACTAAAAAACTCTGAAGACGTAAAATTGAATATACATGGGGAGACAAAACATCTAAAAATACATCCCTTGCTATTAATTTCGTTTATAGAAAATGCATTTAAATATGGTACAGATTACCGAGGTAATACCCACGTTAATATACTAATAGAAATAAATGAAAATTTATTGAGCTTTAAAGCAGAAAACATTATTGGTTTTTATAAAAAGGATGAAACTAACTCTGGTGTCGGGTTAAAAAATATTGAGAATCAACTTAACCACCTATACAATGGTAGCCATAAATTAATTACCAAAACAGAAAATGGATATTATAAAGTGGACTTGTCTTTAAAATTAGAACAAAATGAAATGCATAATAATTGATGATGAACCTTTAGCCATTAATGTTGTGGAATCCTATTGCAATACCTTGGGGTCATTAACTGTGGTTAAAACCTTTACCAATGCTTTAGAGGCTTTAGATTTTTTGAATAGTAATACTATAGATTTAGTGTTTTCAGACATAGAAATGCCACAAATTTCTGGTATAGACTTTATTAAATCTATTGAGAATAATAGACCGTTTTTTATTTTTACTACAGCTTACCCTCAATATGCCTTAGAAGGTTTTGATTTAAATGCTACTGACTATTTGGTAAAACCAATTCCTTTTCCAAGATTTATCAAAGCTATAAACAGGGTTAAGGAATTATTGAGTTTAAATCAAAAACAAAAGTACATCGAAACTAATTTATCTTCAGCGGGTTATGAAAATCAACTACAGGATGATTTTATTTTTATAAAGTCTGAATATGAAAACTTAAAATTAAACGTATCCGAAATACTATTTATCCAAGGCTTAAAAGATTATTTGAAAATATTTATGGTTAATTCTAAACCAGTACTGACATTAATGAATTTTAGACAAATATTACTTAAGCTACCAAATAAATACTTTATAAGAGTACATAGGTCTTATGTTGTTAATGTGAATAAAATAGATTCTATTCAGAAAAATAAAATCGTATTAAATAATGAGCGAATTCCAATAGGTGAAGTATATAAAAATGAAGTTTATAGTAGATTTAACATTAAATAAACTTCAGAATTCTCTTTTGCAAATATTTTCGACCATAATTGAATTGGTTGTTCCTAAAAAGACCAAGAATTTATCTTGAGGTTTCCCTTTTTTTAAAGCGTAGCTAGATCGAGTTTTTTTAAAAAAGTGGCTTGAGTTTTTAGTCCCAAATTCTGATTGGTTAGTTTGTAATACATTTTACCCCAAGAATCAATTTCTAATATAATTCCAAAATGGAAAGAAGACAAAAGTTTTCCTTCAAAAGTATGCCTAGGGTTATTAAAATCAAATTTACTGACTTGAGTAAATGTTACCTCATGTCCAACAAAAAGGTTATATCCAACTAATTATTGGCATACCTTCCTAGAGTAGCATCAATAGTATATATAATACTTTTTAGTTCCAACTATATTATAGCATGGAAGTGATAAGTGAAATAAATTTTTCATTTGATTAGTTTTTATATGAGCTTTAATTCCATGATTCTGAATGTCAAAAAATCTTCGTCATCCAAATCATTAATAATCTCCTTATAGGTTACTTCAAATGTAGAACCTACATACTCTTTACTGTGAAGATCAAACTTTTCCAAAACAGTAGTATTCACTTCCTCAAAAACAATAAGTTCGTCAAATGAAAATTGGAACGTAAAATATCCATTATGATGTTTTACAAAAACACCTTCTTCTGTTCTAATCTCTTCGGTATTATAGTAATTCATTGCAATATCAGTTTAAATTAAAAAGTTTTATTAATAATCGAAATCAATACTCCTCAAAATCATCGTTACGTAAAGTGTCGAAATCGATATTTTCATCGTCTTCTTTATCTTCATCATTATGAGCGCTTTCATTGTCTTCGAAATCTTCCATAGCTTGTATTAAACGTTTTCCAACTTTTACAAGATATATGGTGTCCTCTGTTCGTATCTCAACAGCTTCAATATGTTCATTTTGAGCATTTCTAAATGCAATAATGTCTTTGTCACCATAACCCTCGGGGAATTTCTCAACTAATAGATTTAATAGTTCAGCATTAAGTTTTTGGTAATCTACAATTTTACGTATCATTTTGTTTTTTGTTACATATCTAATAAATAAGCGAAAATTAAAGGTGCTACTATGGTAGCATCACTTTCTATAATGAACTTGGGCGTATTAATATCTAACTTTCCCCAAGTGATTTTTTCGTTAGGAACAGCTCCAGAATAAGAACCATAACTTGTTGTGGAATCACTAATTTGACAGAAGTAGCTCCAAAAAGGTGTATCTGTACGCTCCATATCTTGATAAAGCATAGGAACAACACATATAGGGAAATCGCCTGCTATTCCTCCTCCAATTTGAAAAAAGCCTATTCCTTTCTTAGAATTAATAGTATACCAATCAGCAAGGAAAGTCATATATTCAATCCCTGATTTTATAGTACTGGCTTTCAAATCCCCTTTTAGAACATAACTAGCAAAAATGTTCCCCATCGTACTATCTTCCCAACCTGGGCAAACTATAGGTAAATTCCTTTCAGCGGCCGCGTACATCCAAGAGTCTTTTATATCTATCTCATAATATTCTTCCAAGACTCCAGATAGCAGAAGTTTATACATATATTCATGAGGCAAATGGCGCTCACCTTTCTCATCAGCATCTTTCCAAATAGCATAGATGTGCTTTTGAAGTCTCCTAAAAGCTTCTTCTTCAGGGATACAGGTATCGGTTACTCTATTCAGTCCTTGTTCTAATAGATTCCACTCTTGCTGTGGTGTTAAATCTCTATAATTTGGCACTCGTTTATAATGCGAATGTGCTACTAAATTCATAATATCTTCTTCAAGATTCGCACCTGTACAGGAAACAATATGCACTTTTTCTTGACGAATCATTTCTGCAAATATCTTTCCTAACTCAGCGGTACTCATAGCTCCAGCCAATGACACCAACATTTTTGCTCCATTATCTAATTCAGACTCGTAAGCTTTTGCCGCATCTACTAAAGTCGCCGCATTAAAATGTAAGTAATACTCTTCTATGAAATTTGAAATAGCTCCTTTAGTAGTCATCATCCTCATCAAATTTTAAATAGTTTCCTAAATGGTTTGATTCCTCGTATGCATCGTCATAATTATCGTCGTCAGCTTCATTTTGAAATTTATAGCTCAACATTTTGTAGTAGAGCTTAGCAGCTAAAAAGTCTGACGATTTTTCATCCTTATTTGGACATAACTCAACGATATCAAAGCCAACCACATTTTTCTCTTTAAATACTTCCTTCAAAAAATCCAAAGTTTCATACCAAAATAGTCCACCTGGTTCTGGTGTTCCTGTGCTAGGTAATATAGATGGGTCAAAAGCATCTAAATCAAAAGTGATAAAAACATTGTCTGTCATTTGATCAATCGCTGAATCCATCCATGAGTCATCACTAGCCATTTCATGAGCAAAATAAGTTTTGTCAAAATCCATAACAGATTTTTCTTTTGCATCCATAGACCTGATTCCTACTTGAATTAAATTTGTATTCTGACTTGCTTCATATACTGCGCAAGCATGGTTACATGCGCTACCTTCGTAAGATTTCCTTAAATCAGCATGCGCATCTATATGCAACACGGTAAGGTTTTGAAATACTTCGTTAAAAGCTCTTATAGTCCCTATGGAAACTGAGTGCTCTCCTCCAATAATGGTAACAAACTTATTCTTCTTTATATACTTTTTAGTCTCTTGATGCACAGCATCTACCATAGCTTCAGGCGTGGCATTTAAGGTCACTGGTTCAACAAGATATATTCCGTTTTTATAAACTTCTGAATCCGTTTCTATATCATAAAGCTCCATGTTTTCTGAAGCCTCAAAAAATGCGTCAGGTCCTTTTTCTGCACCTTTTTGCCATGTACTTGTGCCATCGTAAGGGACAGGTATTAAAACAATTTTTGATGTGTCTAATTTTGCATATTCATCTGGTATGCCAGCATAGTTTTTAGTGTTCATTTTATGAGTTAGCTAATTGCAATTCTGTATTAGAATTTGATTTCGTAGTTGTTTTTGTTCTTGAGTTGTTGTTGTAGCCTAAAATCCCCATTAGGTCTTCACTTTTTTGTTGGTCTCTAAATATCTCAGTGGTTATACTTCCATTGTTATCCTTATGAATCAAGATATGCTTTGGTGCAGGAATTAAGCAATGTTGTAAGCCTCCATAACCTCCAATAGTCTCTTGATATGCACCAGTATTAAAAAAGCCTATATAAAGTGGTTTGTCTTTACGGTATTTTGGTAAGTAAATGGCATTAATGTGCTGTTCGCTGTTGTAATAATCATCACTATCACAAGTTAAACCTCCTAATAGTACTCTTTCGTAGCTATCTTTCCATCTATTGATTGGTAGCATTACAAAACGTTTATTAATTGCCCAAGTATCTGGAAGTGTCGTAATGAATGATGAGTTTATCATATTCCATTTCTCTCTGTCATTTTGTTGTTTTTGATAGAGTACTTCATAAATTGCACCACCACTTTCACCTACAGTAAAGCTTCCAAATTCGGTAAAAATATTTGGTACATCAACATCTACCTCATCACATGCAAGTTTAATTTGATTTACGATTTCATCAATTATATATTCATAATCAAAATCGAAAGCCAAAGAGTTTTTAATTGGGAAACCACCACCAATATTCAAACTATTTAATGAAGGACAAATCTTTTTTAAGCTCGTGTAAACTTTTAAGCATTTTAAAAGTTCATTCCAATAATAGGCGTTATCCCTAATCCCAGTATTAATAAAGAAATGCAGCATCTTAAGCTCTGCCTTAGGATTGTCCTTTATCTGCTTATTATAAAAAGGAACAATGTTTTTGTAACCTATCCCTAATCTTGAAGTATAAAATTCAAACTTAGGCTCTTCTTCAGAAGCAATACGAATACCAACATCAAATTTTCCTTCTATTTCATTTGAAAGCAAATCTATTTCCTCGTAATTGTCAATTATAGGAATACAGTTCCTATGCCCATTATTTATAAGTCTAGCAATGTTAGTAATGTATTGTTCTCTTTTAAAACCATTACAGATAACAAATGTATCATCATTTATTTTACCATCTGTTTTTAGACTTTCTACAATATCAATGTCAAAAGCAGATGATGTTTCAATATGAATATTATTTTTTAAAGCTTCATCCAAAACATGTTTAAAATGCGAGCTTTTAGTACAATAGCAGTATTTATATGTACCGTTATAATTGTGATTCTTAATAGCATTACTGAACCAGTTCTTTGCTCTTATGATATTATTTGTAATCTGTGGTAAATAGGTAAATTTTAAAGGCGTTCCATAGGTTTCTGCCAATTCATTTAAGTCTAAACCATGAAACAATAGGTTATCTTCCTCTAATGTAAATTCAGATTGAGGAAAGTCAAATGTTTGATTGATTAAATCAACATATTTCGTATTCATCTTAGATTTTATAAAAGTTATTTGAAAAGAAGGCATAACAAAATACCTTCACAGAGTGAGACCAAATAATTTTTATCAAATCATAATCTGATATTGTGCTTTGGGAACAAAACACAAATTGTATTGCGTAGCAAAAATTTTAAACGCGGAAGTTAGCTCTAAATTTCGGATACTTACACCATAAGCTGCTTTTGAATTTGACTTCCTAATTTTCAAAAGCCCGAACGTAAAAACAGTTTTCACTTTGTTCAGCTAAAAGCTCCTATAATCAAAGCTTTTATAAAACTAAAGTAAATAAAAAAAATAAAAGAAGGTATAAGTAATCATCTTTAATTATTCCCTATTTATTTTTTTGTGTTGTACCTATGTTGTGCACAAATAAAAAAACCCAAGAAATTTATTCTTGGGTTTTCCTTTATTTACTTAGTAGCGAGAACGAGAATTGAACTCGTGACCTCCGGGTTATGAATTTAACAAGTATATTTTTAATAATATAAAACATTGATAACTAGGTGTTTAATTTGTATATTTTTAATGTAATATGTATGAGTACATATACGAATACATGTTTGATTATGTGATTTAATTTTTTAATATTCAATTACTTATGATTTTGTAAAATCACAAAACATTACTTTTTTTAATTTTTAGATTTACAATATTTGAAAATTTCAATTAATTATAAAAGCTTTCTGTGTTGTATTTCAATGATTTACATTAGTGTATGTGGTTTGCATTTAAGTTTTATCTCTTCAATGGCATTTAGTACTTCTTTCAAATCAAGAGTTTCACCACGAAAAGTTAAAATTCTGTTTACCTGATTATATTCTCGATGAGAATTCTTAGGAAGTGACCATTTTGTTGGTTTAAAAGGATTAAAAGATAAATCAATATAAATACTACTCGATTTATTCTCAAACCAAATCTGAATTCGCTCATCATAATGTTCAAAATGGTTACGAAATTTTCGGTTTGACAGAATATTATTGTCGTCAATATTTAGCATTTTTCGCAATCTTTTGCTACGAGCTATACTCTTATCATTAGAGTGAGACCAAAGGATTTTAGAGATGTTTCCAGCTGCAACAAGAATTGACTGAATTGAACACCAAACTTCAATATGGTCAAAATTTCCAGGATCAACAGGTAAACGATTTTCAGCTCGTTTAGCAATTTCTGATTGCAGTACTATCTCACCCATATAAACAATTTCTGCTAAAGGATTCATCAACGTATTTAAAACTCGTTTTACATTCTAATTGTATTACATATCAACGGTCTCGGCTATTAGTAGTTGCGTGGTTTAGCACTAAACTTTGCAAGTACACACCAAGTTGGAAATCCGCGAGGATTTTCAGAAGTAGGCGAGAACAAGCAATTACTTATAGCGATTGTTGTGTACCGTTTTATTTTCCTCCTTTTATTCTATTAGCTTCTTTAGATAACATTTGACAATTTTCGGCAGTTGTTTTTCCTCCTAAATGCCAAGGCGTAATATGGTCAGCTTCCATTTCTTCAATTTCATAATGTTCTCCGTCTACAGGACAAATTCCTTTTTGTCTTTCATACGCTTCTCTTCTTTGATTTGGACTAAAAGCCCTAATGTTTAAATACTTCTCTTTTCCTGTTAAAATGTATTGATAAATACCCTTTTTCTTGGTGACGTCTTCATCTTGCATTAAACGAGCAATGTCTAGTTCGATTTTTTGAGAGTCATAATTTCCGTCTTTGAATTCATTGTACAAAGTGCCCCAATCAACTCCTTTCATTTCTTTACGATATTTTGGAAATACTGCTTTTACCCAATTTATTACACTTTGGAAATAAAGCCAAAGCTGATTTGCATTAGGGTCGTGCTGATGATTTAGCATATGAACCTCAATATTCCCTTTAGAAATCCATTTAATGGTAGTTTCTAAATAATCTTGTCTAATTGGTGACCCATTTAAATAATCACTTCCAATCGCATAAGCTGGACAACCACTTTTACTAAAATATCTTTTAGCGTCCGTTACCCAACTTCCTGAGTAAACTGCGTTTCTTAATTCTTGGTCTGTTAATTTTTCGCCAGCAATGTTAATTGTCTTAAACCACTCTAATTTTTCACTATCAGTTCCGCTACACACATAAATCATTAGTTTATAGTCAAGTATTTTTTCTTGCTCATCTTGTTGAAGATTGTGAAAAGCTCTGTGATTTGGGATATCTCCGACAATTACGGAAAAATCTCCTTCAACATATTGGCAAAGTGAAATCGTTCTTTGTTGTCCGTCTATAACCTCAAAATTTCCGTCTTCTCGGACAGCCCAATACATTACATTAAGAGGAAAACCTTTAGTCACAGTGTTTATTACTGCATCACGTTGTTTGTCTTTATATATGAATTCTCTTTGGTACGGTGGACGAATATCTAATTTACCACCAAAACCAATTACTCCATTTTCTTCATTGTCTTCATATCCATCAGTTAGTTCACGAACTGTTATTTCTTTTAATTCTATTTTCATAATTCTCTATTTCGGATGAATATTCTTTTATAGGCTGCTTTACTATTATATAAACAAGATTTTGAGCCACCTTTCCAGAGACCTCCAGAATGACCTATCCCATTATCTTCTCCCATTCCAATTATTTCGAATTGTTCAGGATTATATTTATTCATAAATGTTACAGGAACTCCCATAGCTCCTTTATAATCCATTGGTATTTCTTTTGTTTTGCTTACCTCAATAGCATCATAATTTTCATATTGTGGATATTCCTCTGAATTGTAGCTTTTATACAAAATCATCTTTTCGTGCCTTTTGGAAATATCGAGATTGGTATACCATTGAACACCTGATACTCTTATCATTCCTTCTTTATGGTCAGCATCAGTAGCATAATCTTCATAATGTTTATTAATAAAATGAGCCATATTCCTTTTGAAACCATATCCAAGCCAAATTTTATTCTCTTTGATTAGAGGAAAAATTTCTTTGTAAGTAATTGCATTTTGATGACCTATAATTAAGAAGTCTTTTTCATATTCAATTAATTGTATGACATATTCTCGAAAAAGGGAAAATGGTGGATTTGTTACAACAATATCTGCTTGTTTGAGAATTTCGATGCTTTCTTCACTTCTGAAATCTCCATCTCCATTTAATTGAATTATACCTATTTCTTCTATATCAGGAACATTGTTTCCATTCTTGTCTCCTGTGTATTCTAACATTATTGCTTGTTAAGAATCATTTTGACTAAATAAGTCTCTGTTTTGATTTTTGTAACAAGTCGTTATTAGTTTTTTTAGTCCTAATTTCTCGAAGTTATAAGAGAAATAATGAAAGAAATTACTAATTCTTGGGTCATCGCAATTACAATAGACAACCTTACCTCTAAAATGCTTTTTATAGTGTTTTAACTCTCGTTCAATGTCAGCTAATTGAGTATAGAATTCATCTTTTTTTCTTTTTTTAGCTTTATGTAAGTCAGTGTTTTTATTTGGCATTTATTTTCTTTCTTATTCTTTGGTTTGTTCAGTTTCTCGTTTTTACAAATGGTACACAACAAGGGAATAAAAACAATGTTTTTAGCCCCATTATGTATATAATAGGTTATTAATATTAAATATTGGTCAACAAGGAATTGTTAGTAAGGGATTCACTTGTGCTCAAGTTAATAAAAATTGTAAACTAAATTAGTATACTTGATTACAATTTTAAACGTCTATGGATAATAAGTGTATAGATTATATAATAAAGCATAAATGGGAAAAAGTTAAAACTTGTCCATTATGTCATGAAAGACGCAAATTTTACTATTTCAAAGTCACTATAAAGTGTGCTAAATGCCGTAAAATATTCTCTATTAGAAAGAATACGATTTTTGAAAACAGCAAAGTTCCATTAGTAAAATGGTTTAAAGCTATTGAATATGTTACTGAGTCAGAAGAGGGTAATAATTCTGTTAAGCTATCAAAGCACATAAAGGTTACACAAAAAACAGCCTATTTTATGCTCAGAAAAATGAAGAGATTTGGTGTTGTAAATCCAAGACTAACTAGAAAAATACAAAGACAAAATAATAAAATTTTGAGCGAACTAATAAGAAATAAAATACTTAGCACAATAATATCAATGTCTGGTAAACCAAAGATATCATATAAAGATTTGCCAAAGGACAGAAAGGAATTTTATGAAAGATTAAAAGAAAAGATTAGGATAGGAGAAGAGACCATGAGAAAAAGAAAAACAGCCTATGAAGCTGCAATTATAAGGGCCATAAAATAGTTTGGGTTTGTTAGGTATATAACTTGGGTTCATTAAGTATATAGTTGGTTATATATAGTATATAAAAAAATGGTTAGACCTCCGGGTTGCACATATACGATTTGTAGTTATTAAGCTTAATAAAAGCTATATAAAAACAAAAGACCCTAATAAAATAGGGTCTTTGAGAGTAGTAGCGAGAACGAGAATTGAACTCGTGACCTCCGGGTTATGAATCCGACGCTCTAACCAACTGAGCTACCTCGCCATTATTGCGGCTGCAAATATAAAAACAAATTCTACGACAACAAACATAACAATCCAAAAAAAATAATTTTAGTTTAAAGTTTTGAATTGTACCATAATTGTATATATTGAGCCTATAATACTATGCTTATATGGACGATAAAGAAAAATACGAAATGGAGTTTGTAATACAGGCATCTCCTTCACTTATATACCAATATATATCAACACCTTCTGGTTTATCGGAGTGGTTTGCGGACAACGTTAATTCGAGAGGGGAGTTGTTTACTTTTATATGGGATGGCTCAGAAGAACAAGCCAAATTATTAACCAAGAAAAGTGGCGAACGTGTTAAGTTTCGTTGGTTAAGTGACGATGAAGATGGAGCGACTTATTATTTTGAAATTCGAATTCAGGTCGATGAAATTACAAAAGATGTATCATTAATGATTACCGATTTCGCCGAAGATGATGAAATTGAAGAAGGAAAAATGCTTTGGGAAAATCAAATTGGTAGCCTTAAACAAGTTTTGGGCTCGAGGTAACAAGTAACTAACTCAACTATTATATATTTGTCTCGATTTAATTGAACCTAAATCGGGACATTTTTTTATGGTAAACTTTAACGGAAGCTTAGTCAGTAATACAGAGTCTAAATTAACTTTAGAAAATAGGGGTTATAAGTACGGAGATGCACTTTTTGAAACCTTAAAAGTAGTCAATGGTAAAATCTTTTTTTGGGAAGACCATTACTTTAGGCTCATGGCGTCTATGCGCATATTGCGTATGGATATTCCTATGAATTTTACTATGGAATTTCTTGAAGCCGAAATTCTTAAAACCGTAGAAGCTAATAATTTAATTGATAGTTCAGCTAGAGTACGATTGAATATCGATAGAGGTGAAGGTGGGAAATATTTACCAAGTGAAGATGCAGAGATTAATTTTAATATTGTTACCGAATTTCATGATAATCCATTTTACACAATCGCCGCCGATACAACATATATAGTAGATTTATATAAAGACTATTTTATGGCACCAGGATTGCTTTCTGGTGTAAAGTCCAACAATAAAGCAATACAGGTTATTGGCAGTATTTATGCCAAAGAAAACGACTTTGATAACTGTCTAATTCTTAATACAAATAAAAGTGTTATAGAAGCTCTAAACGGAAATCTATTTTTAGTAAAAGGCGATAAGATTAAAACACCACCTTTAGAAGATGGGTGTTTAAAAGGTGTAATGCGAAAACAAGTTTTAGAAATATTATCTAAAGACGTTAATTTATTTGTGGAAGAAGCATCGATTAGCCCATTTGAACTTCAAAAGGCAGATGAGTTGTTTGTTACCAATGTTATTAAAGGTATTGTTCCAATTACCCGGTATCGTAAAAAAAGCTATGGGAATGAGTTTGCCCAAAAAGTTGTGACTAAATTGAATGCAAAGCTGAGGTTAACCTCTTAATTATAACTCGGGTTTTCAGGTGCATTGGACCATATACTGTAATCACCACCAAGTTCCAGCATTTTTTCTCGCCAAAAAGAATTGCACGATTTCGCGATGATGTTATTGTCATAAACATTTTTTGAAACTAGCCAAGCATTGGATTCCAGTTCATCATCTAACTGCTGTTCTGCCCAACCAGAATAGCCTAAAAAGAATCGGATATCATCTTTTGTAATCTTATTTTCATTTATGAGATTTAATACCACATTAAAATCACCTCCCCAAAAAATACCATTAGATATTTCAATACTGTTTGGGATTAATTCGGGCGATTTGTGTATAAAGTAAAGGTTGTCTTGTTCTACCGGCCCGCCATTATAAACTGTGAATTCAGATTCGGTACCTTCAATCAAGTCTTTAAGGTTGTATTCCAAAGGCTTGTTTAGTATAAACCCTACCGATCCCAATGCATTGTGATCTGCCAGAAGAATCACTGCACGATTAAATGAGATGTCTCCGATAATGGATGGTTCTGCAATTAATAAATTGCCTTTTTCGGGTTTGGTCATCTTTGCCGTTTACTTTATGACAACTAAATCTAGGCTATTTTTGTTAATTAAACAACTTAAACACCTTAAAATTAAAGCAAAAAAAGCCTGCTCATTGAGCAGGCTCTGTATTTTTAAGAAAAAAATGTCTTAGTTTACAGCGTTACTTAAGTCAGAACCTGCCTTAAATTTCACTACATTTTTAGCTTTAATCTTGATAGTCTTACCAGTTTGTGGGTTTCTTCCGTCTCTTGCAGCTCTTCTAGAAACTGACCAAGAACCAAAACCTACTAAAGAAACTCTGTTTCCCTTTTGTAAAGCTCCCTCGATGTCAATTAACATAGAATCTAATGCTTTTTTTGCAGCCGCCTTTGTAATTCCAGCATTCTCTGCCATACCATTGATTAAATCTGTTTTGTTCATAAATTTTAAATTTAAATTGTTAAAAATTTGGTTTTTAATAAAGAATATAAAAATCCATACACAAAATTATTAGGAATATTAAGCTACGCAAGTAATAGCAAGGGAAATAAGCGATTTTGTTAATAAGTTACAGCATTTGTTAATAAAGGAATGCGTTTTATCGGATTTTTTATGATACCAATGGTAATAGGGCTTTACAGAAGTTTTGCAGATTCTGAAAATTCAAAACCATTTAGTAGTGGTTTAATATCCATTTTTCGCTTTCCTGGTAACTGCATTTCTTTTACTTTTATATAACCTCCTGCGCAAGAAACTTTTAATTCATCTTTGGTAGTAAAAATTAATCCTGCAGCATATTCATGACTGGCAATTTCTTTTTTTACATCATATAATTTAATAGCGAGTTGTTCGTCTTCATCGTTATCTAAGTAGCACCATGCAGTCGGAAAGGGATTCAAACCACGGATCTTATTATAAATAGTATCTAAACTTTGTGACCAATCAATTTTACAATTGTCGCGATTGAGTTTGTATGCGGTTTTTAAATCTTTAGATTTTGGTTGAATAGTGGTTGTTACTTCATCCGTTTCAATTAGTTGAACGGTTTTAATTACCAGGTTACTTCCAATGGCCATTAATTTATCATGGAGTTCACCAACAGTCATGTCACCAGTGATTTCGGTTTCATCTTTCAAAACAATAGCACCAGTATCAATTTTTTCATCTATAAAAAATGTAGTCACACCTGTTTTAGTTTCACCATTAATAATCGCCCAATGAATTGGTGCTGCACCTCTGTATTGTGGTAATAATGATGCGTGAAGGTTAAATGTACCATATTCTGGCATCTGCCAAACAACTTTTGGTAACATTCTAAAGGCCACAATAATTTGTAAATTTGCGTTAAGTGATTTTAAGTCTTCTATAAAGGATTCGGCTTTTAAATTTTTGGGCTGCATAATGTGTAGGTTATGCTCCAAGGCAAACTCCTTAACGGCAGAAGCTCTTAATTTTTGCCCACGACCAGCCTTACGATCCGGAGCCGTGATGACTCCGACAACATTGTATCCATTGTCTAAAAGCGCTTTTAAGGCCGCTACAGCAAAATCTGGCGTGCCCATAAAAACAATTCGTAAGTCGCGTTTTTTTGTCATATAAGTGTATAGGTATTGGCTTGGGTTAGCTTTATTTTATTGATTTCAATCAGTTCGGAAAGGCTTTGTAAAAGTGCTTTTTCACTGTAACGAAGTCTATTTAATAATTGCCGCGAAGATAAATCTTCTGAACTTAAAGCTTTTAGTATTTCATTAAAAATATCATCTTTTGAAGTACTATTGGTATTAGAAGTTTTCTCTAAACATACTGAGCATTGTCCGCAAATTGCTTTTGTTTTTTCACCGAAATAGGCAAGGAGTTGCTGATTCTTACAAACAGAATTATTATTGATATAATTAAGGACAGCTTCAACCTGCTGGTGTTTTAACTTATGCTGTTGCTCAATAACTTTTGCAATCGGGTTTATAGTAATATCATCTTCTCGAGGTTTTAAAAATGTAATTTCTGAATCGGTATTTGCTATATTTAGGCTTATTACATTATCATTTTCCAGTTTTTGTAACTGAGCAATGACTTGCTTTTCCGAAAGATTTGCTTTTTGAATCACTAAGTTGAGATTCACTTTAGTGTCATAATCAAAAATACCACCATAGGTTCTCAACAATACCTTTACTACAGTATTCAACTCTAAATGATTTTCCAAATATTGAAATAGGGCAGCGTTAGAGGTTACAAACTGAATCTTTGTTCTAAAATTGAAATGCTGCGTTAAAGTGATAATTGAGTTTCTATCTAACAACAACAAAGCATTGTATGTAATACTTGGATTTAATTTATATATGCTACAAAACGATTTAAAATCAAACTGATAAGTAGTGTTTTCACCTTCACCATAAGCAACTTGAAAATAGCTGCACAGCTTTGAGTAAACCTTTTTTACAAAACTAACCGATGGCAGTGTACTTAAAAACTGACTACGTAAATGATCTTCATCAATATGTTGTTTTAATATAATGGCGTGCGCCAATTTTCCATCGCGACCAGCACGACCAGCTTCTTGATAGTAACTTTCTAAACTCTCTGGTAAATTGAAATGAATTACGGTTTTTACGTTGGCTTTATCAATTCCCATTCCAAAGGCGGTCGTCGCCACTATAATTTCCTTTTGGCTATTAAGCCATTGTTGTAGACGCTCCTGTTTTTCTTTATTGGTAATACCTCCATGATAATAAGTGGAAGAAAACCCTTTGGACTCTAAATAATTATGAATATCTGTTGTCGCTCTTCGATTTCTTACATAAATTATGGATGATCCTTTATGCATTTTCAGTATATGCTCTAACTGAAACAGTTTATCATCCGTATGGATCACATGATAAGCAATATTTGATCTAGAAAAGGATGTTTTATAAACCTTGGGGTTAACAAAATCGAGATTTTCTGTAATATCATTGATTACATGGTGCTTCGCTGTTGCCGTGAGCGCTATACAATTAACATGAGGGTGGATTTGTCTTAAAATGGAAATGTTTTTATATGCTGGCCTAAAATCATTTCCCCATTGACTGATGCAATGTGCTTCGTCTACAGCTATAAGATTCACTTTCATTTGCTGAATCCGCTCTTGTACTATTGGTTGTTGTAAACGTTCTGGTGATAGATATAGAAATTTATAGTTGCCATAAATACAGTTATCTAATTGGGTGTCTAAATCTTTATAAGATATGCCAGATGTTAAAGCTATGGCTTTAATACCTTTTTGTTTTAATGTATTCACTTGGTCTTTCATTAAAGCGATTAGAGGCGAGACTACAATACAAATCCCATCCTTTATCAATGCAGGAATTTGAAAACATATCGATTTACCACCTCCTGTTGGCAATAACGCAAAAGTGTCCTCATTGTCTAAAACTGAAGCGATAATGTCTTCTTGTAAAGGTCTAAACGAAGTATAATGCCAGTAACGTTCTAAAACTTCTATTGGATGCATTACCCTAAATTTAAGTAATCCAAAACAAAATCAGTTCGTGCTTCTATGGTTCCAAATGGAACATCAATGAGTTGATAATCAAAACGCATATAGGTTTTTAAAAGATGATGGTGAATTTCTATAGCCTGTTCAAAATTTTCATAGCGTTCACTATCACTGGTGAAAATCTCTTGCCAAGGTGCCAAAACAAAGATAAGATCGTATTTATGATTTTCACACGCCTCAATAAAATGTTTGGGGTAATCATCACCAACATAATCCATATATGCAATAACATCTGGTAAACCTCTATCTAGAAAAACTACATTTTCATTCTCTTTTTCAGCATTCAAGAATTGTCGTATTCTTCCTTCTAAAAGCTTTCTACTAAATAAAAGCGGTTCAGTTATAAAAAGCTGATCGATTCCTTCTTTTCTGGCTTGAAGTGTCACTTCTCTAGAAACTTCATCATAGCAAAAAAAACCACGGACTTTCAAGTGGTTTATAATCGATGTTTTTCCTGTTCCGGGACCACCAGCAATGACAACTTTTAATGGATTCAAATTGGCAATATTTTTGCAGTAAAATTAAATATAAAAAATGTAAAGTTAAATGTATCTTTGCATCTGAAAATTTTTGACATGGATAGTTCTAAGAAAAGCGACGAATTTTACGAGAAACTTAAATCACAATTATACGATACCACGCTCTGGCCGTCTGAGTATTTATATAAGTTTATTGTGGTTTCTAAAGGATCGGGAATCCAGGACATAGAAAACCTTTTTAATGATTTGGGGGCTGTAATTAATACCAATACATCTAAAAATGGTAAATATACGAGCGTGTCCATAAATGTTAGAATGAAAAACCCTGATGCAGTTATAGCTAAGTATAAAGAAGTGGCAGAAAATGTGGAAGGAGTAATTTCCTTATAAAATTTCTTTTTGGCTGCTTAAATTTTTGTACTTTGCAGCAAAACCTAGAGACTTCAGGTTTTTTTATATTATTTACTACACAAATTTTAATTTTGATTGACGATTTAGAATACAACACAGAACGCGAGCATTTAATTATACCGGAGTATGGACGCCATCTTCAAAAGATGATTAATTATGCAAAAACCCGCGAAACCAAAGAAGAACGTAATAAAGTTGCTAAGGCCATAATTTCGGTTATGGGGAATCTACAGCCACATTTACGCGATGTGCCTGACTTTCAGCATAAGTTATGGGATCAACTTTTTATAATGTCCGACTTTGAATTGGATGCAGATTCACCTTTTGAGAAACCCTCAGAAGAAGAATTAAAGTCTAGACCAGAACCTTTAAAATATCCACAAAATCATCCTAAATACCGTTTTTATGGTAACAATATTAAAACGATGATTGATGTGGCCGTAAGTTGGGAAGATAGTGAACTGAAGGAAGCTTTGGTTTATACCATTGCCAACCATATGAAAAAGTGTTTCCTGAATTGGAATAAAGATACTGTCGAAGATGCAGTGATTTTTGATCATCTTTATGAGCTTTCTGGAGGAAAATTGAATCTTAAGGATAGTGACGAGGATTTAAGCGATTCTTCTAGTCTAATGCGCTCTAAATCTAAGTACAGTAATAAGAATCATTCAAAAAAGCCTAAGAAGAAATATTCCAATAACAGAAAACGTTACTAAAACGTATGGGAACATTTAAAATAGAAGGAGGTCATAAGCTCAAAGGAAAAATTCAGCCTCAAGGAGCAAAAAACGAAGCTTTACAAATTTTATGCGCAGTACTTTTATCTGCCGAGGAAATAAAAATAGACAACATACCAGACATTATTGATGTTAATAAACTTATAGCTTTACTAAAAAAGCTTGGGGTAAAAATCAATAAATTAGGTAAAGGTTCTTACACGTTTAAAGCAGACGAGGTTAACCTAAAATATTTAGAATCGGCTGAATTTAAGGAAGATGGAAAAGGTTTAAGAGGTTCTATTATGATTGTTGGGCCTTTACTGGGGCGTTTTGGCAAGGGTTACATTCCAAAGCCTGGTGGCGATAAGATTGGCCGTCGTCGCTTAGATACCCATTTTGAAGGTTTTATTAATCTTGGTGCTAAATTCCGTTACAATAGAGATGATTTGTTTTATGGAGTGGAGGCCAATAAATTAAAAGGAACTTACATGCTTTTAGATGAAGCTTCCGTAACAGGAACTGCTAACATCGTTATGGCCGCAGTATTAGCGGAAGGCACAACTACAATATATAATGCGGCATGTGAACCTTACTTGCAACAATTATGTAAAATGCTAAACCGAATGGGCGCAAAGATATCTGGTGTCGGTTCTAATTTATTGACTATTGAAGGGGTGGATGAGCTTGGTGGAACTGAGCATAGAATGCTGCCAGATATGATTGAGATTGGTAGTTGGATTGGTCTAGCTGCTATGACAAAAAGTGAATTGACCATTACTAACGTAAGCTGGGATGATTTGGGTGTGATACCTAGCGTATTTAGGAAAATTGGAATCAATATAGAACGCCAAGGAGACGATATACATATTCCTGCGCATATTAATGGCTATGAAGTACAAAGTTATATAGATGGTTCTATATTAACCATTGCTGACGCACCTTGGCCAGGTTTTACTCCAGATTTATTAAGTATCATCCTAACGGTTTTAACTCAGGCTAGGGGAAGTGCTGTAGTCCATCAAAAAATGTTTGAAAGTCGTTTGTTCTTTGTTGATAAACTTATTGATATGGGAGCGAAAATCATACTCTGTGATCCACATAGAGCCACGGTTATAGGCCACGATTTTAAGTCGACCTTAAAAGCTACTACAATGACATCACCAGATATTAGGGCAGGTGTGTCTTTGTTAATTGCCGCCTTATCTGCTAAAGGGACATCAACCATTCATAATATTGAACAAATTGATAGAGGCTATGAAAATATAGACGAACGCTTAAGAGCTATCGGCGCTAAGATTGAGCGTTTGGAAGGAAATTAGTTTTCAGTATTAAGTAAAGTACATAGTAAAAAGTGTAAAGTAAGATCGTTATAAGACATTGCTTTACACTTTTTACTTTACATTTAAACACTAAATCTATTCCATTAAATAGAAGAATTGTTCGCTAACAATTTTCCCATCGTCGACACCAAATACGGCAACTTCTTCCATTTGTTGTCTACCTCTGTCTTTAAAAGTAACATCGAAAGTCATTTTAGTTGTAAAATGGTTTCCTGCGACAACGGGTTCGCTAATGTCTCCGCCGTGCCATTCTGCAACATTGTCTAGCCATTTTTTGTTTTTGTTCCAAACGTCTTGTCTTCCAGTAGTGACTTCCCCAGGCATTCCGGGCATCTCTCTACTGGTTACATTTTCTGCGTATAGCTCGTTAACGCACTCTAGGTTTTTACCTTCGGCGCACATTTGATGCCATTTTTTAGCAACATCCCAAGTACTCATATTGTTTTGATTTTTAATTAGTGGATTAAATTTAACTAAAAGCGTCGTGACATTATCTTAAAAGAATGTTAGAAATTGATATTAAAAAACTGACCTGATTTGTTTAGGGTTTAAATAATAGTTAAGAAAAGAAAAAGCCCTGAGGCTAATCAGAGCTTTTAAAATTGTTTATTGAAATGGTTATTTCGATTAAGACTTGGCAAGTCTTAAATTTCTTAACGTCATATTTTTTTAATTATTGTCTATATTGTTAATAAAATAAAATAAAATCATTTCATTTTAAATGTTAATTTAATGCTGATTTGTAAGTTTTTAAACAGCGTTCTCTAGCAGCTTTATGTTCTACCATAGGTTGAGGATAGGTTAACTCCTGATAATCGGGAACCCATCTTTTGATGTATTCATGTTCTTTATCGAACTTTTGAATTTGTGAAGTTGGATTAAAGATTCTAAAATATGGAGCGGCATCTACTCCAGAACCCGCTACCCATTGCCAGTTACCAACATTGCTGGCCATTTCATAATCGTGCAGTTTTTCTGCAAAATAGGCTTCGCCCCAACGCCAATCAATCAAGAGATGTTTACAAAGAAAGCTTCCGACAAGCATTCGGACTCTGTTGTGCATAAAACCAGTTTCATTCAATTCTCGCATACCAGCATCAACCAAAGGGTAACCCGTTTTGCCTTCGCACCATAACTTAAATTCATCTTCGTTGTTTCTCCATTCAATCCTATCGTATTTAGATTTGAAGGCTTTGTCTTTGGTATGAGGAAAATGCCATAAAATTTGCATAAAAAACTCGCGCCAAATTAATTCTTGCCAAAAGATTTCGTTTTTTTCTGCAATTGCCTTTTTCATCATTTTACGAACGCTAACGGTTCCAAAG
The DNA here is from genome assembly GCF_019203985.1 of Winogradskyella luteola. Taxonomy (GTDB): domain Bacteria; phylum Bacteroidota; class Bacteroidia; order Flavobacteriales; family Flavobacteriaceae; genus Winogradskyella; species Winogradskyella luteola. The sequence continues at coordinate 164,402 of NZ_JAGSPD010000001.1, read as the reverse complement.
CGTAGATGTGGACCTAAACGGGATGTAGCATCTTTTGCTGGGAAATTTCGAGTTGCTTCATATTGCTGAATCAAAGTTGGTGTCACTTCATAAGGAGCAATCTCTTGTGAAGATTTTTCGAACCCTATATCGGACAAATTCAGATTAGGTAATCTCGAATGCTCTACCAAATTGTCTAAATAATTGTTTGTGTAAAAAATTTCTAAATCTATGGTCTTGAATTTTTCTTTCCAAGTACGCATGTATGGTGTGTATACAACGTAAGGATCACCATCTTTCTTGACGACTTCATCTTTTTCAAAAATAACCTGATCTTTATAGGTTTTGAAAGTGATGCCATTTGCTTCTAGAAAGGATTTAATTTCTTTATCACGTTCCCTAGCATAAGGTTCATAATCATGGTTAGTGTAAACGGTTTCTATATCGTAATCCTCAACTATTTGTTTGTATATAGCAATCGGTTTTCCGTGGAACATGGCAATACTGCTTCCGTGTTCGTCCTGAAGCGTTTGTCGCATGGTCTGAAGTGTTTCATGGATAAAAGTTACCCGTGCATCATCTTTGGGAAGTTTGTCTAAAATTTCTGAATCAAAAATAAATATTGGTAAAACAGTATGGTCTCCTTTCAAGGCTTCATAAAAACCTTTGTTGTCGTCTAGTCTTAGGTCTCTTCTGAACCAGAATATGTTAACTTTTTCACTCATACTTTCCGAATAATTCCTCTAACTTTTTAGTCCTATAGTTAAAGATTTCTTCCAATTTTGGTTTTACCAAAAATGGATGAACCATCTGACCTAGAATTCCCATAGGAACTTTATAATCTATAATGTCTTCCATTTCTATACCACCTTCAATTTCTTTAATGAAATGTTTGTGGTGCCACAGCGCATAGGGACCAAAACGTTGTTCGTCAACAAAATATTTTTTGTCCTTAACATGGGTTATTTCTGTAACCCATTTCGTTTTTATACCTAGAACTGGTGTTACAATATATTGAATAATTTGACCTGGAAACATAGGTCTATCTGCACCTGAAAGAATATTAAAGCCCATATAATCTGGCGTTATGGTCTTTAGGTTTTTTGGACTGGATAGGAACTCCCAAGCTTCATCTATACTTATTGGTAGATTTTGTTTTTTATGTAGGGTGTAAATTTTCATAGGTAATTATTTAATAGAATATAGGCATTTAAAGACGTGGCAATGCAAAGCCAAATAAGGTAAGGGAGCAATAAGTATTTTGCCCACTTTAATCTGTCGTGTCTAAAGGTGATGAAGAAATAAAGTATGGTCAGTGTTAATAAGATTAAAACAATTAATCCCACATTAACCATTTTTTGGTTAAAGAAAAACCAGTTCCAGCTCATATTTAGCAGCCATGCAAATAAAAAGACAAACCAAAGTGTTACTTTTGATCGCTCAATAAATAGCTCAGCTAAATAGTAAGAAAAGCATAACATTATTGTTGTCCATGCAAAACCAAATACCCATCCAGGTGGTGTCCAAGGAGCTTTATTGAGATTGTTATACCATTCACCGGTAACGGCATCTCCCATAAACCAATTGCCAATAGCTAGGCCACCAAAATTGATGATTAAAAAAATAATGAAATAATACCCTTTTTTCAAAACAGATCTATGCTTTAATAGCTTCTATACGTTCTAGAATTTTCTGTGCTTCGGCATATTTTTTGTCACTTTCTGCTCGGTTTGTAGTAGACAATTTGTGCCAATCTGCCATGAGTTTTTCGTATTGTTTTTGAAGCTTGTCTAGTTCTGAGGTTTTTTTAAATAATCCGAACATGGTCTTTATTTTAAATGTTTTGTAATCCTTGAATTCATAGGTTTGGTAATAGAGTAGAAGACGTCTAAAAATTCTCCATCTTTATCTACTAAATACTTTTGAAAATTCCATTTTACTGTAGAATTCTGTTTCCCATTAATAGCTTTGGTCGTTAACCATCGATATATAGCATGTTGATTAGAACCCTTAACATCAATTTTTTCAGTAATTAAAAAGGATACGCCATAATTAACTTCACAGAATTCCGTAATTTCATTAGAGTTGCCAGGTTCTTGCTTTCCAAATTGGTTGCAGGGTACACCAATTACAACTAATTTATCTTTATAAGTTTCATGGAGTTTCTGTAAATCTTTGTATTGTGGAGTAAATCCACATTTTGACGCAACGTTGACAAATAAGATGTACTTACCCTTAAATTCTGATAGGTCGATTGGTTTTCCCTGAAGACTATTGATTTTTATATCGTAAATAGACTCAGATGCTTTTTGAACAACATTCTTATCTGTCGTTGTTAAAGTACTAACAAATGCTTTTAATGGATTCATGGTCTATATTTTGAAACTTACAATCCCACAGTCCATTTCAAAGATTTGTCCTGATAAAGATGCTGCTTTTTTAGACAATAAAAATGTTGCCATATCAGCAACTTCTTCTGGCTGCAAGTATTTTTTTAATGGATGGCGTTCATTCATGTTTTCTATCATGCGTTCATTGCGCAGTAGCTTAGATGCTAAATCAGTATTTGTTACGGTTGGTGCAATGGCATTAACTCTAATGGTTGGTGCTAATTCAGCACCCAGAGATTTTGTTAGACCTTCTACGGCAGATTTTGATGCAGCAACACTAGCATGAAACGGCATTCCTAATTTTGCTGCCACAGTACTAAATAGAAGTATGGCTGGTTTGTTGCCGTTCTTTAAAATAGGAAGATACTTCTGTACTGATTTTACAGCCCCAAGCACATTGATTTCAAAATCACTTTTAAAATTATCAATACTCAGTCTGTTTATAGGTTTAAGATTGATGCTGCCGGGACAATATACCAAGCCGTCTGCAGATTCAATCTCTGGCAATTCATCGTTCAACACATTGCAATTATAATGTGTTAAATTTTCGTGAGATTGTTCGGGAGATGTTCTGCTGATGTTTATAACCTTTTGCGAGGGAAGCAAAGATGAGACGATTGCATTGCCTATACCTTTGCTTCCTCCGACTACTATAATAGTGTTCATATTCTATTTACGCTGCAGTTAATGGACGGCCTTTTAATCGTTTTTCAATTTTTTGTTTGATAACGGTTAAACGTTTCATTAAGTCCATTAATTTGGCATCTTTCTTTTTCTTGTAAATTTCATTTACTCCAAGGATAATTTCCTTAGCTTCTCTTGCGGCTAAGATTCTGTCACTTGTTGTTTTGAATGAGAACTTTCTGTTTTCGAATTCATCTGCTCTTTGTAATATATCCATAGCTTAATTATTTATATAGTTTTGTAATTCTGCGATTTTTTCTGAAGTGTTAAACTCACCTCCATAATATGTTGTTACCGTTGCTGAGGTATCATCTTTTACACCTCTAGAAGAGACGCATAAATGCTTTGCGTCAATAATAACTGCAACATCTTCAGTTTCTAAAACTGTTTTGAGTTCGTTTGCGATTTGGTTTGTTAAGCGTTCTTGTACTTGTGGGCGCTTTGCATAATATTGTACAATACGGTTTAACTTAGAAAGCCCAATAACTTTACCTGATGATTTGTAAGTAATGTGAGCTTTACCAATAATTGGAACAAAATGATGCTCGCAATTAGAATAAAATGTAATATTCTTTTCTACCAGCATTTGGTTGTACTGGTACTTGTTGTCAAAAAGTGCAACCTTTGGTTTGTTATCTGGGTCTAATCCTGAAAATATTTCTTCAACATACATTTTTGCAACACGATCTGGTGTTCCTTTTAACGAGTCGTCAGTAAGGTCTAAGCCCAAAACATCCATTATTTCGGAAAACAGTATTGAAATTCGTTGCTTTTTTTCGTCATTAGACATATCAAAAGCATTGGGCTTCATAGGTGTATCTAGACTTGTAAATAGATGGTCGTCTCCTATATCTTCAACAGTAAAACCGTTAAGCGGATGCCCATTTTGTTTGGAAATTGTTTTTGTGCTCATTGAATCTTTTTAATGTGCTGTCTTTAAGTACTCCAAGCTTAAATCAAAGCACGTGTTAACGTTTTGAAATAGAGTTGTTTGCTATTGTTCTTTGACGCGAACACTTAAATCTGCCTTTGTCAAACGTTCTTTTTTTACTCGATAGTCGAGATTTATTTATGCCAATATTTTCTACAAAATCAAGATTTGTTTCTTCTAAATAGCGCGTTTGATTGCACCTTAGTTTCTTGTGTTTTGTGGCTCTTCCTTGCACACGTTCTCTCCACATTCTAAAGCTGCTTAGCTTCATTTCTCTCCTCATTAAATCAATGACCTCTTGCTCTTTTAAACCGAATTGGAATGTAATTGCTTCAAACGGTGTTCTGTCCTCCCATGCCATTTCTATAATACGATCAATGTCCCTTAAATCTAAATTCATACACTCTGTGGCATTGCAAATTGCATATCGTATTTAACTTTTTCATCGAGTAATTTATCGAAGAATCTTTTGTTTTCTTTGAAGGTTTTACTGTTTCTAAAGTGAATAAATCGTCCTTGTGCATGTAAGCTCGAACCGTTTACTTTATATATTACCAATTGATAATAAGGTATGATCCACGTAAAATTGTTTAATCCTTGATTAATCATTATCATGATACCCTTTGGACGTAATTCTATATTAGCATAATTTATATCTGACACTTTGTTCATCATGTTCTGCATATTAGGACTTACTTCGTCAATAATCATGCGTTTAGAACCTATACCTTTCATTTTCAATTTCTGTACCAAACTATAGGGACTGCCAATTAGGTCAGCTATAATTTGTTTGTGCTCAGGGTTGTTATGCGTAGTATTTAATATCATTACATCGTAAATATACAAAATGTTTAATTTTTTATTTAAAAAGTTAAACAAAAATTAACACAGAATTAAGAATGCAAGAAAAGTTAAGTTTGGTTTCATTGTGAGCAGTTGTCAGTTCGAGTGATTTCAAGTTTTATGAAACTTGAAATTGTATCGAGAATCTATTTTTGCAAACATCTCGATACAATTTTTATACTTCAGAATCACTCGATGAGACTATCTTTTTATTCATTTCTAAGCATTCGGTTTCTATCACTTATGGTATGTCGTTTAAGGATCCTTAAACTTTCACGAACTACTTCAGGGTCTTTTTTCATATTCCAGAGGATTTCACTTGCACGTTTACGATTCTCCTTAATATCAACAATGGGTTGAGGATAATCTTCACCAAGTTTAAAATTATAAAATGCCTTTTCCATTTCTGTCATAAGATAAGGCTCGTGTACAAAAGGAGTATCTAAATTTGCTAACTCTGGAACCCATTTTTTTATAAATGTGGCATCAGGATCGTGTTTAAGGCTATTGGTTGTAGGGTTATAAACACTCAAGTTATTGATTCCGGTTTCTCCGGCTTGCATTTGTAATTGAGGAAAATGTATGCCAGGCTCAAAATCTAAAAATTGCTGCGATAGGTGTGTGGTAGCTGCTTGCCAAGGTTGCCATAGAATGTGGGTAAAGAAAGAAGCTAGCATGGCACGCATTCTAAAATTAACATAACCAGTTTCGTTTAAACAGCGCATGCTGGCATCGACTAAAGGAAAACCGGTTTTGCCTTCTTTCCATGCATTTTGATAGTCATCAGAAATGCTCTTTTTAAGTTTGTGATATCCTTTATTTACACTGGCATTCTCCATGGTATGCTCCATTTCAAACTTTTGGATGAAATGCGCTTGCCATCGCAATCTGGACAAAAATGCACCTATATGTCGTTTATCGTTGGTCTTTTCTTTTATTGCTTTTCCTTTTTGAAAAACTTGACGTATAGATAGGTTTCCCCAAGCAATATAAGGTGAAAGTCTACTACAACTTGTGCGTGATGCCTCTGGTTTTGATATGTTGAACATATAGTCGTTATGACGACTCTCAAAAAATGAATTGGCATACTTCCAAGCTGTAGAACTTCCACCTTTTTGAAATTTTGTTTCGGAAGGAGTATCTAAATTGGTTACTGTAAATAGTTTTTCTAAAGTTTCGATTTCATCTTTATGTAATAGTTGATCGGTTTTGGGTTGAAAAACTTCAAGCTTTTGATTCATATAGTCTTCCCAATTTTCAAACCAATTTTCTCTGTTTATTAATCCACGCTCAACACCATTATTTTTGCTTTCTTTCCATTCAATAAGGTTATTTCGGCAATAGCGTGTAAATTCCTTATCCCTGTTGTAGGTTACTAACAATCCAGTTTCGACATGTGAGTAAATGGCATTAACCTTATAAAATTCTTGAATGAGATTAAATGTACTTTGTATATCGCAATCAACAGATAAAACCTTTGTCTGATGAGCCTCTAGTTTAGTGTTTATATCTCTTATGGATTCTTTAATGAAATTGAAATGACGCTCATTATAATGTTTATCATTAAGTAAGATAAACTCAAAGGCATAAAGGATAAGCGTACGTTTTTTGGATTTTAAAGCATTTGCAATGGCCTCGTTATCTTCCAATCTTAGGTCACGTTTTAACCAAACGACGTTAATATGTTCTTTGTTTTTTTTCAATTACTTTAATTTATATACTTCTCGAAACGTTTTTCTTGTACTTCAAAAAACACTCAAAGTGACATAATTTCTCAGTCGTCAGTTCGGATGAATTTCAGACTTCTATCGAGAACTACATCTCTATTGATGCAATGTTTAATATTTCTAAATACCTTAGCATAACGTTAGTTTTTATCTAGTTCATTTAAAAACTGCTCTGCATTGTTAAAGTGGTTTTTCAAGGTTTCTTTTTTCATTTTATCCAAGTTGCCCAATAGCATTCCTAATCGAGGGTTGCCTGAGAAAAAATCACGATGTTTGTCCATGAAGGCCCAAAATAAACCATCCCACGTGTCTTGCCAATCTCCTTTAGAATAGTTACTCATCTTCATAATATAATTGCTACTACTGATATATGGCTTTGTTGACATGAGGCCACCATCTGCATACAAGCTCATGCCATAGACATTGGGTACCATAACCCAATCATAGGCATCGATAAATAATTCCATAAACCACTTATAGACCTCATCTGGATCAAATTCGCACAGTACCATAAAGTTGCCAAGTATCATTAAGCGCTCTATGTGATGTGCGTAGCCTGTTTTCAAAACTTTTTTAATAACGTCATCAACGGGTTTAATACCAGTGGTGCCGTCATAGAATGATGTGGGTATTTTTCTATTGAAATCCCAAAAATTCCTTGTACGTTCTTCCGTGCCTTTTGCTTCGTAAACCCCACGGATAAATTCCCTCCAACCAAGTATCTGCCGCACAAATCCTTCTATCGAATTTATAGGAACATCATTTGATTTTCTGTAATCAATCGCTTTTTCAATCACTTCTAACGGGTTGAGTAACCCAATATTTATTAATGGTGAGAGTATGCTATGATTTAAAAAATGCGCTTCTTTTACAATGGCATCTTCGTATGCGCCAAACTCATCAAAGCGCTGTTCAAAGAATTGTTGTAACCAATTTTCGGAAGATTTAAAATCGATGGGGTAAATTGCAAATTCGGTGAGTTTACCATAATGATCACTGAAATTAGAATGTACGTAGTCCTCAGCCTCCTTGTGATATTTTGTTTTATCAGGAAACTGAATGTTTGGTGGTATTTTGTTCTTAGGATACTTTTTGCGATTATCAGAATCATAAGTCCATTTCCCACCTTCTGGTTTATCAGAAACCATTAAAATATTACGTTTTTTTCGTTGATCTTTATAAAATGAGGTTTGAAAGAATTTCTTTTTACTGGGTTTAAAAAATGTACTGAGATTTTCCTTAGAGTTTATAAAAAGCGGATTGTTATACCACTCAATTTCTATGGTTTTAGAAACTGCATTAATGTGCTTTTGCAGCCAATTGTCCGTTGGGTCTATGACATAAAGTTTTCTAACGCCATTATCAATAAGATTAGGGATGAGCTGTCTCACATCACACAATTCTGATGTGGCTTCAATATAGTTAACGGTTTTGCCTTTGTTTTTTAAATAATTAGCATAAGCCTTCATGGAAGCTCTGTGAAAAGCGATTTTTTGTTTATGGAATTTATAGTGCTTAAAGAATAGAAATTCTTCAACAAGATAGATGTCGGCATCAATATTGAGAATTGGTGAATCCTTGAAGAGTTGATGTGGAAATAATAATATGACTTCTTTCTTTTTCATTTTTAAGTTTTATATTCTGCAAGGTCTTTAAGTCCTTGTAGGTATTCAATTAAGACCTACAAGGTTCTGGAATCCTTGAAGGTCTAGAATAGACTTGGTTGCAACCAAAGATTTCTGAATTTTCCTTTGGTATCATAGCGTTCGGCCTGTAATTGTACATTGAATTTCCTATTCCTTGGATCGTTGCCAACACCTGCCACGTACATCCAATTGCCATAATTGCTATGTACATCATAGTCTAGCAATAATGATTCAAAATACGAAGCGCCAATACGCCAATCGAGCTCTAATTCTTTAGCGAAATATGAAGCTACATTTTGGCGACCTCTGTTGCTCATCCAGCCCGTTTCTTTTAGTTCAACCATATTGGCATTAACAAAATCAGAGGGAGTTCTACCATTTATCCATCGTTCTATTTGGGATTGATTTGTTGACCATTTATAATCCTTTTGAAGTATACCTTCTAGCTTAAAAATTTGATTACTATACTTCATGGACACATATTTAAAATAATCGCGCCAAATCAGTTCAAAAATGAGCCAATAGGTCGATTGGTTTTTAAAATGTTCTTTTTCAAATTGTTTAACATTCCAATAGATTGTTTTTGCAGAAATGCTGCCATTTGCCAACCAAGGAGAAAGTTTAGAACTGTAATCTACACCAACCAAACCGTTTCTTGTTTTTTTATAAAACCCTAGCTTTTTAGTGTTGAAGAAATAATCATTAAGCCTTTTTAAAGCTTTAGTTTCACCACCTTTAAAAGGAAACGCTGAATGTGGGTGCATTTTAAATTCCTCAAAACCTAAGTCTGATAATGTAGGTATGGCTGTGTCATTTTCTATTCTATTATCATTAGTTTGCTTTTTCGTTTTTACCTCTTGACGTATTGGCACATGTTTTTCTAACTTCTTTCTAAATACTGTAAATACTTGTGGTGTTTTGGTAGCTTCAAAATTGATGTCACTTGGATGAAAGAGAAATTGATTGTGAATATCATGCCAATTGACATCTTCTATTTTTGCCTTCACCAAATTTTCAGTATCTACTTCTTCTTGTGTCCATTCCTTTTGAAGGTAAATATCAGTTATATGATATCTTTTGTAAATTTTTGGAATAACAACTTCGGGCAGATCTTGAAAAATCAACAGGTCTATATTTAACCGGTTCAGCTGTTCTTTTAAGTCTTGAATGGTTTCAATTAAGAATTTGGCCCTGAATTTTTCTGTCTTTTTGAATCCAAACGTATCGACTTTAAATTGTCTTGGGTCAAAACAGTAAACACCAATGACTTTATTGCCATTTTTACAAGCTTCATTTAAAACAGCATTATCAATGGTTCTCAAATCATTTCTGAACCAGATTAAGTTTGTTTTTTCTGTCTTCTGCATTTTTCGCTACAATATTTTATGTTTTCCCAATCTTTTTCCCAATCTTTTTCCCATTTCTTTCGCCAACTGAAAGGACGTTTGCAAACGGGGCATATTTTTTCTGTTAGATGTTGTTTTTTTATTCCTTTTGGCATTTTTCGTTCTTATCCTGCAAGGTCTTAGGTACCTTGTAGGTATTTTTTTAGACCTACAAGGTTTTGGAAACCTTACAGGTCAGTATATCATTTTGGTTCTACTAGTGCGTTAATCATTCCTTTAAAAACAAAAGCATGAAATGGTAGTACCATATACCAATACAATCTTCCCCAAACACCTTTTGGCCTAAATACAGCACGCTGATACAATTTATTTTTAACTATTTTAAATTCTAGCCAAGCTTCACCAGGCAGTTTCATTTCAGCAAATAATAAAAGTCGTTTTTCTTTTTTGTCTGCAAACAAAACACGCCAAAAATCCAGTGGATCACCAGGTTCTAAATAAGTGTCGTGCGTTCGCCCTCTTCGTAAGCCAACTCCACCGAAAAGCTTATCTACATAACCTCTTATTTTCCATAGGCCATTATAACTGTACCAACCGTTGCGACCACCAATTCCCCAAATTTGATTTAATGTAAATTCTTCATCTTTTATGTTTCTGGATCTTACATCTTTAAAGCAACCGTATTGTGGCAACTCAATGTGTTTTGATAATTGATCTTTAAAAACACCACTGCTAACGGCATCTTTCCAGCTGGAAACCACAGAATTTTGTTGAATACGCTGAAATGCCAAATCCACAGCTTTTTTGTAGGTCATGGGCTGAATATCTATATGATCATTTATATCACTTGGTTTGCCAATCACCTCCACTTTCATACTATCGACCAAAGCTTGCGCCAATTGAAACGATGTTGAAGTTACAAAGTACAACCAGTAAGACGATAGTTTAGGTGTTAGCACTGGCAGCGTATAGATGTAGCGTTTAAGGCCGCGTACTTCAGCAAATTGCAACAACATTTCTTTATAGGTCAATATTTCTGGCCCGAAAATATCATAAGATGTATTGTAAAGTGCTTCCTTGCCCAATGCGCCAGATAGATAGGTCAGTACGTCTCTTATGCCTAAGGGTTGTGTCTTGGTGTTTAACCATTTTGGGGTAATCATAAATGGTAACTTTTCTACAATATCTCTAATGATTTCAAAGGAGGCACTTCCGCTTCCAACTATAATTCCTGCCCTAAATGTTGTTAAGGCGTATAGGTCTGATTTTAGAGTTTTTTCAACTTGTAATCGCGATTTTAGATGCTTAGATAAAGAGTCGTCATTTACTATTCCACTGAGATAAATAACCTGTTTGCAGTTGGTTGCCTCAACTAAGTTTTTAAAATTCTTAGCGCATTGCCTTTCCAAAGATTCAAAATCATCCGTATTTGTTGCCATGGAATGAATAAGGTAATAGGCGACATCGATATCTTTTGGAATTTTATCGGGCTCAGGGCTTAAGAAATCCATTTTAATAAAAGAGCATAAAGGATGTTCTTCTATTTCATCAGGGATACGGTTCACATCACGGACGCAACAAATAAGCTCGTGTTCAGCTTCGAGAAGCTGAAGTGCAAGTCGTTTGGCAATATAACCTGTTGTGCCTGTTATGAGTATTCTCATTTATAATTATTCCTATGTCGTCAATTCGAGTGCTTTGACTTTAGGAAAAGTGTATCGAGAATATTTTTAGTTAAAAGGTTCTCAATACATTTTTTGTTCATTTACATTTTACAAAAAATACTCGAACTGACATAAAAATTAAGTTTTTACAAATTCAGCCTTAGGCCGTTGGTATTCTAACCGTTTCTTTAGCTCTGGTATAGCGTAACCATCTAGTCCATTAATGGTAGCTACTTTTCCTTTTGATAAGTTGATGAAACCATCTTTTTCCAATAAAACATCAGGAACATAAAGTTTTTCGATTTTACCAATCAATAAGATGGTATTATTGGCCTTTATAGGATATTCTTCTACAAAGCTCATAGCAAGTTGTACAGGACATCCTTTAACAAATGGTGCCAAGAAATTGTCTTTGTATTCTTCTTTTAAAGTGGTCACATTGAATTCTGAAATGGACGCATCATACTTTGCTGATGTATGGTGTGCATCTTCTAAAATATCATCATAAATATGATTAAGTGTATATTTTCCAGTAGTTTTGATATTATCGTAGGTGTTTCTGATAACTGTTGTTGGCCTTAAGAAAAAACCGAGCAAACTAGGATTAGAACCCAAATGTGTCACCGAACTAAATACGGCCACATTGCTATTTCCAAATTCATCTTTTGTGCCAATTAGATTAGCAGATTTATAACCGGAGCAACTATTGATTAAGTTGATGCGGTACAAATGATGCATTTGGTTAATATCTTCTAAGCTAAATTCGGCCATTCTAAAGATTTAAAAAATTGTTGATTTTAACGTTCTGAGCTTTTAAGTCGAACATTAAATTATAAAGACCAAAAAAGGTACGATTGATATAGATAAAATGTTTAGATCCTCTGTTACCGTTCATGTTACGTAATTCTGTACTTTTTGAATATTTTTGACCCATTTCTGCAACTTGGTTAAAAAATTCAGGATTAGAAAAGTCAAATTCTTCATTCTGAAAAGGCTCAGTAAATAGACTTAGCAATTCATGAAACATGGATGAAAAGAATTTTATTTCCTCTTCAGAATCATCTTTTCGAAGTATTTCTAATTGATACATTTTTTGGGTAAATGCCTCATGGTTATCAATACATTTTTTGTCGGCCAGCTCGAAATAGGGTTTGTAAAAATCTTCAGGAATAGATTTCATGCATCCAAAATCGAGAGCGATTAAATTCCCTTCTTCAGATATTAAAAAATTCCCGGGATGTGGATCTGCATGCACCTTTTTTAATCTGTGGATTTGGTACATGTAAAAATCCCACAAGGCTTGCCCTAATCTATTTGATGTGTCTTGATTGGTATTTTGTGCTACAAATTCAGAAAGATGTTTACCTTTCATATAGTCCATAGTTATGATACGTTCAGACGAATAATCTTCATAGTAATTTGGGAACTTTATATTTGGAATGTGCTTACAGGCTGCAACAACAGCTATGCTTTGTTCAATTTCTAGCAGGTAATTGGTTTCTTCAACCAGTTTATTTTCAACTTCTTTGAAATATTTATCCGAATCTTTTCCTTTAATATTAAACATTTTTATAGCTATTGGTTTTACCAAAGCTAAATCGGAAGCGATACTCTCCGCAACTCCAGGGTATTGGATTTTCACAGCAAATTTTTTCCCATCCTTTTCTGCAATATGGACTTGCCCAATGCTTGCAGCATTGACCGAAGTTGCGTTGAAAGTATCAAATAGTTCATCGGGATGTTTCCCAAAATACTTTTTAAATGTTTTTATAACTAATGGCGGTGATAATGGCGGAACTGAAAATTGTGATAGGGAAAACTTCTCAACATAGGCTTGTGGCAATATGCTTTTCTCCATACTTAGCATTTGAGCTACCTTTAGTGCACTACCTTTTAATTTTTTAAGGCTATCATAAATGTCCTCTGCATTATTTTGATTGAGGCGTTCTTTGGCTTCTTCTTTGGGGTTTACCATTTTGTCTCCGTAATACTTTAAATAGTTAACTCCAACTTTTGCACCAGTAGAGACAAGTTTAGAGGCGCGAGAAATTTTTGTAATTGGTATACTGTCGATTGTCTTCATTTAGCTCATGTGCATTTTTTCCTTGTACAAAAACTTACCTAGGTCTACCAAGCTTTTATAAGGTGTTGTGTCAATAAGATCGAAACTGGCTCTTACAGATTTTTCGATAAATATATCTGTCTTTTCAAAAGAAGGTGAGGTGTCTTCCGTCCAAAATTTTATGGTTACTAATAACTGTAGCCAAGCAGATTCTTTTAGACTCCTATTCTGAATTTTAGTCAATTGATCTTGCTTTAAATCAATTGTTTTGATATTGAGATGTTCAATATAATTTGTAAAACGTTTTTTGAGATGGGCTAAAGTCTTTAAATATTTTAAAGAACTCTTATTATCACCAAGCGCATGTACAACATAGCTTCTGTTAGCAGTTAATATCTCAAAAAAAGTATAATAAAAACTCAGTAATTTGTTACGTGCATCAAAGGTTAGATAATCTTCACTTTTTTCTAATACTGCATGGGCATTATCAAAAAAGATTTTGAAAATAGACTGTTCTAATGAATCAAAGGATGAGAAGAACTCGTAAAACTTCTGTTCTTCCATGTTGTTGTCTTTTGCAAAGGCGTATACTGACTTTGGTTGTTCATTGTGGATTAATACATAATCCATGTAAGCACTGATAATATCCTCTTGAGAAATAGATTTTTTCTTTGCCATTATAATTTATTTATAATGTAAAGATATAAATTGTTTAACTATTTTGTAATTAAGTTAAACAAAATTTAACAAGAAAATGTGAGTTAATCTAGCTAAATTTTAACAATCTTTATCGCAACAATTATCATCTTTTACCAATTTACAGCTCACAACTGCTAACAAAGCACCAATGAATGGTGCTGTAAGATAAAGCCATAGATGCTGGATGTTACCAGAAATAATAGCCGGCGCAAGAGATCTAGCAGGATTCATAGAAGCTTTAGTCATTGGGCCTGCAAACATGGCTTCTAAAAGTATAACTGCACCTACTGCAATGGCAGCCATAGTACCAATTTCTTTACTGCCTGTAGATACGTTTATGATGACTACCATTAAGAAAAAAGTTAGTAATAATTCTAGAATAAAAGCTTTGTAAGGCTGAAAACCTTCGGCGGGATAAGTATGTCCGAAACTTTCACTTTCTGGAAATAAAACCCACAAAATACCAATGGCCAAAAAGACACCAATGGTTTGAAATAATAGATATCTAGGAACTTTTTTCCATTCAAATTTTTTTGCGAAAGCAAAAGCTACAGTAACAGCAGGATTGAAGTGTGCACCAGAAATTTCGCCAAAAGCATAAATCATGGTCATAACAATAAGTCCCCAGGTTATGGCAACACCAACATGTGTTATGCTTCCGCCAGTGATTTCATCTACAGTCATAGCTCCACAGCCACAGAATACCATAGCAAATGTTCCGATGAGTTCGGCAATTTCTTTTTTACCCACGTATTTTTCCATTTGTTTTATTGTGTTTGTGAACCTTCGATTTCATTTTATTCCGAATTTATTTTCAGAATTTTATAATCGAGAATCAATTAAACAAAACAGGTTTGATGCTTATTTATGTTCAATATTTGAAAAGACATATTTAAGTTCTGTTGCAATTTGAAGGCTTCGTTCCTTATACTTTTCTTTTTGTTGCGGTGTGTCGTCAAAAGCTTTTGGGTCTTCAAAAGTTATCGGAATGCGTTTTTCTGCACCAGGAACAAAAGGACAAGCTTCATTTGCAGAATCGCAAGTCATAATTGCCGCAAATTCTGATTTTGGGTTAAAATCGTCATCAAGTTTTTTTGAAAACCCTATTATGGGATGTGCATTTTCAGCATATTTAATACTATAAATAGGATTGTCATTTTCTGAAATGATTTTTATTTGAAAACCCGAATTTTTCAATGTTTCAGAAGCCATTGGGAAAAGTGCTGTTGCTTCAGTTCCACCAGAATAGCAATACACGTTTTTAATATTAAAATATTGCGCCATGGTTTGCGCCCAAACTTGTGATAAATGGCTTCTTCTTGAATTGTGGGTACAAATAAAGTTGATACGAATTTCTTTAGCGCTATCAACTTTCGTTTGAATGAACTCGGTTAGCGGTTGCAAAACTGCCTTGCGTTCTTTGGAAATAGTTTGAATATTCAATTTCTTAATTGATTTTTCTATTTCCGAAAATAGGATTGTTTTTGTAGTTGTCATTTTTATGAGCTTTAGCAACAATTTCCATCTGGTGAACAACAAGGTTCGTCACTCAAATCAGATAGTTTTATTTTTTGTTTTTCTACTGGGATACCACATTTATCTTTTGCCAGACAATCGGTTTGCTTAGTGGTTAGCAAGAAGTTTTTTCCATCAAAATCAACTCCGAATTTTTGAATGGTATTGCCTTGGTATTCTACTTCTATCTCTCTATTTTCAAGTTCTAATACCTTTTCAGATAACTCAATGATATTCAATAACTTTTCTGGGTGTAACCTGTGGTTATAATCATTCGCTTCCCAAAGCTGAAAGTTAACCACTTCTTCATGCCTAACAGTTCCGCCACAATCAATGAAGTCTTTCGTAATTCTTCCAACTTCTGTAACGTGAAAATGATTAGGAACTAATGTTCCGTTTGGTAATTTAAAGGCTATGGTTTCTAGCTGATTTAATTTCGATTTTAATTCTAATAGTTTCATTAATAAATGTTTAGCAACAATTAATATTTTCGTTTAGGTCTTGGTTTAAAAATTCACTGACAATGGTCTTCATCTTGGACCAATTGTCTTTATTGATACAGTAACAAATACTGGTGCCTTCAATATTGCCTTTTATGAGACCTATATTTTTAAGTTCTTTAAGGTGCTGAGAAATCGTTGGTTGGGCTAGGCCTATTTCTTCAACTAAATCACCACAAATGCAAGAATTTATTTTGAATAAATATTGCAAAATAGCAACCCTGGCAGGATGTCCGAATGCTTTTGCGATATTTGCTATTTGATTTTGTTCCTCAGTAAAGATCTCACTTTTTGTTAGCCCCATATTGTTATATATTATTATATTGCAATATTACGATTAATAAATTGGAAATGATATAATTTTAATTGAAAAATTACATGTTCTTAATTCCATTTTAAGGAATTGTTAACACACAAGGCATAGGTTTGGTCGTATCTTTATCGCACTAAATAATAAACACTTAACACTAGACAAAATGAAGAAATTAGTACTTTTTGCATTTGCGTTAACTTTAATGTTTTCTGTAAATGCACAGGTTGAAACACCTCAACCAAGCCCTATGACTAAAATAGAGCAGAAGGTTGGTTTAACTGACGTTACCCTGGAATATTCTCGCCCGAGTATGAAAGGAAGAAAAATATTTGGCGATTTAGTTCCATATGGCAAAATGTGGAGAGCTGGCGCAAATAAAAACACAATGATTACTTTTGGTGATGATGTAACTATTGATGGTAACAACTTAAAAGCGGGTTCTTATGCGATTTTTATTTCTCCAAACGAAAACAATTGGGATGTAATTTTTTATTCGGACACCAATAACTGGGGAACGCCAAGGGAGTGGGACGACTCTAAAGTAGCAGCTAAAGTTTCTGCTAAAACATATAAAATGCCAATGGACGTAGAAACTTGGACCATAGGCTTTGATGATTTGACCAATAGTTCTGCGAACATCGGGTTTATTTGGGAAAACGTCTATGCTGCTGTAACCTTTAAAGTACCAACAGAAGAAAAGGCAACGGCATCGATTAATAAGGTGATGAATGGTCCTTCAGCTGGTGATTATTACTCAGCTGCTGTCTATAAACTAAGCGAAGGTAAAGATTTGGATAAGGCTATGCATTGGATTGATAAAGCGGTCGATATGACAAAAGACCAACCACGTTTTTGGTATTTAAGACAACAATCTCTAATCCATGCAGCTAATGGTGATAAAAAAGGCGCAATAGCTGCTGCTAAAAAATCTCTTGAAGGAGCTAAGAAAGCTGAAAATGCAGATTATGTAAAGATGAATAAGGAATCTTTAAAAGAATGGGGAGCGATGTAATTTTGGATTTTAGATACGCTTCGTTTTTTAAACATTAGAATATTTATTAAACGCAATTCTACTTTGGCTATGCTAGTAACCAAGAGAGTTGCGTTTTTTTGTTTATCTCCTAATTATTATTATCGCGAGCATAGCGTTGCAATTTATATTGATTATAAGACACTATGGATTGGGCGAGATGGTTTGTGGTATTACACTTTACTTTTTCGATTGTCCTAACATTTGCAAGATATGAGCGATCACAATAACTAGAACGCACCCGAATAAATTGAGCCATAGATAAGGCATCCAATCTAGCCACCAACCAACAATTACTATAGTTTGCGTAATTAATGCACCCGTAAAAACAGCATTGCCTTTAATGTATTTAAAGAAGAATGCTAAAAGGAAAATACCTAGTACATTTCCATAAAATATGGAACCAATGATGTTAACGAGTTGAATTAAATTTTCGGCGAGATTAGCAAAACATGCAATTATTATGGCAACAATTCCCCAGCCAAACGTAAACCATTTGGTCATTTTTACCATATGTTCTTCTCCTTTATCTTCCTTTTGGTTCCTTCCATATAAATCAATAGAAGTAATAGTGGCTAAGGCATTTATCTCTGATGCAGTTGAGGACATGGCAGCTGATAAAATTACGGCTAATAATAATCCAATAAGTCCAGTCGGTAAATGGTTTAATATAAATCGAATAAACATGTAATCCCTATCATTGGTCTGTGTATCCTTGGCAGCATCATTGTAGAGAGAAGTCAGTTCAGCAGATTTTTCTATATAGGCTTCGCTTTCAGGATTAGATTTTAACCCTTCAACTTCTTTTTGAAGTTTTGAATAACGTGTTCTATATTCTGTATCAACAGCTTTTTTTATTAAGAATTTAGAATCTAGTCGATGGATTTTTTCGATACTATCTAATGTGAATAATTCTGATTTTAAACTAGGATTATCGTTTTTAGAGTAGGCCAAACTTAGTTCTTTTTTCTTGGTAAAAAGTTTGGCCTGTTTATCTTGAAGTGATCTGTATTCATCACCATATTCCGAAGCTAAAACGGTTTGCGTTGAAGCATCGATAAAGTTAAGGGGAGATGGATTAAACTGGTAGAAAACAAATACCATAACACCAACCAAAAGAATAAAAAACTGCATTGGTACTTTCAGTAAGCCATTGAAGAGTAACCCCATTTGCATTTCTTTCATGGATTTACCCGATAGATAACGTTGCACCTGACTTTGGTCTGTGCCGAAATAAGAGAGCATTAAAAAGGTTCCGCCGATAAGTCCAGTCCAAACCGTATACCTGTTTTCCAAATCAAATGAAAAATCTAAAACTTCCATTTTACCAGTAGCACCAGCAATATCAATGGCATCAGTAAAAGAAACTTCATTAGGGATTAAATTAATGATAATAACCAAAGCTGCTACCATACCGGCAAAGATGACAAACATCTGTTGTTTCTGTGTTACTGTAACTGCTTTTGTACCACCCGAAACGGTATAGATAATAACCAAAACACCAATAACAATGTTGAGTGTAACGATGTTCCACCCCAATACAACGGATAGGATAATAGCAGGGGCAAAAATGGTGATTCCTGCAGCCAATCCGCGTTGAATTAAGAATAGGATAGCGGTAAGACTTCTGGTTTTAAGGTCAAATCTATTTTCGAGAAACTCATAAGCTGTATAAACTTTAAGGCGATGATAGAGTGGAATAAAAACTAAGCAGATAATTACCATGGCAATTGGTAGTCCAAAATAAAATTGAACAAAGCCCATACCATCTGAAAATGCCTGGCCTGTAGTAGAAAGGAATGTAATTGCACTTGCCTGTGTTGCCATTACAGACAATCCTATAGTCCACCATTTAGACGTATTTCCTCCTCTTACGTAATCTTGAACATTTTTACTGCCTCTAGTTTTCCATGTGCCATAGCCGACAATAGTAGTTAAGGTGGCAATTAAAACCGTCCAGTCAATCCAATCTAAAGTTTGTTGCATAAAGTTAAGCGAATGAAGCTGTTATAAAGTAAAATAGTAGAATATATAAGGCATTGGCAATTAATACAATGGTATACATTTTATCCCATTTTTGTTTCGGTTGTGATTGGTTGTTCATTAGTTTAGTTGTTGATTGTCTCTTATTTATAATTTATTTCATTAAGATTAATTTTTCAATTTAGGGGTATCTTCTTTTCCTGCAGAAAGTAGATTTACAAAAAGACGGTAGGCTCCAGAAACACCTGCTGGAAATTCTCTAAAAAAACTCAAACCTGTGTAGATGTAATAACCTTTACCATACCTAGTTACTAATAAGCTTCCATTTTTTGGTGTTTCACCATTGTCATTCATTGATAGTAATGCTGTGTAGTCTTGAGACCATTCATGGGGAAAATATAAACCACGCTCCTGAACCCAACCTTCAAAATCCTTTTGAGTAATTTTATTCGGAAAATTGAGTAAAGGATGGTCAGGTTCTAAAAATCTAACCTCAGCATTTTCATTTGTAACTCTGTCGTAAGATATCTTAAGACCGTGAGGTGCTTGCAGGTCTTTTCCACCTCTTCTAATGGATTTGTTGTACTGTACTATAAGATTGCCACCTTGGTCAACAAAACTTAACAAGTCTTTTTGTTTAAACTTTAGCTCTGGGTTTACCTTATAGGCTCTAATGCCGAGAACTATGGCATCAAAATTTACTAAGTTTTCTGGTGAAATCTGTTCAGGTTTAATAATTGTAACGTTATATCCTATTTGACGCAGACTTTCTGGAACGGCATCTCCAGCACCTTCAATGTAACCAATATTGTTTCCATGCTTCTTAATGTCTAACCTTACGACCTTACTTTCACTTGGTATTAACACGGTTTGATATGGAATATGGCTGTAATCAATTTCAACAAGTTCATCCGTATAAAATTCTCCATTAAGATTTACCATTGGGGTGATTAAACCTTCACTCTGATCTTTTGGCGGAATCACAGTAAATACTACTTTTTGAATGTCCCCTTTATTGACGATTTCTATTTTTTGCTTTTCTGGATAGACGCTCCAATCGTTTGGATAAGCCATTTGTACATAACCTTCTACAGCATCTCTGCCTGCTTTTACAATAACTTCAATTTCTTTTTGTTGGTCGCTTTCAAAAATGAAAACCTTGTCACTAATACTGGCTGATACCGCAGGAATAATTTCAAAAGGTCTGTAGAGTTCGCCTTTGTCCGGTTCTGAGTAACGATATACCACAGGTTTGGTAATTGTAATTGGGGTTCCTTCAATATTTAAGTTGAAATCTACAAAAACTGCTCTTGGAGTTTCTGGTAAACCAATTAGTTCTTGCTGCTCAACATGATACATGCCTAAGGTACTTTTTTTATTTAACCAATAAGGCGTTGTGTAAACTATATTTTTAGGTATGGTTATGCCTTCTTCAAAACTTAAGCGTTGGTTTTCTGGCATTATCATAGTTTTGGAAATCCCATTTTCTAGTGTAGATAGCTTATATGATTCTAAACTGATTTTTGCACTACTTCGGTTTAGGGCTTCCATTTGAAGACTCACAGTAGAATTTGGTGATGCATGGGCAGTATTGGCAGAAACTTCAAGATATAATCCTGTACAAGCTTCAATAATTGCTTTTAATTCTTTTGTTTTTATCGTTCTCCAATGGTTGTCTTTCACATTTTGAAGCAGTTTGTAAGCTTCTAACAGTTGAGGTAGGTGAGCGGCTGGATTCACAAAGTTGAACTTCTTTTCAACTGCATTTAAGATATTACCGATGTCTTGTCCGCCTTCAATACGATTCCATGATGTATCTATGCCAGAAAATACATCATTACTATCTTTTAGCGGCTCGCCCTTTAGGAATTCGATATATTCATCTTGGGTGCCACGAGTTGTTAAACGACCAAAGCCTTGACATAAATGTTGGCTACTTGCCAGTGCAGCAACTTCGTTATTAGACATGCCTTTAGTTGGGTAATACACACCAATATCAAATTTGAGCATATTGCTTTTATCAATTTTATCGAATGCTTCTCGACTTCCGTAGCGCCACCAAGATGTATTATAAAATAGACGTTTTGGTTGCCAGGTCTCAGTCAATTTTAACTGCGAAGCATACTTTGAAGGATCATTTGCCAAATCAAAAGCTTCCATGCTTAACATTGCTGAACTTGTATGATGGCCATGTGTTCTACCGGCTCTTCTATGGTCAAAACGGTTGATGATAATATCGGGTTTAAATTCTCTAATTGCCCAAACTACGTCCGAAAGAACTTCGTCTTTGTTCCAAATCTTTAAAGTTTCATCAGGGTGTTTTGAGTAACCAAAATCATTTGCTCTTGTAAAGCGTTGTTCACCACCATCGACACGCCTAGCTGCTAACAATTCTTGTGTTCTGATGACTCCGAGTAGTTCTCTTATTTCTGGACCGATGAGGTTTTGTCCGCCATCTCCACGTGTCAATGATAAATAGGCTGTACGTGCTTTAACTTCATTAGACATGTATGAAATTAAACGCGTGTTCTCATCATCTGGATGTGCAGCAATATAAAGTACTGAGCCTAAAACATTGAGTTTTTGAACAGCTTCGTATATTTCGGAAGAATTTAGCTTTTTTGGTTGTTGTGCATGTAAAGAAACTATGGTGCCTAAGAGTAGTAACAGGCAAAGTTTTATCTGGCGCATTGTATGTATTAGTTAGTTGCTTTCCAAATATATAAAAGTCGTTGTTTTTGACCTTGGTTTTAGGTTTTGTTTAACGGTTATTTTAGGGCGTTATTTAAATCTTGTTTACCTGCAATTGCCATAATATCGACTGCATCATTGCTAAGTTTAAAATAGATGGTATCCGAACCACAAACACAACGCCTGTATCCTGATTTAATAAAATCAACAGCTTCAAATGAAAATGGTCTCTGAGCGATCGTATCAAAATGTTTAAAAAACGAATTAAAATATTCATCAGCTTGAGTCATTCCAAACGTTTTAAAACCGTAATGGTGAGTTCTAATTAAATCTTCTTTGGCCACATTACTTAATCTGTATTTAGCCATTAAGTAAAGCTTTAGACTGTTTTAAGATTTGTGCTTTGCTATCGTTTGTGAATCCACTGTTTTCAGCACGCTCTAATTTAGCTCTAACCCAATCGATTTGAACATTTTGCCGTCTTGCCTGTCTAATGAGATCATTTATCAACTCACTTTTACTGGAGTATTCTTTATTTTCTACCTGACTTTTTAGCCATCTATCATTTGGCTCGGTTAGTGATATGCTTTGTCTTCCCATAATAGATTTCTTTTGGTGTAAATATACACCAAAAATACATCATTCGGAAATTTAGGATTTTTTCTTTATCACAACCACTTCTTCCGCTTAAAATAAAACAATAGTCCAATAAATAGGATAAACATCACTCCCAAAAGCACAAAATAACCATAGCGATATTCTAATTCTGGGATGTATTTAAAATTCATACCATAAATACCTGCAAGAAAAGTAAGCGGAATAAAAATGGACGACATTATAGTGAGGACTTTCATGACTTCGTTCATCTTGTTGCTAATGGTCGTCATATACATGTCCATTAAACTCCATATCATTTCGCGATATATATCTATATTTTCAGATACTTGAATTAAATGGTCGTAAATATCTCTGTAATAGGTTATGGTACGTTTGTATATTAAGGGATGTTCGCCCTTTTCAACACGAGTAATGATCTCCCTGAGTGGGAATATGGCACGGCGTACTTTTAGAATTTCTCGCTTAAGCTGTTGTACCTCTATATTAACATCTTCGCGTGCATTGCCGGTAAACAATTCGGTTTCCAAATCCTCAATTTTATTACCTAAGACTTCAATGATGCTAAAATAATTATCGACGATAGCGTCGATTAAGGCATACATAAGGTAATCGGATTTTAACCCTCTAATTCTTCCGTTGGCAAACCGCAAACGGTCTCTGATTGGCCCAAATACATCACCTTCAGATTCTTGAAATGTGAGTACATAATTTTTGCCCAGAACCATACTTACCTGTTCTATAATGATGTTTTCTTTTTCGTCATAATATAGCATCTTTAAGACTAAAAATAGGTAGTCTTCGTATTCATCTATTTTTGGGCGTTGAGTGGTATTGACAATATCTTCCAATACCAAGGGATGTAAACTATACTGTTGACCGATATTCGCAATTTTATCCGTATGCTTAAGCCCATCAACATTAATCCAAGTTACTGAACTTGAGTCCTTATAATTGGCTGCTTCTTCAATATTGAGAAGAATGGACTCTTCTACATTATCTTTGGTATAGTCAAAGCATTCAACATGAAAATCTTTGTCGGACTTTTTTCCTGTATAGATAAGGGTGCCAGGAACTTGACCTATGTGTTTTTTGGATTCCTCAGTACGTTTTTTCCTTGTTTTTCTTTTTATCATAATTAAGTTGTACTGTTGTCACTCAAAGCATCTTTTTGTATTAAAGTTACAGCTTTTTGGAGAATTAAATTATTTGGGTAAGTGACCAAATCTCCGGTATCTTCTCTTAAAATTAGCTGAAAAGCTCTAATATCTTCTATAATAACTTCTAGGGGATAATCCTTATCGTGGATTTTTATTTTATCGCCTACTTTATACGGAAACGAAAAAAACATGATGATACCTGAGGTGACATTGCTTAATATAGACCAAATGGCAAACAATGCAATGCCTATTACGGCAAACACTGAAGAAAATACCAATGTAATATCTTGTGTTTCAAAACCTAGAATAAAAGCTTCTATTAAAATTGCTATGAGGATTAAGGTCACTGTGGCGTAACGTCCTATAAGATTTGCTCTGGCTTCCGTAGTCCCACTTTTTCGACCAATTTTTTTTACTGTGACTACAATTATACTTCTAATAATAAGAAGTAAAATAAGTAATACGGCTGTACGTATGATCTCAGTTTGATAAGCCTTGAAGAATTCGGACATGGTATAGCTAATTTGTCTTTTAACAAATATAGTTTAAAATAAAACGTCAGCCTATGTGATTTTATAACTTAAAATCACATAGGCTAACAAAGGGATACTCTTTTATTTATTGTAGTTTAAGAGTGGTTCTTAAATCTTCATCGCCATTGTTATTTTTGTTCCAATATGCAGATTTAATCGACTCTAGTTTAGTGGCTTTAGTCGTTAAGATCTTAGCAGATTTGCCATAGCCACTTTTAAAAGTTTCTTCCCAACCTAAAATTTCGTATGGAAAATTGGTGTTGAAATTAATTTTTAAAGTCCTATTTAAATCAGGATAAGTGAGTGTGTAATTTCCATTTTGTAAAGTGGCAAAAGCACTATAAGCTTTTATGCTTCTGTGGCTTAATCTTGTGTATTCTAGAGATGGAATACTATTTATGTTTCCAATAGGTAAACTTCTTGGATCGATGCGAAGCTTGGTCCATAATTCATTTTCTGTCCAGGTTTTTTCAATATTGAAACTTTGATCTGCTTCGTTTTGAAAGTAGGAATGTGACATTACTTCAAAATCATCACGGTTATTAAGTTGCGTATAAATGTGACCACACCATTCTTGCACCGATGCCGAAATCTTAATCGCATGTTTATTATTTGAAACAGGATAGAATGTACTTTGCATTATGGAATACGGGTAAATACCTGTATTAAAGTTTTTGGTGGCGTTAAGTTTTAAAACAGGGATATTTATTTCGCTGTAATTATCGGCTTTTACTTGTACTTTGGGTAGAAAATCTTCAGTCACAAATACCAATACTGCTGTTCCATCCCGCATTTCTCCGTAGCGCGCTTGTTCTAATTTGTATGAAGTAATTTCGGCTTCTCCACCATACCAATAGTCTCTAAATTCTTTTGAAAGCTCTGTTTTTGGCAGAGTAGGTTTTTCTTTAGTTTCGGATATGGCTAAGTTCTCTGGGGATTCAGTTTTATTTTCTTTACAAGACCCCAGTATTAAAACTATTAAAATGAACGATAGGTATTTTGTGAATTTCATAACTTCAAGATTTTTAGATTCTGAAACAACACTTCGACTTTGCTCATTGCGACATCTCAGAACTACGCATTGCAGGGAATTACAAAGTTACAATTCTAATGATCTTCAACAATAGCATTTAACGTTTCGTAAAGCAAATGCGTTGGTAGCCCTACAACGTTATTATAAGAACCTTCAATATTAGTAATGGCAATAGCTCCAATCCATTCTTGTATGCCATAAGCACCAGCTTTATCCAATGGTTTATAAGTGTTGATATAGTACCAAATTTCATCATCAGTTAAAGCTTTAAAGGTAACTTTGGTTGTAGTATTCACTAATGTTTGTTCGGAATTCTGTGTAAAACAAATCGATGTCATTACCTCATGTGTTTTGTCACTTAAGGATTTAATCATTCTAAACGCATCCGCTTCATTTTTCGGTTTTTCAATAGCTTTATCTTTCAGCCAAACAATGGTGTCACTCGTTATTAAGATGTCTTTTGGTTTGAGATTATCCTTAAGTGCTTCAGCTTTTAACTTTGCTAAATAGTCTGTAATTTCTGTCCTCTTTAAATGTTTTGGGTAAATTTCATCTACAGGCTTAAGCCGAACTTCAAAATCTATATTCATGGATTTTAAAAAGGCATGGCGACGTGGTGAAGCTGAAGCCAGTATAATGTTATAATCTTTAAGTTTTTCGTTCAGCATTTATTTTAAGACATAATTATAAAGCAACATAGAAAACATACCTGTTAACATTACTAATTTTAATATTGAACTCATATGCTTGTAGTGCGATTTGTGTTCTGCGCTAAATAGTTTTATGGTAACATAAATGAGTGGTGCAATGACGAATACCAAGAAATATCCAACTAAAAGTTGTTGCTTGAACAGGTTGGCGATTACATAATAAATTACCGAAAATAAAGGAATGAGTGACAGCACAAAAACAATCTTATTGGTGCGTTCTCTTCCTAAAACAATTGGTAGTGTTTGCATGCCAACCTTATGATCTCCATCAATATCTTCAATATCTTTTACCAGTTCTCTTATGAAATTAATCATAAAAGCGAAAATGGCATAGTCTAATATAATTCTAAAAAAGAAAGTTTGAACCACTCTATTACTATCATTAATTACAGGGAGTAATTCAAAAATTCCAACTAAAAGAATACTCAAGGCAACTATAAGTGAAACGATAATGTTCCCAACCAAAAGTATCTGTTTTAGATATGATGAATATATATAAAGCAATGCCGAAGCTATAAAAAAGATAACGAAATAACCCGATTTACCTATGCCATTAGATAAATAAAAACCTATGCCTACACCAACAATATTAAGAGTTATAAATAGTTGTAATGCTACTTTTTCTGAGATGTACGTGTTAACAATAACTTTATTTGGCTTATTGATTTTATCTGCTTCGACATCATAAATATCGTTGATAACATAACCACCAGCAGCGATACAAACTGTGGCCAAAACCAATAAAAAAAATGCTAAAGGACTTAGCGTGGTGACGACTCCATGACCTTCAAAAAAGGGAAGGAGTAGTGTATATTTAATTAAGATTTGCACAAGTGCAATCATAACTAGGTTTTTCCAACGGATTAAATTGAGGAAATGAATCATGTTTGAGATTAGCGAAAAATAATTTTGTTAATTAGGTAATAAGCTGTGTAAGCGAAAATGGCAAAAACAACAATGCTTACTATAGTAGTTCTAATAAATAGTTTTTGCTCTTGCTTTCGTATTTTATCTTTAATCTTTTGTTTGTCTTCTTTGGTCAGGTCTTTGTGCAAAAACTCCATCTGATAATGCAGATGTGCTTCGAGATCTAGTTTCTCTTTATACACAGAAAACGGTTTGCTAGTTTTTTGGTTAAATGTAGATTGGCTATTGCCAAAACCGATATAACCAAAACCTGTGCTGTGTCTTCTGCTTCTACGCCCCATATTAATCAATCATATTTTGCATTAAAGTTACCGTTCCATTTACCTTGTACCTTAAGTACTTGCTCGATTACGTCTCTTACTGCACCTTTTCCACCATTTTTGTGTGAAACATATTTAGAAATCGCTTTAATTTCCGAAACAGCATCTTGCGGGCAACAGGGCAAACCTACTAATTTCATCACAGGGTAATCAGGTATATCATCACCCATATATAACATTTGTTGTTTAGTGATATTGTGCTTACACATATATTCATTAAGCTGTTCAATTTTGTTATGTGCGCCTAAATAAATGTCTTTAATACCTAAACCAGCCAAACGTTTTCTCACACCTTCGTTAGAGCCACCAGAAATTATACAGACATTAAAACCGGCATCAACGGCGGTCTTGAGCGCAAATCCATCTTTAATATTCATGGTGCGTAGCATTTCTCCTTCTGTGGTTACGGTAATTGTACCATCGGTAAGTACACCATCTACATCAAAAATTAAAGTGGTTATGTCTGCTAGATATTCTTTATAGCTTTTAGTGTTAGATGTATTCATTTGTTTTTATAATGTGTCACTTCGACTACGCTCAGTGACCAGTTTTGTTTTTAGCTTTTCTATGGTTGCCGAACGTATTTGAAGCACCATGTGTCTTTTTTATCGAAGCAGTTAAAAGCTCATATATTGCTTTATGCTCTTCGGATTCTATTTGTTTTAAATGACGCTTTATCGTTTTTTTGTCATTGCGTTTTGCTGGTCCTGTTTGCGCCATGTAGGGTGATAGATCTTGCACTTTTTTAGCTGTTTCTAAAATTAGAGGTTTTAAGATATCGAAATTTATGCGTTTTGCATCACTGATTTCGTGGGCAATACGATAGAGTTGATTGGTAAAGTTATTCACAAATACAGCCGATAAATGTAAGGTCTGCCTTTGCTCGGTATCAATTTTATAAGACTTGCAACCCAAGGCTTCAGTCAAATCTTTCATAAATTGAAAATTGGATTTTTCAGTAACCTCTATGCATATAGGAATTTTACTAAAATCTAATTCGGCATCTCTAGAAAATGTTTGCAACGGATAAAACACAGCACGTTGATTTTTTTTGTCTAAATCATGAATGGAGACGCTTCCAGAAGTATGTGCCACCAGTCGATTTTCAAAGGGTAAGTCTTTAGATAGCTTTGAAATACTGTCATCACTTACTGCCATGATATAGATATCAGCTTCTTTTAATTCAGTGAGATTGTCAATGGTTTCAACATCATTAGAATAGGAGGAAATTGCGCTATAAGAACGGTTGTACCATTGCTTAACAGAAATATTTTCTGCTCTAGAGAATGCCTTGTATAAATGTGTGGCAACGTTTCCGGCACCAAGTAACACAACTGATATCATAGTGTAAAAATACTAAGATTATCTGTTTTGGGTAAACACTTAGATAATTAAAAACAATAACTTTGTGATGATGGAAAAAAATGATATAAAAACTAGAGAAGATATTTTTAAATTAGTTTCTAATTTTTATATAAAAGTTAGAAAAGATAAAGTACTGGGACTTTTTTTCAATAACACTATAAAAGATTGGGACGCACATCTTCAGCATCTCACTACGTTTTGGGAATCAAGTCTATTTTTAAAAACCAAATATCATGGTAATCCCATAGAAGCACATGTAAAAGTTGATGCTGCTCATAATAACAGCATAACCGAATTACATTTTGGTCTGTGGTTAAATCTTTGGTTTGAGACCATAGATGAACTTTTTGAAGGCGATTATGCTGAGAATGCCAAGCGACGTGCTCGTAAAATGGGAACCTTTTTATACCTAAAGATTTTTGAGGCCAGAACAGAAGATTAAGATTAATAATAAACAATAGAGAATAATTATGAAACTCCTAAAAGAATTTAAAGAATTTGCAGTAAAAGGTAATATGATGGATATGGCCATTGGGATTATCATTGGTGCTGCATTTAATAAAGTTATAGATGTTTTGGCAAAACAAGTATTGCTACCACCACTATCACTATTGTCCGATGATGTTAACTTTCAGGATAAAAAATTAGTGCTAAGAGATGCCGTTACAGATGCCTCTGGTACCATAACAACAAGTGAAGTTGCGATTGCTTATGGTGCACTGTTTGAAGTCTTTTTAGATTTTATAATTATTGGTTTTACAGTTTTTATTGTTGTAAAGGCTATGAACCGATTGCGCAATAAAGCACAGGATACTAAAGACGAAACAGTTGTAACGCCAAAGGATATTGAACTCCTATCAGATTTGAAACATTTAATGGAAGAACAGAATCAACTTTTAAAATCAAAGGTTTCAAATTAACTGAAAGGTTCTTAATGAATTTTAACGCTTTTTCATGGTTTAAAAACAAAGTATAAATCATCAAAAAGCCATATCTTTGCACGAGCTTAAAAAAGCCAATCGAGCTATGCAAAAGAAAATCGCGAATTTCCTATTCTCCACTAAACTCACTGCTGTTTTATTTATTGTTTTTGCCTTTGCTATGGCAACGGGAACCATCCTGGACAGAAACATGGAGACCTCTCCAACACCTTATACAAGACAATTGATTTATAATGCTTGGTGGTTTGAGGCGATTATGGTCTTTTTTGTAATTAATTTTGTAGGTAATATTTTTAGATTTAGGCTTCATAAAAAAGAGAAGTGGGCGACTTTAATACTTCATTTGGCTTTTATTTTTATTCTGGTAGGTGCTTTTGTAACACGATATATAGGTTACGAAGGTATGATGAACATTAGAGAAGGTGAAACCGAAAGTCAGTTCCGTTCTCAAAAGACTTATATCAGTGGTCGTATTCTTGGCGATTACAAAATCAATGGTCAATTACAACAACGAAACATTATGGAAGTTGTTGATTTTTCCCCTCGACTGGATAATGATTTTGATGAAACCTTTGATTATGGTGATACAGAAGTAAATCTTAAGCTACGAAAATTCATAAAAGGAGCAGAGAAGGATATTGTACCAGATGAAAATGGTGATAGCTATCTAAAAATAGTTGAAGCTGGTGATGGGCGACCTCACAATCATTTTTTAAGGTCAGGTCAGGTATCTAACTTACACAACGTACTTATTTCCCTAAACAAGGAACAAGAAGGAGCTATTAATATTACCAATACAGAAGATGGATTATTTATAAAATCCCCTTATGAGGGTGAGTATATGACCATGGCAACCGGTACAACAGGTAAATTGGTTAAGGATAGTCTACAGCCTTTAGCTTTACGATCTCGATATATTATAGGAAATATGCAATTGGTGTTTCCAAAACCAGTTGTTAAAGGTGTCTTTGACATTGTTAAGAAACCAAGAATATTAAAAGGTGATGAAAGCGGTATTGTCCTCGATGTCAATGCCAATGGCGAAACCAAAAGCGTTAATCTACTTGGTGGGCCAGGCACTTACCCAAGAATTGAGGAAATTAAGGTCGGCGGATTAGATATCGCCTTACGCTATGGATCTCGATTAGAGCAGTTGCCATTTCAAGTAAAGCTTAATGATTTTATTGCCGAAAAATATCCAGGTACAGAAAAAGCCTATTCGTCATACGAAAGTAAAGTAACGGTTTTAGATAAAGAACAAGGCGATTTTGATTACCACATATATATGAATAATATACTCGACCATAGAGGCTACCGTTTCTTTCAGGCGAGTTTCGATCCAGATGAAAAAGGAACCGTACTTTCTGTAAATCATGATCGTTGGGGAACGTATATTACCTATACGGGTTATATGCTATTGTATTTTGGTCTAATGGCTATTTTATTTGCCAAAAACACTCGATTTGATGATATAAGAAAGCGATTGAATAAGTTGAAAAAGAAGAAGGCAGAGCTAATGACTATGATAGTCTTGCTGCTTAGTTTTTCAAGTTTTGCACAACAACATTCTGAAAATGATGGTCACGACCACTCAAAAAATACAAGACAAAACAAAATCCAGATAGATTCTATACTCAAGGCAAATATCACACCAGAAGAACACACAGATAAGTTTGCGAAAATGGTCATTCAAGATTATAGTGGTCGAATGATGCCAATGCATACCTATGCCTCTGAGATGTTGAGAAAACTCAGTAAAAAGGATATATATGAAGATTTTAATGCCACTCAAGTATTTTTATCCATTCAAGAAAGCCCATTGCTGTGGTATAATGTGCCCATCATTTATTTAAAACCAAGAAAAGCAGATTCCATACGTACAATTATTGGCGTTGATTATGGAGAAAAATATGCAAGTCTCGTTGATTTTTTCACACCAGATGGACGATATAAACTTGGTTCTTACATAGAAGAAGCCTATAAGGCGCAAGTACCTAATGGGTTTCAGAAAGAAGTTAAAGAAGCTGATTCTCGCGTTAATTTGTTATATAATGCCATAGAGGGACGTTCAATTAAAATATTTCCTGTTCCGGAAGATGAAAATAACACTTGGATTTCATCATTGGAATTTAGAGAAAGTTATCGCGATAAAATCAAGGATTCACTTTACGGTAATTTTATCAATAATGGTTTTAGTGCCTATTTGGTCACCTTAAATAATGCAAAGCAAACAGGGAATTTTTCTAAAGCTGAAGAACTTTTGGAAGGCATAAAAAAGACTCAGCAAAAGTTTGGCAGTGAAATTATGCTTTCGGACGAAAAGATAGAGTCTGAAATTTTGTATAACAAGTACGATATATTCAAAAAGCTTTTTAGTTGGTATATGTATGCGGCGACTATTCTGTTTATATTAATTATTGTTCAGATTTTTGACTATAGAAGTCGCTGGTTAAAGGTTGCAATCAATAGTTTAATTGGAGTTATAGTACTATTATTTGCTATGCATCTTGGCAGTCTCATCTGGAGATGGTATTTGTCTGGACATGCACCTTGGAGTGATGCCTATGAATCTATGATATATGTAGCTTGGTCGGTTATGTTATTCGGACTTCTATTGGGCAGAAAAAGTAACTTAACAGTTGCTGCATCGGCTTTTGTTTGTTCCATGATTTTAATGGTAGCACATTGGAACTGGATGGATCCAGCAATTGCAAACTTACAACCTGTGCTTCAAGGCTATTGGTTAATGATTCATGTATCTGTAATTGTAGCTAGTTATGGACCTTTTGCGATAGGGATGATTTTAGGTGTCGTAGCTCTATTGCTTATGATTCTTACAAACAAAGAGAATAAAGAGCGTATGCTCATTAACATTAAAGAATTGACCATTATTAACGAGATGGCACTAACCGTTGGCTTAGTAATGCTAACCATCGGAAACTTTCTTGGTGGTATGTGGGCAAACGAAAGTTGGGGACGTTATTGGGGCTGGGATCCAAAAGAAACTTGGGCGTTGATTAGTATTATGATTTATGCTTTTGTCATTCATATGCGACTGGTTCCAGGACTCAGAGGCCGTTGGTTTTATAACTTAATGTCCATTATTGCTTTCGGAAGTATTTTGATGACCTATTTTGGCGTTAATTTTTATCTGTCTGGGTTGCATGCTTACGCCAGTGGTGATCAAATTTTGAGTTTTCAATTTATAGCCATTACCATAGCAATCATTGCAATTTTAGCTTTCTTAGCTTATAGAAAGTATAAGATTCATTATAAATAGGCGCATTTTTCAAAATCATATTATAAGCAAAAAGAATTTTTCATAACTTGAGGTTTTAAACTAACCCTCTCAATGAATTACTTCAAAAAATTAGGAACTGCAAACTTGTTAATGTTAATATTATGTGCAGTTATAGTTCTTGTTGCTGAATATTTATTTCTAACCGGAGATCAGATGCATGGTTTATTTGTTGGCCTATGGGCACCAACATTATTGGGCGTTATGATTTACTTAAAACTTGTAGACCATGGTGGCAAATGATATCGTATTGTGGTTTTCCGTTATAGTTATTGCATTGGTAGCACTATGGGCTATTCTCATGATTCGTGCATATAATAGAGCAAGTCGAAACGATTAATTTCATTGATTACTTTTATTTTTTTGAAAATAATGTGCATATTTGTGCCATTATGATTGCTTAATACACTCTTCGGAAAAAATTATCACAAGACCTTGTGACGTCAGTTGTTAGACAAACTTGTTTGTTTAGCTATATTATATTATACATTTTTAAGTTATGCAATCCAATAAAATTTCAGTAAAACAATTTTTTAAATATTTAAGAATCGCAGTTTCAGGTAAGGAACAAGATTTTACTTCGGGCAGTATTCGTCGAGCAGTTTTTATGTTATCCATTCCGATGATTTTAGAAATGCTCATGGAATCGATATTTGCCATTGTGGATATTTTTTACGTATCTCAAGTTAGTGTTAATGCCGTGGCAACCATAGGTCTTACAGAGTCTGTGATAACTCTGGTGTATGCAGTAGCAATAGGTTTAAGTATGGCTGCAACAGCTATTGTAGCAAGACGAATAGGTGAGAAAGACAGGCAAGGAGCGTCACAAGCAGCTGTACAGGTTATTGGTTTAGGTGTTTTTGTGGCAGCAATTATTAGTGTTATAGGTATTCTTTACCCACAGGAAATCCTTCAACTTATGGGAGGTGAAGAAGACTTAATTGCTGAGGGATATGGTTATACACAAGTATTGTTAGGTGGAAACGTCACCATAATGCTATTATTTCTAATCAATGCAGTTTTTAGGGGAGCTGGAGATGCATCTATAGCCATGTGGGCTTTAGTACTTTCCAATGGATTAAATATCATCTTGGATCCCATGTTTATTTTTGGTTTTGGACCAATACCGGCTTTTGGAGTAGAAGGTGCAGCTATTGCCACAACTATTGGTAGGGGAACAGCGGTTATTTTTCAACTCATGGTGTTGTTTTTTGGCTGGAGTAAAATAAAGGTAGGATTTAAGGATCTGGTATTACGCGTAGCGGTAATGCTCAATCTTATTAGAGTATCGCTTGGTGGCATTGGTCAATTTTTAATTGGGACATCTTCTTGGGTGTTTTTAATGCGTATTATGAGTGAATTCGGAAGTGAAGTCCTTGCGGGTTATACAATAGCAATTCGTGTAATGATGTTTACTCTAATGCCAGCATGGGGAATGAGTAATGCTGCAGCTACTTTAGTAGGACAGAATTTAGGTGCAAAAAAACCACAACGTGCTGAAGACTCCGTATGGAAAACCGGAAAGTATAGTGCTATATTTATGGGCTTGGTCTCAATTATCTATCTCATATTTGCTCCTGAGATCGTTTCATGGTTTACACAGGAAGCTGCGGTGATTAAAAATGGTGCTTTATGCCTAAGGATTATTGCTGCAGGTTATGTGTTTTACGGCTATGGAATGGTTATTATAAATGCATTTAATGGAGCCGGAGATACCAAAACACCAACTTGGATCAACTTTATTTGCTTTTGGTTGCTGCAGCTTCCATTTGCTTATTTAATGGCTTTAACTTTCGATTATGGACCAATGGGAGTTTTTGTAGCTATTACTTTAGCTGAAGTTTTAATCACGGTAATAGGAATACTTTGGTTTAAGAAAGGACATTGGAAATCAGTAAACGTTTAACTGTAATTGAATTGCATTTCATCCGATTTATTTGTTTAAATGTTAATATTATATGCATTTCATCGTAAAAATAAGCTTTTTATAGATTTTTAGAAGATTTTAGGTTAGATTTCGAGCTGATAGTTCACTAAACCGCCCAAATCTTATGAGAACTTTTATCAAATTTCAGTATGTATTGGTTTTATTGATATGCTTTAAGCTTTCTTATGCACAAGGCATACAAACTGTTAGAATAGACTTTCAAAATCCCGAAGGTTTTACAAGACATTTGGCCTTGGGTTTTGTTGAAGATAATTCTGCTACAGATGGAGTAGACTATGGTTATGATGCACCATATATTAATGACTTGCAAGATGACTTAAATTGGATGATAGAGAATGACCGCTTTGTTATTCAAGGAGTAGGGGCATTCAGTATACAGAAGTATTATCCTTTGGGAATGTTTCTTTCCAACGCAGGCGAAGTTACAGTTTCATTAAATGCATTAGAAAATTTTGAAAATCAAGTGGATGTTTATTTGTATGATTTAGAATTGAATTCTTACTTACAGCTTAACGATACGGACTTCACCCAAAGTATGTTAACGGGCGATTACATTAACAGGTTCTTCATTACATTTTCTAATAATGTGCATTCAGAAATCAGTAACAATTACTTGTTGTCTATAAATGATGAAAAGAAAAACGATATCAATGTTTGGTATTCTAGTCAACAGAATCAAATACGCGTTTCAGATTTATCACATAATAGCAATGGAAGATTAACGCTTTATAATATTGTTGGAAAAAAAGTCAAAGAAGAAGACATCTCCAATAATAAAAATCATATCAGTACTTCAGGGATTTCGGAAGGTGTTTATTTGGTTAGAATAGAAACTCCAACTTTTGTGTATTCAACTAAAGTTTGTATTACGAATTAATAAACCTAAGAGCATTTTTTAGTAATTTTAGAAATCAAAATTATTAAAAATGCCAAAACCACATTTAGGACTCAATACCACATGCGCACATGTTGGTGAAATAAAGGACAAACAATTTAAAGGTGCTGTATCTCCAATATACTTGAGCTCATCGTATGAATTTTTAGATGTTGATGTAAAACGCTATCCACGTTATTTTAACACGCCAAATCAAGAATATTTGTCCAAAAAGATTGCCGCTTTAGAACATACTGAAGCTGCTATGATTTTTGGTTCTGGCATGGCTGCGATTAGCCATATGTTTTTTGCCTTTTTACAAAAGGGAGATCATTTGGTGGTACAAAATACATTGTATGGGGGAACAGTTAATTTTATAAAGGAAGAGTTTCCTAAATACGGAATAGAGTACACCTTTACTAATGGCCATACGTTAAAAGATTTTGAAGCAGTAATTCAGAAGAATACACGTTTAATTCATATTGAATCTCCTTCAAATCCTCTGTTGACGATTACGGACATCAAAGCCATTGCTAAATTGGGCAAATCCAAGAATATTTTAACTTCAATTGACAATACATTTGCATCACCAGTCAATCAAAATCCTATAGATTTAGGTATTGATATGGTTATGCATTCTGCCACTAAATATTTTGGAGGTCACAGTGATATTTGTGCAGGGGCAATCGCAAGCTCTAAAGAACATATTGAACGTATATGGAATGTTAGTAAAAATCTAGGAGGAAGCCTCAGCGATATGACGGTATGGATGTTAGAGCGCAGTATGAAAACTCTAGGCCTTCGAGTAAAAGCACAGACTAAAAACGCCATGAAACTCGCTAAATGGCTCAATAAGCATCCTAAGATTTCAAGAGTTTATTATCCGGGATTAAAATCACATCCTGAGTATAAGCTGGCAAAATCTCAGATGAAGGGTTTTGGTGCCATGCTGTCTTTTGAATTGATAGATGATTTGGATTCACAACAATTTCAAAATGAATTAAAACTAATTAAGTCTTCTATGAGTTTAGCTGGGATTGAGAGCACTGTGCTCTCGCCACATTTAACATCTCATGCATTGTTAAGCCCAGAAGAACGCAATAAGGTTGGTATAAGCAATCAGTTAATTCGTTTTTCGGTTGGAATAGAAGAGGTTAAAGATTTAAAGCGCGATATTAACCAAGCTATAGCTGCGCTAAAGTAGTTTTTGGTTTTCTGGAATCCGTTTGAAAACTGATACCAACCTGTATTCTGTTAAGATTGTTTTTTCTAATATGTTGCTTTAAATAACCTATTTGAATTTGTGAATTCTTCAAGACATTAACCCCTATACCTGAATAGAATCTATTTTCATGAAAAACCTGATCTTGAAAGTTTATAAAAGGTTCATCAGATAGTACTAAAAAAAGGGTTTTATTGAGATTGTACTTAAGACTTAGTTTGTACCTAAATCGGTTCTGAAGCTCGTTTCTATCCCTAAACTCCAAAAAACGCTGTTCCAAACGTCCACGATGAACAAATCGAATAGTATTAATACGATGTTTATAGACATACTGTTCAAATATTCTATGCTCTAAAACATGGGGTATATTATCAAATTCAAAAACGGTGTCAATGTCTAAGTAGGCATAGCCTAAACCTAAATTAGATTTTGAATCTAAATGATAATTGCCTCTCAATGATACAAATGCTAAATTATAGTTTGAAGATGCTTCATAAAATCGCAATTCTCCATAAGGTGTTATACTTAGCTTTTCACTTAAACGATGATGACTTCCGTAAGTATACCAAGAACCTAAGAAATCTTCAGAGGGGTTTTGGGACCACAATGTTTGAAGAGTGAGAAGAAAGAATAAGATTGAAAACCTTTTCACTTTAAAAAATATTTAAATTAAAAAAGAGCCCATTTCTGGGCTCTTTTCAGTCATGGAACTATTAAACATGGTCACCTAAATGATGATGCTCATCAATTAAAGGACCGCCTTCTATAATTTGATCAGAGGCTTCACTTGCAAATTTTTCAAAATTCAAGTGGA
The DNA here is from genome assembly GCF_019203985.1 of Winogradskyella luteola. Taxonomy (GTDB): domain Bacteria; phylum Bacteroidota; class Bacteroidia; order Flavobacteriales; family Flavobacteriaceae; genus Winogradskyella; species Winogradskyella luteola. The sequence goes on along the minus strand of NZ_JAGSPD010000001.1, from coordinate 126,639 downwards.
ACGAATGCGCTAATTGAATAGCCTTACTGATATAGCCTCCTTTTTGCAACCAAGTATTCATTGGGTCTAACATTTCTGTTGGAACATTAGGAATATATTTTGGCATGTTTAATCCAAATATTGGATGTTGTTCATAATCCACATTATCTAAGTCGCCGTTAAGAATGGCCGTAATCATTGCTCTGGTATATTTTAATTTTATACGAGAGCCAACACCGTAAGGACCGCCACTCCAGCCCGTGTTTAGTAACCAAATATTAACACCAGCTTCTTGCATTTTTTTACTTAACATTTCTGCATAAACCGTTGGATGCAATGGCATAAATGGTTCGCCAAAACATGCGGAGAATGAAGGCACAGGCTCGGTAATACCGGCTTCAGTACCAGCAACTTTGGCTGTATATCCTGAAATAAAGTGATAAGCTGCCTGACCAGGAGTTAACTTAGATACTGGAGGCAACACACCAAAAGCATCACAGGTTAAGAAGAAAATATTCTTAGGATTGTCTGCATAAGACGGTTGTTGAATGTTATCAATGTGATAAATAGGATAGCTGACACGTGTGTTTTGAGTAATACCGCTATCCATATAGTCTACTTCTCCATTATCTTTGAAGATTACGTTTTCTAAGATAGCGCCTGGCTTAATTGCTCGGTAGATGTCTGGTTCTTTTTCTTCAGTCAGGTCAATAACTTTTGCGTAACAACCACCTTCAAAATTGAAGATTCTGTTTTCTGCTGTCCAGCCGTGCTCATCATCACCTATCAATTTTCGATCAGGATCGGCAGATAATGTCGTTTTACCAGTACCAGATAGACCAAAGAAAATAGCTGTATCACCATCTTCACCAACGTTTGCAGAACAGTGCATTGGTAAAACGTTTTTGTCAACAGGCAAAATCATATTTAAAGCAGAGAAAATACCTTTTTTCATCTCACCTGTATAGGCAGAACCACCAACAAGTGCTATTTTTTTAGTGAAATTTAATATTGAGAAATTACCTTGTCTCAAGCCGCAACTTTCAGGATCTTTTGCTACGTATCCTGGTGCACAAAGCACTAGCCATTCTTCTTTAAAATTTTCTAATTCTGATGCCTCTGGCCTCAAGAACATATTATAAATAAACATGTTGGACCATGGATATTCGGTAATGGTTCTAACATTCATTTTATAAGCAGGATCAGCACATACGTACCCATCTCGTACATAAATTTCTTTTCCGCTTAAGTAGTTTTCTATTTCAGATTGTAAGAAATCAAAATTTTCGGGAGAAATACCTTTATTTGTTTTTCCCCACCAAACACGATCTTTTGTGTAATCGTCTTTTACCAAGAAGCGGTCTTGAGGAGAACGCCCTGTAAATTTACCTGTATTTATGGCTAAAGTGCCGTTAACAGTTTCTTTTCCCATTCCTTTTTCTACGGTAATGGCTTGTAATTCTTCTGGAGATAAGTTCCAATGTGCATTGGTATCTTTCAATCCGTACTTTGTGAGGTCTCTAGTTTTCATAATCGATTCTTTTAATAATGTTTCCATGAGTTAAAAATTTAAAATGGCCAAATCAATGGCACTACTAACAATGTTGTTATTAAGAAGAGCAGAAGCAATGGTGCACCAACTCTGACATAATCAATAAATTTGTAACCACCAGCTGTCATCACCATAGCATTTGTGGTTGTGCCAACAGGTGTTAAAAAAGCCGTTGAAGCACTTATGGCTACGGCAATCATAAAAGGTGCTGCAGATAGGCTTAATGTATTTGCAGCAATAATTACTATTGGTGCCATTAGAACTGCTGTGGCTGAATTGTTAATCACCTGACTAAATGTTGTAGTCAAAAGAAAAACACCTCCTAGGAGTACAATAGGATGCAAGCTTCCTAATGAATTTACAAGGCCATTTGCTATGAGTTCTGCAGTCCCTGTTTTTTGAAGCGCTATTCCCATAGGTATCATTGCTGCAATCATTACTACACTGATCCAGCTAATTCCTTTGTAAGCTTTAGTTATTGGTACACAGCCAGTTATTAAAATAACACCAGCAGCTATTAATGCGGCAATAGCACCCGGAACAATTTTAAAAACCAATAAAGCAATCATTAATACTAAAGCTATAAGAGCAATGTAAGATTTATAAGTAAGGTTGGTTACAGTTTTTGCCATACCTTCCGGGCTTCCGCAAATCACTAAATTTTCGTGATGTTCCTTAAGCTGTTCTATGTCTTTCCAAATACCTCTAATAAGGAAAGCATCACCTGCTTTTACTTTTATTTCTCTTTCCGTAAAAGGTTTGTTATTACGAGATGCTGCCATTAATTGCACACCAAAACGTTTAAAGAAGTTTCCAAGTCTAATTTTTCTTCCTACTAATACCGATTTTGGGGTCACTAAGACTTCTGCCATGCCTACCTCTTGATTAACAAGATTATTTCTCAATTCGTCTGCAATAGGTTCTAATGGTAAAAGACCTAACCTAAATTTAATCATTAAGGCATTGATAGCTTTTGTATCTCCCTTAACTGTAATTATGTCGTGATAAAGGAACTCTGTGGAATTGGTTGGAAACTCTATGTATGGTTCGTTTCCCTTTAAACGATTGGGATGTCTTCTTTTAATTCTTAGAATTGATACATTATGATTGGTTTCAAAATTCCAATCTCTAATTTTGGTGTTCAATAATGGTGAGACTGAACGTACTCTAAGCCTATAATAATCACCATCAACTTTATAAGCTTCGATCCATTTATGGAATGTAGTACTTATATCAACCGGTTTATTGTTGGTTTTGTTTTTTGGTAATAATCGGTATCCGATACATCTAAAATAGAGTAGTGCCATTAGTAAAAGCGGTAGGCCTATCAATGCAAATTCAAAAAATGAAAATCCTTCTAAGCCACTCTCTAACATGGTATTGTTTACAATAATGTTTGGTGGCGTGCCAGTTAACGTTAATAACCCTCCTGTGTTAGACCCAAAAGCTACTGGCATTAAAAGTTTAGATGGTAAAGTTCCTATGCTCCAAGCAGAAGATATGGTCACAGGCATTAACGTGGCAACAGTACCGGTATTGCTAACAACACCAGATAATAACCCTGAACCTAATGTAGTAATAAGTAATAGCTTTGTGGTACTTTTACCTGCCATTTTAATAAACTTCTGTCCGGCTAAAGCTGTCCAACCTGTTTGGGATAATCCTTCTCCTATAATAAACAAAGCGGCAATCATAATAACTGTCGGGTTACTAAAGCCGCTTAATGTTTCTGGTAAATCCAGTATACCAAATATGTAAAGACTCAGCATAGATAAGAGAGCAATAATATCTGGTGTAAACTTGCCCCAAATAAAAAGGACTATGGTAATGATTAAGATGGCCAGCATTAAGCTCATAATATGCTTTATAATTATAGTGTAAAGTTACTGTCAATACAAGGCAATTATTATGACGAATGTCATGCTTTATAGGAATTGCGAATTATTCAATTATTATGATTTGTTTTCTATGAAATAAGAAAATAATTTAAACGAAACCGTTTGCGAAATAAAAAGAAATCTATAAACTGCCTTCTTTTTAATATTTTTGGCATCACAGAAAAGTAATAGTTTTATGAAATTAGACATTTTGGCTATTGGAGCACACCCAGATGATGTAGAATTAGGATGCGGGGCAACCATTGCAAAGGAAGTTGCCAATGGCAAAAAAGTTGGTATTATAGATTTAACACGTGGTGAATTAGGAACGCGTGGTACAGCAGAGACACGTGATGAAGAAGCATTTAATGCCGCCAAAATTTTAGGAGTGCACTCTAGAGTGAATATGCGATTCGCAGATGGGTTTTTTAAAAACGACAAAGCGCATCAAATAGAATTGATTAAGATGATTCGTTATTATAAACCAGAAATTGTGATTTGTAATGCAATAGAAGACAGACATATAGACCACGGTAAAGGTAGCCAATTGGTTAGTGATGCTTGTTTTTTGAGTGGATTGCGGAAAATAGAAACTGTACATCAAGATGAAACTACAATCCAGAAAGCCTGGAGGCCAAGGGCTGTCTATCACTATATACAGTGGAAAGATTTAGAGCCAGAAATTGTCGTTGATGTTTCTGGATTTATGGATAAGAAAATGGCATCTGTTTTAGCTTATAAAACCCAGTTTTTTGATCCTAATAGTGATGAACCCGAGACACCTATTTCGAGTAAGAACTTTACAGATAGTATAGCATACAGAGCTCGTAATTTAGGAAGATTAGTTGGAGTTGAGCATGGTGAGGGCTTTACTGTTGAACGTTATCCTGCTGTAGATTCTTTGTTTGATTTAAAGTAGAAAAACAAAAAAGCCTTTCATTTCTGAAAGGCTTACTAATTTTGGGTGGAAGACCGGGTTCGAACCGGCGACTTTCGGTACCACAAACCGACGCTCTAACCAGCTGAGCTACAACCACCATTTTAATTAGGACTGCAAATGTAAATTATTTCCAATTTTCTGCAAAACCTTTTTTAAACTAATTTTAAATAAAAAGCCTTTCAAAAAACGGATTGAAAGGCTTTTGATCTTTTGTGTTTTTTGCGCTTATTCAGTAACCTTATCAACTATAATTCTATCATCTCTATTAGCTACTTCCCAAGCAGTATGGAATACCAAGCGTGTTCTGTTCTCTAACAAATCATATTCGATCTTGTCAGCTGTATCAGTTGGTTTATGGTAATCATCGTGTGTGCCATTAAAATAGAAGATTACAGGAATATTATTCTTTGCAAAGTTATAATGGTCAGATCTGTAATAAAAACGATTTGGGTCGTTATCATCATTATAGGTGTAATCTAATTCTACATTGCAATACTTGGCGTTCACTTCTTCGGAAATATTGTGTAATTCTGTACTTAACTTATCACTTCCTATAAGATATATATAATTTCTATCTCCTTCTTTTCGCTTTGGATCCGTACGGCCAATCATGTCAATGTTGAGGTTGGCAACTGTATTTTCTAATGGAAAAATTGGGTCGTTATCGGTGTAGTGTCTAGAGCCTAAAAGGCCTTTTTCTTCACCTGTAACATGCAAAAATAAAATAGAGCGTTTTGGGCCTGAACCAGCTTTTTCCGCCATTTTAAAGGCTTCGGCAATTTCTAAAATAGCTACCGTGCCCGAACCGTCATCATCAGCACCGTTATATATGTCTTCATCTTTAATTCCTTCGTGGTCTAAATGTGCAGAAATGACCACGATTTCATCTGGTTTCTCTGAACCTTTAATGTAAGCGACAACATTTTCAGATGAAATAGTTTCAGACTTATTTTCAATATTTAAATCCATTTTTGTTGAAATCGTTTTTGAGGTATGGTCTTCGTTTATTGAAGCGTGTAATGCCTTTGCTAAGCTCTCGTTTACTAAAAGCATCATAATGTCTTCATCATTATTTTTTAAAGATAAACGACCAAAAGCACCAGCAGCTGCTTGTCTTTGGTAATAAGGTGCATATCTCAAAAACAGGACACTGTCCATATATATTAACCCTTTTGCACCGTTATCTTTTGCTGCATCTCTTTTACTGGATAATGACTGACGACCACCAGACCATTTTGTGTCTTCTGCGCTGCCTGAGGTAATATAATTACCAGTATCATCTTTTGGTTCACCAGCTTTTGCCAATACTATTTTTCCTTTAACATCTATGTTTTTATAATCGGAATAGTTGTCCGCATCAATACCGTAGCCAACATAAACAATTTCATCTATAGAAATAGTAATATTGCTAGGTGTTCTTAATACGATATGGTCTTTAAAACTATCAAAGTTTTTTCCGTTTACTGAGATTTTTGCTTCAGAGACACTTTGCTTTTCTAATGGTACTTCTTGAAAATAATCATCGCCTTTGAGAGGTGATTCAATTCCCATAGCTTTATATTGTTCTTTTAAATATTCTACGGCCAATTTCTGACCTTTTTCGCCAGTTTCTCTTCCTTCAAATTCATCTGAAGCATATTTATATAGCATGGTTTTTAACTCGTCTGTTGTAATAGAAGCTGCAAACTCAGATGGATCTGCTAACTTTTTGCTATTTATTTGTACGGAAGATGTATTGTTTTTTGATGATGTACCACAGCCTAAAAATATACCTAAGGCAAACAGGATTAATAACTTTTTCATTTTAATATAATTAGAATATTTACTGTTTAAAGAAAGTTATGGCTTACTTTAAATTATGCATTAAAATTACGAAAATCGTGTAGGCTAGTGATAAGGGGCAAATCTCTTTTAACAGACTTTAACATTAGATGACTTCTACGGTTAAACGATTTGGGGAATTCGCTAAATACCAAGCCGTTGCAAAGATAAGTTTTGTGCGCTTGGCTAAAAGCTGATAATTGATTTTATCTGCTGTGTCTGTAGGTTTGGTATAATCTTCGTGTTCGCCATTAAAGAAAAAGACAACCGGAACTCCCTTTAGTGCAAAATTATAATGATCTGACCTATAATAATAACGGTTTGTATCCCTTTCGTCATTGAATTTATAATCTAAATCTAGATTTACAAATTCTGAATTAGCCTCTTGTATAATAAAATCGAGCTCAGTACTTATGCGATCAGCTCCAATAACATAGATATAATTTTCATTGTTTTTTTCTTTGTTTCTTTCATCCACACGACCAATCATATCTATATTTAATGTGGCAACTGTGTTTTCAATTGAAAAAATAGGATTATTAGTGTAATAACGAGATCCATGAAGTCCAACCTCTTCAGCTGTAACATGTAAAAAAACAACGCTCCGCTTTGGTCTGTGACCGTTTTCTACTGCTTTTTTAAATGCTTCGGCCATTTCCAATACTGCGGCTGTACCTGATCCATTATCGTCAGCACCAGGATAAATTTCGCCGTCAATAATACCTTCGTGATCGGAATGTGCGGAGATGTAAACATATTCGTCTGGAAACTCAGAGCCTTCTATGTATGCTATGACGTTTTGAGATTCGTTAAGCTCGTCTGGCAACGCATCTTTTGGAACTTTTTGGTAGTAATCCGGATGCGTCTCTGGAGCCTTAATACTCTGGGATTTGTAATAATTCCTTATGTAGTCACAAACTTGGTTATGACCTTCCTCACCAGTCATTCTACCCTTATATTTATCTGAAGACACTTCTTCAATATGAATCTTTAACTCTTCGGGATCAATAGTGTTTAAATATTGATTAACCACAGTTTCATCATCATAAGAAATACTGTTCTTAAGATTATCTATTTTTTCGCTATGTCTAAGTGTAGAACAAGACCCAATTAAAATAAGTGCAGAGGCGACTAAAACTTTCATCTAACTGATTGATTTGCGCAAAAATAGATAAATAGGTAATATTTTTTCTTACAATCCGAATGAAATTTTATAAATTCTCATCAATCTCTAAATCATCAAGAATTTCTTTTGAGTCTTTTAGGTTTTCCTCTTCACGTTGTTCTAACTGTTCGGTATCACCAATTTCGGAGGTATTAAATACTGCTTTGTAAATGGTTAAGCCTAACGCAATGATAACCAAGAGGTAAATATATTGTATGGTTTTGGTTTTGGTTTTTTCCTTTTTTGAAATGAAAAGTATTGCCAACCCACTTAAAAAAGCAACAATTATAGGTGCTATTGCTAAATTTGAAAGTGGAGTTACTGCTAAGATCTCCGCCAAGATAGCTGTGATAAAACCTAAAATGATAAATAGCTTTTTCATTTGATTAATTTTTTAGTCCTGTAGCTGAAACTATTTTTAATTCACCATTACCTACTGGAATTTTAAACTTGGCATATACAGGAATTTTATTAGCATCAGCGGTTAGCCATAATAGATTAGAATTACTACCTTTTAAAATATCGCTACCTTTTATGGATATTGCCAATTTGTAACATTCTTTAGAACCTATTTTGGTCGATATGGTTTCTTTGCCAATATACTTTACCGAAATTGTCTTTTCTATGTTATCAAAGAGAACTGTAAAATTTTGTTGATCTCCAGGGGTTGCTTTGTGGATATCCAAGTTTCTAATATAGTATAATGTGCTTACAATGTCTTTTGTAGAAGCATTGATCTTTACGGTTTTGTTTTCATCCCAAGTTTCACCTTCACTATTTTTTTTACGCTTTAAGCTTTTTACCAATTGCGATTTGTGATTGTATTTATATTGCATAAACTTATAGTAACCGCCTTCGCTAATATCTCTCTTGTACAAATAGGGAGTCAGCGTTTTTGGGTTAACATAGCTCTCGTACAAATCCCTAATTTTAAAGAAATTATCCCATTTCTTATAAGTAGTGGCCGTACACTTTAAACGCATCAGTGTACTTTTTGATGTTTTAACTTCACTGGTTTCCATTTTTACCTGAGCAATATCTGTCAATAAACCAGACATATTGTAAGAAGCAGTATAAACTAATTTTTCGCCAAATGCTATGGTCTTATTTTGGGTGATACCGTTAAGACTCAAAAGTACCATTACTAAAAAAATATAGTATTTCATAAAGATTGATTTACGATAACAAAGTTAAGTTAGCATATATTGTGCCGAAAAATACAATGCTAATTTAAATGATGCTAATTTTGAGTTTTAAATCTCTAAATTGAATTTATCAAAAAACTAGAAAAAAACCTTTGCCTACTTCAAAAAGGATTTTATATTTGCACCCTCATTAGGAGAAATGGCAGAGTGGTCGAATGCACTGGTCTTGAAAACCAGCGAGGGTCACACCTCCGGGGGTTCGAATCCCTCTTTCTCCGCAAAGAAACCAAGTGTTATGCACTTGGTTTTTTTATTTCATCAATTTTTTTAGCATTTAAACAATTAATTATCAAGTGTTCTACTTTTAAATAATACCTTCGACGTATAAAGCCCTGAATTTTATTGACACCTATGTAAAGTAATTTTCCCTAAGAATTAAAATTCAGCTATATAATTAAATTATGTAAAATTTTGATGATACACCTTAATCATCCATCTAAAAATATAATTATGCACGAATCAGCTACAGACATTATGACAATTTTACCTTCTGATGCCGCTAAAGAGGTTTATGAAACTGCAGTATCGCATCGCGACGAAACAGAAGATTTAAGACGATTAGCGCCAAAACTAGTAGACCACATTAAGGAAACGGGACTGTTTAGATTGGGATTACCAAGATTTCTTGGGGGTTGGGAAGATAATCCAGTAGAACTATTAAAATCATATGAGGTATTAAGTAGTAGTGAAGCTGCAGTTGGTTGGAGTGTTTGGAATAACCATTTGGCTTGTACTTTTGGACGCTATCTTGATGAGGATAGCATGAGAGAGATTTACAACGATCCGTCACATGTATATGCTAACTCTGCACGTCCAGAAGGTGTTGCAGAAATAGTTCCGGGAGGTTATAACGTTTCTGGAAGATGGACTTTAGTGTCTGGATGCCAAATATCAGATTGGTTTGTTCTACGTTGTTTGGTAACAGGTAAAGGTTTGCCATCTACTTTAGGGCCAGGAGCAAATTTAAAGTTGTTTTTTATTCCTAGAGAAGCCATCGAAATTATTGATACATGGCATGTTGGTGGATTAAGAGGTACGGGTAGCCATGATGTGAAAGTAGATAATCATTTTGTTAAAGAAGCTTATGCCGTAGATTTTGATAGTCCAGTAGCGATTGATAATCCCTACAGTCGTCTACCAATAGGTTGTTTAAATGCTGCGGGCAATGCTGCTATTGCTCTGGGGATATTTAAAGCAGCAATGGATGATCTTATAAGAATATGCTTTGAAAAAATCACACCAGGTAAAAACCCGGATTTAAGAGATAGAGATAGAATTCAAAGTGTTGTTGCAAAAAGCAAAACATTACTGAGTTCTATGAGATGTCAATTACACAATTCAGTTTCTGTTTTATGGGATGAGTCCGTAAATGGAAATACATATACAGACAAACAACTCGCCGATGTATGGTCTGCATCCATACAGGCAGCAACGACTGCGAGATCTATGGTCACAGAAATTTATGCAGCAGCGGGTACGGTTTCATTATATACTGAAAATAAAATTGAAAGAGCACACAGAGATGTTCATGCTGTTTTGCAACATGGCATTGTACAGCCCCATTGGATGAATCAAGCTGGTATGGCTTACCTAGGTATTAAGCCCAAGGGAGCAATGTTTAGAATATAGTTTTATTTTATTCTGAATATTTAAACTTAGGAAAAATCTTTTTCAATTTCAAAATAATATAATTAGCTATAAAATGATTGAAGCAATAAAAGATAAGGAAGCTTGGAGGAAGCAAATTGCTTTAGTGGCCAATTCAGATTTTTATTATAGTTACGACTATCATTGTCTCTCCAAAAATGAAGAGGAGCAGCCTGTACTTTTAAAGTATAGTGATGGTCAAACATCTATATTGATTCCGTTGCTCATTAGAAATATTGACAACACAAACTATAAGGATGCAACTTCTGTATATGGATATGCAGGGCCATTGGTACAGCAGACTAATGGGGATATTGATGTAGACAACTTTCAAAAAGAGCTTAATGCCTTTTTTTATAAGCATAATATAGTTTCTGTATTTTCTAGATTACATCCTTACATTGAGCATCAAGAGATGATCCTAAATGGATTAGGTAAAGTTAATACTTTAGGAAAGGTTGTTAATATTGATTTAACCGACACCATTGAAAACCAAAGGGCAAAGTTTAATAGACGATTAAAAACATATTTGAATAAATCGCGAAGATCTTGTACCGTAATAGAAGGAAATTTAGACGAGCATCTCAATGATTTTATTCGCCTATATCATAAAAATATGAAACGCGTTGATGCAGATGATAATTATTTTTTCAGTGATGACTATTACCGTAAGATTTTATTAAGTAATGAATATAAGTCTGAATTGTCCCTGTGTATTTATAATGAAACACAAGAAATCATAGGAGCTTCTATGTTTATGAAAAAAGATAATATTGTTCAGTACCACTTATCAGGATTGAGCGAAGATCATTTTGAGCTCAACCCCATTAAACTGATTATTGATGAAATGCGTATTAAATCTACTAATGAGGGTTACAAATACTTCAATCTAGGTGGAGGTTTAGGAAGTAGGGAAGATTCTCTTTTTAAGTTTAAAAGCGGTTTTTCAAAAGACTTCAAAGAGTTTAAGACTTGGAAGTACATTGTCAATGAAGAGCCATACCGAACAATAACAAATAATGTGCTTGGTGAAGATTCAGAAATAAGTAATATTGATTTTTTTCCAGCGTACAGATCAAAAAAGAGCGTTGTTAAAGTCTAATAGATCTCATCTAGAAACACAGTAAACATTTTCATTTTTAAATTCTAATATATGTCTTTAGCGACATTTGTGATTGCCTCGCTATTATACAATTCTTTGTATGTGAAGCATTAAAATAATTTGTACTAAAATTAAAATGCTTATTCCTTATTTTTGTAAAAAATAAACAATGACTATAATAGATCATTTAAAATGGCGCTATGCCACCAAAAAATTTGATACTTCGAGAGTATTGTCAGATGAGCAATTGTTGATTTTAAAAGAAGCGTTTAATCTTACGGCATTATCCTATGGCTTACAAACACTAAAGTTGGTTGTAGTAGAAGACAAAGCAGTTAGGGAAAAGTTAATTCCCGTTTCTTATGGACAACGACAGGTTGCAGATGCATCTCATCTATTAATACTCTGTATTCAGAATAGAATTGATGAAAAAGATGTTGACCAGCATTTTGATAAGGTAAAAACACTGAGAAATACACCTGATAGTATTTTAGAGCCGTTTAAATCTCAAATGAAATCTACTATTGAAAATATGCCTGAAGATAAAAAAACAGTTTGGGCAACAAAACAGGCGTATATTGCTTTGGGTAATTTAATGACGGTTTGTGCGGTAGAAGGTATAGACTGCTGCCCAATGGAAGGGTTTATACCTAAGGAAATGGACAGGGTCTTAGAATTAGGTCAGCATGGCTTAAGCTCAGTATTGTTGCTTCCCGTGGGATTTAGGGCTACTGATGATATGTTTGCCGATTTTAAAAAGGTGAGAAAGTCATTGTCGGAAACTATAATTGAATTGTAGATTTTTATAACTATACCTAAGCTAAGCATTATATTTGTTAGCTTATTTTTAATATTTAATTTCAATATATTTTATGCCAGGATTTGAATTATTTGGTGAATTAGAGCGCAAAGAGGTTAATGACGTTTTGGATAATGGAGTACTAATGCGTTATGGTTTTGATGGCATGCGAAAAGGCCATTGGAAGGCTAAAGAACTAGAAACAGAATTAACAAAGACCCTTGATTCTAAATATGTGCAATTGGTTTCTAGTGGAACTGCTGCAGTTTCTGTAGCTTTAGCATCAGCAGGTGTAGGTGCGGGCGATGAGGTCATTATGCCAACATTTACTTTTGTAGCGAGTTTTGAAGCTATAATGATGCTAGGTGCCATACCTATTTTAGTTGATATTGATGATACCTTAACCTTAGATCCAAAAGCTGTTGAAGCTGCTATTACTTCCAAAACTAAAGCAGTTATGGTTGTACAAATGTGTGGTAGTATGGCTAATATGGATGCACTTCGTTCTGTTTGCGATATAAATAATTTAATTTTTGTTGAAGATGCTTGCCAAGCTATCGGCGGAACGTACAAAGGACAACCTTTAGGAAGTATAGCGGATATTGGCTGTTTTTCGTTCGATTTTGTAAAAACCATTACTTGTGGGGAAGGTGGAGCGGTAGTCACTAATAATAAAACATATTATATAAATGCAGACCACTACAGCGATCATGGGCATGACCATTTAGGCAATGATAGAGGTGCCGAAACCCATCCGTTTTTAGGTTATAACTTTAGAATTTCAGAATTAAATGCTGCTGTTGGTTTAGCTCAGGTTAAACGATTGCCTGAGTTTATAAACATTCAAAAGAAAAATTATACAATCCTAAGAGAAGCATTAGTACAAATACCCGAAGTTACATTTAGAACTGTACCAGATGGTGGTGAAGAAAGCTATGCATTCTTAAATTTCTTTTTGCCAGATTTAGAAACAGCTCTAAAAGTTTCAGCTGCATTTAAAGAAAACGGTGTGGATGTCTGCTGGAATTATTATGAGAACAACTGGCACTACATTCGTAAGTGGGAGCATTTAAAAGATGCTAAATCTCTATATCCATTATCCGAAGCGATGACATCAGAATTATCAAAGCTTTCAAAAAGAGATTTTTCTCAATCCGATTATTGGATCGGTAGAAATATTTCATGCTTAATAAAACTGTCTTGGACTGAGGAAGAAGTGAAAAATAGAGCAGAGAAGATGGTAAAAATCATTAGAGAAGTTCTATAGTTTTCACTAGCTAATTTTCGCTTGTACTGCTCGTGTATAGGTGCGTTTTTCTGTTTCCGATTTTAATATTCATAATTTTAGAACAAATTAAAATTATGAATTTAAACTACACCGTTGTACTTTCTCTATTATCATTTTCTTTATTGTATGCACAACAAATGCCAATTGATTTCTCGGAAAGCTCAGATAACTTCGCAACCTTTGGTAATAGTGGTTTTTCATTTAATACCAATCCAGAGGATGGTAGTGATGATGTAGGTCAGTTTTTCAACGATGGCTCTGATATATGGCAAGGATTTTATATTAATTTATTTTCCCCTATAGATTTAGATGAAACGCAAATTATTACCCTATCCTTTTATCAGTTCGATCCTAATTCACATACTATAACCGTAAAATTAGAAAACGGAATTAATCCAGATGTTGAGGTTGTACAAAGTAATTCTGGTTTAGGGTGGACGAATGGTATCGTCTTTGACTTTTCTAATGCTACGCTAAGCGGAACAACAACTTCTATAAATGCAACAGAAACTTACTCAAGATTAACCATTTTTATTGATGGTGGTGCGGATACTAATGGTACTTACTTAATTGATGATATTAGTGATGGTTCTGTGCCTATAGACCTTAATGAACTGGATATTGTTTATAATGATTTGGTATGGGCGGATGAATTTGATGGAAATGGAGCTGTAGATTTTAATAAGTGGTTTCATCAAACACAATTGCCTGCTGGCGGAAACTGGTTTAATGGAGAAGAACAACACTATACCAATCGCATAGAAAACACGTTTGTGGATAGTGGGCTTTTAAATATAGTAGCTATAAAAGAATTGTTTACAGACCAAGGTGAAACAAAACAATATACCTCAGCACGACTTAATTCTAAATTTGCATTTACTTACGGCAGAGTAGATGTTAGGGCAAAATTGCCAGCTGGTGACGGAACTTGGCCAGCTATATGGACTTTAGGGAAAAACGTAAATGAAGCTGGCGCATATTGGCAAACTCAGGGTTTTGGTACTACGTCTTGGCCTGCTTGTGGTGAGATTGATATCATGGAGCATGGATTGGGAGCGACAAATCATGTAAGCAGTGCTCTACATACCCCTTCTAGTTTTGGCAATACAGTGAATACACAATCTTATGTTTTAAATGATGTTGCTAATGAGTTTCATGTTTATTCCATGAACTGGTCACCCAACCAAATTACGTTTATGATAGATGGAGTAGGGTATTACACCTATAATCCTTCAGTAAAAAATGCAGATACTTGGCCTTTTGATGAAGATCAATACTTGCTTTTAAATATTGCTATGGGTGGGGTTTCTGGGGTAATTGATCCAAATTTCACTCAGAGTTCTATGGTAATTGACTATGTAAGGATATATCAGAATACAGGCTTAAGTGTTGGCGACGTGTTTGAAAATAAGTTTAGCGTTTATCCAAATCCTGCTTCAAGCGTTATTAACATAGTTTCTGAAGAAAGTTTTGAACGTGTAGAATTGTATAGTGCAATGGGTCAGTTAATACTATCAAAAGATAATAATACCACAAAATTAAACGTAGAAGGTCTAAATTCTGGTGTCTACATTCTTAAAATGTTTTCTAAAGGTAAATCTGCAACCAAGAATATATTAATAGATTAGTACAGATTTAATAATTAACATACTCAACAATCTCTAAGCCATAACCAATCATACCAACACGTTTGGTTTGCAAAGCATTGGACATTAATTTAAGTTTACTT
Organism: Winogradskyella luteola; assembly: GCF_019203985.1. Taxonomy (GTDB): domain Bacteria; phylum Bacteroidota; class Bacteroidia; order Flavobacteriales; family Flavobacteriaceae; genus Winogradskyella; species Winogradskyella luteola. Next base: position 111,535 of record NZ_JAGSPD010000001.1, on the reverse strand, counting down.
ATTTTAAGGTCGTGCAGAATTTGGGCTCCAATACCAAAATCTTTAGAATCCATAAGGATTCTTGGAGCTTTTATCAATTGACCTTCAACTTGAAGATCTTTAAGAGCAGAAAGTCTCGATAACAAATTCATGGATTCTGCTTGTTGATTAATAAAAATAATAGCACCTCTTTCTTCTGTGTTTATAGCATTAAACATATAGTCTAATTTTTGGTCGGCGTTGTTAGTCAGCGTTCCAAGAATATCATTATTTACTAAGCTAGAATTAACACGAGTAAGCACAGGTTCGTTAGATTTCCAGTTACCTTTAGTTAGTGCAATATGTACCTGATTATTGGTGGTTTGTAGATATGCTCTAAGTCTAAACTTGCCAAACCTTGTTTCAATATCAAAATCTTCTTTCTTTTCAATCAGTGAATCGTACTCCATGCGATAGGCCACTAAATCTTCAATAGAAACAATTTTTAAGTCAAACTTTTTTGCTACCTCCATAAGTTGAGGTAAACGTGCCATCGAACCATCTTCGTTCATAATCTCTACGATAACTCCAGCAGGCTCAAACCCTGCTAACCGTGCAAAATCTATAGCCGCTTCTGTATGTCCTGTACGCCTAAGAACTCCACCTTCTTTTGCCACTAATGGAAAGATATGACCTGGTCTAGCCAGTTCAAAAGGTTTGGTGTCGTTACCAACTAAAGCTTTCACCGTTTTTGCTCTATCACTTGCAGAAATACCAGTACTTACCCCATTGCCCCTTAAATCTACAGAAACCGTAAAGGCCGTCTCCATAGGATCTGTATTGTTTCTAACCATCATGTTCAGTTCTAGAGCTTCACAGCGGTGTTCGGTAAGCGGAGCACAAATTAACCCTCGACCATGTTTTGCCATAAAATTGATCATCTCTGGTGTTACTTTTTCGGCAGCAGCTAAAAAATCACCTTCGTTTTCACGATTTTCATCATCTACAACAATAATGACTTTGCCTTTGCGAATGTCTTCAATGGCTTCTTCTATAGTGTTTAAACTTATGTTTTTATTCACGGTTTTAATGGACATCTACACTGATTTTATAAAGCAAAGATACGCTTAATTTATATTTTGAAGGCAACTTCGGTAGAAGTCCTGCCCAATCCTATTTCTGAGAATAATGAATTTTAAAGGATAGAAAGGAAGCGTTAAAATTAAGATTAACGGATTGGTAGCCCTATTTTTTTGTTCTATGGTTTTATAGAATTTTGAATAGACTACTGCATCAACGACAGTATATATTACAAAGAAGATAAAAGCTATAATACTCAAACTAAGTGATGCTTCTGCAATTTCGGGCAATTTGTTGTTTTTAAAGACAAAGTGAAGAATCAGTAGGATTCCACCAATGCTATAGCTAACTAGACTTGTTTTGGAATAATCTTTATAATCTTTAAATAATCTTTTGGCTTTAATGAGTTTGTCCGGAATATTTAAACCTTCCGTTTTTAATGATTCAAGTGGAATGTTTCTATTTAAAAGATTGTGGAGTGCAATTTCTTTCGGTTTTTTGTTTAAGTCAAATTCTCCTTGTTCTTTAATGATCTTAACCAACTCTTGTACAGAATATTTTTTGTAATAGTTATAAGATTTGGTATCGCTTTCAGAAAGCTGAATCTTGTTCTTAGGTGTAAATAAACGTTTTAATGGTACCGAAATAGCATCAAACTGAAATACTCCTTTGTCATTTGTAGCTCTAGTCGTTAAATAAATACTAAGTGGTAGCATCACTGCAGTTGACAGCCACGAGCCAATGATTGGACTAAAGCTTCCTTTTTCAGCACTATTTTCAGCAAAAATCCCAAAGAAATGATAAGTGAGGAATAGAACAATAGCAATTACCATTGGTAAGCCAACTCCACCTTTTCTAATTAGAGCACCAAGTGGAGCACCGACAAAAAATAGAATAACACAAGCAAACGCAAGTACAAATTTTTTGTGTAATGCAATAACGTGTTTGTTGATATGTACCTGCTTATTTTGAAAATTCTTCCTGTTGGAATCTAAGATTTGCTTTGTACTATTCGCAGAATTCATTGCCAGTTTAACAGTCTGAAGCTTTCTCTTGGTGTTAAAGAGATCTAAGACTTCGCCTGTATACAAGGTGTCTTTTTGTTGAGGCTTTATATTGAGATCTAAAGCAGCATAAGTTGTACGGTTAAGTAGTGTGGTTGATAGGTTTTTATAATCCTCCTTTCGGCGTTTTTTTAAACTGTCTAAGGTGTAATTGAGCTGATCAATATTCAACATTGTATGCTTGCCCTTGTAGTTTTTCTCGTCTAAATCTTCAGAATTTAAAATTTCGAGATCTACATTTATGGTATAACTATCAAAATAGCTTTTTACATGTGGTTTATTAACATTTTTACGCGCATCTTTATCAATCACTTCCTCGTAATAATTTCCATTAATGAGCTCTAATTGAAGGACATTAGAATCAGGACTGCTTTTTAGTTCCCCTTTTTCAGAAACGATGACTTTATAATTTCCTGCTCTGGCGGTATTTTTATCGTGTATAATAACACCATCTAAAAACTGACCTCTATCTCCAGTTTTTTTATCTACTTTAATGTTAATGTCACCAATTTCATTAAACTGACCTTCTGCAATGGCAAGGGCAGGCTTTACTTTTGCAATATTTCGTCTTAAATTGTGGAAATTAAATTCTCCCCAAGGAATAACATTATTTGCAAAAAAGAAACAGCTTACGCCAAGTATTACTATAAAAACGCTAAGGCTTCGCATAGCACGCTGAAGTGAAATACCTGTAGATTTCATGGCAGCAAACTCATAGTTTTCTGCAAAGTTACCAAACACCATGATTGAGGATAAAAGAACCGTCAATGGTACTACCAAAGGAATAAGTTTTGGCATGTAGTACATAATGAATTTTACAGTAACAATAATATCTAAATCTTTACCAGCAAGTTCAGCTATATAAAGCCATATACCTTGTAGGGCAAAGATGAACATGAATATAATAAAGACGCTAAAAAACGTCCTTAAGAATGTGATAAGTATGTACCTATCTAATATTTTCACGTATTTGGATTTAAAAAACCTTAATCGATTCTATTGATAAAGTAATCGCTGTATTTACTTTCGTCAAATGTAAATAAGGTTTTTGAGATAGGCTCATCTGTTTTAAAAGAATTAACGGTTAATGTGGTTTTTGTACCATTTTTACCAACTTCAATAAGATTATATATGTGCTTAGTTGTGGCATCAATGCCTAACAGTACATGCTTTATTTCAGAATTGGTATCGATAGGACTCAACTTTACATATTGAATCTTTCTTCCTTTTACATTCTGTATAATATCCATTTTGTAGATATAACCATCTTCATAAAATGATAACATTTTACTTGGCGTAATAGTACCTTCATCTTCGGTATTGTCTGAAGAAATTGTTACTTCTTCATCTTCTGGACTAATGGTATAAAGTGTTTTGCCATCATAAATACGCGTGACACCTAGAATATTGAGTTTGTATTTTTCGCCCTCAATAACGACATCTCCTCGTGTTTCTTGGTTTATATTTTCACTAACGTTATTTAGTTCGTATTTAAAATCTAAGCTAATATTTTTATAAGCTTTTATTTTAGTGCTCACTTCATTTAATAAGGCTTCTGCTTTGGTATCGTTTTGTGCAAAACCTGTAAATCCGAGTGTTAAAAATGCTATTGCAATTAATTTTTTCATCTCTATTTTGGTATAAACTTATTTATTATATTTCATTTTCTAACAATTGGTCTAAAGCTGCCAAATCTGGTACTAAAACCTGTCTTGCTTTACTGCCCTCAAAATTACCGACAATTCCTGCAGCTTCTAACTGATCTATAATTCTACCAGCTCTGTTGTAACCTAGCTTTAGTTTTCGTTGTAACAAAGATGCAGAACCTTGTTGCGCGGTAACAATAATTTCTGCAGCTTCTCTAAACAACTTATCTCTATCGGAAATATCTATATCAAGATTTGTGCCACCTTCTTCACCAACATATTCTGGTAATAAGTGTGCATCTGGATAGGCTTTTTGAGAGCCAATAAATTCGGTTATTTTTTCAACCTCAGGTGTATCAACAAATGCACATTGAATTCTAATTAAATCATTACCTTGAGTGTAGAGCATATCACCACGACCAATCAATTGATCTGCACCAGAACCATCTAAAATGGTACGAGAATCGATTTTACTGGTCACTCTAAACGCAATACGGGCAGGGAAATTGGCTTTTATAATACCTGTAATGACGTTAACGGAAGGTCGTTGTGTCGCAATAATTAAGTGAATGCCAATGGCACGCGCTAATTGAGCTAATCTAGCAATAGGTGTTTCTACTTCCTTACCTGCTGTCATTATTAAATCGGCAAACTCATCGACAACCAAAACAATGTATGGTAAAAATTGATGGCCATCATTTGGATTTAATTTTCGGGCTTTAAATTTTTTGTTGTATTCGGCAATGTTTCTGCAAAATGCGTTTTTAAGCATTTCGTAACGGTTATCCATTTCTATACAGAGAGAATTTAAGGTGTTGATAACCTTAGTGTTGTCTGTGATAATAGCATCTTCACTATCTGGAAGTTTAGCCAAATAATGACGTTCAATTTTATTAAAGAGTGTAAGTTCAACCTTTTTTGGATCGACCAATACAAATTTAACTTCAGCAGGATGCTTTTTATAGAGTAATGAAGTCAGTACAGCATTTAGACCTACAGATTTACCTTGTCCGGTTGCACCTGCCATAAGCATGTGTGGCATTTTCGCCAAATCAACCACAAAGGTTTCGTTGCTAATGGTTTTACCAAAAGCAATTGGTAATTGCATTTTGGATTGTTGAAACTTCTGTGATGCTATTACGGAACGCATCGATACAATGGTCGAATTTTTATTGGGTACTTCTATACCAATCGTACCTTTTCCTGGAATTGGCGCAATGATTCTTATACCGAGAGCAGCAAGGGATAATGCAATGTCATCTTCAAGATTTTTAATTTTTGAGATTCTAATGCCTGCTTCTGGTACAATCTCGTAAAGTGTTACCGTTGGCCCTATGGTAGCTTTAATGCTATTGATACCTATTTTATAATTAAGAAGCGTTTCTACAATTCGGTTTTTGTTTTCTTCAAGTTCTTCCTGGTCTATTGAGATTCCTTCGTTATCATATTTTTTCAATAAGTCCAAAGGAGGAAATTGATAATTACTCAACTCTAAGGTAGGATCGAACTGTCCAAAGTCCTCAACCAATTTATCAGCAAGATTATCAGTTTCAGATTTTTCTTCCTTAGCTTCTTCAACTTCAATTTTTAACTCTGGTTCTTCAATTGTTTCCTCTTCGGATTTTTCAGCAACCTCCATTTTTAGATGTTCAGCTTTTGGTTGCGGTTTAGAATGATTGCTGATGGTGGGTTCGGTTTTATCCAAAGGAACTTCAAAGGCAGATTTTATGGCTTCAGCTTCTTCAGAATGGCTATTATCTACAATGGCATCTGTATTGTTAGAGCTGTCTTTAGATTGTAAATCCGTTTTAAGATCGTGTTTGGCACTTTTGAATAAATTGGCAAATGTATCTCCCGTAACTTTAAAGCGAATAGCTAAGTAGGAGATAAGACCAAACAGTAATAATAAAGCAGTACCAATTTTGCCTATATAATCTTGAAAGAAATGGTTCATCTCAAAACCAATAGTACCACCAAGAATGTCATATTTGTGTGAAAAGAAACCAAAAAAGATGGAAAGCCAAATAATAATTAATGTTCCCCAGATCCAATGTTTTCTAAGCTTGGCCTTTTTTAAATTTAAGGTCACATAAATACCGGAAAGAAAAATAAGACCAGAAAATATAAAAGAAGGAATTCCGAATCCTTTAGTAATAAAAAATTCACTAACCTTAGCGCCTAGTTGACTGGCCCAGTTTTTATATTCGGTGGATCGCTCTGGAAATGTACTTAGTATACTTTGGTCCTCTTTTCCTGTAAATATGAAAGATAAGAACGAAATAAACAGTAAGACACCAAGAATAATCAGCAAACTACCAAAAATAAGTTTTTGCTGATTCGATAATTTAAACGAAGGCCTTTTTAGTTTAGCTTTAGGTTTTGCCTTGATTGTACTTTTCTTTTTAGTTGTTCTTTTTGCCATATGTATTTCTCATAAAAATGAGAATCTCTGTTTTATTTATAATTCTTTGCCTCTTCTGAAATACCATTGACATAATCTTTAATAATATTGATCTCTACTGCAAGTTTTGAGCCTTCAAATCCATTAATATCTTCAGTGCCAATATTTAAATTAAAAAACTCTAAATATTGACTTGCCAAAGGTAAGTAAGACCAGTGCCACTTTTCAAGATTATAACCAGTTCTTCCGTTCTTTTTGTTGGTATAGACTTGGTAAAACCCAAAGGCATTAGCATGTACTGTTAACCAATTGTATACTTCAAGTCCTTTTCCGATGTTAAAATACGAATTATTTAAACTATTTAAATCTACATCGGTTCCCCAATGATGTCTTGACGAGCTTGGCATGGAACTGTACTCTAAAATTTTTAGAGCGCGCTCAATGGGCTTAAGGTCTGAATATTTGTTCCATTTGCGTTCCCAAATGGCTTTTTGCTCATGGAAGTTACGTGTACCAGAGATGATTTTTAATGTTATTCCAACCTTGTTTGCAGAATCTGACATTTGTAAAAACGCATCGTATACTTTGCTTTTTAGGTAGATTTCTTTTGCGGAATGTTTTGAGGCTACCTTTACAAATGTGGAATCCTTTCTATAATCAAACTTTCCAAGCACAAAGTCTTTAGTAATATCAGTTGGTGTTTTCTTGACTTCTTTTTTAGTTTCAGTAGGTACCTCTGCAACTTTGGTTTTGGTAGTTTCTCTAGTCTTACTATTGCAAGCAAAGCAAATTAAAATAAAAATTACCGATAGCTGTTTCATTTGGTGACTTAGAAATATTGCGTTTTTAAAGTTTGGCAAAAATACGATTATGTAACGCTTGTTCTGGTGGTTTTGGTATTTAAAACAACTTCGGTAAGTAAATAATTCCTGCGATTATTACAGCTACAATGGAAGCTATAAAAACTGCACCAGCTGCAACATCTTTTATTAAACCAATTTTTGGGTGGTGGTCTGGATGCACAAAATTTGCAATGTATTCAATGGCTGTGTTTACACCTTCTATGCTCATAACCATACCTATCATGGTCATCTGCGCTAGCCATTCGGTTTTAGAAATTTCAAAGTAAAAGCCAGCTATAGTTACGGCAACAGCTATAAAAAGCTGAATTTTAATGCTTGCTTCTGTCTTAATAAGAATGAGCATACCTTTAAAAGCAAAGCCAATACTTTTTAGGCGGTTAATAAGAAAAGATTCTTTTTTATGCATAGAACTGCGCTAAAACTGCCAAGGCAGTTTAACTTTTTAAAATTAGCTAAGGCATCTTTAGTTTACCTCAATAATGTATGTATTAATAGATTCATCTCGAAGCTTCTATGGCTACTCTAAAAACGAATGAGTATTTATTTTACTACTTTGTAATTGCATTGATTTATTTCAAAGCATCTAATGCTGCTTTGTAATTGCATTGATTTATTTCAAAGCATCTAATGCTGCTTTGTAATTTGGCTCATCAGCAATTTCAGGGACTTGCTCAGTATGCAATACGGTTCCATCTGTATCAACAACGACGATACAACGCGATAGCAGTGTTTCAAATGCACCGGTAGTAAAAGTCAAACCGTAATCATTGCCGAATTTCCCAGTCTTATAATCCGAAAGGCTCACCACATTGTCAATGTCTTCTGCTCCACAAAAACGAGCCATAGCAAAAGGTAAATCCTTAGAGATGCAAAGTACTTTTGTGTTTTCTAATTGACCAGCTTTTTCGTTGAAGGTTCTAATAGATTGTGCACAAGTCCCCGTATCTACACTTGGAAAAATATTAAGGACTAATCTATTTCCCTCAAAATCAGTATTTGTTTTATCTTCTAAGTCCGTATTGGTCAGTTTAAATTTTGGTGCTTTATCACCAATTTTTGGAAGATTTCCTATTGTTTCTACAGGTGTGCCACCTAATGTTACGTTTGCCATTTTAGTTGAATTTTTTTAAAGCCTAAATTTAAAGATTATTAATGTTTCTATTGCTAAATAAATTATAATGTTTTTAGAAATTTAGTTCACGTCTCTTCTTAAACAAATAACGACTTAACTTAAAATTTACAATTTATTAACATTTAATCGAAGTATTTTGTCTTTCGCATAAATTTTTGATTACTATAGATTTTAAATTATAACTTGCGACTGCAAGAGCTATTAATTATATTAAAATTGCAAAGGCAGAACTCCCTATTTGCCTTTATTCAATCATTATTTTTATGAAATTTGAATTACGAAAATCAAAGGTTATACGTAATCTATTTATTGTGGTAGGTATACTCTTGTTAGGGAATCTTTTTGCGGTTTTTTTGAGGTTTAATACCGAAGGTATGAACAGCAAGATGACAAGGCTGATAATTAAGTTGTTTGATTTTAATCTCGAAGCTAATCTACCAACGTATTTTTCTTCTTTAGTATTGTTGTCCAATGGAGTATTATTGGCATTAATTGGAAGTAGGCATAAGGCAATAGGAAATAAGTTTTGGCATTGGTTGGGCTTATCGATAATTTTTGTCTTTTTGGCTTTTGATGAAATGATTCAAATCCACGAACAGTTAAGAGCTCCAATGGAATCTTTATTTAATACCACTGGGCTTTTATATTTTGCTTGGTTTATACCATACACTTTAGTAACTATAATTATAGCATTGGCTTATTTTAAATTTATGATGCGTTTGCCCAAACATGTATTGAAACTTTTTGTAATTGCTGGTATACTTTACGTTTTTGGCGCAGTTGGTATGGAAGCCATAGGCGGTATGCATGCTGAAGTAGAAGGGCAATACACTTTTGCTTATGCCATGATGTATTCTTTCGAAGAATTATTGGAAATGTCTGGTGCTGTAGTTTTTTTCTATGCATTACTGGTATATATAACTACAGAATTTAAGAATCTTAAGGTAAGGTTTAAACCTAAAAAAAATAAAAACAGTAACGTTGTTGAAGCATAATAAAAAAAGCCTTAAGTAAAATTAAGGCCTTTTTTGTGCAAGTGTTTTCTTTATCGTAGTTCAGCACCAAGCTTATTCTCAAAGTTAGATTGCAACTTAGACATAATCTTATCAATCTGTTTATCTGTAAGTGTTTTGTTTTCGTCCTGCAATGTAAAACTCACAGCATAACTCTTTTTACCTGTAGGTAAGTTCTTGCCTTCGTATACATCGAACAGATTTACATTTTTCAGCAACTGTTTTTCGGTTTGCTTGGCAATGGTATGTATATCATCAAAAGAAACACTATTGTCTATAAGTAAAGCAAAGTCGCGTCTTACTTCTGGATATTTTGGTATAGCGTTAAACTTAATTTTATTGTGTTTTGCCATATCTAAAACATTGCTCCAATTAAAATCGGCAAACAGTACGTTTTGTGCAATACCAAAATGTTTTAAAACGGACTTTTTAACCAATCCAAAATCCACCATTTTTTTCTTTCCTAGAGAAAGACCTACACCTTCACTAAAAATATCTGATTTTGTGGCTGCTGATTTTAAACGATTTAATCCTAATCGCTGTAAAATGGTTTCAACAGTACCTTTAAGATAAAAGAAGTCACTGGGTGTAGCATTTGAATTCCAGCGTTCTGCTACTTTATTTCCTGTGACAAATAGCGATAAGTGTTTGTGTTCTTCTCTTTCCTCAGCATATTGATGGTAGGTTTTGCCAAATTCAAACAACTTTAAATCCTCACGCTTTCTATTGATGTTATGGGATACGGCTTCTAAACCAGAAAATAATAAGGACTGGCGCATTACTTCGAGATCGTTGCTCAACGGATTTAAAATTTTTATATTATGCTCTGCATTGAGCTGCTCACTTAACTCCATATATTTAGGAGAAGTCAATGAGTTCGCCATAATCTCAAAAAACCCTTGCGATGCCAACTGATTACCAATGATATTTTGAAGTTTATAATCTTCAAAACGCGACGAATTGGAAATTGAGGCATTTAGCTTTTCGGTAGTGCCAACCTTATTGTAGCCATATACTCTAAGGATTTCCTCAATAATATCAGCTTCACGTTGCACATCGTTTCTATAAGCAGGCACAGTAAGCCCTAAACCAGCTTCAGTGACATTATTTACTTTTATATCTAGAGACGTAAGAATGCTTTTTATAGTTTCTCTAGGAATTTCCTCACCAATCAATTTCTTAGCGTTTTCAAAGCTTAAACGCACTTCAAAGTCCTTAATTTTATTTGGGTACGTATCAGAAATATCACTTGTAATTTCACCACCTGCAATTTCAATAATTAATAATGCAGCTCGTTTTAGTGCATATTCAGTAATGTTTGGATCTATTCCTCTTTCAAACCTAAAGGATGCATCTGTATTTAGTCCGTGGCGTTTAGCTGTTTTACGAACACTCACAGGATTGAAATATGCACTTTCTAAGAAAATATTGGTTGTACTTTCGGTTACGCCAGAATCTATACCTCCAAAAACACCAGCAATACACATCGGTTTTTCAGCATCGCAAATCATTAAATCGTCATCGTGCAATTCTCTAACGACTTCGTCTAGAGTGGTAAATTTTGTGCCAGCTTTGCACGTTTTTACTTCAATCTTATTGCCAATTATTTTATGAGCATCAAAGGCGTGTAGCGGTTGTCCTAGTTCGTGCAGTACATAGTTGGTGATATCAACAATATTATTGATAGGAGATAAGCCTATGGATTTTAGGCGATGTTGCAACCAATTAGGCGAAGTTTCTACTTTAACCCCAGAAATGGTAACGCCACAGTAGCGTGGGCATTTTTCTTTGTCCTTAACATCAACATCGACCTTTAGTGAACGTGTATCTACATGGTAAGAACTTACCGAAGGAGTAATCAACTCTAGCGATACTTCCTTTTGTAATAAGCCAGCTTTGAGATCTCTGGCGACACCGTAATGGCTCATAGCATCGGCTCGGTTGGGAGTAAGGCCGATTTCAAAAACATCATCATTTTCAATATCAAATATTTCTGATGCAGGAGTACCAACCACGTACTGCTTATCCAAGACCATAATACCATCGCGAGACTCGCCAAGACCGAGTTCGTCCTCAGCACAAATCATACCATGGCTTTCTTCACCTCGGATTTTCCCCTTTTTAATTTTCCAGGCTTCACCTTCTGCTGTATAAAGTGTGGTGCCTATAGTGGCAACCGGTACTTTTTGTCCGGCAGCTACATTTGGAGCGCCACATACGATCTGCACAGGTGCATCTGTCCCAATATTTACAGTAGTTACTTTCAGTCGATCTGCATTTGGGTGCTGCTCGCAAGTTAAAACCTCACCGACAACAATACCTTCCAATCCGCCTTTTACGGATTCGTAACGCTCAATGCCTTCAATTTCTAGGCCAAGATCTGTGAGGAGTTCACCAGTTTTCTCAGCGTCCCAATCTGTATTTATAAACTGTTTTAACCAGTTGTACGATATCTTCATTTGTCAAATTAATCAAGCCACAAAGATAGCAAAAGCTGTAAGGCAATGAAACATCCTCCTCTAAATTTTAGATGCACGTTGGTTTACTTTTTTATGTAAGGACATTGTTATAATTTCGAACTTTATATAAAAGATTTTTCCCATGAGATATATTGTAGCATGTTTAATTGCATTAACGGCTTTTTCTTGTAAAGAAGCAACTAAAACAGAAATGGTAAATGAGACTGGTCTTAAGGTCGGGACATACAGAGCCATTTTAGAAGTACAAGATGATGAAGAGTTGCCTTTTATTTTTGAAGTAAAATCTCCTGAAAAATTGCACATCTTCAATGCTGAAGAAGTTATTGAAGTTGATGAAATAACGTACCGAAACGATTCTGTTTTTATACAAGCACCTGTTTTTGAAGGTTATATCGCCGCTATTTTTGAAGGAAATAATTTAAAAGGCAGTTTTATAAAAGAAAGCTTAGATCGCATAGTACCTTTTAAAGCTGTATATAATAATGGACGACGATTTAAAGCAAATAATGAACCCAAGCAGACTGTTGCTGGCACATGGGAAACCGTATTTAGCCCTAATATTAAAAGCGACAGGTATATTGCAAAAGGAGTATTTGAACAAGATAAAGAGAAAGTAACAGGAACATTTAGAACCACAACAGGGGACTATCGCTATTTGGAAGGAGTTTTAGATGGTGATACCCTAAAATTATCGACTTTTGATGGTGCGCACGCTTTTTTATTTAAAGCCAAGGTGACAGATTCCAAAATGGTGGGTACGTTCTATTCTGGTAACCATTGGAAAGAAACTTTTGTCGCAAAGTTCAATGCGGATTACGAATTACCAAGTGCCAATGACCTTACCTTTTTAAAAGAGGGTTACGATAGTATAGATTTTGTCTTTCCTAATACTTCTGATGAGTTGGTTGGATTAAAAGATGATAAGTTTAAGGATAAAGTAGTGGTTGTACAGATTATGGGAACTTGGTGCCCAAACTGTTTGGATGAAAGCAAATATTACGCTGATTTTTACAGGAAAAATAAAGATAAAGATTTGGAAATCATAGCATTGGCTTTTGAATATGCCAAGGATAAGGAAACCGCTTTTAGTCGTATAGATCGCTTGGCTGTTAATGTTGGGATTGAGTATCCTATACTATTGGCACAATATGGAACGTCAGACAAAGTAAAGGCCCAAGAAAAATTGCCAATGCTCAACCATGTGTTGTCGTATCCCACTTCAATTTTTATAGATAAAAAAGGTAAAGTTCGAAAAATACATACAGGTTTTAACGGGCCTGCTACTGGCGAAAAATATACCGAGTTTAAGACAGAATTTGAAGGTTTTGTAGCTGAGTTGTTGGCTGAGTAGCTTTGTTAATTCTTTAGCTCAAGTAATTTAAGTCAGTTTTAATGCATCTTAAAGAAGTTCAGTAATAAGACCTATAGCAATCATTACATAAGGTTACTTCTCTATATTTACAAATCAATTGGTGAGTTTGTGATCCAAATTCATGCTTTATCAACAAAATATCATTGTTATGATTATTTTTTTGAAATGGATTGAAAATCCTAAGATTATAAAGACCTATTTAAAAATGAAAAAAGCCCAAAACAATAAAGTTTTGGGCTTTTTAAGTGTATTTCTTTTTCAGGTTATATGCGAATACCAACGGGTAGCATTCGTTTATACTTTCTGTTACTTCTTACAAATTTTGCAATTTCAGGGCTTGTAGGCACAACACTAATGTTACGTTCCTTAATGTCGTTAAATACCATTGCCAGGAACTCTTTTTCAAACTCTGTAGTTTTGATAGCTTCGGGAATAACCATTTTAGTTAAGAATATCTTACGCTCTTGTAAAGAATATTCAATAACAGCCATTTCATCTTCAACCTTTAATTCATATTGACGCAGAAAGTCATTATCAATCAGTTCAGCAGTTTCAGTCATAATTTTCTTTGTTTTTAAAGTTAGCGGTTGGCAAGTAGATACTATATTTTATATAGTTTTGCAGTGCAAAGGTACAAAAAATCAATGACACTTTAGAGTTTTTGGTGTTAAAACCTTAAATTTTAGACAATTATGTGTCTCTTTTTTTACTAAAAATTGAACAAATAAAACCAAGTCACAACTCATGGATTCTAATGTTACACATGTTTACTTAATGCCAGGTATGGCAGCAAATCCAACCATTTTTGAGCACATTAAATTACCAGAGGAAAATTATAAAATCCACTGGTTAGAGTGGCAGATACCTAATAAAAATGAAACATTACAAGATTACGCAAAACGTATGTGCAAATATATAGAACACGATAATGCGGTATTGCTCGGTGTTTCTTTTGGAGGTATGTTGGTACAGGAAATGAGTCAATTTTTAAACTTAAAAAAGCTCTTTGTGGTATCTAGTGTGAAATCGCATCATGAATTGCCAAAACGATTAAAGTTGCTCAAAATTACCAAAGCCTATAAAATTCTGCCAACGCAATTGGTTAGCAATATCGATTTGTTGGCTAAATATGCGCTTGGCGAAACGATTAAAAAACGTGTGGATTTATACAAAAAATACCTTTCGGTAAGTGATAAAGTCTATTTGGATTGGGCCATTAAACAAGTGGTGTGTTGGGAACAAGCAGAGCCTCATCCTAATGCCATTTACATTCACGGAGATAAAGACGTTGTTTTTCCGCATTCCTGCGAAGGTAATTGTATTGTTATAAAAGGGGGCACGCATATTATGATTATTAATAAGTATAAGTGGTTTAATGAAAATATACCTAAACTTATTGAAGCTTAGGTTGGTATAATTCAATAGATTTTTTACATTGTAAAAAAATAAGATGCCATGCAAAATTTAAAAAATATATTAGCCGCATTAGGATTGGTCTGCATTTCTGGTCTTTTTATCTTTTCGATGCAAAAAGCACCATCAGACGATACCTTAGGAAAAGAGCAGCCAATTGTAAACGATTATAATGTCTATGCCTTGGAGATGCCAGAGGGTTTAAACTTTGCAGGAGAAATGGTTCCTATGGAGAATCCGGATATTTATGAACGTATGGATAGGGAATTGTTGGTAAATACTTATTGGCAGTCTAATGGGTTGCTTTTATTAAAGCGAGCTCAAAAATATTTCCCTATTTTAGAACCATTACTAAAAAAATACGATTTACCAGACGATTTTAAATTTTTGGCTTTGGCTGAAAGTGGATTTATAGATGAGACCTCAAGTGCTGGTGCTGCAGGAATGTGGCATTTTATGCGTGAAACAGGTAAAGAATATGGATTGGAAATAAATGAAAATGTTGATGAGCGTTACCATATAGAAAAGTCAACAAAAGTTGCAGCCGAATATTTGAAGAAGGCAAAAGAACGTTTTGGAAGTTGGACTTTAGCTGCCGCTTCATATAATGCAGGAATTTATGGTGTATCAAAACGCCTTAAAACCCAACAAGTTGATAGTTATTATGATGCGCTATTGCCAGATGAGACTGAAAGATATGTTTTTAGAATTTTAGCCTTGAAAGAAATTATGAGTAATCCTTCGAAATACGGTTTTAATTTTAATCAAAGTGATTTATACAAATACATACCAACATACAAAGTTGAAGTAGATACTGCGGTAACTGATTTTTCACAATTTGCAAAACGATTCGGGAT
Source organism: Winogradskyella luteola (assembly GCF_019203985.1). Taxonomy (GTDB): domain Bacteria; phylum Bacteroidota; class Bacteroidia; order Flavobacteriales; family Flavobacteriaceae; genus Winogradskyella; species Winogradskyella luteola. Next base: position 96,256 of record NZ_JAGSPD010000001.1, on the reverse strand, counting down.
CAATTATAAAATTCTAAAGTTGCACAACCCTTGGTTGAGAGAAAACCATTTAAACAACAAATCCAGGAAATTATACACAATAGAAATCCCTAAAGAAGGTTACTACACATCTAAACCTTAAGGATTGGAGTATGTAAAAAATCATATTTGGCAGATTCTCATAGCTCTAAACTATGTTTTAGCACTTTCTGCAGTAGCTACGATTCTGTTTAAACGCTTAAACCCAACAAAAACATTAAGTTACATTATTGTTTTATTGGTTTTTCCATTTATAGGCTTGTTGGTTTATTATCTATTCGGACAAGAATATCGTAAATCTAAAATCTTTAGTAGAAAAAACGTACTCAATCAATCTGTGGTAAAGAAAGTTCAAGAAGAACTTGAACTGGGTACCAAAGAAATTGAAGAAGTAGACCTATTATTGGATGAAAAATCCAAGCTCATTCCTTTATTGTACAATAGCGAAAAGTCAAAAATGACCATCAATAATAAGGTGGAGTTGATTAAAGATGGTGACGCAAAATTCAAATTACTATTTGAAGACATTAAAAAAGCAGAGCATCATATACATTTAGAATACTTTATTATCAAAGATGATATTATAGGAACAGAACTGCTAAATGAACTTTGCAAAAAATCAAAGGAAGGAATTAATGTTAGAATTGTTATAGATGATGTAGGTAGTAATATTTCATCCAAAATGAAAGCAAAAATCAAGCAAAGCGGTGTTGAGATGCATGCTTTTATGCCAGTTTTGTTTTCGGGCTCTACAGGAAAGATGAACTATCGCGACCATAGAAAAATTATAGTAATTGATGGTAAGATAGGCTATGTTGGCGGTATCAATGTCTCGGATAATTATGTGAATTCAAACAACAAACGGTACTGGAGAGACACCCATTTAAGAATTGAAGGAGAAGCCGTAAAACCGCTTCAGATTTTATTTTTCACAACGTGGGACTTTGCCAGCGGTGAGGAACTCAAAATCTCTAAGGACTATTTTCCAAACCATAATATCAAAGAGAACGTTCCGCTTCAAATTGCAGCAAGCGGACCAGATACGGATTGGTCTAATATTATGGAAGCTATTTTTGTGGCCATTACCAACGCAGTAGATTCAATATATATTACGACCCCATACTTTATTCCAAACGATGAAATCATTACAGCATTGCAAGTGGCAGCACGTAGTAATTTGGATGTAAAGGTTATTGTTCCAAAAAAATCAGATTCATGGGTTGCGGAGTATGCGACCAACTCATATTTAGAGCAATTGTTAGAGGCTGGAGTAGAGGTTTATCAATACAACAAGGGTTTTATACATGCCAAGACTATGGTTGTCGATGGCGTTTTTGGTACCGTAGGAACCGCAAATATGGATTATAGAAGTTTTAATATAAATTTTGAAGTCAATGCACTGGTGTATGAAAAAGATTTTTGTGAAGAACTCAAAAATCTTTTCAATGACGACTTAAAGGATTCCGAAAAAATAGATTATCAATCTTGGAAAAACCGTTCTAAAACCACTAAATTTATTGAAGCCATTGCTAGATTAGCGGCTCCGTTACTATAGATACTTATCTTCGACTTCTGCGATGTTGTCTGGCTGAAGTAGGTTGGCCATAATGCTGCTTTGGTATCGCAGCTTTTTTCATCTGTTGCTTCATCATTTTAATTTGCTCAGCAAGCATATCTCTTTTATCTAGTTTTTCTGCTTCGGATAATAATTTTTGCGCTTCCTGTTTACGACGTTTAGAAAATGCTATTCCTGCTAAATTCAATTTTGCCATAGCCAAATCATGGTCCATAGATAAGCCTAGACTAATTGCCTTTTTAAAATACTTCTCGGCTTCATTCATATTGGTTTGGGAAACCATAATTCCATTCAGGTAATTTAAATAACCTTGTTGCTTTTTTACCAAAGCTGCTTCAGGATTTTTTATTTTATCCAGCCATTTCTTTGCACCGGGGAAATCTTGCTTACGTAATCTTAAGAAGGCCAACAAAATCAATTCATTTTTAAAATAAAGAAAAATAAATATTGTTGAAAGGAGTATATACATTACACCATTGCCTATGTAACCTTCAGTGAATTGGTATATAGCATAACCAATAATTAATGCAGCAATGACTAACTTTATATTTTTATTGAACATAGTTCGCTTAGTTTTTAAGGTTGGCAAAGTTAATAAAATTCTGTTGAAATATTTTTATTTTGGCACTTGCTAAAGTAAAAACTTGTTGTATATTTGCACGCAGTTTTGAGATAGCACTCAAACGTTAAATAAGTATATAAGATTTTTTAAAAAGATAAGACATGCCAAAAAGAACGTTTCAACCGTCAAAGAGAAAGAGAAGAAACAAGCACGGTTTTAGAGAAAGAATGGCTTCTGTAAACGGAAGAAAAGTTTTAGCGCGTAGAAGAGCTAAAGGAAGAAAGAAATTGTCTGTATCTTCAGAATTAAGACATAAAAAATAATGATTAACAATTGTTAATATTTTAAAGGTGTTACTTAGGTGTAACACCTTTTTTTATACCCTATTGATATTTATTTTTGCAAAGCCAAATGAATTTCCGAATCAATGATTTTGAAGTTTATTTGGCATAATACTAAAAAACAATCTCATGCCAAAAGACAAAAACATCAAATCTATTTTACTTATCGGTTCTGGTCCAATTATTATTGGCCAAGCCTGCGAATTCGATTATTCAGGATCTCAAGCATTACGCTCGTTACGAGAAGACGGAATAGAAACGATTCTTATCAATTCCAATCCTGCAACGATTATGACAGACCCAACAATGGCAGACCATGTGTATCTATTGCCATTAACAACAAAGTCTATCATAAAAATTTTAAAGGAGCATCCTCAAATTGATGCAGTTTTACCAACAATGGGTGGACAAACAGCTTTAAACCTATGTATCGAAGCAGATGAAAAAGGAATTTGGGAAGATTTTAATGTTGAAATTATAGGTGTAGATATTGATGCTATTAACATTACAGAAGATAGAGAGCAGTTTAGAAATCTAATGACAAAGATTGGTGTTGGTATGGCACCGCAAGAAACGGCAACATCTTTTTTAAAAGGTAAGGAGATAGCGCAAGAGTTTGGTTTTCCTTTATGTATTAGAGCGTCGTTTACATTGGGTGGAGCAGGAGCTTCCATTGTATATGATGAAAAAGAATTTGATGAATCCTTAACCCGAGGATTGGAAATTTCTCCAATCCATGAGGTAATGATAGATAAAGCATTATTGGGCTGGAAAGAGTATGAGTTAGAATTATTACGAGATAAAAACGATAATGTAGTTATTATTTGTACCATAGAGAATATGGATCCTATGGGAATTCATACAGGGGATTCCATTACCGTAGCACCAGCAATGACCTTATCTGATAAGACATTTCAAAGAATGCGGGATATGGCAATTCACATGATGCGTAGTATTGGTGATTTTGCAGGAGGCTGTAATGTGCAATTTGCAGTAAGCCCAGATAAAGAGGAAGAAATTATAGCGATTGAGATTAATCCACGTGTATCACGTTCCTCAGCATTAGCGAGTAAAGCAACAGGTTATCCTATAGCAAAAATAGCGGCAAAACTGGCTTTAGGTTACACTTTGGACGAATTGAGCAATCAAATTACAAAGTCAACATCGGCACTATTCGAGCCTACATTAGATTATGTCATTGTTAAAATTCCACGTTGGAATTTTGATAAGTTCGAAGGTTCGGACAGAACCCTTGGTTTGCAGATGAAAGCCGTAGGTGAAGTTATGGCAATAGGGCGTTCTTTCCAAGAAGCACTGCATAAAGCAACACAATCTTTAGAAATTAAGCGAAATGGACTGGGAGCAGACGGAAAAGGCTACAAAGATTATGAGACTATAATCAAGAAATTGAAATATGCTAGTTGGGATCGTGTCTTTGCCATCTATGATGCTATTGAAATTGGTATTCCATTGAGCCGTATCTTCGAGATCACTAAGATTGATATGTGGTTCTTGAAACAGTATGAAGAATTATTCCAATTGCACAAAGAAATTTCTACGTTTAATATTGACACAATCGATAGAGAATTGTTACTTGAAGCCAAACAGAAAGGCTATGGTGATAGACAGATCGCGCACATGCTTGGATGTTTAGAAAGTCAGGTGTATAATAAACGACGCGAACTAAATATCAATCGTGTATACAAATTAGTTGATACTTGTGCTGCGGAATTTAAAGCACAAACGCCATACTATTATTCTACCTTTGAAAGTGAGGTAGAATCTGCTGATGGTAAGATATTTGTCGATAACGAAAGTATAGTAACCGATAGAAAGAAAATTATTGTTTTAGGCTCGGGCCCTAACCGAATTGGTCAAGGTATTGAGTTCGATTACTGCTGTGTGCACGGTGTTTTAGCGGCATCTGAGTGTGGTTACGAAACCATTATGATTAACTGTAATCCCGAGACCGTATCGACAGATTTTGATATTGCAGATAAACTCTATTTTGAACCTGTATTTTGGGAACATATTTATGATATTATTCAGCATGAAAAACCAGAAGGAGTCATTGTTCAACTTGGGGGACAAACAGCATTAAAGCTTGCTGAAAAGCTAGAACGCTATGGGGTTAAGATCATGGGAACGAGCTTTGAATCTTTAGATTTGGCTGAAGATAGAGGAAGCTTTTCAACATTATTGAAAGAAAATAACATTCCATATCCACAATTCGATACTGCTGAAACTGCAGATGAAGCTTTGGCTATTGCCGATGTTTTGGATTTTCCTATATTGGTAAGACCTTCATACGTACTTGGTGGCCAAGGCATGAAGATTGTAATTAATAAAGATGAATTGGAAGCTCATGTTATCGACTTATTAAAATCCATACCAGGAAATAAACTGCTTTTAGATCATTACTTGGATGGTGCCATTGAAGCCGAAGCAGATGCTATTTGCGATGCGGATGGTAATGTATATATCATTGGTATTATGGAGCATATAGAGCCTTGTGGTATTCATTCTGGTGACAGCAACGCTACGTTACCTGCCTTTAATCTCGGTGATTTAGTGATGCAACAGATAATAGACCATACGCACACCATTGCTAGAGCTTTAAATACTGTTGGGTTAATTAATATTCAATTTGCCATAAAAGATGATACAGTTTACATCATTGAAGCTAACCCAAGAGCATCGCGTACAGTACCATTTATAGCAAAAGCGTACAAAGAGCCTTATGTTAACTATGCAACCAAGGTAATGTTGGGCGAGAAAAAAGTCACTGATTTTGACTTTAATCCTCAGTTGGAAGGTTATGCTATAAAGCAGCCTGTATTTTCATTTAATAAATTTCCTAATGTTAATAAGCAGTTAGGACCAGAGATGAAGAGTACTGGTGAAAGTATTTTGTTTATCAATAGTTTAAAAGAAGATGAGTTCTACGATTTATACTCTAGAAGAAAAATGTATTTGAGTAAATAATGGCATAGTTTTCGATGGACTATTTAGCAATAGTGGCATAAAATTATTAACTTAGCTTAAAATTGAATAACATATGAAAAGAACTTTACTCACGTTTTTAGCATTTTTCATGCTTTATGCCATACCAGCTCAGATAGTTTTAAATCAATCTGATGATTTTGAGGATGGTACTGAGCAGAATTGGTTTGAAGCCGTTGCTTCTGGTGCTCCAGCAGAGAATATTGACACTGGCGGGCCAAGTGGCGACGATGATAATTATCTAAGAGACTATACGACGCAAAACCCAGGTGGTGCCGGATCAAGATTGATTGTAAGAAACTTAACGCAATGGATAGGCAATTACACCTCTGCTGGTGTAGGATCTATTTTAATGGATGTAAGAGCATTAAATGTTGATGTATCCGTCCGTGTATCTTTGACTGGTCCTGGTGGTAATTTTTCATCTCCTGCAGTAGTGGTGACAGCAGGATCTGGATGGGGTCAAATTACAATTCCAATTTCTGAAACGGACATGATTTCAGCACCAGCTGGAAACGATGGTAGTGCAGAAGGTACTGACATAAACGCTACCTTATCTGGCGTTACTGAAATTAGAATACTAAGTAACCCTAATCCATCTTGGATTGGTGAAGTTACTAATGCAGAAATGCATTTGGATAACATTACCGCTGGTGCTCCTTTGAGTGCTTCTAATTTTAGACTTCAAAATACTGAGTTTATAATTTCTCCTAACCCAGCTAAAAATAAGCTTACTATTAAGTTGCCTGTATTAGATACAGATTCAAAACTAGAGGTTTTTGATGTCTTAGGTAAGCGTATCTATAGAGGCTCAATTAATCAGTTGGAATCTTCGATAGATGTATCTAATTGGCGAAGTGGTATTTACTTGGTTAGAGTATCTAATGATAAAACGACACAAACCAAGCGATTTATTAAGCAGTAATAAATTAAGCACAAATAATATACAAGCCGTTTCTTATAGAGAAATGGCTTTTTTTATTTAAAGTCTATTTTAACACGATAATCCTTAAGTTGCTCTAAATGATCTTCAACATTTTTATAAAGACCTTCTAAGTCTTTACTACGTTTGGCATCACTTTCCCGTCTTATGATGGATTTTATAAAGCGTTTAGCGTCCATTTTGGTTGTAAGTATTAAACCCGGAACCGTAACTGTTTTTCCTAATTTATCAACTGCAACCATGGTAAAATACGACGAATTACAATGTTTCTTAAGACCGGTTTGAATGTTTTCGGATTCTACACGAATACCTACAACCATGGATGATTTGCCAACGTAATTAACAGAAGCTTTCATGGTCACTAATTCTCCAACCTCAATAGGGTTTAAAAAGTCAACTTTATTAACTGATGCTGTTACACAGTAACTACGGGAGTGTTTAGAAGCACAGGCAAATGCAATCTGATCCATAAGACCCAGAATATAACCCCCATGGATTTTACCTCCAAAATTGGCAAAAGATGGTAGCATTAACTCAGAGATTTGAATCCTGGAATCGTCTGCGGTTTTATACATAAGTCAGATTTTATTTATATTTTTTTATTCATCTTCCGAAGCACGTTTAATAACGTTTTCTGGAAGTGATTTTTTAGCTTTAGCACCCATTTTCTTAATTTTTTCAACACGCGAAATCAGGTTGCCTTTACCCTCGACTAATTTATTCATGGCAGAGGAGTAATCGTTTTTGGCAGCATCAATTTTTTTGCCAACACCAGTCAGGTCAGAAACTAAGCCCTCAAATTTATCATAAAGTGCACCAGCCTGTCTAGCAATTTCAATAGCATTTTGCTGTTGCTTTTCGTTATTCCACATGGAATCTATTGTGCGAAGCGTTGCCAATAGGGTAGAAGGTGTAACGATTACGATATTTTGTTCAAAAGCCTTGTTGTATAATGTGTTATCTTCATTAATGGCTACTGCAAAAGCAGGTTCAATAGGAATAAACATCAGCACAAAATCAGGCGATTCTATATCATAAAGATCCTGATAGTTTTTGGCAGACAGTTGGTCCACATGTTTTTTTATTGAGTTAACATGCGCTTTTAAAAAGAGCGTACGCTCATCATCATCTGCATTGACCATACGCTCATAATCCGTTAGCGATACTTTAGAGTCAATAATCATTTTTTTAGAATCTGGAAGATGAAGTACGACATCTGGCATAACACGAGAGCCATCTTCGCGTATAAAATTCTGTTGTACAAAATACTCTCTGTCTTTTTCTAAACCAGATTTTTCCAAAACCCGTTCTAAAACCAGTTCGCCCCAATTTCCTTGCGTTTTACTGTCACCTTTTAAAGCTTTAGTAAGATTAGTGGCTTCTTTTGCCATTTGCTGGTTGAGGTCTTTTAAACCCAAAAGCTGTTCTTTTAAAGCAGAATGCATACTAATGCTTTCTTTCTGTGTGTCTTCAACTTTCTTTTCAAAGGTTTTTATCTTCTCTTCAAGCGGATTGAGAATGTTTTTAATATTTTCTTTATTCTGAAGTGTGAATTTCTCTGATTTTTCATCCAAAATTTTTGAAGCCATCAATTCAAAATCTTTACGCAATTGCTCTTGTTGCTTTACTAATTCTTCATCGCGTTTTAGATTTTGCTGTTGCAGATTTTCAAATTCTGTATTTCGTCTCGACAGTTCGGTATTTAAAAATTCCTTTTCTTGTCTAATCGCTTCTCGATCGGTTTCAATTTTTTCAATCGTTTGTTTTAGTTCTCCAATGGTATTATTGAGTTGTAGCTGGCGTTCTTCAAGTGTACTTTTATCGCTTTTACTTTTAAGCTGAGCGAATTTAAGTCCAATAAAAGCACCAATTCCTGCAGAAACAATTATAGCTGTAAAAAGGATGATGTCGTTCATATTTAACCGAAAGAAATTTATCAAAGATAATCGATTTGTTATTCAGAGCGAAGCGAAGAATCTATATTTATTAAGAGATTATTAGGTCGTTTCATTTGCTTCGACCAAGTATAATGCCTTACTAACAGTGTCATTTTTTAATTCTAAAACTTCCAGTCGTATCATCAAAAGAAATTAAATCTTTTGGGAATAGCGATTCAAAAACACCTTCCGAGATTAAATTACAGGGTTGGTCGCAAACTACATCATCTTTGCGCATTACAATCATGGTATCACACAATTGGATGGCGAGATCAATTTCGTGAGAAGAAAACAAAATGGTTTTATGGGTGTCTTTAGTCAATTTTTGAAGCAACTTTAATATATATGCTTTGTGGTACATATCGAGATGTGTGGTGGGTTCATCTAAAACAATTATATCTGTATCTTGAGCCAAAGCCCGTGCAATCATTACTTTTTGTAATTGGCCATCACTTAACTCATAGCATCGTTTGTCTTTTAAATCGTTAATATTTATGAGCTCCAAAGCATTGTTTATAATATCGGTATCGACTTGGGCTAAATTCCCTATCCAGTTGGTGTATGGATGTCTTCCTAAAGCTACAAGTTCATAGACTGAAAGGTTTTTAGAGGTTAACGGCTCGGTTAATACAATACTCAATTGCTTTGCTAAATCTAAGTTGCTGGTAGATTCTAGAGCGATGCCGTTTAGTTTTATAGAACCAGATAGCTCGGGTTGTACTTTTATCAATGTTCTTAAAAGTGTGGATTTACCAATGCCATTAGCACCAACCAAACCTATTAATTGTCCCTTATGTAACTCGAAATTAATATTAGAAGCAACAACAGTTTCAGCTTTCTTGGTTTTGTAGCCTATGGAAAGTTGTTCCGTTTGAAGGATGATATTTATTTTTTTTTCAATCATTGATTTGTGGTCTCCATTATAATTAAAACATCATTTTACGTTGTCTTACCAATAACCAAATCACTACTGGAGCACCAACTAAAGCTGTTATGGCATTGATAGGCAATGTGTAGTCGCTTCCAGGAATTTGAGCAATACTATCACAAATTAGCATAACAATGGCACCAAATAAAAAAACGGCTGGTATTAAAATTTTATGATTAGAGGTTTTAAACAACTGACGTGTTAAATGCGGTATTGCTAAACCTATAAAAGCAATTGGTCCAGCAAATGCGGTAATAGTACCAGCTATTAAACTTGTTGCCAAAATGATTATTAACCTGTTTTGCTTTAAGCTTACGCCTAAGCTCATGGCATAGTTATCGCCCAATAAAAGACTGTTTAATCCTTTTATGGAAGCTACACTTAAGATGAGTCCTGTTAAATAAATTCCGAAGAAAATGATGAGATCACTCCAGGATAAGTTGCTTAAACTTCCAAAACCCCAAAAAATGTATTGTTGTAATTGTTCGGCTGAGCTAAAGTAGGAGAGAACACTAACCACAGCTGCGGTAATGCTTCCAAACATTAAACCTATAATTAGAATAGCCATGGTATCGCGTACTTTACTCGAAACTGCCAAGACCGCAAGTAATACAAGGAAGCTTCCTAAACTTGCTGCGACTACAATGCTCCATTTAGAAATTAAAGCTGTTGTAAACAAACCGCCAAACAATCCTGAGCCTAAAATAACTAAGGCTACACCCAAACTGGCGCCTGAGCTTATTCCTAAAACAAAAGGACCGGCCAAAGGGTTTCTAAAAAGTGTTTGCATGAGGAGACCTGAAATACCTAAACCAGAGCCCACTAAAATTGCCGTAATCGCTTTTGGTAATCTAAAATCGGTTATAATGAGTTGCCAAGTTGAATTATCGATAGTTCCGAAAAGACTTCCAAAAATACTGTTCAAAGGTATGCTTACTGAGCCTAAACTAATGTTGGTGAAAAAACATATAAGTAAGATTACAACAAGTAATGTAAATTGAAAGTGATATGTCTTTTGAGTATTCAATTATTGTTTATCGTTCCTAAGAACGGTCATGTAATGCTTTGATGCAAATTTAGACAAAAAAGATTCTTTGCTTTAATTACGAATACCTATAATCTATTTTAGCTTTTTAAAAAAAAATGGCTTGTAATTTTCCAATAGTTCTGGGTGACAAATTTTTATTAAATCCTTTAGAACCAAATCTGGTCTTGCAGTACCTAATTCATAGTACAGAGTACCACCTGTAACACCTGTTGTGTTGGTAAACGTATAAATTGATTGATTTTTGAAAGCACTAAAATTGGTGTAAAGTGCATTAGCTTCTTTAAGTTGGTCAAAACTTCTATAGTATGAAGGACTTAACCATAACTCTGCATCTTTAGCTTTGTCTAAAACGGCTTCGAAACTCAATGCTAAACTTCCGTTTCCAGAAGTTTCACCCCATAAATAATTGACGTTCGCATCTTTTAAAAATTGAGCTTCAGGGCTAGAGCCGTTTGGTAAATACCAAACATCCTTGTGCATCGCTCCACTCAAAACTGTTGGTCGGTTTTTGGCTTGCTTTGCAATGGCTTTTGCAGCTAAATAGTCGTTTTCAATTTGATTAAAAATAGCATCTGCTTCCATTTCTTTATTAAATAATGCACCAAAAAACTTAATCCATTCTGCTTTTGCCAACGCAGAAGACTCCACCCAATCACCATTATATATTACGGGAATTCCAGCTTTTTTAATGGTTTCAAATGTTTTGTTTACACCATCAACTCCAAAACCAATAACGACATCGGGGTTTAGTTCTAATAACACTTCGGTATTTATACCTTCGTTTTTACCCAAGTCCCTGACTTTACCTTCATCAATACGTTTTCTTATTTTTTCTGAAGATATATAATCCGTACCAGGAAAACCGACTAAAGTTTGTTCTGCACCAAGCAATTCTAAAGCAGGAATATGTGTTGTAGAGGTTACAACTAATTTTTTTATATCATTGGTTATTACACCGTCATAGTAATCTTTTGGGAAAGTCATTTTTGATAACGCCTCACTAGATGCTATCAAATATTTATAGCTCTTATCAGCATTTGGCCAAGGGTTTAAAATAGTAAGTACTTTATGATTGCCATTGTCGGTTACGGAAAAGCCTTCAGCATATTTAAGCTCCAATGTTTTTGTTTCAGATGTGTTGGGCAAATCTATCTTTCGTTCATTTTTACAAGAAACAAAAGCAACTAAAAATAGAAAAAAAGCGGATAATCTCATTTTAAAGGAAAGGTTTATTTTGAGTCCAAAAGTAAGATTATTTAAAGTTTAAAGTAAATCCTTAAACAAATTGTTTAATTTCGCAGAGAATTTTGGTTCTGTTTAGTTCTACTAAATGGATTAAAAGGGAATCAGGTGAAGCGATTAAAGATTTATGGTTGCTGATTGATGAGTTTAGACCTCAAAAATATCACATATTAATTCTAAAATCTCCATTCCTGAGCTGTTCCCGCAACTGTAAGCTATAAAGCTTGTTATTACCTTCAATGTCACTGGAAATATTTTCTGGGAAGACCGATAACAAGACGCAAGTCAGGAGACCTGCCAATTTCCGCTAATAAAATTAGTCTTCGGGTAAAAGGCTCAATGGGTATGAAACATATATTTATATTATTTTTTTTAATATCACCGTTTGTGGTAGTGTCTCAAACACTAGATTCAATTCAAAATCTTGATGAGGTTGTTTTGAGAGCCGATCGCTTGTTAAAAACATTTTCTAAGACACAAACTACTCAAGTGCTTTCAGATAGTATTATAAAGCGAAACACTTCTTCTTTGACACAATTGTTAAATTTTAATTCGCCTGTGTATTTTAAAGAAAATGGGTTGGGTATGGTCTCTTCACCTTCATTTAGGGGTACGACAGCACAACAAACAGCAGTGATCTGGAACGGCATTAATATAAATTCGCAGTTTAATGGCCAAACGGATTTTAGTACCATAAACACCAGAAATTTTGATGAAATTACGATTAGACATGGTGGGGGAAGCGTGTTGTATGGTAGTGGAGCCATTGGTGGAAGTATTCATTTAAGCGACAAGGTAGATTTTAATATGCCTTTTGAAAATAACTTGTTTGCTGGTTTTGGTAGTTTTAATACGCAGGACTTGAGTTACGGAACTCGGTATGCAGATGATAAATTCAGTGTGGGCTTTACCGTGACTTATACGCATTCTGATAATGATTATGACTATTTGGACAGCGATAGGAAAAACTTAAACGGTCAATTCTATAATGTAGGGCTTAGTACAACTTTAGGCTATAAAATTGACCAAAAAAATATACTGCGCTATTACAATCATGTATTTGATGGTGAACGTCATTTTTCATTGATATTGCCAACTGAAATTCGAACAAAATATAGAGACTTCAATACACGGCAGTTACTGGAATGGGAGGGAAGATATGGTAAGTTTCTTTCAGTTTTAAGAGCGGCATATCTAACAGAATCGTATAAATATTTTGGGAATATTGAAAATGACAACTTTACGTTTGCTGAGGCCGAGACCTTTATTGGTAATTATCAGCTAAGTTACAAATGGGCAGATAATGCAAAGGCCATGGCCGTAGCAGATATTAATTACACTAATGGTGAAGGCTCTAGTATTGTCGAAGCCTCTCGTACCATTTCGGCATTTAGTGTATTGTTAAACCAACGTATTAAATCATTTTATTACGAAGCCACAGTTAGAAAGGAAGTCACCAATACTTATGAAAGCCCTTTATTATTTAGTTTAGGCGTAAAACAGCAATTTGGGGATTTTTATACGGTCAACGTCAATGGTTCTAAAAACTTTAGAATTCCAACTTACAATGATTTGTATTGGGCTAATGCAGGTAATCCAAATTTAAGCCCAGAGACTTCCCATCAAATAGAATTGGGCAATCAATTCAATTTTAAAAACGGGTTATTTAGTCTTACAGGATTTTATTATGATATAGAAAACATGATTCGTTGGGTGCCAAATACCAGTGGGGTTTGGAGACCTATAAATACAGACAACGTTGTTTCCTATGGTCTAGAGTCTCGCTTGCAATACTCTAGGCAATTCAAAGGGCATCAACTTCAATTAAACGCCAATTATGCTTATACGATTTCAGAAAATCAATTTGATAATAAACAACTGATTTATGTGCCATATCATAAAGGTTCAGGATCATTCAATTATGCCTATAACAAGCTTAGTGTCTATTGGCAAACTGCTTATGTGGGTGAAGTCTTTATTCAGTCAGATAACGATCCCAATCGTGTTGTGGCACCTTTTTGGGTGCACAACCTAGGTCTGGAATACAAGCCTTTGGATCAATGTACTCTTGGATTTAGAATTCAAAACCTATTTAATAAAAATTACCAGAGCGTAGCTAATCGTTATATGCCTGGCATAAACTACAATATTTATTTAACCTTTAATTTTTGATTATAATGAAACACTTATTTAAATTTTCCATTTACAGTTTTGCTTTAGCATTATTAGTTACATCATGTAGCGATGATGATGATTTTACACCATCTGAACCTTTGGGTGACTACGAAAATGGATATTTTATTTTGCATGAAGGAGGTGGTTTAATTACTCCGGTTACCTATGTCGACGAAGATGGCACGGTGGAACAGAATGTCTTTGAAAATGTAAACCCAACTGCTGACCCCATTGGAGCATTTAAGCAAGATTTATTCTTTGATGATACAAGAGCTTTTATCGTTTCGGGTGGTGGACAAACAGTTACTGTTTTAAATAGGTATACTTTCGAGTTTATAGCAACTGTGACCACGGATTTAATTAATCCACGATACGGAGCAGTTTATAATAATAAAGCTTATGTAACAAACTCTGGGGACTTTGGTACATCAACAGATGATTTTGTTACTATTATAGACCTTACTGATTATTCTACAACCACCATTGTTATTGGTAAAATAGCGGAACGTATTGAAGCGGCAAATGGTAAATTATATATAGCAAACGGTTCCTTTGGTTCAGGTAATAGTGTAACAGTTTTAGATCCTTCAAACTTGGGTTCAATGACAACTATAGATTTAGGTATGGGTAATTCGCCAAATTCACTTGAGGCTGATGATGGTTTCTTGTATGTGCTGTCTGGTAATTCTACATCTAATGGTAAAGTTTTTAAAATAAACTTATCTGATGATGCCATTGATTCTTCAATAGACTTACCTGCAACATTAACATCTCCAAGACATTTAGATATAGATGGCAATACCATTTATTTTACAAATAGTACATCAGTATATAGCTTTGCTACTGGTAGTACAGCAGTGTCAGATGTGCCTGTGATGACCTATGTTTCTACCTCTCAATTCGGTTCTATGTATGGCTTTTCAGCTAGAAATAACGTATTGTACATAGCAGATGCTGGTGATTTCGCATCGGCAGGCACTGCATACGAATACGACACGAGCGGTAATTTGCTAAATACTATAACTACTGATGTTGCACCAAATAGTTTTCATTTCAATTAAAAACAACTTTATGCTAAGCGAATGAAGAATATGTTTTTAGATTAGACAATTAATTGTGTTTAACCTTAAATTATTATCTAATCTAAAAACATGTCTTGTTCAAAAGGATTAGTGTTTAATTGAATTTTAACCGATCTATCAATATCAATTGAGGTCGTGTTATAGGACACTCTGCCCATTCCCATTATATAGGCGATAGCCGCAGCTAATAGTGGTTCGTTAACATCACCAAGAGTCCCCAAATTATTCAATGTTTCAGAAAGACCAATATTTGGAGTTAAGCCTGAAGATGGTACCAATTCATCATTTACATTGGTGGAATTTGCTACAAGTGGTTGCATAGCGTAGGTATGGTTAGGGTTAACATCTTCAAAAGCTAAATTTGGTGAATCATAAATGGTTATTGAAGCTTGTGTTTTTCCTACTGTATTTTCACCAATAACAACAACATCAATGTAAGGGCTTAAACTATTAATAACCAACTCGCTTGCTGAAGCCGTTCTTAAATTGGTCGTAAGCACATAAACTTTAGATAAGTTAAGGCTATTTATAGAGCCACCGCCAGCTATAGAATTCGTAAAAAGGAAATCTTCATTGTTGTCCTGTAAATTCTCATTATAAAATAATTTTGAATACACTTGTCCTGTAAACTGACCAGTGACCATACTGCCCAAATATGCAGCAGTTTGTACTGAACCACCGCCATTATATCTTAAATCCAGCACAAGCTCATCAATACCTTCTGCTTGAAAATCTCCAAAAGCATTGTTTAAGGCATTATTAAAACTAGAGTTAAATTGATTGTACATTAAATAGCCAACTTTGGTATTGTCTTCTAGTGTAATTGTTTGAGCAATATGGACAGGGTTTTCAGTATATTCCTCTTGCGATAGTGTTACACTATTTCCATTTAAGTTAATCGTATCATCATCAATTTGTGGTGTGTCATTATCATCATAGTCTGCGAAATTTAAGGTATATGAATTCTGGGAGAGCAAAGCTACAGCATTATTTACATTTATATCAATGCCATCAACCGCTCTAAAGATTTGTCCACGTTGCAAACCAAGATCACTGGCTACACTATTGTTTAGAACTAAGGTAATTGCACAATAAAGCTCATCACTACCAGGAGCAATCCTCTCAAAATTAAACTCAATGCCATTGCTTAAGGTAATTCCTTGTTGTTGGTTTTGTAAATCGAAATAATTATCAACGATACGACTAAACCTATCTACGGACTCTGGTAAATATTTTAAGGATTCAAACAAAGCTTCAGGTGTAGCAAAACTATTAAGATAATCGTTGTATTCTTCATTCGAATTAAATCTGTCGTTTGCCAAATCAGGGATTTCAGCTTTGTATAGGTACACGGCGTTCATACCTTTCCAAACAAAATCCTTTACTTCACTATTAGAAAAGCTGGTATTATCGTCTATGTCATCAAAACAACTGGTTACGGATAATAGAATTAGGCTCGTTAATAGTAATGTTTTAAAATTTTTCATCTTTCTCTTTTTATAACAATTTCTTACTTATGTCTGTAAAACCCTAAATTTACTTACATTATTACAAATAAAAAAACTTTGTAACAAAATGTAATGTGTATCGTCGTAAGTATGAAGAAGGAAATAAACCGACTTTACTACCAATCAAATTAGTAATGAAGCAGGCAGATTTTGTAAGCTTAGTAATGCCGTTTAAGGATAAAGTGTTTCGTTTAGCAAAACGATTACTGGTTTCTCGTGAAGAAGCTGAAGATGCTACGCAAGAGATACTGTTGAAATTGTGGAGAAATAAAGAAAAGATAAGTGATTATAAAAATGTGGAAGCCTTTTCAATGACCATGACAAAGAATTTTTGTTTGGACCGGTTAAAATCCAAGCAAGCACAAAATTTAAAAATTGTTCACAGTAATTATACAGATAACAATTCGTCATTACAAAAACAGGTTGAAGCCAGAGATAGTATAGATTGGGTATCTAAGATTATGGAAGATTTACCCGAACAACAAAAAATAATAGTGCAGCTAAGAGATATAGAACAATACGATTTTGCCGAAATAGCTGAAATGTTAGATATGAGCGAAACAGCAGTAAGAGTTGCATTATCTAGAGCACGAAAAACAATACGAGAAAAATTAACTAATACACATCGCTATGGTATTAAATGATATAGAAAAATTATTAGAAAAGTATAATAATGCAGAGACTACATTACAGGAAGAAGTTCAATTACGAGCCTATTTTGCAAACGGAGATGTAGCCCCACATTTAGAACATTACAAACCAATGTTCTTATACTTTTCGCAATCGCAACAAGAACAGTACACAAAAGACGTTCCATTAAAACCTAAGAACACAAAATTGTACCAATGGATTTCTGTCGCAGCTGTTGTTGTTCTTATGCTTGGAATATTTATTCCTAATTGGAATAATGGCCCAAAAACTTTGGCAGATTATCCGCCAGAAGAGCAAAAAATGTATTTAGAAACTAAAGCTGCTTTGGCGATGCTCTCAGATAAGTTCAGCGATGGAACTTCGAGCATAAACGCCTTAAGCTTAGCTTCTGAAAACTTTAACGTTGGTTTGGAAAAAGCCAGCCACGTTGCAGAATTTAGTAAAACAACAAACAAATTATTAAAGAATTAAAAACAAAAATTAAAAACAAGAATTATGAAAAAAATAGTAATTATAGCAGCGATAATGCTTACTTCGATGACCTCATTCAGTCAGAGTGTATTTGATAAGTTTGAAGATTTAGAAGGTGTAACTTCGGTTATTTTAAATCAAAAAATGTTTAAGATGTTGGCCACTATGGGTGTCGATATTGATGATCCAGAAGCTAAGGAATATGTACAGATGGCTAAAAGCATTACAGGCTTTAAAGTATTCACTACTGGAGATAAAGGTATATCATCAGACATGAAAGCCACGGTAACCAAGTATTTAAAATCATCTGATCTTGAAGAGCTGATGCGAATTAAAGATGGTGAGCAAACCGTTAAGTTCTATGTTAAAGAAGGAAAGGACGAAAACCATGTTAAAGAGCTTTTAATGTTTATCACCGGACTTAAGGAAATGACAGGTGGCGAAGTTAAAATTAATGGTGAGAAACGTGAGTTTGAAACTGTAATTATGACCTTAACTGGAGATATTGATTTAAGACAGGTATCAAAAATCGCAAATCAAATCGATATGCCAGGTGGTGAGCAATTGAAAAAAGCAGGAAAGAAAAACTAAGAACTAATGTTACAATCAATCAAAAAATCAATAGTGGTGTTGTTTTTGGTTGCGGCTTTTACGAGTTGCAACCAAGGACCAACATTACAAACCTATTATGTAAATAATCAGGAAAAAAACGGTTTTATCTCTATAGATGCACCAACAAGTTTATTGAATGTTGAAAGTGTAGATATGACTGACGAACAACGAGAAGCCTATGAGTCTGTAGATAAGCTTAACATACTTGCTTTTAAATTATCTGAGGATAATACTGAAGAATACAAGCTAGAATTAAAGAAGGTAAAAGGTATTCTCAATGATGTTAAGTATGAAGAACTAATGCGAGGATCTACAAAAGAAGGAAAGTTTGTGGTGAAATTTTTAGGCGAATCTGAAACAAGTATTGATGAGCTTATTGTATTTGGAAGCTCAAGTGACAAAGGTTTTGCCATAGTGAGAGTTCTGGGCGATAATATGAATGCTGGGGAACTTATGAAACTATCTGATATTATAGAAAGTTCTAATGTAGATGAAGGTCAACTGGGACTTTTAAAAGAGTTTTTTTAAATAAACTGACAATTATTTAAAATGTTAATGGGAATCGTCTTGAAGTTAATCTTTAGGGCGGTTTTTTTTGCTTTCATTTTTTAAAGCATAGTTTAAGGCAATAAAAAATAAAGCACCAGAGCTACTAAATAGCAAAGCTTTTATTATAAAATAGTCCAATACTTCAAATAAACCGGCAACAAAAAAGCCAATAGCAATAATACCTATAAAGCTTAATGCCATGGCGTTTTTACTTAAGGGAAAGAGTTTCATTGGCATGTAAGTTTAAATACCTGTATAATTACTTGGTGAAATCGCCTTTAACTCAGATTTAATAGAGTCAGAAACCTTTAATGTATCTATAAAGTTAGAAATGGATGTTTCCGTAATTGCTTCATTGGTGCGTGTTAATCCTTTAAGGGCTTCATAGGGGTTAGGATAGCCTTCACGCCTTAGTATGGTCTGTATCGCCTCTGCAACAACGGCCCAATTATTATCCAAGTCTTGTTGAAACTTAGCTTCATTTAATAATAATTTACCTAAACCTTTTAAAGTAGATTTAAAACTAATAATTGTATGGCCAAATGGCACACCAACATTTCTTAAAACAGTACTATCTGTTAAATCGCGTTGTAATCTCGAAATAGGCAGTTTGGCAGATAGATGTTCAAAAATAGCATTGGCAATTCCTAAATTACCTTCACTATTTTCAAAGTCTATAGGATTTACCTTGTGTGGCATAGCAGAACTGCCAACTTCACCCTTTTTTATTTTCTGTTTAAAGTAATCCATTGATACGTAAGTCCAGATATCTCTATCTAAATCTATAATAATGGTATTAATACGTTTTAGGGCATCAAACAAAGCAGCCAAATGATCGTAGTGCTCAATTTGCGTTGTTGGAAAAGAATGCTGTAAACCCAGTTTTTCCTGAACGAATTTGGTTCCGAAGGTTTTCCAATCTACATTGGGATAGGCAACTTTATGTGCATTAAAATTTCCTGTAGCACCACCGAATTTAGCAGCACTAGGTATATCATTTAATAAGTTAAACTGCTCTTTTAATCGTGCTGAAAACACTTTAATTTCTTTGCCCAATCGTGTTGGTGATGCAGGCTGACCATGCGTTCTTGCCAACATTGGTATGGCTTCCCATTCTTTAGCCAACCCTTCTATTTTCTCTAATAAAGTTTGATATTCAGGAACATAAACATCGTTCATGGCTTCCTTAATACTCAAAGGAACCGCTGTATTATTAATATCTTGTGATGTTAATCCGAAGTGAATAAACTCTTTGTAATCCGACAGATCTAGAGCATTAAACTTTTCTTTAATAAAGTATTCTACAGCCTTAACATCATGATTGGTAACTTTTTCTATGTCCTTAATTGCTGAAGCATCTACTGGAGTAAAATTTTTGTAGATGGCTCTTAAATCTTCAAAAACTGAACTAGATACAGATTTTAATTGAGGTAATGGTAATTCACATAATGCAATAAAATATTCGATTTCTACCAAAACACGATATTTAATCAATGCTTCTTCAGAAAAATAGTTCCCTAAAGCCTCAACTTTAGATCTGTAACGACCATCTATTGGTGAAATTGCGCTAAGCTGTGTAAGTGCCATTTGCTGTAAAATTTTGAAGCATCAAAGATAGTGAAGTTAGTTTGAAGTATGTTAGTGTTAAGTAAAAAGTATGTTGGTATAAAGTATAAATTTTGTGGTTGCAGTCTCAGTATTCAGTTTGCGTTCTTCTTTAGAGGTAGTTTTGCGAGACACTTAATACCACCACTTTAAACTAATTATTGTTTTATCTTCTTCAAAATATGCCTAGCTCTAGCTTTAAACCCAGAACTTTGCATTGAGAAATCGCGCTCTAAAATCATGGCCAATTCCGGATGGATCCAATCGTACTCAGAACCTAACAGGTAGAGCGAATTCATTGAGTAGGCCTTGGGTGCTATTTTTTCGTCATTTATCATCCAATCAAAACAGGCTTCAACAATTCTTTCCCTGTGTATGTCGGTAAGATGGTGCTTTATTTTATGGTCTGCTTTAGAGTAATTAGCTTTTATTAAATATTCGCAGACTTTAGCCATTGGTCGCACAGCTGAGTCTAAATGTACCTTAGAGACATTTTGGGTAAATGTGTCTAGGTGCGGAATGATTTCCTCAAGATTTTCACCACACATAAACTCAAAAACCCAAGCTGCTCTGCAAGATATTTTATCATCCACATCGAATAGAATCTCCAAAAGTGGCGCTATCAGTTCTGGATTATCAATAACCAGATTGGCGTAATACAATCGTTTTTCGCGAGAGTGGTTAACGTAACTTAATTCGTTATAAAGTTCTGCTTTTGTCAATAGAAAATCCTTAATTTTGAGCCTTAAAATTAATCAAAAATGAAGATTGTAAAAAAACTTGGACTACTACTTTTAATAGTTTTTATAATTGCGCAATTTTTTGGTCCAGAAAAGAACGATGGCAATATCGTTTCGGTCAATGCATTCTTTGCAGACACCAATCCACCAGAAGATGTAAAAATGGTTTTAAAAAATGCTTGCTTAGACTGTCACAGTGACCATACACGCTATCCTTGGTATAATGCCGTAACACCTGTTAATTATTGGCTGGCGAGTCATATAGACCATGGCAAGGGACATTTCAATGTATCAAAATGGGAGGACTACAACGAGAAGAAAAAAGATCATAAACTTGAGGAGTTAATAGAAATGGTTGAGGCCAAAACCATGCCGTTGAAAAGCTACACGTGGTCACATGGTTATGCAAAGTTATCTCAAGAACAGATTGATGCCATGGTGTCTTGGGCAAAAGCCGCACGAATAAAATATTCGTTTTTAAAAGATCCACAGTAATAAGTTTGTGACCGTATTGAATAGTTAGCAGTAGTTTATGGGTTCGAAAAAATTATTAATAATTGGTCTGGTTTGGCCTGAGCCCAAAAGTTCTGCTGCTGGCAGTAGAATGTTGCAATTAGTTCAACTGTTTCAGAACAATGGTTATGAAATTACATTTGCTTGTGCTGCCAAAACGTCTAATAACACTTATGATTTATCTCAGCTTGATGTAAAAACGCAAGCTATTCTTTTGAATGACATCTCGTTTGATGTTTTTATATCTGAATTAAATCCAAAAATTGTAATGTTCGATCGGTTTATGACTGAAGAACAATATGGTTGGCGTGTTGCTGAGCAATGTCCTGATGCACTACGAATATTGGATACTGAAGATTTTCATGGTTTAAGAAAAGCCAGGCAATTGGCTTTAAAGGAAGACGTTGAAGTTTCAGTAGAACATTTACAGAACGATATTGCAAAACGCGAAATAGCTAGTATGTATCGTTGCGATTTGAACCTAATTATTTCGGAAGCCGAAATTGAAGTATTGACGAAGCAATTCAAAATTGATAGAAGCTTACTCTATTATTTGCCATTTCTGCTAGAGCCAATTTCTGAAGCAAACAAAAATCAATTACCAACGTTTGAAGAACGACAACATTTTATTACCATTGGTAATTTTTTGCATCCACCAAATTATGATGCGGTTCTATACCTTAAACAATCGATTTGGCCCTTAATACGACAACAATTACCAAAAGCTGAGTTACATGTTTATGGCGCTTATGAATCCCAAAAAGTAACACAATTGCTCAATGAAAAGGAAGGATTTCTAATAAAGGGATTTACTGAAGATGTAAACAAAGTGATGCAAAATGTAAAAGTATGTTTGGCGCCCTTGCGCTTTGGAGCTGGACTAAAAGGTAAACTGATTGATGCGATACAAAACGGAACACCTTGTATAATGTCCAGTATTGCAGCAGAAGGTATGTTTGGTAATTTGAAGGTACCAGGTTTTATTGAAGACAATTCAACTGCTTTTACATTAAAAGCTGTTGAGCTTTATACTAATAATAAGGTTTGGCAAGGCAAACAACAAAATGGATTTGAAGTATTAAAGCAACGCTATAATATGTCTGATTTTGAAGGTGCATTTTTCAATAAGCTTGAAGAGTTAAAAGAAAATTTAAAATTGCATCGACAAAATAATTTTATTGGGAATATGTTACAACATCAAACGTTGCAAAGTACCAAGTATTTGAGCAAGTGGATAGAGGAAAAGAATCGGTAGTTTTGATTTTTGTTGATTTTAGTGATTTTGTCTGTTTTAATATATCTATTAAGCCCAGTAATAGACTTATCTAAATCTTAAACGAATTTTGAGGAAAATTTTGATAAATTAAAGTATGTTAAATTCAATTTGTGTAATAAAAAAATGTAAAGTATATTTGTCATATAGTAAAAATAATTTTACTTAATATGAAATATATTTGTCAATTATGAATACCAAAAAGATTATAGAATGTGAGCGTACCAAAATTGAAAAATGGTCACAATTTCAGTTATCTAACCGTTGGAAAACTATTGGGACAGTATTATGCTTGGTCACTTTTTTAACTATGATAGGTCTAAAATTTACAGAAGCAGAGCCTTTATGGTTAAAAGATATTTTAAGAAAAGTATTATTAGTGGGGCTTCTCATCATTATCTTATCCAAAGAAAAGATGGAAGACGAGATGATCGTATCCTTGCGTGCCAAGTCTTTTACTTTGGCATTTATTATCGGAGTCTTATATGCCTTGATACAACCTGTAGTAGATTATGTAATACATAATTTTTTGTATGAAGCTAGCGAAAACAATGGTTTTAGTTATTTTCAGGTATTATCTTTTATGCTGTTAATTCAGATGATGTTTTTTGAAGTCTTAAAGCGCAATAGATAATGCAAAATACAATTAAAGTAGAACGTGCCATTTTAAGCTTAACACAAGATGATTTGGCTAAAAAAATAGGGGTTTCCCGCCAAACTATAAACTCAATAGAAGCTAATCGTTATGTACCTTCAACGGTTTTAGCGTTAAAGCTCTCAAAAGTATTTAATAAACCCGTTAATGACTTTTTTAAGTTGAGTGATAATGATTAGTGTGGTCATTATTATTTTTAAATTGTTTTTGCATTTAGTGATGACATTCTTTTAGTATTTCTATATAGTGACGAATAACAAAATCAACACTAATATGAAAACTAAAATTCAATCTTTAATTTTTTTTGTACTATGTATCGCTATGTCGTCTTGTTCTTCTGATGATGATGGAAACACAAATTTAACTCCAGAAGGACGATGGCTTGTAAGTTCACTTTTAGTAGAATCGTCCTTCGATTTTAACGGAGATGGTACAACCTCAAGAGATTTGTTTGAAGAAACTCCTTGTTACGATGGAAATTTTATCGAATTTTTTGATGATGGAGATGTCATCATAGATATCGATTTTACTAATGTTTATGTAGATATTAACAATGAGCAGGCTTATCAATGCCAAAATGGTTTTGGATTAACTTCGACCTGGACACAAGATGGAAATACCATTACAGTCGAAAATGATGATGAGCAAGGCGATATAGTCGGAACCATCTCTGGAAATACTATAACAGTTACTATACTAAATGGTTTTGAAATGGAACTTTATGATGAGGTTAACGATCAACATGTTGGTGTAACAGAGGACTTCACTATTATATTTACAAAATTTGATGAATAATCTATTAAGTTCACATACCTTAAAAAGGTCGGAGTGATAATGATGTTCTGACCTTTATTTGAAAAATGGCGATTAATCGAACTGACTAAGTTGGTATGGCAAAATTTTATATTAACTGGTTTTTAAAATAGTTAAGAGATCTGTCATACCTTTGGTAGCCGATTTGGCGATAACGTTAATGTTAGGGTTTCTCGTCACGGCAGGTTTAGGGTCAATGTAATAAATTGGTGTATCTGGTTGTACATAATTTATTAAACCAGCTGCAGGATAGACTTGCATACTCGTGCCAATAATAACCAATATATCGGCTGCATAGCAAATTTTCATAGCAATGTCTATCATGGGTACATCTTCTCCAAACCAAACAATATGAGGTCTTAGCTGATGTCCTTTTTCACATGTGTCACCTAAGTTGAGATCTTCTGTCCAATCTTTTATGTCGCTTGGGTTTCCTGTACTTCTCACCTTTAATAATTCACCATGAAGATGCACTACATCGCTACTACCGGCACGCTCATGTAAATCATCAACGTTTTGGGTGACTATGGTCACCTTATAATCCGTTTCTAGCTTGGCTAAATCTTTGTGTGCTTGGTTGGGTTCAACAGTTTTTAGCTGTCGTCGTCTTTGATTGTAAAAATCTAAAACCAGTTCGGGATTATCTCTAAAACCCAAGGGGGAAGCGACCTGCATTACATCATGTCCCTCCCAAAGTCCATCATGATCCCTAAATGTTTTGACACCACTTTCGGCACTAGTGCCAGCGCCGGTTAATACAACAATGTGCTTTTTCATAGACTAAAAATAGTCAATTTGTACCATTCAGTAAAAATAGTTTCATTGAGACATTTATTGATCTTTTGGAGCCAGCAACTTAACTTGTAATACCATAAATTTGTACTTTGGCGTTATCCTTGTATAGTTTTATAGTATGAAAAAATTACTGTCGGTTTCGGTCTTCTTTTTACTAAGCGTGTCTTTTGCTCAGCAAACGGATTATGTGGATTTTAAGCAACTCAATGCTGATTTGTTTTTTATTCCTGATTCTACGAATGTTAAAGGTGTTCTTAATTTTGAGTTTGATATTATAAAGGATATTGATTCAGTATACATTGATGCTAGACAAATGAAATTTTTTGATCTAACATTGATTAAAAACAACACCGATGCCAAATCCGTGCCAATGGTGCTTAAAAATGACGAGAAACGTCTAATTATATACAGTGACTTCAAAAAAAATGAAACATATCATCTAAGCTTCAAGTACACTGCAACACCCAAAAAAGCACTTTATTTTGTAGAGCGAAATGGAAATTTGCAAATATGGACTCAAGGCCAAGGTAAATATACCAGTAATTGGTTGCCAAGTATAGATGATGTTAACGATAAGATTCAATTTGACCTAAAGATAACCCATAATAAAAAATATGAGGTTATTTCTAACGGACTATTAGAGAAGAAGCATGTTAATGATTCTACGACAACTTGGAATTACAATATGCAAATGCCCATGCCAAGTTACCTTGTCGCTTTGGCTATTGGCGAATACGATAAAAAAATAGAAACTTCAAAAAGCGGAATTCCTTTAGAATATTACTATTATCCGGAAGATTCATTAAAGGTTGAACCAACCTATCGTTACAGCAAACAAATGTTCGATTTTTTAGAAGAAGAAATTGGTTTTGCTTATCCTTGGCAAAACTATAAGCAAGTTCCCGTGCACGATTTTTTGTACGCAGGAATGGAAAATACAAGTTGCACGATTTTTTCGGATGCTTTTGTGGTGGATTCCATTGGCTTTAATGATAAAAACTACATCAATGTCAATGCCCATGAGTTGGCGCATCAATGGTTTGGTAACCTTGTAACGGCAAAATCTGGCAAGCATCATTGGTTGCAAGAAGGGTTTGCAACTTACTATGCATTATTGGCCGAGCGCGATATATTTGACGACAACCATTATTTTTTCAAACTTTATGAGTCTGCTGTAGATTTGGGTCGACAGGATATTGCTGGTAAAGGCACTTCGCTTTTAAATCCAAAATCAAGTAGTCTGACGTTTTATCAACGAGGAGCTTGGGTTATACATGCTTTACGTAATAAAGTTGGTGATGCCATATTTAAACAGGCTGTAAGGAATTATTTAAATAAACATCAATTTGCTAATGTTGAAACTTCAGATTTTATTTCTGAAGTTGAGAGTTTATATGGAAAGTCTCTATATGGCTTTGTAAATCTTTGGATAAAACAAAAAGAGTTTCCTGTTGATGCGGCATTCAACTTACTTAAAAACCATTCGACCTATATCAATGAGTATCTCATGGTAGATTGCCAGACAAAATCGTCTAAATGTACAGAATATCTCAAGTATTATGTGTCTGATGAGGCTAAGGTAAAAGTTATTTCCCAAGCTCCGGATTTGGTCACTAAAGATACATTTAAGCATGGACTAAAAGTAAGACAGGCCATATCGCAGTACGTAACTAAAATTCCTAAAAACCTAAAAGAGGAGTACGAATCATTACTCAATGATAAATCTTACATGACCATTGAAAATGCACTTTATAACCTCTGGTCAAATTTTCCAGAAGAACGTGCTAAATATTTGTCAAAAACCAGAAATGTGGTTGGTCTTAGTGATAAAAACGTACGATTGCTATGGATTGTTCTAAATCTTAGCACACCTTTTTATCAAGCAGATAATAAACAAGGGTTGTTTGAAGAATTGGTTAGTTATACAGACGAGAAATACAATGCCGATTTACGAATTAGCGCGTTTCAATATTTAGACCTCATAAAATCCTGTAATGAAAAATGCATATCAAATATCGAGAATGCTAAGTCTCACCACAATTGGAGATTGGTTAAATTTGCAAAAGAATTTTCAGAAAAACTTCAAAACAAAGAGTAATGCGAGCATTGGTTATATCTGGTGGAGGAAGTAAAGGTGCTTTTGCAGGTGGAGTTGCGCAGTATCTTATAGAGCGCGAAAAGCGAAACTATGATATGTTTTTGGGTACTTCTACAGGAAGTCTTTTAGTACCACATTTAGCCGTTAATGATATTTCTAAGCTCTACGATATTTTTACTAATGTGCAGCAGCAAGACATCTTTAGCGTTAGTCCTTTTGTACAACGAAAAAAAGGGGATAGGGAATATGTGTCTATAGACTTTATGAATTCACTGTGGCAGTTTATTAGAATGAAGCGTACTTTTGGGGAAAGCAAGGCTTTAAAGCGAAACATCAGAGAGAACTTTACACATCAAGAATATCAGAAAATTAAGGAAACAAAACACGATGTGGTTGTTACCGTATCTAACTTATCAATGAACCGAGTAGAGTATAAGTCTATAAACGATTGTACCTACGAAGAGTTTTGCAATTGGGTATGGATCTCGTGCAATTATATTCCCTTTATGTCTTTGGCTAAAGTGGATGGTTACGAATATGCAGATGGAGGTTTGGGTTGCGTAATTCCGATTAGAGAAGCTATTATTCGTGGTGCTACCGAAGTTGATGCTGTGGTTTTAGAGGCTGAAAATATGGGAAAGCAACGTGTGTTGGGTAAAAACCCATTTTCTTTAATGATGAATTTATTCGGGCACTTACTTGACCAAGTTGAGCGAAACGATATAGTTATTGGAAAATTAGCCGCTATGAATAAAAATGTAAAGCTTAACTTGTATTATACGCCAACAAGCTTAACCGAAAACTCTCTAATTTTCAGTAAACGCCTAATGGAAAAATGGTGGCAACAAGGTTATGATTATGCAGAGCAAAAGCACTCTGATTAGTTTATGGTGAATCTCAATTTACCTTAACTTAAATGAAATTGTCTATTGGAAGTTAATCAGACTATTTTTTAGAATTTTGATTATTTACTCGTCTAAATCTAACTACCACAACTCTGCAACTTCTTCTTTTATAAAGGAAAGCGCTGCATTGCTCGGTGCGGGTCTGTCCATAAGTTCGGTTAAAACGACTTCACGTAATTTGTTTGCTGTGTCGGTTTTATCATTCATATTGGCTTTTCTAATAAGTTGAATAGTAGCATTTTTAGCAGCCATGATAATACTCCAACATTGGTCACTGACATAGATTTGTTGTGATAAATTATGTTCAAATTCTTGTTCGATTGTTGCTATAAGTAAATTTTCGTAATCCTCATTATTTGAGGATGTTGGATGAATTCTGGTAAGCAACTTTGAAGGAGCGATGCGCTCTAAGAAAAGCGACATACGCTCATAAGCTTGTAACCTAGTAGGAAAGGCTTCTTTTTGTAAATCTTTTGTGATTAAAAAATTACGACGGTTGTTCTCGTTTTCTACATGTTCTCTAAAAAACAAATATGCAATCGCTCCTGTAATCAAAGCAGGAACTGAATACATTAAAAGATCTAAAAGCTGTTGTTCCATAAATTTAGTTGTTCTTTTTTCCGCCAAGATAAACACAATCTTTTAAATGTTGCATACTTTTAAATGCAATAGGCGTTTTTTCGTATCTAAACGTTTGATCAAAGTTTTTGGCTAAGTTATGGTCATCGACATTCATTTCAATATCATTCATGGTAAATTGACAAGGATGTTCGTAACCAGCGGCGTGGGTAATTTCTATCAATTCTTTTCTAAAGGTTTTAAAATATTGTGCCAAGCGTTCAGATTTCAAGGGCACATCAATACCATTTTGTAACCATTTACTTTGTGTAGCTACGCCGGCAGGACAACGATTGGTATGACAAATTTGTGCTTGGATACAGCCTATGCTCATCATCGATTCGCGCGCCACATTAATACAATCTACTCCCATGGCAAATGCCATAGCGGCTTTAGCCGGAAAACCAAGTTTTCCACTACCAATAAATACAATACGATCAGTCAAATCATGCTTTTGAAACAATTTGTAGACATCACTAAAGCCATAAATCCAAGGTAAGGACACATGGTCGGCAAAACTTGGTGGAGCTGCACCGGTACCACCTTCACCACCATCAATAGCAATAAAGTCAGGGCCTCTGTTTTCCTTTTTCATGATTTCGGCAAGTTCTTTCCATTCATCGAGTTTCCCGATAGCGGCTTTAATGCCTACTGGCAACCCTGTGGCTTTTGCGATGGCTTCTATAAAATCAACCAATTCAGGAACGTTAGAGAAAGCTTTATGATTTGGAGGTGATAAGACGGTTTTACCAACTTCTACACCTCTAATATCTGCTATTTCTTTAGTTATTTTTGCACCAGGTAAAACACCACCTTTACCGGGTTTTGCTCCTTGTGAAAGCTTTACTTCAATAGCCTTTATAAATGGATTATCTTCAACAAGTTTTATCATTTTTTCCATAGAAAATCCGCCATCTTCGGCTCTAACTCCAAAATAACCTGTTCCGAAATGGAAGACGACATCACCACCATTACTGTGGTAAGGAGACAATCCGCCTTCACCAGTATTGTGGTATGCATCAGCAATTTTAACACCTTTGTTTAAGGAATCGATAGCCTTGGCTGATAAAGATCCAAAGCTCATGGCAGATACATTAATGATCGATGCAGGTCTGTATGGTCGCTTACGTTTATTGTATTCTCCCATAACTTTGGCACATGGCGCAAAGGTCTTATCTGTTTTGCTAGGATGGTCATCTTTAACCTTGAAGGGCATCATAGCATTATTTATAAAAATATGCTGATGTGCATAGATGTCTCTATCGGTTCCGAAACCTTCGTAGTTGTTTTCTTTTTTTGCGGAGGCATAAATCCATCCACGTTCAATACGGTTAAAAGGCAGTTCCTCTCTGTTGTTGGCTACGAAATACTGACGCATTTCTGGCCCAATACTTTCCAACAGATAGCGCAAATGGCCAACAACAGGAAAATTATGACTAATAGTATGTCTACGCTGAAAAAAAATATCTCTTATGGCAACGATAGCAATTACCATAATAACCCAAAGCCACCAAGGAATTGAACTTAAAAATTCTGAAATGGTATCCATTTATGATTTAAAATTTGGACTAATATATTGAAATTTAGTAAAAGAAAACTCTTAATATATTGTTTATAATTAATGGTCTTGAAGTATGGAAAAATCTAAGACTATATGTATTTTCACAGTTCGAAAAAATCAAACTTTGGAAAAGTATCTCAGTCAACTTAACGACGCCCAATTAGCACCAACAATTCAGAAAGACGGTCCGATGATAGTCATTGCTGGTGCTGGTTCTGGCAAAACTCGTGTGCTTACGTATCGCATTGCATATTTGATGAGTCAAGGAGTAGATGCGTTTAATATTTTAGCACTAACGTTTACCAATAAGGCTGCTCGCGAAATGAAGGGTAGAATTGCAGATATTGTGGGGGATAGTGAAGCAAAGAATCTTTGGATGGGGACATTCCATTCTGTATTTGCCAAGATTCTAAGATTTGAAGGGCACCATTTAGGCTTTCCGAGCAATTTTACGATTTACGATACTCAAGATTCCCAAAAGCTTTTGGGCTCAATCATTAAGGAAATGGGTTTGGATAAGGATATTTATAAGACCAAGCAGATTTATAGCAGAATCTCATCTTATAAAAATAGCTTAATTACCGTCAAGGCCTATTTTAGTAATCCTGAATTGATGGAAGCAGACGCCATGGCACGTCGTCCTAAAATGGGAGAAATCTATAAGGAGTATGTAGACCGCTGTTTTAAAGCTGGCGCTATGGACTTTGATGACTTATTGCTAAGAACCAATGAATTGTTGACGCGTTTTCCGAATGTTTTAGCTCAATATCAAAACAAATTTCGTTACATACTGGTAGATGAGTATCAAGATACTAACCATTCTCAGTATCTAATCGTTAGAGCTTTGTCGGATCGTTTTCAAAATATTTGTGTTGTTGGTGATGATGCACAGAGTATTTATGCATTTAGAGGGGCGAACATCAATAATATTCTCAATTTTCAAAAAGATTATGACGATGTAAAAGTCTATCGTTTAGAGCAAAATTATAGATCTACAAAAATGATTGTTGGTGCGGCAAATTCAGTTATTGAGCACAATAAAACCAAACTCGATAAAATTGTATGGACGGCCAATGAAGTAGGTGAAAAAGTAATTGTACATCGCTCTATGACAGATGGTGATGAGGGACGTTATGTAGCGAGCACGATTTGGGAAACCAAAATGAACCAGCAATTACCAAATAGCGATTTCGCTGTGCTGTATCGTACTAATGCCCAATCTCGTGCCATTGAAGATGCGTTAAGAAAACGTGATATTCCGTATAGAATTTATGGTGGTTTATCATTCTATCAGCGTAAAGAGATTAAGGATGTTACAGCCTATTTACGTTTAATTTTAAATTCTTCAGATGAAGAGGCTTTAAAACGTGTTATAAACTACCCAGCAAGAGGTATAGGACAAACGACCATAGACCGTTTGGTAGTTGCTGCAAATGCAACTGGTAAGACGATTTATGATGTTATGAAGGATATTGATAACGTAACTATCAATATTAATAATGGAACCAAAAATAAGCTTAGGGATTTTGTAATGCTCATTGAGAGCTATAAAGTAATGAACCAAAATGCCAATGCTTTTGATTTGGCCGAACACGTTACCAAAACAAGTGGACTTATTAGAGAGCTAAATAAAGACGGAACTCCCGAAGGTGTTACCAGAATGGACAACGTGCAGGAATTGCTGAATGGTATAAAGGATTTTGTTGAAGGTCAAATTGAATTAGCTGATGCTGGGGATTCCTTAGCGGAATTTCTAGAAGATATAGCTTTAGCCACAGATTTAGATGGTGATAAAGGCGATCCCAACCATGTGGCTTTAATGACCATTCACTTGGCAAAAGGGTTAGAATTTCCACATGTATTTATTGTTGGTATGGAAGAAGATTTATTTCCTAGTGCCATGAGTATGAATACTAGAAGCGAGCTCGAAGAAGAACGCCGTTTGTTTTATGTGGCATTGACCAGGGCCGAAAAACAAGCCTATTTAACATACACGGTTTCACGTTACCGTTGGGGAAAACTCATTGATGCTGAGCCTAGCCGATTTATTGAAGAAATAGAGGACGAATATATAAATATTACAACTCCACTCAAAGAGCAACGTTTTAACCCAATGTTAGATGCTTCAATATTTGGTGATGTTGAACCGAATAAAATACGATTTGTAAAACCTAAATCTCCAAAGTTTAAAAAGAAAGAAACGAAAAAGAAACCAGAAAATTTCAAAATTAGTACTCCAAAAAAATTAAAGCCTGTCAGTAAGTCTAATGATACTTCAAACTTATTTGATAGTAAGCTTACGGTAGGTAATGTAGTAAACCACCAACGCTTTGGTAGGGGAGAAGTGATGAATATTGAAGGTAAAGGTGGAGATTTAAAAGCAGAAATTAAATTTGAAAATGGTGATACCAAAAAGCTATTATTGCGCTTTGCAAAGCTCGAAGTGATAAGTTAATCACTTTACCATACAAACAGAATTTATATGGCCTTTGCCATCATACTCTTTTACTGTATTATAAGGATCAGTTATCCATTCACCATCAACAATAAATTTGTAATGGTATTTCCCACCAGATAATCTTATGCTATAGGTCCAGCAATCGTTTATCTTTTCCATTTTATAATTGTCTTCGGACCAATCATTAAAATCACCACTTAATATAACGGTTTCGGCATCTTGAAAATCGCATAATATGAATTCAATATTTTTTTGAACATCAATAACTGAATTAAAACCGCCAAATTCATTTTCAATTTTTGATGGATTATGAGGGTCTTCTATCCAATGATGATTATCAATAATAAATTTATATTGGTATATATCTGGTCTTAATTGTAGGGTTACTTCCCAACCGTCTTCAGTTGGCTTCATTACAAACCCAGATTCATCCCAACGGTTAAACGTACCAGATAATATGACACTTTCGGCATCTTTGTAGCCTTTAAGTTTAAAGCTTACGTTTCCATAATCTGTTGCAAAGGCACTATATAATTTTAGGTTATAAACCATCAGTCTATGACCTTTGTAATCTCTGGCATCTACAATGTTTTCAAAATCGCTGGAAGGCTCGGCCCAGTGTTCACTATTAACTATGAATTTGAATTCCCAATCAAAATCTGAAGTAAATAGGGACAAGTTTTTTCTCAGCTTGTATAAGGAATCATTGACTTTGTTCATCTTCCATTGATCCTTTGCCCAATTATTAAATTCGCCTGAAACATAGACATTATCTACAGTGTCACCATTATTTTTAATGTTTGGGTAATCATTGATATTGAATATAAAAATGACATCTTCTCCTTCTATCGTATAACCTTTAATAGTGTTGTCTTGTGCATAACTATTAAACGAAAAGAGTAGTAGAAAAATAAAAAAGTGAAAATATTTTAATTTTATTTTCAAGGTTTAATGATAGGACTCTTAATAAAGTAGAGCTTCTTCTTTTTATAATTAATAATGGTTCTTTTTTGAGCGAAGAATTCAAAACCTAAAATACCATCGAGATTTGTGCCAAAAGCATTGTTCATTTTTCTTAAATTGGTGAGCACAGTTTTCATTGGTCCAAAGTAAATTGAATCGTTCAACTTAACTCTATACAATTTCCCTGCCAAAACTTTTTTCCTTTTACCGCTTGCACCTGTAAGTTTTAATTCTTTGCTAGGGTAAAAGTAGTCTAAAATTTCTGAATCTACTTTTTTGTTGAGTTGATTGTACTCTGCAGCAGTATCTAAACCAAACTTAACTTTTTTATTGCCAACAAATGCCTCTAAAATTATAGTGTGCTTTTTAAGCTCAAAATCAATGCTGTCATTAATGGTTTCTGCATAAACCTTATCAGATAGTTTGTTACCGTTTTTATCAATTCTGGTTAAGGTCAATTGGTTAAGGTGCATGTCTATAAAGACTTCAAAATCTTTTAAAATACTATAACCAATAATGCCTAGCAACCTAATTTTCTTTGCTTTTTCAATGTGCGAAAGATCGATTACATCGGCATTGAGTTTTTTTAAGCTGAGCCTATTAAAACTTAAAGAATCTAAATATTTTTCTTTGATACTTTCTATCTCCCTATGTACGCCACTTTTATTTTTGCCATCATCTCTATATTTTCGTGTGGGTTTAAAATGATTGCCATTTAGGATAAGAGACTCCGATCCCGTATCAATAATAAAATTACCTTCTTGATTTAGTAATTCTACTTCAACAATTATGAGTTGATCGACAACCTTAAAAGGAATACGCGTAGTAGAAGCGTTCACTATTTCGGCCTTGGTAAAAATAATTGGTGGTTTAGCTTCAGGCGGTGAGACTTCTGTAGCGAAAAGTCTCGCTGAAATAAACAGGGTAATGATGATTTTGATTGATTGATGCATACTATATAGACTGTAAGTTAATGCTAAATGTTACAGTATTGATGAAAATTATATTTTTTTTAGTATTTATGCGTATATTTAATTGATGGCTGAATTTATTAAAATATATCCCGAAAATCCTAATCCCAAAGAGATTCAAAAAGTTGTAAAAGTTTTGAAAAACGGCGGATTGGTGATATATCCTACTGATACGGTTTACGGTTTAGGGTGCGATATTACTAATATCAGAGCTTTAGAGCGTGTAGCGAGAATTAAAGGTGTAAAGCTCGAAAAATCTAATTTTTCTTTCGTTTGCGAGGATTTGAGTAATCTTAGTGATTATGCAAAACAAATTGACACAACGACTTTTAAAATCTTAAAACGTGCATTACCTGGTGCATATACGTTTATTTTACCCGGTTCTAAAAATCTCCCTAATCCGTTTAAAAAACGAAAAACTGTAGGTATTAGAGTGCCGGATAGTTCTATTGCTTTGGCTTTGGTCAACGCACTTGGCAATCCAATTGTGTCCACATCTATTAGAGATGAAGATGAGGTTATTGAGTATACTACAGATCCAGAACTCATCTTAGAAAAATGGAATAATTTAGTCGATGTTGTAATTGATGGAGGTTATGGAGGTAATGAAGCATCTACCATTATAGATTTATCTGTTAAACCACCAGAGATTATAAGGGAAGGTAAAGGTAGTTTGGAAATATTTTGACGATTGTCCCTTTTGAGTTTAAGTACTAAGCTTGGCAAAATAATACTTTAAGGATGTGACACTTATTTAAGTGAGATTTCCGATAGTTTTTCTAACTCTATTGCTATTTGCATAAAATAATACCAGAGAAATCAGTCCACAGACCAAAAAGCCGATAAACAGCGGAGTTACAGAATTGGTAACAAAACCTCCAATATAATTAGCAATTGGTACCGCCATTACAGTAGAAATAAATCCATTTAATGCAGATCCGATACCTGCAATATGTCCCATCGGTTCCATAGCCAGGGCTCTCAGGTTACCAAATAAGAATCCTATAGTGAAAAATTGAATAGCGAAAAAAGCAATTAAGACTTCTATGCTAGGGTTATTGCCAGAGTTAAACAAGACAATAAAAACCAATGAAGTCAATACAAAGCTTAGCATGGCCAAATGTACAATACATTTCATGCCAAATCTTACAACAAGTTGGCTGTTCATAAAGGTTGCTAAGCCTACCGAAATAGCTAAACTGGCAAATATTAAAGGAAACTCTTCTGCCAAATCGTATTGGTTTTCAAAAATTTGCTGAGATGTGCTCAAATACACCATAAACGAGCCTGTAATAAACCCTGAAAGCAATGTGTAAATTACGGCAGGTCTGATTCTCAAAAATTGAATAGTTCCTGTTTTAAAAATAGATAATCGGTACGGAATTCTATATTTATCTTTTAAGGTCTCTGGTTGTCTCAGCCAAAACCAAAGCATAACTAAAACACCAAAAGCAAGTGTGAAGGTAAATATAAATTTCCAACCGTAATGGTTCATAAGAAATTGTCCCAAGGTAGGTGCAACGACAGGTACTAAAATAAAGACCATCACTACAATAGATAAAATTTTAGCCATATAATCGCCATCATAAGAATCTCTAACCATAGCAATACACATGGTTCTCGGCGACGCTAAACCTATACCTTGTAACACACGACCAAAAAGCATCATTTCAAAACTCTTGGTCGTTATACAGATAATGGATGCAATTATAAATAGTATAAACCCAAAATAAACAATAGGTTTGCGACCAAAACTATCGGATAACGGACCAAAAATAAGTTGGCCTACACCAAGCCCTAAAAATATTGATGTAATCAATTTAGGGTTGTCCAATGGATTAGAAACACTCAAATAGTCACCAATCATTGGTAAAGCAGGCAATACAGCATCAATCGATAATGCTACAATAGACATTAGAGCAGCCATTAAGACGACGAATTCAAATTGAGACCGCTTTTGATTTTGCATAGCGTAAAAGTAAGTCAATTATTGCCTATTTTTGGATAGATATTACATTAATATTCAACAACAATTCAATATGCTAACAGAGACTTTAAGAAAGCTGTTTAAAAGAGATTTATATAAGCTGAAGGAGGAAATCAGTTTGTATAATGATGAAGCTAATCTGTGGAAGCTTGATGGATTGGTGTCTAATTCTGCTGGCAACCTATGCTTACATTTGGTAGGCAACCTAAATCATTTTATAGGGGCGATTCTAGGCAATACAGCATATATAAGGCAACGGGATTTAGAATTTTCTCTTAAAGATGTCCCTAGGAGAGAATTGATAAAACATGTTGATGATACTATTGCAGTTGTAGAAGACGTATTGAGCCAATTGACCGAAGCCGATTTACAACAGAACTATAAGATTAGTGTTTTTAAGGAACCTATGACTACCGAGTATTTTCTAGTGCATTTAACGACGCATTTAGCCTATCATTTAGGACAAATTAATTACCACAGACGCTTATTAGATAGATAGCCTATGACTTTTAGCAATTTTAAAATCGAACTATTAAGCGAAAGTGGAGGAGAAGCGTTCTATAACTTAATTAATAAAAATAGAGCAAGACTTGAGGATTTCTTTGCAGGAACAGTATCAAAAACAAGAACTCTAGAAGATACTCTTAACTATTGTGATGATATACAAGAACGAATCAAAACCCTTAGCTATTTGCCTTACATGATTATAGATATTGATACCAATGAATTTGTTGGGCTGGTGGATGTAAAAAATATAGATATGAATGTGCCTAAGGCAGAATTAGGGTCGTTTATAGACAGCAGATACGAAAGAATGGGCATTATCTCTAAAGCCACAAGCTTGGTGGTGGACCATATAGTTAAAGAATATGAGTTCATAAAGCTTTTATGTAGGGCTAATTCTAGAAACAAAGGCAGTATTGCTGTTATCCTTAAAAATGGTTTTGAATTGGAAGGGACAATCCGAAGAGATTATAAAACTACCAAAGGCGAAATCGTAGATTTAAACTACTATGGGAAATTATTTTGAATAGTATGTATCGTCATACTTTAGATGTTAATGGATACAATGCATATAAATGTTAACGCAATACATCCCTTCTGTTTATGCAGTACCTAAAAACGTTACATTTGTATTATATTTTAATTATTTAGAATGAAAGCCCTAACCGTTGTTTTAGCAAGTGTATTTGCCATTCAAAGTATAGCTGCACAAAAATCCCTTTCCAGTACCCAGATTAAAGATTTAATAACGTCTTATAAAAATGATATAAGAGGACCATATTACCGCATTAAGTGGTTTTGTGAAGACGGTACTGTAAGAGATCCAAAAGATCCTTGTCCAGACGGGATTGACGGTATTCAACATGCTACATTTAAGGAGAGTGCTTTAAGTCTCAGAAAGACCAATGGTTTGTATTTTGGTGAGATTTTAGCTTCGAATGATAAATATGAATTTCTTGATGAAAAGAAAAATTTCGACCGTTTAAAACAATACCAGATCAACAAATATCTTGCAAGCGTAGACGATGGTTGGGTGCTAAGAAGGGGTCAGTTTTATAGAGGCGCCATTCAATCTGAAGATGAAGAAGTTTGGGGAAGGGAATTTTTTGAAACCATTCTCAAAGACAAACACTTTGTTGAGAACAATTATTACCTCATTAAGCAGGCTTTAAAAGATATTCCGCACAATGGTGATAGCAACATAGCACAATTGATGCGTAGTCAATCCAAGACAATTTCAGAGGATTACAGTCCCTTTATGGATTTAAGGATAAAGATTCATGGACAACCAGAAGCGTCAGATGTTGCAAAAGTCGAAGCATTTTTTGAGAAGCATAGGTCAAAAATCAGTAATGCGCTTAAAGATGATTTTTTGGATTTAATCGGTACCATGAAAACCAATTATGCATCTTTAGATTTGTCAAAGTTTAAAGCTGAAATTGATAAGCTGCCAAAGTCTAACGACGTTACATCACATTTACTGGATTTTGTAAAAACGAATACAGATTCAGAAGTTGAGGTTATAATTCCAAATATTACTGAAGCACTTAATGCTATAAGGGAAGGTGTTTTATCATTCTCTTCTGCTAGGGATAGATTAACGGTCTTGGATATTTCAAACGATTTGGAACATTATCTGCTAACAAAGACTCAAGAATGGAAACCTGCAAATTTAGATCAGGGCTTACATAAAATATTGACATTGGTTTGTGCTGCTAAAGGCACAGGGTTAATTGAAGAATGGGAGTACAATGCTATTGAAATTACCTTAAATGATATTTACTCCTCAGAAGATTTAACAGTGGAGAAATTATCTGATTTTCTAAATATAGCAAGAAGTGTAGTTGAGTGGAGTGCTGCAATGGCTAAAGCCAATTATATAGATGTCGTAGAAAATTATACAGTGTTTGAGCCTCTGGCTTATGGTTTTATAGACGATAAAGTAAGAAGTAGTGTTGCACTTAGTTTAGGGGAATCGGTGAGTAAATTAGGTGATTTTTTTGCCTCAATTACTAATTTAAATAATGATGTTTTAGGGATAAGTAATTCTAGTAGCTTTAGAGGTCTAAACCCTGGTTACGCATTTGGGAAATTGGTCGTTGTTGATGGTAATCCTGATGAAATTGAAGTAGATTCTAAAAAGATTTATATTTTTGAAAGACCACCACACGATTTAAAACCTGTAGCGGGTATTATGACGGTCTCTGAAGGTAATTTGGTATCCCATGTTCAATTATTAGCTAGAAACTTGGGTATACCAAATGCTGCACTGTCTTATGATAATCTCAAAGCGTTAATGAAGCACAATGGTAAAGAAGTATTTTATGCTGTCTCAAATAGAGGAAACTTAATTCTCAAAACTGCCGATAAAATGTCTGAAGCAGAAAAGGAGCTTTTTGCAAAAAAGGAACGAAGCAAAGCTATTGTAGAGGTTCCAACGGATCAGATACAACTTAATGAAACCAGCGTAGTAAATATGCGGAATGTTGATGCTAATGATTCAGGAAAGTTTTGTGGCCCTAAAGCTGCTAACTTAGGAGAATTAAAAAAAGCATTTCCCAATAACGTAGTAGAGGGATTGGTAATTCCATTCGGAATTTTTAGAGCACACATGGACCAGCCCATGCCAGAAGAATCTAAATCGTATTGGGAGTATCTCAATGATACATTTAAAACTGCAAAAAGCAAGAAGCAGCAAGGCATTATTGATTCTGAGGTAGAAGCTTTTCAGTTGGCTGCTTTAGAAAAGTTGCACAAAGCTATAACCAATATACCTTTGAAAGCAGAATTTACTAGCGATTTAGAATTACAATTCACATCTATTTTTGGCAAATCAATCGGCAATGTGCCAGTGTTTTTAAGAAGTGACACCAATATGGAAGATCTTAAGGAATTCACTGGGGCAGGTCTTAATTTAACTTTATTTAATATTCTTGATAAAAATGAAATTCTCAACGGAATTAAACGCGTTTGGGCTTCAGCTTACACAGAGCGTAGTTTTAAATGGAGACAGAAATATTTATCAAATCCTGAGAACGTTTTTCCTTCCATATTAATTATACCTAGTGTAGATGTGGATTATTCGGGCGTTATGATAACAAAGGGAATCAATTCTGGTAATGATAATGATCTTACGGTAGCATTTAGTAGAGGTGCAGGTGGAGCTGTGGATGGACAGTTGGCAGAAACCCGATTGATTACTCAAAGTAGTAACTCTGTATTAGCACCAGCACGTCAGCCAGATTATATAAGGCTACCGCAAAATGGAGGTACAAAACGCTATTATACAGGTTTCAAATCCCCAATCCTTAATTCTAAGAACATCGAGGATATTAGATCGATTGCGAAGCGTATAAGATCGGAAAGGAAACCAGAGTCAGAGTCTATATCACAAGCGTATGACGTTGAATTTGGGTTTAAGAATAACAAATTATGGCTATTTCAAATTCGACCTTTTGTTGAAAATAAGACTGCAAAAAGCTCTGCTTATCTAGCATCAATTTCCCCTAAAGTAGATAGTGGAAAGATTATAAATCGTAAATCAAAATTAGACTTATGAAAACCTTTTTTAAAGTAACCTTAGTTATTGCAATTATCATGTCTTTTGGATTTACAATCTATCCCATAGATGGTTACGAGCGTACTGGGATAAAACGTTTGTATCAAATTCAAAAAATGATAGAGGATAGTATTCCGTACAATAGAATACCAATTGGCGCTTATAAAAAACTAGATGAAATAAAACTGAATTTAACATCGGTTAAAGATAGCCTCGATATTATTTTGTTGGAGAACAAAGACTTTGCAAAGCGCATTAATAGTCTGTTTCCTAGCGGGTCGTATTCTGCCGCAGTGTTGGACATGTCCAATCCAAATAATTTACAGTATGCAGAATACAGAGAAAATGTCGGTTATCAGCCTGGCAGTGTTGGTAAAATAGCGGTAATGAATGCTGTATTTTATCAACTGGCAAAGATTTGCCCAGATTCTTGGGAGGATCGTGTAATGTACCTCAAAGATATTAAAGTGTCATCTAGGTATTGGGGTACGGGGGACCATCACACCATACCAATTTACGATATTGAAAAAGACAAATTGATTAAGAGACAAGTTATTGCTAGCGATGAGTTTTCACTATACGAATGGTTAGACCATATGGTGTCTGTGAGCAATAATGGTGCTGCAAGTGTTATGTATAGAGAAGCAATGTTAATGGCTGCTTTTGGTGCGGATTACGTGAATCTTACTGAAACTCAGGCGGAGGAGTATTTTAAGGAAACACCTAGAGACTCTCTAACCAACTTAGCAAATACCGTTGTTAACGAACCATTACGAGAATTAGGAATTACAGAAGAAGAATGGAGGTTAGGAGGAATGTTCACTAGAGAACCTTCAAAATATGTAGGTAGAAAGGGCGGAAGTATAGGCACACCAAAAGGACTGATGAAGTATTTGGTAAGTTTAGAACAAGGAAAAGTCATTGATGAAGAATCGAGTTTAGAGATGAAACGTCTCTTGTATATTACTGATAGACGAATCAGGTATGCTAAATCACCAAGATTAGACAGTGCCGCAGTGTATTTTAAATCTGGAAGTTATTATAAATGCGACAGAAAAAAAGACCCCAACTGTAAATCGTATGCTGGTAACGTATTCAATTATATGAATTCTGTAATTATCGTAGAGCACGATAATGGTGTGAAATATATTGTTTGTTTAATGACAAATGTTTTAAACAAAAATTCTGCTGGTGCGCACATGTATTTAGCTAGCAAAATAGATGATTTAATTACATTAGATAATTCTAAACCAGAGGTTAAAGAAGTACCTTACATAAGTGATGGTGACACTGACAATGGTAACGATGGTTAACCAAGTTACTGTTTATTTGTCAAGGCAAAAAGAGTATTAAAAGCAAATTGTTTTACCTCTTTATTTTTATGCAAGGTCTGTTGGTTCACCAAAGAAATATAGCTTGTATCATTCAGTACACGTATTAAATGAAGTATCTCTAGTTTCATACGCTTACCTCTTTTTCTTAGTAACATATTGATTAGATTATACTCATCTAGTAACTCAATTTCTAGTTGATTTTTAGACGATGAACCACCTTCATTGATATTATAGTATTCTATTAATGGTAAGATTTGAGTTTTTATCTGACTCTGTAAAAGATTATCTAAAAATTCTAAAGCATTAATTTGAGCCTCCTTAACATCACTCATCAATCCAGAATAACTGACCTTAATATCAGCCTCGTCGTACAGCAAACTCAATAAGTTAAAAATAGATTTAAGACTTGTAATTAATTGCTCATCTAAAACTTCAACAATACTTTTTCTAGCAATGCTGATCTCATTTCTGTCATCATCAGAGTTGGTGTCAATGCTATTCAAAGCGATTATGTGTCGCATTGATGCTAACGCATCCAAGGTTTCCTTACCGTATCTACATTCTTTTATAATCTCTTTTTTTAGTCGACGCTTATTGAAATTTAGAGATTCATTTTTAGATTTTAATTTTATTAAAGCTCTCGTGGCTTCAAGCCTAATGTTTACATCCCTACTTTTAAGAAAGCGCATTAGAATTTTTACTGAAGATTGATTATTAAAAGATTTTATAAGCATCGGTAAATGACGCTTGGCCGAATTGCTTAGCTTGTCGTTCTGTTCAAATTTTAAAATTGTTTTGGAAATACCACTACTATAATTTTTTAATGCTTTAACAGCAGCTTTCCTATATTCTTTTTCAGATAAAAATTCAATTAAAATGATAATATATTGACTGTGAGTGGTGATTCCTGCTGCTTTTATGGCATACTTTACTATATAGGGATTATTGTTCTTTAGATTAATATTAATATACGGAAAAAACTTTTCAGAATTAGAATATGCAATTGTTAAAAGCAACTTTGCTATGCCCCCTTGTTTGGTTTTATCATTATCAATGAATAGTTCATTGATTTGTTTTTCAATTCTTTTATGTAGATTGAAATGATTACCAAGATCGTTATTGTCACCTACTTCTTCTGCCAAGCACAAAAGTGCAGCACTTGATATATATGGGTCACTATCATCTAAATATTCAGTAAAAAAATCAACATGAGAAAAGTTGGAATGTTCTAAAACATAAGATAATGCTGCATGTACGAGTTGATGATCGTTAGAGTGTATAAATGATTTTATCTTTTCTATGGCTACACCTTTGTCGAAATTATAAAGTTGGTTGATGACTTTAGTCTTTACTTTATTTGAAGGATGATCGAGAAGTGCTTTTAACTCTGGTAATAAAGCTTTTAATTTGTAAACACTCAATCTATCTAAAATGGACAAAATCTCTGTTTCTTCGTTTGAGTTTAAGATGTTGCGCGATAGATTTAGAGTGGTTTCTTTTCTGTAAGGCTTATTTTTTAAACTATTGGTTACTAAATTTCTTTGAATATTTTGTCGAAAAGAATTAAAATATGCTTCCCGTAATTTATAGATTAGGATAATCCACACAAATGCTAGTAAAAGTACTATGACGGTAATGTAAGCTGTTGGTAAATTAAAACGTTTAATAAGTAAGATAAGCATAAGACCTGCTAAACCAGTAGCTATACTATCTACAGCAACATCAATAAATGATTTAGCCTGATTTTTTATATCAAATGGAATTGGCATTATTGATAACTCTACTGCTGCTTTATTTAATGATTGCTTAAAGCTTCCGTCTACACCCTTTATGATTACCAATACCCATAATTCTGGGAATGTTAAAAATAAAAGACTTCCAAGGGCTAGACCTAACGGAAGCACCAATAATGTACTAGAAACACCGAGCTTACTTAGAACTTTGTTGGTAATAAACAATTGTAGAATAAGTGC
This sequence comes from Winogradskyella luteola, assembly GCF_019203985.1. Taxonomy (GTDB): domain Bacteria; phylum Bacteroidota; class Bacteroidia; order Flavobacteriales; family Flavobacteriaceae; genus Winogradskyella; species Winogradskyella luteola. Next base: position 52,285 of record NZ_JAGSPD010000001.1, on the reverse strand, counting down.
TATTACATTAAATGAAGAAAACCAAAAACCAAAAAACGATGCTAACTCATCAGGGTCAGGAATAGCTTTGTTGGCAAAATCACTAAACTGAAAGTCTACAAGTTTTGCTACAATAACACCGAACCCTGTAATCAGTGCTAAATAAGTGAGGTGTTTAGATTTTCGTATAATTTTTAATGCTGGTTCGTGGGCATCACTATCATAATTTTTCCGTTGTGCTCTTACGTAAATGTTTAGTTTCTTTATTTTTATGCTCCATATTTTTCTTAATATAGGAATACAAACCAATAAAAAAACTGCTGCTACTATAACCGCTGTTGCGTTACCAAAACTTGATACAATTATACTTGTTAGGTAGCCACCGAAAATTCCACCTATAATAGCACCAGCACCTATAAAACCGAATAATCGTTTAGCTTCACGCGTATTGAAAACCAAATTTGCCAATACCCAAAATTGTGAGGTTGTGATAACTGCAAATAGCGAAACACCTATGTAGTATATGTAAAGCAATACGTTATTTAGGTTAAAATAAGTAATAATCACACCTAAGGTAATAAAGCAAAGACTAAAAATAAGAAGCGATAAACTCGTAACTCTGAGTAGTGAAAAACGCTTTACCCAACGATTATAATAGTAAGTTGTAACTACCGCTACTAGGGCGACAAACAAATAGCCAAAAGGTAATTGTTCTGCTCCTAGTTCTGATAAGAACAATGCGTTTACTATTGGCTTAATAATAAGTAACACTGTAATAATCAAAAAAATATAAATCTGCATTAAAAAAGAGATGTATATTTCACCATCTCTTATTCCAAATGTCTTATGTAAAAATATTTTAATCACTAATAAGCAGAGTCTGTTGAATTAAATTTTTTGCTGCTTTACTGAAGCACGCTCTTTTTTCATTACTTTTTCTAAAGGAGCTACGAGATTCCTTATAATACTTTCTCCAAAATCATTGTCTATGAGCGCTACTATAATATAACGTCGCTTAGGCCCCCAGACCAATGCTGAATCTGAGTGATAGTTTTTCCAAGACCCTGACTTTCTATAAACTTTAGCATTTGGGGCTATTTTATCTAATGTATTTACGAATTTATGATGTAAAGCAGGATCTTTCATTATCTCTAACATCTCTTCAGAGCGTTCATTACTAATAAGATTCCCCATAGCAAGTTGGTAATAAAAACTGCATACTTGCTTGGTGGTTGCGGCATGACTCAAATTCTTTAAAGGCTCTCTGTTGGTGTCACCACCACCACCGTAGCGTTTGCCTACCCATAGACCACCGCCAGTTTCTTCATCATAAAGTTCGTGCTTTGGAGCTCTCATCACCTCTTCGATTTTAGCGTAACCCACACGGTCTATCATACGAGTTGTTGCTTTGTTGTTGGACTTGCTAATCATTAACCTCATATCTTTTCTAACTTCCTTTGAATCCTCTAACTCACCTTTATCAATAGCGTCCATTGCAGCCAATAATACTGCAATCTTAGGTAGACTCGCTGCATACATCATGTTGTTATCGTTTATGCCAGCGTATTTAATATTGCTTAAATCAGTCATATCAACAATGCCAATAGCCATAAGCTTTTTTGCAACTAACCCTTTCCAAACAGCATTTTTATTAATTTCCTTTTCCAAAATTGATTGTAATCTACTATGCCGCAAATCATCAATCTTAGATATAGAATCTATTGTTTCTATAGGTAACTGTAGGTCTAATTTCTTTTTAAGCGTCAAAGTTGAATCTGAAAGGTGACCTTTGGGGTTTGTTTGCGAGTTACAACTATAAGTTAAAATTAAACATAAAATAAATGCTATCTTTTTCATTTGTTTAATTGGTTTAAAAATTAGTGTATTTACGTTCAATTTATATACCATAGACGGCTTAAGATAATAAAATAAATCATAAATTTTTCATAAAACTACCAAAGGCGAAATCGTAGATTTAAACCACTATGGTCGCATTTTTTAAGATTTTAAAAAAATTTAAGACTACTTATTTATTTAGGAGATTAATAAACGCTTAGTCGTTTATAATCAGCATTTAATCTTCAATTAATTAAAAATATATGTTATTAAAACGCCTTCCGCCAATGAGACTTGGTATAGTTTATATGCTCTTGTTAGAACTACTTTAGAAATCGGACAAGAGAATTCCGAGGTAACCTTCCCGTTTTTAAAATCATTAATTGCGTCTGATGACCAATATATTGAAGGGGCAAGTAGGTTGGGTATGCTTTTACAGGAGCTTCATTATTACCTGGAAAAGTTTAATCATTTACCTGATCAAATAGACAATAAACCCTTGTTGGAATTATTAGAGACCTATAATAAATCTCATTTTTATAATAATATTAAACAAACAAGTATTAAAGATATTAAGATTACAAAGTTACACTGCGTTACGAATCCTTTAATTAAAACGATACATTATACATTTAAAGTGGAATATTACCATGCTTACGCTTAGGGTTTACTACCTCTTTGTTTTCTAACATGCTAAATGCTTTAATCAATTTACGTCTTGTATTGTGAGGTAGAATGACCTCATCTACAAAACCACGTTCGGCAGCACTGTAAGGATTGGCAAAAAGTTCAGCATATTCCGCTTCTTTTTCTTTCCATTTTGCTTCTTTGTCAGTAGCATCAGAAATTTCACGCTTAAAAATAATCTCAGCTGCACCTTTTGCGCCCATTACGGCAATTTCGGCATTTGGCCAAGCAAAGTTCATGTCTGCACCAATATGTTTTGAGTTCATAACGTCGTAAGCACCACCATAGGCTTTTCTGGTAATTACTGTAACTCTTGGTACGGTAGCCTCACTAAAGGCATATAATAGTTTGGCACCATTTGTAATGATAGCATTCCATTCTTGGTCCGTGCCTGGTAAAAAACCAGGAACGTCTTCTAATACGAGCAGTGGAATATTAAAACAATCGCAAAAACGTACAAATCGTGCCGCTTTAGTAGAACTGTTAACATCCAATACACCAGCCAAAAACATAGGCTGGTTGGCAACAATACCAACCGATTTTCCACCTAAACGTGCAAAACCCACGATAATATTTTCAGCAAAATCTTTGTGAATCTCATAAAAAGAATCTTCATCAATAATTCCTTCTATAACCTCATGCATATCGTAAGGCTTATTTGGATTATCTGGTACAATTTTATCTAAAACATCTCTGACCTCTTCTTTAATTTCAAATGAAATATCTAGCGGTTTTTCTTTATTGCTTTGTGGTAAATAGCTTAGTAATTGTTTTACATCTTCTAAGCATTCTACATCATTAGCTGAGGTTTTATGAGCAACGCCAGACTTTGTGGAATGTACACTTGCACCACCAAGCTCCTCACTGGTAACTTCTTCGTTAGTCACGGTTTTTACCACATTTGGTCCAGTAACAAACATATAACTGGTATCTTCAACCATTAATGTAAAATCGGTCATAGCAGGTGAGTAGACAGCACCACCAGCACATGGTCCCATAATTGCCGAGATTTGTGGTATCACACCAGAAGCTTGTACATTTCTGTAAAAAATATCTGCATAACCTCCGAGTGAACGTACACCTTCTTGGATGCGCGCTCCACCAGAATCATTTAAACCAATGACTGGGGCTCCAACATTTACAGCCATATCCATAATCTTACAGATTTTTTCAGCATGAGTTTCAGAGAGTGAACCACCAAAAACCGTAAAATCTTGTGCAAATATATAGACTAATCTACCATTTACAGTTCCGTAGCCTGTAACAACTCCATCACCATAAAATTTTTGGTCTGCCATGCCAAAATCTTTTGTTCTGTGTGTTACCAAAGCACCAATTTCTTCAAAAGAGCCTTCATCTAAAAGGTACATAACGCGTTCTCTCGCAGTTAGCTTTTTCTTTTGATGTTGTTTGTCTATTCTGGCTTGGCCGCCACCAAGTTTTGCTTGTGAAAGCTTATTGTTAAGTGTTTTTATTTTTGAATCCATATGCTTATTGTTTGTTATTCTGAATTTGATTCAGAATCTGTTTTGTAACATGATTGCACTTTAATTGTTATTTACGATTAGCTTGGTATCGGTAACCGTAATAATTTTTGATCCTCCAAATATTGCTTTAACGCAATTTTAGCAGCTATTTCAGCTTCATTTTTATGCTGTTCTTCTAAAAGACTAGGTGAGTAGTACTTCTTTACAAAATGCGTATCAAAATTACCAGTTCTAAACGCATCGTGTTGGCAGACAAATCGTCCAAAAGGTAAAGTTGTTTGCACACCTTTTACATGGTAATTATCAATAGCTTTTATCATCAACTCAATGGCTTCTTCACGCGTATCACCATAAGTAATTAACTTAGATAGCATTGGGTCATAATAAATAGGAATATCCATGCCTTCCTCAAAACCGTTATCTACACGTATATTTTTACCCTCTGGAAGCTGATATACTTCTAGATTACCAACACTAGGTAAAAAATCATTCATTGGATCTTCGGCATACACACGAAGTTCTAACGCATGACCATTGATTTTTAAATCGTCTTGTTTGATATCCAAAGCTTCACCACGAGCCACTTTAATTTGAAGTTCCACTAAATCTACACCAGAAATCCATTCAGATACGGGATGCTCTACCTGTAATCGTGTGTTCATTTCAAGAAAGTAGAAATTATGATCTGCATCCAATAAAAACTCTACTGTTCCTGCACCTAGATAATCACAAGAACGTGCTACATTAATTGCAGCTTGTCCCATTCTTTCTCTTAATTCTGGAGATAAAACTGATGAGGGTGCTTCTTCAACTACTTTTTGATGGCGTCTTTGTATGGAGCATTCACGCTCAAAAAAATGCAAAATATTACCGTGACTATCAGCCATAACCTGAATTTCAATATGTCTTGGGGATGTCACATATTTTTCAACAAAAACAGAACCGTCTCCAAAAGCAGATGTAGCTTCACTGATAGCACGCTTCATCTGATTTTCTACGTCTTTTTCTTTTTCCACCACACGCATACCTTTTCCGCCACCGCCAGCTGCAGCTTTTATAAGAATTGGTAATCCGATGTCTCTGGCAATCTGTACGGCTTCTTTTGGATCGGTAACCGCATGGTCAACACCAGGCACCATTGGTATATCGTAATCTTTAACAGCATCTTTTGCTGCTAATTTGTCTCCCATCATTTTTATGGCTTTAGAGCGCGGTCCAATGAAAATAACATCGTTCTTTTCGCATAATTGCGCAAAATCTGCATTCTCACTTAAGAAACCATAACCTGGATGAATACCATCTACATCTAGCGATTTAGCAACTTCTATAATTTTATCTCCTCTTAAATAAGATTGATTTGATGGTGCTGGACCAATACAAACAGCTTCGTCTGCATACTTTACATGAAGCGCATTTCTATCTGCCTCAGAAAAAACAGCAACAGTTTTAATACCCATTTTTTTTGCCGTGCGCATAACGCGGATAGCAATTTCACCTCTATTGGCAACTAATATTTTTTTCATATTATTTTCTTTATAATGTCACTTCGAGTGATTTTTCGGTAGAAAATATTATCGAGAAGTCCTCGATACGTTTTGCTTATGCTTTACAAAAACACTCGAATGGACATCCTTTATTCAAATTCTATTAAAAGTGAATTTTTTTCAACTGTTTCACCTTGCTTTACACTAAGCGATTTTATAACACCATCTCTGGGTGAGTTAATGACATTCTCCATTTTCATGGCTTCGAGGATCAGTAAGGCATCGTCTTCTTTTACGTCTTGGCCTTTTTCGACATTGATTTCGAGTATTAATCCAGGCATTGGTGCCTTAATCTCGTTTACTTTTTTAGAAGCACCAATTTCAAATCCTAAAGCTTCTATTTGCTGATCCAGAGCATCGTTAATGTTAACCTCATAAGTGTTGTTATTAACCTTAACAGTATAGAGTTTGTTGTTGAAATCTGAATTTAAAATGGCTGTTTTTACAGATTTGTTGTCTTGTAGAATGTGAAATGTATTGTCCGAAGTTTTAATACAATCTACAGCTTCAGCATCTTTTTTTGAAATGTCAAATTGATGAGAAGCATTCACTTTTATTTTATACATAGTAGCGATTTTAAAGTGTAAATTTATACATTAAAAGGTTTTTAAAACATGAACTAAATCATGTTTAATATTATGTTTTAAATGTTGAATTTTCCTGATGTCGTCGTATCGCTTTTTTTGAAAGGATAATACCAACAATCAAAGATATAAAAGCTCCAATAGATATACCTGGTATGAATCTTATAAATAAAAAGAAATCGTATGCACCATGGAAGAGCACTGCTAAAAACAAACCAGCCATATTTAGCTGGAACCTATTTTTAGAAAACTTAGCCTTACCCATATAATACCCCATTAATATTCCGAATGTGGCATGTGCAGGTACAGCAGTAAAAGCTCTTAGAACAGCCGTTTGGTAACCTCCTTCGAGTACATACATAATGTTTTCGGTACATGCAAAACCCATGGAGACCATAACGGCATAGATAATACCATCGTAGGGCTCATTGAAAGCCTTCTTAGGCTGGTTAAAATATTTTATAATAACATATTTACTAAATTCTTCCGATAGTGCCACCACTATAAATGCTTGAATAAACTGTTGCCATACACTAAACTCATTAGTAATGGGAATGAATCGTCCCGTTAATAAATACAGCACAGTTACAATTATAATACTAACTATGGCTCCAAAAAGAAAACTAGCTAAAAGCAGACCAATAGGTTCTTTTTCATATTTATCTTGAAAATAGATGTAAACGATAATGACCATTACTGGCGCAACTGCCATGAGCAATAAATTCATATGTTGAGTTTTTGTTTAATGGTCTTAATTACAAAGTAGTAATACGATTTATTTGTTGGAATGAAATGATTATTGGTTTCACTCTGAGCTAATAAGTCTTCAAACGTTTTAAAAGATACAAGTTTTAAAGCTTCAACTTCATCTTTTTGTGGAGTAAGGTTTTTTAGTTCAGTCTTTAATTCAGCAATATACACCTGATGAAATTCATTATCTTGAATCGCTCCACTTGCATAGTTGGTTTCATGAAACTCAACACCAATTTTTATTAAATCTTTAGGCTGTAGTTCTAACCCAATTTCCTCTTTCGTTTCTCTTATTGCAGCTTCTAAAAACGTTTCGCCTGCATCAATATGTCCCGCAGCAGATACATCCCAAAGCAAGGGGTGAATCGCTTTTTTATGTGAACGTTGTTGTAACAAGACTTCACCTTGTTTGGTATATAGCCATAAATGAATTGTATTGTGATACCAACCGTTTTTATGTGCTTCGGATTTTAAAGCCGTTTTGCCTGTGGGCTTACCTTTATTGTCAACAATGTCGATATATTCATCCATAAAGAAAAATTGAAGATTCTAAAACATATATTTTCAATGAGATCTTTCATTTTATTCAAAATAACTAAACGTGTCTCCGTCCTCAATTTTTAAGAGTGTTTCGTAAATTAGCTTTATCACATTTTCAACATCACTTTTATGAACCATCTCTACAGTGGTATGCATATAACGCAGCGGTAAAGAAATTAAGGCAGAAGCAACACCGCCATTACTATAGGCAAATGCATCTGTATCTGTTCCTGTGGCTCTAGAAAGTGCGGCACGTTGAAACGGTATTTTTTTCTCTTCAGCTGTATCTGTAATTAAATCTCTAAGTTTTTGTTGTACCGCAGGCGCATATGCGACTACTGGTCCATCACCAATTTTAGCCAAGCCCTGTTTTTTGGGATCTATCATCGGAGTCGTTGTATCGTGAGTGACATCCGTAACTATAGCAACATTGGGTTTAATGGTTTCTGTAATCATTTCTGCACCACGTAATCCTATTTCTTCCTGAACGGAATTGGTTATATAAAGACCAAAAGGTAATTTCTTTTTGTTCTCGTGTAGTAATCGGGCGACTTCGGCAATCATAAAGCCTCCCATTCGATTATCTAGAGCTCTGCAAACAAACTTGTCTTTATTGAGAATATGGAACTCATCAGGGTAAGTAATGACACAGCCCACATGAACTCCCATTTTTTCAACTTCCTCTTTATCCTTTGCACCTATATCAATACAGATATTATCTGGTTTTGGTGGTTCTTCTTTAGATTTGTTTCTGGTATGTATAGCTGGCCAACCAAAAACCCCTTTTACAATGCCATTTTTTGTGTGAATATTTATGATCTTACTTGGTGCTATTTGGTGGTCGCTTCCACCATTTCTAATAACATACAGCAAACCTTTGTCTGAAATATAGTTGACATACCACGAAATTTCGTCAGCATGCCCTTCTATAACGACTTTGTATTTTGCTTTAGGATTTATAACCGCCACGGCAGAACCATAAGTATCTGTAATAAACTCATCAACATAAGGTTTTAGGTAGTCCATCCATAGTTTTTGCCCTTCCCATTCGTAACCTGTTGGAGAGGCATTATTTAAATATTTTTCTAAAAAGTCCATCGACTTTTTTGTGAATAATTGCTTTTTAGCCATTTATAAAAATTTTCCTTAAAAATAATAATATTAATACGAATTTAGGGTTAGTGGTTGTATTAATTCTTAATTTTGAAAATGTGATGAATCGTTCTTTGGAACGATTTTGGAAGTGACATTACCCATGAGACATATTACATACATATTGTTGTTGTTTTCTACTTTGGTTTTTGCCCAAGAAGATCCTGTGGAGCAAGATTCTACCCAGGTACACTATATGATCATTGAAGGTGATTCTATACCTGTTACTGAAATTGAGCTCGATGAGGTTTTAATGTTGCCCAATTTAAGTTTTGAAGATAGGAAAGCAAGAATTAGATATATCGTTTTAAGACGTAAGACCTTAAAGGTCTATCCTTATGCAAAGCTTGCTGCAGAACGCTTAGAAGCTTTACAAGAACGCTTAGATAAACTAAAGCGCAGACGCGAAAAGAAGAAATATGCCAAAGTGATTCAGAAATATATTGAAGATGAGTTTTCTGCGGAATTAAAAAAATTGACAAAAACCGAAGGGCAGATTTTAGTTAAACTTATTCATAGGCAAACCGGTAAGACAACTTTTGAACTTATTAAGGAACTACGGAGTGGTTGGCGCGCCTTTTGGTTTAATAGTACTGCAAATTTATTTGATATTTCCTTAAAAAGAGAGTATAGTCCAATAGAAGAAGAAGAAGATTATTTGATAGAGGATATTTTACAACGCGCTTTTCAGAATGAGCAGTTGGTACGGCAAAGCGCAGCATTTAAAATTGATTTCTATGCATGTGTAAATAAATGGTCTAGGCCAAAGCCAAAAACTAGTTCCAAAATTAAGCCTCACATTAATTCTAAACAGTAGATGCGTGCACAAACTCAATTTGAAGAGCAACTTAATGCTTGGTCGCATGGCATTGGTGCTGCTTTAGGTATTGCGGCTTTGGTTTTACTTATTGTATTTGCTGACGTAACTAAACCGTGGAGTTTGTTGAGTGTTATAGTTTATGGAATTTCGATCATCACTCTGTTTTTAGCTTCAACATTGTATCATGCTGTAAAAGGACAGAAACGCAAGCACTATTTTAGAATTATTGACCATGTGAGCATTTATCTACTCATTGCAGGAACATATACGCCGGTATTATTGATTTTACTCAGAGATAGTTTAGGCTGGCATTTGTTTTGGACGGTTTGGGGAATTGCAGCTTTTGGTGTGATTTTAAAACTTTTTTTTACTGGCAAATTCGAGCTCTTTTCTACAATGCTCTATTTGATAATGGGTTGGCTAATTGTGTTTGATTACTCCAATACTGCTGAAGCCTTAGGTACAGACGGCGTTTTTTGGTTATTTGCAGGAGGGTTGTTTTACACCGTCGGAATTGTGTTTTATGCTATTGAAAGAATACCTTTTAACCATGTGATTTGGCATCTGTTTGTTTTAGCTGGTGCTATTTGCCATTTCTTTATGATATTCTGGTATGTAATCTAAGCTGTAGTCAAAAATTTTTTTATGATGGCAATTTGTCCAAGATGATAATGGGTATGTTCAATGATTCCGGCCAGATTTCTATAATATGTACCATATTTTTGTTCGGCTAAAAAAGTATCGAGAGCATTATCATCTAGCTTTTCGATAAGTGAGATAAATTCTTTGCATTCTTTCCACATCGTATTTTGAAATTCTTGCCATTCAGCTTCGGTTTGAAGCTTAGGGTAATCGAAGCTGAACTTATCTCTAATGGTTAATTCGCCTCCATTTAATACATCCATAGTACCTTTTACATAATAATGAATATGAAATGATAATGCCAAAATTGTATTTAATCCTTTGACTTCTTTGGTGGCAATTTCTAAAGTTACACCTTTTAAGTTGTCTCTAAAGTTTGAAGCGGTCCAATTACCTCCAAAATAGACTTGATGTAAGCTTGTGGCTATAAGTTGCGTCGTTTTCATTTGTCATTTAGTCATGCGTTAGTTTAGCAATAATGCTTTTTAAATGCGGAAATAAATCGGTGAGTTCTTTTTTAGACTTGAGCTCAAAATCCTCAAAACTGAATCCAGGAGATACAGTACAACCAGTTAAAGAAAAAGTATCACCTTCTACAACTTCAGCGGCAAACCAACAACCACCTGGTGCCACAAATTGAGGAAGTTCTCCTTTACTGAGATCTTTTCCAATTATATGTTCTGTATATTTTCCTGCTTCTGTTATCATATGTAATCGTATAGGTGAGCCATCATAAAAATGCCAAATTTCATCTTGCTTTATTCTATGTAATGCAGAAAAATTATCAGATGTCAATAAAAAGTAGATACAAGTTGAATAATTGCGTTCTCCATTATAGCTGGCTTCTAAGCTATCTGCATTTATAATTCCAGTACTTCTATAGGTTTCTTTAAAATAGCCACCTTCGGGATGTGGTTTAAGGTGGAGTTTAGTTATTATATGTTCTATGGAATTCATCAAAACTAAATTTTTATTATGTCCTTATATTCCTCAAAAAATGCCTCAAGCAAAATCATATTTGTATTAAAGAATTCCATAACATCTCGCCAGGTATTTTTATTATGGATAGACACTTTTTGTTCTAAAGGCAAATAGATGCGAGAGATTTCTTTGCTATTCTCTAAATAATATGTCTCTTCGTAAATAGCATTGGGTACATATTCGCTAAGCAAAATGCCTTTTAGAGCGATTAATTTTTCCCAGCAGTTAATACGATTTTCTAAATCATCTTCTAGGTCTAAGGCAATTAATGCCGACTTGGTATCAAAGTGAAATTTAAAGGAGAGTCCTTTGATTTTGGTATTATATAGTAGCCACTTTCTTGGAAAAGACTTTCCAAAACTGGTCCAGAATTCTTGGCGTAATTTTCGGCTTTCTTCTTTAGAGAACATTTTTAGATAAAGTAAGCAATCAGAATTCCCAAACAAATAGCAACAAGCTTAGATAAATTAAACTTATGCCCTTCACCGGTTTCAAATAAAATGGTGGTAGAGATATGCAAAAATATACCTATCACTATAGCATTTATAATGTCTACGTACTCGGTTGCTATAGTTGTATTGTTGGAAATGTAGGTGCCTAAAGGTGTCATAACGGCGAAAATCACTATAAACCCAACAACTTGAATTTTACTATAGTTAGATTGTAATAAAAATATCGTAAGCAATACAGCAATAGGAATTTTATGAATAAAAACACCATACACCATATCGTTATGTTGATGAATTGGAAAGCCTTCTAAAAAACTATGAATACAGAGGCTTGTAAATAATAACCAAGGGAATTTATTATCTTCCTTGTGAATATGTACATGACCATGTTCTGCTCCTTTTGAAAAAAACTCTAAAATAATCTGTAGCAGAATTCCACACATTATAAAAAGCCCAGTTTGCTTGGCTTCAAGGTGTTGGTAAACTTCAGGCAATAAATCAAATAGTGTTAATGCCAGTAAAAATGCACCACTAAACGACAATAAAAGCTTTGTTCCAATTGCCTTTTGCTTTTTGGTTATCAGGGCAATAATAACCCCAATGATTATTGCATATATAGGGAATAGATATTTATTCATGCATACCTATTTAAAAATCATAATCAAGCGTTCAGATGTTTTGTGATGGTATTTTCGTAATTTGTAGTCACCAAAGACATCTAATAAATGGACTCCAGCTTTTTTAAACAAGACTTCAAAATCTTCTAAAGTAAATGCTCTAACACGTTCTTGAAATTGATACTGTTCATCATCCGCTTCAAAAGTAATATCCTTAGTAATATAACCATCTTTGAGGCTTCTTTTTTGATGAAAACTTATGCCTTCAACCGTTTTTATATTTTCTTCTACTAAATTTTCAATAACATAGTTTGTGTTCATAAAATCGATAACACCAAAACCAAATTTATTTAATTCGGTTTTGATAGATTTTATAGTTTCGAGATTACAATTTTCATCTTCAAAATACCCAAAACTCGTAAAGAGGTTAAATACAGCATCAAAAGTATCAGGATAGGGTTTGGTCATATCGTGCACATTAAACTTAAGTGTATCATTTTCGTATTGACGGGCATGTTTTATACTTTGTTCGGATAAATCCACTCCAGTAACATTAAAACCAAGCGTATTAAGATAGATTGAGTGCCTTCCCTTGCCACATGCCAAATCTAGTATTTTACCACCTTCAGGAATGTTAAGGTAATTGGTAAGATTGTCCATAAAGCCTTGCGCTTCAGAATAATCCCTGTCTTTGTATAAGATATGGTAATATGGCGTGTTAAACCATGAAGCGTACCATTGTTTTGTTGATTTAGTCATAATATTAACTGTCGTACAAAAATAGTGTAAATTTGCATTCTATTTTACGAAGTACATGAACGAAAATTTCAAGATGGTAGCCAAAACCCTATTTGGCTTTGAGGATATTTTAGCAAAAGAATTGACGCAACTTGGTGCAATGGACGTTGAGAAAGGCGTACGCAATGTAAGTTTTGTTGGTGACAAAGGTTTTATGTACAAGGTTAATATAGGACTGAGAACGGCTATAAAAATTCTTAAACCCATTAAGTCCTTTAGAGTAGCACGAGAAGAGGATTTATATAGAAGTGTTAAGAATATAAAGTGGGAGTATTATTTAAAACCCACAGGTTCTTTGGCCGTAGATGCCACGGTTCACCATAGTGTGTTTACACATTCGCAATACACAGCATTAAAGACCAAGGATGCCATTGTAGATCGATTTCGAGAAAATGGCGGTACTAGACCCAATGTGGATTTACGTTTTCCGGATTTAAAAATCAATGTACACATAGATAGACAACGTTGCACGATTTCTTTAGATACTTCTGGAGAATCTTTACATAGAAGAGGCTATAAAACGGCAACCAATATTGCTCCGATAAATGAAGTACTTGCAGCTGGATTAATTATGATAAGCGGTTGGGATGGGCAAACCGATTTTATGGATCCTATGTGTGGTAGTGGAACTGTATTGGCAGAAGCAGCCATGATTGCGTGTAATATTCCTCCAAATTTAATGCGAAAGGAATTTGCTTTTGAGCGTTGGGAAGATTGGGACGTGGATTTATTTGAAAAAATTGAAGAATCCTTATTGAAGAAAACCAGAGATTTTCATCATAAAATTATTGGTTATGACAAGTCGCCATCTGCCATAAAAAAAGCTAAAGAGAATATAAAGAATGCACATTTAGATGAGTTTATCCATATTCAACATGAAGATTTCTTTAAGACCCAAAAGGCTGGAGAAGATAAGCTACACATGGTTTTTAATCCACCTTATGGAGAACGTTTGGAAAACTTGAATGTTGAAGAGTTTTACGGTAATATAGGAACCACACTTAAGCATGGCTATCCTAATACTGATGCTTGGTTAATAACATCTAATCTAGAAGCTTTGAAATTTATTGGTTTGCGACCTTCTCGAAAAATAAAAGTATTTAATGCCAAACTAGAGTCACGTTTAGTCAAGTATGAAATGTACGAAGGGAGTAAAAAAGCCAAAAAGCAAAGGGACTAAATCTCTTTTTTATCATCTGGATTTCTTCCGACTTGTGTTTTTGGATAGGTTGCAAATAAATCTTTGACTAACCCATCTATGTAAGGCTTTAGTTTCTTTTTAGATTTGTTTAAATCACATAATATTGAAGCGTGCCACAGTACTTTACTTGTTTGAAAATCTGCTACATAAACAATTAAGGATTCTTGCTCATACGTTTCTTCGTGTAATTTGCAATTTTCCCAATATTCTAATTCTTTAGAATGCTCACAGTTTTTAAACTGTACCTTTTCTTCATTTATAAGTATTCTAAAACCTGCTTGCAATTGTGGTTCAAAAACATTTGTGCGGTGTGCTTTATTTTCCATTTCTGTTGCTACGGCATCGGCTATTAATTGTCTCGTACTTTCATTGTCAATTTCGGGGTTATCTAGATGCAGAACAGTAAAATCTTCTATACACAGTACATAGGTGTCATATTGATTAAAATCAATATTTAAGTTATAGTCGTATACGACTTCGCTTGTTGCCGCACAGTTAAAAAGTAATAGAAATAATAAACCAGAAATAATTGAATAAACTCTCATAACACGATAATTTAGAATGTTCTTAAAGTTCTAAATTAGTACAGACAAATACTATGATAAATATCAAGTTTTACAGGATGGTCAGTTTTTTTTCTTTCTGACAATCCATATATCCTGAGGAACCCAATTTTTATTTGTAGACGTCTGAATGATGTGTTCTAAGATATCAATATCCTTAAACAGATCTTCTAAAAATGCCTTTGGATGAAAAGCGACAAACGTGCGATGACCTTCCTTTACTTGTCCTCTAACCACAAGTTTCCCTTGATTATAGGTTTTTATCTCTGCTTCAGACAATTTTATCTTAAAATTATCGCCGTGCATAGACAATAATAAAATACCATCTGGTTTTAAAATACGGTGTAGCTCATTAAACCATTCATAGTGCATCTGCTCAGAAAGGTGTGTGAAAATAGAAATACCATAGATTACATCCATATAATTACTATCGTAGGGAAGATGTGCTTTGAGCTTATTTTTATTGAACGCGATCTTTGGTAAATTTTTAGCGCACCAATCTATGGATCTCTCATTATAATCAGTGCCAAAAAAATTACAATTATTGTTAATTACCGTTGGCATGTGTCTTATAATTCTGCCAGGTCCACAGCCCCAATCCAGAATATTTTTATGATTTAATTCGGTATGCTTCTTAAAATGATTCGTAAGCCACTCTGCCATATTAAGCCCACCATTGTAGTATTTTTCATAATTGATCTGAAATGACTCATACATTAGGTAATCTGGTGGGAGCTTCACTTCAGGATACTTTTTTTTGAAAGCAGAATTTGCCGCCCTGTTTTTAAATCTCTGATAATAAAAACGTAACCAATCCATTACATAGAATAGTTTTAATCTGCGTAATAGGTTGGTAAGCGAGGCCTTGTTCATTATTAAAAAGTTTTTGCTGTAATTCGGGCAAATATAGCATAATGAAAAACTACTTCAGTTCTTCTAATTGCAAATTATAATCGTATTGTAAATCTTCATGGAGCATACTAATCTTTTTTCTTAGAGATAAGATCTGACGTTCGTACAAGTTACTCAGTGTTCTGTTTCTATGAATAGAGGGTTTAAGTTCATTCAAACGTTCACAGAAATAGAGTAGAAGTTCTACCTCTGTCGTTTTTTTTAAGGAATAACGACTATAGATTCTTATTTGTCTTAGAATTTTTCTAATCGTCTTTTTCATGTAGAAGTAACTGTCTGTGTTTATGCCCTCAAATAATTCGTCTAGAGTCATTTTTACACTTGCTATATAACCATCCTCATCGTGGGCTTCGAAGAGTAAATAGGTGAGAAGTGCTTTGTTTTCTTTTTTAAATCTCCCTAATCTTAAACAGAGTTGGAGTAAGTCTTCTTTTGGTAAATGCTGAAGTTCTTTTTTTATGGTGACTATCGATTCTATTTTCATAGATTACAAATTTAAGGCTTTTAAAACAGTTTGCTTAAAAGTTTGACCTATAGGAATGACATGATTGTCTATGGTAATTTGATTACCTGAGAGATGATTCATTTTATTAAGGTTAACGCTAAAGGATTTGTGCGTACGTAGAAAATAATTGGGTAAACTTGCCATAAGTTTAGAAAAAGTACTGTGCGTTGTAATTGTTTTAGATCTGGTATGCACTTTAACATAATCGCCAAAAGCTTCTATATATTGAATATCATTAAAAAAGACTTTATGCAAAGCTTTATTCTCCTTTAGCACAATAAACTCTTCTTTGTTTTGAGGAACACTAATGGAATTCAAAGCTTTATTGACAGCAATAAGAAAGCGCTCATATGCTATGGGTTTTAATAAATAATCTGTTGCATTAACCTCAAATCCGTCCACTGCATATTGAGGATAAGCAGTTGTAAAAATTACTTGTGGTGCATTTTTCAGCGTTTTATAAAAATCTAAACCAGATTGTTTAGGCATATTAATATCTAAAAACAGCAAATCAACACCTTCATTGAGTTGTAAATATTTAAAGGCTTCGGCAGTATTGTTACAAGTTGCTTTTAAGTGAAGAATTTCAGTTTCTTTTATAAAGTGCTGAAGAACTCTTTGGGAAGAGAGTTCATCATCAATGATTAAGCATTTTATGGGAGCTTTAAGCTTCATTGGTTATATGGAGTGTTACTTGAAATATATCTTTAGAGGCTTTAACCTCAAAACGATGCTGATTAGGATATATCAAATTTAAATTGTTTTTGAGATTTTCCAATCCAATGCCAGAGTGTTTATCTTCAATCTTATTTTTAATATTCAGATTGGCATTAGAGATTTTAAATTCAAAATTATTGTCATGCTGAGTTAGTTTTAATTGTATTGGTATCAATGTTTCATTGGCTATGATACCATGTTTATAACTGTTTTCTAATAGTGGCAACAAAAGCATTGGGTATATTTTGAATTGCTCATTTTCAATATCAATTTCGAAATTAGTAGTATTTGGTGTTTCGATACGATGGTTTTGAAACGCTATATAGTTTTTCAATAAAGTTATTTCTTCTTTTATGGTGACACTTTCTGTATCGGAGTCGTAAATAACATACCTTAAAATATCTGAAAGTTGTACAATTGCTGTTTTTGTGTCTTCTTTCTGTTCTAAAGCCAAAGCATAGATGACGTTTAAGGAATTGAATAAAAAATGCGGATTTATTTGAGCTCTTAAGGTAGATAACTGTGTTTCAATCTGTTGATTCTTAAGGCGTAATAGTTTGTTTTCATTGGTGTTGAAATAGAACCAATCTTCCGCTAGTTTCAGTAACGTTGTAGTCACTAAAAATATGGCAAAAACGGAAAACATATTCGATTTAGAAAGATAGGATATGAAAAAATAACCCGGAAAGAGAATATTTAATATAGGTTTTAAAAGCCAATTGCTCAATAAAACAAAGACTAAAAGGTTTACAACAAAATATAGAATGTATAGGACATACTTTTCTTGCTTTAGAAATTTGGGGATTAAGACATAGAAATTGATACTTACAGGTATAGCAAGAGTAACTAAAAATGCAACAGTATAAATATAATCTACAGTTATTGGTGCATTGCCTTTTGAGAATATAAACAGTAATATCACAAAAGCCAAAAACCACAGAACACTATTGAATATAAATGGTCTGTGGTAATTTGCTTTTTTTATAAATGAATTTATATTAAGGTTTTGCATTCGTTTTTGTTAAATGTAATTTATCAGATGATTTCCATTTGCGATTTTTTTCGTCGTATTTTTTAAATAAATCTGCTTCTGTATATTGGGTTAAGAATGCATACAACTCTTCAGAAGATGCTGTAAGTAATAAATCTTCTTGAAAGCCTATTTTTTCATGCTTCAGGCGTATTTTTTGCCCATCAAACAAATCTTTAATTCGTTCTTCGCTAAGCCATGAAAATGTTATATCCTTATTGGAATTTATATTTAGTTTGGCCACCGAGTGTGTTTTTAGGAGATGCTGAGCAGCTAAACTATTAATTTCTTCATCTTCAATCTCTATGGGTATAAAATCTAGAAAATAATGCTGTTTAATTTTAAAAGGCATCGCAATAAAACCTGCTTCTTTTTCTTTGCTAAGGTATTTGATATAATAGCCTTCTTCATAGGTTTCTAAGAAAGCTAATTCTTCTTTAGATATTTCTATACCTTGTTTTTTATCGTCTTCAAATTTAGTCTTAATGGATTCAACTGTCCATTCACCTTTCTCATGGTCTATCCAGTTTCCTACTAATTTTTCATTAAAGCTTAAGCTATCCTTTGTGTAAAATGGTTGAAGTGATTTTACAATACACGAGCTAAAGAATATAAAAGCTAAAATTAAAATGATTCCCTTTGTTTTCATAATTTATTTGTTTTAAAAGTTATAACAAAACACTTTATAATCCATCGGTATTACAATTAATTTCGATAAACAAGATGCAACTCATGCTAAACAATTTGTTGTAGAAGTTTCGAAACAAAAAACGTGAATCTAATTGAGATATGTATGTGGGGTTTTATTTATGAAATAATTCCATTGAGGTCAATAGTGTTTTCTTATCGTTTTTTTAACCCTGAACAATCTGTAAATACCAATAAAAAGTATTATTGCAGAGGCGATAATGAGTATAACTCCGTAAGATTTTAGGTCTGAAAAGAATTCGAGTTTAAGTATGGTGACACCAGTTCCTAGGATAACTAAAAATGTTCTGAAATAAGCTAAAAATGTACGCTCGTTAGCCAATTTGGTGCGTTCTATGGCTAACCAATCTCTCGTAATTAGTACTCTCTTTTCTTCATTGGTGTTTTGGGACATTAGTTGGTTCCTTTTAGAAGATTAATGCTTACGGTAGCCAAATCACTATTTGGGAATTTTGCGAAATGATTATCGTCTGGTTTTAAGCCTGCTTTTTCTGCTGTTTTTCTGAATACATCAACCTCTAAAATATACTGATCGCTGTAACCATGTGTGGCATCGTAAGCTGTTGCGGCTGTTTTTCCTAAATTTTTGGAAGTCAATTCTGGACTTATAGTATGTAATTCTATAATGAGTAATCCAAATTTTTCAACATAAGGCTTCCATTTTTTTAGATGCTCAAGTAATGACGCTTCAACATCATTGTTGCTTAAACGCTTTCCTCTTGAAGCATAAGCGCCAGACGATTCGCTTATAAAATCATAATTGTTTTTCGGAGCTTCCCAAATACGATTATGGTCTAAAAATGTACGTACATTTAATAAATCTTGTAATTCTATATTATAATCTTCTTTTAAATCTGAAGCTAGTAAATCTGGTCTACCAATATCTCCCCAAATGACTTTTGCCCAAATATCTGCTTTTATAAGATTGGCTCTTGTAACTTTTAATGCGGCTTTGTTAAAGTCTGCACCAACTAAAAATAGTGGATGTTCATCAAGAAGTTTTCCTCTGAGTGTTTGTTGGTCTATAACATTAAAAATATGTTCAATAAAAGCTCCGTTACCACAGCCCATATCTAAGATACCTTTGGGTTGCTCATCTATTGGCCGGTTAAATAAATCAATAATCACCTTATCGATTACTTTAAAATAAGTTGTGTGTGCACCTCCGCTTCCCCAAACATTCATTTCGCGATGTACGTGTTTTTCAGTTTCGTTCGGTGATGCTGTTTTTAAAACTAATGGGTCACCAAAAATGAGCTCGTCTAATTGTAAAAACGTTGGGGTATAAGATACCGTTACACCATAAGCACTGGCACGCTTGGCAAAAAATAGACCCTTGTCTGTAAATTGATAGGTGCTTTTCTTTTTTTTAAACCATCCTAAGTGCGCAAAAAAATCGAGGATCTTTTTAAAACTTTCGGGGTCTTTATGATATTCCTCGGCAGTAAATGATGCCTCCATGAAGTATTTATGAAATAAACCGTTAACACCAAGCAATACAATGATTGGGCCAGCTATAACACCTTCGATATGTTTTAATACCTGATATTCTATTGAGCTTTCATTAGAAACATCTAGCCCAAAATTAATTTCAAACTTTTTAAATATACGTTCTAAAACGATGAAAGCATCAGTACTGATCATTTTATCGTTAGCGAATCGGTCCGAGTATTTTAATAAGTTAACAGCATCTTCGTACAACGGAATAAGGCCAAACGCTTTTTTTGTATTGGTATTGGTACGATATATAACTGTATTTGTTACATTGTCTAAATGTTGTTCTAACCAGCCTTGAGAACTTAAAACACGGAGTGCAACATTAAGATAGCCATCGTTAGCATTAAACTGGTCTGATAAATCTTTTACAGAGACTTTGTCTTTTTCCAAAATGTAGCTTAAAACCTCTTTTTTATGAAGCGCATAAGCTGAAGTTGCTGTTGCTATACCATCTAGGTGACGAAAGATGATGCTTCGTAATTGCGATTTATCTGATTTTGTCAGCATGCTTTAAGTTTGACTTAAAGATATAAAAAAAGCACTTAGTTTAATAAGTGCTTTTAATAACTATTTAGATGTTTAATCTGTAATGGTTTTAATGGAGTTTGGATCGTTAAATACAGCTTTATAGGTAATGATTTCTGGTTTATACTCAAACTCTATAACTCTATTCTTTAAATCTGCAAGTTCATAATCCGAATTATTGTTTACAAATTTAAACTCTATTTGATTAATCGCTGTTTTTTGTGAAAACGTGCCCTCGTAAATACCGTCATCATCCTCATCAGTTAAAGGTGCAGTCTCATTCCAAGGATTAGACGTAAAACTACCTCTTACACCAACATTTTTAGGATTTTCTACAATATTCATATCGGCTTTAAAGGTTATTGTTTTTGTGTGTGTTTCTTGAACACAACTTTGGGTTATAATAGCTACAATGATTATTATAAGTTTTAAAAACTTCATAATTACTGAATTTTAGTATAGTTATACGTGTTTCTGGTTAATCGTTCTTTAGTATCCAAATAAACCACCTCTTTAGATACTATATATGTCGTATCGGTTAGCGTATGTGTTATGTACATATCTGCTTTTCTGTTATCGTCCTTGCCTCTGTGAGTTGTTACTAAAACTTTGGTTCCATTGTCTTCGGTAAAACTTACCACTTTTTCATTTCCAAAATAAGTGCCGTTTTTTCTAATTTTTACTGATCCATTATAATTCTTATTAGGTTCGTAAGTATACTGTACGCTAGTTTTGATTTTATCACCATCAATTTTAAATTGCATGGTGGCGTCTATGGTTTCTAATTCTCCAGATTGGTAATCGGTATAGGTTAAAGTACCTTTCCAATTGGTATTGTCTATACTTTCAAAGTCCGAAAGTTTGATTGTGTCCTGGGCATTAGCAGTTAATACTAAGCATAAAATACTGATGGTTGTAAAAAGTGTTTTCATAAGGTTTGTGATTTTGTTTCCGATAAATCGGGAAACAGATTAATATTAATTTATTTTAATTTTTTACTTATTAAATAGTCTAATCCGAAGCGTCCAGAGCCCAAGCATAGATTGTAAATTGCTACCCAAAGAAATCCTAATGCAGGTAGTATTCCCCAAAGGCTTTGGTTCCATTTTTGCATAAATATGGCGACCAACATTGTACACATAATTAAAAAAGCAGCAATTCTAGTTTTTAGTCCAAGCAATAAGAATAATCCTCCTACAGCTTCACTGAATGCTCCCATCCATGCAAAGAAAACTGGTGCCATTGCAAAAATGCCTCCGTATGAAGCTACGTCTTCGGGAAACCAAGCGGAAACTTCGAACAGATTAAGGTTTTGACTGTCTGCAGTCCATGGCATTCCGAATTTATCGGCACCGAACATAGTGGTTAGCCATAGACCACAAAGTATACGAGGTATAGCAAAAAGGAAATCAATGAGCCAATGTTTTTGAGTAATTGGCATAACTATGAATTTTAAGATGGATTTTAATCGTGTCATAACAAATGGGTTTAATTATTCGATGACACAAATTTCTAGCAGAAGTCTTTAGTGGACGACTTATAACGTACGAGAACGTCCTAAATACGATTTGAGACGTCTTAATTTAGCTGTGTTTTTAAATATTCGGTGGGAGAGTGGTTTGTCAATTTTTTAAATACACGATTAAAAGTTGCTTTGCTATTAAAACCACATTCTTGTGCAATTCCCAAAAGGGATAATTGCTTGTGCTTTTCTTTTTTGAGCATATCTTTAAATGCTTCTACACGATATGTGTTAACAAAGTCATTAAAGTTTTTGTTAAACGCAGTGTTTACAATTTCTGAAAGTTGTCCACGAGACATGTTTGCCATTTTTGCTAAATCAGAAAGATTTAGTTCGGGGTTGAGATATACCTTCTCCACTTCCATTAAATTTTTGACTGTTGAAATATCGCCTTCAGAAATTAATTTTTGATTTCCTTCAAAATCACTTGCATCTTCAGGAATGCCAATAGTTTTAGGTGAAAAGGTAAAATCTAAACGGTTCAGTTTAGACGTATCTGTAAAATAACCTTTAATGCCTACAAAAAGTGTAACAATGGCAGAAAGTAAGTTTAACCACCAACGTTGTTGATAATTGAGTTCCGTGTAGAAGCTAGCTATTATATCTTGAACCGTTCCATATAAAAAAAGAATGCTAAAGAGTATCAAAAACGTTAGGATCCAATTTAATTCTAGTTTATAAATATTAGAAAAATATTGTTTAATCTTCTTCCTATAATTGTGAAATAATTGAAATGTAAATGCCAAGAACAATAGCATAAATGGTGTTTCTACAAATGCAGAAATATTTTGAACATAGGCTTCATCCAACTTAATTTTTAATATTCCGTTTTGATTTTCGTTGAAACCAGGTTGAAGTGCGTCATAGGTGTAAATACCAAATCTGTATAAAACAAAGAGACAGGCTGGTGCAAAAAACCACCAATATTTCCTTTTAAATCTAAAGTTGCTTTGGGTAATTGATTTTACATAGAGATAAATTAAAGGCGCTAAAGCATAAGCAATATTAATTAGGAAGTAATTGATCTTGGTTGTTCTAAACGTATCGTACCATCCCATAAAACCGACTGTGTAACAGATTTGGGAGTAGCAGGTGAGAAGCAATATTAAGCCTAAGAATAAGTCTGAAATATTACGCTCTTTAAAATAACGAACAAAAAGTAATATCACAAAGATTAGCCCTTGTAATACTAAAATCAATAACGTTAAACTCCATTGATTAAAACTGGGAAACATTAAATATAGCTTTAAAACCTAAATGTATAGGATTTATCGCAATTTAAAAAAACCAATAGGGCTCATTTTGTACCTAGACATAAAAACGAACCTTAATCGTATCATTCATTTAAAATAGAGCGCATTGTTTTTGGTCTAATGGTTTCAAGATCCTTGGTCTCGTAAGGAATAGATTTTAGGATATATTCAAAGGCTCTAATTCTCGCACTTGTTTTTCGGTTTGCCTTTATGATTTTCCAAGGTGCACTGATTTGTGTTTTTTCAAACATAATCTCTTTATACTTGGTATATTCGTCCCAAAGTGATAATGCTCGTCTATCTACATCACTATATTTCCATTTTTTCAATGGTGTGCTCACAATGTCTTTAAAGCGGCGTTCTTGTTCTTTTTTAGTGATTGAAAAATAGAGTTTCAATAGATATATACCAGATTCTTGAATCATTTTTTCAAATTCATTTACCTGTGACATAAAGATGTCATACTGTTTTTGTGTACAAAAGTCATTAACAGGTTCTACTACAGCTCTGTTGTACCAACTTCTGTCAAAAAATACAATTTCACCATTATTTGGTAACCGATTGATATAACGCTGAAAATACCATTGGCCCAATTCTGTCTCATTTGGTTTTGGTAAGGCAACCACTCTAATGGCACGTGGAGGCAAATGTTGAATGATACGACGTATAGCACCACCTTTGCCTGCGGCATCTCTACCTTCAAAAATAATCACCACCTTTTTATTATTGGCTGCTACCCACTGCTGCAATATCAGCATTTCTTCCTGCAACTTTTCTAGGCGTTTTTCGTACTTAACATTGTTAACTGTCTTTTTTGCATCTAAGCGTTTTTGTCTTAACAGAGCTTCTAAGCCTTTCTTGGTATTGATAATGTTGAATTCTTTTTCTGATAAATGTCTTAGTGGGCTCATTATTGGTCGAGTTGAATGGTGTTTCTAAAATAGCGTTGAACAATATTTGGGTCTGGTAAGATGCTTTTACAATTAACCCCTTTATTTTCATAATCAAACAGGCTTAATACATACTTGATGCTTTCTAAACGAGCGCGTTTTTTGTCATTGGATTTTATGATAACCCAAGGAGAAAATGAGTTATGGGTTCTAGAAAACATTTGGTTTTTATAGGATGTAAAATCATCCCAAAGTTCTTGACCTTTTTCGTCTACAGGACTGAATTTCCACTTTTTAAGCGGATTGTTTAATCGTTTTTCAAAGCGACGTTGTTGTTCGTCTTTTGAAACAGAAAACCAAAACTTAATAATTTTTGTTCCAGATTCATAGAGCATATTTTCAAACTCAGGTACCTGAATCATAAAGCGGTTATACTGTTGCTTATCGCAAAAACCCATTACAGGTTCTACTACGGCTCTATTGTACCAACTTCTATCGAAAAACACAATTTCACCTGCATTGGGCAATTCTTTGATGTAGCGGTTAAAATACCACTGATTTTTCTCAACTTCCGTGGGTTTGTTTAAGGCAACAATGCGCATTGCTCTTGGGTTGAGATGTTCTTTAAAACGTTTTATGGTTCCTCCTTTGCCAGAAGCATCACGACCTTCAAAGATTATGGCTATTTTTTTATTCTCTTTTTGCACCCACCGTTGAAAGTCTACAAGTTCTGCCTGTAGCGGAAGCAATTCTTGTTCGTAATTATATTTTTCTAATGCAGATTGATATTTAGGATCTTCGTCTTTATGTGCTTGTAAATAAGCAACCAAGTCCGCATGTTTTTTAAAGGTGTTGAGAATCTCTTGTGTTAGCATAAATGTAAAATATGTATCCTAGCTATCAAATTTAGATGATACCTCTAAAAGTTTATATGATTTATATCAGCTTTTATTATGAAAAGCTTCTCATTTCCGAAAGGCTCTAAAGCTGTGTTCCAGAGTTTTCCTAGCGTAGTTTAGGAAAATCCATTGGGCTGGCTTCGTGCATAATATCGTATACAGCTTCAAAAATATCTTCTACTGAAGGTTTAGAAAAATAATCGCCATCAGAGCCATAAGCTGGTCTATGCGGTTTTGCGGCTAATGTTTTGGGTTGACTGTCTAAATGCTGAAATGCGTTTTGCTCATTCAATATTTGATCTAAGATATAGGCTGATGCCCCGCCTTTTACATCTTCATCAATCACCATAATACGATTTGTTTTGGCTACGCTTTTAAGAATATCATGATTTAAGTCAAACGGTAATAAGGACTGTACGTCTATGATTTCAGCATTGATACCCACTTCTAACAGTTCTTTTGCGGCTTGTTCGACTAATCTTAATGTAGAGCCATACGATACTAGAGTGATGTCGTCACCGCTTTTTATGGTTTCAACAATACCGATAGGAGTTTTAAATTTGCCTATGTTACTTGGCATTTTTTCTTTGAGACGATAACCATTTAAACATTCTACAATTAAAGCTGGTTCATCACTTTCTAACAATGTGTTGTAGAATCCTGCGGCTTTTGTCATATTTCGAGGTACTAAAACATGAATACCTCTTATTAGATTTAAAATACCACCCATTTGTGAGCCAGAATGCCAGATACCTTCAAGTCTATGGCCTCGTGTTCTAACAATCAATGGCGCTTTTTGACGACCTTTAGTTCTGTATTGAACCGTAGCCAAATCATCACTCATAATCTGAAGCGCATAAAGAATGTAATCTAAGTATTGAATCTCAGCAATAGGTCTTAAACCACGCATGGCCATACCTATACCTTGACCAAGAATTGTAGCTTCTCTAATGCCTGTGTCAGAAACTCTCAGCTCTCCAAATTTTTCCTGTAAGCCTTCCAAACCTTGATTAACATCGCCAATATGTCCAGCATCTTCACCAAAAATAAGTGCCTCAGGGTAGGTTTTAAAAATGGCTTCAAAGTTATCCCTTAGTACAACACGACCGTCTACGTCTTCAGCATTATCGCTATAGATTGGTAAGACTTCATTTTGATGCTGCGCTTTATGCTCGGATTCGCTGTATAAGTGCGAACTATATTTGGGTTGTATGGTTTCAATATAAGTATTGATCCAGTTTTGTAATTCAATTTTTTCTGAACTGTCTTCAGAAACTATATATCGCAAAGCTTTACGGGCTGTAGATAATAGGTCTTTTCGCAAAGGTTCATCTATACTATTTAAATTATTCTTCAGCTTGGTAATAAAAACACCATTGGCACTAGAGGCAGCAACTTTTTCTAATAAAGCTATGATATTTTGCTTTTCAGATTTAATAGGATTGATAAATGCAGACCATGCTGCTTTTTTACCGTCTCTTACCGCTTTTTTGACGTCTTTCTCTAAAGTAGAAAGCTCTTCATCCGTTGCAATATTATTTGCAATCATCCATTGGCGCATTTGTGCATTACAATCGTATTCTGCTTCCCAAGCCAAGCGTTCTTCATTTTTATAACGTTCATGTGAGCCAGATGTAGAGTGTCCTTGCGGTTGTGTTAACTCTTGTACATGAATCATCACTGGAACATGCTCCTTACGGGATACTTGAGCTGCACGTTGATAGGTGTCAATAAGCTCTGGATAATTCCATCCGTTTACTCTAAAAATTTCGTATCCATTGGTATCTTCTTCACGTTGAAACCCTTTAAGAATTTCTGAGATGTTTTCTTTTGTGGTTTGATGTCTGGCATGTACGGAAATACCATATTCATCATCCCAAATGCTAATAACCATAGGAACTTGTAATACACCCGCAGCATTTATGGTTTCAAAAAACAAGCCTTCACTTGTACTGGCATTACCAATAGTTCCCCATGCAATTTCATTTCCGTTTTTAGAAAATTTTGTGGTGTCAATGCCATTGACATTTCTGTATATTTTTGAGGCTTGTGCCAATCCTAATAATCTTGGCATTTGCCCTGCAGTAGGGGAGATGTCAGCACTAGAATTCTTTTGCTCGGTTAAATTTTTCCAATTGCCATTTTCGTCTAAGCTATGCGTAGCAAAATGACCTCCCATTTGGCGACCAGCAGACATGGGCTCTTCTTTTAAATCTGTATTGGCATACAAACCTGCAAAGAACTGCTCAATGGTTAATTCACCTATGGCCATCATAAAGGTTTGGTCTCTGTAATAACCCGATCTAAAATCACCATTTTCAAAAGCTTTTGCCCAAGCGATTTGCGGTACTTCTTTTCCATCACCAAAAATTCCGAATTTTGCTTTACCAGTCAAAACTTCTCTACGACCTAATAAACTACACTCACGACTTGTTACTGCTAGTTTATAGTCTTTAAGGACTTCGGCTTTAAAGTCTTCGAATGTGATTTCTGTCTTAGAGTTAGGGTTTTGCTTCATAATGAAAGAATTGCATCATGCGAAATTACTAAATCTTAGTAAAATGTGCAATAGTGGAATGTGTTATAATTTTGAATAATTCACAATAAATCATTTCAAAAGCAATCAAATATTTAAATAAAACAGATTTTTTAACTTTTTAGTAAGAATCTTCTAATACCACTTGCGTGTAAAAAGACTCAGGAGCACTTGAGGATCTACGGTAATAATAAAGCGAATGCGTTCACCATAGTTTGGTTGTGCTATTTCCCATCCTAAATTGGAATATACTGGAAAAAACAATTCGAAATAGTCTTCTACAAGGTTTAGTCTTACACCAGAATCGTACACAAACTTAGCGGAATCAAATTTGTTCTTTACCAGACCTATATCTCCATAGGCCTGAACATATCTCCAAATGGAAGTACTAAAATTAGCGGTTGTCATCCATTGATTGGCAAATGCTGTGTCTAGCATGGATTTAAAACCACCTTCGGCAATAATAATTTGTTGGCTAAATAGCCCAGCGGCTTCTGAGCGCCCTAAATAGTTGAGGTCAAATAAATAATCTGTTGGTCTGTCTAATGCAAAACTGAAAAAGTCAGAATTAGGATCTGTATTGTTGCTTAGAAATACACCAGCAAAAAGTCTTAGATTAATATTTCTATTGCTTTTAGTGAGTTTTCTAAATTCATAATTCACAGAGAGTTTGCTAAAACGATCTGCAATTTGAAAGTCTGTATTAAACCTAGAGAAATTGATAATTCCTGGATTTGAATGTGTATACCTTAAGTTAAAAACCCCATAATCTGGTTCATCTACCTCAACAATGGCATCCTCTCCTATATCTCTACTGATACTCACATATCTCGCTGTAATGTTATCTAATCGGTCAGCTCTAAAGTCATCATCATTTCTAAAGGTAAATGATAAAGATGGCCGTATTCTGGTAAAGAATGCGTCTTCGGCAAAGGATTCATAGCCAGCAGCTATACCATATGTAATATCAAATAGATTTTTATTTTCAATATTATGCGTATAGAATATGGATGTAGATCCCGTAAGTGCTTTGGATTTTGTAGCATACTGCGGTGAAAACCTATAGTTTAATCGTTTTCTTAGTATGGTTTTGTTATAGATTTTTGTTCCCAGCGTAAGACCATCATATATATTATTGAACTCAGCTAAGGGCATAAAGAAAATTTGATTGTAATCTGGGTCTTCAACGTCCTTAAACAATCTAAATTGAAAAGGTTTATTATTCAAAAATGATCCATTAACAGCTTTATAATTGTCCCGTTGATTAAATTCTGGTATGGTATTGTAATAATCCAATACAAATTTATCGGTATCATCTTTAGGTAGGCTTATGGTTTTAAGACCTTTAATGTTATCTACCCATAATTTATCTGTAACAGAGTCGTTAGAAAGTTTAAATAAAGATACGGGCATACTGTTGTTACGCTTATTCTTTATCGTTACTTTTAGAGAGTCTTCTGTGGTTTCAACGGTCTTAATCTTAAAATCAATTTTCTTTCTACTGTTTACATAGTCGTCAAAAAACCAATCGATATTTTTTGAGGTTTTGGATTTAAGAAATGTTTTAAAGTCCGAAATTTTTATAGGTTTGAGCTTATGTGCTTCTATAAATGATTTAATAGTTTTAGGCAAGTCAATATCCTCGGTATAATCATCTAAGTAATTAAAGCCTACGCCAGCTTTGTACTTTCCTGCGATATTAGCATTAAATTTAATTAAAGAGTCTTTGGAAGTCGATAAGGGTTGATCCCTGTTTTTTCGAGCAATTTCCATTGAGTAAAGAAAATATTGAAAATTAAAATCCAGATCAGCAGCATGAAAAGCTCTAATTCCCCATATATCGGCCAATTTCCCTAACAGTTTTGTGTCTGGATAATAGTCTTCTACATACTTCATCAAATAGTAGATTTGAAGGCCTTCATTTAGCCAATGCTCTTTTCTGGGATTGAGTAACAAGACATTGTCCAAATATTTTTTTAAAGCCGTTTTAAGAAGCTTTAATTCATATTGAAACTGATCTGGAAAAGGTCTTAAGAAACTTGGTAATTGATTTAATCCGTATAATGGATTTTTGTTATAATCTATTTTGGAAACTAATAAGCGCTCATGAGGATATTCACCCAAATTTTCGGTTAAAAACTGTGCTATTTTGTCTGATAAAATGGCTTTATCAGCTCCAGAAAGCCCTTTTTCGTTAATGTTTGAGATTAAGATTACATCATCGGTTTGAACAAAATCGAAATCGGGAAACCTTTGTAAAGATAGATAGGTATCCGTTCTGTCGTTACCTTTAAAAATTGTGGTTTGGGTTGTGCTAACTCTATCTGCAATTATAGACGCCAAATCTAGCTCTGACATGGCTTGATAATTCATGGGGTGGGTTAAGCGAATGGTAACGTCGGATTTTGGTACGTACAAATCATCTAAGTTTTTATTACTGTAGTAATGCCATTTACCGTCATAGACCGTAGGAGTAATGTACCAATGTTTAAGTTCAAAATCCCTATTTTTGGTAATGCCGTAATCTGTAAATGTGGCATCTGGTAATACTAATATATAATCTAAGTTAAGATTATACGATTCGCCTGGTTTTAAAGGTTTATCTAGGGTAACTTTAATGACATCTGGATGCGCCTCTAAATAATTGAATTTTAATCTCTTGTTATTGTCCGTTATTGAGGTCACCAATGTAAACCCACGTTGTTCACTTTTTGCCAGATGAAACTTGGTGCTAAATTCTTCCTCAAATCGTTTGGCGAGTGGAGTAGACTTTGTAGAGTAGCTATTGTTCCAGTCGTTGAGGTAAATCTCGTTTAAGGTTGTGCCCGACTCGTTTTTATAAACAATAGTTTGCGATATGGAAATCGTTTTGGTTTCCACATCTACTATAGCATCAATATCAATTTTATTTTGTCCAACTAAAATTGAAAAACAATCAATACAAAGCAATATTAAAATTATGATTTTTTTCAATGTTGAATTATAAATTTTTGGAGTTTTGTATTCGAGTTTTTAGAACTTGAATTGTAGATGCCGTTAGCTAATTCTGAAACATCAAAATTAGCCAATGGGATGACCGTTAAAAAACCGATTATTTTCTTTTTCATAGCATCGAATGCAAAATAAGGCTTTCCTAGAAATTAGGACTCAATCCGTATTCTTTATAAAAATCGTTCAATATATCTATAACTTCATCTGCAGTATCTACTAAATGAATTAAATCTAAATCTTTTGGACTTATATTGTTATTAGCTTCTAATAATGTAGTTTTTACCCAGTCTATTAAGCCCCCCCAAAACTTCTTACCAACTAAAATAATAGGAAACGTCTCAATTTTATGGGTTTGTATTAGCGTCATGGCTTCAAATAATTCGTCTAGTGTACCAAAACCACCTGGCATTACCACGAAACCTTGCGAATATTTTACAAACATAACTTTGCGCACAAAGAAATAATCAAAATCTAAACTCTTATCATTATCTATGTAAGGGTTATCGTGTTGCTCAAAAGGCAAATCTATATTTAATCCAACAGAGGTTCCACCAGCAATATGAGCCCCTTTGTTACCTGCTTCCATAATACCTGGCCCACCACCTGTAATTACACCATAACCATGCTCTACGATTTTCTGTGCCACTTCTTCAGCAAGTTTATAATATTTTTGATCTGGTTTGGTACGCGCAGAACCAAATATAGAAACACAAGGCCCAATTTTACTTAGTTTTTCATAGCCACTAACAAACTCTCCCATAATTTTAAAAATCGCCCAAGAGTCGTTGGTTTTTATTTCATTCCAGCCTTTATGGTTATTTTCTTTTCTCATATAAAATTCAATAATTATATCTAAGCAATATAAAAGCCATATCATGTATGGCTTATCTACTATTACGATTTTCAAATTTAATCTAAAATGGGATAAAAGGAAGTGAATTAACAAAAAATAAGCGTTTAGAAATTCATCCAAACGCTTATGCTTACTATTTGTTAAATGTTCTTAGAGTGGTTTTCTGCCCGTAATTATATTATAAAGAATTACGATTATGGCAATAACCAGTAATATATGTATAAGGCTACTTGTTCCTAGCCCAGGTACAATTCCTAATAATCCTAATAACCATACAATAATGCAAATTACAGCGACAAGCCAAAGAATGTTTTTCATAATGTTTTGTGTATTTGTTAGTATACCCCAATTTACAAAATAAAACGAAGAGTAGCTATAATGGTATTATATGAGTTAATTTATTTTGTATTACGACAATAATTTTGTGCAAGTGGATATTACTGCAACTCTTTTTTCAAAAATTTGGCTGTATAGCTTTTTTTGTCTTTTATAATTTGTTCTGGTGTACCTTTGGCAACTATTTGTCCTCCACCTTTTCCACCTTCGTAGCCTATATCTATAATATAATCGACAGTTTTTATAACGTCGAGATTATGTTCAATAATTAAAACCGTATTGCCTTTATTCACTAATTTATTGAGAACTTTCATTAATACTCTTATATCTTCAAAATGTAGGCCTGTCGTAGGTTCATCTAAAATATAAAAGGTATTGCCAGTGTCGCGTTTGCTTAATTCTGAAGCTAATTTAATGCGTTGGGCTTCACCTCCCGATAGGGTAGTGCTTTGTTGTCCAAGCGTAATGTAACCTAAACCAACATCTTCAATGGTTTTTAGCTTTCTATATATTTTCGGAATGTGCTCAAAGAAGTTTACGGCTTCTTCAATGGTCATGTTCAACACATCACTAATTGATTTTCCCTTATAACGAATCTCTAAAGTTTCTCTATTGAAACGTTTGCCTTGACAGGTTTCACATTCAACATAAACATCGGGTAAAAAGTTCATTTCAATAACACGCAATCCACCACCTTGGCATGTTTCGCAACGCCCACCTGCGACATTAAAACTAAAGCGACCAGGTTTATATCCACGAATCATTGCTTCAGGAATCTGGGCAAATAACTTTCGGATTTCATCGAACGTTTTGGTATATGTGGCAGGATTACTTCTAGGTGTTCTTCCGATCGGAGATTGATTAATGTCGATAACCTTATCGATATGCTCTAAGCCCTTAATACTTTTATAGGGCATTGGTTTTTTTACACCATTAAAATAATGGGCGTTCATAATAGGGTAGAGCGTTTCATTAATCAGAGTAGATTTTCCGCTACCAGAGACACCGGTAACTCCAATCATTTTACCCAATGGAAATTCTGCATCTATATTTTTTAAATTATTGCCCGTACAACCTTTAAGTACAATCTTTTTACCGTTGCCTTTTCTGCGTTCTTTAGGAATTTCAATTACTTTCTCACCATTAAGATATTCGGCAGTAAGTGTATGATGAGATAGTAATTCTTTCGGAGTACCTTCTGAAATGATTTCTCCACCATGCTTACCGGCAAAAGGGCCAATATCTATAACATGATCTGCACGCTCTATCATATCTTTGTCGTGCTCTACCACAATAACCGAATTGCCAACATCTCTAAGCGAAACCAATGAGTTAATGAGTTTTTCATTATCGCGTTGATGCAAACCAATACTAGGCTCATCTAAAATGTATAACACACCAACCAATTGAGAACCGATTTGTGTAGCCAATCGAATACGCTGTGCTTCGCCACCAGAAAGTGATTTTGAACTTCGATTTAATGACAAATATGTTAAGCCGACATCTAGTAAAAATTGTGTACGAGCCTTAATTTCTTTTATGATTTCTGTTGAAATTTTTTGTTGTTTTTCTGAAAGTCTATCTGTTAAGCCTTCTAGCCATTCGCCCAATTCAATGATATCCATTTTTACAAGTTCTGAGATGTTTTTACCATCTACTTTAAAGTACAAGGATTCTTTACGCAATCGAGACCCTTTACAAACAGGGCACTCTACTTTGTCCATATAGGCTTTTGCCCAACGTACTAATGAGTTGGAGTTAGATTTGTATTGGTTCTCGATAAAGTTGGCTACTCCTTCAAAATCGATATTGTAGTTTCGTTTTACACCCAATAACTTGCTTTCTACTTCGAAACTGTCTTTGCCACCATAAAGAATAATACGTTTTGCTTCTTCGGGAATGTCTTTCCAGGCATCACTCAGGGAAAACTCAAAGCGTTGTGCTATGATATTAAACTGTTTAAAGATCCAGCTTTTCTTTTCTGGTCCATGTGGGGCTAAAGCACCGTTTTTGATGGATAGGTTTTCATCAGGAACTAACTTATTTTCATTCACTACATACAATTCTCCAATACCATTACAATTCTGGCAAGCTCCTTTTGGGGAATTAAACGAAAAATTATTTGGCTCTGGATTTGGATACGAAATTCCAGAAGAAGGACACATAAGGTTACGACTAAAGCAACGAGGTTGGTTAGTCTCTTGGTCAATTACCATAAGTACATCATCACCATGATACATGGCTGTGTTTATGGATTCCATCAAACGTTTTTCGTTATCTTGAGAATCATCAATTTTTAGTCGATCAATAACAATCTCGATATCGTGTGTTTTATAACGATCGAGTTTCATGCCTTTTTCAAGATCGACGATTTCTCCGTCAGTGCGTACTTTTACAAAACCTTGCTTTGCAATCTGCTCAAAGAGTTCACGATAGTGCCCTTTACGAGCGCGCACTACTGGCGATAATATACTGATACGTTTATCATTGTAAGATTCCAATATCAAATCCTTGATTTGCTCATCGCTGTAGCTTACCATTTTTTCACCAGTCTCATAACTGTAAGCGTCTGCTGCTCTGGCAAATAATAATCGTAAGAAATCATAAATTTCAGTAATGGTACCAACGGTAGAACGTGGGGATTTGCTTGTGGTTTTTTGCTCAATGGCTATAACAGGTGAAAGACCATCAATTTTATCTACATCGGGACGTTCGAGACTTCCTAAAAACTGACGTGCATAAGCCGAAAATGTTTCAATATAACGACGTTGCCCTTCGGCATAAATAGTATCGAAAGCCAACGACGATTTACCACTGCCAGAAAGTCCGGTAATTACTACTAATTTTTCTCTTGGTATGGTTACGTCTATATTTTTGAGGTTATGAACACGTGCGCCTTTTACCTCAATGGAATCGTCTAATGTTGTCATAGTTTATAGCAGAATTGAATTTTCTGGCAAAGCCTTTATACGTTAAAAAGTAACTTTAAAAGGCAAAGTTGCAAAGGTACGATTTTAGATGTTAAATTGATGTGAAGGTTGAGTTCTGTTTTAAAAGTAATAAGTTATTGTTTTCAATGGTTTTAGTCTTATTGAGATTGCATTTCATACGGATTATAAAACGTACAGTTCAAAGAGAATTTTAACATTTTATCTAATTTATAATCAAGCTATTATATTTTATTCTAATTTAAATCATAATTCATTGCGTACCATTTCCTTGACGGTACAGAATCGTAACATAACATTCGTTGTTGACAGCACAATTAGTAAATATACCCTTTGGGGTGATGTTTGCCGTAGTGTTTGCTATAGATTTTAATTATTAACCACTAACACAAAATTATGCTTAGAGATTATGTATGTTCACTCTGTACCAACCGTTACAGTTATATTCCACCAGACGGTTGTTCTTGTAGTGAGCACAAAACTACCGTGTATTACGATGGTGCTGAAACCAAACGTCTTCAAGAAAAAGAAGAAAGGGAAAGACAGCTGCGCCAAGAACAGATCAACAAAGAAAAACGTGAGGCCGAAGCCCGAGCCAGAGCAAGTCAAAAATCAAAACCAAAATCTAAACCAGCGAACAATTCCTCTAGCTCTAGTGGTATTGGACCAGCATTAGGGTTTATTGTATTTTTAATTGTTGCCGGCTACCTTTATTTTGCCCTTGAAGAACATTATGCGGTAGCACTTGGGACAGGTGCGGTATTAGGAATTATAATAAGATATACCTACAAGCTTATACTTTTAATAATATTTGCGGCAGTAGGATACTATATTTACAAGGAATATTTTGAAAAGGACCATACTGCAACAGCAATTCTGATTGAGCAAAATACCATCAACAAGAGCGATATATCTTCATTGGCGGATTCATCTAATTTTTATATTTAGATAAAGTATTGGTTAAGTACACATTAAAAAGCCCAAACGGTAATTATCCATAATTAATAAAATCATAGTAGTAAGACTTTAAGTGATAATATCTATTTTAGTTTTCTGAAACTATTTAACAATTGTTTCCCATTTCCATGGGAATTAAAAGTATTTATCATGAAATTATTAGGTATAGGCTCACGAATTCACCACTCAGAATATGGAAAAGGTATTGTTACTAACGTCACTTCTAAGCATTATTGGGTGACCTTTATTGATAGAGGATTGGAAACTATAGATATTGATTCGGAATTTGACGTTATAGAAGCCGCAGAAGACGATGTGGATACCATAAGCTTTTACGAGGTTGAAAAAAGTTTAAGGCAGATACTTAAGAAGTGGTCTGATGTTACTGAAGTGGTTGCTATAGCCGATAAGTGGAAGGGAGGAAAGCTAATTATGCAACCTGGTGATGATACCTTAAAAGCCAGTGAATTACCAATTGATAAGTTTTTTCATAAGATTACTATGGTGAGGGATCGCTTGCGTGTTATGGAGCAAAAAATTAACTCTAGCAATTTAGACGAACAGGAAAAAATAGATTTGCAACAATACATCACCAGAAGCTATGGTAGCTTAATGAGCTTTAATGTGTTGTTTAAGTTGAAGTCTCAACAGTTTGTGGGACAACGCAGTAAATAAGGTTGAGGTAAAACGGTCTCGGCTATGAGTATTTGCGTGGTTTAGCGATTAACCCCGCCCGCACCGAACGGTGCGGGCGGACAGGGGTTTGCAAGTACATACTAAACTGAAATCCCTGCGGAATTTCCAAAATAGGCTAGAACCAGCAATTACTTATAGTCATTGTTATAAGCAGTATTTTTTGATTAATAATTAGATTTGGCGACTTATCAGTCCACTCTTTTTGTTCGGTACGTTTTAAGAAAATATGTGGTTCATTTTCTATACAGAAATTGGTAGGGTAGACTCGAAAATTAAGCAAATCAATAAAATCATATGGCGCTAATATTCTAAAATTCTTATCTAATGAGATATACAAATTGTTACCCAACGTTTTTCGGTATTAGTTTTTAGTTTCTAAGTTAGCTTAATATTATAATTTATTTGTATAATACTATACTTTAGTTACGCATAATAGAGTTCTTAAAACTCATATCATTTTGAACGTAAAATAGATAAGTTTGTTTTAAATTTTATTTATACGTTTTGATGTTTTCTGAAAATAAAAGTAATAAACTTATAGAATACCAATTATAAGGCGTTTCTTTACACAAATTGCAAATTAAATTATTTAGTAAAGATATTTCTTTCTGACTAGATTTCTTACTAAGTTATTTTGTGGGTAACACATACTTTTTATAACTGATAGTTCCTTTGAAAGAATGATGGCTTATTATTATTTGGACGATTCAATAAAACCTAGTTCTAAATGAAATCACTTATAATAATTGAGCGAATTACAATTAGAAATGAAGAATCACTTAATAAATACTTAAATGATATTAGTAAAATTAGCTTAATATCATTAGAAAAAGAAGTTGAGTTAGCAACACAAATCAAAGCTGGTAATAAATTTGCTTTAGATGAACTCATAAAAGCTAATTTAAGATTTGTAGTATCAGTTGCAAAACAGTATCAAAATAAGGGATTACCACTTCCAGATTTAATAAACGAGGGCAATTTGGGTTTATTAAAAGCAGCTAAGCGGTTTGATGAAACACTTGGGTTTAAATTTATATCTTATGCGGTATGGTGGATTAGACAAGGCATAGTGCAATCTTTATCAGAAAACTCAAGAATGGTTAGGTTGCCTCTAAATAAGATAGGTGTTATAAATAAAATAAAAAAAGTAAAAAATATTTTTGAACAAAAACATGGTCGTGAGCCAACTTCATGTGAAATTTCTGAAATTATTGAAGTATCTATTGAAGAGGTGGATATTTGCATTAAGAGTTCAGCCTATGGTGTTTCTATTGACGCACCTTTATCTCCAGAAACTAATCTTAACATGCAAAACATAATTATTACTGATGCGTATCCTCAACCAGACAATGTGTTATTATTAGAATCACTCAACGTAGACTTAGTAGCTGTATTGAATTCTCTATCTGAGAGAGATTCAGACATTATTAAGCTTCATTATGGTATTGGTTTCGAATCGTCAATGACCTTAGTGGAAATAGCTCAGTTATTTGGAATAACACGAGAACGAGTTAGACAAATTAAAGAGTCCGCAATTTTAAATATCAAAAACTCAAACAAGTCTCAGCTATTATTAAAATATTTAGGTTGATAACAATTTTTAATTAATACAAGAAATAATGATAAAAAGATTTATAATTAAATTAATGAATACTAATAAAGCAACAATTATGAAAGAAGGTACAGTGAAATTTTTTAACAATGCCAA
Source organism: Winogradskyella luteola (assembly GCF_019203985.1). Taxonomy (GTDB): domain Bacteria; phylum Bacteroidota; class Bacteroidia; order Flavobacteriales; family Flavobacteriaceae; genus Winogradskyella; species Winogradskyella luteola. Next base: position 14,172 of record NZ_JAGSPD010000001.1, on the reverse strand, counting down.
AGGGTTTGGTTTTATTACGGATAATGACTCTAAAGAAGAAATATTTGTTCATACATCAAATCTTATTGATCAAATAAAAGAGAATGACAATGTGACATTTGATGTGGAAAAAGGCGAGAAAGGCTTAAGTGCCATTAAAGTAAGTGTGGTTTAATCTGCATTGTCTAAAAGTAAAGAAAACCATTTTAAGAGATGGTTTTCTTGTTTAAATATCAGAAACTAAGTTCACTAAGTTTAAGTACTAAGGATTAAATATTATTCGGCTTTTTTGGAAAATATTGGGTAACGGTCTTGTATATTAAAAGTAGCGGATTACCCTGTGATGAGAACTTTATTTCAAAATCAGTTTGAATTACTTGTTTTTTAATTCAGTTCTTTGTTACCTGCTGGCTTTTTTTAATATGTTCTTCTGTTTTATCCAATTATCCCGTTGTTTTAATCAATGGTAGTCATTCTTTTTTTAGAATTAAAACTTTCATTTTAAGAGCGATACTATTGCACTATACTTTTTCATCAAAGCTGTATCTTTTGGTTTCTTACCATTTTTATTAGCTATTGAAATATTTGCTTTTGCTCTAATTAGCTGGATAACTATGTCTTTTTGATTGTTTTCTACTGCGTGGTGAATAGCTGTAAAACCTGATTTGTTTTGTGCATCAATAGCTGCTCGATTATCCAATAGTAGTTTTACGATTTTAGAGTGTCCATAATATGAAGCCCAGTTTAAAGGTCGACGACCAGATTTGCTTTTACGAGTATCCAAAGCATTTACATCTGCACCTTTAATTATCGATTTTTTAGCTTTTTCAAAATCTCCAACAATACAAGCATCCCATAAATCTTCTTGTTCTTTAGTGGCTTTTTCAGGAAATTCAATTTTCGGGAGTTCTAAAGTGTCAGGGAAATTATATTTGTTGCCATTAATAAAATTCACTATCATGTTTGGAAAGGATTCATTATGCTCATATAATTCGTATAAAGCATTATGGGTACCTTCCATGACTTCAATTAAATGCCCATTCTTTAAAGTCGACAAAACATCATAAGCATTTTCTATAGCTGTTGAAGTATCCCAAGTTCCGTGCACCAATAAAATTGGAATGTCCGTTGTCACATTTTCCCTAAAAGAGCTTCCCAAATCTTTTTCATTCCAAATGCCCTCGCGCATGGTGTAACCATAATTAATGTCACCTAAAATTTGTGATGCAATATCGTTTTCAATTTTAAATCTACGGTTTATACTTACTCCAGAAGCGAAATCCATAGCATTGCTCATGGCATTTGGTGCTGATATACTATGCATGCTCACAGCCGCTTGTGCTGGGATAGTAAAATCTCCGTTGTACATGTCTAAAATTAGATTTGGCCAATCTAATGGACTATTTCTTTTTCCAGCGTTGTACATAGCTACTGCTTGAACAGCCATTTTATCAACGATAACCTCAATTGTTTTATTATCCTTTTTCAAAAGCACTTTTTTTGGTTTTTTTTCTACTTCACTTATAATTTGCTTTAAAGTATTTATAAGACCATTATTTGGAATTTTTCCCATAAAATATTCGCTGTTTTCAACTCTTTTAGAAATTCGTTTCAAAACATTCAGATTGTCCGAAGGTACATCCCAAGTATGGTCTGGACCTTCGATACCGTGAAAAAGTGCGCGCACTATGGTATTTGGAAATTTTCTAATAGTATGTAATCCTAAATGGGATCCATAACTACCACCAATAATCATAATTTTTTCATAGTTAAAAGCTTTTCTCAAATCATTGATGTCTGCTGCACTCTCATCTGTGTTATAGGCCGAAATGTCAACGCCTTTATCTTTCCAAAAATCCTTACAGTCGGTTGCTAATCTTCTTAATGCTTTTTGAATATTTTTTTTTGATAGCGTTTCTGTAAGAGGAATGAGTTCGCTTCCTTTGCAATCTAAACTTGGAATAGAGTTTCCAGCACCTCTTTGATCAAAAATGATCACATCGCCAAAATTACTATAGAAGTTTGCTTCATTAAATAATTCTTCTTTGTGTAATGAATTTATATAAGAGCCACCTGGACCACCTGCTAATAGAAATATTGGAATTGCAGGATTTTCTGATTTCGATTTTATACGATAATAAGCTATTGCAATTGTCCTTCCATTGTCAATTTCTCTATTTTCAGGAACATAAAACAACCCAGACTCAACGTTAAGTGTTTTGTTATTTTCTGAAGTTATTGTTCTCTCTTCTGAAGTTAACAGGTATCTTTTCAACTTCTCTTGGGGAAAAGATAATTGTGAAGTAAATAATATAGCTATACTTATTCTTATTACAATTAAGTGAGGTCTCATCTTACTGTTTTTTGTTTTGGTTAAAAAAATAATCAATACCAATACAAGCGGTTAAATAATGATTGGTTTGATGTGTTGCATTTGGCATATAGAATGATTTTGAATTAAAATTTGGAAGATCTTTATGTTTTAATACATCGACCATCAGATCAAAAGCAATTTTCATTTTATCAACTTCATCTTCTCCCATACTCATAAAAAGGTTGGAACTTAAATTTGGATTCTCATTTAAAAATATCTCAAAATGCTTAACGAACTTATTATCTTCTCTCCAAAGCGCAGGACTCAATGCTATTCGTGTATCAAAAAGGTCAGGTTTAAATATTAGCGAATAAAATACTAATAGTCCTTCTCGTGAGTGCCCTATAATAGTTCTTTGATTATTTGTATTGTAATTCTCCTCAACTAATGGTATCACTTCACTTTTAATATATTTTAGAAAGTTATCTGCTTCACCAAGTGAGGAATTAGTATCATCTAAATCTTGTTTTAAGAATGGTGGTGTTAAATCCCGCTGTCTTGTTTTTTGGTTAATGCCTGTTATTCCTACAACGATAACTTCAGGAATATTTCCGACACGAGAAAGTAAATCTGTGTCATTGGCGATGGTATACGTTAGAGAGTTTCCACCAACTACATACACAACTGGATATTTTGCGTCCTTTTTGTAATTTTCTGGTTTTTTTATAATTAATTCTCTTGTTTCTTGAAGGACTTTTGATTTTAATTCAACCGTATCGTAAGTTGATGGTGTGTCTGATGTATCTATAATGATAAGTGTTATAATGACCGATATGAATGATGTCATTATTATGAATAGTATCGTATAAATTATTCTTTTTTTCATTTCTATTAAGTTTTGATTACAAACCTAATATAGTATCAATAAGAAAATGAAAAATTTACATTGTCATTCACACGACGTTTCTATGCCAGACCTACTTTTAGAATAAATTTGGGATAATTGATGTCCATTTTGAAGACGAAACCTTTAGACTTTTGGCAATTCTTAAAACTATAAAAACATCAACAAAGCTTAAAGCGATATATACTAATATTGGTGTTGGAAATAATTGTCCAACTACATTTTGACCACCAAATAACTTAATAAAGAAAGGGGTTAATAAGGTTATGGAAACACTTATTATAATCCAAACAACTTGAAAACTTAATATTTTTTTACAGATTATATTTGATGAGTTTGACCATTTTCCTTTTTTCCAGATGAAAATTACGGGTATCAAAAAGATAATTGGAAATAAAAAGACCAAAAAATTTGAGATTATAAATCTATTTAATTTTGTATTCTCTTCTATATTGAAGTTTGAATCATTTTGGGATTCAGCATTAAAATCTTCTAAAGAGATGTTCAATGCTTCTAACAGTTTTCTTGCGGTATAAGGTCTTGGATTTACCTCATCTTTTTCTATACGCTGTATAGTTCTAATCGAAATCCCTGAAGCTTCTGATAATTCCTCTTGCGATATTTTTCGCTCATTACGTAATTGAAGAATTTTGTCATTGAATTTCATTAGTCTTTAATTTAGCATTTTTATTAAATTTAGAATCTTTTTTTGAGTTTGCAGGTAATGGTCTCGGCTATGAGTAGTTGCGTGGTTTAGCGGTTAACTTTGCAAGTACGCACCATACTGAAAATCCTATAGGATTTTCAGAAGCGATGGTCTGAGCCTGTCGAAGACTAGGCGAGAACGAGCAATTACTTATAGCTATTGTTAGGCATAGTTTTTTTATTACTTAAGCTATCAATTAATTCAATTTTAGGATTTCTACCCTTTTCAGCTTTGAAAACAATTCTCCCATCTTTTTTGGAGTCACTTATTTTTGCTAAACTCAAATCTTTATCAGTCTCATGCCACAATACTATTCTGTCTCTTATTCCTTTGTTTTTTTGCAAGTCAGCATTGATGGTCATAAATGCAATTTTTGGTGCAGCATATAGATAAATGGCTTCTCCACCAAACTTTCCTCCGTAGTCCATTCCTAAACCAACACTATTATCATCGTCACTGAATCCATAGCCTGAGCGTTCTTCTCCTTTACTATCGTTAAAAAATAAAGACCATCCATCATTTAATCTTTCGTGATATTTACCTCCTAAAAATAATTCACCGTGCTGTCCTAGATGAATTCTATCCATGCCATTTTCGTCCATAAATACGAGCCCATTCAAGGTGTCTTTTCTTTGTCTGTATTCATTGCCTATTGGAAATCCCATTGCAATTCTCGGATTCCCATTAGCGTCTTGGATAACAATTCCTTTAGCATGCAAAATGCCATGATTAGTTTTACCTATTTGATTAACATACAGCCAAATTAAAGCAATTGCCAATGCTAATATTATAACTGTTTGAACCTTTGATTTTCTTTCAAGTGATGTAATTCGGTTTTCCATTTTACTTTAAATTATGCCTAACGAAAGGGCTACACGCAGTACGACCCTGCCTTTGTGATTTGTTGTAACTGCAAGTTACATAAAAATTGCAAAGGCAAGGTGGGTCGTGCCACCCGAGCGAAGCGAACAGATGAATACCAAAAAATATAGGATAGATGAATAAATTGCGTTTAGCCAATGATATGTTGAGTTCACTAGGGCTTTGAGCGCCGTGGGTTGCTGACATTCCCAAGATCCCCGTTGATTTAGCAATTTGGTGTAGCCCTTTCGATGATGTCGACTCGCAAAATGGCGAGAGTGTGACGATAGTAACACGTAGCAATTTTGTTCGGCGCCAAGCCGAATTCGACATCATGGTTTTGTGTATGGTTAGTTGCGTGTTTGCGTACGAAGATTTTCCGAAGAAAAATCAGACTTAGCAAACGTGCAACGACCTTTTGATTTAGCACAACACTAGCAATTTTTTATATACAGTGTTGTAAAACGTTTTGTAAATTTTTCAATTCATAAAACCATTTATTCAATCGTTTTTTTTGAAAGCCTTTCTATCTCTTCTTTTGCGTACTCATAGCTTGGTTCCATTTTAAGTGCTTTTTTATGCCATTTTATGGCCATATTAATACTATCCAGTTCTTTGTAAGCATCAGCCACACTCGAAACCCACCCAGCGTAATCAGGTTCTACTTCTACAAGATATAAAAATACATCTAAGGCTTCTTTTGGGTGTTTCCTATCAATCAACCAATAACCCAAATTATCTAAATACTTCGCATTGACATAATAGTCTTGAGGTTTTTTTTGCTGTTCAGCATAATAGATTTCTTTCACTTTTTCAATTCCGTCTTTAAGTATGTAGTCTTTGAGTTTAAAGTGAATAGGGGCTTTTGATCTTAGCGTATCGTTGAAAACAGAGTTTTTTAGAATGCTCGCCGCATTATTCATAGTCCAAAACTTGTCAGTATTTGTCATCATTATAACTGCTGATTTTTGTTCAGGCATAAAACTAAAGAAGGTAGAATATCCTGTGTCTCTTCCAGAATGATAATATAATGGTGAATCATTTAGTTTTCCAAAAAACCAACTCAAACATACTTGTTTTTCTCCTTCTGGAAAATGAAAACTTGTTAATAATTCATAGGACGCTTCGTTGAAAATTTGCTTACCATTGATGCTCCCTTTATTTAAATAAACATTTGCCCACAATAGCATATCTTCAACATTAGAATGCAGTGTCGAACTTCCAGCGTGTCTTCTATTATAAGGATAGATTTTGCTAACCACTAATTGTAAGCTATCCCCTAAGACATGTGGCTGTGTTTCTAAGTCTTTTGGTACATCTGGTTTAAAGAAGGTACTGTTCTTCATACCGATAGGTTCAAAAATATTTTTTTTCATATAGTTTTCAAAAGTCATTCCAGAAGTCTTTGCAATTACATCACACAGAATATCAAATGCAGGGTTGCTGTAACTATATTTTTTACCAGGCGTAAAATCTAGTTTAATGTTTTTTTGACTTCTAGCATAACGTTCCACAGCACCATCATCGTATTCGGGTTTGTCCCATCCATAGTCATCTATATTTGGTATCCCAGAAGTATGTGTGAGCATATGTTTAATGGTAATATCTTTATAGCGCTCATCTGCCATAGTGTAATATGGAAGATAATGGATTAGCTTTTCATCTAAATCAATTTTTCCTCGTTCCGCTAATTGAACAATTGCTGTCGCTACAAAAGGCTTAGAAACAGATGCCATATGAAATAAAGAGCTGGTAGTCAAGGGCTCTTTTGTGTCTCGACTTTTAATACCATGTGCGTCAGCATACACAATAGTATCGTTTGTAATTATCCCAAACGCTATACCAGGTGCATCAAATAGTTGCTTTTGTTTTAGTAGGGTGTTTTTAATTTGAATAGCTTCGGGCGAAAGTGTTTGCTTTTCATCTTTTTTGCAGCTAAAAAATAAAAAGAAGCAAGTTGTGAAATACAGTATTTTTTTCATGTTATAAATTTATTTTTGTTACAAATGGATGGATTGACCGAAATGTAAGTGTGATTATTTTGATTGATTTTTTTCATACTTATCTATTATATATTGTGCACCTTGTATCCAATTATCTTCCACTAAATTTACTGCGGATGTTATGTCATTTGATACTAAAAGAAGAATAATCCTTTCATGCATAGCTATAGAAGTCATTTTTTGTTCTTCGTTCCAAAAGGCATAGTCATACAGGCTAATTCTTACTCTTAGGTTCTCAATAATTTTAGAGGCAGTTGCGTTAGTGTATGTTTCAATAAGTTTTTGATGAAATAACCGATCGTAGTCCAGCATTTCTATAGCATTCTTAGCGTTAATGAAAGCGGAATTAATGGTTCTTAATTCTTGTATTTGTTCCGTGTTATAATGTGAGTTTCTGACAGCATTGCCTTCTAATACTGCCATCAGAGCGTAAATGTCTTCGGCTTCTTTTAATGACAATTCCATAACAAAAAAACCTCTATTTGCGATGTAAACTACAATGCCTGTTTCAGATAATTGGGTTAAAGCCTCACGAATTGGTGTTACACTTAACTCTAGTTCTTTAGCCATTGCAGGAAGTGAAATGCGTTCACCTGGTTTTATACTACCTGTCAGGATATACTCTAAGAGTATTTTTTTGACCTCATCTTTAAAAATTATTTTCTTCAACATAATTGTAAATATAATATATCGTATATGATTTACATCATATTTTAATTAAAATATTATTAATTAAAAAAGTTTTGTTTTATTTATGACAAGTAGAAATATGAATATTCTTGAAAATGTTTTACAACGAAAGGGCTACGCGCAGTACGACCCTGCCTTTGTTATTTGTTGTAACTGCAAGTTACATAAAAATAGCAAAGGCAAGGTGGGTCGTGCCACCCGAGCGAAGCGAACATATGAATACCAAAAAAATATAGGATACATGAATAAATTGCGTTTAGCCAATGATATGTTGAGTTCACTAGGGCTTTGAGCGTCGTGGATTGCTTATATTCCAAAGATCCCCGTTGATTTAGCAATTTGGTGTAGCCCTTTCGATGATGTCGACTATGAGTAGTTGCGTGGTTTAGCGTTTAATTTTGCAAGTACGCGCCAAGCTGGAAATCCGTGAGGATTTTCAGAAGCGATGGTCTGAGCCTGTCGAAGACTAGGCGAGACCAAGCAATTACTTATAGCCATTTTTGTAGCCAGTTTTTTTTATTCAAATGGGTCACTCCATTTTTCTTCTGAACTTACGCTGTTGTCCGTCAATGTCTTTAGGAATGCTACTAATGCGGCTTTTTCAGAATCTGTAAAATTTAGTTGAATGGGATTTCCATTGTCATCTGTTAATGCTGGTGACAGAGTAGGATGAGCTTGTATTCCACTATTGTAATGCTCCACAACCTCTTCTAAAGTTGCAAATCTACCATCGTGCATATAAGGAGCTGTAAGCTCAATGTTTCTAAGGGTTGTAGTTTTAAAACGGCTCTCAAAAATAGGATTAGTAAAAACAGCGCCAGCACCCAAATCCGTTGTTACTAAATCAAGTCCATTGTTTTGCGGACCTGGATTTGCGCTAACAAATGCTTCTGTAGTATGACAACCAAAACAAGCACCACCACCATTTGGAATGGTTTGAAAAAATAAATTTTTGCCTAAATTCTCTTCATCTGTAAAGTTTGGAAAATTTGCTCCTGGTGAATTGGATAAAGCTCTTCCTTCATCGTATTTGCTAGAATGGCTTACGATACTGCGAACAAATTGAGATAATGCTCTTGAGATTCTATCACTATTAATGTCTTGGGTACCAAATGCATTTTCAAATAATCCAGGATAAAAATCTTGTCCTTGTACTGCACTTACGACTTGCTCCAAAGTCATTCCCATTTCAACCAGGTCTTGAAACGGTTCAAGTACTTGTTCTTCTAAAGTAGCTGCTCTTTCATCCCAAAAGAAACTTCCTCTTTGATAAAATCTTGAATTAATTAAGGTCATTGAGTGGCGACCAGTGAGCCCTCCATCAAAGCCAACACTTAAAATAGCATCGTCTGAAAAACCTTTATCTTGTTTATGGCACGAAGCACAAGCAATAGTTCCATTAGCACTTAAACTTTTATCGTAAAAAAGTACTCGACCTAAAGTAGCACCTTCATTGGTTATAGGGTTATCGTTTGGTGTATTGTCCAATCCGTTGATAGATGTGGGTAAAGGTTGCCCAGGCACATCATTTGTAAAATGACTTGGCAAATTTAAATTGATATAATCGAATGGTTCTTCAGGAATATTAATGATACTATTTTCAATGGGAACGTAATTTTCATCATCACTACAAGAAACTAATACAGATGTCAGAATTAACAAAAAAATATTAAAATTTGATTTAATCATAATTTGATAGGTTAATTTTTCTTTTTTAGACTTAAAAATTTTCTAATAGTTTAATTTGGGGTTAAAGAGGTATACTAAGATCTGTTAACACGCTTAAAAACTATTTCAGGAATTGGGCCAAAAACTGCGATTATGTCAGTGGTTTCAACAGGTGGATTTGATCGCTTTACGAGAGCAAGTGAATTGTGCAGTTACACAGGCCTGACCCCAGTAATTAGACAAAGTGGGAGTAGTGTAGACGGACGACCAAGAATTAGTAAAACAGGTAATCAAAAACTGAGGAGTTTATTGTTTATGTGCAGTTTTAATGCCTGTAAATACAATAAGGCTTGCCGAGATCTCTATGGGCGAATTGTAGCTAAAGGAAAGAGTAAAAAACCAGCATTAACTGCAGTACGTAACAAGTTATTAAAACAGGCCTTTGCTATTGCAAAATCAGGATTAATATATGATGATTCTTATAGAAGTGCTTTAACAAAAAATTAATGCATTTTTGCTTGTTTTTTACCACAGTACTTTGTTGTAAGTAGTGCTCTTTTCCATCTGTTAGGATTTTAACTTTGTCAAAACATGCTCTCACGCAATTTTTGATGACAATTTTCCACAAATCCGATGCTTCTATAGTAACTAAAAAAATAAAAAAATGAAAAATCAAATTTTAATTTTATGTATTACGCTTTTAACTTTTTCTTGTTCCAACGATGACAATAGTAATGAGAGTCCTAATTTAACTAATAACGTCAATGTTGAAGTAAACTCGGATTCTGGTCAAAGCATTTCTTTTTCAATGAATACTGCTTTACTTGACAAGCACTGTTCGGATATTATTAGTTATTTTTTTCTAAACGTTAACGCTACTTCAGAGAATGGTGATATTTTTGATTTTAGACTCAACATAGACTTTTATGACCAAGAGATAGAAGGCTTTGATACTAGTTTCCCCCAAACCTATAGTTTTGATGGGTCTTATAACAATGATTACTTTGATTCAACTTTCCTATGGAATGGTGAAACCTATACCATAGTTTCAACAAACTATACAATTGAAAATTTTGTTGTTGATGATAGTGATCAAAATAAGGGGCTTACGTATGGCACTTATACTATGGTTGTAGAATCAGTTAATAGCGACATGGCAAACATAAACATCACTTTTAATCCTGTAATTACTGATCTGGTAGGTGGCTGTTAATATAATAGTATCAAAATACATAAATAAAAATATTACGAAGTGTGTTTTTAGTTCAATATTAGCTCAATTTCTGCATTACTTACAACAAATAACAAAGGCAGGGTGGGTCGTGCTACCCGAGCGAAGCGAACAGATGAATACCAAAAAAAACATAGGATACATGAATAAATTGCGTTTAGCCAATAATATGTTGAGTTCACTAGGGCTTTGAGCGCCGTATATTGCTGATATTCCCAAGATTCCCGTTGATTTAGCAATTTGGTGTAGCCCTTTCGATGATGTCGACTATGAGTAGTTGCATGGTTTAGCGTTTAATTTTGCAAGTACACACCAAGCTGAAAATCCTCGCGGATTTTCAGAAGTAGGCTAAACCAGCAATTACTTATAGCCAATGTTGTGTGTAGGTCTTTTATTTATTTTCTGTTACCCATTTTAAAGCAAAACCATTGACTTCATTCAAATGGTCAATCCATTCTTTTTTGCCTGATTCATCAGTTTTGGTCTCTATAAAAAAGTGGTCGCAGTTTGGATATACTTTATAGGTCAAATTGTTTTTTCCTTTTCTTAAAAATTCAAGTTTTGCATAGTCCATATTTAAGATACTATGATGGTCTTCTCCGCCTGCTACGTAAAGAATTGGAATGTCCAATTTCAACATATTGTCTATTGGCGAGTTTAAAGTAAAACTACTCCACTTATAATAGCTTTCTCCAAACCACTCTTTAGTCTTGGATTTTGGGTCTTTGTATATTTTTTCAAATTCGACATACAGAGAATCAATATTTCTTTGAGCTTCTTCGTTCGATTTTTCATCTTTTAAGGCAGAAACTCTTTCATTAAGGATAAAATCATATAAATGATTAAGTGAGTTCCCCATCATTGATATAACGTGGGTTACATTTTTATTTTTTAAAGCGACCGCAGGTGCTACTTGAGAACCTTCAGAATGTCCCCAAACTATGATTGTGGATGTGTCAACCTTTAATTTTTTTAGAGCATCATTGATAACCTTGTCTGCGGAATTTGCTCGCCAATCAAGACTATATTTTTCACTATATCCTTCACGCCAGGGATATTGTATTCTTCCAGAAGGGGCAATTTCGAGACTATCGACAAATGGAGTATTCGGTTTACTAATAAGAACAACGTGATAATCATTGCTCATTGAACCAGCATTCAGAGTTATTCCACTAGAATATCTTCCATTTGGTTTTACATAGTAGAGTGGATAATTTGTAGACCCTTGAAGATAAATTATTAATGGCTTTTTCTTATTAATATTATTCTTGTAAACGTGATAGTTTACTTCACCCAATATACTGTCATTTATACTTATGGTTTTCCAATTTTTGGTGATGTTCTCGTGTTGGGCATGAGTAATTTTAGAGAGCAATAGGACTAAAAGGAAAAAATATGTGGTTTTATTCATAAATGTTTATGTTGTTTTAACTTACACACAACGGTTTTGTGTATGATTTCGTTGCATGATTAAGCACTAAAGTTAGCAAACAAATCACAGATAGAAAATTCCAGCGGAATTTTCGTAAGTCGGCAGTGAACTAGCAATTAATTATACACGGCTTAAGTTTGTCTTTCCTTACATTTAGTTAATAAATAGAAAGAACAAAAGAGAGAAATAAGATTAGTATACACGGTGAAGCTTTGGACTTCGGCAACAATGATAATCCCCTCTCTTTTCCTACTAAGATTTCGATCAGTTCTTTGAGACCTAGATCTCGATTTCAAGTTGTTGAAACGTTAGTAGACGCGTTCTTTCCAAATTTCAGTTGTTATGGATAAATATAAAGAAATTTATGGAATCGACATTAGTAAAAATGTCTATGATGCCTATGGTTCATTAACAGGTCATAATCAGTTTACAAATGATGACCGGGGTTTTAAAAGTTTTCTAAAGAGTTTACCCAAAGGTGCATTGGTAGTTATGGAAGCCACAGGCTATTATCACTATCGTTTAGCTCAGTATTTGTATCAAAACGGCGTGTTGGTATCGGTAGTTAATCCTTTATCGGTAAAGCGTTTTGTTCAAATGAAATTGGCCAAGGTGAAAACAGATAGAAGCGATGCTAAAGCCATCAGTGAATATGGACAAATGAATGAAGTTCCAATGTATAATGCCTTAACCGATGTACAGGCAGAATGTTTGCAGCTCTTCAGGTTATTGGACAGTTATTTAAAACATAGAACAGCCACAAAGAACAAGTTAAAGGCAGAAGAAGTTTTGGGCGTTCCATCAAAGTTTGTGCACCGTTCGTTAAAGCGGAATTTAAAACATTTAAACATGGGAAGTATCCGCACTGGAATCTCGATTGCTGGAGCTTGTAAAGCAAGACCAGCAACATCAGTTGACGTTACTGAAGAGTATACCGGGAATGGGCGAAAAAACGGCTCTGTTCTTAATAGTTGTTACAGATGGGTTCAAGAAGTTTGAAACGGCGAGGCAACTGTGCAGTTATGTTGGCATCACACCGACCATACGAGAATCGGGCAGCAGTGTTTGGGGGCGAAGTAGGATAAGTAAAGTAGGGAATAAGAAATTAAGGAGTTTATTGTTTTTATGTGCTTTATCGGCGTGTAAACACAATAAGGCATGTAGAGAGATTTATGAACGATTAGTGGCAAAGGGAAAAAGTAAAAAAACTGGCATTAATGGCCGTGGCAAATAAACTGTTAAAACAGGCCTTTGCTATTGCAAAGAGCGGATTGCCCTATGATGAGAACTTTGTTTCAAAATTAGCTTAAAATGACTTGTTTTTTAACTCAGTTCTTTGTTAGCCTTTCGTTTGATTTGTACCAATTTAAATTCTATTATGTCTTTTCTTTAAATGATTTTCATATAAAATAAAGATTTTATCCTACCTAATTAATTAGTTTCGATTCAAAAACGTTAGATCTGGAAGAAGCTCCATCTATAGCAGGAATAAGCTTTGCAAAAACTTCGAAGTTTCTAGTGTATATAGAAGTGCTTTTTGTCACTTTACCCAATTTCAATATCATTTCCTTCTCAATAACTAATTTATTATTCTTATTATCATTGGCTTTTATTAGAACATTTCCTTTACTGAGAAAATCATCTATTCGATGTTCTTTTGATATTCTGTGCATTATGCTATCATCCCAATTAGAAATTAGAATTGGAATATCTTCTTTTCCATGTATATCATAAACAAATAAATAGAGTTGATATTCCATTTCTAGTTTTATATCCAATGGATGAAAAATAATTTCTGTTATCACTATTATTGTATTGGTCTTATTATCACTTACAGCAACATTTTCTGGAATTTCATGTACATGTACTTTACTTATTTTTGCCATAATTCTGGTTTTCATTTAGTAATCTTATACAGCATAAAGTAGGTATTTACAGAATTTGTTTTCAGTCAACATTTTCTAAAAAAACTTTATCATCGAAGATTATGTTAGTTTTCTGTAAGATAGGATAATTAATTAACTCGGGTTTTTGGGAAATGAAGGCCAACGAAAGGGCTACGCGCAGTACGACCCTGCCTTTGTTATTTGTTGTAACTGCAAGTTACATAAAAATAGCAAAGGCAAGGTGGGTCGTGCCACCCGAGCGAAGCGAACATATGAATACCAAAAAAATATAGGATAGATGAATAAATTGCGTTTAGCCAATGATATGTTGAGTTCACTAGGGCTTTGAGCGCCGTGGATTGCTGATATTCCCAAGATTCCCGTTGATTTAGCAATTTGGTGTAGCCCTTTCGATGATGTCGACTTGCAAAATGGCGAGAGTGTGACGATAGGAACACGTAGCAATTTTGTTCGGCGCCAAGCCGAATTCGACATCAT